>CAWCFY010000003.1:0-145000 GCA_963795075.1 uncultured Actinomycetota bacterium | reverse complement strand
CGCGTACGGCGACATCATCTCCGCGTCGAGCCACAGCGCCCCGCCCTCGGTCTTGCCGTACTTGGTGCCGTCGGACTTGGTGACCAGCGGCGTCGCGAAGGCGTGCGCCCGTCCCCCGTCGGCACGGCGGATCAGCTCGACCCCGCCGGTGAGGTTGCCCCACTGGTCCGACCCGCCGAACTGGAGGGTCACCCCGTGGTCGCGGTAGAGGTTCAGGAAGTCCATGGACTGCAGCAGGATGTAGCTGAACTCGGTGTAGCTGATCCCGGCCTCGAGCCGGCTGCGGACGACGTCGCGGGCCAGCATCCGGTTGACCGGGAAGTGCTTGCCGATGTCGCGCAGGAAGTCGATGGTCGAGAGGCTGGCGGTCCAGTCGTAGTTGTTGACCATCGTGGCCGCCGTCGGGCCCTCGAAGTCGAGGAACGGCTCGATCTGGCGGCGGACCCGTTCCACCCACTCCTTGACGGTGTCCAAGGAGTTCAGGGTGCGCTCCCCCGACTCGCGCGGGTCACCGATCATGCCGGTCGCGCCGCCGACCAGTGCGTACGGCGTGTGCCCGGCCTGCTGGAGGCGCCGGGCGGTGAGCAGCTGCACCAGGTTGCCCATGTGCAGGCTGGGGGCCGTGGGGTCGAAGCCCACGTAGAAGCGGACGCTGCCCTCGGCGAGGGCCGCTCGCAGGGCGTCGCGGTCGGTCGCGTGCGCGATCAGGCCGCGCCACTCCAGGTCGTCGAGCAGGGTGGGGTCGGTGCTCACGGAGGTCAGCCTGCCATGCACGCCGCTCCGCTCCGACGAGTGTCACCCGACGGACGCGCACCGCTGCCCGCCGCGGCGCTCAGCCCGCGGCGTCGTGGGGCAGCACCACGATCTTGCCCACGTGGGCACGCTCGGCCAGCGCGGCGTGGGCGGCGTGGATCTCCTCCAGCGGGTAGGTGGCGGCCACGCGCGGGCTCACCGCACCGGAGCGGGCCAGCTCGGTCAGCGCGGCGAAGTGCTCCGGCGTGTGCATGGTCGAACCCACGAGCCGTCGGTTGTGCAGGTAGAGGCGACGCAGGTCGAGAGACACCACCGCGCCGGCGACGGCTCCGGCCACCACCCACCGGCCTCCGGGCCGCAGCCGGTCCAGCAGGTCGCCGACCTGCGGCCCCGCGACGACGTCGAGGACGGCGTCCACCCCGTGCGGGGCGAGGTCACCCAGCCCCTCGGCCGTCCGGTCGACGACGTGGTCGGCACCGGCCGCGCGCACGAGGTCGGACTTCTCGGCGGTGGTCTGGGCGATCACCCGGCACCCGCGCGCCGCGGCCAGGTCGACGACCGAGAGCCCCACCCCGCCGGAGGCCCCGGTGACCAGCACGGTCTCCCCCGGTCGGACCGAGCCACGCTCGAGCATCCCCATCGCGGTGCCGTAGGCGATCGGCAGGCACGCGAGCTGGGCGTCATCCAGCGGTGAGCCGCTCACGTCATGAGCGTGGTCGGCCGCCACCACGACGTACTCCGCGAACCCGCCGTCGTACTCACTGCCGAGCACGGCCACCAGGCGCGGCTCCTCGCCGACGGCCACGTCCTCGTCCGGGGGTGCGAAGGTGGCCGGGTCCAGCAGCACCCGCCGACCCTGCAGCGCGGGGTCCACCCCGGGGCCGACCGCGTCGACCGTGCCCGCCACGTCGGCGCCCTGGATCCTCGGGAACTCGACCGGGCCGAGCCAACCGGCCAGGGCGTCAGGGTCCCCCGGCAGGCCGTAGGCACCCTCCCGCGTCCACAGGTCGGTGTTGTTCGTGGCGGCGGCGGCCACCCGGACCCGCAGCTGGCCGGCTCCGGGCTCCGGGTCCTCGACGGTGCGCACCTCGACGGCCTCCGGGCCGCCGAAGCGGGTGAGCAGGGCGGCACGCACGACGGAGCCCTGACCCGCCTCAGGCCTCCCAGTGGGGGTCTCGGCCCGCCTGGGCCAGCACGCGGTGGAACGCAGGGGCGTCGTCCTCGACCTGCACCTCGGCGCCGAAGGCCCCTTGGGCCCGGCCCTGCTGACCGATCCGGTCCATCACCTCGAGAGCGTCGGCCACCGCGTCGTCGGCGTACTCGACCTCCTGGCCCGAACCACGGGCCAGGTCCCAGCCGTGCAGCAGCACCTCGGCGAAGCCCATGTCGCCGATCGCCCGGCGGGGCACGGCACCGTCCATGGCGTCGCCCTCCCAGGCGTCGGGGTCGCTCCACGCGGCGGCGTACGCCGTGAGCAGGTCGCTGAGCTCACGTCGCCAGTCCTCGCGCAGCTCCCGCTCACCGGTGCCCCACGGGTCGTCGCGGTCGAGCGGCTCGCCCGCGCCCACCCGGCGGATGGCCTCCACGGTGCCCATGAGGTGCGCCGCGAGCCGGTGCACGTCCCAGTCGGAGCACGGCGTCGGCGCCGCCGTGTCCGTGGCCGAGACGCCGTGGATGACGGGCTGCAGGCTGGCGACGACGCTGTGCAGGTGCTCGCGGGGGGCCATCGGGTCCCTTTCGTCGGGGAGTGCGCGCGCCCAACCTAGCCACCGGCCCGGGTGATCCACCAGAACCGTCCACGCGGCGGTCCCCCCGTCCCTACACTGGCCAGACTCCCGTCCGGAAAGTACCGATATGTACCGTCGTCTGCGCCGCGTCGTCGCCATGCTCGCGGTGACCAGCCTGCTCGGCTCCGCCCTCGTCCTGCTCACCGCCGGCACCGCCGACGCCGCCGGGCGCACCCTGCAGCGCGGCAGCCGGGGCCCGGCCGTCACGCTGCTCGAGAGCCGCCTGCACCGCCTGGGACTCCTGCCCAAGGCGGCCGTCGACCGCCGCTACACCCGCGCCACCGTGCGCGCGGTCAAGCGCTTCCAGCGCCAGCAGCACCTCCGCGCCACCGGACGCGCCGACCGCCGCACCTGGAACCTCGTCGCGAAACGCGCCACCCGGACGACGTCCCGGCCGGTCACCAAGCCGGCCCCCAAGCCCGCCCCCAAGCCCGCCCCCAAGCCCGCACCGACTCCTGCTCCGGCACCCACCGTGCCCAGTCCCCTGGTCGTGGGCCACCGCGGCACCATGCACCCGAGCGTGCCGGAGAACACGCTCGCCGCGATGCGGCTCGGACACCGCTCCGCCGACATCTTGGAGTTCGACCTGCAGTTCACCGCGGACCACGTGCCGGTGCTGATGCACGACGAGACCCTGGAGCGCACCACGAACTGCACCGGCATGGTCATGGAGTGGACGGCTGCCGCGCTGCGGGCCTCGTGCCGCGCCGGCGACCAGCCGATCCCCACCTTCGCCGAGGTCGCGCAGTTCGCCGAGACCGAGCGGGCGCGGATCGCCCCGGAGCTGAAGGACCCCGAGGTCAGCGACGACGACCTGCGCACCGTGTTCGCGATCATCGCGCGTCACCACCTCGAGGACCTCACCCTGCTCAAGTCCTTCACCGCCCCCATCGTGACGCAGGTGCACGCCCTGCGACCGGACCTGCCGCTGATGCTCACCGCGGTCCGGCCGCCGACGGTCGCGGCCGTGCGCGCGACCGGGGCCGGGACGATCGCCGTACGCCAGGACCACCTCACCGCTGCCGACGTCGTGCGCTACCGCGACGCCGGGCTGAAGGTGTGGACCTACACCGCCCTGAACAAGACCGAGCTGGCGAGGGCGCGGGACCTGCGCGTCGACGCGGTGTGCACCGACGTCCCCGCCGTCGCGGCAGACTTCTACGGCTGACCCGGAACGCATGTCCGTGCGCCTGAACCGCGCCCTCGCCCTCGTGGTCGTGTCCGGTCTGCTCGGCTCCACAGTGGTGGTGCTCACCGCCGGCACGGCCGACGCCGCCGGGCGGGCCCTGCAGCGCGGCAGCCGGGGCGCGGGCGTCATGCTGCTCGAGAGCCGCCTGCACCGCCTGCGACTCCTGCCGAAGGCGGCCGTCGACCGCCGCTACACCCGCGCCACCGTCCACGCGGTCAAGCGCTTCCAGCGCCGGCAGCACGTTCGCGCCACCGGACGCACCGACCGCCGCACCTGGAACCTCGTCGCGAAACGCGCCGCGAACCGGACCGCGGCGTCGCCTCCGGCCGGCCCGGCGCCCCGGATCATCGGCCACCGCGGCGCGATCCGGCCGGGTGTGCCCGAGAACACGATGGCGTCGTTGCGCTACGCCACGGGCTGGGCCGACGTGCTCGAGTTCGACCTGCGACTCACCGCCGACCACCAGTTCGTGCTCATGCATGATTCCGTGCTCGGCCGGGCGACCGACTGCGCCGGCCCCGTCAGCTCGTGGAGCTCGGCCGACCTGCGCGAGCAGTGCCGGGTCGCGGGTGAGCCGATCCCCACCTTCGAGGAGGTGGCGGCGCACGCCGCGTCGACGTCGGCGACGATCGCCCCGGAGCTGAAGAACTCGACCATCAGCGACGCCGACCTGACCACCTTCGTCGAGGTGCTCCGGCGGCACGGTCTCATCGAGCGCACCTCCGTGCAGACCTTCCGCACCGGGCTGCTGCCCCGGGTGCGAGCGCTGGAGCCCGCCCTCGCGACGGTGCTGTGCGCCACGGAGCCGCCCTCGCTGCCGGCGGTGCGCGGCAGCGGCGCCACCCACGTGGCCGTCCAGCTGGCGAACCTCACCGGTCCGCGGGTCGCGCTCTACCGGCGCAACGGGGTGAGCGTCTGGGCGTTCACCGCCCGCGACCGCGCCGGGCTGGACGCGGCCCGTGCGCGCGGCGTCGACGCCGTGGTGACCGACATCCCCCGCCAGGCGCGACTGCGCTTCGGCTCCTGAGGCCGGTCGCGCCGGCGGGCAGTGTCTCCGGACCGGGCCCGGTCAGCGGCGGGGCCGGGCCGGCACGTAGCGGCTGACCGTCGGCGCACCGGTGACCCAGAACCGCCACGGCCGGTCGGCGGCGTGACGCAGCCCGACGCGAGGGCCCGCGCTGACCGAGTCCGGCACCGGCCCCGGGACCAGCAGGTCGTGCAGGTCGAGACCGTCGTGGTCGCGGTCGATCCCCAGAGTCCGGCACAAACGAGCCGGCCCCCGGGCCAGGTCACGGTCGCTGGACCCGGGGCGCCGCTCCCGCGCCACCTCGATCCCCTCGACGACCTCCCCCGCCCGGAGCAGCACCGCGCTCGCCCGCCCCTCGGGGCCGCACGAGACGTTGCAGCAGAAGTGCATGCCGTAGGTGAAGTACACGTAGAGCCGGCCCGGGGGGCCGAACATCACCGCGTTGCGGGCGGTGGGTCCGCGGTAGGCGTGCGACCCGGGGTCGTCGGGCCCGTCGTACGCCTCGACCTCGGTCAGGCGCACGGTGACGCCACCGTGGGTGAAGGTGGCGCCCAGCAACCGGGGCGCCACCTCCAGCACCGGACCGAGGAGCAGCTCCTCGAGGTCGGTCAGCCCAGCCATGCCCGGTGGTCCGCGATCGCGGTGCGCAGCTCGTCGAGCTGCTCGGCGACCCGGACGGGTGCGGTGCCGCCGCGCCCGTCGCGGGAGGCGACCGACCCGGCAGCGGTGAGCACCGCCCGGACCTCGGGGGTCAGTCGCGGGTCGATGGCGGCGAACTCCTCGTCGTCGAGGTCGGCCAGCTCGCAGCCGAGCTCCTCGCACCGGCGCACACAGGCTCCGGCGAGCTCGTGAGCCACCCGGAACGGCACGCCCTCGCGGACCAGCCACTCCGCGACGTCGGTGGCCAGGGAGAAGCCCTCCGGCGCGAGCGCGGCCATCCGGTCGGTGTCGAAGGTCAGCGTGGCCAGCTGTCCGGTGACGGCGGGCAGCAGGACCTCGAGAGTGTCCACCGCGTCGAAGACCGGCTCCTTGTCCTCCTGCAGGTCGCGGTTGTAGGCCAACGGCAGGGCCTTGAGCGTGGCCAGCAGACCGGTCAGGTCACCGATCAGCCGCCCCGCCTTGCCCCGCGCGAGCTCGGCGATGTCGGGGTTCTTCTTCTGCGGCATGATGCTCGAGCCGGTCGACCAGCCGTCGTCGAGGCGGACGAAGCCGAACTCCCGCGTGGCCCAGACGATGATCTCCTCGGCCTGGCGGCTCACGTCGACGCCGATCATCGCGGCGACGAACGCGAACTCCGCCACGAAGTCGCGGGCCGCCGTCCCGTCGACCGAGTTCGCCACGCTGCCGGTGAACCCCAGGTCGCGGGCCACCGCCTCGGGGTCGAGCCCGAGGCTGGATCCGGCCAGGGCCCCCGAGCCGTACGGCGACTCCGCCGCGACCCGGGCGTCCCAGTCGCGCAGCCGGGCGACGTCGCGGACCAGGGGCCAGGCGTGGGCCATCAGGTGATGGCTCAGCAGCACCGGCTGGGCGTGCTGGAGGTGCGTGCGCCCCGGCATGATCGCGCCGAGGTGCCGCTCCGCCTGGTCGGCGATGGCCTCCACCAGGTCGAGGACGAGACGCCCGACGACCCGGGAGTGGTCGCGCAGATAGACCTTGAACAGCGTCGCGATCTGGTCGTTGCGGCTGCGACCGGCGCGCAGCTTGCCGCCGAGCTCGGCCCCGACCAGCTCGACCAGCGCGCCCTCCAGGGCACCGTGCACGTCCTCGTCGGAGTCCTGCGGCACCAGCTCGCCCGTCGTCACCCGACGGTCGAGCTCGTCGATCCCGCGGGCGAGGCCGTGGAGCTCGGAGTCGGTGAGCAGCCCGGCTGCCCGCAGGACGCGGGCGTGCGCGCGTGAGCCGTCGAGGTCGTACCCGGCCAGCCGCCAGTCGAAGTGGGTGCTGCGCGAGAGCGCCTCGAGCTCGGGACTCGGGCCGCCCGCGAAGCGCCCACCCCACAGGCTGCCGCGGTTGGTGGTGCCGTCGCCCTTGCTGCCCCGTTCGGTGCTGTCGCTGCCGTTCACGCCGACAACAATGTCAGTCCAGGGCCCGCCCCACCGAACGAGCCCGGAAGTCGGGCGCTGCCAGCCGCTCCGCATTGGCGGCGAGGTCGTCGGGTTCGTCCTGCGACTCCCGCTCGGCCTCGACCCGGGCGCGGTAGGCGGCCACCTCGTCCTCGACCCTGCGCTCGTCCCAGCCGAGGATCGGTGCCACGAGCTCGGCCGCGTCGTCCGCACAGGCCACGCCGCGGTCGTCGACCTCGATCGAGATCCGCGTACGCCGGGCCAGCAGGTCGTCGAGGTGGAGCGCTCCCTCGTGGCTGGCGGCATAGACGATCTCCACCTTGAGGTACTCCTCCGCGCCGGGCAGCGCCTCGAGCAACGACGGATCCTGGTCGGCGACCTCGAGCACCTCCTCGAGCAGGGAGCCGTAACGCTCGAGCAGGTGGGTGATGCGCCACGTCGGCAGGTCGCGGTCGCGGGCGATCAGGTCGACCTGGTTGCGCAGCGCCTGGAACCCCTCCGCACCGACCAGTGGGATCTGGTCGGTGACGCTGGGCCCCACGCCGGCGGGCAGGTCGACCATCGCCGCGTCGACCGCGTCCGCGGCCATCACCCGGTAGGTCGTGTACTTGCCGCCCGCGATGGAGACCAACCCCGGCTGCGGGCGCGCCACGGCGTGCTCACGCGACAGGCTCGAGGTGGCCTCGCTCTCGCCCGACAGCAACGGCCGGAGCCCGGCGTACACGCCCTCGATGTCGTCGTGCGTCAGCGGGTTCGCGAGGACCGAGTTGACGTGCTCGAGGATGTAGTCGATGTCGGCCTTGCTGGCGGCCGGGTGCGCCCGGTCGAGCTCCCAGTCGGTGTCAGTGGTGCCGATGATCCAGTGCGTGCCCCAGGGAATCACGAACAGGACCGACTTCTCGGTGCGCAGGATCAGCCCGGTCTCGGAGGGGATCCGGTCGCGGGAGACCACGATGTGCACCCCCTTGGACGCGCGCACGTTGAAGCGGCCGCGACCTCCGGCGAGGGTCTGGATGTCGTCGGTCCAGACGCCCGTGCAGTTGATCACCACGCGGGCCGACAGCGTGGTCTCCTCCCCCGACTCGATGTCGGTCACCGTGGCACCCACCACGCGCTCGCCTGCATGCACGAGCGAGGTCACCTTGGCCGAGGGCAGGACGGTGGCGCCGTACGACGCAGCCGTGCGGCCCACCATCATCGTGTGTCGCGCGTCGTCGGCCTGGGCGTCGTAGTACTGCAGCCCACCGATGAGCGCGTCCTTGCGCAGCCCGGGCGCCAGCTGCAGGGCCTTGGTGCGGGAGAGCTGCCGGTGCCGCGGCAGCGAGCGCGCCCCGCCCATCGAGTCGTAGAGCGTCAGGCCGGCGGAGACGTACGGCCGCTCCCAGACCCGGTGCTGCAGCGGGTAGAGGAACGAGACCGGGCGGATCAGGTGCGGCGCGATCCGGGTGAGCATCAGCTCACGCTCGCGCAGGGCCTCGCGGACCAGCGCGAAGTTCAGCTGCTCGAGGTAGCGCAGCCCGCCGTGGAAGAGCTTGCTGCTGCGCGACGACGTGCCCGACCCGAGGTCGCGTTGCTCGACCAGGACGACCCGCAGGCCTCGGGTGGCGGCGTCGAGGGCGACACCGGTCCCAGTCACCCCGCCGCCCACCACCAGCACGTCGATGTCGGCGTCGGCGAGGGCCTCCCAGCCCTGACGTCGCTCGTCGGGTCCCAGTCGCGCCGGTCGGAGCATCGCGCACTTCCTTCTCTGGTCGCAGCGGGCCACCCCGTCGGCGCCCGGTCCGGTCACTCTAGGCGGGGAGTCCTACCAGTGGCCGGGGGACTTGTCGTGTGCAACGATGCACGCGCCGCGCTTGTGGCGCCAGTCACACTCGGGAGTTTCCGTCCCGGGCCTCGCAGAAGGGAACGTGCTTGTTCACGGACATCTTTCTCCCCGAGGTGATGGGGACAGCGACCCTGATCCTGCTCGGCTGCGGCGTGGTCGCCAACGCCGTGCTCCCCCGCACCGGTGGCTTCGGTGGCGGCATCCTGCTGATCAACTTCGGCTGGGGACTCGGCGTGTACGCCGGCGTCTACGTCGCCTACAAGTCCGGCGCGCACATCAACCCGGCGGTGACCCTCGGGCTGCTGGCCACCGGACAGTCGGGGCTGTCCTTCGTCGACGTCGTCGTCTACATCACCGGGCAGCTGCTCGGTGCGATGCTCGGCGCGGGCCTGGCCTGGGCGGCGTACAAGAAGCACTTCGACCACCCGGAGGCCGACACCGACGCCAAGCTCGGCGTGTTCAGCACGATGCCGACGATCGCCTCGCCGTACTGGAACGTGGTCACCGAGGCGATCGGCACGTTCGTGCTGGTCTTCGTCATCCTCGCCTTCGGCAAGACGCCGACCGAGGTCGGCCCGCTCGCCGTGGCGCTGCTGGTCGTCGGCATCGGCGCCAGCCTCGGCGGTCCCACGGGCTACGCCATCAACCCGGCCCGTGACCTCGGGCCGCGGATCATGCACGCGCTGCTGCCGATCCCCAACAAGGGCTCGAGCGGCTGGCACTACGCCTGGGTGCCGGTCGTCGCGCCCATCATCGGCGGCATGCTCGGCGGGGTCGCCGGCAACCTCGTCGGTTTCGTCTGACCCCTCGACCCATCCACCCACACCGCACGGAGGTCTCGCACATGGCCCAGAACACCTACATCCTGTCCATCGACCAGGGCACGACCAGCACCCGGGCGATGATCTTCGACCACTCCGGGTCCGTGGTGGCCGTCGACCAGGTCGAGCACGAGCAGATCTTCCCCAAGGCCGGCTGGGTGGAGCACGACCCCCTGGAGATCTGGGAGAACACCCGCAAGGTCATCGGCGGAGCCCTGGCCAAGGCGAACCTGAACAGCAAGAACATCGAGGCCGTGGGCATCACCAACCAGCGGGAGACCGCAGTGGTGTGGGACCGGACCACCGGCAAGCCCGTGTACAACGCGATCGTCTGGCAGGACACCCGCACCCAGAAGATCGTCGACCAGCTCGCCGGGGACGAGGGCGCGGACCGCTACAAGGACGTCTGCGGGCTGCCGCTGGCGACGTACTTCTCCGGCCCGAAGGTGAAGTGGATCCTGGACAACGTCGACGGGGCGCGGGAGAAGGCCGAGTCCGGTGACCTGGTCTTCGGCAACACCGACACCTGGGTGCTGTGGAACCTCACCGGCGGCGCGGAGAACGACGGCGTGCACGTCACCGACGTGACCAACGCCAGCCGCACGATGCTGATGGACCTCAGCAGCCTCACCTGGGACGAGTCGATCGCCGAGGACATGTCGATCCCGATGTCGATGCTCCCGGAGATCAAGTCCTCCTCCGAGGTCTACGGCGAGTGCAAGCCCGGCGTACTCAACGGGGTGCCGATCGCGGGCATCCTCGGTGACCAGCAGGCCGCGACCTTCGGCCAGGCGTGCCTGGAGAAGGGCACCGCCAAGAACACCTACGGCACCGGCAACTTCATGCTGCTCAACACCGGCACCGAGCAGGTGCCCAGCGAGAACGGCCTGCTGACCACGATCTGCTACAAGATCGGCGACAACGAGACCTACTACGCGCTGGAGGGCTCGATCGCGGTCACCGGGTCGCTCGTGCAGTGGGTCCGCGACAACCTCGGCATGATCGGGTCGGCCCCCGAGATCGAGGAGCTCGCGAAGAAGGTCGACGACAACGGCGGCGCCTACTTCGTGCCCGCCTTCTCCGGCCTGTTCGCCCCGCACTGGCGCTCCGACGCCCGCGGTGCCCTCGTCGGGCTGACCCGATTCGTCAACCGCAACCACATCGCCCGCGCGGTGCTGGAGTCGACCGCGTTCCAGACCCGCGAGGTGCTCGACGCGATGAACGCCGACTCCGGGGTGCCGCTGACCGAGCTCCGCGTCGACGGCGGCATGGTGGTCAACGAGACGCTGATGCAGTTCCAGGCCGACATCCTCGGCGTCGACGTGGTCCGGCCGAAGGTCGCCGAGACCACCGCCCTCGGTGCGGCGTACGCCGCCGGCCTGGCCGTCGGCTACTGGGAGAACGAGGACGACATCCAGAACAACTGGGGCGAGGACAAGCGCTGGAGCCCCAGCATGGACGAGGACGAGCGCGAGCGCCTCTACCGCAACTGGAAGAAGGCCGTCACCAAGACCCTCGACTGGGTCGACGACGACGTGGAGTGAGCCGGGCGTGCTGCAGGTTTCCCCGGGCGCCCGGGGAAACCTGTACCGGACGGGTGAAGTTTCGCCTGCCCGGTGCAGGCTTTGCCCGTCACCCTGTCCCGAATGTCAGGCCTGTGCGCGGGAGCCGGTGAGGGCGCTGCTGATGCGTCCGACAACTCGCTGAGGGTCGTGCAGGTCGGCCCACGTGATCCGCACGCAACGCCAGCCCGTGAGCTCGCCCACGAGCTCCTCGCGCCGCTTCTCCCGGAGTACGGCGTCCACGACGGACTCTCCGGGACGCACGTACTTGGTGTACTTCTCCCTGCCGTCGAACTCGACGTAGACCCCCCGCTCCGGCCATGCGAAGTCGAGGCGGGCCATGACATGGCCTCGCGAGTCGAGGACCTCGTACTGCGGGACGGGTGCGGGCAACCCTCCTCGCCAGAAGACGAAGCGCGAACGGGACTCGCCCACCGACTCGGATCGACCGTCCGCCAGGGCGATAGCGAGGTCGGTCGTCAAGGTGTTCGCCCACTCGCGCATGCCGAGCGAGCCCGCTCGCAGCCACGCGGTGGTGGTCTGCTCGGTGTGCAGGAAGTGATCCAGCACGGGCAGGCTGTGCTCGACATCGGTGATCGTCGTCAGGTCGAGGGCTGTCCGGGTCGGTGAGGTGATGGCTACTCCGTTGACGGAGGTGACGTCATCGGGGTCCAGGCGTCCCCGATGCTGGGCGACACCGGCCTCTCGGCGTCCACCTCGTCGATCCAGCCTGGTGACGTGCACCTCGGTCAGGGGCAGTCCCCACACGGGTGCGCCGGCGAGGACGAGAGCGGTGGTGTGGGAGATGACGACCTTGGTCTTCGACGTGCGCAGCACGGCCATCGCCACGACGGCGTGCTGCTCGACGGGAGTCAGGGAGGTCCACTCGTCCGCGAAGGTGTACGCCCCGTGGCGTACTCGGCAGATCACCTTCGCCCTCATCGCCCGCCCCAGGGTGCGGTCGGTGTGCCCCAGCTGCAGGGCGTCCCGACGCAGGAAGACGCCGTACTCGTCAGTGATCGCGCGCAGCTCGTCGTGCATCCGTGCAGGCTCCGGGACACGGGCACCCGGCGCCAGCATCAGTCTTCGAAACGGGGACAACGAAGGCCCGGCGCCACCTGTGGACGCGAACCGGCGTGGCCTGACCGTCGATCCCGTTACCGGGCGGGCGAAACTTCACCCGCCCGGGTCAGGTTTCCCCGGACGCCCGGGGAGACCTGCAGCTCCGGAGCCCCTCAGTCGGTGCCGATCTCGAGGGCGACGTGGTCGAGGGCGAGGTCGCTGTCGTCGCTCTCGGCGGCGGGGTTGCGGGTGATCCGGTCGGCTCCGCCGGCCTCGAGCTCGCCGTAGAGGGTGCCGTGCTCGACGAGCACCTGACCCTGGTCGAGCGGCTGGGCGGCGTACATCTCGAGCTTGGCGCGCGAGTCGGCGATGTCCAGGTTGCGCATGGTCAGCTGGCCGATCCGGTCGGTCGGGCCGAAGGCCGCGTGCTCGGTGCGCTCCATGGACAGCTTGTCCGGGTGGTAGGAGAACGCCGGGCCGTCGGAGCGCAGCACCGTGTAGTCCTCGCCGCGCCGCAGCCGCAGGGTCACCTCCCCGGTGACGAGCGAGGCGATCCAGCGCTGGATGGACTCGCGCAGCATCAGCGCCTGCGGGTCCAGCCACCGGCCCTCGTAGAGCATCCGGCCGAGCCGGCGGCCCTCGCCGTGGTAGTTGGCGATGGTGTCCTCGTTGTGGATCGCGTTGAGCAGCCGCTCGTAGGCGATCCAGAGCAGCGCCATCCCGGGCGCCTCGTAGATGCCGCGCGACTTGGCCTCGATGATCCGGTTCTCGATCTGGTCGGACATCCCGAGCCCGTGCCGGCCCCCGATCTCGTTGGCGGCGTGCACCAGCGCGACCGGGTCGGCGTACGTCGTGCCGTTGACCGCCACCGGCCGGCCGGCCTCGAACCGGACGGTCACGTCCTCGGGCTCGATGGACGTGGCCGGGTCCCAGAACTTCACGCCCATGATCGGCTCGACCGTCTCCAGCGAGACGTCGAGGTGCTCCAGGGTCTTGGCCTCGTGGGTGGCACCCCAGATGTTGGCGTCGGTGGAGTACGCCTTCTCCTGGCTGTCGCGGTAGGGCAGGTCGTGCTCGGTCAGCCACTGGCTCATCTCCGCGCGGCCGCCGAGCTCGTGCACGAAGTCGGCGTCGAGCCACGGCTTGTAGATGCGCAGCTCCGGGTTGGCCAGCAGCCCGTAGCGGTAGAAGCGCTCGATGTCGTTGCCCTTGAACGTGGACCCGTCGCCCCAGATGTCGACCCCGTCCTCGTGCATCGCCCGCACGAGCATGGTGCCGGTGACGGCGCGGCCGAGCGGCGTGGTGTTGAAGTAGGTGCGCCCACCGGACCGGATGTGGAAGGCGCCGCAGACCATCGCGGCGAGCCCCTCCTCCACCAGCGCGGTGCGGCAGTCGACGGACCGGGCGATCTCGGCACCGTAGAGCAGCGCGCGGTCCGGCACGCCGTCGATGTCGGCCTCGTCGTACTGGCCGATGTCGGCGGTGTAGGTGCACGGGATCGCGCCGTGCTCGCGCATCCAGGCGACGGCCACCGAGGTGTCGAGGCCGCCGGAGAAGGCGATGCCGACGCGTTCGCCGACGGGGAGGGCGGTGAGGACCTTGCTCATGGGGGTTCCTTCGTCGAGGTCGTGGGGAGGGTGGTGCTCGGTACGGCGTCGGCGCCCCTCAGGGGCGCGGGCCTGACTGGTCGAGGGCACGTCCGGCCAGGCCCACCAGTCGTCGTACGACGTCGTCGCCGCCGGCCGGGTCGCGAGAGATCACCAGCACGGTGTCGTCGCCGGCGATGGTGCCGAGCACGTCACCGAGCTCGGCCTTGTCCAGGGAGGAGGCGAGGAAGTTCGCGGCACCCGGCGGGGTCCGCAGCACGACGAGGTTGCCGCTGGCCTCGGCCGAGACCAGCAGGTCCTCGCACAGACGCGCCAGCCGGTGCTCGCTCGCCGCGCTCTCGCGCGGGGGCACCGCGGTGCGGTCCCCGCCCTCGGCGGGCACCGCGTAGACCAGGGCGCCCGAGGCCGCCCGGACCTTGACCGCCTCCAGCTCGACGAGGTCGCGGCTCAGCGTCGCCTGGGTGACCACGACGCCGTTGTCGGCGAGCAGCTCCCCCAGCTCGGTCTGGGAGCGCACCTCGCGGGTGTTCAGCAGGTCGATCTCGAGCTGCTGACGGGCGCTCTTGGTGGGCGGGATCGTGGCGTGTCCCGAGACGGCGCCCGCGGCGGGCGCGGGGTCCGCGAGCCCCGCGAGGTGCCGGCCCTCGCGACCGGAGGCGGGCCGGGTCACGAGGTGCCTCCGGCGAGCAGCCAGGCCAGCAGCGCCTTCTGGGCGTGCCGGCGGTTCTCGGCCTCGTCCCACACCACGCTGCGAGGGCCGTCGAGGACCTCGGCGCTGATCTCCTGGCCGCGGTGGGCGGGCAGGCAGTGCAGCACGATCGCGTCGTCGGCGGCGTGCCCGACCAGGGCGGCGTCGAGCTGCCAGGGGCCGAAGACCTGCTCGCGGGTCGAGGCCTCCGCCTCGCGGCCCATGGAGACCCACGTGTCGGTGGCCACGACGTCCGCACCCGCGACCGCCTCGGCCGGGTCGGACACGAACTGCGCCGAGCCCCCTGTGTCGACGGCGATCTCCTGCGCCCGGGCGAGCACGGCGGCGTCCGGCTCGAACCCGGCCGGTCCGCTGACCCGGACGTGCAGGCCGGCCGTCGCCCCACCGAGCAGGTAGCTGTGCCCCATGTTGCAGGCCGCGTCGCCGACGAAGGCCAGCGTCTGGCCGGCGACGTCGCCGCGGTGCTCGCGCACGGTGAGCAGGTCGGCCAGCACCTGGCAGGGGTGGAAGGAGTCGGTGAGCGCGTTGACCACGGGGACGCCGCAGTGCTGCGCCATCTCCTCGAGCCGCGACTGAGCATGCGTGCGCCACACGACCATCGCGGCCTGCCGCCCGAGCACCCGGGCGGTGTCGGCGACCGACTCCCGGACGCCGATCTGGGCGAGGGAGCCGTCGATGATCATCGGGAAGCCGCCGAGCTCGGCGATGCCCGAGGCGAACGACGCCTGGGTGCGCAGCGTCGGCTTGTCGAAGAGGACGGCGACCGTCTGCGGGCCGGCCAGCGGCCGCTCGGCGTACGGCTCGGCCTTGAGCCGGGTCGCGAGGTCGAGGACCGCGGTCTGCTCGGTGGGTGACAGGTCGTCGTCGCGCAGGAAGTGTCGAGTCATCACCGCTCACCTCCCGGCGCGTACGCCGCGTCCAGGATCCCCGGCCACGCGTCGAGGAACGACGCCGCCTGCTCGGCGGTCAGCACCAGCGGCGGCGCGAGCCGGACGCGTTCGGGCGTCGGGTTGTTCACGATGAACCCGGCGTCGAGCGCCGCGGTGACGACGTGCGCGGACACGGCCTCGGTGAGGTCCAGACCGAGGAGCAGGCCGGCGCCGCGGACCTCGACCACCCGGTCGTCGGCGAGGAGACCGTCGTGCAGCTGCTTCCCGACCTCGCCGACGTGCGCCAGCAGGCCCTCCTGCTCGATCGTGTCGAGCACGGCGTGGGCGGCGGCCGCGGCCACCGGGTTGCCGCCGAAGGTGGTGCCGTGGTGTCCGGGCTGCAGCAGGTCGGCCGCGGCCCCCGTGGCCAGGCACGCGCCGACGGGGTACCCGCCGGCGAGTCCCTTGGCCAGGGTGACCACGTCGGCGGGCTCGTCCATCGGGTCGGCGACCGCGCGGTTCTGGTGGGCGTACCACGCTCCCGTGCGCCCGACGCCCGTCTGGATCTCGTCGAGCCACAGCAGGGTGCCGTGCTCCCGGGTGATCCGCCGGGCCCGGGCGAGGTAGTCCGCGGGCGGGGCCACGACACCGGCCTCGCCCTGCAGCGGCTCGAGGACCACCGCCGCCGTCTGGTCGGTCACGGCCGCGGCGAGCGCGTCCGCGTCGCCGTACGGCACGAAGCTCACGCCGCCCGGCAGTGGTTCGAACGGCTCGCGGTACGCCTCCTTGGCGGTGAGCGCGAGCGAGCCCATCGTGCGGCCGTGGAACGCGCCCTCGGTGGCGACGACGTGGGTGCGGCCGGTGCGCCGGGTGAGCTTGAGCGCGGCCTCGTTGGCCTCGGCGCCGGAGTTGGTGAAGAACACCTTGCCGTGCGCGCCGGTGCCGGCGAGGAGCAGGTCGAGCAGCCGCTCGGCGAGGGTCACCTGCGGCTCGGTGGCGAAGAAGTTCGACACGTGCCCGAGCGTCTGCAGCTGACCGGTGACGGCGGCGACGAGCGCCGGGTGTGCGTGCCCCAGCGAGTTGACCGCGATGCCGCCGAGCAGGTCGAGGTAGCGACGACCCTCGTCGTCCCAGACGTGGGCGCCCTCACCGCGGGTCAGCACCAGCTTGGGCGGACCGAAGGTGTTCATCATCGACCCGGCGTACCGGGCGTGGAGGTCGCTCATCGTCACGCCTTCCGCTCGCCGGTGGCGTAGGCCTTGCGCAGCCGGGTCCCGACGCCGGGGAGCACCTGGGTCCCGACGCCTTCCTGGGTGAACAGCTCGAGCAGCACGGCGTGCGGCTCCCGGCCGTCCACCACGGTCGCTGCCGGGACTCCCCCGGTGACCGCGTCGTAGCAGGCGCGCATCTTGGGCACCATGCCGCTGTCCAGCGAGGGCATCAGCTCGGCCAGGGACTCCGGGCTGATCTCCTGGATCACGTCGTCGCTGTCGGGCCAGTCGCGGTAGAGGCCCTCGACGTCGGTGAGCACCATCAGCTTCTCGGCGCCGAGGGCGACGGCGAGCGCCGCCGCGGCCGTGTCGGCGTTGACGTTGTGCACCAGTCCGTTGACGTCGGGAGCGACGCTGGAGATCACCGGGATCCGGCCCGCCTCCACCAGGTCCTCGACGGCCTCGGGACGGACGTGGGCGACCTCCCCGACCAGGCCGAGGTCGACCTCCTCACCGTCGACGACGGTGTTGGTGGCCTTCGCGGTGAACAGGCCGGCGTCCTCGCCGGACAGGCCGACCGCGATGTGTCCGTGCTGGTTGATCAGCCCGACGAGCTCGCGCTGGACCTGGCCCACCAGCACCATCCGGACCACGTCCATCGCCTCCGGGGTGGTGACGCGCAGGCCGCCCTTGAACTCCGACTGGATGCCGAGCTTGTCGAGCATCGTGGAGATCTGCGGTCCACCGCCGTGCACGACCACCGGCTTGAACCCGGCGAAGCGGAGGAACGCGATGTCCTCGGCGAACGCCTTCTTCAGCTCGTCGTCGATCATCGCGTTGCCGCCGTACTTCACCACCACGACCTTGCCGTGGTACTTCATCAGCCACGGCAGGGCGCCGGCGAGGACCTCGGCCGGATGGGTGGAGTAGGGCCTGGTGTGCTCGGGCTCGCTGCCCGTCGGTGTGGAGCTCATGAGGAGTACGCGCTGTTCTCGTGGACGTAGGCGTGGGTGAGGTCGTTGGTCCAGACGGTGGCCCGCTCGGTCCCCGACTTCAGGTCGACCGTGACGGTCACCTCCCGGCCGGAGAGATCGACCTTGGTCGGGTCCTCCGCCGGCGTCGACTCCCGGCACACCCAGACGCCGTTCATGGCGACGTCGAGGTCGGCCGGGTCGAAGACCGCCGAGGTGGTGCCGATGCTGGCCAGCACCCGGCCCCAGTTGGGGTCCTTGCCGAACACTGCGGCCTTGAACAGGTTGCTGCGGGCCACGCTGCGGCCGACCTCGACGGCCTCGTCCTCGGTGGCGGCGTGCAGCACGGTGATCGCGATCTCGTGGTCGGCGCCCTCGGCGTCCTGGAGCAGCTGCATCGCCAGGTCGGTGCAGGCCTGGGTGAGCGCCTCGGTGAAGTCCGCGAGCCCGGGGGTGACCCCGCTGGCTCCACTGGCCATCACGGTGACGGTGTCGTTGGTGGACATGCAGCCGTCGGAGTCGAGGCGGTCGAAGCTGGCCGCCGTGGCGGCGCGCAGCGCCGCGTCGAGGTCGGCCGCAGGCACGACCGCGTCGGTGGTGAGCACCACGAGCATCGTCGCGAGCTGGGGCGCGAGCATGCCCGCGCCCTTGGCCATCCCGCCGATCGTCCACCCGCCTCCGCCGGGTCCCTCGACCACCACCTGCTTGGGGACCGAGTCGGTGGTCATGATCGCCTCGGCGGCCAGGAGTCCGGCCTGCGGGTCGAGCGCGGCCAGCAGGTCACCGACACCGGCGAGGAGGTTCTCCCGCGGGTTGGTCAGCCCGATCAGCCCGGTGGAGCACACCACCACGTCGACCGCGCCGATGCCGAGGCCGTCGGCGACCGCCTCTGCGACGGCGTGGGTGGTCTGGAAGCCCTCGGCGCCGGTGTAGCAGTTGGCGCCGCCGGAGTTGACCACCACGGCACGCACCACGCCGTCCTTGACCACCTCCTCGCTCCACAGCACCGGGTTGGCCTTGCACCGGTTGGCGGTGAACACCGACGCGGAGTCGAAGGTGGGCCCGGTGTTGACGACCAGCGCCATGTCCTTGGCGCCGGTGGACTTCAGCCCGGCGGGGACGCCGGCCGCGGTGAAGCCCGCGGGATGGGTGACGCTCATGTCAGTGGTTCTCCTGGGTGGTCACGGGTACGGCGGCGACGACGTCGTGTCCCGATCGGCGCCACGCCTCGGCCGCCTGGTCGGCCTGCCCGACGGGGACGAGCACCCAGTCGGTGTCGAAGGTGGAGATGGTGAACACGCTGATCTCGGCCTCGGCCAGCGGTGCGAGCAGCGAGAGCAGGACGCCGGTCAGGGCGAGGTCGAGCGGTCCCTGCACCGCGAACGCGGTGTACGGGCCTCCGGCCCGCGCCTTGTTGGGCACGCTGCGCATCGCGCACACCACGCTCGTCTCGGTGGCGGTCGCCGTGATCGAGAACAACGAGGACGACTCCGCCCAGGCGGGCACCTGGGCCCCCGCGCCGAGGCGCACCACCGCCAGCTTCTCGGGGAACCGCTCCAGGGTGAGCCCGCCGGCCGGCTCCTGTCCGGGTTCGGGGCCGGTCTCAGGGCCGGTCTCGGGGCCGGTCTCGGGGCCGGTCTCAGGGCCGCTCACGGGGCCAGTCCCACGGTCGAGAGCCCGGTCTGCTCGGGCAGGCCGAGGGCGAGGTTCATGCACTGCACGGCAGCACCGCCGGTGCCCTTGGCGAGGTTGTCGACCGCTCCCACCGCGACCATCCGGCCCGCGGCCTCGTCGAGCGCGACCTGCAGGTGGACGCTGTTGGAGCCGAGGACCGACTGGGTGGCCGGCCACTGCCCCTCGGGCAGCAGGTGCACGAACGGCTCGTCGGCGTACGCCTTCTCGAAGGCGGCGCGCAGGTCGTCGGCGGTGACGCCGTCGTGCACCGAGGCGCTGCCGGTCGCGAGGATGCCGCGCGACATCGGCACCAGCACCGGGGTGAAGCTGACCCGGACCCGGTCGTCGGTGAGCCCGGAGAGGTTCTGCACGATCTCGGGGGTGTGCCGGTGGGTGCCCCCCACGCCGTACGCCGAGGCCGAGCCCATCACCTCGCTGCCGAGCAGGTGCGGCTTGGCCGCCTTGCCGGCACCACTCGTGCCGGAGGCGGCGACCACGACGAGGTCGTCGGCCTGCACGAGACCGGCGGCCACCGCGGGGGCGAGCACCAGCGTCGAGACCGTGGGGTAGCAGCCCGGCACGGCCACCCGCCGGGCGCCGCTGAGCACGGCGCGCTGACCGGGCAGCTCGGGCAGGCCGTAGGGCCAGGAGCCCGCGTGGGCCGAGCCGTAGAACGTCTCCCAGTCCTCGGCGTCGGTCAGCCGGAAGTCTGCTCCGCAGTCGATCACCACCGTGTCCGGGCTGGACGAGCCCAGCTGCTCGGCCACCGGTCCCGACTGCCCGTGCGGGAGCGCCAGGAAGACCACGTCGTGCCCCGAGAGAGTCCCGGCGTTGGTCTCCTCCAGCACCCGGTCGGCCAGGGGCACGAGGTGCGGCTGCAGCGACCCGAGCCGCTGCCCCGCGTTGGAGCCGGCGGTCAGGGCACCGATCTCGACCTGGGGATGGGCCAGCAGCAGGCGGAGGACCTCGCCTCCGGCGTACCCGCTGGCTCCGGCGACGGCGACACGTGTCGAGGGGGGCATGTGCATGACTATACAAAGGTCTGCATGTAGTCGCGAATCGACCCGTGCCTGCCCGGGCTCGGGCGTCCGGTCAGCCGACCGCGAACTCGCCGAGCTCGTCCCAGTGGTCGCCCTCGATCAGCATGTTGCGCACCCGCGGCGTCTCCTGGAGGTACTGCGGGAGGTCGGCCTGCGCCTGCCGGAAGTGGGCGCTGGTCACGTGCGACTCCGCAGCGTCGTCGCGGAACGCCTCGATCAGCACGTACTCGTCCGGGTCCTCGACGTTGCGCGACCAGTCGAAGAAGAGGTTGCCCTCCTCGGCCCGGGTGGCCGCGGTGAAGTCCCTGGTCAGCTCGACCCACTGGTCGGCGTACTCCGGCTGCACCTGCCACCTGACGCAGATGAAGATCATGTCGGCTCCTCGGGGGTCGCTGGGTGCTGGTGCGTCGTGGCGCCCGGTGACGGGCTCGGACGACGTCAGGCGCGCTGCTCGGCGCCGTGGCGTTGGACGGCGAGCGCGACCGCGGCGGCCTTCGCCGCGGCCGTCTCCTTCTCGGTCAGCGTGCGGTCGGGAGCCCGGAAGCGCAGCGCGAAGGCCAGCGACCGGCGGCCCTCGCCGACCTGCGGCCCCGTGTAGACGTCGAAGAGCCGCACCGACTCGCACAGCGGACCGGCGCCCTCGCGCAGGGTGGCCGCGAGGACCTCGCTGGGCAGGTCGTCGGCGACGACCAGGGCGACGTCCTCCTTGGCGACCGGGTAGGTCGAGAACACCGGGGCGCCGGGCACGCTCACGGCTCGGGCCAGCAGCGCGTCGAGGTCGAGCTCGGCGACCGCGGTGCGGGCCGGTACGCCGAACGCCCGGCACACCACAGGGTGCAGCTCACCGGCGTGACCGACCGGGTGCTCGCCCACCAGCAGCTCGGCGCAGCGACCCGGGTGCCAGGGCGCCACCGCCGCCGAGCGCACCGTGACCTCCAGCCCGAGTGCGGACGCCACGACCCGGGCGGTCTCGATCACGTCGTGCCACCCCGCGGGCCGGCCGGGCCCCCACCAGCCGGAGCGGTCCCGGTCGCCGCAGACCGCGTAGGCGAGGTGCAGCGGCTGCTCGGGCAGCGCCTTGAGCAGGTCGTCCCACTCCCCCGCCGTCGGGCGTCGGTCGACGGGCAGGATCGGCGTCCCGACGCCGGTGTGCGGCAGGGTGACCGGCGCCGTCTCGAAGAGCGCCAGGTCTCCGGTGCCCCGGCTCACGTTGCGGGCCACCGTCCGCAGCAGGCCGGGCAGGAGGGTGGTGGTCATGGACGGCTCTTCGGCGCTGAGCGGGTTGGCCAGCCGCAGCGTCGTACGCCGGGGGTCGTCGGGGTCCAGCGCGAGCCGGTCGAGGTCGGCCTCGCCGACGAACGGGAAGCTGAGCACCTCCACGTAGCCGTCGCCGGCCAGGGTGCGCCCGACCCGGCGACGCATCCGCTGCTCGGCGGTGAGTCCCCGGCCCGGCGGGGCGGGCGGCAGCACGCTGGGGACGTCCTCGTAGCCGACGATCCGGGCGACCTCCTCGACCAGGTCGAAGGGGTCGTTCAGGTCGGGGCGCCAGCTCGGGACGGTCGCGGTCAGCGAGTCGGCGTCCGCCTGCACGGTGCAGCCCACCGCCTCGAGGTTGGCGATCGTCGTGGCGGAGGCGATGTCCATGCCGGTGATCCGGGCGGGCAGGTCGATCGGGATCGCGATCGTGGGCGGCTCGGGCGGCCGGCCCACGACGGTCACGCCGGGCTCGATCGTGCCGCCGCCGTACTCCGCCAGCAGCTCGGCGACCCGGTCGGCCGCCGCCTCGCAGATCGTCGGGTCGACGCCGCGCTCGTTGCGCTTCCCCGCCTCGGAGGTCAGCTTGTGCCGTCGTCCGGTGCGGAACATCGAGACGGCGTCCCAGTGCGCCGACTCCACCAGGACCCGCGTCGTGGTCTCCGACATCTCGGTGGTGGCACCACCCATCACGCCGCCCAGGCCGATGATCCCCGAGTCGTCGGTGACCACGAGGTCCTCGGTGGACAGGGCCCGGTCGGCGCCGTCGAGGGTGGTGAGGCGTTCACCGGCGGTGGCGCGGCGGACCCGGATCGGCCCGGTCAGCTTGTCCGCGTCGTAGCCGTGGATCGGCCGGCCGAGCTCGAACATGACGTAGTTGGTGACGTCGACGGCCAGCGAGATCGGACGCTGGCCGACGAGCAGCAGGCGACGGGCCATCCAGTCCGGCGTGGGTGCCGTCGGGTCGAACCCCGAGACCGTGCGGGCCACGAAGACCGGGCACCCCTCGGCGTCGTCCACGACGACCGGGTAGCCGGCGTCGTCCGGCGCCGGGACGTCACGGTGAGCCGGGTCGCGGAACGGGACGCCGTGGGCGAGCGCCGCCTCCCGGGCGACCCCGCGCAGGGACAGCGCGTAGGCCCGGTCGGGGTTGATCTCGAACTCGATCACCTCGTCGCGCAGGTGCAGGAGCTCGAAGACGTCGTCGCCGGGTGCACCCGCGTCGGCGGGCAGGACGAGGATGCCCTCGTGGTCGTCGCCGAGGCCGAGCTCACGGGTGGAGCAGATCATCCCGGCCGAGACGTGGCCGTAGGTCTTGCGCGCGGAGATCTCGAACCCGCCCGGCAGCACGCCGCCGGGCAGCACGACGACCACCAGATCACCGGGGGCGAAGTTGTGCGCGCCGCAGACGATGCCCTGCGGTTCGCCGGTGCCGTTGGCGTCCGCGACGTCGACGGTGCACCAGTTGATGGTCTTGCCGTTCTTCTGCGGCTCTGCGTCCATCGTCAGCACGCGCCCGATCACCAGTGGCCCGGTGATGTCGTGACCGGGCCGGTCGAGGGCCTCGAGCTTGAGCCCGAGGGCGGTCAGCCGCGCGGCCAGGTCCTCGGTGCGCAGGTCGGCCGGCAGGTCGGCGTACTCGCGGATCCAGGAGACCGGGGCCTTCACAGCTCGCTCCCGAACGCCGCCGAGAACCGGACGTCGCCCTCGAACATGTCGCGCATGTCGGCGACACCGTGGCGGAACATCAGGGTGCGGTCGATGCCCATCCCGAACGCGAAACCGGTGTAGCGCTCGGAGTCGACCCCGCACGCGGTCAGCACCCGGGGGTTGACCACGCCGCAGCCGCCCCACTCGATCCAGCCCTCGCCCCTGCAGGTGCGGCAGTCGGCGACCGCCGGGGACAGGCCGCGGCAGACGAAGCAGCGCAGGTCGACCTCGGCGCTGGGCTCGGTGAACGGGAAGTACGACGGGCGGAAGCGGGTGGTGATGCCGGCCCCGAAGATCGACCCGGCGAAGTGGTCCAGCGAGCCCTTGAGATGGGCCATGGTGATCCCCTCGTCGACGACCAGCCCCTCCACCTGGTGGAACATCGGGCTGTGCGTGGCGTCGTACTCGTCGGTGCGGAAGACCCGGCCCGGGCAGACGACGTAGATCGGCGGCGTCCGGGTGAGCATGGTGCGCGCCTGCACCGGGGACGTGTGCGTGCGCAGCACGAGGTGGTGCTCGGCCGGCTCGGTCCAGAAGGTGTCCTGCATGGTGCGGGCCGGGTGGTCCGGGCCGAGGTTGAGCGCGTCGAAGTTCAGCCACTCGGCCTCGACGAGGGGCCCCTCGGCCACCTCCCAGCCCATCGCCACGAACACGTCGGCGATCAGCTCGGACATCATCGTGATCGGGTGTCGGGCGCCACGGGTGCGGCGGTCCCAGGGCAGGGTGACGTCGACGGTCTCCTCCACCAGCATCCGCTGCTCGGCCTCGGCGTCCAGCTCGGCCTGACGCCGGGCCAGCGCCTGGTTGACCGCACCGCGCGCCTGGCCCACCCGTTGGCCGGCGTCCTTGCGGGCCTGGGGCGGCAGCGCGCCGATCTCCCGGTTGGCCAGCGCCAGCGGTGAGCGGTCTCCGGCGTGGGCCGTGCGTACCTGCTTGAGCGACTCGAGGTCGGTCGCGGCGGTGATCGCGGCCAGTGCCTCCTCGCGCATCGCCCGGACGTGCTCCTCGTCGAGCGGGGTCACCTGGACCGGGTCGTACTCGGAGTTCGGGCCGGACATGGCTGCCTTTCGCGTGGCGCACGGGTGCGTGCGCGGGCCAGTCTAGGAACTGCCGCGCGCGAGCGGCCACGGGGCTGCTCTCGTCGGGAGCGGATACTCCGCGACGTTCGGCAGGTCCCTACGACGGTTGGGCCTGCGAAACGTCACGGACTATCCGGAGTCAGCGGGTCACCGGCGGTCCTCGGAGGGCCAGCGGACCTCGAGCCGGGCGCCTCCGGAGGGGGCGTCGGTGATGCGCACCTCGCCGCCGTGCACGCGGACGAGGCCGTTGACGATGTACATGCCGAGACCGGTGCCGCCGCGGACGCCGTACTTCCAGAACTTGGTGAACACGCGGGCGCGGATGGCCTCGTCGATGCCCTCTCCCTCGTCGTCGACGCGCACCAGCACACCGGGGAACGGGTCGTCGATCCGGGAGGCGGCCACGCGCACGGTGCCCTCGCCGTGCCGGATCGCGTTGTCCACGAGGTTGGTCATCACCTGGGAGAGCTTGTCGGGGTCGGCGAACATCGTCGGCAGGTCCGCGTCGTACGACGACTCGATCGGCCGGGTCGTGCCCGCCCGGACGGACTCGACGCACCGCTCCACGGCCACCTCGGTCGCGACGTCGCGGGGGTAGAGGGGCAGCCGGCCGGTGTCGATGCGGGCCACGTCGAGCAGCTCGGTGATCAGCCGGGAGAGCCGCTCGGAGTCGGAGTGCACCGTGGTGAGCATCAGCTTCTTCTGCTCGTCGTTGAGCCGGTCCCACTTCTTCAGCAGCGTGCCCACGAAGCCCTTCACCCCGGTCAGCGGTGAGCGCAGCTCGTGGGCCACCGTGGCCACCAGGTCCGACCGGTCGCGGTCGAGGCGAGCCCGGCCCCGCCCCGAACGGATCACCAGGGCGACGTTCTGCACCGGCCCGAAGCGCCGGGTCCGGTTGATCCGCCCGGTGACCAGGACCTCGGTGCCGTCCTTGGCGAACCACGCCTGCTCGGTGATCCCGACCTTGCTGCCCAGTCCCTCGTAGGGCCGGTTGGCGGCGTACCACTCGCAGCCGTCCTGGTCCTGCAGCACCATCACCTCGGCGAGCGGTCGGCCCACGGCCACGTCCGGACCGAGCAGGGTGCGCGCCTCCCGGTTGACCGAGGTGACCACGCCGTCGCCGTCGGCGATGACCACCCCGTCGGGCAGCAGGTCGACGACGCCGGCATCCGGGTCGGGGTCCGCGCCGAGGTCAGGGCCGGCTGTCGAACTGGGGTGCTCCTGGTCCGCCACGTCGGCCAGCGTAGTGGCGGCCTACCCGGCTCCGGGCGTGATCGAGCCGGGACACACGGCGATGTCCGGGAGGTCGATCGCGGCGAGCAGGTCGCGGGCCCGGTCGCGAGCCAGGTTCCAGGCGGCCCAGCCACCGGTGCCCTCGCCGGCGTCGCGGCCCAGCGCGCAGGCGGCCTGCTCCGGCGGCAGTTCCGCGAGCACGGGCGTGGCGTCGGCACTGAGCTGCTGCAGGTAGGCCCAGTCGACCTTGCCGGTGGTCTCGAGGCGGTCCAGGTTGTGCCGGGCGATCCAGGCGTCGGGGTTCAGCGCCGCGAGCCCGAGCAGCAGCGCGGCACCCGAGAGCAGCGCTGCCCGAGGCAGCCACGCGCCGCTCAACCGAACGCCGGCGACCAGCACCCCCACGACCACGAGCCCGAGCCAGCCCTCGAAGAGGTCCACCAGCAGCCGCAACCGGGTGAAGCCGTAGGCGTCCTGGTAGAGGTCCATCCGGTGCAGCGCGGACGCGACGACGACCAGCGTGAGCAGCGCCAGCAGCCCCAGGGAGCCGCGCAGCCACCACCGGTCCGCCGCCGTGGTCAACCGCGCCTTGCGGGCGGCCACGCTCACCACGAGCAGGGTCAGCGCGGTGGCCAGGGTCAGCTGCGCGAACCCCTGGTGCACGTAGTCGGCGTAGGTCAGCCCCGTGGTCCGCTGCACGTAGTCGTCCCCGCCGAAGAACACCGCGGCCTGGGCGGCGAGGAAGAGCAGGAAGACGGCATCGACGAGCAGGACCGGGGCCAGCCACTCGAACCGGTGCTGCGCGGGCCGCCGGACCACCGGGCGCTCGACGGGCGGCGGGTTCAGGGCCAGGTACGCCGCAGCCAGCACCGTGCCACCCACGGCCACCGCGACGAACAACCGCAGGGCCACGCTGTCGTCGAGGTCGGGTACGACGGCACCCACCCAGCGGCCGACCACGGCGTCGCCGCTGGCGAAGAGCAGGCCGAAGACCAGCACGGCCAGGACGGAGAGGCCGGTGGTCCGCGCCACGGCGGCGGCGTGCGGGCTGCCCCCGAGGCCGCGCAGGGTGAGACCGAGCCAGGGCAGGCCGCGCACTCCCGCCAGGGGCCAGGCGAGCGCCCCGGTGACCAAGCCGAGGACGCTGCGCCCCGCGGTGAGGGAGGCGGTGACGAGGAGGGCCGCGACGAGCAGCCCGAGCGTGCCCAGCCAGAGCGCGTCGCGCAGGACCAGCACCGTCGCGAAGCCCGCGCAGAGCACGGCGCTCGCCCAGGTGAACGGATCGCTGCGGTGCCGGGAGAGCGCGAGGACCAGCACCCCCGCGACGACCAGGACCAGCGCGGCCGCCAGACCCACCGCGGCGAACGGCAGCAGGAGACCTGCAAGCAGCCCGATGCCGACACCGGTGAGCAGCACGCCCGGCCGTCCGCGCACCCCGCGCTCGGGCCACATCGAGCCGAAGATCTCGTCGGTCAGCGAGCGGCCGGCCGGTAGCGTGGCTCCCGGTCGCGGTGGTGCCGGCGTCATGCCGGGCGCGGGGCTCGGGCCCATCGGTGCGGTCCTCTCGGTCGGGGTCGACGGTGGTGCCTGCCGCGGGAGCTGCTGAAGCTGCGGGGTCGGTGGTCGTGACGGCTGCGCAAACGGCTGCGCAGACAGCTGCGCAGACGGCTGCGGGATCGACTCGCGCGACGGCAGGTCGACCCGGAAGCGCGCGCCGGTCTCGCCGGGCACGGGGTCGACGACCGAGATCCGGCCGCCGTGCAGGTCGACGACCCAGCGGGCGATCGCGAGGCCGAGCCCGGTGCCGCCCCCCGTGGCGTCCGGCAGGGTCCCGAACCTCTCGAAGACCCGCTCCCGGTCGGCGGGGGCGATCCCCGGCCCCTCGTCGGTCACCTCGACCCGGAGCCCGCCCCCGGCGAGCGTCGCCGCCACGCGCACGGTCCCGCGGGGCGGGCTGTGCCGGACCGCGTTGTCGAGCAGGTTGGCCAGGAGCTGGTGCAGCCGGGCGCGGTCGGCGTACGCCGTGAGCGCCGGTGGGTCGATCCTCGCCTCCAGCACCACTCCGCGCGCAGTCGTGACCGGGGAGGAGCGCACCTCGCCCACGACCGACTCGACCAGGGACGCCACCGGGGTGTCCGCACGCTCGAGCGCGACCACGCCGGCGTCGAGCCGGGAGAGGTCGAGCAGGTCCTCGACCAGGTCGGCCAGCCGCTCCGCCTGGCCGCGGGCGACCCGGACGGTCTCCGGGGCGGGGTCGGTGACACCGTCGTCGATGTTCTCCAGGACCGCGACGAGCGCCGCGAGCGGCGTGCGCAGCTCGTGGGAGACCGTGGCCACCAGCTCGCGCCGCTGCCGGTCGACCGTGGCGAGGTCGGCCGCCATCGTGTTGAAGGCGCGTGCCAGCTCGCCGACCTCGTCGCTCGACCCGGTCTGCACCCGGACCGCGTAGTCACCGGCCGCCATCCGTCGGGCCGCCTCGGTCATCTGCCGCAGCGGGGAGGTCATCCCGACGGCCAGCAGCTGGGTGACGCCGAGAGCCAGCAGCACGGTCACCGGGATGCTCAGCACGGCGGGGACGGTGCCGGCACCCCAGGTCGCCAGCACCGCGGCCACCAGCACGCTGGCGACGACCAGCAGGCCCAGCTTCACCTTGATCGAGGTCACCCGGCCGAGCGGCTCGTGCCTCGCGGGCTGCCGCGTCGACTGTCCGGGCGTGGTCACCGCGCCTCCAGCGCGTAGCCCACGCCGTGCACCGTGCGGACCCGCTCGGCGCCGATCTTGGTGCGCAGCGCCTTGACGTGGCTGTCCACGGTGCGGGTGGCGCCGGCGCCGCCGGCCCAGCCCCAGACCTCGGCGAGCAGCCGGTCGCGGCTGAGCACCTGCCCGGCCGCTGCGGCCAGCGCGTGCAGGAGGTCGAACTCGGTCGGCGTGAGGTGCACCTCCTCCCGGTCCAGCCACACCCGGCGCGCGCCGGGGTCGAGCCGGACGGCCCCGACGCTCAGCGGCGTCGGCGGCGTCTCCCGCAGCAGCTCGGCGGCCCGCTCCACCCTCCGGAGCAGGGCCGCGACCCGGGCCACCAGCTCGCGCATCCGGAACGGCTTGGTCAGGTAGTCGTCGGCGCCGACCCCCAGTCCGACGAGGACGTCGGCCTCGTCGTCGCGCGCGGTCAGCATCAGCACCGGCGTCGGGCGCTGCCGCTGGATCCGGCGGCACACCTCGAGGCCGTCGAAGCCGGGCAGCATCACGTCGAGCACGACCAGGTCGGGGTGGTGCTCCTCGTACGCCGCGACGGCACCCGGTCCGTCGTACGCCGAGACGACGTCGTGCCCCTCGGCCCGCAGCCGATCGCCGACGGCCTGGTTGATCAGCGGCTCGTCCTCGACCACGAGCACCCGCGCGCGCCCCCCGGAAGACTCCATGCCGGGAGCCTAGGGACACCCGCGGTCAGGAGTGGTGCGCGAGCGGTGAAGGTTCTGTGCAGATCGGCCCGGAGCCGGATACTCCGATGCGTTCGGACCCCCTGTCGGCACGAGAGCGGGTCCGTTCGTATCGGACTATCCGTCTGGGGGGGGTCAGCGGGTGGCGCGGGCGGTGGCGTAGAGGCAGACGGCGGCGGCGGTGGCGAGGTTGAGGCTCTCGGCGCGACCGGGGATGGGGATCGCGACGCGGTGGTCGGCCAGGGCGGCGAGGTCCTCGGGCAGGCCCCAGGCCTCGTTGCCGAACAGCCAGGCGACGCGCCCGGAGAGCAGGCCGGAGGACTCGGCCTCGAAGAGGTCGGTCTCCCCCGCGCCGTCCGCGGCGAGCACCAGGAACCCGGCGGCCCGGGCCGCCAGCACCGCCTCGGCGGCGTCGGGGTGCACGGCCAGGGGCACGTGCCACAGGCTGCCGACGGTGGCCCGGACGGTCTTGTCGTTGTACGGGTCGACGCTGTGCCCGGCGAGGACGACCCCGTCGGCACCGACGGCGTCGGCGGTCCGGACCACGGTGCCGGCGTTGCCGGGGTCGCGGACGTCGGCGCACAGCACCAGCGTGCGCGACTCGGGAGTGACCACGTCCTCGAGCGGCCGGTCGAGGAACCGGCAGACCGCGACGATCCCCTGCGGGGTGACCGCGCCGGTCAGGGCGTCGATCGCGTCGTCGGTGACGCTGGTCCACGCGACGCCGGCGTCGTCGACCGCCTTGCGCAGCGCGGCGTACTCCTCACCGGCCGGCTCGGTGGCGAAGACCTCGACGACACCGCCGGCGTGCAACGCCTCGACGAGCGCCTTGGCGCCCTCGGCCAGGAACAACCGGTGCTCGGCCCTGGACGTACGACGGGCGAGCCTCCGCGCCGACTTGACCCGGCCGCTCTTCGCGGAGAGGGGCCGGTCGACCGGGAGGCTCGCCACCGTCGTCGGGCTCGAGCGGATCAGGCGGACGCGGGAGCGTTGACGTCCTCGGGCAGGTTGGACTTCGCGGTCTCGACCAGCGCCGCGAACGCCGGGGCGTCGTTGACGGCCAGCTCGGCGAGGATCTTGCGGTCCACCTCGACACCGGCGGCCTTGAGGCCCTGGATGAAGCGGTTGTAGGTCAGGCCGTTGGCGCGGGCGCCGGCGTTGATCCGCTGGATCCACAGCTTGCGGAAGTCGCCCTTCTTCTTGCGGCGGTCGTTGTAGCTGTAGACCAGCGAGTGGGTGACCTGCTCCTTGGCCTTGCGGTACAGGCGCGAGCGCTGGCCCCGGTAGCCGGAGGCGCGCTCGAGAGTGACCCGACGCTTCTTCTGGGCGTTGACTGCCCGCTTGACGCGTGCCATGTGTGTTGCTCCTTGGTGCTAGTTCGGGTGCCTCCGTCGACCGGTGACGACCGGGTCCACGACGGGTGCGGGGGCGGGGCTGGTCAGAGTCCGAGCAGCTTCTTGGCGCGCTTGACGTCGGCCTTGGCCACCTCGGTGGTGCCGGACATGCGACGGGTCATCTTGGAGGGCTTCTTCTCCAGGTTGTGGCGCAGGCCGGTCTTCTGGCGGCGGATCTTGCCCGAGCCGGTGACCCGGAAGCGCTTGGAGGCGCCACTGTGCGTCTTGTTCTTGGGCATGTGTCGATTTCCTTCTACTCGGTTAGGCGTCGATTTCGGGATCGAGGTTCTCGGAGCGGCGGCGCTCCTTCTTCGGTCCGGGCGCGGAGCTTCCGGCGCGACGCTCGGCGTGCTCCTCGGCACGCTCGGCCTCGCGGGCTGCGGCCCTCTCCTGCTTCTCCGCCTTCACCTCGGCCTTGGCCTCGGACTTCTTCTTGTGCGGCCCGAGCACCATGATCATGTTGCGCCCGTCCTGCTTGGGCGCGGACTCCACGAAGCCGAGCTCGGTGACGTCCTCGGCGAGACGCTGCAGCAACCGGAACCCGAGCTCGGGGCGGTGCTGCTCACGACCACGGAACATGATCGTGATCTTCACCTTGTCGCCCTGGCGGAGGAACCGCACGACGTGACCCTTCTTGGTCTCGTAGTCGTGCTGGTCGATCTTCGGCCGGAGCTTCATCTCCTTGATCACGGTGTTGGTCTGGTTGCGGCGGGCTTCACGGGCCTTCTGGGCGTTCTCGTACTTGAACTTGCCGTAGTCCATGAGCTTGCAGACCGGCGGCCGACCCTGGGGTGCGATCTCGACGAGGTCGAGGTCGGCCTCCTGGGCCAGCTTGAGGGCCTGATCCGTCGGCACGATGCCGACGGTCTCGCCGTTGGGGCCAACGAGCCGGACTTCCGGTACCCGGATCCGGTCGTTGATGCGCAGCTCGGTGCTGATGGGTCCTCCTGTGTAGAGCCTGTGGTCTGACCCCGGAGGACGTCCTGGTCGGTGGTCTCCCCCCGACACGAACAAAGGCCTCCGTGCAACGCACGGAAGCCTCATGGGACGAGCATCGAGGCGACGTCGTCGCCCTGCTCGTGACCAGACCCGACGACCTGGTGGTGCCGCGGTCGGTGCGGGTGGGAGGAGGCCTCCGCTTGTCGGATCGACCTCGCCACACGGGCGTGACCGATCGGTCAGGCACCAAGATACAAGGCGGCGCCGCCGATTGCACATCGGCGGCCGTACGCCGCTACGGGCCGGTCGACCCCGACGGCCCGGCCGGCGAGGTGACCCAGGCCCACCGGCCCGCGTCGAGCCGGGTCAGCCGGTGTCCGGCGGCCAGCGAGGTGAGGTCCTCGCCCTGCACCACGAACCGCACCGGGCCGGCCACGTCGAGCAGCAGCGCGGCGGCCTCGTCCTGGATCGCGGCCCGAGCCGCCTGACGCGCCGGCACCGGCACCGGGCGCGCCGCGGGGTCCCACCGCTCCAGGCCGGGCGTCCCGGTGAACGCCAGCAGCGCGGTGCGGCCGTCACGCCCGGTCATCAGCACCGCGGCCATGTCACTGGTCTTCTCCCGGGGCAGCCCTGCCGTCGTCGGCTCCTCATCGACCCTCGCGGTCGACTCCTCGTACTCGGTGACCACCGCCATCACGGGCACCAGCAGGCGGGTGTCCTGCAGCCGCGCCAGCACCTCGTGGTGGCCCCGGTTGGCCGTGTCGACCTCGCGCTGCACGGCAGCCCGGTCGTAGCCGGCCAGTGCCTCGGCGAGCACCGGGTCGGCGGCACCGTCGTCGCCGGCGAATCCGGGGTCGGGGAGGTCGCGCACCCGGCGATCCTCCCAGACCGGTCCGTACTCTGGAGGCATGACCCCGACCGTCCCGCACCTGCTCCCCGCAGCCGCCGAGGTGGGCCTCGACAGTGCCACCTGGGCGGCCCTGGTCCTCGTCCTCGTCGTGCTCGGCGCCGGGCTCAGCTGGCTGGCGTGGCGCCGCCGGGGCCTCGCCGCCGGGCTTCGGGGCCTGGCCTGGACACTCGTCCCGATCGCCGCCTGGCTGACCGGCACGCTGCGGCTGGCCGTCCAGGTCGTCGAGGCCGTCGTCGACTGGGCCACCCGCCTCGTGTTCTCCCCCACGGTCTGGCTGGGGGTCGCCGTGGCCGTCGTGGCTGCCGGGCTGTGGGTCCTCTCCGGCCTGATGCGCCGGCGCGGGATCGGGGTCCGCGAGGGGTCCGCTCCGCGGAGCCGTCGCCTGCGGTCCCGGGACGGGGGCGATGCACCTCCCGCTCGCCGGCCCGCGAAGCAGCAGGGTGCCGGCGCGGGCACGGACGACGACATGGCCGACATCGAGGCCATCTTGAAGAAGCACGGCATCTGAGCGTGGCGCCGGAGGACGGGTCGTCCGGCACCGAGGCGGAGCGGCACCGTCTGGCCCAGCGCCTGCACGAGGCCGTCGGCCGGCTCGAGGACCCCGCTCCCCCGCTGGTCGTGGTGGACCTCGACGCCTTCGACGCGAACGCCGCGGACCTGGTCCGGCGGGCCGGGGGGACGCCGCTGCGGGTCGCGTCGAAGTCGCTACGGGTGCCGGCACTACTGCGCCGCGCCCTGGGCCGGCCCGGGTTCGCCGGCGTGCTGGCCTACTCGGTGCGCGAGGCGACGTGGCTGGTGCGCGACGAGGTCGACCGGGACGTGCTGATGGGGTACCCGACCGTCGACCGCGTGGCCCTGGCCGAGCTGCTCCGCGACGAGGTCGTGCGCGACCGGGTGACGCTGATGGTCGACGATCCCGCGCACCTCTTTGTGGTCGAGGCGGTGGCCCCGCCCGACGTACGCCCGCGCGTGTGTCTCGACGTCGACGCCGGACTGCGCCTGGGCCCGGCTCATGTCGGGCCGAGGCGCTCCCCGCTGCACGAGACCGCCGACGTCGTCGCCTTCGCCCGGGAGATCGTCCGCCGGGGGTTTCCGCTCGTCGGGGTGATGACCTACGAGGGTCAGGTCGCCGGGGTGCCCGACGACGACCCCGCCCAGCGCGCCAGGTCGCTGGTCGTCCGTGGGCTCAAGGCGGCCTCGCTGCGGCGGCTCGCGGAGCGCCGGGCGGAGATCGCCGCCGCCCTGCGGGAGGTCACGGACCTCGAGCTCTGGAACGCGGGCGGGTCGGGCAGCGTGGAGACCTCGGCCGGCGACCCCCACGTCACCGAGGTCGCCGCCGGATCGGGGCTGCTCGTCCCGGGGCTCTTCGACCACTACCGCAGCTTCGTGCCCCGTCCGGCCGCGTTCTTCGGCCTCCCGGTCGTCCGGCGGCCCGCCGACGACCTGGCCACGGTGGCCGGCGGCGGCTTCGTGGCCAGCGGCCCCCCGGGCCGGGACCGGGCCCCGGCGCCGTGGGCACCCCCGGGGCTGCGGCTCACCGGGCTCGAGGGGGCCGGCGAGGTGCAGACACCCCTGGCGGGACCCGGAGCGGGGCTGCTGCAGATCGGCGACCTCGTCTGGTTCCGGCACGCCAAGGCCGGCGAGCTCGCCGAGCACACCGACGTCGTGCACCTGGTCTCCGGTGACCGGGTGGTGGAGACGGTGCCGACCTACCGCGGGCTGGGTCACGCCTGGTGAGCGGGCTCGACGCCGTGCTCGCGCTGCTCGACCGGCGCGCCCCGACGCTGGGCGACGGACGGCTGCTGTGCATCGACGGCCCCGCCGGGTCGGGCAAGACCACGGTGGCCGCGGCCGTCGCCGGCGCAGTGACCGGGGCGCACGTGGTGCACATGGACGACCTCTACCCCGGGTGGTCGGGGCTCGGCCGCGTCGACGCCCAGCTCGCGGACCTGCTCGTCCCGCTGGGCGAGGGACGCCCGGGCCGCTACCGCCGCTACGACTGGCACGCCGGCGCGTTCGCCGAGCAGGTGCGGGTCGACCCGGTCCCCCTCCTCGTCCTCGAGGGGGTGGGCAGCGGCGCCGCGCGCTTCGACGCGCTGCGCACCCTGCTGGTCTGGGTCGAGGCGCCGTACGCCGAGCGCCTGCGGCGCGGGATCGAGCGCGACGGGGACGCCTTCGCGCCGCACTGGGAGCAGTGGGCCCGCGACGAACGCGACCTGTTCGCCCGCGAGCGCACCCGCGAGCGGGCCGACCTCGTGCTCGACGGCACCACCCCGGGGACGACTCCCGTGCCCGACCCCTACTCGGAGCGGTAGCTGGTCCAGTGGACGGTGGGCCGGAAGCCGGCTCCCTCGTAGAGGCCCAGCGCCCCCGTCGGGTTCTCGGAGTCGACGTCGAGCGAGGAGGAGGTGAAGCCCTGCTCGCGGTAGCGGTGCAGGGCGAGCCGCAGGAGGAGCCCCGCCAGCCCCCGGCGACGGTGGTCCGGGAGCGTGCCCACCTTGGCGACGAAGGCGTCCCGGACGCCCGTGACCTCGGTCACCGCGTCGTACTCGTTGGTCTGGAGGTACGCCGCGATCGCCCCGTCGCCGTCGCGCAGGAGCAGGCTGAGCTCGGCCCGGAAGTTGCGGCTGTTCGTCACGAACTGGCCCCACATCTCGGCGCTCCACGGGGTGAACCCGGGGTGGTCGACGAAGGCGAGGTTGTGCGCCGCTCGGATCTCCTCGTGGTCAGCCCCCGTCCACGTCGACAGTGCGTAGCCCGGTGGCGACTGCGGGGCCGGCCCGTCGGTGGCCGCGTCCAGGTCGGCCTCCATCACCAGGGTGTAGCGGTGGGCTCGCAGACCCTCCCGCTTCAGGAGCACCGCGAGCCCCGCGTCGTGGGAGAGCGCTGCGGCGGTCAGCCGAGGTTGCAGGCCGCGCTCGGCGGCGTACTCGCGCGCCCGGGCCAGGATCCGGGGCACCACCACCGAGCCGATGCCGGTGCGGCGGTGAGCGGGGTGCACGGTGCCGTCGATGGACAGGCTCACGGTGTCCTCGACCGGGGCTCGCGGCAGCAGCCGGGTCTGGCCCACCAGCTGTCCTCCACGCTCGACCACCAGCCAGTCGCGCGCGAGGTCGATCATCGGGTTGGCCAGGTCCTCGCGGACGTCGGCGACGTTGTAGTGCTCTCCTGACCGGTCCACGATCTCCGCCGCGGCCATGAGGTCGTTGACGGCTTCGGCGTCGGACTCCGACACGGGCCGGACGGTGAAGTCGCTCACCCGCGCAGCGTAGGCCGCGTCCCGGGGCGGGTCACCCGGTTTTCCCGCACTCAGTCCGGGGTGTTCGCCGCGACGGCTGCGCGGATCTCCCGCACCGCGCGGCGCGCGCGGGCCCCGTCGGAGCCCTGCACGGCGATCAACGAGATCGTCGTCCCGTCGGAGAGGTCGAGCGTGCCCCACGGGGCGCCGCGCCGCAGCGAGACGCCGAGGACCTGCGACCACTCGTAGTGCCGGGTGCGGTAGCCGTTGACCACGGTCAGGCCGTCGGTCCGCGCCACCACGCGGGAGCGCACCAGCGCGTGGTAGGTGGTGAAGAGCAGCGCGGCCAGGAAGACCAGCGTGATCCGCTGGAAGGTCGTGAACTGGTCGCGGATCTCCGCGCCGAGGCCGATCCAGACCACGGTGACCAGCACCAGCAGGCCGCCGCCGAGCACCCACACGGCGACCCGCACGCCCAGCGGCCGCCAGGTGTGCGGCAGCTCGGGAGCGGGGACCTCGCCGGCGGCGGGGTCAGAGCCGGCAGGCATGGATGTCGGTGAGCAGGATGGCCCGCGCGCCGATCTCGTACAGGTCGTCCATCAGCTTCTGCGCCCCGTCGCGCGGCACCATGGCCCGGACGGCGACCCAGCCCTCGCGCCGCAGCGGCGACATCGTCGGACCCTCGAGGCCGGGGGTCAGCCGGACGGCCTCCTCCACCCGGTCCTCGCGGATGTCGTAGTCCATCATCACGTAGGTCCGGGCGACGAGCACGCCGTCGAGCCGCCGCTTGAAGACCTCGAAGCCGGTCGGGTCGGGACTGTCGGCACGGGTGATCAGCACCGCCTCGGAGTCCAGGATGACCTCCCCGACGATCTCCAGACCGGCGGCGCGCAGCGTGCTGCCGGTCTCCACGACGTCGGCGATCACGTCGGCGACACCGAGCTGGATGCTGGTCTCCACCGCGCCGTCGAGCCGGACCACCTCGGCGTCCACACCACGCTCCTCGAGGTAGCGCCGCACCACGCCGACGTACGACGTCGCGATCCGCTTGCCCACCAGGTCGTCGAGCGAGTCCAGCGTGCCGGGCCGAGCGGCGAACCGGAACCGGGAGCGGCCGAAGCCGAGCCGAAGGGCCTCCTCGGCCTTGGCACCGGAGTCGAGGAGGAGGTCCCGGCCGGTGATCCCGACGTCGAGGGTGCCCTCCCCCACGTAGAGCGCGATGTCGCGCGGTCGGAGGTAGAAGAACTCCACTCCGTTGGCGGCGTCGAGGAGGGTGAGCTCCTTGGAGTCGTGGCGCTGCCGGTAGCCGGCCTCGCGCAGGATCTCCGAGGCCGCGACGGACAGCGAGCCCTTGTTGGGGATCGCGATGCGCAGCAGCGCCGGGTCGGGGGTGCTGGTGGTCATGGGGGTCCTAGAGGTGGGCGTAGACGTCGTCGAGCGAGACTCCGGCGGCGAGCATCAGCACCTGCGCGTGGTAGAGCAGCTGGCTGATCTCCTCGGCCGCCCGGTCATGGCCCTCGTGCTCGGCGGCCATCCAGGACTCGGCGGCCTCCTCCACGAGCTTCTTGCCGATCTGGTGCACCCCGGCGTCGAGGGCCCGTACGGTCCCGGATCCCTCAGGACGGGACGCGGCCTTCTCGCTCAGCTCGGCCCAGAGCTCCTCGAACGTCTTCACACAGATCAGCGTAGGACCTGGCCGGTGGCCACCGTGCGCAAGGTCATCGCGGTGACCAGCGCCGCGGCCGTCGCCTCGTAGCCCTTGCTCTCGTGGCTGCCCTCCAGCCCGGCCCGGTCCAGCGCCTGCTGCTCGGTGTCGCAGGTGAGCAGGCCGAAGCCGACGGGGACGCCCGTGTCCAGGGCCACCCGGTTGAGCCCCTCGGTGGCCGCGGTGCACACGTACTCGAAGTGCGGCGTGCCGCCCCGGATGACGACACCGAGGGCGATGACCGCGTCGTATCCCGCGTGCGCACAGGCCTGGACGACCACCGGCAGCTCGAAGGAGCCCGGCACCCGGAGGACCTCGCTGCTCCCGACCCGGTACGCCGACAGCGCCTCCCTGGCCCCGGTGACCAGGCCGTCCATCACCTGCTCGTGCCAGCTGGCCGCGACGACCGCGACGCGCAGGGCGCTGCAGTCGACCGGCTCGTCGTGGGGGCTTCCGTGTCCGCTCACTGCGGGGCTCCTTCGGGGTCGAGGCCGGGCACGTCGTCGACGGACCCGGTCAGGTCGAGACCGTCGAGCTGGTGGCCCATCCGGTCGCGCTTGGTCACCAGGTAGGCCAGGTTGTGGTCGTTGGGCCGCGGGGTCAGCGCCACGCGCTCGGGGACGCGGACGCCGTAGGACTCCAGGCTCGAGGTCTTGTCGGGGTTGTTCGTCAGCAGCCGCACCGAGGCGACGCCCAGGTCGCGCAGGATCTGCGTCGCGGCGCCGTAGTGGCGGGCGTCCGCCGGCAGGCCGAGGTCGAGGTTGGCGTCGACGGTGTCGCGGCCACCGTCCTGGAGCTGGTAGGCCTGCAGCTTGGCCAGCAGGCCGATCCCGCGCCCCTCGTGGCCGCGCAGGTAGACCACGACCCCCCGACCCTCGGTGACGATCTTCTCCATCGCCTCGTCGAGCTGGGGGCCGCAGTCGCAGCGCTCGGAGCCGAACACGTCACCGGTCAGGCACTCGCTGTGCACGCGGGTCAGCACCGGGCGGCCGTCGGTCAGGGTCGCGGGGTCGCCGTACACGAGCGCGACGTGCTCGCTGTCGTCGACGGTGATCCGGTAGCCGAACGCCGTGAACGGGCCGTGCCGCGTGGGCAGCACGGTCTCGGCGACGCGCTGCACGTGCGACTCGGTGCGACGCCGGTAGTGCACCATCTGCTCGATCGAGACCAGGCACAGCCCGTGCTCGTCGGCGAAGTCGCGCAGCTCCTGGCCGCGCTTCATGGTGCCGTCGTCGTTGACCACCTCGACCAGGACGCCGGCGGGGGTCAGCCCGGCCATCCGGGCCAGGTCGACCGCGGCCTCGGTGTGCCCGCGGCGCACCAGCACCCCGCCCTCGCGGTAGCGCAGCGGGAAGACGTGCCCCGGGCGGGTGATCTCCCAGGGCTCGGTGGCGGAGTCGGCCAGGACGCGCGCGGTGTGTGCCCGGTCGGCGGCGGAGATGCCGGTGGAGACGCCGTCGCGGGCGTCGACCGAGATCGTGTACGCGGTGCGCAGCCGGTCCTTGTTGTGGGGGGTCATCAGCGGGATCTCGAGCCGGTCGAGCATCTCGGCCGGCATCGGCACGCAGATCACTCCGCTGGAGTGGCGGATCGTGAACGCCATCAGCTCCGGTGTGGCCTTCGCCGCGGCGAAGATGAGATCGCCCTCGTTCTCGCGGTCCTCGTCGTCGACCACGACGACGGCCTTGCCGGCGGCGATGTCGGCGAGGGCGTCCTCGATGCGGTCGAGGCGGATCGGACCCTGCTGCTGCGGCTCGGTCATGAGCGACTCACCATCTTCTCGACGTACTTGGCGATGACGTCGACCTCGAGGTTGACGACGTCTCCGGGTTGCTTGGAGCCCAGCGTGGTGCGGGCGAGTGTCTCGGGGATCAGGCTGACCGTGAACGCCGCGGTCCCGCCGTCCGGGGCCGACCTCACCTCGACCACGGTCAAGGAGATGCCGTCGACGGTGATCGACCCCTTGTCCACCAGGTAGCGCTCCAGGGCGGGCGGCAACCCGATCTCGACCACCTCCCAGTGCTCGCTGGGGGTCCGGCGCAGGACCGTGCCGGTGCCGTCGACGTGCCCTTGCACGACGTGGCCGCCCAACCGGGTGGTGGGTGTGACCGCGCGCTCGAGGTTGACGCGGGTGCCGGGGGTGAGCGAGGCCAGCGAGGTCTTGGTGAGCGTCTCGCGCATCACGTCGGCGGTGAAGGTGCCCGCACCGGGCTCTCCGGTGGCCGCGACGGTCAGGCAGCAGCCGTTGACCGCGATCGAGTCGCCGAGGGCGACGTCCCCGGTGACCACGGGTCCGCGCACGGTGAGCCGGACGGCGTCGCCCTGGTCCTCGAGCGACTCGACGGTGCCGAGCTCCTCGACGATGCCGGTGAACATCTCAGCGGGCCTCTCTCGGTTTGGTGGCCGGGGTGTCGACGGCCGGGGCGGGTGCCGGGGCCAGGGTGAGCCGGACGTCGGCCTCGGCCCCGGTGCCGACGGTGGTGGCGTCGAGGAGCCGGAAGCGCAGGATGTCGGCGATGGTGGTGCGGCCGAGGTCGCCGACCGCGCTCCTGCCGTCACCGAGCAGCGCCGGCGCCACGTAGGCGACGACCTCGTCGACGAGACCCTCCTGGACGAACGCTGCGGCCAGAGTGGGTCCACCCTCGAGGAACACGTGCACCTTGCCCAGGTCGTGCAGCTGCCGGAGCGCCTCGCGGGGGTCGCGGGTGCGCAGCACGGTCGTCTCGGCCCCGGGGCCGAGCACGCGGCGGCCGGGGTCGAGGTCGCGCAGGCCCATCACCACGCGCAGCGGCTGGACGGCGAGGGGTTCGTCGTACTCGTCGCGGACGGTGAGCGCCGGGTCGTCCTCGGCCACCGTGCCGGTGCCCACGAGGATGACGTCGCACTCGGCGCGCAACCGGTGGGAGTCGACCCGGGCCGCGGTGGAGGTGATCCAGCGGCTGGTGCCGTCGGCCGCGGCGCTGCGCCCGTCGAGGGTCGTGGCGAGCTTCCAGGTCACGAAGGGACGGTGGTGCTCCAGGCCGAAGGTCCAGGCCCGGTTGACCGCCCGCGCCGCGCGCTCCTCGAGGCCGAAGGCCACGTCGACGCCCGCCGCACGCAGCGCGTCCGCACCCCCGGCCGCGACCGGGTTGGGGTCGGGCTGGGCGAACACGACGCGACGCACCCCGGCCTGCAGCAGCGCCTCGGTGCAGGGGCCGGTGCGGCCGTGGTGGTGGCACGGCTCGAGCGTGACCACTGCGGTCGCGCCGCGGGCGTCAGCGCCGGCCTCCGCGAGCGCGGCTGCCTCGGCGTGCGCGGTGCCGGCGCCGCGGTGGTAGCCCTCAGCGATCTCGGCGCCGTCGGCGTCCAGCAGCACGCACCCGACCCGCGGGTTGGGGCCCAACGGGACACCGGGGGTGCGCGCGAGATCCAGGGCACGGCGCATCGCGCGCTGCTCTGCCGCACTGAACTCCATGTCACCCTCCGGTCCCCTCACGGGCCGCTGGGGAGAGGGCGCACGCGCCGGGAGCCCGGCGGTCGTGCAGCGCCTGCGTGCGTCTTCTCATCCGGACTTTGACCGTCGGTCCAGGAGTTCCACCTGGTCAACCGCCCACTGGCTGTGGCCGGGTCGCGGACTTTCACCGCCGGTGCGGACTTTCACCGCCCCCAGAGCACGCGAGTTCTTCACTCGTCACGGCCAGTCTGCCACAGCGGGAGCCGCCCGAGCGTCGTGACGTCGCTCACCCTCGGCGAGCGCGAAGCCCGGTAGGCCACCGGCGCCTCGCGGACCGCGAGGCGTCGCGCGAACTCCGCGGATCGTCGATCGCGTTGCTGGCACGTGTGATCAACCTCGAGTTTGATCACACGTTCCAACAACGCGGACGAGGGCCCCGGGGAGTCGCCGGGCGACGGGGTGTGGACGACGGCCCGCGATTGTCGTACCCGGGTGGTCGGCTGGCGCCATGCCTGCTCTCATCGACACCGACACCCGCGCGGGCGTGCTCACCCGCGCCGTCAACGACGTCCTCATCGACCACGGCCCGGCAGGACTCACCCTGCGGCGCGTGGCCGGTGCCAGCGGGGTGAGCACGTCCTCGATCCTGCACCACCTCGGCAGCCGCGAGCACCTGCTGCGCGTGGCCGCCGGACGCGCAGCCGAGGCGCGACTCGTCGACCTGCGACTCACCTGTGCACGCGAGGGCCCGCTGGCCTTCGTCCCGCAGTCGGACGACGAGCTACTCGACGTCCGTGCCTGGCTCGCCTGGCTCGAGCTGTGGCGCACGGAGACCTACCTCGAGCGGACGATCGCCGAGGCTCGCGGGGTCGAGTTCGCGTTGTTGGCCTCGAGCCTCGACTACCGACTGGCACGGCCCGAGCTGGACGCGGCGATGGCACTCGTCGACGGCCTGCGGATCGCGGTGTGCGGTCCGCGGGACCCGATGCGGTTGACGGACGCGCGCCGGATCCTGGCGGGACACCTGGGCCTGCCCTGCACCTCCGTCAGGGCCTGGGCGCGACACCCGGCATGAGCGTGGACGGCGAGGAGCCCGGAGCCACCTGCTGGCGGCTCCGGGCTCCTCGTTTCCTTCGCGGTCCCTCCGTGGGTTCAGGGGGCGGGCGCCGGCGCGGGGCGCACCGCCCCGGCCGCGGCCACCACGTCGACCAGGCCGTAGCCCTTGTCGAAGCTGGTGGTGCCGAGCGGGCCGCTCTCGTAGGGCGCACCGTCGGTGTACTTGTACGCCGTGGTCTTCAGCGCGTCCTCGACCTGGGCCGGCGTCGCCGTCGGGTTGGCCTGGAAGAGCTGCGCCACGATGCCGGCGATGTGCGGGGCCGCCATCGAGGTGCCGCTGATGGTGTTGAACGTGCCCACGTCGGTGGCGCCCGGGCCGTTGCGGAAGTCACCTCCGGTCGAGCAGATCACCAGGTAGGGCCGGCAGGAGGAGGTGATGTCCTCGCCCGGGGCGGAGATGTCGGGGTAGGTCGACTGGTTGCCGGCCTCGCCGCGCGAGGAGTAGTCGGAGACCGACCCGTCACGGGTGCCGGTGTCCTGGTCGAAGTACGACGCCACCGAGATGATGCCGCCGGTCGGGTCGGTGCCGGCGGGGTTGGAGAGGCTCTCCGAGCCGTCGCCGCCGTCGTTGCCGTTGGCCCAGACCGTGACGACGCCCTCGGCGGCCAGTGCGCGCTGCAGCTTGACGGTCGCGGACTGCGGGTCGAACTCGCCGCCACCGATCGGGCCGTAGGAGTTGTTGGTGACCTTGATCGGCGGGCAGGTGCTCGCCGGGACGCCCTCGCCGCACGGAGCCTCGTGGTTCTCCAGCACCCAGTTGAGCGCCGCGTCGGCACCGATGATGACCAGTCCGGCACCGGTCGAGACCGACACCAGCTTCGCGCCCGGGGCAGCGCCCTGGAGCTCCGCGCCGTCGGCGAGGGTGGTGGGTCGACCGGCGACGATGCCGTTCACGTGGGTGCCGTGGCCGCCCACGGACAGGGTGTCGGTGTCGACGGAGTTCGGCACGCGCTGCACGCTGCAGGCCACCTCGAACGGGTCGCACAGCGCCTTGAGGTTGGCGACGACCGCGCTGCTGCCGTCATCCTCGCGGAAGTAGGGGTGGGTCGGGTCCACGCCGGAGTCGATGACCCCGACCGAGACGCCCGTGCCGGTGAGCGGGTTGCCGTCGGCGCCGGTCAGCGTCCGGGTCGCCTCGAGGCCACGCGTGGCCTCGTTGGAGGTCGCCTGGTGGAACTCGATCGGCTGGTCACCGGCCTCGACGTACTCGACGCCGGGCTGGGTGCGCAGCGCCTCGACCTGCCGGGCGGTCCCCTTGGCGGCGACGACTGCGATCTTCGCGAAGCTGGTCCGCTTGGCCATGCCGGTCCTCGACACGGCCCGGTCGGCGTCGGCGAGCGTGGCGCCGTGCACGAGGACCGTCGTGGAGCCGGTGAGCCCGGTGGGCGAGGTCAGCTGCCGGCTCAGGTACGGCGAGACCGGGGCCTCGTCGGCAGCGGCGCTGGCGGGCGTCGGCGCCGCCAGGCCCAGGGCGAGGACGGCGGCGGCTCCGGCAGCCAGGGACGTGAACTTGCGGGGTCGCACTCAGTGAACTCCTCGGATCGGCCGCCCCGAGTAGGCGGCTCTCCTGCGTCCAACGACCGCTTCGTCACGAAGTCACGCGGTCTGCCCGTGATGGTGGAGTTCAGCGCCTGGCTAACCGGGTGACCCGGCTGCCTGAGCCGCCTCCCGCAGCTGGGCGACCATCGCGTCGGGGTCGTGCGCCGAGTAGACCGCGGAGCCGGCCACGAAGACGTCGGCACCGGCCTCGGCGCAGCGGCCGATCGTGTCGAGCGAGACGCCGCCGTCGACCTGGAGCCAGACCTCGAGCCCGGCGGCGGAGATGAGCTCGCGGGCGCGGCGGATCTTGGGCAGGCACAGGTCGAGGAACTTCTGGCCGCCGAAACCGGGCTCCACCGTCATCACCAGCAGCATGTCGAGCTCGCCGAGCAGGTCGGCGAAGGGCTCCACCGGCGTGGCGGGCCTCAGCGCCATCGAGGCCCGGGCGCCCTTGGCCCGCAGCTCGCGGGCGAGCCGCACGGGGGCGGAGGCGGCCTCGGCGTGGAAGGTGACCGACCCTGCGCCCGCCTCGGCGTACGCCGGCGCCCACCGGTCGGGGTCCTCGATCATCAGGTGCACGTCGAGCGGCAGGTCGGTGGCCGCCGCCAGGCTCTCGACCACCGGCAGGCCGATCGTCAGGTTCGGCACGAAGTGGTTGTCCATCACGTCCACGTGCACCCAGTCGGCACCGGGGATGCGGGCGACCTCGTCGGCGAGTCGGGAGAGGTCGGCGTTGAGGATGCTCGGCGTGATCTGGATACCCATGGTGGTCCCGATCCTAGAGGCCGGCCCGGCTCAGCTCCGTCGCAGGAGAGCCCAGAACATCGCGTCGGTGCCGTGCCGGTGCGGCCAGAGCTGCCCGGTGCCGGCGAGGTGCGCCGACTCGGCGTCGTCGGCCTCGGGGACCAGCGCGAGCGCGTCCTCGAGGTGTACGTCGGAGCGCGTGGCCAGCACCGCCTCGACCACCCCGCTCGTCTCCTCGACCACGGGCGAGCAGGTGGCGTAGAGCACCACCCCGCCCGGCCGCACCGAGTCGAGCGCGCTGGTCAGCAACGCCGTCTGCAGCGCGACGAGACGGTCGAGGTCCTCCGGGTCACGACGCCAGCGGCTCTCCGGACGGCGGCGCAGCGCTCCGAGGCCCGAGCACGGGGCGTCCACCAGGACCCGGTCGAAGGTCCCGGGCAGCCACGGCGGGCGGGTGCCGTCCGCGGTGACCACGTGCCCGCCGGTCGCGCGCAGCGCCTGGCCGACGAGGCGTGCCCGGTGCGGCAGCCGCTCGCCGGCCACCAGCGCCGCCCCGCGCTCGCGGGCGAGCGCGGCCAGCAGGGCCGCCTTGCCGCCGGGCCCCGCACAGAGGTCCAGCCAGCGTTCGTCGCGGCCGCGGATCTCGGCGCGCGCGAGGGCGAGGGCCACGAGCTGGGAGCCGGCGTCCTGGACGCCGGCCCGGCCCTCCCTGACCGCCGCGAGGTCGCCCGGGTCCCCGGAGGCCAGCACGACCCCCAGCGGGGAGAGGCTCCCGGCCGGCCGGACAGGCCCGGCCGGGGTCGAGTCAGGGGTCGAGTCAGGGGTCGAGTCAGGGTCGAGTCAGGGGTCGAGGTCGCGGCCGGGGTCGAGTCAGGGGTCGCGGCCGCCAGCTCCGCCACCGTGGCCAGGCCCGGCCGGGCCACCAGCGTGACCAGCGGCCGGGTGTTGTCGGCCCGGAGCAGCGCCTCGAGCTCCCCGGGACGGTCCAGGGCGTGCGCCAGCGCCGCGACCACCCAGTCGGGGTGGGAGTGCCGCACCGCGAGCGAGGCGTCCAGCAGGTCCATCCACTCCTCGAGGTCCCGCTCCGCGAGGCGACGCATGACCGCGTTGGTGAACCCCGCCGGCTTGTGCCCGACCCGGGTGCGCACCAGCTCGACGGTGCTCGCGACGGCGGCGTGGTCGGGGACGCGCATCGACAGCACCTGGTGGGCCCCGAGCCGCAGCGCGTCGCGGACCGCGGCGTCGGGTGGGCGCCCGGCCAGGTGGTCGATGATCGCGTCGTAGGTGCGCTGACCGCGCAGGGTGCCGCCGACGAGCTCGGTCGCGAAGGCGGCGTCGCGGCCCGCGAGGCGGCGCTCGCGGAGCAGCTGGGGCAGCACCAGGTTGGCGTAGGCGTCGTCGTCGCGGACGGCCGTCAGGAGGTCGTACGCCGCGAGCCGCGGCGCGTCCACCCCGCGACCGGCCGCTCCGCCCACTGCTCCACGGGCCGCTCGGGGCGACCCTGGCCTGCGGTTGCCTCGGGTCATCGGAGGAACTCGCGCACCAGCCGCCGGGGCGCCACCGCGAGCCAGGCCTCGGTGATCACCTCGGCGAGCTCGTCCCGGGTGAGCTCGCCGAGCCGGGACTGCTGGACCAGCACGGCGTTGAAGCTGCGGAAGTGCTCGATGGTGAAGAACGGCCCGGGAGCCTCCACCAGCGCCTGCTTGTCGTCACGCCCGGCGGTGCGGATCACCAGGAGGTCGGTGTACTCCTCCCCGGTCGACGGGTCCACGGCGCTCGCGTGCGGCTTGCGGTAGAGCACGAACCCGCGGCCCTTCTCCCGCGGCACCAGCCAGGTGGGGACGTCGCCCCACGACGTGCCGAAGTGGGTCTCCGGGAGGCCGGCGCAGATCTCGTCGACGTCGTCGGGACGGGCGGGTCGGCTCATCGGCCCAGGGCGGCGCCGTCGGGCAGCTGTACGCCGCGTGCCCAGTCGGCGGCGTCCATCTCCTTGCGTCCGTGCGCCTGCACCCGGCCGAGGCGGACGGGCCCGGTGCCGGTGCCGACGACCACCTCGTTCTTGGTCACCTCCAGCTGTCCGGGCTCGAGCCGGGCGCGGTCGACGCACCGGACGGGCCCCAGCTTGATCCGCTCCCCCGCCCAGGTCGACCAGGCGCCGGGGCTCGGGGTGCACGCCCGGATCCGGCGGTCGACGGCGAGTGCCGGCTCGGTCCAGTCGACGCGGGCGTCCTCGACGGTGATCTTCGGAGCCAGGCTCACCCCGTCCGTGGGCTGCGCACGTGCCTCCAGCGAGCCGTCCTCGATGCCGTCGAGGGTCTGCACGAGCAGGCCGGCACCACCCTCGGCGAGCCGGTCGAGCAGGTCGCCGGCGGTGTCGTCGGGCCGGATGGTCTGGGTCATCAGGCCGAAGGTGGGTCCCGCGTCGAGGGCCTCGACGATCCGGAAGGTCGTCGCACCGGTCACCTCGTCGCCGGCCCAGATCGCGTGCTGCACCGGGGCGGCACCGCGCCACGCCGGCAGCACCGAGAAGTGCAGGTTGACCCACCCGTGCGGCACGAGGTCGAGGACCGAGCGCGGCAGCAGGGCGCCGTAGGCCACCACCGGGCAGCAGTCCGGCCGCAGCTCGCGGAGCGCGGCCGCGAAGGACGCGTCCCGCGGGTGCTCCGGCCTGAGCACGGGCAGACCCAGCTCCTCGGCCCGCTGCGCCACCGGAGAGGCGACCAGCCGGCGGCCACGGCCGGCGCGGGCGTCGGGGCGGGTGACCACCCCGACCAGCTCGTGCCGGCTGGCCGCGACGGCCTCCAGGGCCGGGAGGGCGACCTCGGGGGTGCCGGCGAAGACGACGCGCATCGCGGGCTAGATCCCCAGGCCGCGGGTGGCGTGCGGGGAGATCTTCACCTGCGGTGCCGGCTCGCCGAACCACTCGGCCTCCCGGATGAACCGCATCGCCTCGCGCCGTGCCTCGCGGTCGAGGCGGTCGACGAAGATGATCCCGTCGAGGTGGTCGGTCTCGTGCTGGATCGCGCGGGCCAGCATCTGTGAGCCCTCGACGAGCACCGGCTCGCCGTGCAGGTCGAAGCCGTGGGCGACCACGGAGAGCGCCCGGGTGCAGTCGATGCTGAAGCCGGGGATCGACAGGCAGCCCTCCGGCCCCACCTGGGTGTCCTCGGACAGGGTGAGGCTGGGGTTGACCAGGTGGCCCACCTCGCCGTCGACGTGCCAGGTGAAGACCCGGAGTCCCACCCCGATCTGCGGCGCCGCCAGGCCGGCGCCAGGCGCCTCCAGCATGGTGTCGGTCAGGTCCTGCACCAGGGTGCGCAGCTCCTTGTCGAAGTCGACCACCGGCACCGCCGGGGTGCGCAGCACCGGGTCGCCGAAGAGCCGGATGGGCCTGGTGGACAACGAGGACTCCTTCTCCCCCCGCGGCGGGGGCTGCGTCGGTGCTGGTGCTGATGGTGGGTGCTGCTGGCCGGTGTGTGGCCAGTGCTGGTGGCCAGTGCTGGTGGCCGGTGCTGGTGGCCGGTGCTGGTGGCCGGTGCTGGTGGAAGCTGCTGGTGGCAGGTGCTGGTGGCAGGTGCTGATGGAGGGGGTGCAGGCCGGGGTGGGGCCGGGCGGAGCCGGCGGGGTGCCCCGGAGCCCGGTCAAGTGTAGGAGCCCCGGCTCGCTCACCCCAGCGCGGCGGGGTCGACCTCGACCCTCAGGTGCGGGAGCTTGCGGGCCGAGCGCTGCGCCTGCAGCCGCTGCAGCGCGGCGGACAGGGCCGGTCCGGCCGCGCGCGGCACCCGGACGACGTAGCGGACGGCGTGCTCGGCCGCCGGGGCGGCCACGGGGTCGGGCGTGGGGTCGCGCGGGTCGTCGACGCGGACCGGTCCGAGCACCTCCGCACCGGCCGGGAGCTCGAGGGCGGCCAGAGCGGACTCGAGGTCGTCCGGGCTGCCGGTCACGGTCGACATCCGGGACGCCGGCGGCAGGTGTGCCGACTGCCGCTCCTCGATCTCCCGGCGGGCGAGCCCGCCCGGGTCCCAGCGGATCAGTGCCTGCAGGCCCGGCTCCTGCGCGTCCCCGACCGCGAGCACCTTGCCGCCCGCCGACGGCGGCCGGACCAGGGCCGCGGCGTTGGCCCAGCGGCGCAGGGCCTCCTCGGTCGCCCGCAGGTCGGCCCGGCCCAGCAGCAGCCAGGTGTCGAGCAGCACGACGGCGGCGTACCCGCCCTGCGCGACCGGCTCGGCGCCGGGGGTCGCCACGATCACCGCGGGCCGGTCGTCGACCTCGGCGAGCACACGCTCACCGGAGGAGGACTGGCGCACGGTCACACCCGGGAGCGCCCGGCCGAGCTCCTCGGCGGTGCGGGCGTCACCGAGGACCGGGGCCCGGAGCCCGCGCCCGCCGCACTCGGGGCAGGTCCATCCCGGCGCGGGCGTCGCGCACCAGCGACACTCGGGCGGACGTGCAGGTCCGCGCAGGCGCAGCGGCCCGTAGCACGCCGTGCAGGTCGCCGGTGTCCGGCAGCGGTCGCAGGCCAGCCGGGTCGCGTAGCCGACCCGGGGTGCCTGCACGAGCACCGGCCCGTCGCGGACAGCGGTGCGCAGCAGGGCCAGCGCCTCGCTGGGCAGTCGAGCAGACCTGGCCCCGGGGTCGCGCTCCAGGTCCCGGTCGGAGTCGCCGGTGAGGCCGACGTCGACGTGTGCCCGGACCACGTCGCGCGGGGCGGCCACCTCGCGCGCCCAGCCGGTGCGCAGGAGGTACTCCGCCTCGACGCTGCGGGCGTGCGCAGCCAGCAGCGCTCCGCACCCGGTCTCCTCGGCGCGCATCAGCAGCACCTCGCGCGCGTGGGGGTAGGGCGCCCGCGGCTCGTCGTGCAGGTCGTCCCCGTCGTCCCAGATCGCGACCAGCCCGAGATCGGTCACCGGGGCGAACGCGGCGGCACGGGTGCCGATCACCACGCGGACGGTGCCGCGGGCCACGGCCAGGAACGCGCGGTAGCGCTTGGCCGGACCCGCCTCGGCGGTCAGGACCGCGTGCCGGCCCGCGCCCATCCGCGCGGAGAGCGCGGCGTCGAGTCGCGCCAGGTCGCGGTGGTCGGGGACGCAGACCAGGGCTCCGCGGCCCGACGCCGCGGTGGCGACCACCGCCTCGGCGAGGACGGTGGCGCCGTCGTCGCCGGGCAGGACGGTCCACACCGCGCGCGGCGAGGAGCCCGACGCGAGCGCCTCGAGGGTCTCGGCGCCACCGGGGTAGTCCGTCCAGGTGCCCGGGTCGGACGTGCCGCAGGGCGCAGGCGCCTCCGGCGGGGTCTGCTTCTCCACGGTGGCGTGGCGCGGTGGGACCGCGAGGCGCAGCACGTCGGAGCGGGTGCCGGCGTAGCGGGCGGCCACCGCTCCGGTGAGCGCGGCCACGTCGGGGGCCAGCACGCGTTCGGGACTGACCACGCGGCGCAGCGGCTGGAGCCGACCGGTGTGCTCGGTGGTCGCCGCCCGTTCGAGGACGAAGCCGTCGACGTCCTGCCCCGCGAACCGCACCTTGACCCGCACCCCGGGCTGCGCGTCGTCGGCCATCGTGGCCGGCACGGCGTAGTCGAAGGGCCGGTCGAGGTGGGCGAGGGGCACGTCGACCAGGACGCGGGCGACCGGGTCGACCTCGGCCCGCGGCACCGGCGTGCGCTCCTTGGGCGGCGTGGCCTTCCGGGCCTCCGCGCGCACCCTCGCCGGGGCAGGCATCAGCTCGAGCTGGTCCTCCTCGCCGTCGTGCACGCCGCACATGCTGTCACCGCGGGCCGACAGCGGGACCGGGCCGGGTTGCCGGCTCGTCCGGCTCAGCGGCCGGCGGCCGCCCGGAGGGCGTCGGCGCGGTCGGTGCGCTCCCAGGTGAAGTCGGGCAGCTCGCGGCCGAAGTGGCCGTACGCCGCGGTCTGGGCGTAGATCGGGCGCAGGAGGTCCAGGTCCCGGATGATCGCGGCGGGGCGCAGGTCGAAGACCTCGAGGACCGCCTGCTGGATCGCCTCGTCGGAGGCCTGGCCGGTGCCGAAGGTCTGGACGAAGACGCCGACCGGCTGGGCCTTGCCGATCGCGTAGGCGACCTGCACCTCGGCCCGGCGGGCCAGACCCGCGGCCACGATCGTCTTGGCCACCCAGCGCATGGCGTACGCCGCGGAGCGGTCGACCTTCGAGGGGTCCTTGCCGGAGAAGGCACCGCCGCCGTGACGGGCCATGCCGCCGTAGGTGTCGACGATGATCTTCCGCCCGGTCAGGCCGGCGTCACCCATCGGGCCGCCCACGACGAACTTGCCGGTGGGGTTGACCAGCAGCCGGTAGTCCGCGGAGGGGATGTCGAAGCCAGCGAGCACGTGGTCGATGACGTGCTGCTTGATGTCGGGGGTCAGCTGCCCCTCGAGGTCGACGCCGTCGGCGTGCTGGGTCGAGAGCACGACGGTGTCGACGCGGACCGGACGGTCGTCCTCGTCGTACTCGATGGTGACCTGGGTCTTGCCGTCGGGACGGAGGTAGGGCAGCGTGCCGTCCTTGCGCACCTCGGTGAGCCGCTCGGAGAGCCGGTGGGCGATGGTGATCGGCAGCGGCATCAGCTCGGGGGTGTCGTCCGAGGCGTAGCCGAACATCAGGCCCTGGTCGCCGGCGCCCTGCTTGTCCAGCGCGTCGTCGCTGGAGCCGACCCGGGCCTCGTGGCCGTCGTCGACGCCGGCGGCGATGTCCACAGACTGACCGCCGATCGCCACCTGCACGCCGCAGGAGAGGCCGTCGAAGCCCTTCTCGGAGCTGTCGTAGCCGATCTCCAGGATCTTCGAGCGCACCAGGTCCGCGACCGGCGCGTAGGCGTTGGTGCGCACCTCACCGGCGACGACCACCAGCCCGGTGGTCAGCAGCGTCTCGACCGCGACGCGCAGCTCCTGCTTCTTGGGGTCGTGCTCGAGCAGGTAGTCGAGGACCGTGTCGCTGATCGCGTCCGCGATCTTGTCGGGGTGACCCTCGGTCACGGACTCGGAGGTGAACAGTCGTCCGGGCACTTCGTCTACTCCTGCGGTGGTCGGGTGGGCCTCAGCGGCCAGGGGCCCACGAGGGCCGCCGAAAGCCTAGCCGAGGGGGGTCGTGGTGACCGCACGTCTCACGGTGTGTGCGCGGCGCGTACGGCGAGCACGCGGTCCCACACGACGTGGGCCAGCGCCGCCTTGGAGCCGAGCGGGACCGGCACCGTGCTGCCGTCGCGGCCGAGGACGACCGCCTCGTTGTCCTCGGCACCGAACACCGCTCCCCCGCCCACGTCGTTGACGACGAGCAGGTCGCAGCCCTTGCGGGCCAGCTTGTCCTGCGCGTGCTCCATCACCGAGCCGGTGTCGTCGCCGGTCTCGGCGGCGAAGCCCACCACGACGATGTGGTCGTTGGGCCGGTCGGCGCTGATGCCGGCGAGGATGTCGGGGTTCTGGGTGAGGTGGATGTCCGGGGCGGCACCGCCCTCGGACTTCTTGATCTTGGTGGTGGACGCGGCCTGCGGGCGGAAGTCGGCGGGCGCGGCCGCCATCACCAGCGCGTCGGCCGCGGCACAGGCCTCGACCACCCGCTCGCCCAGCTCGGCGGTCGTCTCCACGGCGACGACCTTGACGCCCGCCGGGTCGGGCAGCGTCACGTTGGCGGCCACCAGGGTGACCTCGGCGCCGCGGGCGGCGGCCGTGCGGGCGAGCGCGTAGCCCTGCAGCCCCGAGGAGCGGTTGCCGATGAAGCGGACCGGGTCGAGGTACTCGCGGGTGCCGCCGGCGGAGACGACCACGTGCAGCCCGGCCAGGTCGCGGGAGGCGTGGGGGTCGGTCCCGCTGCGGGCGAGCAGGTCGGTGGCCAGGGCGAAGATCTCGGCGGGCTCGGGCAGCCGACCCTTGCCGGTGTCGGTCCCGGTCAGCCGGCCCTCGGCGGGCTCGACGACGACGGCGCCGCGGGAGCGGAGCGTGGCCACGTTGGCCCGGGTCGCCGGGTGCTCCCACATCTCGGTGTGCATGGCCGGGGCGAACACGACCGGGCACCGAGCCGTCAGCAGCGTGCTGGTGAGCAGGTCGTCGGCCAGCCCGTGCGCCGCCTTGGCCATCAGGTCGGCCGTGGCCGGGGCGACCACGACGAGCTCGGCCTCCTGACCGATGCGCACGTGCGGCACCTCGTGGACGTCGGCCCAGACCTCGGCACTGACCGGCTTGCCGGACAGGGCCGCCCAGGTGGGGGCCCCCACGAACTCCAGCGCGGCCGCGGTGGGGACCACGGTGACGTCGTGCCCGGACTCGGTGAACCGGCGGAGCAGCTCACAGGCCTTGTACGCAGCGATCCCGCCGCTCACGCCGAGAACGACACGAGGGCGGGATCCGCGCGTGACCATCAGTGGTCCCGCAGGGTCACTCGACGACCGGGTCGGCGGCCGGGGTCGGCGGCTGGTCGGTCGCCGCGGCGGCCAGCGCCTCGGCGGCGGCCTCCTCGGGGTCGATGTCCTCGCAGGTCAGCAGGTCCTCGTTGATCTCACGCAGGGCGATGGAGAGCGGCTTCTCCTGCACGTGGGTGTCCACGAGCGGGCCGACGTACTCCAGGAGGCCCTCGCCGAGCTGGCTGTAGTAGGCGTTGATCTGGCGCGCCCGCTTGGCGCTGTAGAGCACCAGCTTGTACTTCGAGTCGGTCTTGGTCAGCAGGTCGTCGATCGGGGGGTTGGTGATCCCCTCCGCAACGGGCTGGGTACCGGACACGCTCATCGAGCCTCACTCACAGGGATTGGGTTCTGCTGGGAAGTTCCGCAGGACTCAACTGTCCCCGGACCGCATCAAGTCTACCAATTCCTCACCGGCAGCGTGAATCCGCCGGTTGACGATGGTCGCGTCGAACTCGCTCTCGGCGGCCAGCTCGGCCCGCGCGGTCTCCAGGCGGCGCTCCCGCTCGGCCTCGTCCTCGGTGCCCCGGCCCACCAGGCGCCGGACCAGCTCCTCCCAGGACGGCGGCGCGAGGAAGACGAACCTCGCCTCGGGCATCCGCTCGCGCACCTGGCGGGCACCCTGCAGGTCGATCTCCAGCAGCGCCGGGCGCTCGCCGGCGAGGGCCTCCTCGACGGGGCGTCGCGGGGTGCCGTAGCGCGCACCACGGTGCACCACCGCCCACTCCAGCAGCTCGTCGTGGGCCACCATCTCGTCGAACTCGGTGTCGGAGACGAAGTGGTAGTGCACGCCGTCCTGCTCCCCCGGGCGACGACGTCGCGTGGTCGCGGAGACCGAGATCCAGATCTCGGGATGGTGCTCGCGCACCCAGGCGGTCACCGTGCCCTTGCCCACCGCGGTCGGTCCCGCCAGCACCGTCAGGCGTGGCCGGGCCGGCGCGGGGCCCTCGGGCACGGACGACCCTGCGGTCACTCGCCGGAGAACTCGTCGACCAGCGCGGCGACCTGCTTGGCGCCGAGCCCGCGGACGCGGCGGCTCTCGGAGATCTTCAGCCGCTCCATCACCTCGCGGGCGCGGATCTTGCCGATGCCCGGCATCGACTGGAGCAGCTCGTTGACCCGCATCTTGCCGACGACCTCGTTGACCTGGCCCTCGGCGACGACCTCGGCCAGCGAGGCACCGGAGTGCTTGAGGCGGTTCTTCACCTCCGCGCGTTCCCGACGGGAGGCGGCCGCCTTGTCGAGCGCGGCTTGGCGCTGTTCGGGCGTGAGGGGCGGCAGGGCCACGGAGGACTCCTCGACTTCCTGCTCGTCGGGCGAGCGGATGGGGGAACGAGCGGCGTCAGGCGGCGGGTGCGCACCGGACAACGGGCAATCTAGTCACGGCCCTCGGCCCGCTGCAACGCGGCGGGGGGTGCGGGGACCGGCCCGAGACCAAGGTCACGGCGCGGTGGGCTCACAGGCCGAGGTTGACCTTGCAGACGTCGCGACCCTGCTGCTCGATGCCGGCGGCCGCGGCGACGACGTCGTCGCCGCGGATCTCGTTGGCCGCGGCCACGATCCGCTCCCGCTCGGCAGCGTCGACGTCGGCCGGGAAGGTGCCGTCACCGACGTCCTCGGCCCGGACCCCGGCATCGTCGAGGGCGTTGTCCAGGTCGTCGAGGGCACCGACGAAGACCCGCCACTCGTCGGCGAGGTCCTCGGGAGACTGCTCGGCCAGGTCGCGCAGCAGCGGCAGGTTGTCCAGCAGCGCCGCCGGGGACTCCGAGTCGATCATGTCGGCCAACGCGGTCCGGTTGGCGGAGAGCTCGGCGCAGTAGTCCTCGATGCTGTTCCCCCCGCAGCCGGAGAGCCCGAGCAGGAGGGCGAGCAGGGCGGCGAGCACCGGTCCCGCCGAGGTCCGACGCCGGGTCCGGTGCAGGGTCGACGCCGGGCGCTCCCGCCGGTCACCGGCCGGCCCTCAGGTCCGCGAAGGCGTCCAGTGCCCGGCCCACCGCGGTGTGCAGCGCCGCGGCGTCGGGCCCCGCGGCGAGGATCTCCCGTGAGCTGGAGGGCAGCACCTGGTCGAGGACGTCGCCGAAGAGGCGGCGTACGTCGTCGGCGGTGCCTCCCTGGGCGCCGATCCCCGGCACCAGCAGGGGCCCGTTGATCGCGAGGTCCTCCTCGGTCTCCCCGATCGTGGCGCCGACGACGGCCCCGAAGGACCCGAGCGGCGTGGCGTCGCGGTTGAGCCCGGCGAGCTCGGCGAGCACGCTGCCGGCCACGCTGGGGCCGGCCGCGGTCCGCGCCTGCTGGTAGGCGGACGCCTCGGGGTTGGAGGTCAGCGCCAGCACGAAGACCCCGGCGTCGTGCTCGCGCGCGGTCTCGACCATCGGGTCGAGGCTGCCGAAGCCGAGGTACGGCGTGGCGGTGATCGCGTCGACGGCGATGTCGGAGCGTCGGTCGAGGTAGGCGTCGGCGTAGGCCTGCGCCGTGGACCCGATGTCGCCGCGCTTGACGTCGAGCACGACGAGCGCCCCGGCCTGCCGCGCCGTGGCGATCACCCGCTCGAGCACGGCGACCCCGCGCGAGCCGAACCTCTCGAAGAAGGCCGACTGCGGCTTGATCACGGCGACCTGAGGCGCGAGCACCTCGGTGGCGGCGAGGGCGAAGTGCTCCAGGCCGTTGACGGAGTCGGTCAGGCCCCAGGCGTCGAGCAGCGACGCGTGCGGGTCGATGCCGGCGCACAGCGGGCCGCGGCCGTCCATCGCCTCGCGGAGCCGGGCCCCGAACGGGGCGCTCACCGGTCGACCCGCCGGTCGGTCGGCAGCGGGCCGCGCTGCAGGGCGCGGTTGATCCTGGCCGGCCACCACGGTCCCTCGTAGACGAACGCGGTGTAGGCCTGGAGCAGGTCGGCGCCGGCCGCCAGCCGGTCGACGGCGTCCTGCGGGGTGCTGAGACCGCCGACCCCCACCAGCACCAGGTCGTCGCCGACCCGTCCGCGCAGCAGCCGGAGCACCTCGGTGGCCCGCGACCGCAGCGGGGGGCCGGAGAGGCCGCCCGCACCGGCGGCCTCCACCTCGGCGGCGGTGCTGACCAGCCCGGCGCGCGAGACCGTGGTGTTGGTGGCCACGATGCCGTCGAGCCCGAGGGCGGTGGCGAGGTCCGCGACCGCGAGCACGTCCTCGTCGTCGAGGTCCGGTGCGATCTTGACGAGCAGCGGGACGTGCCGGTCGGAGACGCTGTCGGCCCGCGTCCGGACGGCCCGCAGCAGCGGCTCGAGGCGGTCCACCGCCTGGAGGTCGCGCAGGCCGGGGGTGTTCGGGGAGGAGACGTTGACGACCAGGTAGTCGGCGTACGGCGTGAGCAGCCGGGTGCTCTTCTCGTAGTCGGCGACCGCCTGCTCCTCGGGGACCCGTTTGGTCTTGCCGATGTTGACGCCCAGCGGGACGCCGACCCTGCCGGTGCGGTCCAGGCGCCGCTCGGCGAGCCGTCGCGCCACCACCTCGGCGCCGTCGTTGTTGAAGCCCATCCGGTTGACCACGGCCCGGTCGGCCGGCAGGCGCGCCAGCCGCGGCCGCGGATTGCCCGGCTGCGGCTCGCCGGTGACCGTGCCGATCTCCACGAAGGCGAAGCCCAGCGCAGCGAGCGCGTCGATGCCGACGGCGTTCTTGTCGAACCCCGCGGCGAGGCCGAGCCGGCCGCGGAACTCCAGCCCCATCAGCCGGGTGCGCGGGGCCCGGGCCGCGGCGCGGGTCGCGACCAGCCGGGTCAGCGGCTGCCCGGCCCGGAGGGCGCGGAAGCCCGCGTGGTGCGCCCACTCGGGATCGGTGCGGCTCAGGACCCGGTCGAAGAGGAGCTGGTAGGGCCGCACGCTCAGCGGTCCCCCGGCTCGCTGTGGTCGATCCGGTCGATCTGCTCGGGGTCCCCGGAGCGCAGCCGGGCCCAGTCCTGCAGTGAGCGCACGCCGATGTCGGCGGCCCGCATGGCCTCGATCCCCTGCACGGCGGCTCCGAGCCCCTGGACGGTGGTGATGCACGGGATGTTGGTCAGGATGGCCGCGGTGCGGATCTCGTAGCCGTCCAGCCGCGGCGACCCGCCGCTGGTGGTGCCGTGCGGGGTGTTGACCACGAGGTCCACCTGCCCGTCGAGGATCATCCCCACGATGGTGCGGCGTCCGTCGGGGGCGTCGCCCTCGCTGTGCTTGCGGACCACGGTGGCCGACACCCCGTTGCGGCGCAGCACCTCGGCGGTGCCCTGGGTGGCGAGGATCTCGTAGCCGAGGTCGGCGAGCCGCTTCACCGGGAAGACCATCGTGCGCTTGTCGCGGTTGGCCATGGACACGAACACCCGCCCGGTCAGCGGCAGCGAGCCGTACGCCGCGGTCTGGGCCTTCGCGAAGGCGGTGCCGAAGTGGCCGTCGAAGCCCATCACCTCGCCGGTCGAGCGCATCTCCGGGCCGAGGACCGTGTCGACGTTGTGGCCCTCGATGGTCTTGAACCGGTTGAACGGCATCACCGCCTCCTTGACGGCGATCGGCGCGTCCCCGGGCAGGTCGCCCCCGTCGCCCGCGGCCGGCAGCAGACCCTCGTGACGCAGGTCGGCGATCGTCTCCCCGAGCATCACCCGGGCCGCGGCCTTGGCCAGCGGGGTGGCGGTGGCCTTGGAGACGAACGGCACCGTGCGGCTGGCGCGCGGGTTGGCCTCCAGCACGTAGAGGACGTCGGAGCCGAGCGCGAACTGGATGTTGAGCAGCCCCAGCACGCCCACGCCGCGGGCGATCGCCTCGGTGGCCACGCGGATCCGGTCGATCTCCTCCTTGCCCAGAGTGATCGGTGGGAGGGCGCAGCTGGAGTCGCCGGAGTGGATGCCGGCCTCCTCGATGTGCTCCATCACGCCGCCGAGGTAGAGGTCGGTGCCGTCGTAGAGCGCGTCGACGTCGATCTCGACGGCGTCGTCGATGAACCGGTCGACGAGCACCGGGTGCTCGGGACTGATCTCGGTGGCACGCTCGATGTAGCCGGCCAGCGAGTCGTCGCCGTACACGATCTCCATGCCGCGGCCGCCGAGCACGTACGACGGGCGCACCAGCACGGGATATCCGACTCGGGAGGCGATCTCGGCCGCCTCGGTGAACGAGGTCGCCAGCCCGTGCGCGGGCGCGGTCAGGCCCGCCTCGGCGAGGACGCGGCCGAAGGCACCCCGCTCCTCGGCGAGGTGGATCGCCCCGGGCGGGGTGCCCACGATGCGCACCCCGGCGTCCTCCAGCCCCTGGGCCAGGCCGAGCGGGGTCTGCCCGCCGAGCTGGCAGATGACGCCGGCGACCGGACCGGCCTGGCTCTCGGCGTGCACCACCTCGAGGACGTCCTCGAGGGTGAGCGGCTCGAAGTACAGCCGGTCGGAGGTGTCGTAGTCGGTGGAGACCGTCTCGGGGTTGCAGTTGACCATCACGGTCTCGTAGCCCGCGCCGCCCTTGGAGGCGGAGAGCGCCAGGCTGGCGTGGACGCAGGAGTAGTCGAACTCGATGCCCTGCCCGATCCGGTTGGGCCCCGACCCGAGGATGATCACCGCCGGCAGCTCGCGGGGCTCGACCTCGGTCTCCTCGTCGTAGGAGGAGTAGTGGTAGGGCGTGCGCGCCGCGAACTCGGCGGCGCAGGTGTCGACGGTCTTGTAGACCGGGCGCACCCCGAGCGCGTGCCGGACCCCGCGGACGACGTCCTCGGACATGTCGCGCATCCGGCCGAGCTGCACGTCGGAGAACCCGTGCCGCTTGGCCCGACGCAGCAGGTCGGGCGTCAGCTGGTCGGCCTCGACGACCTCGCGGGCCACCTCGTCGATGAGCACGAGCTGGTCGACGAACCACGGGTCGATGCCGGTGGCCTCGTGGACCTCCTCCGCACTGGCCCCGGCGCTGATCGCGTCCATCACCCGGCGCAGGCGTCCGTCGTGGGGGGTGCGGATCTGCTCGAGCAGCGCCTGCCGGTCGGGCTCGGTGCTCCGCCGGCTCCAGTCGAAGACGGCCGAGGGGCTCTCCAGCGAGCGCAGCGCCTTCTGCAGCGCCTCGGTGAAGTTGCGGCCGATCGCCATCGCCTCGCCCACCGACTTCATGTGCGTGGTCAGCGTCGGGTCGGCGGCGGGGAACTTCTCGAACGCGAACCGCGGCACCTTCACCACGACGTAGTCGAGCGTGGGCTCGAACGCCGCCGGGGTGCTCTGGCCGTTGTCGCGGGTGGTGATGTCGTTGGGGATCTCGTCGAGGGTGTAGCCGATCGCGACCTTGGCCGCGATCTTGGCGATCGGGAAGCCGGTGGCCTTGGAGGCCAGTGCGCTGGACCGGGAGACGCGCGGGTTCATCTCGATCACGACCACGCGGCCGTCGTCGGGGTTCACCGCGAACTGGATGTTGCAGCCGCCGGTGTCCACCCCCACCGAGCGGATGATGCCGATGGAGAGGTCGCGCAGGTACTGGTACTCGCGATCGGTCAGCGTCATCGCCGGGGCGACGGTGATCGAGTCACCGGTGTGCACGCCCATCGGGTCGAGGTTCTCGATCGAGCAGACGATCACCACGTTGTCCGCGGTGTCGCGCATGACCTCGAGCTCGTACTCCTTCCACCCGATGATCGACTCCTCGAGGAGGACCTCCGTGGTGGGGCTCGCGGCCAGCCCGGCCCCGGCGATCCGGCGCAGGCCCTCGGCGTCGTAGGCCATGCCGGAGCCCGTGCCGCCCATGGTGAAGCTCGGGCGCACGACCATCGGCCAGCCGAGGTCCTCGGAGGCCGCGAAGCACTCCTCGAGGGTGTGGCAGACCGCCGAGCGGGCCACGTGGCCACCGAGCTCCTCGACGATCTTCTTGAACGACTCGCGGTTCTCGCCCCGGTTGATCGCCTCGATGCTGGCCCCGATCAGCTCCACGCCGTACTTCTCCAGCACCCCGAGCCGGTCGAGGTCCATGGCGGTGTTCAGCGCGGTCTGCCCGCCCAGCGTGGCGAGCAGCGCGTCGGGGCGCTCCTTCTCGATGACCTTCTCCACGAACTCCGCGGTGATCGGCTCGACGTAGGTGGCGTCGGCGAACTCCGGGTCGGTCATGATCGTGGCCGGGTTGGAGTTGACCAGGATCACCCGCAGACCCTCGGCCCGCAGCACCCGGCAGGCCTGGGTGCCGGAGTAGTCGAACTCGCAGGCCTGGCCGATGACGATCGGGCCGGAGCCGATGACCAGGACGCTGCGGATGTCGGTGCGCTTCGGCATCAGGCACGTCCTTCGTGGTCGGTGGTGCGGGCCGGCTTCCGGCCCACGGGGTCTCGAGACGCGTCGAGCGGCGCGCTCGCAGGCTCAGTCCGAGGAGGCTCGGACATCAGCTCGCAGAACCGGTCGAAGAGGTACGCCGCGTCGTGCGGCCCGGCGGCCGCCTCGGGGTGGTACTGCACCGAGAAGCTGCGCAGCGCACCGGTGTCGTCGCGGAGCTCGAGCCCCTCGACGACGTCGTCGTTGAGGCACACGTGGCTGACCGTGGCGGTGCCGTAGGGCGTCTGCGTCGGTCCGTCGAGGGGGGCGTCGACGGCGAAGCCGTGGTTGTGCGCGGTGACCTCGACCTTGCCGGTCGTCCGGTCCAGCACCGGCTGGTTGATGCCGCGGTGCCCGTAGGTGAGCTTGTAGGTGCCGAAGCCCAGCGCGCGTCCGAACAGCTGGTTGCCGAAGCAGATCCCGAAGTACGGCAGGCCCCGCTCCAGCGCGCCGCGCAGGAGCTCGACCTGCGCCGTCGTCGCGGCCGGGTCACCGGGACCGTTGGAGAAGAACAACCCGTCGGGCGCCACCGCCAGCACGTCGTCGAGCGAGGAGGTGGCCGGCAGCACGTGCACCTCGATGCCGCGCTCGCTCATCATCCGCGGCGTGTTGGCCTTGATGCCGAGGTCGATGGCGGCGACGCGGAAGCGCGGAGTCGTGGTGGTCGAGCCCGTCGAGGCCGCCGGGACGACGTACGACTCGGCGGTGGAGACCTCGCCGGCCAGCTCGGCGCCGACCATCTCCGCCGACTCCTTGACCCGGGCGAGCAGCTGGTCGGCGTCGGTGCCGTCCGAGGAGATCCCGACCCGCATCGCTCCGCGCTCGCGCAGGTGTCGGGTCAGCGCGCGCGTGTCGATGCCGCTGATGCCGACCACGCCCTGGTCGCGCAGCTCGTCGTCGAGCGAGCGCACCGAGCGCCAGTTGGACGGCACCCGGGCGGGGTCGCGCACGACGTACCCGCTGACCCAGATGCGCCGCGACTCCGGGTCGTCGTCGTTGATGCCGGTGTTGCCGACGTGGGGGCTGGTCATCACCACGACCTGGCGGTGGTACGACGGGTCGGTGAGCGTCTCCTGGTAGCCGGTCATGCCGGTGGAGAACACCGCCTCGCCGAACGTCTCGCCCACGGCGCCGTAGGCCTCACCGCGGAAGGTGCGGCCGTCCTCGAGCACCAGGATCGCCGGAGTGGTGGAGCGGTCCGCGGTGGTTGAGCCGTCCACGGTGGTTGAGCCGTCCACGGTGGTTGAACCTGTCGAAACCACTAGTCCTCCTGCAGTCGCGAGTCGAGCACGGTCGGCGTACCCCGCAGCACCGTCGCCACGACCGCGCCGGTGAGCTTGCGCTCGTGCCAGGGATTGTTGCGCGAGCGCGAGGCCGAGGTGTCGCGGTCGACCACGACGACGGCCGCGGGGTCGACCAGGGTCAGGTTGGCCGGCTGGCCGACGGCCAGCGACCCGCCGTGGCCCTCCAGCCCCGCAATCCGGGCGGGGTTCTGCGACATCACCCGGGCCACGTCGGCCCACGTCATCGCACCGGAGGTCACCATGACCTCGCTGACCACCGACAGCGCGGTCTCCAGCCCGAGCATCCCGAAGGCGGCGTCGACGAAGGCGTGCTCCTTGTCGTGGCGGGCGTGCGGGGCGTGGTCGGTGGCGACCGCGTCGATGGTGCCGTCGGCGAGCGCGTCACGCAGCGCGGCGACGTCCTCGTCGGGGCGCAGCGGCGGGTTGACCTTGTAGACCGGGTCGTAGCCGGCGAGCAGGTCGGTGGTCAGCAGCAGGTGGTGCGGGGTCACCTCGGCGGTGACGTCGATGCCCTGCGCCTTGGCCCAGCGGATCACCTCGACCGACCCGGCGGTCGACACGTGCGCGACGTGCACCCGGCTGTTGGTGTGCCGGGCGAGCATCACGTCGCGGGCGACGATCGTCTCCTCGGCGATGCCGGGCCACCCGGGCAGGCCCAGTCGGCCGGAGAGCTCGCCCTCGTGGCAGCAGGCCGTCGGCCCGGCGAGGTCGGGGTCCTGGGAGTGCTGGGAGATGACCCCGCCGAAGGCGCGGACGTACTCCAGGGCGCGGCGCATCACCCGCGGGTCGTGCACGCACCTCCCGTCGTCGGAGAAGACGCGGACCCGGGCGCGCGAGCGCGCCATCAGCCCGAGCTCGGCGAGCTCGTGTCCCTCGAGGCCGTGGGTGACCGCCCCGACCGGCTGCACGTCGACCAGGCCCGCGGCGCGGCCGAGGTCGAGCACCCGCTCGGCGGCCTCGGCGGTGTCGGTGACCGGTGAGGTGTTGGCCATCGCCAGCACCGCCGTGAACCCGCCCACCGCCGCGGCGCGCGAGCCGGTGAGCACGGTCTCGGCGTCCTCCCGGCCGGGCTCGCGCAGGTGGGTGTGCAGGTCGACGAGGCCCGGCAGCGCGACCAGGCCGTCGGCGTCGACGACCGTGGCGTCGTCGGGCCGCTCCGCGACGAGGACCCCGTCGGCGACGTACAGGTCGCGGGGCTCGCCCCCGAGCGGGGCGGCCCCCCGGACGACCAGGCTGCGGGCGGTCACTGGACGCTCCCTTCTCCGGCGAGCAGGTGGTAGAGCACGGACATCCGGATCGCGACGCCCGCGGAGACCTGGTCGAGGACGGCCGACTGCGCCGCGTCGGCGGCGTCGGCGGCGATCTCCAGGCCGCGGTTCATCGGCCCGGGGTGGCAGATCGGGGCGTCGGGCTTGAGTACGCCGAGCCGCTCGCGGGTCAGGCCGTAGCCGACGGTGTACTCCCGCGCGCTGGGGAAGAACGCGCCGCTCATCCGTTCGCGCTGGACACGGAGCATCATCACCGCGTCGGCGTCGGGCAGCGCCTCGTCGAGGTCGTAGGTGGTGGCGAAGCCGGCGTCCTTGGCCCATGCGGTGATCCCCGCCGGCATCAGCGTCGGCGGAGCGACCACGGTCACCTGGGCGCCCAGCTTGGTGAGCAGCAGCACGTTGCTGCGGAACACGCGGCTGTGGGTCAGGTCGCCGACGATCACCACGTGCCGGTCCTCCAGCGACCCGAGCCGGCGCTCGAGCGTGTAGGCGTCGAGGAGTGCCTGGGTGGGGTGCTCGTGGGTCCCGTCGCCGGCGTTGACCACGACGGCGTCGGTCCACTGGCTCACCTGGCGGGCCGAGCCGCTGGCGCCGTGCCGGATCACCAGGCCGTCGACGCCCATCGCGGCCACGGTGAGCACGGTGTCGCGCAGGCTTTCGCCCTTGCTCACGCTGGAGCCCTTGGCCGAGACGTTGATGACGTCGGCGGAGAGCCACTTGCCGGCGATCTCGAACGACGACCGGGTGCGGGTGGAGTCCTCGAAGAACAGGTTGACCACGGTGCGCCCGCGCAGGGCGGGCAGCTTCTTGACCGAGCGGTGCTGCACGTCGTGCATCTCCGCGGCGGTGTCGAACAGCTCGCGCACGTCGCCGACGCCGAGGTCGTCGATCGAGAGGAGGTGCTTGTTCACCGGGCGCCTCCGGCCTGGGTCGTGGTGCCGGGTTCGGTGGTGGCGATCCGCACCTCGTCGTACCCGTCGGACTCGGTGAGGCGGACCATCACCCGCTCGGAGGCGGAGCTGGGCAGGTTCTTGCCGACGTGGTCGGCGCGGATCGGGAGCTCGCGGTGGCCGCGGTCCACGAGCACCGCGAGCCGCACGGTGGCGGGGCGGCCGAGGTCGTTGAGCGCGTCGAGCGCCGCCCGGACCGTGCGCCCGGAGAACAGCACGTCGTCGACGAGGACCACCACCTTGTCGTCGACCCCGCCCGGGGGCATCACGGTGTGGTGGGGCCCGCGGGTGGGCTGCTGGCGCAGGTCGTCGCGGTACATCGTGATGTCGAGAGTGCCGAGCGGCACCGAGGCGCCCTCGACCTTGGCGATCCGCTCGGCGATCCGCTCGGCGAGGTGGACCCCGCGGGTGGGGATGCCGAGCACGACGAGCCGGTCGAGGCCCTTGTTGCGCTCGAGGATCTCGTGGGAGATGCGGGTCAGTGCCCGGGAGATGTCACCGGGTTCGAGGACCGTGCGGCCCTCGCGGGGCGCCTGCTGGGCAGTGGTCGGGACAGATGCGGGCTGGGCAGCAGCCACCGGCACCGGACCTCCTTCTCCGCCTCACCGGACGGCTCGTTAAAGGATGTCGATCGGCGCCGACAGTAGCAGCCCCGCCCCGGTTTCCCGTAGTCCGCCGAGCGGGCAGTCCGGGCACGTTTCGAGGCGCCGAGCGGGCACTCGGCGTACGGCGGCGTGCGCGCAGTGCCCGCTCGCCGGACTCAGCGGGCGCGTCCGAGCCAGGCGCCGGCGGCGTACGTCGCCGCGGCCGCCAGCGTCACCGTCCCCCAGGTCGAGCCGATCCCGATCAGGTCCCCGGGGAAGAGCAGCCCGGCGACCGCGACCACGGCCGCGCACCCGGTGACCAGCGCGACCACGACGGCCTGACCCGGCTGGCGCACGCACCCGACCGCTGCGGCGAGGAGCAGGGCCAGCGCCAGGACCGCGGCCTGCGCGTACTGGCCGTGCACCGTGTACTCCCCGCTCGGGGTGTCGAGCACGCGGGTGACCCGGCTGGTCAACGCCAGGTCCACGGCGTACCAGCACGCCGGCAGCACCATCACGGCCACCACGGCGAACGGGATCCGCAGCACCGGGCCGCCGCGGCGCAGCGCGAGGCGAGCGTCCGGGTGCAGGGCCAGCAGGGCGGCGGCGGGCAGCGCCACGGCGGCGACGTACTCGAGGTGCTGCACCTTGAACCCGACCAGCAGGACGAGCAGCGAGGCCACCACCAGCCCGGCCAGTGCCTGCAGCGCGGCCGTCGCCGGCCGCCGGAGGACGGCCAGCGCGAGGCCGGGGACCAGCAGCCCGGCCAGCACGCCCCACACGACGTACGCCGTGCGCAGCGGCAGCTCGTCACCTGACGTCGACCAGGAGAGGAGCAGCGAGGGGAGCCCGAACGAGGCGACCGCGGCGAACAGCGCGTAGCCGACGGCGACGACGCGCAGCGTGATCAGCCGGCCCCCGGCGGGGGAACGAGTGGCGAGGAGGGTGGACATGGTGTTCCTTTCGGCGTCGGATGTCCTCACCGTCCCCGACGCGGGGCGGGCGCGTCGGGAGCCCTGGGGAGCGTCTCGGAGGGGGTGCAGGCACCCCCGCGGACCGGCGATCCTGCTCTCCTGCGCGGGACCCTCGGTGCGTGGCAGGTTGTGCCCATGAGACGAGGTACGGCCACCGTGGTGGCACTCATCGCTGCCGCACTGGGTGCCGTCAACCTCACCGCGGCCATCCAGTACGAGCTGTTCGAGGGCCTCCGGTCCCCCGACGCCTGGCTGCCCCTGAGCGCCGCGCTGGCCGGCTGGCTGGTCACCCGGCTCTCCCCCACCAACGCCATCGGCTGGCTGCTCCTGGGGGTGGCCGTCTCCTCGGCGCTCTTCGGCGGAGCCGCGGTCGTGGTCCTCGGCGAGCCCAGCGTGCCGGCGGCCGTGGCGGCGACCGGGGCGTGGCTGTCGGCCTGGGCGTTCCTCCCGTCGTACCTGATCACCTTCCTGCTGCTCCCGCTGCTCTACCCCGACGGCCGGCTGCCCTCGCGCCACTGGCGTCCGGTGCTGTACGCCGCGGTGGGACTCGTCGTGGTCGAGTCGGCGCTGCTCGCCTTCGGCTCCCGCGAGGGCGTGGACCCCGAGGTCGCGAACCCGTGGCGACTCGGGCCGGTGACCGCGGCGCTCGAGGCCGTGGAACCGGTGGTGTACCTGTCAATGCCTGCACTCGCCCTGCTCGGCGTGGCCTCCCTCGTCCACCGCGCCGTGACCGCCGGCCACGCCGAGCGGCTGCAGCTGCTCGCCCTCGCCGCGACGGTCGCGCTCGGCATCGGCGTGCTGCTGGTCACCGGTCTCGGCCTGGTTCTCGGGCTGATGCTGCCGGTCGTGGTGGCGGGGGCGGTGGCCCAGCGGCTGCACGACCGGCTCGGTGAGCAGCTCGCCGTCGCCGAGTCGCGCGCCGAGGCCCTCCGGGAGTCCCGGGTCCGGATCACCGCGGCGTACGACACCGCCCGGCGCGGCATCGAGCGCGACCTCCACGACGGGGCCCAGCAGTCCCTGCTGGCCCTGTCGATGGGTCTGGGCCGGATGGCCGCACGGTCCGAGGCCCCCGTGCGCGACGACGCCGAGCAGCTCCAGCAGCTCGCGCAGCGGACGCTGACCGAGCTGCGCGGTCTCGCCGCCGGCACCTATCCCAGCGCCCTGCGGGAGCTCGGCGTGGGCCCGGCGCTGCGCGAGGCCGTCGGCCCGTGCGTGCCGGTGCGCGACGACTTCGGGGACCGGCCCGGACGGGCGACGGAGGAGGCGCTGTACTTCGCCTGCCTGGAGGCGGTCACCAACGCCCGCAAGCACGCCGACGCGCTGCACGTCACCGTCACGCTGGACCGCGACGCGGACGGCGGCTACCGGTTCACGGTGAGCGACGACGGCACCGGGCTGGTCACCTCGTCGCGTGGCAGCGGCATCGACGGGATGGCGGACCGCCTCGGCGCCCGCGGCGGCACGCTCGAGGTCGACAGCGCACCCGGGCGCGGTACGACGGTCCGCGGGATCGCCTACGACGCACCGAGGTAGAGCAGCACGGCCTGCACGCGGCGGTGCGCGGACTCCTCCTCGTGCAGGGACAGCTTGGTGAAGATCGAGTTGATGTGCTTGGCCACGGCTCGCTCGGTCAGCACCAGCTCACGACCGATGCCCTGGTTGTTGCGACCCCGGGCCATCTCCCGCAGGACCTCGAGCTCCCGGGGGGTCAGGCGCGCCAGCCGGTCGTCGGCCGGGGCCAGCAGCTCCTCCACCACGACCGGGTCGATCACCGAACCGCCGCGGGCGACCTCCCGGATCGCGTGCGCCAGCTGGCCAGCCTCGGCCACCCGGTCCTTGAGCAGGTAGGCCCTCCCCGCTGCGCCGTGCTCGAAGACGCGCGTCGCGTACTCCCGGTGCACGTACTGGCTGAGCACCACCACACCGCTCGCCGGGGAGACCTCGCGGACCTGCGCGACGGCGCGCACTCCCTCGTCGGTGTGGGAGGGCGGCATCCGCACGTCGGTCACGACCACGTCCGGACGGTGCTCGGCCACCGCCGCCAGCAGCGTCTCGAGGTCGACGGTCGCCGCGACGACCCGCATGTCGGGCTCGTCCTCGACCAGCCGCGAGACGGCCTCGCGGATCAGGTAGGAGTCGTCGGCGGTGACCACGTCGATCGCCATGCCAGGAGTATCGGGCACCGACGTCCCTCCGGCCGGCATTGGCCGTGCGTCCAGTGCCCGCTCGGCGACGTACGGCGTGCGCGCAGTGCCCGCTCGGCGACGTACGGCGTGCGCGCAGTGCCCGCTCGGCGCACTACGGTGACGCCATGGCCACCGGGACCCATGACCACGTCGACGACCCGCGCAACGCCTCGGTGCTGATCTGGGTCAACGGCGAGCTGCTCCCCCGCGACCGGGCCGTGGTCTCGGTCTTCGACTCCGGGTTCGTCCTCGGCGACGGCGTCTGGGAGGGGCTGCGCGTCACCGGCGGCCACCCCGCCTTCCTCGAGCGGCACCTCGACCGCCTCGAGGAGGGGGCCCGCGCGCTGCTCATCGACCTCGGCCGGACCCGCGAGGAGCTGACCGAGGCCATCTACGCGACCCTGCGCGCCAACGAGATGACCGACGGGGTGCACGTGCGGCTGATGGTCACGCGCGGGGTGAAGTCCACGCCGTACCAGGACCCGCGCCTGACCGTCGGGCCGGCCACCGTCGTCATCGTCGCCGAGCACAAGGACCCGCTGCCCTCGACGGTCTCCGAGGGCATCACCCTGTTCACCACGCACGTACGCCGGGCCACGCCGGACACGCTCGACCCCCGGCTGAACGCGCACAGCAAGCTCAACGACATCCAGGCGTGCATCCAGGCCTACACCGCCGGGGCCGACGAGGCGTTGATGCTCGACCCCCACGGCTTCGTCGCCACCTGCAACAGCACGCACTTCTTCATCGTCACCCGGCAGGGCGAGGTCTGGACCTCCGACGGCCGGTTCTGCCTGGGCGGGATCACCCGGGGTGCGGTGCTCGAGGTGTGCCGCAGCAACGGCATCCCCGCGCGAGAGCGGACGTTCAGCCTCACCGAGGTCTACAACGCGGCCGAGGCGTTCGTGACCGGCACCTTCGCCGGCGTGGTCCCCGTGCGCACGGTCGACGGCCGCGCGATCGGCACCGGCGCGCGCGGACCGGTGGTGCACCGCCTCCAACGGCTCTACCAGCGACACGTGGCCGCCGACGTCGCGACCCGGGCCTGAGGGGCGATCGTGACGAGCCCGGGCGCGACGATCCGCCTGGCGGTCTGGTCAGGACCGCGCAACATCTCCACCGCGATGATGCGGGCCTGGGAGAACCGGCCCGACACCGTCGTCGACGACGAGCCCTTCTACGCCGCCTACCTGGCCCGCACCGGGCTCGACCACCCCGGGCGCGAGCAGGTGCTGGCCGCCCAGCCGACGGACCCCGAGGAGGTCGTGACCCGGCTGCTGTCCGAGCAGCGGGCGCCGGTGCACTACTCCAAGCAGATGACGCACCACCTCGCCGACGGCGCGTCGCTCGACTGGACCCGGTCGCTGCGCAACGTGCTGCTGATCCGGGACCCCGCCGAGGTGGTGGCGTCCTACGTGCGCTCCCGCGAGACCTGCGAGCCCGCGGACATCGGCGTGCTCCAGCAGGTGCGGCTGCTCGAGGTGCTGGCCGCGTCGCCGGGAGGGCCGCCGCCGGTGATCGACGCCGGCGACTTCCTGCGCGACCCCGAGACCCACCTGCGCTGGTGGTGCGACTGGCTGGGACTCGAGTTCACCGACCGGATGCTCCGCTGGCCGGCAGGTCCGCGCGAGTCCGACGGCGTGTGGGCGCCCCACTGGTACGACGCGGTGCTGCGCTCCACCGGGTTCGAGCCGTGGCGGCCCCGCGAGATCGACCTCGACGAGCACGACGCCGCGGTGGCGGCCGCGTGCCGGCCGGCGTACGACGCCCTGCACGCGCAGCGGCTGGTGCTGTAGGCCGCTCCGCTCACTCGAGGGTGCGCAGCGCGTCCTCCACCGCTCGGTGGAACGTGGGGTAGGCGTAGATCATCGAGCGCAGCGTGGCGGTCGGCACCTCGGCGTGGATCGCGGTGGTGACCAGGCCGAGCATCTCCCCGCCGCTGGGTCCCACGGTCGTGGCCCCGACGAGCACTCCGCGGTCGGCGTCCTCGACGAGCTTCACCAGCCCGGTCGCCTTGGCGATCCAGCCCCGCGCCGAGGTGGCCAGGTCGGCCTGGCCCGTGCGGACGGTGAGCCCGGCGTCCCGCGCCTGCTGCTCGGTCAAGCCCACCGAGCCCACCTCGGGGTCGGTGAAGGTCACCCGGGGCACCGCACGGTAGTCGGCCGCCGGGCCGTCCTCGCCGAGGATGTCGCGCACGCACACGGCGGCCTGGTACATCGACACGTGGGTGTAGGCGCCCTTGCCGGTGACGTCACCGACCGCCCACAGCCCCTCGCCGGCGCGCATCCGCTCGTCGACCTCGAGGACGCGCGCGGCCGGGTCGAGGCCGACCGTCTCCAGGCCGAGGTCGTGCAGGTTCGGCCGCCGCCCGGCCGCCACCAGCAGCTTCTCGGCGTCGAGGGTCTGGCCGTCGACGTGGACCTGGAAGCGGCCCTCGTCGTAGGACACCGAGTCGATGGTCGCGGCGGTGAGCACCTGGATGCCCTCCTCGGCGAACACGTCGGAGACCAGCGCGCTGGCCTCCGGCTCCTCGGGTGCCAGCACCCGGTCGGCCACCTCGAGCACGGTGACCCGGCAGCCGAAGCGGGCCAGCGCCTGGGCGAACTCCATCCCGATCGCACCGGCCCCGATGACGACCAGCGAGCCCGGGACGGACTCGATCGCGACGGCGTCGCGGTTGGTCCAGTACGGCGTGCCGTCGAGCCCGTCGATCGGGGGTGCCGTCGGCGCCGTACCGGGGTTGACCACGACCCCTCGGCTGGCCTCGAACCGCTCGTCCCCCACGGTCACGACCCCGGGCCCGTCGAGCTGCGCGTGCCCGCGCACGAACCGGGCTCCGGTGCCCTCGAGCCGGTCGACCGCGACCTGGTCGTCCCAGTCGTCGGTCGCCTCGTCGCGGATGCGCGCGTGCACCGGTGACCAGTCGGGCTGCGCCGACGCGGACCCGGCCATCCCCTCGACCCGCCGCACCTCGCCGAGCGCGTCCGCGGCGCGGATCATCATCTTGCTCGGCACGCAGCCGAAGTACGGGCACTCACCGCCCACCAGCCGCTCGTCGACCGCGACCACGGACAGCCCGGCCTCGGCGAGCCGGCTCGCGACCGCCTCACCTCCGGGTCCGAGCCCGATCACCACCACGTCGCACTGGTTCGTCGTCATGTCTCCATCCAAGCAGGAGCCGGCGTACGTCAGGCGACCTCGACGGTGGAGACCAGCGTGGTGACCGAGGGACGCGCCGGGGTGGACCCGAACCCGAAGCCGGGTTCGGGCGCGACCGGTGCGAGCGCGCCCAGGTCCGCACCGCGCCAGGTGCCGGCGAGCCAGGCGACCCGGCGCACGTCGGTGGCGCCGTAGAACTCCCGGCGACCCGGCGCCGCCGTCCCACGCGTGCGCACGCCGCGCAGCAGCACCCGCGCCACCGGGTCGGTGACCCGGGTCCACGCGGGCGAGGTGGCCAGCCGGCGCGGCACCAGCCGCAGCAACCACCCCAGCAGCGGTCGGCGTCCGACCCGGAGGTGCAGGTCCAGGCCGGGGGCGCGCACCCGCCAGGTGCCGGACAGTGTCGAGGTGGCGGTCACCGCACCGACCTCCACCTCGTCGAAGGAGTAGGTCTCCGCGACGAAGTCGGCGACCTCCCGGCTGGGGGCCAGGAGCACGCGGTGGCCGTCGGCGGCGGCCACCATCACGTCGGTGAAATAGCCCAGCGGCGAGCGGCGCCACCGGCCCACCACGAGCCGTACGCCGCTGGTCGACCCGACCCCGGCGATCGCCCCCTGGAACCGGTCGCGTCTCACCCGGCGATGCTAGCCAGCCGCACCTCGGGCCCGACGCGTCAGCGGACCTGCCGGAGCGGACCCAGCGGGCGCGGCGCCACCCACCCGGACAGCAGCGCCTCCAGGTCGCCGGCGGGCATCGGCCGTGCCAGCCAGTAGCCCTGGGCGGTGTCGCAGCCCAGCCCGCCGAGCAGGCGGTAGGCCTCGGCGTCCTCGACCCCCTCGGCCACGACCCGGTGGCCCAGCCGGTGGCCGAGCTCGACGATGGCGCTGACGACGGCCTGGGCGGAGGCGTCGGGGAAGGAGCGGACGAAGCTCTGGTCGATCTTGACCTCGTCGACCGGCAGCCGCTGGAGGTAGGCGAGCGAGGAGTAGCCGGTGCCGAGGTCGTCGACCGAGAGCCGGACCCCCAGGCCGCGCAGCGCCTCGAGCGCCGCGAGGGCGCGGTCGGGGTCCTGCATCAGGCTGGTCTCGGTGATCTCCAGCGTCAGACGACGCGCGCCGAGGTCGGAGTAGGCCAGCGCCCGGGCGACCGCGTCGACGAAGCCGGGCTCGAGCAGGCTGCGCGGGGAGATGTTGACCGCCACCGAGAGCGGCTCGCCCCCGTCCTGGGGCCAGCGTTCGCAGTCGTGCAGCGCCGTGCGGAGCACGAGCAGGGTGAGCGGGGTGATCAACGAGCTGTGCTCGGCGAGCGGGATGAACTCGTCGGGGCCCACGGTGCCGTGCCGGGGGTGCTCCCACCGGGCGAGGGCCTCCACCCCGACGACCCGGCCGCTCGCGAGGTCGACCTTGGGCTGGTAGTGCACCGCCAGCTCATGGCCCGCCACCGCGCTGCGGAGGTCGGCCAGCAGCCCGAGGCGCGAGGCGTCCTGGCGGTCCAGCTCGGGGCGGTAGACCTCGACACCGGTGCGGTTCTCCTTGGCGGCGTACATGGCCAGGTCGGCCCAGCGCAGCACGCTGCTCACGTCGGTGCCCGGTGCGGCCACGGCCACGCCCAGGCTCGCGTCGACCGCCACCGGGAGACCGTCGAGGTCGAAGGGGCGCGCCAGCGCGGCCTGCACCAGCGCGGCGCAGGTCGTCGCGCGCAGGTCCCCGGCGCCCGGCAGCAGCAGGGCGAACTCGTCACCGCCGCAGTGCGCCACCAGTCCGGCGTCGACCTCCTCCAGGCGCCGGGCGACCAGGCCGAGCAGGCGGTCCCCGACCTCGTGCCCGAGGGTGTCGTTGACCTCCTTGAAGCGGTCGAGGTCGAGCAGGACGACGGCGGCGCCCTCGGCCACCAGGGACTCGGCGAGCCGCAGCCGCAGGAGCCGGCGGTTGGCCAGCCCGGTGAGCTCGTCGTACAGCGCGAGTCGCTCCCGCTCCTCGGCGGCGGCGATCACCTGGTGCGCGCGCAGGGCGTTGTCGATCGCCACGGCGGCGTGGTTCGCCAGCGCGCTCACCTGCCGTACGTCGGTGGCGGTGAAGGTGCCCACGTCACCGAGCTTGTCCGCCAGCGCGACGCTGCCCACCGTGCGGCCCTCGCTGCGGAGCGGGACCAGGACGCACTCGGTCACGCCCGCGCGCTCGAGCAGCTCGACCAGGTGGGGTTCGCGGTCCCGGCGGGTCACCACCACCGACCCGTCGACCGCCCGGTCCGCGAGCACGTCGACCAGGTGCGAGGGGTCGGTGGTGACCGAGGACCCGTCGCGGCACCAGTCCCGGTGGGCCTCGTCGCTGTCCCGGGGACGCAGCCGCAGGTGCACCGAGCCGACCCCGACAGCCGCCTGCACCTCGGCCAGGACCGTGCGGACCACCGACTCGAGCTCGACCTCCCGGCCCACGACCTCGGTGAAGCGGTTCAGCTGCTCCAGGCTCTCCGAGCGCTGCCGGGCCCCCTCGTAGGACCGGAAGGCGAACGCCAGCACCGCGCCGAGCACCAGCAGCAGCCACGCGGCGTGGACGCTGGAGGTGAGGATGTAGACGGCCACGAGCGCGAAGCAGGCGTTGGTGGCGTCCGCGACCTGGCCCAGCCCGAGCACCTCGCGCAGCACCTGGGGTCGGTCACCGGTGGCGATGGCGATCACGATGCTGACCAGGAACGACCCGAGTGCGCTGATCAACAAGGTCGTGGCCAGCGTGGCCAGCCAGCCGCGAGGACCGAGCGGGTCGGCGTCCTGCAGCACCCAGTGCCACACGGTCACCGCGACCGAGGTCTCCAGCGCGAACAGGGCACAGTTGAAGACCGTCTTCTGCAGCGCCTTGCGCTGGACCAGGAAGGCCACCAGCGAGCCGAGGACCCGGGCGAGCACGAGCAGGTCGGGCCGCACGAAGAACAGCCCGATCACCAGCGGCAGCTCCATCATCGAGAACGCGTAGGCCTCGCGGCCCAGGCGCAGGTGCACCCAGAACGACTCGGTGACCACGAACGCGATGCCGAGGACCACCGGCCAGCCCCAGGGCCACGTCTCCCCGGGGTGGACGAGCGGGACCACGCCGAGCAGGTGCACGGTCAGGGCAGCCGCCGCGATCAGGGCGGTGCACAGCCAGATCCCTGCCGATCGCGTCCGGCTCACGACCTCACTCCTCGCGCGGCTCGTCGGGGTCGTACGGCGACGTCACGCCCAGGCCCGTCCGGACCAGGTGCCGCCGGCCCACGCGCGACCCGCCCAGGCACGTCCTGCCCAGGCACGTCCCGCCCAGGCACGTCCCGCCCACGCACGACCGGCCCAGGCACGACCGGCCCACGAGGTGCCGGCCCAGGCGCGTCCGGCCCACGAGCGCCCGGCCCACGAGTCCTCGCACCAGCAGCTGGCGGTCCAGTCGACACCGTTCCACTTGCCGCCGACCCACGCGGTGCCGGCGCTGCTCGCCTTGGCCCAGGTGGCGGCGCGCCACGGGCCGCGGACGTCGCGCTCGCCGCGCAGCTCGACGTTCCCGTCGGCGACGTGGGAGGTGCCGCGGGCCTTCTCCAACGACCCGGTCCCGCGCGAGACGCCGTGGGTCTGTACGGAGGTCGGGGTCTTCGCCGTGGCCGCGGCCGCGAGGTCGATCTGACCCGCTCCGCGACCTGCGGCGTCCGCGAGCGGCATCGGGGCGGCGGTCCCCCGGAGCAGCGCCTTGACCTGGTCGGGCTTGAGCCCGGGCCGCTGGTCGAGCAGCAGGGCGACCGCTCCCGAGACGACGGCGGCCGACTGCGAGGTGCCCGAGCCCTTGAACAGCCCGTCGCCGGAGCGGGCTGCGGGGTGGGCGGAGTCGAGGTAGGAGCCCGGGTCGGCCAGCGAGGCGATCGAGCGGCCGGGCGCGGTGACGTCGACGCGCCGCGCTGCGGTGCCGCGGGCGGAGAAGGAGGGCACCACGTCGTCGGTGGTCAACGCGGTCCCGCGGGTGTCGGAGGATCCGACCGCGATGACGAACGGGTCGTACGCAGGGTTGTTCAGCGCCCCCGAGGAGCCGTGGTTGCCACCGGAGACGACCACCACGATGCCGGCCCGCCAGGCGTTCTCCACGGCGTGGGTCAGCGGGTCCACCAGGCGGTCCTGCACGCCGTCGGTGCCGTAGGACAGGTTGAGCACCCGGATCGGGTTCTTGGGGTCGTCGTTGCGGTGCTCCACGACCCAGTCGACCGCTGCGATGACCTGCGACACGTCCGCAGCGCCGTCGCTCGCGGCCACCTTGAGGCTGGTCAGGCGTGCGTCGGGGGCGACTCCCTGGAACCGGTCGAGGTCCAGTGCTCCGCCCGGGGTGCGTCCCGCGATGATGCCGGCCATGTGGGTGCCGTGCCCGAAGGTGTCGAGGTGCCGCACGGCCGGGGTCTGGCTCTCGAAGGAGAGGTCCGCCCCGTTGACCACGTTGCCCGACGTGAGCCCCGCGACCGGCACCACCCCGGTGTCGACGAGCGCGACCCCGATGCCACCGCCGGTGTAGCCCTGCGCCCACAGGGCGTCGGCCTTGATCGCCGTACGGACCTCGCGCAGGCTCGTCGTGGTGCCGTCGTAGAGCCAACCGGTGGGGACCAGGTCACCGGCGATGCCGTCGACGGTCTGCACCACCGGGTCCAGGATGCCGCCGCCGACGCCTCCGGCCACCTCGGCCAGCGGGTCGAGCAGGCCCGCCGAGGCCGGAGCGGCGGGCAGGCCCGCGGCGGCGAGCGCGGCGATGCCGAGGGCAGCGGCCGCCGTGCGGAGTGATCGCTTGGTCGTCATCTCGGTCCTCATCTGCTACAGCGCCGGCGGCAGTCCCCCGACTGCCGGTGTCACGCTCTATCAAATGTGATGTTAAGTACCGAAAGAGCGACTTGTCTGATTTGAGGGTTTCCTGTCTAGTCCGGCCTGAGGGGGCTCTTGACAGGGCGGACCTGCACAGGTCTCGGGGTCGCCGCCTCGACAGACCCTCGCCCGGTGCCCGGTGCCCGGTGCCCGGTGCCCGGGCTCAGCGGTCGAGGTGCCGGGCGCGGGCGAAGCAGTACAGGCCGAAGCAGCCGATCCCCGCCGCCATCGCGAGCAGCAGGTAGGGACCGAAGGGCTGCTCGAGGACCTTCTGCAGCGCCTGGTCCAGGCCTCCGGACTTGTCCGCCTCGTGGGTGACCCCGGCGTAGCAGAACAGGCCCGCGACGATGGCCAGGGCGATGCCCTTCGCGACGTACCCGATCCGGCCGAGCAGCAGGTAGCCCGAACCGGACCAGCCGAGCTTGCCCTCGGTGTCGAGGTGGTCGGCGAAGTCCTCGGTCCAGCCGCGCCAGACCAGCCGGCCGGCGTACCCGAGCACGGCCAGGCCGGCGGCGACCACCAGCCACTGGCCACCGGGGAGGTCCATCAGCTTCGCGGTGGTGCCCTTCGACCCACCGCCGCCCGAACCGCCGTCGCTGATCGCCACGCGGGTGGCGGTGACGCCGAGCGCGCCGTAGATCACCGCCTTGAGCACCGACCCCGCCCGCTGGCGCCAGCGGTCGCCGCCGTCCTCCTCGCGGTGCCCGAAGCCGGCCTCGAGGGCCCGCCACAGCACCAGCAGGTAGAGCCCGATCGCGACCGCCCACACCATCGCCTGCCCGAACGGCTGGCGCGCCAGCGCGGCCAGTGCGCCCTGGGCGCTGGCGTTCTCGTTGTCGCCGAGGGCGAGCTGGACGGCGAGCGACGCGATCAGCAGGTGGACCACGCCGTAGGCCACCAGCCCGATCCGGGCGGCATGGTCGAGAGCGTCGCTCTGCTCGGCCTTGCGACCGAGCACGTCAGGATCGTCCACGGGCCGCACTCTGCCACCCCGCGGTCGGTGCCGGGAACTCAACGCTCGAGTTGCAGGTCCTTGAACCAGGACTCGATCACGTAGTCGGTCTCCCATCCCATCGAGCGGTAGAGGCCGTCGGCCCCGGTGGGCGAGTCCGCGTCGACCTCGAGGCCCACCCGGTCGCGGCCACGCTCGGCGGCGTCGGCGATCACCGTGTGGAGCAACGCCTTCGCCACACCCCGGCCTCGGGCATGCTGGTGCACGCCGATGTAGTCGATGTAGCTGCCCTCGCGACCGTCGGCGTTGGCGGGCAGCACGGTGCTGACCACGGCACCCGCCGCGAGGGGGCGCTCGTCGGACTCGACGAAGGCCAGCCACCAGTGGTCCCAGCGGTGGCCGGCGTCCTCGCGCAGCCGCTGCACGAACTCCGGGAAGCTCTCCCGGTAGGAGTTGAAGTGGTCCTCGAAGGACGCCTCGAGCATCTCGTGGACCAGGTGCAGGTCGCCGGCCACGGGCAGGCCGTTGTCGTGGGTCTCGACACGGCGGATGGTGACGCCGTCGCGCGGTCCGGGCAGCGAGGTCGCCTCCTCGGGCACGACCGGGCGGGTCATCTGGGGCCAGGACCGGCGCTTGGCGTAGCCGGCGTCGGTGAGCCACTGATGCTGCACGGTGTCCTTGGCGAACGGGCTGGCGTCCAGGCGGGTGTCGGTCACGCCACGCATCGCGCCGATCTCGCGGGCCTGGTCCTCGGCCCACCCGTAGAGCTCGCCGGCGATGGTGGCGGCCTCGTCGAGGCTGCGGTCGACGTACAGCATCACCATCGTCCGCCCGGCCGCCCGGTCGTGGACCACCATCCACGCCCGCGGCGTGCCAGCCGGGTCGACGGCGACCAGCTCGCGGCGCGTCCACGACGCCCGGCCGGCCACCTCGGACTCGACCTGCTCGGGATCGACGGAGGACGAGCCGGTGTACGGCGCCTTGTCGGCGCCGCGCAGCTCGATCAGCGCAGGCACGTCGTCCAGCGTCGGGATCCGGGGGGTCCACCCGTCGGGGAGACCCGTCGGGAAGGGGACGTGACTCGGTTCGTCGGCTCGGGAGCTCACCAGTGCATCCTGCCCGATCAGCGCACCAGGGCGTCGCGGTCGCGCACGATGTTGCCCAGCACCCCGTTGACGAACGCCGGCGACTCGTCGGTGGACAGCTCGCGGACCAGGTGCAGCGCCTCGGAGACCGCGACCGCGTCGGGTACGTCGTCGACGTAGAGCACCTCGAAGGTCGCCAGCCGCAGCACGTTGCGGTCCACCGCGGGCATCCGGGCCAGCGACCAGCCCTGCGCGTAGCCCGCCAGCACCTCGTCGAGGCGCGCGCGGTGCTCCTCGACGCCGCGCACCAGCACGGCCGTGTAGTCGTTGACCGGTCCGCTCTCGGCCAGCTCCGCGAGGCCCTCGAGCGCGGACCGCTGGCGCATCTCCGCGGCGTAGATGACGTCGAGGGCCCGTTTGCGGGCCTTGCTGCGGGCAGCCATCAGCTGCTGACGCGCCCCAGGTAGGAGGAGTCGCGGGTGTCGACCTTGATCCGCTCACCCGTGGTGATGAACAGCGGCACGCTGATCTGGTGCCCGGTCTCGAGCGTCGCCGGCTTGGTCCCGCCCGTGGACCGGTCGCCCTGCAGACCGGGCTCGGTGTACTGCACCTCGAGCTCGACGGAGGCGGGCAGCTCGATGTAGAGCACGCGCCCCTCGTTGGTGGCCACGATGGCCTCCTGGTTCTCCAGCATGAAGTTCTGCGCCTCGCCGACGATCTCCGGCGCGACCTCGAGCTGCTCGTAGGTGCCGGTGTCCATGAACACGTAGGACGTGCCGTCGTTGTAGAGGTACTGCATCGTGCGCTTGTCGACGTTGGCGACGTCGACCTTGACGTCGGCGTTGAAGGTCTTGTCGACGGTCTTGCCCGACTCGATGTTCTTCAGCTTCGAGCGGACCACCGCCCCACCCTTGCCGGGCTTGTGGTGCTGGAACCAGATGACCTGCCAGAGCTGGCCGTCGAGGTTGAGCACCATGCCGTTCTTCAGGTCGTTCGTCGTTGCCATGCGTTCGCTCGCGCCTTCGGTAGTCCGGGAGTCGGGGGCCTCCGCTCGCGCGGGGCACAGCCGCCGAGTCTAGCGGGCTCGGCCATCGCCCCCGCACCCCGTCGAGCGGGCACTGCGCGCACGCCGTACGACCTCGAGCGGGCACTGCGCGCACGCCGTACGACCCCGAGCGGGCACTGCGCGCACGCCGCAGGACCTCGAGCGGGCACTGCGCGCTCGCGCGCAGCTGGCGTGTGCGTCCACTGCCCGCTCGGCGTGCTGGCGTGTGCGTCCACTGCCCGCTCGGCGTGCTGGCGCGTGCGTCCAGTGCCCGCTCGGCGCACTACGCTGCGCGGCGTGTGCCCGTCCTCGCCGTCCTCCCCGCCATCCGCCGGAGACCTGCCCGGAGACCAGCCCGGAGACCAGCCCGGTGACCTGCTGGCGCACGCCCGGAGCGCGCGGGGGTTCATGCCGGAGGCGGAGGGCGCCCTGCTGCACGCCACCGCCCGGGAGCACCTCGCCGCCGACCGGCCGGCCCTGGAGATCGGCACCTACTGCGGCAAGTCGGCCATCTGGCTGGGCGCGGCCGCCCGGGAGATCGACGCCACCGTGTTCACCCTCGACCACCACCGCGGCTCGGAGGAGAACCAGGCCGGGTGGGAGCACCACGACCCGAGACTGGTCGACCGGGAGTCGGGGCTGATGGACACCCTGCCGGTGGCGCGCCGCACGCTGGAGCGGGCCGGGCTCGAGGACACCGTGGTCGTGGTCGTCGGCCGCTCGACCACGCTCGCGCGGCACTGGCGTACGCCGCTGGGCCTGCTGTTCATTGACGGGGGTCACGCGGAGGTGCACGCCCAGAACGACTACACCGGGTTCGCCCGCTGGGTGCTCCCCGGGCACGCCCTGGTCGTGCACGACGTCTTCGAGCGCCGGGAGGACGGCGGCCAGGCGCCCTTCCACGTCTGGCAGCGCGCCGTGGCCGGTGGCGCCTTCTCCCCCGTCGTGACGGTCGGGTCGATGCGGGTGCTGGCCCGGACCTCAGGCGCGGCCGGAGAGGACGTCGGCTGACCCGCCGTACGCCTCGCCCGCCGCGCACCCGCACTCCAGGGCGATCTCGCGGAACGGCGCGGCCAGGGTCTCGCCGCGCATGATCCCCGACGCCGGCGTCGTCCGGGAGAGCGCGTCGGCCGCCAGGATCACCGCGGCCGCCGTGTAGGTGGTCTGCTCGCGCGGCCAGATGACGTCGTCGCCGAAGACGAACCCGGTCCAGTAGCCGCCGTCATCGGCCCGCAGGTGCTGCATGTCCGCGAGCAGGGTGCGGGCGCGCTCGACGTCGTCGAGGCAGTCCAGGGCCAGCACCAGCTCGCAGGTCTCCGCGCCGGTCACCCAGGGGTTGGTGTCCACGCAGCGGATGCCCAGCCCGGGCACCACGAAGTCCTCCCAGCGCCGGTCGACGAGCTCTCGCCCGGCGCGGTCGCGTACGGCGCCCCCCAGGACCGGGTAGTACCAGTCCATCGAGAACGTCGACTTGTCCAGGAACAGGTCGCGGTGCTCGCGCAGGGCGTGCCCGAGCCGTCCCCCGGCGAGCTCCCAGTCGGGCTGCGGCTCATCGACGAGCTCGGCGAGCGCGACCCCGGCCCGCAGCGCCTGGTAGATGCTCGAGGACCCGGCCAGCAGGGCCTCCCGGTTGACCCGGGCCGGGCCGTGGTCGTCCCACTCCTGGGACCAGGCGATCCCGCCGAAGGGCAGCTGCAGGCCGACCACGAAGTCGAGCCCGCGCCGGACGACCGGCCACATCCGGTCCACGAACCCGCGGTCCCGGCGCAGCAGCCAGTGGTGCCACACCCCGACCGCGAGGTACGCCGACATGTTGGTCTCGCCGCTCGCGTCGGCGACCGCGCCGGCCTCGGTGCGCATCGCCCAGGACCCGTCGTGCCGCTGTCCGCGACGGCACCACTCGTAGGCCGCCTCCGCGGCACGGACCTCGCCGGCCACGAGCAGGCCCATGGCCGCCTCGACGTGGTTCCACACGTCGACGTGCTGCCCCACCGACCACGGGACGGCCCCGTCGCCCTCCTGCGTGGCGGCGATGGAGGCGGCCGTCTCGGCGACCTGCGCGGCGGTGAGCACGCCGGGGACCGACGGGCAGGCCCACGTCCCGATCGCACGCTCAGTCACGATCGTCTCCCGGGGGCGCGGCCTCGGGCTTGCGCAGGTAGAGCACGAGGCTCTTGCCGATCAACGGGTTCAGCACCCGTTCGGCGGCCCGGGTCAGCGTGCTCCAGCCGCGGGTGCGCATGATGTCCCACACCAGCACCCGGTGGTAGGCACGCACGAGCGGATGCCGCTCGTCGTCCACCCCCACGGCGCACTTGAGCCACCAGTACGGCGAGTGCAGGCCGTGCACGTGGTCGGTGCCCTCGAGCACCAGACCCGCATCGCCCAGCTTGGCGACCAGCTCGGCGTCGGAGTAGATGCGGATGTGCCCGCCGGGCTTGCTGTGGTACTCCTCCGAGAGCTTCCAGCAGACCAGCTCCGGCAGCCAGCGGGGGACGCTCACGGCCATCGTGCCGCCGGGACGCAGCACCCGGGCGAGCTCGCCGATCGCCTGGATGTCGGCGGGGATGTGCTCGAGGACCTCCGCGGCCACGACGCGGTCGAACTCCCCGTCGGCGAAGGGCAGGCTGAGCGCGTCGCCCTCCTTGATGTCCGCCTCGGCCCCGACCGGCACCTCGCCGGCCTCCTTCATCGCCCCGAAGAGCTCGAGCACGTCGGCGAGCTCGTCGGCGTCCTGGTCGAAGGCGACCACCCGGGCGCCGCGGCGGTACATCTCGAAGGCGTGCCGCCCGGCGCCGCACCCCATGTCGATGACCCGGTCGCCGGGCTGCAGGCCCAGCCGGGCGAAGTCGACGGTCAGCATCCGCGGGCCTCGTCGTACGCCGCCGCGGTGGCCGTGGCCAGCGCACGCCAGCTGAACCGCTCGAGCACGCGGGCGCGGCCGGCCCGGCCCATCTCGGCCCGACGGGCGGGGTCGTCGAGCAGGGCGGACAGCGCGGCCTCGAGCTCGCCGACGTCGCCCGGGGTCACCAGGTCGGCACAGACGCCGTCCTCCCCCACCACCTCGGGGATCGCGCCGGCCCGGCTGACCACGAGCGGGGTCTCGCAGGCCATCAGCTCGGCCGTCGGCAGCGAGAAGCCCTCGTAGAGGGACGGCACGCAGGCGACCTCGGCCGACCCCATCACCTCCACCAGCTCGCGATCGCTGATGCCGTGCACGAAGCGGACGTGCCCGGCGATGCCGAGGTCGTCGATCAGCCGCTCGGTGCGGCCGCCGGCGACCGGGCGGGTCACGAGCACCAGCTCGACGTCACGCTCGGTGCGCAGCTTGGCGAACGCCTCGAGCAGGGTGGCGATGCCCTTCATCGGTGCGTCCGCGCTGGCCATGGCCACGATGCGGCCGGGCACGCGCGGTGCCGTCGGCGGCGCGAAGGCCTCGTCGACCCCGAGGGGGACCACCGTGATGCGCTCGGGGTCCACGCCGAAGTCGGCGACGATGTCGCGGCGGCTGGACTCCGAGACCGTCAGGATGCGCCCCACCCGGCGGGCCACGCGGGCCTGCATGCCCACGAAGCCGTACCAGCGGCGCAGCCGGAGCCGCGCGCGACGGGTGCCGGCGGCGGCGAGGTCGATGCGCCGGTCGACGGTGATCGGGTGGTGGATGCTGGTGACCAGCGGGAGCCCGAGGTCCCGGACCTCGAGGATCCCCGGTCCCAGGGTCTGGTTGTCGTGCACCACGTCGAAGTCATCGCGCCGCTCCCCGAGCAGGCGGGCGACCCTCCTGCTGAAGGTCCGCGGCTCGGGGAAGCCGGCGGTGCACATCGTCAGGAACTCCTGCACGTCGACCAGGTCGCGGAACTCCGAGAGGCGCGGCACCCGGAAGGGGTCCGGCTCCCGGTACAGGTCCAGACTCGGCACCTTCGTGAGCACGACACCGGCGTCCAGCTCCGGGTACGGCTGGCCGGAGAAGACCTCGACGCTGTGCCCCAGGGCGACCAGCTCGCGGCTCAGGTGACGGACGTAGACACCCTGGCCGCCGCAGTGCGGTTTGCTGCGGTAGGACAACAGTGCGATGCGCAAGCGGGCGCCTTCCCGGTGACCCCCGCAGACCTGGCCGGTGCGGGACCCCCTGTGCGAACGAGCTGGGACGTGGTCATAGCATGCCGGACCCCGCTGCGGTGACGCCGCGGGGTCGGCCAGGGACAGTGTGCTGGCGTCGCCGCCGGAACACACCCTCGGACCGGTGAGATCTTGGCCACCGGGACATGCGCCCCGCGGCGCCGGAGCACGCCGCCTCGGGCCTGGCGCTCGACGCCGGCCCCGCCGGTCAGCCGATGCCGGGCCCGCCGGTCAGCCGGTGCCGGGCAGGCCGGGCAGCTTGGCGTGGTCCCAGGTGACCACTCGGAGCGGCTCGACGACGACCCCGACCCGCTTGTGCGCCTGCTGCGCCACCACGGCGTCCCCGAGCTCCCCGAGGTCCGCCTCGTCCTCGGCCCCCGCCATCCGCCGCGCCACCCGGGCACCGAGGTCGCGCACCTGCTCGTAGTCCTCCAGGAGCCGGGCCCGGCCCTGGATGCTGACCCCGCGCAGCTCGAGGTAGTCCGCACCGCTCTCCACCAGGCAGGTCAGCCGAGGGTCGCGCCGGAGGTTGACCACCTTCTGCGACCGCGCATAGGTCCAGAACGCCAGCCGGCCCTGCTCCAGCACGTAGAACAGGGCCGTCAGGTGCGGCGCCCCGTCCGCCGCGACCGTGGCCACCTGCACCTTGTGGTGCGCGGCGAGGAAGCGCTCGGTCTCCGCCTCGTCCATCCGTACGGCGGCCCGGCCCGACCCCACGCCTCAGGACCCGTCGCTGGAGTGGCCCGGGAAGACGTGGGCCTCGGGGTCGAGGACCACGGCGGCGTTGTTCACGGCGGTGGCCACCTCCCCGAAGCCGACCGCGATCAGCCGGACCTTGCCGTCGTAGTCGGTGATGTCGCCGGCGGCGAAGATCCGGGGCACGTTGGTGCGCATCGCGCCGTCGACCCGGATGTGGCGCTTGTCGAGGTCCAGCCCCCAGTCCTTCATCGCGCCGAGGTCCGCGACGAAGCCGAGCGCAGCCACCACGGCCTGCGCGGGCCGGGTCAGCACCTCCCCGTCGGCGGTGGTGATCTCCACGCCCTCCACGTGGTGCTCGCCGACGAGCGCGCTGACCTGCGCGTTGGTGATCACCTCGGTCCGACTGGCCAGGACGGCGTCGACCGTGGCCTGGTGGGCCCGGAACCGGTCGCGGCGGTGCACGAGGGTCACCGACCGGGCGATCGGCTCGAGGCTGTGCGCCCAGTCGAACGCGCTGTCCCCGCCGCCGACGATGACCACGTCGCGGCCGGCGTACTCGGCGAACGACGGCACGAAGAAGACCAGCCCCCGGTCCTCCCAGCCCTCGCCGGCCGGGAGCGGCCGCGGCGTGAACTTGCCGATGCCCGCGGTGATGATCACGACCCTGGCGTTGATGACGGTGCCGTCGTCGAGGTCCATCCGGACCCCCTCGTCGTGGGACTTCAGCCCGGTGGCGGTGCGGTCGAGCAGGTACGTCGGGTGGGCGCTGGCCGCCTGGGCGACGAGCTGCTCCACCAGCTCACGCCCCTTGATGCTGGGGAAGCCGGCCACGTCCAGGATCAGCTTCTCCGGGTAGAGCGCGGAGACCTGCCCGCCGAGCTCGGGCAGCGAGTCGACGACGGTGACGCTCATGCCGCGGAACCCCGCGTAGTACGCCCCGAACAGCCCCGCGGGCCCCGCCCCCACGATCAGCAGGTCGGACTCCAGCTCGGTCTCGGACCTCGCAGCGCTCACCGCTCACCTCTTCCCTCGGTGGACGCACTGGGCGTGCGCCCGGCTCAGAACAGCTCCAGCTCGGCTATCCGCCAGTCTCCCCCGCCGCGGGTCACGGTGACCATCACCCGGCTGGCGTCGACCCGCTCCTTCGTGGCGCCCTTGGCGGTGGTGACCTGGTCGACGAAGACCAGGGCGACCACCCGCGAGTCGCTGGCCGAGACCACGGAGGTCGCGACCGCCTCCGCCTCCAGCGTCACCTCGTTGGCGACCGTCTCGGCGCGGACCTCCGCCATCGTGTCGAGGTACTCGCTGCGGAAGCCCGGCGCCAGCACCGAGCGGGTCGCCGCCACGTCGTCGGCGAACGTCTGCCAGCCGTAGGACAGGACTCGCTCGGTCAGCGGCCCGGCAGCACGCAGGGCGCTGTCGCGGGCCGCGACCGAGGAGACCACGGCATCGGCGGCGGGCGGGCCCGTCACGCGCTGCGCGCGCCACCAGGCGTAGCCGACCACGGCGGCCATCAGGAGGCAGACCACCAGCAGCACGGCCAGCACCCGGGGGCCTCCCCAGCCACCGGACCTCGGACTCGCCGTCGATGCGTCCATCTCAGTCCAGGATCCTCAGCTCGGAGGTGAGCCAGCGCCCGTCCTCGCGGACCAGCCCCAGCCGGAACCGGTACGGACGCACCTGGGCCTTCCCGTCGGTGCTGGTCGAGGTGACCGTGCCGTCCGCGGCGACGTAGACGACCGCACTGGTCTCACCGAGCTCCGCGACCCCCGCTGCGCGTACCTCGCCGGTGGACACCGACCTGCCCGCGCGCGCCTTCGCCTTCAGCTGGTCCCGGGCCTGCGCGTACTCCGCCGCGAAGTCACCGGTGGCCCCGTCGAGGACCTCGTCGACGAGCGGGTCCATGTCGCGGTAGTCGACGGTCAGGAAGGCGAGCGTCTCGGCACGCGCGGCCGCGATCACCGCGCTGTGGCGCTGCGAGAGCGACGCGGCCCCAGCGCTGCCCGGGGACCCCTCCGCCCCGCCGGCGAACAGGACGGCCGCCACCACCACCAGCAGGAGGGCGAGCCCCAGGAGCAGGCCGCTGGCATAGGGACGGGCTGTACCCGCGCGCCCGCTCATCGGGCGCCGACCGCGCTCATGCCACCGTGCTCCACGAACCCGCCCGCCCCCTCCCTCGATGCTCCTCCGCACCGTTCGCCACCGTGCGCGGGACCGGCCCGACCGGTCCGGTGCTGGCATCGTACGGCGCCGCCGGACCCGGGTCGGCGACGCTCGTCCTCCCCCGCGGGTCCCGCTCCGGCGGGGCGAGATCAGTCGGCCAGGGGCGGCGAGCCCTCCACGGCCTGGGCCAGCCGGGCGGCCTCGGAGCGCTCGCGCAGGATCAGGGCGCGCGTGCGCCGCCGGTAGCGCACGATCTGCACCAGTCCGATCGACCACAGCACGAACTGCAGGCTCATCGCCCAGCGGAACGCCTCCGGCGTGTAGTCGCTCCCGCCGCCGGGGGTGGTGAGGTCGAGGACCAGGCCGATGGCCACGACGAGCAGCAGCGAGGCGGAGAAGCCGCCCTGGTTGATGATCCCGGTGGCAGCACCGAAGCGGTGCGCCGGGTTGGAGGTGCGACCGACGTCGAACCCGATGAGCGAGGCCGGACCGCCGAGACCGCACAGCACGACGAGCAGCACCAGCAGGGCCAGCGGCGCGTTCCCGGGCCAGGCCAGCACCACGGCCCAGACGACGGCCATGGCCACGACGATGGTGAGCACCATCGTGGAGCGGTGCCACGGGTGTGCTCCGACCAGCCAGCCGAGCACGGGCCCGGAGGCCATGATCGCGACCACGATCAGGGTCAGCAGCAGCCCCGCGGTGGTGGGGCTCTGTCCCTCGCTGCGCACGAAGAAGGGGTAGCCCCACAGGAGGCTGAGCGTGGTCGCGCTGAACTGGGTGGTGAAGTGCATCCAGAAACCGAGGCGGGTGCCCGGCTGCGCCCACGAGTCGGCGAGGTTGCGACGTACCGAGGACAGGGACAGCCGGGGACCCCGCAGGTGGCGCTGTCCCGGAGCGTCGCTGAGCAGGGCCAGCAGGGCCACGCCGAGGACGACGCCCACCGCCGCCGCGACCAGGTAGGCCCGGGTCCACCCGAGCGTCCCGAGGGCCCAGGTCATCGGGATCGCCGCGATCACCGCCCCGGACTGGCCGAGCGTCCCGGTCAGCTGGGTGATCAGCGGGATCCGCCGGGCAGGGAACCAGCTGCTGACCAGGCGGAGCACGCAGATGAACGTCATCGCGTCGCCGATGCCGACCACGGCCCGGGCCAGCAACGCGACCGGGTAGCCGCTGGCGAACGCGAACGCCGCCTGCGCCAGCGTCATCAGGGTCAGCCCGACCAGCAGCACCGTGCGGGAGCCGTACCGGTCCACGAGGAGCCCGACCGGCACCTGCATCGCGGCGTACACCAGCAGCTGCAGCATCGTGAAGCTGGCCAGCTGGGTGGCCGAGATGTCGAAGCGTTCGGTCGCCACCAGCCCGGCCACCCCGAGGGAGGAGCGGTGGAAGACGGCGAGCACGTAGACCAGGAGGCCGACGGTCCAGACGACCCACGCGTCGCGGCGGGGCGGGTGCCCGGGTGCGGCCGCGGCGTTCACGGGGCACTCACCCGCCCGAGACTACGCGCGCCGGGAGTGCCGCTCGACCGCCTGTCTTGTGGGCTCGGTCATGTCACGGCGTGGGCCGTTAGTCGAGGCAGAACTCGTTGCCCTCGGGGTCCTGCAGCACCACGAACCCGTCGCTCATCTCCGCGCCGGGCTCGAAGCGACGTAGCCGGGTTGCCCCCAGCCCGACCAGGCGCTCGGCCTCGGCCTCGAGCGCGGCCATCCGCGCCTCGCCGTCCAGCCCGGGGGCGGCCCGGACGTCGAGGTGCACCCGGTTCTTGGCGGTCTTGCCCTCGGGCACCCGCTGGAAGAACAGCCTCGGACCGGAGCCCTCGACGGGCACGGCGGCCGAGCGGTCGTTGCGCTGCTCCGGTGGCACACCCACCGAGTCGAGGAAGGCGTCCCAGTCGGCGAAGCCGGGCGGCGGTGGCTGGAGCCGGTAACCGAGCGCCTCGACCCAGAACTCGCACAGGGCGGCCGGGTCGGCGCAGTCGAAGGTGATCTGGACGTCCCTGCTCATGGTGCCTCCTCGGGTCGGCGATCTCAGGCGGCGCGGTGGCAGACGGCCTCGACGTTGTTGCCGTCGAGGTCGCGCAGGAAGACGGCGTAGTAGCCGGGGTGGTACTCCGGCCACTCACGTGGCTCGTGCAGGATCTCCGCACCGAGCCCCACGGCGGCGTCGTGGACGGCGTGGACGGCGGCGCGGTCCGGCGCGGTGAAGGCGACGTGCACCTCGCGCTGGGTGCCGCCCTCGCTGCGGCCGACCCAGAACTGCGGGTTGCCGTCGGGGCCGGCGAAGCCGACCGCCACGTCGTAGTCCATCGCCACCGTGATCCCGAGCGGGGCCAGCAGCGTCTCGAAGAACGCCTTGGTGGCGGGGACGTCGTCGCACTGGACGCCCAGGTGGTCGAGCATGTTCGTCTCCTCCGTCGTGCGTGCCCGGGTCGGGCTACTTGGTGGCCTCCATCATCTGGCGCAGCTCCTTCTTCAGGTCCGAGATCTCGTCGCGCAGGCGCGCGGCGAGCTCGAACTGGAGCTCGGCGGCGGCGTGGTGCATCTGCTCGGAGAGCTGCTGGACCAGCTCGGCCAGGTCGCTGGACGGCAGCCCCGCCGTGTCCGGCAGCCGCTCGTGGATCCCCTCCACCTGGTCGGCCTTCATCTTCGACAGACCCGGGACCGGGGCCTTGCGGCTCTTGTCGCCGCGGGCGCCGGTGCCCTGCCAGGTCTCGAGCAGCGCCTGGGTGTTCTCGTCCTCGCGGGCGAGCATGTCGGTGATGTCGGCGATCTTCTTGCGCAGCGGCTGCGGGTCGACGCCGTGGGCCTTGTTGTAGGCGACCTGCTTGGCCCGGCGCCGGTTGGTCTCGTCGATCGCGAGCTCCATCGAGGGGGTCATCCGGTCGGCGTACATGACCACCTGTCCGGAGACGTTGCGCGCGGCCCGGCCGATCGTCTGGATCAGCGACTTGTCCGAGCGCAGGAACCCCTCCTTGTCGGCGTCGAGGATGGCCACCAGCGACACCTCGGGCAGGTCGAGCCCCTCACGGAGCAGGTTGATGCCGACGAGCACGTCGTACTCCCCCAGCCGCAGGTCGCGCAGCAGCTCGATCCGCTTGAGCGTGTCGACCTCGGAGTGCAGGTAGCGGGTGCGCACGCCGTTCTCGAGCAGGTAGTCGGTGAGGTCCTCGGACATCTTCTTGGTCAGCGTGGTGACCAGCACCCGCTCGTTGCGCTCCACCCGCGCGGCGATCTCGCCCATCAGGTCGTCGATCTGGCCCTTGGTGGGCTTGACCAGCACCTCGGGGTCGATCAGCCCGGTGGGCCGGATGATCTGCTCCACGACGTTGTCGGGGCCGCCACCTCGGGCCAGCTCGTAGTTGCCGGGCGTGGCGGAGAGGTAGATCGTCTGCCCGATCCGGTCGAGGAACTCCTCCCACTTCAGCGGCCGGTTGTCCATGGCGCTGGGCAGCCGGAAGCCGTGGTCGACCAGGTTGCGCTTGCGCGACATGTCGCCCTCGTACATGCCGCCGATCTGCGGCACCGCGACGTGGGACTCGTCGACGACGAGCAGGAAGTCCTCGGGGAAGTAGTCGAGCAGGCAGTTGGGGGCGCTGCCCCGGCTGCGGCCGTCGATGTGCATCGAGTAGTTCTCGATGCCCGAGCAGGACCCGACCTGGCGCATCATCTCCACGTCGTAGGTGGTGCGCATCCGCAGCCGCTGGGCCTCGAGCAGCTTGCCCTGCCGCTCGAAGGAGGAGACCTGCTCCTCGAGCTCGGCCTCGATGCCGGCGATCGCCCGCTCCATCCGCGCCGGGCCCGCGACGTAGTGGGTGGCCGGGAAGACGTAGAGCTCGGTGTCCTCGGTGAGGATCTCACCGGTCACCGCGTGCAGGGACTGCAGCCGCTCGATCTCGTCGCCGAAGAACTCCACCCGGACGGCGTGCTCCTCGTAGACGGGGAAGATCTCCAGGGTGTCGCCGCGGACGCGGAAGGTGCCCCGCGTGAAGGACAGGTCGTTGCGGGTGTACTGGATCTCCACGAGCCGGCGCAGTACGTCGTCGCGGTCCATCTCCTCGCCCACGCGCAGCCGGAGCATCCGGTCGACGTACTCCTGCGGGGTGCCCAGGCCGTAGATGCAGGAGACGGTGGAGACGACGATGACGTCGCGGCGGGTCAGCAGCGAGTTGGTCGCGGAGTGACGAAGCCGCTCGACCTCCTCGTTGATCGAGGAGTCCTTCTCGATGTAGGTGTCCGTCTGCGGGACGTAGGCCTCGGGCTGGTAGTAGTCGTAGTAGGAGACGAAGTACTCCACGGCGTTGTCGGGGAACAGCTGCCGCAGCTCGTTGGCGAACTGGGCCGCCAGGGTCTTGTTGGGCTGCATCACCAGCACCGGCCGCTGCAGCTGCTCGGCCACCCAGGCCACCGTCGCGGTCTTGCCGGTGCCCGTGGCTCCGAGGAGCACGACGTCCTTCTCGCCGCCCTCGATCCGCTTGGAGATCTCCGCGATCGCGGTCGGCTGGTCACCGGAGGGCTGGTACTCCGACTTCACCTCGAACGGCGCCACCCGGCGCTCGAGATCGGTCACTGGACGCATGGGAACGAGCGTACGGGGGGCCACTGACAGGCCTCGGGCGAGTGTCGGTTTCCCCGGGCGCCCGGGGAACGCCGCGCCCGCCCCGACGCCGCCTCGGGCACGCGGATGGGAGCGGCTCCGACCGCCGGGACTCCTCCGACGGCCGTCCGGACGCAACGGTCACTCTGGTTGGATGGCCGCGTGACGACCCGCCACCCGCTGATCAACACCGCCCACCCGGTGGCGATGATCCTCAAGCGGGTGCTGTTCGTGGTCTTCGGGATCCCGATGCTGGTGGCGCTCGGGATGAGCCTCGTCGACTCCTACCGCCGGCGCGGGAAGAAGCCCAAGCCCTTCCCCACGCGCACGGCCGCCGAGACGCCGGTCGGCGAGGGCGCGGTGACGACGTACACCTTCGGCCAGGACCTGTACGACGACATGCTGGCCGCCATCGCCGGGGCGCAGAAGCAGATCCTGCTCGAGACCTACATCTGGAAGGGCGACGCGGTCGGCCAGCGGTTCAAGAAGGCGATCGTCGACGCCGCCGACCGCGGTGTCGAGGTACGGGTGATCTACGACCAGTTCGCCAACCTCGTCGTCCGGCCCCCCTTCAAGCGGTTCCCGCCCAACGTCCGGGTGCTCGCCTTCCCGATCTACTCCGCCGGCTGGCGCTTCTTCGACCTGCGGCGCTACGGGCGCGACCACCGCAAGATCCTCGTGGTCGACGACACCGTGGGGTTCGTGGGCGGCTACAACATCGGCTCCGCCTACGCCACCGAGTGGCGCGACACCCACTGCCGGATCACCGGACCCGGTGTCTGGGACCTGGCGCGTGCGTTCGCCGACTTCTGGAACCTGCACCGCGACAAGCGCTTCCGGCGCAGCGAGCCGCCGATGCTGATGACCACCACCTCCACGTGGGAGCCGCGCATCCGGGTGCACCGCAACGTGCCGCGACTGTGGATGTTCCCGATCCGCTCGATGTACATCGAGGCGCTCAACCGGGCCCAGCGCAACGTGTGGATGACCCACGCCTACTTCATCCCCGACGAGGGCTTCGTCGACGCCCTGGTCGACGCCGCCCGGCGGGGGGTGGACGTGCGCCTGCTGCTGCCCGCCAAGTCCAACCACATCGTCGCGGACTGGATCTCGCGCGGGTACTTCCGGCGGATGCTCGCGGCCGGCGTGGGCATCCACCGCTTCCGCGACGCGATGGTGCACGCCAAGACGGCGACCATCGACGGCAACTGGACCACGATCGGCACCGCCAACGTCGACCGGTTGAGCATGAGCGGCAACTACGAGATCAACGTCGAGATCATCGACGCGTCGCTGGCCGAGGAGATGGAGCGCATCTTCGAGACCGACCTGACCAACTCCCTCCCGCTGACTCTCGCGGAGTGGGAAGCACGCGACGTCTACAGTCGGTTCACCGAGATGGTGCTGACCCCGCTGCGGCCTTTGCTCTGACGCGGATCGACACGGATACTGGTCCCACCACCCCGACCTCACCTATTGATTCCGTTGCCGGAGGAACCCATGACGACTGATACCGCCGCCGAGCCCCGCGTGTCCGGCGGACCCGACCTGCCCCAGGAGCGCCGCCTGGTCACCGAGATCCCCGGGCCGCGGTCCCAGGAGCTCCAGCAGCGCCGGAGCGCCGCCGTGGCCTCCGGCGTCGGCAGCGTGCTCCCGGTGTACGTCGAGGCGGCGGGCGGCGGGGTGATCCGCGACGTCGACGGCAACTCGCTGATCGACCTGGCCAGCGGGATCGCCGTGGTCAGCGTGGGGAACAGCGCCCCCGAGGTGGTGCGCCGGGTGAGCGAGCAGGTGGCGGCGTACACCCACACTTGCTTCATGGTGGCGCCCTACGAGGGCTACGTGGAGGTCTGCGAGAAGCTCGCCGAGCTGACCCCGGGCGACCACGCCAAGAAGGCGGCGCTGTTCAACTCCGGGGCCGAGGCGGTGGAGAACGCCGTGAAGATCGCGCGCGCCCACACCGGGCGGGACGCCGTGGCCGTCTTCGACCACGCCTACCACGGCCGGACCAACCTGACGATGGCGATGACCGCCAAGAACATGCCCTACAAGAACGGCTTCGGGCCGTTCGCCGGCGAGGTCTACCGCGCGCCGATGTCCTACCCGTACCGCGAGGCCAGCGACCTGACCGGTGAGCAGGCGGCCGCCCGGGCGATCGACGTGCTGGAGAAGCAGGTCGGCGCCGGCAACCTGGCCTGCGTGGTGATCGAGCCGGTGCTCGGCGAGGGCGGCTTCGTCGTCCCCGCACCCGGCTTCCTGCCGGCCGTGGCGGCCTGGTGCCGGGAGAACGGCGTCGTGTTCGTCGCCGACGAGATCCAGTCCGGCATGTGCCGCACGGGTGCCTGGTTCGCCTGCGAGCACGAGGGCGTCGTCCCCGACCTGGTGACCGTGGCCAAGGGCGTCGCCGGCGGGCTGCCGCTGGCCGCCGTGGTCGGCCGCGCCGAGATCATGGACGCGCCCCACGCGGGCGGCCTCGGCGGGACGTACGGCGGCAACCCGGTGGCGTGTGCCGCCGCCCTGGGCGCGATCGCCACGATGGAGGAGCTGGACCTCAACGGCGCCGCCCGGCGGATCGAGCGGACCATGACCGACCGGCTGCGCGCACTGGCCGAGAAGGCGCCCGCGATCGGCGAGGTGCGGGGACGCGGCGCGATGCTCGCCGTCGAGCTGGTCGAGCCCGGGACGAAGAAGCCCGACCCCGCGCTGGCCGCCGCGATCACCGCCGCCTGCCACCAGCAGGGGGTGCTCACCTTGACCTGCGGCACCTACGGCAACGTGCTGCGCTTCCTGCCGCCGCTGGTGATGCCCGAGCACCTGCTCGACGAGGCCCTCGACGTGCTCGAGGAGGTCGTGCTCGGCCTGGTCTGAGCGGCTGGTCTGACCGGCCGGGTGGGGTCAGCGACCCTCGAGGAGCGGCCCGGCCGGGTCGTGGGTGATCCCGAGCCGGCGAGCCGCCATGCCCGACAGCGCCTCGAGGCACACCCGGTTGGCCAGTGCCGCGGTGATGTCGGCGTGGTCGTAGGGCGGGGAGACCTCGACCACGTCGATCCCGGCGACGGGGAGCTCTCGGCAGATGCGGCGGACCGCGTCGAGCAGCTGGCGCGAGCTCAGGCCACCCGGCTCGGGGGTGCCGGTGCCCGGCGCGTGCCCCGGGTCGCAGACGTCGATGTCCACGCTGAGGAAGACCGCGTCGCACTCGTCGAGCGCGATCCCGAACGCCTCGTCGAGACACTCGTCGAGTCCCCGCGCGCCGATCTCGGTCATCTCGTAGGACCGCATCCGCTGGTCCGCCATCCAGGCCAGCGTCTCCGGCCCGGGCCAGTAGCCGCGCAGGCCCATCTGCAGGAACCGGTCCCCACGCAGGGCCCCGGACTCGATCAGGCGCCGCATCGGCTGGCCGTGCCCGTAGAGGGAGCCGAACTCGATGTCCCCGGTGTCGGCGTGGGCGTCGAAGTGGATCATCGACACCGTGCCGTAGCCGAGGTGGCGCGCCACGCCGGTGGCGTCGGGCAGGGCGATCGAGTGGTCTCCGCCGAGCACCAGCGGGACCGCGCCGGCCGACGCGACGGCGTACACGGCCTCCTCGAGGGCGCCCAGTGCCCGCTCGATCTCCCCCGGCGGCATCTCGACGTCGCCGGAGTCGACCACGACCAGGTCCTGCAGGGCGTCGACGCGCAACGCCAGGTGGGGACGCGAGCCGTCGTGGCCGAGGTAGTCGGTCTGCCGGATCGCCTGCGGCCCGAAGCGGGTGCCGGGCCGGTGGCTGGTGCCTCCGTCGAAGGGGGCCCCGATCACGACCACATCGGCCGCGGCCAGAGCGGCCGTGTCGTCGAGGTCGACCCGATCCACCCCGAGGAAGGTGAAGTCCGGGCCGAACTGTGCGCCGTACCGGGTCATCGGCCGACCGCGACCCGGGGCTCGTCCTCCCGTTGGCCCCACGGGCTGTCGTAGGCGGTGAGCAGGTCGAGGAACGGCACGGCGTCGAACGCCTCGGGCCCGAGCACCCCTGCGCCGGACCACGTCCCGGTGGCGAGCAGCTCGAGCGCGACGACCGGGTTGACCGCCGTCTGCCAGACCACGCACTGGTGGCCGTACTCGCGCATGGACCACGCGTTGTCGACCACGTGGTAGAGGTACGTCGCCCGCGGCTGCCCGTCGGTGCCGGTGCCGGTCACGAACAGCCCGGCGCAGGTCTTGCCGCTCATGGCTTCGCCCAACGTCGCGGGGTCGGGGAGGCACGCGGCGACGACGTCGCGGGGGCTGACCTCCACGCCGCCCACACGCACCTTCTCGGTCGAGTCGAGCCCGAGCTTGTGCAGCGTCTTGAGCACCTCGATGAACTCGTTGCCCAGCCCGTACTTGAAGGTGGCCCGACGACAGTCGACCCAGCGCGGCATCAGCAGCACCTCCTCGTGCTCCACGTTGACGCACTCCACCGGGCCGATGCCCTCGGGGAACTCGAAGACCTCCGGCTCGCTGAACGGCGGCGTGGTGAACCAGCCGCGGTCCTTCTCCCACACCACCGGGGGGTTCAGGCACTCCTCGATCGTGGTCCAGATCGAGAACGACGGCGCGAACTCGTGGCCGGCAACCTGCAGGTCGGCGCCGTCGCGGGTGCCGAGCTCGTCGATCTCGGAGAAGAGGTGGTCGGCGGCGTACCGGGCGAACACGTCGGAGAGCCCCGGCTCCACCCCCATCCCGACCAGGGCCAGACGGCCGGCCTGGGCCCACTGCTCGGCGACGGCGAACTGCTCGTCCCCGAGCTTGACGCCGGTCTGCTCGTACGGCGCCTCGGGGTGCGGCCTCGACAGGCTCATCGCCATGTCGAGGTAGTCGGCCCCACCGGCGAACGCGCCCTCGAAGATCGGCATCACGAACCGCGGGTCGACGGCGTTCATCACATGGGTGACCTCGTGCTCGCGCACCAGCGCCGTGACCGACGCCGCGTCGGAGGCATCCACGCGGGCGGCCACGAACCGGGTGTCGTCGAGCGCGTCGACGGCCCGGCGGGCCCGGCCCTCGTCGTAGTCGGCGACGACGCACCGCTCGAAGAAGTCGCGGCGCGCGGCGATGCCGGTGAACGCGGAGCCGACGCCACCGGCCCCGACCAGCAGGATGCGCACGCCTACTCGCCGAAGTAGGACATCACGTGCTTGACCCGCGTGTAGTCCTCGAGGCCGTACATCGAGAGGTCCTTGCCGTAGCCGGAGTGCTTGAAGCCGCCGTGCGGCATCTCGGCGACGATCGGGATGTGGGTGTTGATCCACACCGCCCCGAAGTCGAGGGCCCGGGACATGCGCATCGCCCGGCCGTGGTCGCGGGTCCAGACGCTGGAGGCCAGGCCGTACTCGACGCCGTTGGCCCAGGTGAGCGCCTCGGCCTCGTCGCTGAACCGCTGCACGGTGATCACCGGCCCGAAGATCTCGCTCTGGATCTGCTCGTCGTCCTGGCGCAGCCCGGACAGGACGGTGGGCTCGTAGAAGTAGCCCCGGTCCCCCTGCCGGCTGCCGCCCGCGGAGACACTCGCGTGGTCCGGCAGCCGGTCCACCATGCCGCTGACCCGGTCGAGCTGGTCGGCGTTGTTCAGCGGCCCGTAGAGGATGTCCTCGTCGTCGGGCATGCCGGTCTTCGTGTTCCGGGCCTGCTCCACCAGCGCGGACAGGAAGTCGTCGTGCACACCGGGTCCGGCGATGACCCGGGTGGCGGCCGTGCAGTCCTGGCCGGCGTTGAAGTAGCCGGCCGCGGCGATGCCCTCGGCGGCCGCCTCCACGTCGGCGTCGTCGAAGACGATGACCGGCGCCTTGCCGCCGAGCTCGAGGTGGACCCGCTTGAGCTGCTGGGCGGCGGAGGAGGCGACCTCCATGCCGGCGCGCACCGACCCGGTGATCGCGACCAGCTGCGGGATCGGGTGCTCGACGACGGCACGGCCGGTGTCCCGGTTGCCGGTGACCACGTTGAACACGCCGGGCGGCAGGAACTCCTGCACCATCTCGCCGAACAGCGTCGTCGAGGCCGGTGTGGTGTCGCTGGGCTTGATCACCAGGCAGTTGCCGGCCGCCAGAGCGGGCGCGATCTTCCAGATCATCATCATCAGCGGGTAGTTCCACGGCGTCACCTGGCCGACCACGCCGATCGGCTCGCGGCGGATCCAAGAGGTGTGGTCCTTGAGGTACTCCCCGGCCGACTTGCCCTCGAGCACGCGCGCGGCACCGGCGAAGAACCGCAGCTGGTCGATCGCGGGAGGCAGCTCCTCGTCGATGGTGAACTGGATCGGCTTGCCGGTGTCGCGGGACTCCACGTCGACGAACTCGCGGGCCCGCTCCTCCAGGGCGTCGGCGATCTTCAGCATCGCCCGCTGCCGGTCCGAGGGGGTGGCGTCGCGCCAGCTCTCGAAGGCCTTGTCGGCCGCCCGGTAGGCGCGGTCGACGTCCTCGGTGCTCGACATCGGCGCGGTCGCGTAGACCTCCCCGGTGGTGGGGTCGAGGACGTCGTAGCTCTCACCGGACGCGGAGTCGACGAGCTCACCGTTGATGACATTGCGGAAGGTGGTGTCAGCCATGACCGGAGCCTAACCACGTGGCAACGGAATCGGTAGGTCTACAGCGCATTCGACAACGAATCCATCGACGAAGTCGTAGTCTGCCCGTGAATCGTTTGCCACACGTCGCCCTCGGAGGGCAGACTGGTGGCTTCTGGGAAAGCCACAAGACCGAGGTGTCCTCATCATGACCGAACTCCCGTCCGACGAGTCGCGCCAGCGCGCCGCCAAGGACCACCTGTGGATGCACTTCACGCGGCACTCGACGTACGACACCCACCCGGTGCCGACCATCGTCCGCGGTGACGGCGTGCACATCTGGGACTCGCACGGCAACAAGTACATCGACGGGCTCGCGGGCCTCTTCGTCGTCCAGGCCGGGCACGGCCGCACCGAGCTCGCCGAGGCCGCGGCCAAGCAGGCCGCGGAGCTCGCCTTCTTCCCGCTCTGGTCCTACGCGCACCCCGGAGCGATCGACCTCGCCGAGCGGATCGCCGGCTACGCCCCGGGTGACCTCAACCGGGTCTTCTTCACCACCGGCGGCGGCGAGGCCGTCGAGTCCGCCTGGAAGCTGGCCAAGCAGTACTTCAAGCTCACCGGCAAGCCCACCAAGCACAAGGTGATCAGCCGGGCGATCGCCTACCACGGCACCCCGCAGGGGGCGCTGTCGATCACCGGCCTGCCCGGGATGAAGGCGCCCTTCGAACCGTTGGTCCCCTCCACGTTCCGGGTCCCGAACACCAACTTCTACCGGGCGTCCGAGACCTCCTACCTCGGCCCCGACGACGAGTACGCCTTCGGGCAGTGGGCGGCCAACCGGATCGCCGAGGCGATCGAGTTCGAAGGCCCCGATACCGTCGCCGCCGTCTTCCTCGAGCCGGTGCAGAACTCCGGCGGCTGCTTCCCGCCGCCTCCGGGCTACTTCCAGCGGGTGCGGGAGATCTGTGACGAGTACGACGTGCTGCTGGTCTCCGACGAGGTCATCTGCGCCTTCGGTCGGCTGGGGCACATGTTCGCGGCCGAGCGCTACGACTACCAGCCCGACATCGTCACCTGCGCCAAGGGCCTGACCTCCGGCTACTCCCCGCTCGGGGCGATGGTGGCCACCGACCGGCTCTTCGAGCCCTTCGGCAAGGGCGGGGAGTCCTTCGCCCACGGCTACACCTTCGGCGGGCACCCGGTCTCCACCGCGGTGGCGATGGCGAACCTCGACATCTTCGAGCGCGAGCAGCTCAACGAGCACGTCCGCGACACCGAGGGCGACTTCCGCAGCACCCTGGAGAAGCTCACCGATCTGCCGATCGTGGGCGACGTCCGCGGCGACGGGTACTTCTACGGCATCGAGCTGGTCAAGGACAAGGCGACCAAGGAGACCTTCGACGACGCCGAGTCCGAGCGGCTGCTGCGCGGCTTCCTCTCCGGAGCGCTGTTCGAGGCCGGGCTCTACTGCCGCGCCGACGACCGGGGCGACCCGGTGATCCAGCTCGCTCCCCCGCTGGTGTCCGACCAGGGCACCTTCGACGAGATCGAGTCGATCCTGCGCGACGTGCTCACCCGCGCGGTGGACCACCTGTAGGACGGAGTCGGTCACGGGTTCGGCAGCGTGGCGCGGTCGGACATCGCGGACCTCAGCCGCCCGGCCCGCCCCAGCGGTCGGCGCGGGTGTGGTTCTCGAGCCGCCGCTGGCGGGCCGAGGTGCGCGTCGTGCCAGGGGCGCGGAGTGAGCGTTGTCTCCGGTCGTGACGGACGCCCATCACCACGACGAGCAGCATGAACACCCCGAGCAGGATGAAGAAACCGGTCATGGCAGACCTCCCTGAGCAGAGGGCCGGCTGACGGGTCGTTCCTCGGGCCCGCACCGTCGACCTCCCATGATGATCTCGCTCAGGTCGGGAGGTGTCGACCCCGGAGACCCGGGGGCTCGTGCACCGCTCCGGCTAGCGACGGCCCGCGGCAAAGTACGCGAGGGGCCCGAAAGGCTGGACGACGAACGAGAGCGCCCACACCCGCTTCGAGCCGCGCACCGCCTCGGCCGGACGACGCGCCAGGTCCCGGAGCGCGGCGGCGGTCAGCACCAGCTCGGCGGCGCCACCGAGGCTCACCGCCCGCTTCTGCCGCCTGCTCAGCTCGGACCACGTCGTGCGTGCCATGGCCCCAGGATATCGAGCGCTCTCCCACCGCGATCACCTCGTTGAGCCAGCGCCAGGACTCGTGCTCGGCGGTGAAGGCGATCAGGTGGACGCCGCCGCCCGCGCTCAGGTCGGACAGCCCGGTCAGGCTGAACAGGACGAACGCGTCGGTCCCCACCTCCCCGACGCCGAGGGCGAGCGTCCTCGCAGCGGCGAGCCTCCCTGACTCTGCGCGGCTCGGACCGGCAGGGGCTCAGGAGTCGAACCCGAAGCCGAGCTTGTCCATCGCCTTGAGCCAGAGGTTCTCGCGGCCGTCGTGGGCGTCGGCGGCGGCCAGGGACCGGCGGGTGGCCTCGATGCCGACCCAGCGCAGCGGCTCGGGCGGGAACGGCACCGGCTTGCTGCGCACCATCTCCAGTCGCGTCCGCTCGGTGTCGCGGCCCGCGAGCAGGTCGAGCACGACGTCGGCGGCGAAGCGGGTCGCGCCGACGCCGAGTCCGGTGAAGCCCAGGGCGTAGCCGACGCGGCCCGCCATCGCGGTGCCGTAGAACGCGGTGAACCGCGTGCAGGTGTCGATCACGCCGCCCCACGCGTGGCTGAACCGCAAGCCCTCGAGCTGGGGGAAGGTCGTGAAGAAGTTGCTCGCCAGCACCTCGTAGGTCTCCGGCCGCTCGTCGTACTCACGACGGATCGCGCTCCCGTAGTGGTAGATCGCGTCGTAGCCGCCCCACAGGATCCGGCCGTCCCGGGTGGTGCGGAAGTAGTGGAACTGGTTGCCGGCGTCACTGATTCCCTCCCGGCCCTCCCACCCGACGGCAGCGCGCTGCCGGTCGCTGAGCGGCTCGGTCATCAGCGCGTAGTCGTAGACCGGCACCGACATCAGCCGCAGCCGCCGCAGCAGCGGCGGGTAGGCGTTCGTGGCCAGCACCACCCGTCGGGCGTGCACCGGGTCGGCTCCCCCGTCGTCGGCGGCGACCTGCAGCGCCACCCCGGCGCCGGTCCGGTCCAGCGAGGTCACCCGCGTGCGCTCGGCGATGCGTACGCCGGCGCGCAGGCACGCGTCGCGCAGGCCCCAGGCCAACCGAGCCGGCTCCAGCACGGCGCCGTCGGGGTCGTGGAACCCGGCGAGGAAGGTCGGGCTGTCGACCCGCTCCCGCAGCGCGGCTCCGGGCAGCCAGGTCGTGCCGAGCCCGTGGGCACGGGTCTCCTCGTACTCCTCGTGCAGCGGCGCCACCTGGTGCTCCCGGGTCGCGACCGCGAGCGATCCGGACCGCACGAAGTCGCAGTCGATGCCCTGCTCCTGCACGGTGCGCTCGATGCCGTCGAGGTTCTCCCGCCCCAGGCGCAACAGGATGTCGAGCTCGTCGGGCCAGCGGGCACGACCGTTGCCGAAGCCGTGGGTCAGGCTGGCCTCGCAGAACCCGCCGTTGCGGCCGCTGGCCGCGTGCCCGCAGGTCGCCGCCTCGAGCAGCAGCACCTCACGCTCGGGGTCCCGCTCCTTGGCGAGCAGCGCCGTCCAGAGCCCGAGGTAGCCACCGCCCACGACCACCAGGTCCGCGGAGTCCGGGCCGGGCTGTGCCCCCAGGGTGGGCAGCCCGGCCGGCCGCTCGGGGTCGTCGAGCCAGTACGGCGTGCCGCTGGCGCCCGCGAGCGAGGCAGCCACGGCCGCGGTCGAGCCACCGGGCATCAGACGAGCGCCTTCTCCTGGCGCCGGCGGTTCAGCTCGACACCGACCACGATCGCGATCGAGATCACGAACATCAGCGTGCCGATCACGTTGACCTGCATCGGCACCCCGCGCTGGGCGACACCCCAGACGTACATGGGGAACGTCGTGGTGTTCCCGGCGTTGAGGTTGGTGATGATGAAGTCGTCGAAGGACAGCGAGAACGCGAGCAGGGCCGCACCGAGGATGCCCGGGAACACCAGCGGGAGGGTGACCCGCCGGAACGTCTCGAGCTCGGTGGCGTAGAGGTCCATCGCCGCCTGTTCGAGGTTGTCGTCGAGGCCCGCGAGCCGGGCGCGCACGGTCACCACGACGAAGGACAGGCAGAACATGATGTGCGCGATCAGGATCGTCCAGAAGCCGAGCTGGCCGCCGAAGCCGGAGGCGACGAAAAGGGCGAGCAGCGAGGACCCCATCACGATCTCGGGCGAGGCCATCGGCATGAAGATGATCACGTTGGCCGCGCTGCGCCCCTCGAAGCGGTGGCGGACCAGCGCGAAGGCCATCAGCGTGCCCAGGATCGTGGCCACCACGGTCGCGAGCAGGCCGATCTGGATGCTCCGGCTGACGGCCGCGCACATGCTCGCGTCGCGGCAGGGGTTCAGCCAGTTGTCGAGCGTGAACGCGTCGAAACGGTAGATCAGCTTGCTCTTCGGCGCGTTGAAGCTCATCAGGACGACGACCGCGATCGGCACGAACATGTAGACGATCACGAGCAGGCCGCCCATGAGCACGAGGTGCTGGCCGACCCAGCGACCGAGCCGTTGCAGCGAGGCGGTCACAGCAGCTCCTCCGTCCCCGCGCGGCGTACGTAGAACAGCACCATGGCCAGGATCAGCAGCATCAGCATCACCGAGAGCGCACCGGCCGCCGGGTAGTCGTTGGCATCGGTGAACAGGTTCTGGATGACGTTGCCGATCATCCGCTGCTGGGGGCTGCCGAGCAGCTGTGCGTTGATGTAGTCGCCGACCGCCGGGATGAAGGTGAGCAGGGTGCCGGAGACGACCCCCGGCAGCGACAGCGGCCAGGTGACCTTGAAGAAGCCCACGATCGGCCGTGAGTAGAGGTCTCCGGCGGCCTCGATGAGCCGGTGGTCGATCTTGTCGATGCTCGCGAACAGCGGCAGCACCATGAACGGCAGGAAGTTGTAGACCAGGCCGGCGACCACGGCCACGGGGGTGGCCAGCAGCCGGCCGTCGGGACCGAGCACCTGGAGGAACTGGAGGGTGTTGACGATGGCCCCGTCGTCTCGCAGCAGCAGCTTCCACGACAGCGTGCGCACCAGGAAGCTGGTGAAGAACGGCGCGATCACCAGCACCAGCATCAGGTTCTTCCAGCGGCCCGACTTGAAGGCGATCGCGTAGGCGAGGACGTATCCCAGCACCAGGCAGATGCCGGTGGCCACCGCGCCGTACATCAGCGAGCGCAGCAGCGGACGCCAGTAGTCCTGGATCGCGGCGACGTAGTTGCCGAACGCCCAGTTCATCTCGTAGCCCTGCAGCACCGACCCGTCGGGGTCGTAGAGGCTCGTGGCCACCAGCGAGTAGAACGGCACCACGAAGAAGACGAGCAGCCACAGCGCCCCGGGGAGCAGCAGCCAGTAGCCGGTGAGCTTGCGCTTCTCCCGGTGTGGCGGCGGTGGCGACGGAGCGGCCGCCTCCTGCGGCGGGGCCTCGGTCGTCGCGGTCACGACGCCTGGTCTCCGCGGTCCACGCCCGCCTTCGCGTCCTGGTGGTGGTCGAGCAGGAACGCGTACTCCGGTCGCCAGGACACGTCCACCGACTCCCCTTGGCGGAACATCCGCCGGCGGCCGGTGTTCTGCTCGAAGATCTGGAGCTCCTGGCCCCACGGCATCCGGACGAGGTACTGGGTGCTGACCCCGACGAAGCTGACGTCGGTGACCACGCCGCCGGGGATGCTGTTGCCCGGCGCGTCGAGGTCCTCGCCGACGTCGGCGACCAGGACCTTCTCCGGCCGGATGCCGACCCAGCCGCGCTCGCCGATGCGGGAACCCTCGCTGAGGTGGACGCGGTCGGTGGGGATGGAGACCGAGGTGCCCTGCATGTCCACGGTGACGAAGTCGGCCTCGCTGCCCTGGACGGTGCCCTCGATCAGGTTGGACTGACCCAGGAAGTTGGCCACGAACGTGGTCCGCGGGTTGTCGTACAGCTCCCCGGGGGCACCCATCTGCTCGATCACCCCGGCGTTCATCACCGCGATGGTGTCGGCCATGGTCATGGCCTCCTCCTGGTCGTGCGTGACGTGCACGAAGGTCAGGCCGACCTCGGTCTGGATCCGCTTGATCTCGATCTGCATCGACCGGCGCAGCTTGAGGTCGAGCGCGCCCAGCGGCTCGTCGAGCAGCAGGACCTCGGGGTTGTTGATCAGGGCGCGGGCCAGCGCCACCCGCTGCTGCTGCCCGCCGGAGAGCTGCGCGGGCTTCTTGCGGGCCTGCGAGGTGAGCTCGACCAGCTCCAGCATCTCCCGGACGGTCTCGTCGACGTCCTTGGTACGCCGCCGGCGCAGGCCGAAGGCGACGTTCTCGTAGATGTCGAGGTGAGGGAACAGCGCATAGTTCTGGAAGACGGTGTTCACCGGTCGCCGGTACGGCTTGGCGAAGGTGATGTCCTTGCCGCCCAGGGTGATCGTCCCCGAGGTCGGCGTCTCCAGGCCCGCCACCATCCGCAGCGTCGTGGTCTTGCCACAGCCCGAGGGGCCGAGCAGCGCGAAGAACGAGCCCACGGGGACGTCGAGGTCGAGGGACTTCACCGCGGTGAACGAGGCGAACTCCTTGGTCACGCCGCGCAGCTGCAGTCCCGCCGCCTGCCCGGCACCGGCCTCGACGGGTGCGTCAGCCACCTGTGACATCAGACCACTCACTTTCGTACTGCTTGGACTGCTGGTCGTCGAGGACCATGAAGTCGAAGGTGTCCTTGAGCTCGTCCTCGGAGGGGAAGATCAGGGGGTTGTCGACCAGCGAGTCGTCGATCTTGACCATCTCCTCACGAGCCCCCTCGACGGGACAGATGTAGTTGACCCAGGCGGCGAGCTTGGCCGCGACGGCGGGCTCGTAGTAGTAGTCGATCCACTTCTCGGCGTTGGCGTGGTGGCGCGCCTTGTTGGGCACCAGCATGTTGTCGCTCCACAGCGACAGGCCCTCCTCGGGCACCACGAACTTGATGTTCGGGTTGTCGATCTGGGCCTGGATCACGTCGCCGGACCACGCCTCGCAGGCCACGATGTTGCCGGCCGTGAGGTCCTGGATGTACTCGTTGCCGGTGAACGCCCTGATCTGGCCGGCCCGGACGCTCTTGCGCAGCCGGTCGATCGCGTTGGCCCACTGGTCGGCGGTGAACTCGTCGGGGTTCGCGCCGGTCAGCTTGATCATGAAGGCCATCGTGTCGCGCATCTCCGAGAGCAGCGTCACCTTGCCCCTGAGGTCAGGGCGGGTGAGCAGCTCCTCGAAGCTGCGCACCTCCTTGGTGAGGCGCTCGTTGTAGGCGATGCCGGTCAGTCCGCTCTGCCACGGCGCGGAGTAGGTGCGGTCGGGGTCCCACTGCCGCCCGCGCAGCGCCGGGATCAGGTTCTGGTGCAGGTTGGGGACCTTGTCGCGGGTCAACGGCTGGACCCAGCCCAGCCCGATCATCCGGGCGGCCATCCAGTCGGTGAGCATCATCATGTCGCGACCGATCGGCTGGCAGTCGCCGAGCTGGTTGCGCACCTTGGCGAAGAAGTCGGTGTTGTCGCTGACGTCGTCGGTGTAGTCCACCTTGATGCCGGTCTCGGCCTCGAAGTCCTGGAGGGTGTTGCGCTCCCCGTCCTCGGCCTCGTCGAGGTAGGCGGGCCAGTTCGAGACCACCAGCCGCCGGTCGCTCGCCGAGAGGTCCTTGGCGGTGCAGGTCCGCGGGTCCTGGACCGCCGAGGGGGCCCCGAAGAGCGGCAGCACGGCCACGCTGCCGATCCCGAACGCGGTCAGCCCGGCACCCTTGAGCACCGTGCGCCTGCTCAGCCCACCGCTGGACGTCACTCCGCCTCGACCGGCCATGCGGCCTCCTCCCCTGCGGGGCAACACCCTGCCATCGACTACGGGCCGGAGACAAGGGATTCCGTTGCCGAGAAACGCAAGTGCCACGGAACCGTTACAGGGAGTGCTCTCCACGCACGGTTTCTTGCGTCGCGCGGCCCCGACAGGCTTGCCAGGTCCGGGCGCCAGCCCGCACCATGACCACCATGGCCGAGAAGTCGCCCGCCAGGGCCACCCCCGCGCTGGACGAGGTGTCCAAGGCGATCATCGCCGAGCTCCAGCGCGACGGCCGCTGCTCCTACGCCGCGATCGGCAAGGTGGTGGGGCTCTCCGAGGCGGCCGTGCGCCAGCGCGTGCAGCGACTCGTGGAGGGCGGCGTGATGCAGATCGTCGCGGTCACCGACCCGCTGCAGCTCGGCTTCGGACGCCAGGCCATGGTCGGCGTGCGCGTGGAGGGCAGCGTGCAGCCGGTGGCCGACGCGCTCGCCGCGATGGAGGAGGTCATCTACGTGGTGATGACCGCCGGCACCTACGACGTGCTGTGCGAGGTGGTCAGCACCGACGACGAGGAGCTGCTCGACCTGGTGTCCGCGCGGATCCGGGCGGTGCCCGGCGTCCGGACCACGGAGACCTTCGTCTACCTCAAGCTGGCCAAGCAGACCTACTCCTGGGGCGTGCGCTGAGCCCCGACACCGGCGTGGACCGCCACCGCCTCTCGCTGTGGCACGCCACCGCCGACGACGACCTGGCTCCGCGCCCACCTCTCCCGGGCCCTGCCGAGTACGACGTCGCGATCGTCGGCGCCGGGCTGACCGGCCTCTGGACGGCCTACTACCTGCGCCGCCGCGACCCGACGCTGCGGATCGCCGTGCTCGAGGCCGAGGTGGCCGGCTTCGGCGCCTCGGGACGCAACGGCGGCTGGTGCAGCGCACTGTTCCCGACCTCCTGGCGGCGACTGTCGTCGGGATCGACCGACGGGGCACTGCGCCTGCACCGGGCGATGCAGGACACCGTGCGCGAGGTGGGCCGGGTGAGCGAGGCCGAGGGCATCGACGCGCACTACCACCGCGGCGGGACGGTGACCCTGGCCCGGGACCGCACGCAGCTGGCGCGGGTCCGCGCCGCGGTGCGGACGGCCCACGAACGGGGCTTCACCGAGGACGACGAGCGCCTCCTCGAGCCGGACGAGGCGCGGTCGATGCTCGGCGCGGAGTCCGTGCTCGGCGGCGCCTTCACGCCGCACTGCGCGGCGGTGCACCCCGCGCGGCTCGTGCGCGGCCTCGCCCGGGTGGTCGAGGCCGCCGGCGTACGGATCTTCGAGCAGACCCCGGTGCGGGAGATCGCCCCGGGCCGGGCCGAGACCGCCGCGGGCACGGTCCGCGCCGAGGTGGTGCTGCGGGCCACGGAGGGCTACACCCCGACGCTGGCCGGGTTGCGACGTGCGGTGGCACCCGTCTACTCCCTGATGGTCGCGACCGAGCCGCTGCCCGAGCACCTGTGGGAGTCGATCGGGCTCGCCGACCGTCCGACGTTCACCGACGCGCGGCACCTCGTCATCTACGGCCAGCGGACCCGCGACGGTCGACTGGCGTTCGGCGGCCGGGGTGCGCCGTACCACTTCGGGTCGCGCATCCGGCGGTCGTACGACCTCGAGCCGCGGGTCTTCGAGGACCTCCGGGCCGTGCTGCGCGCGATGCTGCCGCAGCTCGCGGGCGTCGCGTTCACCCACGAGTGGGGAGGATGCCTGGGCATCGCGCGCGACTGGGCCGCCTCGGTGGGCCTGGACCGGGCCACCGGCCTGGGCTGGGCCGGGGGGTACGTCGGCGACGGGGTCGCCACCACCAACCTCGCCGGGCGCACCCTGGCCGACCTGGTGACCGGCACGGACAGCGACCTGACCACGCTGCCGTGGGTCGGCCACCGCAGCCGCCCCTGGGAGCCCGAGCCGCTGCGCTGGCTGGGCATCAACGCCGGGCTGCGTGCGGCGACCTTCGCCGACACCGAGGAGCGGTGGACCGGCCACCCCTCCCGAGTCGCCCGGCTGCTGGCTCCCTTCACCGGAGGCCACTGATTATCGAGATGCCGCGTCTCGAGACGGCCTGCCGACGCCGCATCCTCCGACTAGGGTGTGCGAAGGGGACTCGACGAGTCCGGGAGGCAGCGTGATCAAGGGCGAGATGGGGCGTGACGGAGATGGTCCGCTGGTGAGCCGTCGCCCCCACCGCAACCCGATCGACCCGCTCTCCAAGTCGATCATCGAGATGCTGCAGCTCGACGGGCGTCGCCCGTTCGACAGCATCGCCGAGGAGCTCTCGGTCTCGGAGGAGACGGTGAGTCAGCGGGTCAAACAGCTCACCGAGGCCGGCGTCATCCAGATCACCGCCGTCTCCGACCCGCTCCAGCTCGGGTTCGCGCGCCAGGCGATGCTCGGGCTCAAGGTCGAGTCGTCGCTGGTCAAGCAGGTCGCGCAGCAGCTCGCGGCGATCACCAGCGTCGTCTACGTCGTGATCACCGCCGGGGACTTCGACGTCATCGTCGAGGTGGTGGGCGAGAGTGACGCCCACCTGCTCGAGCTGGTCACCGCCAGCGTGCGACCGATCCCCGGCGTGCTCTCGATCCACACCTTCCTCTACCTGGAGCTGGAGAAGCAGACCTTCACCTGGGGCGTGCGGTAGGCGGTCGCACCCCGCGGACCGGGTCGGACGGCACCGACGCGCCCCTTGCCGGGTCCTGCCACGATGGGCCGCGATGACCTTCACCACGCGCCCCACGCTCTCGGGCACCTTCGGCATGGTGTCCTCCACCCACTGGCTCGCCTCGCAGTCCGCCCTGCGCATGCTGGAGCTCGGCGGCAACGCCTTCGACGCCGCAGCGGCCGGAGGGTTCGTGCTCCACGTCGTCGAGCCGCACCTCAACGGCCCGGGTGGGGACATGCCCGCCATCGTGGCCACGTCGGCCGACCCGGCCCCCCGGGTGCTCTGCGGTCAGGGACCCGCTCCCGCGGCCGCCACCCCGGCGGCGTTCGCGGCGATGGGACTGGACCACGTCCCGGGATCCGGGCCGGTCGCCGCCTCGGTCCCCGGCGCCGTGGACGCCTGGCTGCTGCTGGTGCGGGACCACGGCAGCCTGCCGCTGGCCACCGTGCTCGAGCCGGCCATCGGCTATGCCCGCGACGGACACCCGCTCCTCGGCCGGGTGGCGGAGACCATCGCCCGGATGGAGCCGCTGTTCCGCGAGAGCTGGAGCACCTCGGCCGAGGTCTGGCTGCCCGGCGGCGCGGTCCCACGGGCGGGTGCGTTGTTCGCCAACCCTCGCTACGCCGACGTGCTCCAGCGGCTGGCGGACGCCGCCACAGCCGCCGGTCCCGACGTCGCCCAGCAGGCGCAGGCGGCCCGCGACGCCTGGTCACGGGGATTCGTCGCGGAGGCCGTCGAGTCGTTCCGCGCCACGGAGTGGCGTCATGCCGGCGGCGAGGTGCTGCCCGGCCTGGTGGCCGGCGACGACCTCGCGGCGTACTCCGCGACCTGGGAGGCACCGGTCGTGAGCGACTGGCACGGCGTCCAGGTCGCGAAGACCGACCTGTGGGGCCAGGGGCCGGCGCTGCTCCAGGTGCTGGCCATGCTCGACTCCCTCGGGCCCGAGGCCCTCGACCCGGCGTCCGAGCTGGGCATCCATGCCGTCGCGGAGGCCTGGAAGCTGGCCATGGCCGACCGCGAGGCATGGTACGGCGACCGCAGCCCGGTCACCGCGGCCGACCTGCTCGACCCGGCGTACGTCGGCCGCCGGGCCGCGCTGGTCGGCGAGCGCGCCGACCGTGACCTGCGCCCCGGGCGTCCGGGCGACCGCGAGCCCCGCCTATCCGCCCACGTACGCCGCCTGCTGGCCGGGGAGGCCACCGGAAGATCGGCCGACGTGACCACGGGCGAGCCGACCGTCCGTCGCGACGGCACCGTGCGGGGGGACACCTGCCACCTCGACGTGGTCGACCGCTGGGGCAACATGATCTCCGCGACGCCCAGCGGCGGCTGGCTGCAGAGCTCGCCGGCGATCCCGGAGCTGGGCTTCTGCCTGGGCACGCGCTCGCAGATGTTCTGGCTCGACGAGGGGCTCCCCGCGTCGCTCGTCCCGGGCGCGCGGCCGCGGACCACCCTGACGCCGACGCTGGTCTCCCGCGACGGGCAGCCGGTGCTGGCCTGCGGCTCCCCCGGAGGCGACCAGCAGGACCAGTGGCAGTCGCTGTTCCTGCTGCGCCACGTCGTCGGCGGCCTGGACCTGCAGGAGGCCATCGACGCCCCGATGTTCCACACCACCAGCTTCCCGGGCAGCTTCGACCCGCGGGAGATGGAGCCGGGCGTGCTCGTCGTCGAGGACCGCATCCCCCGCGACGTCCTCGAGGGGCTCGCCGCCCGCGGCCACGAGGTCGTGCGCCAGGGGCCGTGGTCGCTCGGCCGGATGTGCGCGGTGAGCCGCGACCCCGGCTCCGGGCTGCTCGCGGCGGGGGCCAACCCGCGCGGCATGCAGGGCTACGCCGTGGGTCGCTGAGCAGTCACGTCTTCCGCGGTTGCGGCGGTCGCATCGCGCCGTTGAACGCCAGGGCCTTGGCCCGGTCGCCCTTGACCTTCAGCGTGCCGGTGAGCACCCCCCGGACAGGGTGCAGCTGACCGGTCGCCAGGCGCAGGAAGTCCGCACCGTCGCACGAGATGGTCGCGTCCCGGCCCTGTCCCTCGGGCGGTGCGGTCTCGACCGTGCAGGCCCCGTCGGCGACGTGGACGGCGTACCGGTCGACGCCTCCGTCGGCACGACCGCCGATGCGGAAGCCGACCGAGAGCCGCATCCGCTCCGCCTTCCCGACGTCGATGAAGTCCGGGAAGCGCCGGAAGACCTCGGTCAGCACGACCGGACGGAAGCCGCCGCCCATCACGGTCCGCAGGTGCTTGACCGGTGTCCGGGCCACCGCCGTGGCCACGTCCACCGGGTCGAGGGCGGTGGGGTCGACGCCCGCGTGCTCGCTGCCGGGCACGCTGAAGACGGTGCCCACGTCGAGGGCCAGCATCTCGTCGCCGTCGACCCCCAGCTCGGCGCCGAGGTAGAGCAGGGCGGCGTTGGCCTGCCCGCTGACCAGGCGCAGGTAGGCGACCGGGTCCAGCGAGATGGTCACGTCGGGCCGGGCGTCGTCCCCGGGCTCGCGCGTCACCACTCCGCCGGAGAAGTGCAGCGTGTGGCGCTCGACGTCGCCCCGGCCGCGGCGGAGCTCGAAGCGCACGACGCCCGTCACCGTCGGCAGCCGCCCGGGGTCGGCGAAGTCGGCGAACCGGGCGAGCAGTGCGCGGATCGCGACGTCGCGGACATGCGGTAGCGCGAGCAGCCGGCGGAGCTCGTCGTCCGCGGTCGCCTCGATCAGGCCGGCGACCTCGAGGGCCGGGGCGGTGGCGAAGTAGCTCTCCGCGTCGTCGCCGGAGAGGGTGGCGAACCGGTCGCTGGGCTCAGGCATGGGACTCCCGTGGGCGTGGTGTGCGCCGACGTTAGCCCGGGAGGTGGGTGCGCGGCGCCATCCGCGGGCCGCGTCGCGGCCGGGAGAGCCCGGCGAGCTCGACGAGCCGCTGCACCCGGTGCCGGTGACCGGCGTAGGGCTCGAGCAGCTCGGCCAGGGCGTCGTCGTCGACGGGCTCGCCGGTCAGCACCCAGCCCACGTTGGCCGCCACGTGGTAGTCGCCGAAGCTCACCGAGTCGGCGTCCCCCAGCGCCCGGGAGCGCACCTCGGCGCTGGTCCACACGCCGATGCCGGGCAGGGTCCGCACCCGTCGGTCGAACTCCGCCGGGGTCTCGCGCCCTGCGCGTTCGAGCGCAGGCGCCACCCGGGCGACGTGCTGGACCGGTCGCGAGCGGGCGCCGTCCACGGGCATCCGCAGCCACTCCCACGACGGGATCGCGCGCAGCTGCGCCGGCGTGGGCTGCACCCAGAGCCGTACCGTCGGCTCGGGCTCGCTGGGGGGTCCTGGCGCGCGCTCCCCGAACCGGTGCACGAGCGACCGGAAGCCGCGGAACGCCTCTCCCCCGGTGACCTTCTGCTCCAGGATCGCCGGCACCAGCGACTCCATCACCAGACCGGTGGCCCCCAGCCGCCAGTGCCGGTGCCGGCGCCAGGCGGCGGCGATCGGCGGGTGGCGGGGCTCGAACCCCGACGGGTCGTCGTGTGCGCCGAGCATCCGCGGTACCGAGTCGAGCACCCACTCCGCGCCGCTGCCCCAGGCCTGCGCGGTGACCGTCCCGGCCGTGGGATCGCTGACCAGGCGCAGGCTGGTGGTGCCCTCGGGGGTCCGGATGCCTCGCCAGAGGGCGCCGTCCGGCGTGGTCCGGAAGGTCGGGTCGGCGCCGCCGCGGCGGTGGGTGGCGAGTACCTGCCCCACCGGGCAGGGCCAGTCGGGTCGCCACACGCGGGTGCGCGGGAGCGACGTCACGGCCATGCGGCTCAGCGTATGTCGCCGGGCCTCCCGGCTCTGTCGCGTGCGGTGCCGCCCGGGGCGCCGCCCGGGGTGCCGCCCGAGGTGCCGCCCGGGGTGCCGCCCGCTGCGAGGCCGCCTGTCGGTGCCGGCTGTCACGATGGGCGCATGCTGCTGGCACGACTCGTCGAGGTCTCCGCCGAGGTGGCCACCACCGGCGCCCGCCTCCGCAAGCGCGACCTGATCGCCGACCTGCTGCGGGAGGCGGCCTCCGGTCCGGCCGACGAGATCGACATCGCCGCCTCCTACCTCTCCGGCACGCTGCGCCAGCGTCGCACCGGGGTGGGGTGGCGCGGGCTGGCCGACCTGCCGGCACCCGCGCCGGAGCCGAGCACGACCCTCGCCGAGGTCGACGCCGCGCTCGAGCGGCTCGGCGCCCTGGCCGGGTCGGGCTCGGCCGCGGCGCGGCGTACGGCCGTGGCGGAGCTGTTCGGTCGGCTGACCACGGAGGAGCAGGAGTTCCTGCGCAACCTGGTGACCGGCAACGTGCGGCAGGGTGCCCTCGACTCGGTGATGCTCGACGCCGTCGCGAGCGCAGCCGAGCTGCCGGTCAAGGCAGTCCGGCGCGCAGCGATGTTCAGTGCGTGGACGGGGCCGATCGCGGTGGCCGCCCTGACCCGGGGTGCCGACGCGCTGGCGGAGTTCAGCATGCTGGTCGGGCGACCGATCCGCCCGATGCTCGCCGGCACCGCGCCCGACGTGGCCGTGGGGGCGCAGAAGGTCGGCGAGGACGGGGAGTTCGCCGTCGACACCAAGCTGGACGGCATCCGCATCCAGGTGCACAAGCGGGGCGACGAGGTCTCGGTGTTCACCCGCAGCCTCGACGAGGTCTCGCCGCGCCTGCCCGAGGTGGTGGCGCTCACCCGGTCGCTCGCGGCCACCGACCTGATCCTCGACGGGGAGGCGCTCACGCTCGACGAGACCGGCCGGCCGCGGCCGTTCCAGGAGACGGCCTCGACCACGTCGCGGCACGAGGGCGCCACCGGCATCCGGCCGTTCTTCTTCGACCTGCTGCTCCACGAGGGCGACTCGCTGGTCGAGGCGCCCACCCACGAGCGGCTGGCCCGGCTCGACGCCGTCGTGCCCGAGGAGCTCCGCGTCCGTCGGCTGGTCACCGGCTCCGCCGACGCAGCGCAGCAGTTCTTCGACGAGGCGGTCGCCGACGGCCAGGAGGGGGTGATCCTCAAGCGCCTCGACGCGCCGTACGACGCCGGGCGCCGCGGGTCGGGCTGGGTCAAGGTCAAGCCCCGACACACCCTCGACCTGGTCGTGCTGGCCGTGGAGTGGGGCAGCGGCCGGCGCCAGGGGTGGCTGTCGAACATCCATCTCGGGGCCCGTGACGGCGACGGGTTCGTGATGCTGGGCAAGACCTTCAAGGGGATGACCGACGAGATCCTGGCCTGGCAGACCGACCGGTTCCTCGGGCTGGAGACACACCGTGAGGGGCACGTGGTGCACGTGCGACCCGAGCAGGTGGTCGAGATCGCCTTCGACGGCGTGCAGCGGTCGACGCGCTACCCCGGCGGGGTCGCGCTGCGGTTCGCCCGGGTGCTGCGCTACCGCGACGACAAGCCGCCGGCCGAGGTCGACACGATCGAGGCGGTCCGGGCGCTGCGGTAGCGCGGCCGAGATGCGGACGTTCTTCGACGAGGTGGTCCTGCCACTCCTGGCGGAGGCCGGGCTGTCGCACGAGCCGCCCCGGCTCAGTCCCGTGTGGGCGCTGGGCAGGCCCTGAGGGCGCGCGCGCTGTCATCGTCGGGGTGACGCGGCGGATGTGACATCTGCGGCACACGTGTGTAACCCGCAGTTGCACTACGATCGCGGCATGGCTGACGCACGCACCTCGACCCGGCAGCCGGCCGCCGTACGCCGCCGCGCTCGCGAGCGGGAGATCCTCGAGGCGACCCGCGGCTCTTCGACGAGACCGGTGTCCGGGACGCGCAGATCGAGGACATCGCCCGCGCCGTGGGGGTGAACCGGGCGATCATCTACCGGCACTTCAGCGGCAAGGAGGAGCTGTTCGCACTCACCCTGGTCAGCTACCTCGAGGACCTCGAGACGCGGCTCCACGCCGCCGCGAAGGGACGCCGCTCCCCCACCACCCGGCTCGCCGCGGTGGTCGAGGCGTTCGTCGACTTCGGGCTGGAGTACCCCGCGTTCGTCGACTGCGCCCAGACCCTGATGCGACGTCCTGGCCCCGAGCTGCTCGAGGAGATCAGCGAGAGCTCGCTGTTCCGCCTCGGCCGCGGGATCTCGGCCTGCCTGGCGGTGCTCAGCGGGGTGCTCGAGGCGGGCAACGAGGCCGGCGACTTCCACGTCGCGAACCCCACGCTGCTGGCCAACCACATGTACGCCAGCGGGCTCGGCGCCCTCCAGCTCGCGCGGGTCGGCATGCTCGTCAAGGAGTCCGCCCCGGGCATCCCCGCGATCTCCCCGGTCTCCCCCGAGGACGTGCGCGCCTACGTGGTCGCGACGGCCCGGGCCCTGGCGACGCGCTGAGCCCCTTCTGCGGCGTACGTGTCACCACAGCGTGGTCGCGCGGGGGTGTGGGGGACGCTGGCGTGACACGGAGCAGGTTTCCCCGGGCGCCCGGGGGAAACCTGCGAGGCGTACGACGACCCACCCGACCCCTACCGCTCCAGGATCGCGGTGACCCCCTGCCCACCGGCGGCGCAGATGGAGATCAGGCCGCGGCCGGAGCCCTTCTGCTCGAGGATCTTGGCCAGGTTGGCGAGGATCCGGCCACCGGTGGCGGCGAAGGGGTGTCCCGCGGCGAGCGAGGAGCCGTTGACGTTGAGCTTGGCGCGGTCGATCGAGCCGAGCGGGGCGTCGAGGCCGAGGCGCTCCTTGCAGAACACCGGGTCCTCCCACGCGGCGAGGGTGGAGAGCACCTGCGAGGCGAAGGCCTCGTGGATCTCGTAGTAGTCGAAGTCCTGCAGGCTCAGGTTGTTGCGCTCGAGCATCCGCGGCACGGCGTACGTCGGCGCCATCAGCAGCCCCTCGCCGCCGTGCACGAAGTCGACCGCGGCGGTCTCGGCGTCGGCGAAGTAGGCCTGCACGGGGATTCCGCGCTCCTTCGCCCACTCCTCCGAGGCGAGCAGCACCGTGGAGGCGCCGTCGGAGAGCGGCGTCGAGTTGGCCGCCGTCATCGTCGCCGCCTCGCCCTTGCCGAAGACCGGCTTGAGCGTGGCGAGCTTCTCCAGCGAGGAGTCCGCACGCAGGTTCTGGTCGCGCTCCAGACCGTTGAACGGTGTGACCAGGTCGTCCTGGAAGCCGCGGTCGTAGGAGGCGGCGAGGTTGTGGTGCGACGCGACCGCGAGCTCGTCCTGGGCCTCGCGGGTGATCTGCCACTCCAGGGCGGTCAGCGCGGCGTGCTCGCCCATGGACAGCTTGGTGCGCGGCTCGCCGTTCTGGGGCACCGCGGGCACGATGTCGCCGGGGCGGAGCTTGGCCAGGGCCGCCAGCCGCTGCCCGTTGGTCTTCGCCCGGTTGAGCTCGAGCAGGACGCGGCGCAGGCCCTCGCCGACCGCGATCGGGGCGTCGGAGGTGGTGTCCGCACCGCCGGCGACCCCGGCGTCGATCTGGCCGAGCGCGATCTTGTTGGCCACGTAGATGCTGGCCTGCAGTCCGGTGCCGCACGCCTGCTGGAGGTCCGTCGCGGGGGTCTCGGCGGCCAGGGTGGAGCCGAGCACGCTCTCGCGGGTCAGGTTGAAGTCGCGGCTGTGCTTGAGCACGGCGCCGGCGACGACCTCGCCGAGCCGCTCGCCCTCGAGGCCGAAGCGGGCCACCAGCCCGTCGAGGGCGGCGGTCAGCATCTCCTGGTTGGAGGCGGTGGCGTAGACGGTGTTGGAACGGGCGAACGGGATCCGGTTGCCGCCGAGCACGGCGACGCGACGAGTGGTGGGCTGCATCTGGGCATCTGCTCCTACAGTCGGATGGCTGCCCTCATCCTCGCCCTCCCGACCGGGAAAGCAAACCGGGTGAGGGGCAGATCACCATTTCTGGACGCCCAGTTACACCCCTCGTTACATTGAGTACCTACTGGCCGGTAGCAGCGTGTGGCCGACGTCGTCGTACCGTGGTGCCGCATCCGCGCCCGCCTGCCGCCGCCCGTGACTCCCGCACAGCGACAGACCCCGCCCCGAGCAGAAGGAAACCGAGAAGCAGATGACCGACCCCTACCAGTCCTTCGTCTCCAGCCCGATCGGCCGACTGTTCGTCAAGAACCTGGGCCTGCCCAACCCCACGGAGCTCACCCGCTGGACCGAGGGGGCGCCTCTCGTCGACGGCACCGTGGTCACCGGCGGTGAGGGACGGCTGGGCAAGGCGCTGACCATCGCCCTGGACAACCTCGGCGTCAGCAACGTGGGCGTGGCCCCGCAGGGGGAGAAGTTCCGCGCGCTGGTCTTCGACGCCTCCGGCATCACCGACTCCGCGGGGCTGCTCGCCCTGCAGCAGTTCTTCACGCCGCTGATGCGCAGCCTCACCGACAACGCCCGGGTGCTCGTCCTCGGCACCGTGCCCGAGCAGGTCACCGACGCACCGGCCCGCGTCGCCCAGCGCGCCCTCGAGGGCTTCACCCGCTCCCTGGGCAAGGAGATCGGCCGCGGCAGCACCGTCAACCTGGTCTACGTCGCGCCGGGTGCCGAGGACACGATGGAGTCCACGCTGGCGTTCTTCCTCTCCCCCAAGAGCGCCTACGTGTCCGGCCAGGTGGCCCGCCTGGGTGCCACCGGTACGACGCAGGCCGCGCCCGTCGCCGACCGGGCGGCGCCGCTGACCGGCCAGGTCGCGATCGTGACCGGGGCCTCGCGCGGCATCGGCGAGCAGATCGCGCGGGTGCTCCACCGCGACGGCGCCACCGTGCTCGGCATCGACGTGCCCCAGGCGGCCAGCGAGCTGCAGGCACTGATGCGCGAGCTCGACGGTGACCACCTGACCCTCGACATCACCGGCAAGGACGCTCCCCAGCGCATCGCCCAGCACGTGCAGAAGAAGTTCGGCCAGGTGCACGCGGTGGTGCACAACGCCGGCATCACCCGGGACAAGAAGCTCGCCAACATGGCCGAGGACCGCTGGAGCTCGGTGATCGCGGTCAACCTCACCGCCCCGGAGCGGATCACCCGGGAGCTGCTCGACCAGGACCTGGTCGCCGAGAACGGCCGCATCGTCGGCGTCTCCTCCATCGCCGGCATCGCCGGCAACGTCGGCCAGACCAACTACGCCGCCTCGAAGGCCGGCGTGATCGGGCTCGTGGAGAGCCTCGCCGGGGACCTCGAGGACGGCATCACCGTCAACGCCGTGGCCCCGGGCTTCATCATCACCCAGATGACGGCCCAGGTGCCCTTCGCGACCCGTGAGGTGGGTCAGCGGATGAACGCGATGAGCCAGGGCGGCCTGCCGGTCGACGTCGCCGAGACGATCGCCTGGTACCTCTCCCCCGGCTCCACCTCCGTCAACGGCAACGTCGTGCGCGTGTGCGGCCAGATGATGCTGGGTGCCTGACCCCACCCCCGCCCGGATCGACCCGAGGAGCGAGATGACCGACCGCATCGTCGAGGGGCAGCCGAGCGCCCTGCCCACCCTGCTCAAGGCCGCGCTGCCCGTGCTGCCCGGGGTCAACCTGATCCCGGGCGTGGCCAAGAAGGGCGGCACGCTGCCCGACCTGACGCTGCGCCGCCGGCAGCTGCGCGTCGACCCCGAGCACGTCGCGGCGTACGCCCGGGTGTGCGGCTTCGAGCCCAGCCAGACGCTGCCGTTCACCTACCCGCACATGCTGGCCTTCCCGCTGCACATGGGCATCATGACCGACTCGGCCTTCCCGTTCCCCGCCATCGGCACCGTGCACCTGGCCAACAGCATCACCCAGCACCGCCCGATCGCCCCCACCGAGACGCTCGAGGTGAGTGCCACCACGCAGGACCTGCGCCCGCACGCCAAGGGCCGCGTCTTCGACCTGGTCACTTCGGTGGCCTCGGGGGACGAGCCGGTCTGGGAGTCCGTCTCGACGTACCTGCGCGTCGGCCGGGGCGACGAGAAGGCGGCCGCGGAGCGGGCCCCCTTCGAGGTCGTTCCCGGCACCGGGGTGGAGTGGCGTCTGGGTGGTGGGCTGGGTCGCGAGTACGCCGCGGTCTCCGGCGACCACAACCCGATCCACCTCTACCCGCTGACCGCCAAGGCGTTCGGCTTCAAGCGGCAGATCGCCCACGGCATGTGGACCAAGGCACGCTGCGTGGCCGCGTTCGCCAACCGGCTGGGTGCCGGGTCGACAGTCGAGGTCGAGTTCAAGAAGCCGGTGTTCCTGCCGGGCCGGGTCGCCTTCGGCTCCCGGGTCGTGGACGGCGGGCTGGACTTCTCGCTCACCGACCCGCGTACCGGGGCCCCCCACGTCGTGGGCCGCGCCCGCACCCGCTGAGCTCAGCGGGGAATGCCGACCCGCCGCGTCGCCGTCTCGTAGCCACCTGCGCCGGGCGTGCGCAGTGTGAAGGTCGCCGTCCCCGGGGACCAGGTGCCGAGGTCGGTGACGCCGTCACCGTTCCAGTCCCCCGTCACCGGCAGGTCGCCGGGCGAGCCGAAGACCACGGTGCGGGTGGCGTAGCCGTTGGCGCGGCGGACCCGGAGCTTCCAGGTGGCCGTGCCCTCGTCGAAGACCCCGACCTCGTCGTACCCCCGCCGGCTCCAGTCGCCGGTGACCGCCCGGTCGCCGGCTGCCCCCCAGGTGACCGTGGTGACCCGACCGGCCGCGTCCCGCAGGCGGAAGACCTGCTCGCCGGCTCGGTAGGAGCCGACGTCGGTGGCGCCGTCACCGTCCCAGTCACCGCTCACGGCGGTGTCGACAGCGGACCCGACCCCGCCGGCGGTGCGGGCCGATCCCGAGGTCGAGCGCATCGTGAACGCGGTCGTGCCCAGGCGCCGATAGCCGGCCTCGCTGGTGGCGTCGCCGTCCCAGCTGCCGGTGAAGGGGGTGTCGTTGGGGCCGCCGAAGACGAAGGTGGTCCAGCCGCCCGTGGCTCGGGAGAGCCACCACTGGGCGTTCGTGGCGGAGGGCCGGTAGATCCCGACCTGCGCCGAGCCGTCACCGTCCCAGTCGCCGGCGACCGGACGGTCCCCGCAGTTCTGCGAGGTGACGGTCGAGCCGAAGCCGAAGCGCGTGCGGTGGAAGTACGGCGGGAAGTAGGCACCGTCCTTGCGCTGCTCGAAGTGCAGGTGCGGCCCGGTGGAGTTCCCGCTCGTGCCGAGGCGGCCGACCACGTCGCCCTGGTCGAGGTGGGTGCCCACGACGGTGGTGATGTTGCGCAGGTGGGCGTACAACGTGCTGTAGCCGCCGCCGTGGTCGACCACCACGTGGTTGCCGTAGCTGTTGCGCAGCTTCAGCACGCGCGTGACGACACCGGGTGCGCTGGCCACGACCGGCTGGCCGAGGTCGCCGGGTGCGTTGAAGTCGATGGTGTAGGTGCTCGGGGAGTGCGAGGAGCGGGTGCTGCCGGTCCAGCGCTGGCCGCACACGAAGGGCAGCTCGAAGTCGGGGCCGCTCGCCGGGTTCACCGACGTGGTGCGCGCGGAGCTCGGGCCCATCCGGCCGAAGCCGTGCCCCCCGTCGCCCCGGGCCACCGCCGGTGCGGCGGTCATCGCGAGGGTCGCCACCAGGGTCGAGGCCCCCAGTACCGCTACGCCCAGCACACGCGTCTGTCGACCCCGCACAGCACACCCCACTCGTCACTCTCGTCACACGGAGCGACAAAAGTAACTGAAGTAACGGCGTGTCGCGACCCGTATCTGACAATCGTGCGTTATTGCGCAGGAGGTGTCAGTCGAATCAGGCCTTCCTGGGCGACGCTGGCCACCAGCCGGCCGTCCCGGCTGAACACCCGGGCCACCGACAGTCCGCGCCCCCCGGACGCCGAGGGTGAGACCTGGTCGTAGAGCCACCACTCGTCAGCCCGGAACGGCCGGTGGAACCAGATCGAGTGGTCCAGCGAGGCGGCCTGGATCTCCGGGCTGCCGAGGGTCAGCCCGTGCGGCACCAGCGCGGCCCCGAGCAGGGTCATGTCGCTGGAGTAGGTGAACGCCGCCGTGTGCAGCAGGGGATCGTCGGGCAGCCGGCCGTTGACCCGGATCCAGAGCCGCACCCGCGCCGCCACGTCGGGATCGTCGATCGCCCCACCCGGCCGCGAGTCGCCGGCGTAGCGCACGTCGAGGGCCGCCCACTCCTTGGCCCAGTCCGCCGAGCGCTTGCCGGCGCCGGAGAGCATCTCGCCCAGGGTCGGGCAGTCCTCGGGTCCCGGGGCCGGAGGCATCGGGTCCTGGTGGTCCAGCCCCTCCTCGGGGATGTGGTAGTTCAGCGTCATCGCGAAGATCGGCCGTCCGTGCTGGCGAGCGAGCACCCGCCGGGTCGCGAAGCTGCGCCCGTCGCGGACGCTCTCCACGTCGAAGACGATCGGCACGGTGGTGTCCCCGGGCCGCAGGAAGTAGGAGTGCAGCGAGTGCACGTCGTAGACGTCCGGCACGGTGCGGGACGCCGCGACGAGCGCGTGCGCCGCCACCTGTCCGCCGAAGACGCGCTGGAGCGAGGTGTCGGGCTGGCGGCCCCGGAACAGGTTGTCCTCGATGACCTCGAGGTCCAGGAGCGCCATCAGCTCCTCGACGGACGCAGGCACGCTCGACTACTCCTCTGGTTCTTCGAGACGGGCCAGGAACTGCTCGAACTGGGCGCCGATCTCCTCACCGCTGGGCAGCGGCTCGTCGTCGGCGAGCAGGTTGGCCGCCTGGCTGTGGTAGGCGTCGTACTGCTGCTCGAGTCCGGAGACCACCTCACGGACGTCGTCGGAGTCCGCGATCTGGGTGGCGATCTCCACCTGTCGGGTCTCCCCCGCCTCCTTGAGCACCTCGAGCTCCCACTCCAGCCCGCTGACGTCCTCCAGCCCCTCGAGCAGCGCCACCGCCGCCTGCGGGTAGTCGAACTGCGCCACGTAGTGCGGGATGTGGGCGACGAAGCCGAGCGCGTCGTGGCCCCACTCCCCGAGCCGGAGCTCGAGGAGCGACTGCGCGCTGGCCGGCACCCGGATCTCGCCCCGCCAGACGTTCTCCTGCACGAGCAGGTCCGAGGAGGTGGCGTGGTTGGTCAGCTGCACCGGCCGGGTGTGCGGCACCGCCATCGGCACCGAGCCGAGCGAGATCACCCGGCGCACGCCGAAGTGCTGCACCACGGCCCGCGCCGCGCGGGCGAACGCCTCCCAGCGGATGTCGGGCTCCGGGCCGGTGAGCAGCAGGTACGCCGACCCGTGCCGGTCCTGCATCAGCCGCACGACCAGGCGCGGCGCCTCGTAGTCGGCGTAGTGGTCCTCGACGAAGGTGAGCGGGGGGCGCCGGGCCCGGTAGTCGTAGAACTCGTCGACGTCGAAGCTGGCCACGACCCGGCCGGGCTGCTCACCGGCGAGATGGGCGGCCGCCAGGGCGGAGGCGTTGCCGGCGTCGAGGAAGCCCTCGAGCACGGTGACCAGTACTGGACCCTCGGCGGGTCCCGACAGCTCGGGGACGTCGTCGACGATGTGCACGAACCGTGCCTCGGTCACCAGTCCTCCTCAGGGCATCGACAGCGGGCCGCTCCCGATGCCTCCACCCTAGGGGCTGCGACCCGGCCCGGGCACGCGGGCGGTTGTCCCCGCGCGCTCAGCCGTAGATGTCACGGATGCGCGCGGCCGCGCGGCGGGCGAGCTCGGCGCCGTCGAAGCCGAGCACCTGCCGCAGCACCCGGTCCTGGGCGCCGTCGTCGGTCCCGGCCCCGTCGTTGTGCATCGCGGCGACCAGCTCCCACAGCCGATCCTCACCGAGGGTCTCGGCGACGTAGTCGCACGCCATCCAGCTCAACGCGTAGTGCCACTCCTGGTCGGCACCGTTGAACCCGGGAGAGTCCGGCAGGCCGGCCACCGGCTGGCGGGCGCGGTCGACCGCGGCCGTGGGGATGATCCGGTCGCTTGCGGGCACCTCGCGGGCGCCGAGGTACTCCGCGATGCCCTCCGAGACCCACACCGGCGACCCGTCGTCGCGGGTCCCGATGGCGACGTGGCTGAGCTCGTGCCGGGTGATCCGGCCCAGGAACGGCTGCCCCGCCGCCACCGAGCTCGGCATCAGCAGCATCCGGGTCGAGGCCACCCGGGTCCGCTCCGACTCGGCGTACGTCGGGAAGGTCATCGCACCGAGGTGGTCGATGGCGCCGCCCGGCACGTCGCGGAAGGAGCGGAGCACCCGGGGGTTCGCGACGCTGTAGACCACCACCCGACCCGCCCAGTCGAAGGGCAGCGCCCGTTCCAGCTCCTCGATGCCGTCGCGGACGGCCGCGGTCACGGTCTCCGCGCGGGCCCGGGTGCGCCGGTCGAAGATCCCGAGCACGCCGGGTGCGGTGCTGACGGTGACGGCGGTGAGGTCCCACGGCGCCGGAGTGCCGCGCAGGAGCAGGTCACCGCCGGCGCTGCGCTCGGACTCGATCACGGCCCGCCCGCGGTCGAAGGAGAACGCGAAGCCGACCACCCGCCGGACCGGCACGCGGTCGAACCCGTCGAGCTGCACGGTGTGCACCACTTCGGGGACGTGCACCGCTCGCCCACCCGGGGTGCGTGCCTCCCCCGGCCACTCCCGGGCAGTGACCCGGTAGCCGAACTCGGCCAGCGGGAGCTGCACCAGGTTGCGGAAGTAGCGCCGTTGCCGGGAGACCAGCTCCGCGTCGCTGCGGTCGACGTGGCGCAGGAACAGCGTCAGGTTGCGGGTGCGGACGGCCCGGGCCCGGACGTCGAGCACCCGCTGCTCCGCGGCACGCACCTCCGCGGGCGTGAGGTTCGTGCCGGGCGCGGGAGCCGCGTTCGTGGGTGGCTCGGTGTCGGTGCGCCCGGCACAGCCGGCCAGCGCCAGCAGCACCGCGAGGAGCGCCGCGACGGGTCGACCGCGGGTACCCGGGGTCGGGCGCCGGTCAGTCGCGTCGGCTGGGGTCGATCGGCGGCGCGACATCGAGGTCGTCCGGGACGCGGTCCAGAGCCGTGACGTCCTCGACGATGCCGCGGGCCAGCGCCTGGGCGGTGAGACCGAGCCGCTCGAGGATCGCGTCGCGCTTGGCATGGTCGAGGAACTCCTGCGGCACTCCGTGCACTCGTACGGGGGTCTCCACCCGCTCGTCGTTGAGCAGCTGCAGCAGGGTGGAGCCGCACCCGCCGACCCTGCCGTTGTCCTCAACGCAGACGACCAGCCGATGGTCACGCGCCAGCCCCACGACCGCGGGGTCCCAGGGCTTGACCCAGCGGGGGTCGACCACGGTGACCCCGATGCCCTGGTCGGCCAGCCGGCCGGCCACCTCGGCCGAGACCGAGGCCATCGACCCGATCCCGAGGATGAGCACGTCGCGAGCGCCGTCGCGGACGAGCACGTCCATGCCGCCGACCCGGTCCACCGCCTCGAGGTCCGCCGGTGGCGAGCCCTTGGGCAGGCGGAGCACCGTGGGCGCGTCGTCGACGGCCACGGCCTCGCGCAGCAGCTCGGCCACCCGCGCGCCGTCGCGGGGCGCGGCGAGACGCAATCCGGGCACGACCTGGAGGATCGAGGCGTCCCACATCCCGTTGTGGCTCGCGCCGTCGTCGCCGGTGACCCCCGCCCGGTCGAGCACGAAGGTGACGCCGCAGCGGTGCAGGGCGACGTCCATCAGCACCTGGTCGAAGGCGCGGTTGAGGAAGGTCGCGTAGATCGCCACCACCGGGTGCAGCCCGCCCATCGCGAGACCCGCGGCACTGGTGACGGCGTGCTGCTCGGCGATGCCGACGTCGAAGGTGCGCTGCGGGTACGCCGCCGCGAACCGGTCGAGACCCACGGGGTAGAGCATCGCCGCCGTGATCGCCACGAGGTCCTGGCGCTCCGCGCCGAGGGTGACCATCTCCTCGGCGAAGAAGTCGGTCCAGATGCGGCCCTTGGGGGTGCCCACGCCGGTCTCGACGTCGAAGGGCCCGATCTGGTGGAACTGGTCGGCCTCGTGGCGCTCGGCCGGGTCGTAGCCGAAGCCCTTGCGGGTGTGCACGTGCACGATCACCGGGCCGCCGAAGCGCTTGGCCTGGGTGAGCGCCTGCTCGATGGCGGCGCGGTCGTGGCCGTCGATCGGCCCGACGTACTTCAGGCCGAGGTCCTCGAAGAGCCCCTGCGGTGCCAGGGCGTCCTTCATGCCCTTCTTCATCGCGTGCAGGGCGTCGTACACGGCGGGACCGACCCCGCGCACGCCGTTGAGGCGCCGCTTGACCAGGTCGAGGATCTGCTCGTAGCGCGGGCTGGTGCGCAGGGCGGTGAGGTGGTTGGCCAGGCCGCCGACGGTCGGCATGTAGGAGCGCCCGTTGTCGTTGACGACCATGACCAGCCGGCGGTCGTCACCCTCGGCGATGTTGTTCAGCGCCTCCCAGGCCATCCCACCGGTCAGCGCCCCGTCGCCGATGACCGCAACGACGTGCCGGTCCTCCCCGCGGATGGCGTAGGCCTTGGCCAGACCGTCGGCGTAGGACAGCGAGGTCGAGGCGTGCGAGTTCTCCACGAGGTCGTGCTCGGACTCGGCGCGGCTGGGATAGCCGGAGATGCCCCCCTCGGTGCGCAGGGTGTCGAACCGGTCGGCGCGGCCGGTCAGCATCTTGTGCACGTAGGCCTGGTGGCCGGTGTCGAAGACGATCCGGTCGCGTGGCGACTCGAAGACCCGGTGGATCGCCACGGTCAGCTCCACCACGCCGAGGTTGGGGCCCAGGTGCCCGCCGCGCGGTGCGCAGGTGCGGATCAGCTCGTCGCGGATCTCCGCGGCGAGCTCGTCCAGCGCCCGGTCGTCGAGCCCGCGCAGGTCCGCGGGACCCGCGATGTGCTCGAGGTGCCCCATGGTCGTCCCCCGCTCCTTCCACGTCTCGTGGCTCGCGTCCGTGCCGCGTCGTGCCGACATCCTTCGCCGGTGCGGGGCCGCGACCGCGGCGGGCCACCGCCCGGAGGTCCGAGTCTAGACGCCGCCCCCCGGCGTGCTCACGACGGCCAGAGCGGCCTCCAGCAGGCTGGCCAGCCACAGCACACCGTCGTGCTCCCGCACCCCGGTGACCATGTGGAACCCGGTGGCGTCGGCGTCCAGGTCGTGCACCAGCCGGCCGTCGTCGGCGTAGGCCAGGACCCGCACGGTCTGCTTCGGTCGGGGCTGCAGGCGTTCCGGGATCCGGGTCACCAGCCGACGCACCGACACCGGTGCCCGAGTGCGGAGCAGGTCGACGACCGGGTCGCGGGGCGAGGCGATCGTCACCCAGAGCAGGCCGTCGCTGCCGCGGGCGATGTTGTCGGGGTAGCCGGGCAGGTCGTCCGCCAGCAGGTCGACGGACCCGGCCGTCTCGCCCTCCAGCCGGAGCCGGACGACGGTCCGTGCACCCGTCTCGGCCACGTAGACGCAGGACTCGTCGGCCGCCAGGGCCACGCCGTTGGCGAAGGCCAGGTGCTCGAGGTGCACCTCCACGGTGCCGTCCGCGCGACGGCACAGCAGGCGGCCGGTCCGGGTGTCCTCCACCATCTCGGCCCGCCACCGCGCGAGGGGGTGGACCGTGCTGGAGTCGGAGAACCAGATGTCCCCGTCGGCCGCCACGGCGGCGTTGTTGCAGAACACCATCGCCCGTCCGTCGACCTCGCTCACCAGGCACTCGACGGCGCCGGTGGTCGTGCTCACCGCGAGCAGCCCGGCGTGCGCGTCGGCGACGAGCAGCCGGTCCTCGCCGTACAGCTCGAGGCCGAGCGGGCGGCCACCCGTGTCGGCGACGCGGGTCACGCGGCCCTCGCGCTCCACCCGCCAGATGCTGCCGTCCTCGGTGCCGGTCCAGGCCGTGCCGCGCGCGTCGACCACGACGTCCTCCGCACCCATCGCCGGGACGTCGATCCGTCGGGGCCGGGGCCGGGAACCGCTCGGCTGCGTCATGCTCGGGTCCCCTCGTCGCTGCTGTCCTGCGGGGCCTGGCCCCCGTGTCCGTCGCGCAGCGCGGCGTAGAGGTCGGAGGCCAGGAACAGCGGCAGGAAGTGGGCGCAGGACTCGGCGCGGTCGAGGGTGGCGGTCCTCTCCGGGTCCACGAAGACGATCGCGCGTCCCTCGCCCAGGACGATGTCGTCGTCGGTGAGGTCCACCCGGCCGACGTAGATGCGGTAGTCGCTGCGGTGGCCGTCGGAGTACTCGAACTCGGTCGACTGCCACAGCACGAGGTCGTCGCGGACCAGCTCGATGCCGGTCTCCTCGGCGATCTCCCGGCAGATCGCGACGTCGTACGCCTCGCCGTCCTCGACATGACCGCCGACCATCCCCCACTGGTCGGCCGCGCGCGGCGCGTGCTCGTCGCGGTGCTGGAGCAGCACCCGCCCCGCGGCGTCGACGAGGAAGGCGACGGCGATGCGGGGCACGTCCCTCACCCTAGGGGCAGGCCTCAGAGCCGGGCGACGAACCTCCGGCCGCGCAACGCCTCCTCCACCAGACCCGCCGCTCGACGTACGCCGAGCAGCCGCGCCGACTCGCGCTGCCAGGTCTGCACCGCCGCCTCGACCACGCCCGCGTCCGCGACCTCGCGCAGCACACCGCGGGCCTCGCTGAGGCCTCGGTTGACGGCGGCCTGGCAGGCCTCGAGGTGCAGCACCGCGAAGCGGGCCAGCACCACCGGGTGCCGGCGCAGGGCCGGGTAGGTGCGGTACTCCGGAGGGCACTGGTCGAGCAGCCACGCCGTGGCCGTCCGCTCCCAGTCGGGGGCACCGGGAGGGCGGACCTCCGCCGGCCATCCCGGCGGCGCGACCGGTCGCGTGACCGGCGTGGGAGCCGAGGAGGGAGGGGGCGACGCATGACGTGCATCACGTCGGACGGACGGCCCGGGGGGCATACCGGACGGCATCTCGGACATGGAGGACAGAGTAGTCCGCGCTCGAACAGGTGTTCGGACAAACTAGACCACTGGGCAGGATTAGGTAGACCAGTTGCGGGAACCGTGTCATGGAACGGCCTCAGCCTCGTTGAGCACCCGAAGGCACCATTCGTCAGCCACACCGACCAGCTCGAGGACATCCGATGGAGCAGCACCCCGCCACCTCCGGCCACCCCGGTCACACCGACAGCGGCCTCTCCGACGACACCCTGGCCACCCACGAGGTGGTGCTCAGCGTCGCGGTCCCGTTCCTCTCCGGCGAGCACGCGACCGATCCGCTCGACGGCGCTCTCTCCTACGACCCGACCGATCCCTACGCCGTGTCGATGACCCTCTCGGCACGCGCCGGCCAGGTGACCTGGACCTTCGCCCGCGAGCTCCTCGCGGAGGGGCTCTACCGGCCGACCGGCGACGGTGACGTGCAGGTGTGGCCGTGCCTGAGCAACACCGGCGAGGCCGTGGTGATCGTGGAGCTGTCCTCGCCGGACGGCACCGCCCTGCTGCAGACCGGCTCCCGGATCGTCCAGCGCTTCGTCGCCGCCAGCTACGACGCGGTGCCCGCGGGGCGCGAGGCGGAGCACCTGCCCCTCGACGACCTGGTCGCGCAGCTGCTCGGCTGACCCGGAGGCCGACCAGGTCTGCGTGATCTCCTGCCCCGAGGCTGTCGATTTCTCGGGCTCCGGTTCGTCACCATGGTGTGGCGAACCCGCGCCGCGCACCTCGGAGAGGACGACCATGACCGACACCTATCTCTACCTCATCCGCGAGCCCGACTGGGACTCCGACCGGTTCCTGCCCGGCGGTGAGACCGCCGTCGAGCTCGACCACACCTTCGTCGAGCACGAGCAGTTCATGAAAGCCGTGGCCGAGCTCGGCGCCCGCATCGTCGGCGCGGCGCCGCTGCAGAGCGCGAAGCACGGCGGCCTCGTGACACCCGGGCCCGAGGGCGCCCGGGTCGAGGAGGCCGTCTACACCGACAGTCCCTACGCCGACTCCAGCGAGCTGGTCACCGGCTACTACGCCGTCGAGGTCGAGGACGAGACCATGGCGCGCACGGTCGCGGCCCTGGTCCCGACCGGGGGCACCATCGAGTGGCGCAAGGTCTTCCCGATCGGCTGAGCGTCTCGGGCCGTCCACCCCGTGCTCGCCGCCCATGATCGGCGAGCATGGGGCGGTGCGCCCCACCCAGAGCGAGTTCCGGTCCGCCTGGCCCCGCGTCGTGCGAGCACTCGCCAGCTGGTCGGGCAGTCTCGACGACGCCGAGGAGTACGCCGCGGAGGCGCTCGCCCGAGCCGTGGCGACCGATGGGGTCGAGGACCTGGCCGCCTGGTGCGTCCAGGTCGCCAAGCGGGCGTGGATCGACGACCACCGACGGCGGGACACGTTCGCCCGGCTCGCTCCGGACATCGCGACCCGAGGGGTGGTGGAGGCGGTGCACGACGAGGACCCGTTCGCCGGCGTACCGACCGACCTCGACGACCGGCTCGCGCTGCTCTTCGTCGCCTGCGACGACGCGCTCGCCCCGGGAGCGCAGCTGGTCCTCGCCCTGCGCGTGGTCTGCGGCCTCACCGTCGCCCAGGTCGGGGAGCACCTCGGGATCGAGCGGAGCACCGCCGCGGCCCGGTTGACCCGGGCCAAGAAGGCGCTGGCCCGGGCCCGTGGGGAGTTCCACGTCCCGGACGCCACGGAGCGGCTGACCCGCCTGCCGGTCGTGCTCGACTGTGTGGCCGGGATGTTCACCGTCGGACAGCGACACGTGCTCGAGCCCGCCGACGCCCTGGCCGACCTCGGCCGGCAGTCGCTCTCCCTCGCCGATGCGCTGGTCGCCCTGTACCCGGCGCAGACCGAGGTGCGCGGACTGCGCGCCGTCGTCCGGCTGGGGCTGGCCCGCCGCCCGGCCAGGGTCGACGAAGCCGGCGTCGCGCTGACCCTCGACGAGGTCGACCGGTCCGCGTGGGACCGGCGGCTGCTGGCGGCCGGGCTCGAGGACGCCGCTCTCGCCGTCCGGGGCGACGGGCGGTTCGCCCTCGAGGCGGCGATCTCCGGCGTGCACAGTGTCGCTCCCTCGGTCGCGCAGACCGACTGGGCCGAGCTGGTGCGGCTCTACCAGGCGTTGGAGCGGGTGTGGCCCTCGCCGGCCGTGCGGGTCGCGCTGCTCTCGGCCCGTGGGCGGCTGGCGCTCGCGGTGGGCAACGACCTCGCTGCGGTCGAGGCGGAGCTCGAGGCGCTCACGACCACCGGGCCGGCGTACGCCCGACGCGACGCGAGGTTCGTCCTCGCCGACCTGTGCTGGCGCACCGGACGGCAGGAGGACGCGGCGACCCGCTACCGCGGGCTGTCGGAGGAGAGCACCAGCGAGGCCGTGCGCCGTTTCGCTCAGCGCCGCATGGGACCGCCCGCGCGCCCGTAGGACTCCGCCACGATCTCGGCCACCACGGACAGGGCGATCTCGCCCGGGCCCTTGCCGCCGAGGTCCAGCCCCGCCGGGACGTGCAGCTTGTCGAGTCCGGCTGCGTCCTCGGCCGTCAGCTCGGCGAGCAGGCCCTCCGAGCGACGGCGGCTCGCCAGCATCGCGACGTACGACGCCGGCGAGGCCAGCGCGTCCCGCAACGCCCGGGGCGCGTCGGGGGCGTCGTGGTCGGAGAGCACCACGGCGTCCGCCTCGCCCAGCGCCAGGTCGGCGAGCGCCGCCACTCCCGCACCGTCCTCGTCGTGCTCGAGCACGATGACCGCGCGTCCGGCGGCTCCGGCCACCGTGGCGATGGCCTCCGCGACCGGGTTGCGGCTCAGCACCACCACCCGACCTGCGACCGGGGTGTCCGACCAGGACTGCTCTCGGTGCGTCGTCATGGCTGCAGCCTGCCACCCAGATTTCGTCGAAACATACTTGTATTGAATACAGGTATGTTCTAGTCTCCTCGCATGACAGCCAGCAGCGACCGGGACGGACGGCGCACCTACGACTCCAGCCGTCGCCAGGCGATGGCGGCCGAGACCCAGGTCTCCGTGGTCAGCGCCGCGGCGCAGCTCTTCGCCGAGCGGGGGTGGCGCGGCACCTCGATGCGGGACGTCGCGCGCGCGGCGGGCGTCTCCCTCGAGACGGTGTACGGCGCCGGCGGCTCGAAGGCGCGGCTCCTGGTGCGCGCCATCGAGGTCGGCGTGGTGGGAGACGAGCTCCCCGTCCCGCTGGCCCAGCGACCCGAGTTCCAGGCGTTGGGCACCGGCCCGCGGTCCGACCGGCTCCGCGCCGCGGCCCACATGGTCTCGGTGCAGTACGCCCGGGTCGCCCGACTGCACCGCACCCTCGAGCACGCGGCGACCGGCGACGCCGACCTCGCCGGCACGCTCGGCGAGATCCGGGCACAGCAACGTACCTCCTTCGGGGACGGGGTCGAGCTCATCGTGGGCCGCACCGTCGAACCCGAGGTGGTCGACGGCCTCCAGGCGATCGGGAGCCCCGAGGTCTACCTCCAGCTGGTCGAGTCGGCCGGCTGGAGCAGTGAGCAGTACCAGGAGTGGCTGGCCGGGACTTTCGGCCGGTTGCTCGACCACATCCCCGAGGAGAAGGCATGACCACGCACAAGATCCACCCCGACGCCCCGGCCGACACCCAGATGATGGGCATCATGCACTCCGCGATGAGGCGCGACTTCGTCCGCGTCCGCAGCGTGCTCGGCACACCGGCAGCGGCCGAGCCCGCCCGCCGTACGGCGCTGGCCGAGCACGTGCTCTGGCTGATGCAGGTGCTGCACGACCACCACGCCGGCGAGGACGACGGGCTCTACCCGCTGGTCCTGCGCCGCAACCCGGCCTCGGCCGAGCTCGTGGAGCAGATGGACGCCGACCACGGCACGATCACCCCGGCCATGGATCGACTCGCGCAGGCGGCTCGCCGCCACCTCGCCGATCCCGGGAGCCCGGACGAGCAGCTGGCAGAGGCCCTCGACGGGCTGACCGACGTGCTCCTCCCCCACCTCGAACGCGAGGAGCTGGTGATGATGCCGGTGGTCTCGCAGAGCATCACCGAGGGTGAGTGGCGGGCCTGGGACGAGGAGTTCAACCTCAAGCCCAAGGGCCTCACCGCCCTGGCCGAGGAGGGTCACTGGGTCCTGGACGGCCTCGACGACGAGAGCCGCGACCACGTCGAGCACCTGGTGCCGCCGGTCCCGCGCTTCGTCCTGCTGCGTCTCCTCGGTGGTCGCTACCGACGACGGCGCGCGCTGCTGTGGGACGGCACCCCGGCCGGAGCCATCCGGTCGCTGCCGCTGACGGCCAGCCGGAGCGGCCGGCGATGACCGCGCGTCTGCGACGGACCGGCGAGGTCGAGGTCGAGCTGCCCGCCAGTCCGACGCAGGTGTGGGCGGTGCTGGCCGACGTCACCCGCGTGGGCGAGTGGAGCCACGAGTGCCACACGGCGTCCTGGCTGCCCGGCCACGGGAGCGCCGAGGTGGGAGCCCGGTTCACCGGGAGCAACCGGACGCGCACCACGCGCTGGACCCGGCAGTGCACGATGACCGACGTGCAGCCCGGCCACCTGCTCGTGTACCACACGAGTGGCGGGGTCCCCCCCGACTCCACCGAGTGGCGCTTCGAGCTCGAGGCGCGCCCCGGCGGGGGGACCCGCGTCCGACAGTCCTACCGCGTCCTCGAGCTGCGCCGGGTCATGGAGGTCGTGATCTGGCTGCTGGTGCCGACGCACCGGGACCGTCGCACGGCCCTGGTCGGCGACCTCACTCGGTTGGGCGAGGTCGCCGCGGGCCGGAGCGTCACCACCTAGGCCACGCTGCGGACGAGGAGCACGAGCGCCGAGCAGGCGCAGACGGCGAGCACGCCGTAGCGGACCCCGCGCTCCGGCACCACCCCGTGCAGCCGCACCCCGAGCCACGCTCCCAGGGGCAGGCACGGCAGCAGGAGCAGGGCGACCAGCACGGCGCGAGGCTCGAGCGCCCCACCGAGCCAGATGCCGACCAGGCTCATCGCCGCGCCGACGGTGAACATCACCGCCAGCGTGGACCGGATCTGGGCTGAGGGCCGGTGCTGGTAGAGCAGGGCGACCGGGGGCCCGCCGATCGAGGTGGCGGTGCCGGCGAGGCCGGACAGCAGCCCGGCGCCGACCAGGGTGCCCGGGCGCACCGGCACCCGGAACGAGGTCAGGCTCAGCGCCACCGCGAGCAGCACCATCACTCCTACCGCGATCCCGAGTGCGCCGTCCGAGAACGCGGCGAGGAAGGCCACGCCCAGGAACGTGCCCGGCACCCGGGCCGGGATGACCCAGCCCAACCCGCGCCAGTCGATCTCGTCGTGGGAGCCGACCAGCGTGAACAGCGGCAGCAGGGCGGCCAGGACGAGCATCAGCTCGGGCATCAGCGCCGGCTCCAGCAGCGTGACCACCGGCGCCGCCACCAGCCCCAGACCCAGACCGACCAGCGTCTGCACGGTCGCGCCGAGCACGAGCGCACAGGCGAGGGCGAGCAGCACCGACCCACTGAGTCCCAGCACCACGCGGGCGCCGCTCAGCCTGCGAGGAAGGTGAGGCGCACCTGCCGGTCGGGGTTGTCCACGTTGAGGTCGACCAGACAGATGCTCTGCCAGGTGCCGAGCGCCAGCTGCCCGTCCAGCACCGGGACGGTGGCGTACGGCGGCACCAGCGCCGGCAGCACGTGCGAGCGTCCGTGGCCCGGAGTCCCGTGCTGGTGCCGCCAGCGATCGTCGGCCGGGAGCAGGTCGCCCAGCGCGGCCAGCAGGTCGTCGTCGGACCCGGAGCCGGTCTCGATCACGGCGAGGCCCGCGGTGGCGTGCGGCACGAACAGCTGCAGCAGCCCGTCGCCCTCCCCGCGCACGAACGCGGCGCAGTCGTCGGTGATGTCGCGCACGACGTCATTGCCACCCGTGCGGTAGTCGCGCACCTCGGACCTCATCGGTACTCCTCCTCCATCTCGCTGAGCAACGGGTCCCGCAGCCCGGCGGCGTCGTGGCGCCACCACAGGTCGCGATAGACCACCTGACCGGTCATCCAGTCCTCCTGCGCGTCGAACCGGACCACCTGGAACGCGGCTCCCGGGGTACGCGCCGAGGCCGGGGCGAACCCGTGCCGGTCGGCCCGGGCGAAACCTCGGCGGCCGTAGTACCCGGGATCGCCCTCCACGAACAGCAGCGGCGTCCCGCCCGCCCGGGCGGTCTCCACCGCCGCCCCGACCAGTGCGGTGCCGGTCCCCCGTCCCTGTTCGCCCGGCACGACGCTGAGCGGACTGAGCACCCACGCCTCCGCCAGCTCCCGGCGAGCGTCCACCCAGGCCTGGGACAGGCCGACGTGGCCGACGACCTGGCCCGCGCGCTCGGCGACCAGGCTCGCGCGCAGCGCGTCCGAGCACTCCAGCTCGCCCCACAACGCGACCAGCGCGGCGGACTCCCCCGCCGCGGCGAACGCCGACCCGATCACCTCGGCGACCGGGTCGGAAGGGTCGGCGGGACGGATCCGGACCTCACTCACGCAGCCGCTCCTCCACCCGCTCGACCTTCGCGGCGAGCTGCCCGTCGTACCCGGGTCGGATGTCGGCCTTGAGCACCAGCCCGACACGCGGGTACCGCGCGGCGGCCACGTCGACCGCTCGCTTGACGACCGCCATCACCTCGTCCCACTCGCCCTCGATGTTGGTGAACATCGCGTTGGTCTCGCTCGGCAGGCCCGAGGCGCGGATCACCCGCACCACCTCGGCCACCACGTCGCTGACCCCGCCGGCGCCGTCGTCGGCGCCGTCGTCGGGGCCGTCGTCGCGGGCGGTGCTGCCGGGCTGGTCGAGCGGCGTACCGGAGGGGCTGATGCTGATCGCGACGAGCATGGACCCCAGCCTGACATGGACAGACCCGTGACCGATCGCTGCCCGACACGGCACCATGGGCGTCGAGGGATGGGTGAGGGAGTCTCGATGTCTCGGAACGCGTATGCGCGGGCCGCGATCCTGCTTGCGCTGGTCGCGGTCCCCCTGTCGCTGCCCGGAGTCGACGCCACCTCGTACGGCGGCTGGCCCGCCATGGGATTCGCGGCGGCGCTCTACATCGTCCTCGGACCGGCTCGCCGGCTCGCGGCGAGCGGCGCCCTCGTCGTCGTGTTCAGCCTCGCGCTGAGCATCGGCTACGGCGTCTCGCTGCCCGTCGCCGCGGTCGGCAGCGTCGCGCTGTGGGTGCCCGCCCTGGTCACCAGCACGGCGCTGAGGCGCGGCACCGCGGGTGAGCTCCGGCTCGACGACGTCGACGGGGTGCGGTACTACGTGGTCACCCTGGCCTCCGGTCTGCTGTGCGGCGTCCTGTCCGGGGCGCTGGTCGCAGTGGTGCTCACCCCGAGCGACGCCGTCGTGGCCGGGGTGATGGCCGGCCTGGCGGCGCTCACCGCCCAGCTCCTCGTGCTGCCGCTGCTGCTCCCGCCGTCCGGTCACGGGCCCGTGGCGACCGCGGGCGAGCTGGTGCTGCAGCGTGCCCTGCTCGCGATGGTGACGCTCGCCGTCTTCGTGCCGGACACCCGGCTGGCGATCGCGTTCCTGGTCTTCCCGCTGCTCGGCTGGGCGGCGGTGCGGGCGAGCCGGCGCGAGGCGGTCGTCCAGGTGTTCGCGGTCGGGGTGACGGCGTACGTGTTCACCGCGAGCGGCCTCGGACCCCTGGCCGGCAGCATGCGTGGCCTGCCGGCGGCACTGACCCCCGCCCTGGTGTACACGTTCATCGCCGCGGCCTCCTACCTGATCGTGCCGCTGGCGCTGGGGGTGGAGCGGCTCTCCGCCATGACCGGCCAGGCGGCACGGTCCGCGCTGACCCTGGATCGCCTGCTGGACTCCGTGGGCAGCACCGTCATCGTGGCCACCGACGCGCGCGGGCGCATCACGCACTACAACCCGGCAGCTCGCAAGCTCCTGGGCTACCCCCTACGGCACGTGCTCGGGCGCAGCCCGGCGATGTTCCACACGGCCGAGGAGATCACCCGGCACGCCGCCCACTTCGGCGTCGCCGCAGACCACACCAGCGTGGTGCTGGCCATGGTGCAGGCCGGCGAGAGCCGCGACTGGGAGTTCCGCCGACGCGACGGGAGCGCTCGGGTCGCCTCGCTCACGGTCAGCGCGGTGGCCGAGCCCGACGGCACGGTGGTGGGCTACATCGGCGCCGGCGAGGAGATCACCGAGCGGCTCCGCGCCCAGGAGGCCCTGCGTGTGGCCCTGGACCGCGAGCAGGACTCCGTACGACGTCTCGAGGAGGTGGACCACGTCAAGCAGGAGCTGGTCTCCAACGTGAGCCACGAGCTGCGCACCCCGATCACCAGCATCTCCGGGTACGCCGAGCTGCTCAGCGACGGCACCTTCGGGGACCTCGGCCCGCGCCAGCTCGAGGCGGTCCAGCGCATCGCGCGAAACACGACGCGGCTCGCGATGCTGGTCGAGGACCTGCTCACCCTGTCCCGCGCCGAGGCCGGCACGCTGGAGCTCGAGCCCGCCCCGATCGACCTGCGCGAGGTCGTCCGCGGCGGCCGCGAGGTGCTCGACGACCTGCTGCGCGACCGTGACCTGCGCGTCTGCGTGGACCTCCCCCCGACGCCGGTCGAGCTGGTCGGTGACGCCCCCGCCCTGGAGCGGGTGGTGGTGAACCTGCTCGGCAACGCGATCAAGTTCACGCCGGACGGAGGTCGCGTCCACCTGGTCGTGCGCACAGAGGGCCCGGACGCGCACCTGGTCGTCCGCGACTCCGGCATCGGCATCCCGTTCGAGGACCAGGAGCACCTGTTCACGCGGTTCTTCCGGTCCAGCGCCGCGACGTCGTCGGCCATCCCGGGCACGGGCCTCGGTCTCAGCATCGTGCACGCCATCGTCGAGGGCCACGGTGGTCGGGTCTACGTCGAGTCAGCGCCCGGCGCCGGCACGGCCGTGACCGTGCTGCTTCCCGTCGGTGGTGCGCCCGGCGCAGGTGGAGCCGGGACCCCGGACGTCACCGAGAGCTCCTCCGAGCACCGGTGACGTCCGGGGTCCTGCCTCGCCTCCCGGCTCAGGCCTGGAGCAGGCTCCGCAGCACGTAGGGCATGATCCCGCCGTTGCGGTAGTAGGCAGCCTCACCCGGGGTGTCGATCCGCACCTTCGCGTCGAACTCCACGTCGCCCGCGGTGACCTTGACCGTGCCCGGGATGCCGTCGTTGAGCTCGGTGACGCCGGTGATGGAGAACTCCTCCTCACCCGAGAGGCCCAGGGAGTCGGCGCTCTCGCCCTCGGGGAACTGCAGCGGCAGCACCCCCATCCCGATCAGGTTGGAGCGGTGGATCCGCTCGTAGGACTCCGCGATCACGGCCTTCACCCCGAGCAGCGCGGTGCCCTTGGCGGCCCAGTCGCGCGAGGACCCGGAGCCGTACTCCTTGCCGGCGAGCACGACGAGCGGGACACCCTGCTCGAGGTAGTGCTCGGAGGCCTCGAAGACGGTGGTCACCTCGCCGTCGTCGGTGAAGTCGCGGGTGACGCCCCCCTCGGTGCCGGGTGCCAGCTGGTTGCGCAGCCGGATGTTGGCGAAGGTCCCCCGGATCATCACCTCGTGGTTGCCGCGGCGCGAGCCGTAGGAGTTGAAGTCCCGCTGCCCCACGCCGTGCTCGGCGAGGTAGCTCCCGGCCGGGCTGTCCTTCTTGATCGCGCCCGCGGGGCTGATGTGGTCGGTGGTGACCGAGTCGCCGAGCTTCAGCAGCACCCGCGCACCCTCGATGTCCGCCACCGGCTCCGGCTCGTCGGGCATCCCGTCGAAGTAGGGAGGCTTGCGGACGTAGGTGGAGTCCTCGTCCCACTCGAAGGTGTCGCCCTCCGGGGTGGGCAGCGAGGTCCACTGCTCGTCCCCGGCGAAGACGTCGGCGTAGTCCTTGGTGAACATGTCGGCCGTGATCGCGTGGGCGATCACCTCCTCCACCTCCGCCGCGCTCGGCCAGATGTCACGCATGAAGACGTCGTTGCCGTCCTCGTCCTGACCCAGCGGGTCGTTGAACAGGTCGACGTCCATCGAGCCGGCGAGCGCGTACGCCACGACCAGCGGCGGCGAGGCGAGGTAGTTCATCTTCACGTCGGGGTTGATCCGGCCCTCGAAGTTCCGGTTGCCGGAGAGCACCGAGACGACGGCGAGGTCGTGCTCGTTGACCGCGTCGCTGACCTCGGGGATCAGCGGACCCGAGTTGCCGATGCACGTCGTACAGCCGTAGCCGACGAGGTTGAAGCCGAGCTTGTCGAGGTACGGCGTCAGCTCGGCCCGCTCGTAGTAGTCCGAGACCACCTTGGAGCCGGGCGCGAGCGAGGTCTTCACCCAGGGCTTGCGCTGCAGCCCCTTCTCGACGGCGTTCTTGGCCAGCAGCGCGGCACCGATCATCACCGACGGGTTGGAGGTGTTGGTGCACGACGTGATCGCCGCGATCGCCACCGCGCCGTGGTCGAGCTCGAACTCGGTGCCGTCCTCGAGGGTCACCGGCACCCGCTTGGAGGGTCGGCCGGAGGCGTCACCCGCTGGACGGTTGTGCCAGTCGCGCGGCGCTCCGTCCCCGTTGCCGCCCGGGCTGTGCGAGGGAGCGTCGCTGGAGGGGAAGGACTCGTCGGAGGCCTCGTCGACCTTGGAGTGCTCGGCCTCGTCCGGCGTCTCCTGCGCCGGGACCCCCTCCTGGTCGGAGCCGCCCTCCGGCTCGGAATCGTCCACGTAGTCGCCCAGGGAGGCGCGGAACGCCTCCTTCGCCTCCGAGAGTGACACCCGGTCCTGCGGGCGCTTCGGCCCGGCGAGCGACGGGACCACCTCGGCGAGGTCGAGCTCGAGGCGCTCGGAGAAGCGGGGCTCCGCCTCAGGGTCGTGCCAGAGGCCCTGCTCCTTGGCGTAGGCCTCCACCAGCGCGATCTGGTCGGCGTCCCGCCCGGTGAGCTCGAGGTACTTCGTGGTCTCCTCGTCGATCGGGAAGACCGCGATCGTGGAGCCGAACTCGGGGCTCATGTTGCCGATCGTCGCGCGGTTGGCCAACGGCAGCGCGGAGACGCCGGGCCCGTAGAACTCGACGAACTTCCCGACCACACCGTGCTCGCGCAGCATCTCGGTGATGGTCAGCACGAGGTCGGTGGCGGTCGAACCCTCCGGCAGGTCGCCGTTGAGCTTGAAGCCCACCACCCGCGGGATCAGCATGGAGACCGGCTGGCCCAGCATGGCCGCCTCGGCCTCGATGCCACCGACGCCCCAGCCCACGACGCCGATGCCGTTGACCATCGTGGTGTGCGAGTCGGTGCCGACGAGCGTGTCCGGGTAGGCCTGCACGACGCCGTCGTCGTCGGGCGAGGGCCGGGTGAACACCACCCGGGCGAGGTGCTCGATGTTGACCTGGTGCACGATCCCGGTCCCGGGCGGCACCACCTTGAAGTCGTCGAAGGCACCCTGGCCCCAGCGCAGGAACTGGTAGCGCTCCCGGTTGCGCTCGTACTCGATCTCGACGTTGCGCTCGAACGCCTCGGGCGTCCCGAACACGTCGGCGATCACGGAGTGGTCGATCACCATCTCCGCCGGCGCCAGCGGGTTGATCTTCGACGGGTCGCCGCCGAGGTCGGCCATCGCCTCACGCATCGTGGCCAGGTCGACCACGCAGGGCACACCGGTGAAGTCCTGCATGATCACCCGCGAGGGGGTGAACTGGATCTCCTTGTCGGGCTCCGCGTCGGCGTCCCACCCGGCGAGCGCGCGGATGTCGTCGGCGGTGATGTTGGCGCCGTCCTCGGTGCGCAGCAGGTTCTCCAGGAGCACCTTGAGGCTGTAGGGCAGCGAGGAGACGTCGATGCCCTCCCCGGTCACGGCGTCGAGCCGGTGGATCTCGTAGGACGTCCCGTCGACGTCCAACGTGCCCCTGGCTCCGAAGCTGTCCGGTCGGTCTCCTGCGCTCGCCATGGTTCTCCTCGTGTCTGCGGGTCGTCCCGGTCCGGGTGGCCCCATCTTGCCCATGTCGGTGCGGGTGGCGGAAGGCGGGACCGCTGGACGAGTTATCTTGACGTCAAGATACCACGTCGGGTCAGCCACCCCGGGGGGCCACCCAGGCCTCCCCTACTGTGAGCCGCATGCGCTACCGATCCCTCGGACACAGTGGCTGCGCGGTCTCCGCGCTCTGCCTGGGCACGATGACCTTCGGCGCCGAGACCGACGAAGCGGGGTCCCACGACCAGCTCGACCTGTTCGTCGAGTCCGGCGGCACCCTGGTGGACACGGCCGACGTCTACAGCCACGGCATCTCGGAGGAGATCATCGGGCGCTGGCTGGCCGCGCGCCCGCGGGAGGTCACCGACCGGGTGGTCCTCGCCACCAAGGGCAGGTTCCCCTTCACCGAGGCCCCCAACGAGGGCGGCTCCTCCTCCCGGCACCTCGCCCGGGCCCTCGACGCCTCGCTGGGCCGCCTGGGCGTGGACTCCGTCGACCTCTACCAGGTGCACGCGTGGGACCCGGTGACCCCGCTGGAGGAGACCCTGCGCACCCTCGACGGGTTCGTCCGGTCGGGTCGGATCGGGTACTACGGCTTCTCGAACTTCACCGGTTGGCAGCTGACCAAGGCGGTCCACCTGGCCCGCGAGCTGGGACTGTCGGCACCGGTGACCCTGCAGCCGCAGTACAGCCTGATCGTGCGCGAGATCGAGTGGGAGATCGTGCCCGCCGCCCTGGACGCCGGACTGGGGCTGCTGCCCTGGAGCCCGCTCGGCGGCGGGTGGCTGACCGGCAAGTACCGCCGCGACCAGCGCCCGACCGGCAGCACCCGGCTCGGGGAGGACCCGGGACGCGGCATGGAGGCCTGGGAGCGCCGCGGGACCGAGCGCACCTGGGACATCGTCGAGGGCGTCGAGCGCGTCGCGCAGGAGCGCGGCGCGTCGATGGCGTCCGTGGCCCTGGCCTGGGTGACCGGGCGCCCCGGCGTCACCTCGACCATCCTGGGCGCCCGCACCACCGAGCAGCTCGCCGACAACCTCACCGCGGCCGACCTCGTCCTCGACGCCGAGGAGGTCGCGCTGCTCGAGCAGGCCAGCGACCTCCGCCCCGCGGACTACCCCTACGGCGAGCTGGCGCTGGAGCAGCGCAGCCGCGACCTCGCCACCGGCTGACCTCGCCGAGCGGGCACTGCGCGCACGCCGTACGTCGCCGAGCGGGCACTGCGCGCACGCCGTACGACCGCGAGCGGGCACTCCCGGCACGCAGCTCAGGCGGCGGATTCCGCAGAACGATGCCGTGCCGGGGACCCGAGCGTGAGTGGGCCTCGGCGTCGGACTTCCGGGGTGCCCTGGCGCTGCTGGTGGCCGGCGTGCGCGTCCCGGTCATCCTGCACCTCACCCACGTCGCACCGCGGCTGGAGCGAGGCGACCAGGAGTGACCGGGACGGCGTGCCGAGCGTCAGGGTCGGGCCTCGATCACCAGGTTGTAGGGCGTCGAGGCAGCGACCCTGGCCGTCGAGAACCCCGCCTCCGCGAAGGCACCCGTCAGCCGCTGCGGTCCAGCCTGGGCGCCCAGGGCGGGCCCACCCTGAGCCATCGAGTTGGGGACACACAGGCAGGTGCTGGCCGCGTAGTAGATGAGCGACACCGGGCTCTGGACCGTCTCCTCGAGGCTGTCGGCCGCGAAGGGCTCGATGGCCACCGCCATCCCGTCCGGCGCGAGGCGGGACCGAGTGTGGCGAAGTGCGCCGACGGGATCGCCCATGTCGTGCACGGCGTCGAAGAAGAACACGACGTCGTACTCACCGTCGTAGGACCCGGCATCGGCGACCTCGAAGTGAACCCGCCCCTCGAGCCCTGCGGCTGCTGCCGAGTGCCGGGCGCGGCGGACCGACTCCTCGTGGTAGTCGACGCCCACGAACGTCGAGGCCGGGAACTCCTCCGCGAGCAGCAGGGTCGCCGACCCCAGTCCGCACCCGACGTCGAGGACGCGGCAGCCGGCGGACAGCCGGTCGAGGAGTCCCGGAACGCTCGGGAGCCACTCCTGCACGAGTGAGGCGCGGTACAAGGTACGGAAGAAGCGGTCCACTCCCCCGAACAGCCGCGGATCGTGCTCGTGCCACCCGACCCCGACGCCGGTCGCGAAGGCGTGGGCGAGCTTGTCGGCGGAGGCGTACACCGCGGTGACGATCTCGAAGCCGGCCGCGCCGAAGGCGGGGCTGTCCTCGTCCGCCAGGACCAGGGCGTGCGCGGCCGGCAGGCTGAACCGGCCCTGTGCCACGTCCAGGGTCAGGTAGCCGGCGGCGCTCTGGGCGGAGAGCCACTCGCGGACGTATCTCTCCGCGAGGCCGCAGCGGGCTGCGACCTCCGCGCTGGTCAGCGCCTCGCCGGCCCCCAGCGCACGCCACAGCCCGAGCCGGTCGCCCAGGTAGACCAGGACGCCGTTGTAGGCCTGCGCGAGGTTGTGCCCGACGGTGCCGGCGAACGCCTCGACCGCCTCCGGGTTCACCGCGGGTGCTTCGTACTGCGAAGTCTGAGTAGTCACGGCCACTCCTGCCTCTCGTGTGCCCCGGCACCCGTGTGGTGCCGCGTGCCGACAGGCTGCCGCGCTGCGCTACCACCGGACTGTCGCGGACCTCGCCACCCCGTCCGTGTGCGCGGCCAGGTCGTGACAGCCCGGTGACAGTCCCTCCCCCCACGCTCGGGACATGTCACGTACGCCCCCGCTCGGTGACCTGCTGGCCGTCTGGGCCCATCCCGACGACGAGACCTACTTGCTCGGAGGAGTGATGTCCGCCCTCGTCGAGGCCGGGCACCGCGTCGTGTGCGTCACGGCGACACGGGGAGAGGCTGCCGATCCCGAGGCATCCGCGGCGGACCGGGCGGAGCTGGCTCGCATCCGCACCACCGAGCTGGAGTCGGCGCTCGGCCTGCTCGGCGTCACCGAACACCAGTGGATGGACTACGCCGACGGACACTGCGCCGAGGTGGACCCCGACCTGCCCGCGGAACAGATCATGCGCCTGCTCGAGGACATCCGCCCCCACACCGTCGTCACCTTCGGCCCGGACGGCTTCACCGGCCACCCCGACCACCGCGCCGTCGGATCCTGGGTGGCCCGGGCGATGACCGGTCTGACCGGGAGGGGTCCGCGCCTCCTGCACCCCGTCGCGGGAGAGGTGCCGGTCGACCCGGCGCTCGACGACGACTTCGGGGTCTTCGCCCTCGGCCGTCCACGGGTCTGCGCACCGGACGAGCTCGCCGTCGAGCTGCGGCTCGAGGGCGCTGCCCTGGACCGCAAGGTCTCTGCGCTCGTGGCGCAGACGTCACAGACCGCACCCCTGGTCGCGGCCGCGGGTCTGGACCGCTTCCGGGCATGGGTCGCCACCGAACGGCTGGCTGCGCCCGTCACGTCACCAACGCCCGCAGCGGCCCGCCGATCCGGGTGACGCCGCACTGACTCCTGGTGCACAGTGCGAGGGGAGGACGAGCGCGACCGCCTCCCGCCGAGCCGCCAGGAGAGCCGATGACAACCGAGCGTCCGGAACCTGCCGTGCGCGTGGACGTGCTGGGCCCGCTGCGCCTGCGTGTCGACGGGCGGGAGGTTCCGGTCCCGGGTCCCCGCCGACGAGCACTCCTCGCCCTCCTCGCCCTGGCGAGCCCGCGCCCGGTGTCGGTCGCGACCGTGGTCGACGCACTGTGGCCGGAGACCGCTGCCGACGAGCCGACGAACGCGGTGCAGGCCCTCTACAACCACGTGTCCCGGCTGCGCGGTCACCTCGGCCCGTACGCCGACCGGCTCGCGCGCACCGATGGTGGCTACCGGCTCCGGCTCGGACCCGACGAGCTCGACGCCGCCGAGGCCTACCGTCTGGCCGAGGTAGCCGAGGACACGGAGACCTCCGCCGCGGAGGCGGCGAGCGCGGCACGTCGGGCACTCTCGCTGTGGCGCGGCCCGGTGCTGGCCGAGCACAGCGAGGTGTCCGCCCTGCGGGCCGATGCCGTCGGCCTCGAGGAGCTCCGTCTCCGGCTCGTCGACGACCGGATCGAGGCCGGGATGCGGCTCGGGGACCCCGGAACCCCGGCTGAAGCGGCCCGGGCAGTCGCTTCCGAACCACTGCGCGAGCGGACTGCGGTGCTGCACGTGCTGGCCCTGGCGCGCGACGGCCGGACCACCGAGGCGATGGCGGCGGCCCGGGCCTTCCGAGCCCGGCTCATCGACGAGACCGGCCTCGACCCGGGTCCGAGGCTCACGGCCGTCGAGCAGCAGGTCGCGCAGGGCGCACTGGCGGCGGCCGCGGAACCTGACTCGACGGACTCTCGCCGCCGGCCAGCGCGACCGTCGGGTCCGCTCGTGGGCCGCCAGCACGACCGGGACGAGCTCGAGAGGCTGCTGTCCGCGCACCCGGTCGTCACGGTGACGGGGCCGGGCGGAGTCGGCAAGACCCGACTCGTCCTCGAGGTCGTGGCCGACGACCCTTCGCCCGAGGACGCGGTCGTGGTGGACCTGGCCGTGGTCGACCAGCCCGCCCAGGTCGCTCGCGCGGTCGCCACGTCACTCCGGCTGCATCTGGACGGGCACATCGACGCCGGTGACGTGGCGTCGGCTCTGGCCAGGGCGCGGCTGCTGCTGGTGCTGGACAACTGCGAACACGTGCTGGAGACGTGCCGCGACCTCGTGAGACGGTTGCGCAGCGACGCTCCGGACGTCCGGGTCCTCGCAACCTCGCGCGCCACCTTCGGCGTCCCCGGCGAGTACGTCGTCCGGCTGCAGCCACTGCCCGTGCCCCGGCCGGACGCCGACCCGGACGCGCTGAGACGGCACCCGGCGGTCCGTGCCTTCCTGGAGCACGCCCGGCACCGTCGCGGGCACCTCGATCTCAGCGCCGACGACCTGATCGAGCTCGTCGAGGTGCTCCACCGGCTGGATGGACTGCCACTCGGGATCGAGCTCGCGGCGCGCCAGGTCTCCCTGATGTCGCTGCGTGAAGTGCGAGGACGGCTCGACCGCGCCCTCGATCTCACGACCGGGCGGGTGTCGCCCGGCGACGACCGCCGCCAGTACACGCTGCGGGCCACCATCGACTCCTCCTACCGCCTTCTCACCGATGTGGAGCGCGGGCTGCTGCGCCGGCTCGCGGTCTTCCCCGGAGGCGTCGACCTGGCCACCGTCGAGCGTCTCGCCGCCGACGGGGCCGGGGCGACCGACCCGGTGGACCTGCTCCACCGGCTCGTCGACGCTTCGCTGGTCACCGCAGACCCCGAGGAGGGCCGCTACGGGCTCCTGTTCACCGTGCGAGACTTTCTGCTCGAGCAACTCCGGGCGCGTGGGGAGCTCGACGGCGCGGAGGAGGCCTTCGTCAACCGCTGCCTGCAGGTGGCCCGCGAGCTCCGGGACACCATGGTGGGGCCGGACGAGGCACGGGCGGACCGACGGCTCCGGCTCGAGATCGCCAATCTGCGCGCAGCCCGCGACGTGGCGCAGACCCGCGGGCGCAGCGCGGACCGGCGCGAGCTCACCGTGCTGGTCGCCGAGGCCTCGATGTGGCGTGACCTGCACGAGCCCTGGGCCTGGGCTCTCGAGCTCGTCGACGACCCCGGAGGTGCCGACCCCGCCGAGCTGATCCGGGCCGGCTCCATGGCCGCCGAGTCTGCCCGGCTGGTCGGCGAGCTCGACCTGGCGGCACGGCTCGCCGGGGTGGTGCTCGACGGAGCCGGGGGCCCGCCGGACCCCGCGCTGGCGTACCGGGCGCTCAGTGCCCGAGCGGCGGCCGCGCATTTCCGCGGTGACTTCGACGCCGCCAGGCGCGGCTGGCTCGACGCCGCCGCGGGGCGACCCGCGGAGGCCGCCAGCTTCTGTGCCTCGGCGGCTCTCGCCGCGGGGTACGGCGGCGACCCGGCCGGGGCCGCGGAGCTGCTGGCGCGGGCCCGTGAGGCTGGCGACCGCGTCGGGTGCCCCTCCCAGCAGGCATTCGTCGAGTTCGTGCACGGCGACCTGCTGGCAACCGAACACCCGGAGGAGGCCGTGCCGGTCCTCGAGGAGGCGATCCGGCGGGCCGCGGCGGTGGGGGCCGGCTTCGTCGAGGGCTTGGCCACCGTGGGGCTCGCGACAGCCCGGATCCGGCTCGGCGACCGGGTTGCCGCCGCCCGGAGCATCGAGTACCTGCTCGGGCACTGGCGCCGCACCGGCCAGCACACACAGCTGTGGACGACCGCCAGGAACGGCGCCGCCCTGCTCGCTGCCGAGGGGCGTCACCACACGGCTGCCCTGCTGCTGCTGGCCGCCGACGACGCGCCCGGAGCGGCCGTCGTGGACCAGGAGATCGCGCGCCACAGCGGACGGATGTTCGTCACCCTGGCGGCGGTCGCCGAGGCGTCGGAGCTGCCCGGCCTCCGGGAGGAGCAGCGTCGGCTCGGGGTTGGGGGGGTCCTCGACCTCGCGGTGGCGGACCTCGAGGAGGTGGCGGCCGCCGGAGCCTGACGACCGGTTGACCCCGCCGAGCGCGTGCGTCCAGTGCCCGCTCGACGTACTGCAGCGTGCGTGCACTGCCCGCTCGAGGTACTGCAGCGTGCGTCCACTGCCCGCTCGGCGTACCACCGCGTGCGTCCAGTGCCCGCTCGGCGCTAGGAGGGCAGACGGTCGCCGCGGGCGTCGAGGAGCGGCTGCGGGGCGGAGAGGCGCCACGCCTCGAAGACGAGCTCGGCCAGCTCGTCGCGGTCGATGGCGTCGAGGCGACCGACCACCCAGCCGTAGCCGCCGACGGTGAACTGCACCTCGAAGACCTCCGGTCGCTCACCGACCAGCGCCGCCTGCTCGGCCAGGGTCTGCTTGAGGCCGACCGTCCGCGTCCGGGGCCAGGCGTAGCCGAAGGTGTGCCCGTCCACCTGGAGCTTGGCGTAGCGGGAGAGGTGGGTGACCTCGACCCCTTCGAGCTGGGCAGCCAGGGCGAGGGCGTCCTCGATCGTGGTCATCGTGGCTCGAGCAGGGCGAGGCTCTCGATGTGGTGGGTCATCGGGGAGACCCTCCTTCGCTCTGAGCGTGGGCGCGATCTGTCGTGATCGGCAGCGATCAGGAGCACAAGGTAGCCGGGTAGCTCGAGATCGAGCCGATGGCAGCGCTTGGGGAGGCCCGAGGGCAGAGCTGTCGGTCGACATCGATGACGATCTGGTCGAACTGCTCGACGCCCGGACTGCCGAGTCGACCGGGGCGGGGCGACGCAGCTCTCGACGGTGTGCAGCGACATCGAGGACGTGGAGTCTGCCGATCAGCGAACCCCGAGTTCCTTGGCGATGGCCTTGGCCGCGTGCTTGGCCTGTTTGGCGGCATACCCGATCTGTGCGGCGCGTGGGACGAAGCCGATGAAGCGCAGCCCTGACGCCGCAGGCACCTTGCCGGTGGCAGTGGGTCGGCCGCGTTCGTCGAGCACGCCGAGGTGTCCGACGAGTTTCTCCAGCCCCCGGGTGAAGCCGGTGGCGCAGACCAGGAAGTCAGGGCGGATGGTGCTGCCGTCGGCCAGATGAACAGTGTCAGGGGTCAGCGACTCGACAGCGCCGACGATGTCGAAGGCCCGGTCACGAATGGCGGTGATGACGTCCCGGTCGACGATCGCCGGAGCAACCCCGAGCCGCTCGCTCCGGGCGAAGAGCCCCTCTGCGGGTGTGGGGAGTCCGAACTCGCTCAGGTCCCCGACGGCCAGCCGGCGTC
>CAWCFY010000002.1:0-845072 GCA_963795075.1 uncultured Actinomycetota bacterium | reverse complement strand
CGGGCGTTGGCCGCCCGCCAGCCGACCCTGTCGGCCGGCGTCGAGTCTGTCTCCTCCGGCGTGCTGACAGAGCTCGGAGCTCAGATCAGGGAGTCGCCAAACGTGTCGATGGCGTCCACCCATGTGCTCGGCTCGTCCAGGTGGACGTGGTGACTACCCGGGATCTCCGCCACCCGCTCGGGCGGCAGCAGCCGAAGCAGCTCGCTGCGGTCGGGATCGAGCAGGGCTGACTCCCGACCAGAGGCCGCCACGAGGGCCACCGGCACCGGGCATCCGGCGACCAGGGCAGGCAGGTTCCAGGTGAGGTCGCCCCGGGAGAGTTGCGCTACCTGCGGATCCGTCATGAGTCGACCTTCAAGCACGGTCCGGGCGTCGCGCCGGTTCCACAGCGGATGCCCCGCCAGCATGGCTTCGATCGCGCTGTGCGGGTCGGCGCGTGCGCGCATCACGTCACGCTCGATGTCGTCGGCGATGTCCCCTGTGCCGCGACGGGCACTCAGGGCGGGTGGATCCTCGAGCACCAGCCCACGGGTGTAGGTCGGCATCGCGGCGACGAGCTCCAAAGCCACGATCGCACCCAGCGAATGGCCGACAACCAGCGTCGGACAGGCGGGATGCTGCGCCACCACGTCCTCGGCCAGAGCAGCCACGGATCTCACCGCCCCGATCGACCGGCCACCGTGACCGGCCAGATCGACCGTGCCGACGTCCCAACCACGAGCCTCCAGATCAGGCCCGACGCGCCACCAGGTGCGCCGGCTTGACGACATGCCGTGGATGAGCAGCACACTCCGTCTCGCGGTCACCGCTCGACGTTAGTGCCATCAGTGCCGAGCTCGAGAGGGTCGTGTTCCTTGTCTGGGGAGGTGCCGCACAGAAGAAGAACACGCTGATCGACCTGGCGCGCCACCCGGCGCCGATCGAGGCTGCACATCCGAAGGCTCGGGAACGCCCGCAACCCGCTAGCCGGGTCGAAGCCGTTCACCACAGCGAACAAGCTCGATCGCCGCCGGCCGGGCGCCGGCGGACTGGTCGCTTCTGGACCGGAGAGCGCAACAGAGGTGACACGTCGGGAGCCGTCGGTGTCGATCCCTGCCTGCTCCGGCATCGGCGATACCGAGCACTCGTCGACGCGCGTCACTCCACCGCGTACCGTCCCGGTCCGACCTCGCGCCGTCACATCACGCCTCGCGTGTCCCTCGGAGCATCACCGGGGGCGGACCACAACCTTGCCGAGGGCGCGCCCCTTCCCGACATGAGCCAGGGCGGCGGCGGCCTCGTTCAGGGTGAAGGTCTGGTCGATGTGGATCCTCACGTCTCCGGCCGCGCAGAGGACGGCCAGCGGCTCGAAGTGGGCGGGGCCCTCTCTCACTGCAAGCATTCCGATCGAGCGACCTGTCAGTGGCCCAACGATCGAGCCGAGGGTGAGCACCCGGAGAAGCGCGGGCACCGACCCACCAACGCACCGATATGTGCCACCGGGCGCCAGGGCACGTCGGTAGTCGAACACCGACCGATGCGCGACCAGATCCAGGATCAGGTCGTACCGCCCACCTGCGCGGGTGAAGTCGTCCCGGCGGTAGTCGAGCACGTCGTCTGCGCCCACCGACAGCATGAAGTCCTGCTTGGCAGCGTTGTCGACACCGGTCACGTGGGCACCGCGCCGCTTGGCGAGCTGGATCGCAAAGGATCCTGAGCCTCCCCCAGCACCGTTGATCAGCACCCGACGACCTGCTTGCGCCCGTACGGTGCCCTGCAGACTGATCGCGCCTGCCTGAGGGATGGTCGACGCCTCATCGAAGGAGAGCTGGGCCGGCTTGAGGGAGAGTGCAGATTCGGCCACGATCGCGTACTCCGCGAACCCACCCTTCAGCGCGAGGTTGTCGCCATACACGTCGTCGCCGGGTCGGAATCTGGTCACTCCTTCTCCGACCTCATCGACGACACCGGCGATATCCGATCCGAGCGTCCGGCGAGCGGGGAAGCGCAGACCCCCGATGCGCGCGTACGCCGGCGAACCCTGCAGAGTCTCCCAGTCGCTGAGGTTGACTGACGTCGCGACGACCGCCACCAGTACCTGGCCGGCTGCCGGTGACGGCACCGGGACCTCTTCGACATGCAGGACATCGGGCGACCCGTACCGGTCGTAGACAACCGCCTTCACGCCCGCCGCCCGACCACAACAGCACGGTAGCAATGCGGCCGCCCACCTCCGCGATGTCCTGAGGTCGAACAAGCGTTTTCCGCCGGCAGTCGGGAAACGGGGGTCGTCATCTACGCTCGACGCATGGCCGAGCGCATCCGTTTCAGCTCAGTCACCATCGCTTGCCCTCGGCCCTCCGAACTGGCGGCCTTCTACGCCGATCTCACGGATGGGGAGGTGACGTTCGTCCATCAGGACGAATGGGCAACCATGCGGTGCTCGGGTGGGCGGATCGAGTTCATGGGAGTCGAGGACTATCGACCTCCTCGGTGGCCTGAAGACTCGTCGCTGATCCACGTCGACTTTCACGTTGATGATCTGGAGGCTGCAGGCGCGCGGGCAGAGCTGGCGGGGGCGACGCGCTTTGCCACCCAGCCGAACGCCGCCCACTGCATCGTCTACGCCGACCCCGCAGGCCATCCGTTCTGCCTCTCGCTCATCGACGATGTGGGCTGACGAGCGGGCCGTCGCGTCGACGGGGTCAGTCTCGCGGCTGAGTCACTCCACCGCGTGTCCAGGCGCGCAAGCGACCTGGTAGCCCGATGAGCGGACGTCCTTCTGGCGGTGCAGACAGGCAGCCGTCATGCGTGGGCGTCGAGAAGGGCTCGGTCCGCGGGACGATGCACCCAGTCGGTCGGCGCCGACATGGTCGGATGGGTCAGTCAGGCGGAGGTTGCTGGACTCGGTTCAAGATGGTCGCTTCGCGAGGTTGCTGATCATCTCAGCCGATCGCTCGACGCCTTCCCCCACGAGTCCAGGCCGTACTACGCACAACGGCTCCGGATCGCTCGACCGCCAACGCAGATCAGCGGGTCCGTGGGTCAGTCCAGGTAGTCGCGCAGCACCTGCGAGCGGCTGGGGTGACGCAGCTTGGACATCGTCTTGGACTCGATCTGGCGGATCCGCTCGCGGGTCACGCCGTAGACCTTGCCGATCTCGTCGAGGGTCTTGGGCTGGCCGTCGGTGAGGCCGAAGCGCATCGAGACCACGCCGGCCTCGCGCTCGGAGAGCGTGTCGAGCACCGCGTGCAGCTGCTCCTGGAGCAGCGTGAACGAGACCGCGTCGGCCGGGACGATCGCCTCGGAGTCCTCGATCAGGTCGCCGAACTCGGAGTCGCCGTCCTCGCCCAGGGGGGTGTGCAGCGAGATCGGCTCGCGGCCGTACTTCTGCACCTCGATGACCTTCTCGGGGGTCATGTCGAGCTCCTTGGCGAGCTCCTCGGGCGTCGGCTCGCGGCCCAGGTCCTGCAGCATCTGGCGCTGGACGCGGGCGAGCTTGTTGATGACCTCGACCATGTGCACGGGGATCCGGATGGTCCGGGCCTGGTCGGCCATCGCGCGGGTGATCGCCTGCCGGATCCACCAGGTGGCGTACGTCGAGAACTTGTAGCCCTTGGTGTAGTCGAACTTCTCCACCGCGCGGATCAGGCCGAGGTTGCCCTCCTGGATCAGGTCGAGGAAGAGCATGCCGCGACCGGTGTAGCGCTTGGCCAGGGAGACGACCAGGCGCAGGTTGGCCTCGAGCAGGTGGTTCTTGGCCCGCCGGCCGTCCTCGCAGATCCACTCCAGCTCGTCGAGCATCTTGGGACCGATCTTGGAGCCGGAGGAGATCTTCTCCTCCGAGAACAGGCCGGCCTCGATCCGCTTGGCGAGCTCGACCTCCATCTCGGCGTTGAGCAGCGGGACCTTGCCGATCTGCTTGAGGTAGTCCTTGACCGGGTCGGCGGTCGCACCGGCGACCATCACCTGCTGCTCGGGCTCGTCGGTCTCGTCGGCCGCGGAGACGATGAAGGTCGCTTCCTTCTCGTCCTGCTTGATCGTCGGGTCGTTGACGACGTCGGCCTCGAACTGGGCGTCAGGGACGTCCGCGAGGAGCTTCTTGCCGTCCGGGCCGACGGGGGCGGCCTCGGCCTGGATCTGCTCGGCGGTCTTCGCGCTGGACGCCCGGGCGGAGGCTGTCTTCTTCGCGGGAGCCTTCTTCGCCGGAGCCTTCTTGGCCGCCGTCTTCTTGGCGGTCGAGCTGGAACTCGAGGACACGAATACCTCTCGGATTGTCTTCAGGGAACACTCAGGAATCTACCGGGGCGCGACAAGACCCGTAGGTGTCAACGGCCGCAGGTCCATTGTGTCACGGCCACCCGAGCGACCGGACCACCCCTCAGGCCCGTGCGGCCGCCTTCTTCTCCTTCTTGAAGGCACGCACCTTGGCCAGCGAGTCGGGGTCCACCACGTCGGCGACCGAGCGGTAGCCCTCCTGGCTGTAGTCGCCGACGGTCTGCGCCCACCCCTCGGGGCGTACGCCGCGCTGCTTGGCCAGCAGGGCGATGAAGATCTGCGCCTTCTGACGGCCGAAGCCGGGCAGCCCGGTCAGCCGCTGGAGCAGGTCGTCGGCGTCCGTGGCCTCGGTCCAGATCCGCTCGGCCTGCCCGTCGTACTGCTCGACGACGATCGCGGCCACGGCCTGCACCTTCTGGGCCATCGACCCCGGGAACCGGTGGATGGCCGGCGGCTCGGAGCACAGCGAGGCGAACTGCTCGGGCTCGGCCGCCGCGAGCTCCGCCGGCTCCAGGCTGCCGAACCGGTCGAGGATCTTGGCCGGCCCGCGGAACGCGTGCTCCATCGGGTACTGCTGGTCCAGCAGCATGCCGAGCAGCAGCGCGAACGGGGAGCCCTCGAGGACCTCGTCGGCGCGGTCGTCGCCGGTGATGTGGATGGCCATGGGCGCCATCCTGCCACCGGCCCCCGGACCCGCCGGTCGGGTGCCTCGGGAGCCATCTGCGAGCGGCCCCTGGCCGGCCTCGGTGCGGCCTGTGGAGCCAGGCCGCGCGGGGACGGCGCGCGCGGCACAGTGGCCGCATGGATCCAGTGCTGGCCGACGCGGTCACCCGGGAGCTGCGCGCGTTCGTCGCGGCGGCCGGGACCACGCGCGCGCTGCCGACGACCGTGCACGTGGGGCACCCGGGCGGTGAGCGGGTCGCCCTCGCCGACGTCCCGGGCGCCGGTCTGCGAGCCGACCTCGTCACACGCTCGCTCGACGGGCTGCTCGTGCTCGAGGGTGCCTGCGTGTGGCTCACCCGGGGTGGTCGTCCCGGGATCGGGGACGTCGACGCCGGCTGGTGGGCCGCGGCCCGGCAGGGGTTCGCGCGGCACGGGCTGGTGCTGCCGGCGTTCGTGGTGCTGACCCGCACCGCCTGGCAGGACCACGTGAGCGGTGAGCAGCGCAGCTGGTCGCGCGTCCGGCCCACCGGCGCGCGCTGAGCCTCACAGCGGCCAGGTGTGCACCGGCTCGTTGGCGTGCATCAGCTCGCGGTACTCCTGCAGGGTCAGCCGCAGGGCCTCCGCGCGCTCGTGGCCGTCGTCCTCGAGCGCGCCGACCCGGTCGACGTACCAGGAGGCGCCGTTGCGACCGAGCACGCAGCGCTGCTCGATGATGCCGAGCAGCCGCGACGCCTCGTCGCTCTCGACGCCCCACCGGCCGAGACCCTCGTGCGCCATCGGCAGCAGCCGGCGCAGGACCAGCTCGGTGGCGTCGACCTCACCGACGCCGGGCCAGTAGACGCGGGCGTCGATGCCGTGCTCGGCGGCGACGTGGAAGTTCTCCTCGGCCGCGGAGAACGACATCTGCGACCACAGCGGCCGGTCGTCCTCGGCCAGCGTGCGCACCAGCCCGAAGTAGAAGGCGGCGTTGGCCATGGTGTCGACCACGGACGGTCCCGCCGCGAGCACGCGGTTCTCGACCCGCAGGTGCGGCACTCCGTCGACCACGTCGTAGACCGGCCGGTTCCACCGGTAGATGGTGCCGTTGTGCAGCTTGAGCTCCGAGAGCCCGGGGGTCCCGCCGGACTCGAGCACCTGCAACGGGTCCTCGTCGTCGGTGATCGGCAGCAGTGCCGGGAAGTAGCGGACGTTCTCCTCGAAGAGGTCGAAGATCGAGGTGATCCAGCGCTCCCCGAACCACACGCGGGGCCGGACACCCTGCTCCCTGAGCTCGTCGCTGCGGGTGTCGGTGGCCTGCTCGAAGAGCGGGATCCGCGTCTCCTGCCACAGCTGCTTGCCCAGGAGGTACGGCGAGTTGGCGCCGACGGCCAGCTGGATGCCGCTGATCGCCTGGGAGGCGTTCCAGTACGCCGCGAAGTTGTCCGGGCTGACCTGGGTGTGCAGCTGGGTGCTGGTGCAGGCGGCCTCGGGCATGATCGACTCCGAGGTGGTCCGCAGCCGCTCGACCCCGTCGATGTCGATGACCAGGTCCTCCCCGCGCGCCGAGAGGATCTGGTCGCTGAGCAGCTTGTAGCGCGGGTTGGGACTCACGTTGGCCGGGCTGAGGTGGCCGTCCTCCAGCGTCGGCAGGATCCCGATCATCACCATGTGGGCCTGGACCTCGTTGGCCATGGCCTCGGCGTGGTTGAGGCTGCTGCGGAGGTCCTCCTCGAACCCGGTGACGCCGCGGGCGCCGAGGCTGCGCGGCAGCACGTTGATCTCGAGGTTGAACTGGGCGAGCTCGGTCTGGAACTTCGGGTCCGCGATCTTCTCGAGCGCCTCGATGCCCTTCAGCGAGGGGTGCCCGTCGTCGTCGACGAGGTTGAACTCGATCTCCATCCCGGTCAGCGGGTTGGCGATGTCGAAGTACGACTCACGCAGCATCCTGGCGAAGACGTCGAGACAGCGCCGGACCTTCTCGCGGTGCCGGGTGCGGTCGGAGCGGGAGAACTCCTGCTGGTCCACTTCGGTGCCCATGACGGAACCCTAGTCCCGGCAGGTGTCGCCTCACGAGGCTTGACCGGAGGGCGGAGCGGGGCGGCCGTCTCGCGAGTGGTCCCGCACGTGGCCCGGGGACCGGTCCTGAGGCCGGCCGCGCTTGAAGACCGGGAGGGCCTCCTCGGGGATCGGCTCCCAGACGTCGGGCCGGACCGCGCCGGTGAGGAGGTCGGCCAGGGCGTGGCCCATGGAGTAGTCGGGGTCGACCTCCAGGCACCGATCCAGGGCGCACCAGGCCAGGGCGCCGTCGCCGTGCTGCCAGGCGGCGAAGGCCAGCAGCGCACACGGCCCCGGCAGCAGGTGCCGCGGCGACCGCCGGACCAGGCCGCGCCACAGCTCGACGTGCTCGCCCGCGCTGGTCCGGTCGATCTCCGACCAGGCGACGTCGCGGGTCGGCACCAGCGAGGCCAGCACCAGGGCCCTCCCCGCGTCACCGGACGTGGCCACGGAGCGGTCGGCCAGCGCGCGCCGTAGGAAGCGCTGGAGCCATCGCGCCTCGGTGACCAGCAGGTCGTCCTCGGCAGAGCTGCCGAGGAGGTCGGCGTAGCGGGTGGCCGCCAGGGCGACGGCCACCGCGTCCTCGTCGTCGCCGCCGACCAGGGAGTCGGCGAGCTCGGCCCGGTCGCGGTGGACGACGTGCCCGTCGAGGACGCCCTGGGCGGTGAACCGGTGCGTCTGCAGGTCGTACGCCGTGCCCGGGGAAGCGTCGTCGAACAGCGGGAACCAGTGGCCCTCCTCGACCCGGAGCACGTCCACCACGTCGACGCCGGCCCCCAGCAGGCGGGACAGCAGGACCTCACCCTGGGTGCGCGCGGCCTCGACGTCGTCGCTGTACATCAGCACGGCGGCCTTCTCCACCCGGTTGGCGGTCACCGCGCCGAGCAGCACGTCCGCGACCTCCTCCTGCGCGGCGACCTCCAGAGCCAGGTCGACCCGGGCGTGGAAGGCCCCGCCGGGGGCACCGAAGGTGAGCAGCACCACCGAGTCGCGGGGGTGGAAGCCCAGGACGACCGGCACCATCGCGACCAGGTCGGTGGGGGTCCGCGCGGTGTAGCGGGACCGGCGGGACGACGGGAACGGTGAGGACGGGGACGGGGGGCGCGGTGTGGTCATGGACGACACCCTCGGCGCGGTCCGCAGCAGCCGACGGACGAGCGCGGGACCCGGTGGAGAAGGTGGGGGCGGGCGGCCGCTGTGGACGCCAACCGGCGTCCGGGTGCGCGGCTGCCGTCGGGGCTGCGTGGCACCATTCCGACGTGCGCTCCGAGCCGACGATCCTGCACCTGGATCTCGACGCCTTCTTCGCCTCGGTCGAGCAGCGCGACAAGCCCTCGCTGCGCGGCAAGCCGGTGGTGGTCGGCGGGGTCGGCGGTCGCGGCGTCGTGGCGACCGCGTCCTACGAGGCGCGCACGTTCGGGGTGCACTCCGCGATGCCCACCTCGGAGGCGCGTCGCCGCTGCCCCAACGCCGCCTTCCTCGCCGGGCGCTTCCACGCCTACCGGGACACCAGCCGGGCGGTGATGGCGGTGCTGCGCGAGCTCAGCCCGGTGGTGGAGCCGCTGTCACTCGACGAGGCCTTCGTCGACCTCGAGGCCGCCGGTCTGGCCTCCTGCAGCGTGGCGGAGGCCAACGACGTGGGCCGTGAGCTCAAGGCGCGGGTCGCGGAGGCGACCGGCGGGATCGCCGGATCGGTCGGCATCGGGTCCTCCAAGCTGATCGCGAAGATCGCCAGCGACCTCGACAAGCCCGACGGGCTGGTCGTGGTGGCCCCCGGGCTCGAGCAGGACCTGCTGCGCCCGATGCAGGTCACCGTGATCCCCGGCGTGGGACCGGCCACGGCCGAACGCCTGCGCCGGGTGGGGGTGCACACCGTGGAGGACCTCGAACGGCTGACCGAGGACGAGCTCGTGCGCCTGCTGGGCCGTGCCCACGGGTCCGGCCTGCACGCGCTGGCGCGGGCGCAGGACGACCGGCCGGTCGTGGCCGAGCGGGAGGCGAAGTCCGTCAGCGTCGAGGACACCTACGACACCGACCACGTGGACCCCCGGCTGCTCGCCGCGCTGCTCGACCGGCAGGCGGCCAAGGTCACCGAGCGGTTGCGCAAGGCCCGGCTCTCGGGCCGGACGGTGTCGATCAAGGTGCGCCTGCACGACTTCTCCACGGTCAGCCGGTCCGCGACGCTCGCCCAGCCCTCGGACGACGGCCGCCAGATCGCCCGCGTCGCGCGCGCCCTGCTCGCCGAGCTGGACACCTCGGCCGGCGTACGCCTGCTCGGCGTCGGGGTCTCGGGGCTGGCCGACTGGATCCAGGAGGACCTGTTCGCCGACGAGGACGAGGAGGAGGCCGGGATCGACGCGGACACCGAGGCCGCCGTCGTCGCGGCCTCACGTCGCGGCGGCTGGGTCCCCGGGATGGACGTGGTGCACGAGGGCCACGGCCGGGGCTGGGTCTGGGGCTCGGGACGCGGCGTGGTGACGGTCCGCTTCGAGACCGCCGAGACGGGGCCGGGCCGGGTGCTCAGCTTCGCGACGGACGACCCGCAGCTGACGCCGTTCAGACCACCCGAAGAGTGACCTCGTCGCCAGGACGCAGCTGCGCGCAGGCGGGCAGGTCCTCGGCGACCACGACGCCGACCACGGGGTAGCCGCCGGTGGTGGGGTGGTCGTGCAGGAAGACCACCGGCTGGCCGTTGGGCGGCACCTGGATCGCGCCGAGGACCATCCCCTCGCTGGGCAGCTCCTCCTCGTCGCAGCGTTGGATGACGGCACCCTCGAGGCGCAGACCGATGCGGTTGGAGGCGCTGCCCACGACGTAGGTGGCGCCGCTGAGCGCCTCGACCGACTCCGGCTCGCACCAGTCCGCGCGCGGTCCCAGGCGGAGCCGCAGCTCGCGGGCGGCACGGCGCGGCGCGATCGTGTCGACCCCGACCCACGCGCCGGTCGCCGCGGCCACCGGCAGCACCTGGCCCTCCTCCACGGGGTCCGGCCCCAGGCCGGAGAGCAGGTCGGTGGCCCGGGACCCGAGCACCTCCTCGACGTCGAGCCCGCCGGAGACCGCCACGTAGGCCCGCAGGCCGGCCGTCGGGTCACCCAGCTCCACCAGCGCTCCCGCCGGCACCGCCACCGCGTTGCCCCACTCGCGCCCCCGCCCGTCCACACTGACCGGCACCTGGGCGCCGGTCACCGCGACGGTGATCGCCGTGCGCGTCCGGAACGACACGCGTCCACCCAGGCACTCCAGCGTCGCGGCGGACTCCGGGTTGCCCACGAGCCGGTTGGCCAGCCGGTGCGCGGGCTCGTCGAGGGCACCCGACCGGGGCACCCCCAGGTGGGCGAGCCCGGGCCGGCCGAGGTCCTGCACGGTGACCTGCGGGCCGACCGCGGTCACCTCCAGCGCGCGGGTGGGCTCACCCATCGCCGAACCGCACCCGCGTGCCCGGAGCGAGCAGGGCCGGAGGGTCGCGCTCCACGTCCCACAACCGGGCGGTCGTGGTCGCGATCAGCTGCCACCCCCCGGGTGAGGACCGCGGATAGACCCCGGTGAACGGACCGGCGAGCCCCACCGAGCCCGTCGGGACCGTCGAGCGAGGGTCCTCCAGGCGCGGCACGTGCAGCTCCTCCGGCAGTCCGGTCAGGTAGGCGAAGCCGGGCGCGAAGCCGCAGAACGCGACGACGAACTCGGTCTCCCGGTGGCGACGGACCACCTCGTCGACCGTGAGGCCACAGTGCTCGGCGACCGCGTCGAGGTCGGGACCGTCGTAGGTCACCGGCAGCTCGACCACGTCACCCTCGTCGGTTGCCTCGATCTCGGTGGGCCACTCCTCGAGGGCGCCCAGCACCTGCGGGTCCGGGTCGGGCAGGCCGTCGACGAGCAGCGTCCGGGCCGCGGGGACGAGGTCGGCGCAGACCAGCTCCCCCGCCTCGCGGCGGCGCAGCGCCTCGGCGTACGCCGCCCGCACCTCGTCCGGTCCCGCGAACTCCAGGAGCAGTGCCGTGTCGCCGTACCCATGCACCTGCATGTGGCGATCCTCGCAAACCGTTGCCGCCGCGGACCAGGACCGGCACGCTGGGCTCGCACCCGTTCCGGCGTCGGCCGCGCTGCGCCCTGGGGAAACCGGGCCGGAAACTAGGCGTGGGGCCCGCGGAAAGTATGAGTTTCCGCGGACCCCACTGGGTGAGACGGTGTGATGCTCCATCTCGAACCAGGAACCACCGCAGACCCAGCCGCCGCATCACCGGCGGCTCCGGCGGGTCTCCCCGCCGCAGGGACCTGCAGTTCTTCTCGGTCCACCACGACCCGTGAAGGTCGCGGTGAGAGAGTTCTACGCCACCGCGTCCGCGGACACAAGGGCAATTCGTCGCCGATCCCGGCACGTGGTCAGCAGGCGTTGTCGACCCACAGTTTGGGGAGCGCTGTCCACAGCCCGACCCGGTTTGTCCACAAGGCCACCCCCGGTTCCTGTGGACAACTCCGGGCACTGGACTAGGCAGGTGGACCGAGCGGACCCGGCCCGCGCCGGTCCGGTCAGTGCGTCCAGGGTCGTACCTCGTGGCCCGCCTCCAGCAGGGCCCGGCGCACCTCGGCGGCCGCCTCGACCGCCCCGGGCGAGTCGCCGTGCAGGCACAGCGACTGCACCCGCCCGTCCCGCACCATGCCCAGCGCGTTCTCGGCGATCGCGGCGGCACCCTCCACCAGGGCGCCGGGCTCGTCGCGCGGCCGCAGGCGGCCCTCGTCGGTGTACCCACGGTCGGGGAACCCCTCGAGGACCGCCGTCCGGCCCAGCGCGCCCGCCAGCCGCAGGATCTCCGATCCCGGAAGCCCCAGCACCGGCAGGTCGCTGCTGCCTCGCAGCACCGCCTCGGCCTGCTCGGCGTCGTCGACGACCCGGTTGTAGAGCGCGCCGTGGGGCTTGACGTAGGCGACCCGGGTGCCGCACTCGGCTGCGATCGCGGTCAGCAGGTCCACCTGGTCGCGCACCCAGGCGGTCAGCTCGGCCCGGACCGGGTCCATCCGACGGCGCCCGAAGCCCTCGCGGTCCAGGTAGCTGACCTGGGCCCCGACGACCACCCCGCGGGCGGCCGCGTCACTGCACACCGCGCGCATGGTCTGCTCGTCGCCCGCATGGAAGCCGCAGGCGAGGTTGGCGCTGGTGACGAGCTCGAGCAGCCCGGCATCGTCGGTGACGCCCTCCCCGAGGTCGGCGTTGAGGTCGATTCGTCGGTGCTTGCGCATGCAACCAGTCTGCACGGGGCACAGGGGATCACTGAGAAGTGCCTGAGAAGTCGGGCGTGGATGCAACTTCACGGCGGTCCGGGCCGTCACTACTCATGAGACCGCACGGCGCGGTCGCACCGGCGTGGGACCGGGCCGAGGGGGAATCCTCGGGTCCGACGAAGCGTTGGACATGACAGGACCACCTGGACGGGTCCGCCCTGTAGGAAGGGAGCACGTCACCCCCCATGACCACCACCACCCGCAACGACCGTGAGATCGAGGGCCGCGACAGCGTCGGGCTGTACCTCGACGAGATCGCCCGGACGCCGCTGCTGGACGCCGCCACCGAGGTCGAGCTGTCCAAGACCATCGAGGCCGGGCTCTTCGCCGAGCGACTCCTGGCCGAGGGACGTGTCGGCCGCAGGAAGGGCGGCGCCCCCAAGTACGCCACCGAGACCGAGCTGCGTTGGCTGGTCGAGGACGGCGAGCGCGCCATGCAGCGCTTCATCAACGCCAACCTGCGCCTGGTCGTCTCGATCGCGCGCAAGTACGGGCGCAGCCAGATGCCGATGCTCGACCTGATCCAGGAGGGCAACACCGGGCTGATCCGGGCGGTGGAGAAGTTCGACTACGCCAAGGGCTACAAGTTCTCCACCTACGCGACCTGGTGGGTACGCCAGGCGATCACCCGCGGCATCGCCCAGCAGGCCCGCGTAGTCCGGCTGCCGGTGCACGTGGTCGAGGAGCTCAACCAGGTCGGCTCGGCCCGTCGCACGCTCGAGCGCCAGCTGGGCCGTGACCCCGAGCCCGAGGAGATCGCCACGGAGCTGGACATGGACCTCGACCGGGTGATCGACCTGATGTCCTGGGGCCGCGACCACGTCAGCCTGGACACCCCGGTCGACGAGGACGGGGACACCTCCCTGGGCGACCTGATCGCGCAGGAGAGCTCCCCCGGTCCCGACCTCACCGTGCTCGACACCGAGTCGCGCGACCGGCTGAACACACTGGTCGACTCCCTCGACGAGCGGTCCGCCGACATCGTGCGGTCCCGCTACGGGCTGACCGACGGGCGTCAGCACAAGCTGGCCGACATCGGAGCCCGGCACGGCATCTCCGCGGAACGGGTGCGCCAGCTCGAGCGCGAGGCGATCGCGAAGCTGCGTCGCCTGGCCGACCCCGACCTGGCCGCCTGAGCCGGGCCAGCCCCGCCGAGACCGCTCGGCGGGCCAGGGCGGCCTGATCGCTCAGCCGACCCGTCGTCCCGCCGAGACCACCTCCGCGAAGACCTCCGCCACCCGCCGGCGGAGGTCTTCGCGCGTCCCGGTGTTCTCGATGACGTGCGTCGCGATCGCTCGCCGTTCCTCGCGGGTGGCCTGGGCGGCGATCCGGGATCGGGCGTCCTCCTCGGTCCAGCCCCGGTCCCGGGTCATCCGCTCCACCTGGAGCTCCTCGGGCGCGTCCACCACGATGACCGCGTCGAACGGTGCGGCGCGCGGGTTCTCCGCCAGCAGCGGGATGTCGTGCACCACCACCGCGTCGTCGGGCAGTGCGGCCTCCAGCTCCGCGATCCGCTCGTGCACCAGCGGGTGTACGACGGCCTCGAGCCGCCGTCGCGCCGACTCGTCACCGAAGACCAGCCGCCCCAGCGTGGGCCGATCGAGCTCGCCGTCCGGGCCGAGCACCCCGGCCCCGAACTCCTCGACGACAGCGGCCAGCCCCGGGGTGCCACCGGCGACCACGTCCCGGGCCACCACGTCGGCGTCGATGACCACGGCTCCCAGCTCCACCAGCTGGGCTGCGACCGTGCTCTTCCCCGACGCCACGCCTCCGGTCAGCCCCACACGCATGGACCGCACGCTAACGGGTCCGGCCGGGCTGGGAGGATCGGGCGCGTGGACCCGCACGACCTCCTGCCCGGTGACCGGGTCGTGCTGCTCGTGCCCGGCTCGGTGGCCTACGTCGAGCTGGTGCTCTCGCTGCTGCGCCGCGGAGTCGTCCCGGTGCCCATGGACCCCGCGCTGACCGGGAGCGAGCGCGACCCGCTGCTCGCCGACCTCGACCCGGCGCTGGTGGTGCGGGACCGGGGGGACCTCCAGGGGCTGCACACGGCGATGTCCGAGGTCCCGGCGTCGGGACCGCCCCGAGCCCGCCCGATGCACCTCACCAGCGGCACCACCGGACGGCCCAAGGGGGTGTGGTCGGGCCTGCTCGAGGAGGCCGGGGCCATCGCTCTCCTCGAGGAGGAGCGCGAGCTCTGGGGATTCTGCGAGAGCGACGTCAACCTGGTGCTCGGTCCGCTGCACCACTCCGCCCCGTTGCGCTTCGCGCTGGGCACCCTGCTCGCCGGTGGACAGGTGGTGGTGCCCGGGCCGTTCGAGCCGGCGAGGGTGACGGCGGCGATCCGCGCAGACCGGCCCACCACGACGTTCTGCGTGCCGGTGCACCTGCAGCGGCTCTTCGCCCACTGGGACGAGCAGGGAACCCCCGACCTCTCCTCGTTCCGCCTGGTCGCGCACGCGGGTGCTCCGTGCCCGGAGTGGGTCAAGCGCCGCCTGGTCGCGGAGTTCCCACCCGGGTCGACCTGGGAGTTCTACGGCTCCACCGAGGGCCAGTTCACCGCGTGCCGCAGCGAGGAGTGGCTGATGCGTCCGGGCACGCTGGGCCGGGCGCGCCCGGGACGACGGATGCTCGTCGACGACGACGGGCACCTGTGGTGCGTCGCACCCCCGCACGCACGCTTCTCCTACTTCGGTGACCCCGAGAAGACGGCCGCCGCCTGGCGCCGGACGCCGGACGGGGACGCCTTCACCGTCGGCGACCTCGGGCACCTCGACGACGACGGGTACGTCTACCTCGACGGCCGGCGGGAGGACCTGATCATCACCGGGGGTGTCAACGTCTACCCGGCCGAGGTCGAGCGGGTGCTCGCCGAAGCCCCCGGGGTCGCGGACGTCGCCGTCTTCGGCACCGACGACGAGCGCTGGGGCCAGCGCGTGTGCGCGGCCGTCGTGGGCCCGGTGGACACGGCGGCACTGGACGCGTTCGCCCGGGAGCACCTCGCCCCGGCCAAGCGCCCCAAGGAGTACCACCGGCTCGACGCCCTGCCCCGCACCCCCACGGGCAAGGTCCGGCGCCTCGACCTCCCCCGCCGCAGCGGGGCGGCGGACTGATGGGTTTCACCACCACGGAGCTGGCCGCTTTCCACGACGCCGAGGTGCCGGACCTGCTCCCCGGCCCGGCGGACGAGCTGCGGCTGCTGTTCGTCGGGATCAACCCCGGCCTGTGGACCGCCGCCGTGCAGACCCACTTCGCGCACCCCGGGAACCGCTTCTACCCCGCCCTGCTGGAGGCCGGGGTCCTCGACGAGCCGGTGAGCCCCGCCGCCGGCATGAGTCCGGAGGACCGAGCCGCGTTCACCGCGCGCGGTCTGGGCATCACCAACCTCGTCCGCCGAGCGACCGCACGCGCCGCGGAGCTCGACGCCACCGAGCTGCGCGCCGGCGGGGAGGAGCTCCGTGCCCTGGTCCGCGCACGTCGTCCGCGGGTGGTGGCGATCGCGGGCATCACGGCGTACCGCCAGGCCTTCGGTGACCGGACGGCGGTCTCCGGACGCCGGCCCGAACCGTTGGAGGGAGCCGAGCTGTGGGTGGTGCCCAACCCGAGCGGGCTGAACGCCCACGAGACGGTGGCCTCCTTGGCCCGGGCGTACGCCGGGGCGGCCCGGGCCGCCGGCGTGCTGGACCCCGAGCGCTGATCCGGGGTTGGCAGTAACTTTGCGCCCCCTGACATTGCTGCCACTGTTGGCGGGATGTTGATTGCAGCAAACTTGGTGCCATGACCATCGCACTCCTCCTCCTCGCCCTGGTCGCCCTCGCCACCTTCGGGGTCCTCGCGATCGCGACCTTCGTCAGCCACGACGGCAACGGCCACCCGGCCGGACACACGCCGCCCCGCAGCCACCTGCCCGACACCTTCGAGCCACGCCGGCTCGTCTGACCCGGCCGTTCGACCAACCCAGCAAGCGACCCACCAGTCCGTCCTACCGGGCCATCCCTCCCGCAGGCCCGTGGACGCAGCGGAGCCCGGCCCCCTCACGGGGACCGGGCTCCGGTGTGCTGGGCGGCCGACCCGGGGGTCAGTGCCGTCCGCGGTGGGGCGGGGTCAGCTCGCTCCGCCGGTCAGCTTCTCGCGCAGTGCCTGCAGCGCCTCGTCGGAGGCCAGCGAGCCACCCTCGGCCTCGCCGCCCTGCTCGACCGGTGCCTCGCCGCCGCTGGAGTACGACGTGGCCTCGCCGGCCTCGACCTCGGCCTGCTTGGCCTCGGCCTGCTGCTTGACGTGCGCCTCCCAGCGGGCGTGCGCCTTGGCGTACTGGTCCTCCCAGACCTTGCGCTGGTCGTCGAAGCCCTCGAGCCACTCCCCGGTGTCGGGGTCGAAGCCCTCGGGGTAGATGTAGTTGCCCTGCTCGTCGTAGGTCGCCGACATGCCGTACAGCGTCGGGTCGAACTCCTCGGACTCGGCCGCGGTCGCGGTCTCGTTGGCCTGCTTCAGCGACAGCGAGATCCGGCGACGCTCGAGGTCGATGTCGATGATCTTGACCATCACGTCGTCGTTGACCTGGACGACCTGCTCGGGGATCTCCACGTGGCGCTCGGCCAGCTCGGAGATGTGCACCAGGCCCTCGATGCCCTCCTCGACCCGGACGAACGAGCCGAAGGGCACCAGCTTGGTGACCTTGCCCGGCACGATCTGGCCGATCTGGTGGGTCCGGGCGAAGTGCTGCCACGGGTCTTCCTGGGTCGCCTTGAGCGACAGCGAGACGCGTTCGCGCTCCATGTCGACGTCGAGCACCTCGACGGTGACCTCGTCACCGACGGTGACGACCTCGCTCGGGTGGTCGATGTGCTTCCAGGACAGCTCGGAGACGTGCACGAGGCCGTCGACACCGCCGAGGTCCACGAACGCACCGAAGTTGACGATCGAGGACACGACACCCTTGCGGATCTGGCCCTTCTGGAGCTGGGTGAGGAAGCCGTGGCGGACCTCGGACTGGGTCTGCTCGAGCCACGCACGACGCGAGAGCACGACGTTGTTGCGGTTCTTGTCCAGCTCGATGATCTTGGCCTCGAGCGTCTGGCCCACGTAGGGCTGCAGGTCGCGCACCCGGCGCATCTCGACCAGCGACGCGGGCAGGAAGCCGCGCAGGCCGATGTCCAGGATCAGGCCGCCCTTGACGACCTCGATGACGGTGCCCTCGACGACGCCGTCCTCCTCCTTGACCTGCTCGATCGTGCCCCAGGCGCGCTCGTACTGCGCACGCTTCTTGGACAGGATCAGCCGGCCTTCCTTGTCCTCCTTCTGGAGAACGAGGGCCTCGACCTTGTCACCGACCTCGACGACCTCGTTGGGGTCGACGTCGTGCTTGATGGACAGCTCGCGGGAGGGGATGACGCCCTCGGTCTTGTAACCGATGTCGAGGAGGACCTCGTCACGGTCGACCTTGACGATCGTGCCGTCGACGATGTCGCCGTCGTTGAAGTACTTGATCGTCGCGTCGATGGCGGCGAGGAAATCCTCCTCCGAACCGATGTCGTTCACGGCGACCTGCGGTGCGTCGGAGAGGGTGGGGGTGCTCGTCATGAGGAAATGGATTCCTTGGGTGGATGGATGTCGTGCGGGCACGCACAGAAGCCCGTTTCACCATCACGAGTGTGTTCGTTGCCCTCCACGGTTACCCCTGGGAGGCCGACAGCGAGCGAGAGGCTGCTCCGTCTGAGACTCAGGCAGACTTCTGGCGCAACCCGCAGTCTATCGGCCCCTGGTCGCGAGCGTCCAACCGAGCCCGCTCAGCCCGGCTCCGGCTCGGCGCCCGGGTCCACGGCGCGGACGACGGCGGCGAGCACCGCGCGGGCCTCCCGCACGCTCTCGTCGTCGACCTCACGGGCGGCGAGGTCGATCAGCGCGAACAGGTCGGCCGCCCGAGCCCGCTTCAGCGCGTCGTCGGGCACCTCCCCCATGATCCGTCGGTAGCCCTCGAGCACGCCCTCGACGTACGCCGCGTCCGGCTCGCCGCGCAGCAGGTTCCCCAGGTCGGCCCACGGCAGCCCGCTGTGGGCGAACTCCCAGTCCAGGACCCCGGTCAGCTCCAGGGTGTCCGGGTCGACGAGCAGGTTCTTGGGGTTCAGGTCGCCGTGCACCAGGCAGGCGCGCCGGTCGTCCTCCAGCAGGTCCTGCGATCGCTCGAGGACCGGGCCGAGGCCGTCCACCAGGGCCGGGTCGAGGTGGTCGGCGTACCGCTGCAGCCAGGTGGGCAGGTGCGCCATGTCGGGCGGCCCGTCCACCAGCCGCAGCGACCGGTCGGCGAAGACCCCTCGCCGGGGCTGGGCCAGGTGACCGATCCGTGCCGCCAGGACCCCCAGCAGCTCCCCCGCCTCCTGCACCCGGTCGGGTGGCAGGGTCGGCAGGACCAGGTCGAGCCGCTCGCCCGGGAGCCGGGTGGTGACGAGGAGGCCGGGCAGGTCGGAGGCCGGGTCGCCGCGCCGTACCTCCAGCACCTCCGGGACCGGCAGCAGCCCCCGGACGAGGTCGAGCACGGCGGCGTCGACCTCCGGGGCCAGCGGTCCCCGCCACGCGGACCTCGGCCCGTAGATCCGCACCACCGACTGCTCCCCGGCCACCTCGGCGAGGAAGCTCTCGCCGCTGAAGCCTCCGGGCAGCGGGTGCAGCGCCGCCGGCAGCCCTGCGTCTCCGACCATGCCCTGACCCTGCCACGGCGCCCGCGGAGGACTAGCCTGCGTGCGTGTCAGGAGTACGCCCCGAGCGCCGTCCGGTCGACGAGGCGGAGTCCCTGCGGGCCAACCGCGCCGACTGGGACGCCTACGCCGACGAGTACCAGTCCACCCACGGCGAGTTCCTCGGCGACCACGGCTTCCTCTGGGGGCCCGAGGGGGTGCGCGAGGACGACCTGCGGGCGCTCGGCGACGTGACCGACCGCGACGTGCTGGAGATCGGCTGCGGGGCCAGCCAGTGCTCGCGGTGGGTGCTGCGGCACGGCGGCCGGCCGGTGGGGATCGACGTCTCGCTGCGCCAGCTGCAGCACAGCCGGCGCATCGACGAGGAGCACGGGGTCACCGTCCCGGTGCTGTGCGCGTCGGCCGCGGGGATGCCCTTCGCCCCGAAGTCCTTCGACGTGGTGTTCTCCGCCTTCGGCGCCCTGCAGTTCGTCGCCGACCACGAGGCGCTGGTGGCCGACGTGGCCCGGGTACTGCGACCGGGTGGGGTGTTCGCCTTCTCGGTCACCCACCCGACCCGCTGGATGTTCCCCGACGACCCCGGCGAGGAGGGCCTGGTCGCGTCCCAGTCCTACTGGGACCGGACGCCGTACGTCGAGGTCGACGACCGCACCGGCGAGACCCGCTACGTCGAGCACCACCGCACGATCGGGGACTGGGTCCGCGCACTGTCGGGCTGCGGCTTCGTGCTGACCGCGCTGCACGAGCCCGAGTGGCCCGAGCAGCACGACCGCACGTGGGGCGGCTGGAGCCGGGTGCGCGGCCTGCTGACCCCCGGCTCGGCCGTGTTCGTCTGCCGCACGGACCTCTGACCGGGTGGTGGTCGGAGGCTCCGCTCCGACAGGTCGCCCGAGCACACGTGGTCACCGGAGGGGTGGCAGGACCTCCGGCTCGCAACTGTCGTGTGACGACCACGTCGATCGGCCACCGGCGACGCGAGACCCACCGCCCACCAACACGCGCCTGAGGGGCGCCGCGTCGGCGGCGCCCCTCAGGGGTCGAGCGTGGTGCTGTGTGACCGGTCGTCAGACCGGAGTTGCACCGGGCTCGGCGATGGTGCCGGGCTCAGGCGAAGCGGCGGCGCAGCGCGAACAGCCCGCCACCCAGCCCGAGCAGGGCCAGGCCGCCGAGGCCGCGGCCGAGGTTCCGACCGGCCTCCCCGTCGTCGCCCTCGATGACGTAGCTGTACGCCGTGAGGCCGGTGGCCTCGGCCGGAGCACCGATCGCCATGTCCTCGGTCTGGGCGCGCTCGGCGCCCGCCTGCATCGAGGCGTAGAGCTCGCCGTAGTTCTGCGCGGTGCCCTCCCCGGCCTCGATCAGCTTCTGGGTGCCCTCAGCGGAGAGACGCTCGGCGCCGTTGACCAGCTGGGGAGCACCCGCGGCCGCCTCGCCGAGACCCTCGGACAGGCGCCCGGAGCCGTCGGCCGCGTCGCCGAGCCCGGAGGCCAGCTTCGAAGCTCCGTCGTCGAGCTGCCCCGTGCCGTCAGCGAGGTCACCCGCGCCGCCGGCCAGCTGACCCGCTCCGTCGTCGAGCTGCCCGAGTCCCTCGGAGAGGTCAGAGCTGCCGGCCGCGGCGGCACTGGCGCCGTCGGAGAGCTGGAAGACACCGCTGACTGCAGCCAGCAGGCCCGCCGAGAGGTCGTCGAGCCCACCGGAGACCTGGGTGACGCCGCCCTTGAGCTTCACGGCGCCGCCCTGCAGCTTGCCGGTGCTGGTGCGAGCGGTGTTCAGCTTCTCGTTCAGCAGCTGCGCGCCGGGAACCAGCTTGGTGTCGAGCCCGCCGATCGCGGTCGCCAGGCCGGTGGAGACCTGCCCCAGTCCGCCGGAGGCGGTGGTGAGGTCGGTGCGGCTCTGCTGGACGCCCGCGAGGAGCTGGTCGACGAGCTGGTTGCACTGGGCCGGGGCGGGGTGGGTGGCGCAGAAGTTGTCCTTGACCGCGTTCAGTCCACCGGCGAGCCGGTCGAGGCTGCCTCCGCCGGAGAGCGCGCTGTCGAGCCCGGCCTGGACCTGGTCGACCCCGCCCTTGGCGTTCGGCAGCTGTCCGGCCAGCTGTCCCAGACCGCCGGCGAGGTCGCCGGAGCCGGTCTCGAGCTGGCCCAGGCCGGTCTCGAGTGCGGTGAGTCCGCCGATCAGGGACTCGGCGTCGCCGGCCGTGCCGAAGCCGGCCAGGATGACCTTCACGCCGTCCTGGAGCTGCTTGATGCCGTCCTTGGCGGCCGGCAGGCCGGTCGACCCGTCGGCCAGGTCGGAGAGCCCGCCGTCGATGCGGCGCAGTCCGTCGGTCAGGTCCTTGCTGCCGGCGCTCGCCTTGCTGGTGCCGTCCTTCAGCGTGCCGGCTCCTGCCGAGAGCAGCCCGGCACCGTCGTCGAGCTGGCCCGCACCGTCGGCGAGCTTGCGAGCGCCGGGAGCGGCCTCGTCCTGGAGGCCCGCGCTGAGCTGGTCGGCACCGTCACGGAGCTGGACCAGGCCGGCGAGCAGGTCCGCCGCACCGTCGCGGAGCTTGAGCAGGTTGGTGTCGATCGTGGTCGCACCGTCGACCAGGGCCGCGCCGGTGTCGGCCCCGCCCTGGTAGCTGCCGGCGGCACTCTTGAAGCTGGGGCTCTCCAGCGGGTTGACCGGGAGCGCGGTGATGTCGGCGCGCGGCACGACACCCTCGCTGATGTCGGCGGTGTAGCCGAAGGTGGCCTTGGTCGACCCGATCGGCGGGAACAGCGTCATCGTGTAGGACAGCTTGCGGCCACCCTTGCCGTCACCGGCCATGTTCGCCTCGTCGGAGGCGACGTTGGTGAAGTTCGGCGGCGCCACCGTGGTCAGCGAGCCGACCATCGGCACGGGCACGCTGGCCGTCGTGGTCATCGTGCCGCCCTTGCCGTCGGGGAAGGTCAGCTCCTGGCGCTCACCGGTGACGTTCTCCACGGTGTAGCTGACCTGCAGGCGCCCGGAGGCCCCGACGACGTCGCCGGGCTGGACGCTCTTGCCGTCGAGCTTGTAGGACACGGAGACCTCGAGGGGGAGGTCGCCGGTGTAGTCGCTGACGGTGCGCAGGCGCTGCTCACCGTCGACGGTCGCCTCGACGACCTGCTCGCCGTCCCGGACGTCGAACCCGCCGAAGCCGTCGAGGTTGCGCAGGCCGTTCTTGGAGACCGGGTTCTTGACCTCGATGGTGCCGTTCCCGCTCAGGGCGAGCTGCTCGTAGATGCGCCGGGTGTCGGGCTTGCCGGTCGGCGAGGTGTAGACCTGCACGGTCTCGGTGTTCACGACCCGCACGGTGCCCGACGACTGCTCGGGAGCGGGCGCGGCGTGGACGGGTGCGGTGCCGGCGATGCCGACCATCGCGGTGGCGGCACCGAGAGCGGCGACGCGGAGGTAGGGGTTCTGCACGGGGTTCACTTGCTGTGCTCCATCAGGTCGTCGAGGCGAGCGGTCCGCTCGGGGGTGGAAGTCGGGCGCGCGCCGGAGGTGGCGCGCTCGGCGGGGGCCGAGAACGTCGAGGACGCCAGGAACCCGACGGCTGCGGTGATCAGCAGCGCCGTCACCGCGGTCAGCGAGGTCGAGGCGACCTCGGTGGGCGCCGCGGCGAAGGTGTACTCGTAGGCGCCGGCGACGGCGGCGACCCCGAGCAGCAGCGACCACAGCGGGACCGCGTTCACGACAGCCGCGAGGGCGACACAGGCCAGCAGTACGAGAGCGAAGGTCACGGCCCGGCCGGCGGAGCTGTCCGGCAGCACGGCTGCCCGGACGACGTACCCGACCCAGGCGATGATCACGCCGGCGGCCGCGCCGCCGAGGCGGACCAACGGGGTCCGGTCCGGGACCAGCCCGACGACGGCACCCACGGCGACGCCGAGGAGCACGTAGGACTCGAGCTCGAGCCCGATCCAGCTGCTCAGCGCGATCACGAGGACCGGGGCAGCGAGCAGGACGAGACCTGCAGTAGTTTTCTGGCGCACGACAGCGCCCTCCCTTCCAGAGATGACCCGGCGATCCACGATCTGGGACCAGCCGGTCTGCCTCCCTCCCCGGGCGCAGCACGAGCAGCGTATGTCGATTTCGGACCCGCTATTACCAGTGAGTAACTGTGCACTCAACCTGATCATCCGAAATGCGGCTTGTACCCCGATTGGCGAGTGGTGATTCTCGGTCAGAACGGGCACTCCCCGACCCCGCGGAGTGGTGGAGCACACACGGTCGGCAGCCGGTACGGCGGGGGTCCGGAGCGTGTGTCACCGCACCGATAGCCTCGGTGCGTGACCGGCACCCGACGCGACCAGGTGGCGGCCACCGTGCGAGGCAGCGGGCTGATCGCGATCGCCATCGGCGTGATGAACGTGACCACCTACGGGTTCACGATCATCGCCGCGCGGGTCCTCGGCCCGTCGACGTACGGCGCCGTGGCCGGCCTGATGGCCACCTTGATGGTGATCTCGGTCCTCCAGCTCGGCATCCAGGCGACGGCGGCCCGCCGGGTCGCCAGCGACCCCGACCACCGGGTCGAGATCGAGCGCGCGGTGATGGCGGTGACCTACCGGATCGCCTTCGCCCTCGGGGCGCTGCTCCTGCTCGCCAGCCCGCTGCTCGTCGTGCTGCTGCGGCTCGACGGTCTCCCACCCGCGCTGCTCGTGGCGGCGGCCGCCGTGCCGCTGACGATCACCGGGGGTCAGGCCGGCGTGCTGCAGGGCGAGCGTCGGTGGGCGGCCCTCTCCCTGATCTACCTCTCGCTCGGTGTGGGCCGGCTGCTGCTCGGCGCCGGCCTGATCCTCGCCAGGCCCACGGAGCTGATGGCGATGACCGGGGTCGCGGTGGGTCTGGGTCTCTCCGCCGTCCTGGGCGCCGTGGTGCTGCGCGGCCCCCGGGAGCAGCGGGCGCCCGTCGAGATGCACCGGCCCCGGGTGGTCCTGCGGGAGTCGCTGCACAACGGCTTCGCCCTGCTCGCGTTCTTCGCCCTGTCCAACGCCGACATCATCGTCGCCCGCAACCTGTTCTCGGCCCCCGACGCGGGTCTCTACGCCGCCGGGCTGATCCTGAGCAAGGCCGTGCTGTTCCTGCCGCAGTTCGTGGTCGTGATCTCCTTCCCCACGCTCTCCGGCACGACCGGGCGTCGCCGCGCCCTGGGTCTGAGCCTGGCCCTGGTCGCGACCCTGGGGGCGTTGGCGACGACGATCACCTGGCTCCTCCCCCAGCTGGCGCTGGTCTTCGTCGGCGGCAGCGCGTTCGCCCCGATCCAGGACCAGCTGTGGCTGTTCGCGCTGATCGGCACCGCCTTGTCGATGCTCCAGCTGCTGCTGTTCAGCGAGCTGGCCCGGCAGGGACGCCGGACCACCTGGTTCCTGGGCGGGGCGCTGGTGCTGATGGTGGTGGTGGCCCTGCTCGCCGTGGACACCGTGGGCGGCCTGGTGCTCCTCGTGGTGCTCGTCGACAGCGGGCTGGCCCTGTTGCTGGTCGGCGCCGCCCTGCGTCGGCCGGAGCCCAGCGGCAGCTGACGACCCGCGCGCGCCGCAGTCAGTGCGCCGCGGCGTGCCAGCTGGGGCCGGTGCCCACCGAGACGTCCAGCGGCACGGACAGCGAGGCCGCGGCGGCCATCTGCTCGCGCACCAGCGACTCGAGCTGCTCGTGCTCGCCCTCGGCCACCTCGAAGACGAGCTCGTCGTGCACCTGGAGCAGCATCCGCGAGCCGAGGGTCTGCTCCCGCAGCGCCCGGTCGACGTTGAGCATGGCCACCTTGATGATGTCGGCCGCCGAGCCCTGGATGGGCGCGTTCAGCGCCATCCGCTCGGCCATCTCGCGTCGTTGGCGGTTGTCGCTGGTCAGGTCGGGGAGGTAGCGGCGCCGGCCCATGATGGTCTCGGTGAAGCCGGTGCGGCGGGCCTCGTCGACGATCCCGGTGAGGTAGTCGCGCACCCCGCCGAAGGTCTCGAAGTACTCCACCATCAGCTCGCGGGCCTCGCTGGTGTCGATGCGCAGCTGCTGCGACAGGCCGTAGGCGGACAGGCCGTAGGCGAGGCCGTAGTTCATCGCCTTGATCTTGGCGCGCATCTCCGCAGTGACCTCCGCCGGCTCGACGCCGAAGACCCGCGCGGCGGTCACGGAGTGGAAGTCGTGCCCGGACCGGAACGCGTCGGTGATCCCGGCGTCCTCGGAGAGGTGCGCCATGATCCGCATCTCGATCTGCGAGTAGTCGGCCGTCATCAGCTCCGCGAACCCCGGCCCGACCACGAACCCCTCGCGGATCCGTCGACCGGCCTCGGTGCGCACCGGGATGTTCTGCAGGTTGGGGTCGGTGCTGGAGAGCCGCCCGGTGGCCGCGATCAGCTGGTTGAACGTCGTGTGGATCCGTCCGTCCTCGGCCACGGTCTTGAGCAGGCCCTCGACGGTCTGCCGCAGCCGGATCGCGTCGCGGTGCTCCAGCAGGTGCTCGAGGAACGGGTGCCCGGTCTTGTCGTAGAGGCTCTGCAGTGCGTCGGCGTCGGTGGTGTACCCGGTCTTGGTGCGCTTGGTCTTGGGCATGCCGAGCTCCTCGAAGAGGATCACCTGCAGCTGCTTGGGCGAGCCCAGGTTGACCTCCTTGCCCACCACCGCGTACGCCGCCTCGGCCGCGTCGCGGACCCGGACGGCGAAGCCGCTCTCCAGCTCGTCCAGCAGGTCGTGGTCGACGGCGATGCCCACCTGCTCCATGCGGGCGAGCACGTCGATGAGGGGGAGCTCCACCTCGGCCAGCAGGCCGGTGCCGCCCCGTTCCTCGAGCTCCTCGTCGAGGGCCGCGGCCAGGTCGAGCACGGCGGCGGCGTGCAGCATCGCGGTCTCGCTGCCACCCCCGTCCGACAGGGTGTCGTCGAGCCCGTCGAGGCTCAGCTGGCCGTCGTCGGTGGCGCCCTGCTTGAGCTCGCGCTTGAGGTAGCGCACGGTGAGGTCCGCGAGGTCGTAGGAGCGTTGGTCCGGCCTCGCGAGGTACGCCGAGAGCGCGGTGTCGCGCCCCAGCCCGGTGAGCGGCCAGCCTCGCGCGGCGAGCGCCAGCATCGGGCCCTTGGCGTCGTGGAGGACCTTGGGGACAGCGGGGTCGCCGAACCAGGTCACGATCGCCGCGTCGTCCTCCGGGGTGATCTGGTCGACCACGACGTGGGCCGCGCGGGCGTCGCCCGTGGCGAAGGACAGGGTCCGGAGCTCGCCGGAGCCGGCCCGCCAGGCCCCCTCCACGTGCACGCCGACCCGGCGACCGTCGGTGGCGTGCGCCGAGAGCCAGTCGCCGACGGCACCGGGCTCGGGTCGGGCGGTCTCGAGGGCGAAGCCGGAGTCGTCGATCTCCTCCGCGGACTCCAGGGTCTCGAAGAGCCGGTCCCGCAGGACCCGGAACTCCAGCCCGTCGAAGAGCGTGTGCACCTCCTGCCGGTCCCAGGGCTGCACCGCGAGGTCGGACGGACGCAACGGCAGGTCGAGGTCACAGACCAGGGCGTTGAGCTGCCGGTTGCGCAGCACGTCGTCGAGGTGTGCCCGGAAGGACTCGCCCTTCTTGCCGGTGATCTCCTCGGCCCGGGCGACGACGTTGTCGAGACCGTCGTAGGTGTTGATCCACCGTGCCGCGAACCCCGGCCCCACCCCGGGGACACCGGGCAGGTTGTCGGAGGACTCCCCGACGATCGCCGCCAGCTCGGGGTACCGGCCCGGCGGGACTCCGTAGCGCTCCTCGACCGCGGCCGGCGTCATCCGCTTCATCTCCGAGACCCCGCGCATCGGGTAGATCACCGTGGTGCGGTCGTTGACCAGCTGGAAGGAGTCCCGGTCGCCGCTGCAGATCAGCACCTCGAAGTCCTCGGCCATCGCCTGGGTGGCGAGTGTGCCGATGACGTCGTCGGCCTCGAAGCCGGGCTTCTCCAGGAACGGCACGCGCAGTGCGGTGAGCACCTCCTTGATCAGCGACACCTGTCCCTGGAACTCGTCGGGGGACTTGGACCGGTTGGCCTTGTACTCGGCGTACGACTCGCTGCGGAAGGTCTGACGGGACACGTCGAAGGCCACCGCCAGGTGGGTGGGCTGCTCGTCGCGCAGGACGTTGATCAGCATCGCGGTGAAGCCGTAGACCGCGTTGGTGTGCTGACCGGTGGTGGTGGAGAAGTTCTCCACGGGCAGGGCGTAGAAGGCCCGGTAGGCCAGCGAGTGGCCGTCCACCAGGAGCAGGCGCGCGCGCTCGGTGGAGCGGGTGGCGGCGGTGGCGTCAGCGGTGGCGGAGGAGGCAGGCGCAGGCACGAATCGACCCTAACGGTTCCCACCGTCAGGCCGACCGGGAGACCGGACGGTCCGCGTCAGTCCTCGTCGCGGCGGCGGCGCATCGAGCGTCGCTGGGCCAGCACCTCGACGAGGTGCCGGTTGCCGCCGCTGCGGTGCCGGTCCGCGGCCAGCTTCTTGCGCAGCGGTGCGGTGTGCGCGTGCCGGAGGGTGCCGAGGGTGGACAGACCGAGCCGGGCGAAGAACCGGTTGGTGTCCCGGTTGCCGTCGGTGAGCACGGTCAGCTGGGTGATGTCCTTCTCCTCGGCCCAGGCCAGCGCGGCCTCCATCAGCGCCCGGCCGTACCCGTGCCGCCGGTACGCCGGGAGCACCAGCAGGAAGGAGCTGTGCACCGCCTGGTCCAGGGCCAGCGGCCACAACGGACCGCGCCCGAGCTTCATCGCCGCGACCACGACACCGGCCTCGTCGCCGTCCCCGTCCGGGGCCTCGGCCACCAGCAGCCGTTGGTCGGGGTCCAGGGCGATCGTGACCAGGGCCTGCTCGGCGTCGGCGAGACTCCGCGTCGACAGCGGCTGGGGACCGGCGCCGCTGACCGCGGCCCACAGGTCGAGCAGGCGCTCGGCGTCGTGCGGTCCGGCGTCGCGGATCCGCGGGGCCTGACGTGGCATGGAACCTCCTGACCGCGGGCCTGGGTCACCCAGCGGCGGTGGGCGCCGCCGCTGACTCGTGGAATCGTAAAGCAGATCCGGCGCCCACCCCGAATCGCCCGGGGCATGAGCACGCTCACCACACCGTGAGCACTCCTCGTCCGCGTGTCCGACCGCGCCGGCCACGGCAGGTCGCTGCCGGCGACCGCGCGTGCCGTACCGCACCCGCCCGCCACCGGTCCGCGCGATCTAGACCGGCCGCGGCCGGAACGCCCGCTCGGGCCGTCGCGCTCGCTCCGGCACCCGACCCGTGGCCGAATTGTTAGGTCGTTGCGCGGCAACGTGTGATCCGTACCTCTACTCTTCGGTCAACAGTGCGCGTTCGTGAGGAGACCGTCAGGGTGCCTGTCGTTACAGTCCCGCCTCAGCCGTGCCGATCCCGAGGCGACAGGAGACCCATGCAGGCCCGCCGTTCCCGCATCGCCGCCCTAGGGGTGGCGACCCTCCTGGCCGCCCTGGCCGTCCTGGCCACCGTGCCCACCGCCGCAGCGTCCGGGACGCAGGGGCTGAGCGCGGTCGACAGCGACACCTGCCAGAAGCCGCCGCCACGCGACGACGACACGATCCACGTGCTCGGTTGTCTGACCGACAACCGCGAGCAACCCCCGACGCCGGTCTCCGGTGTCGAGGTGGACGTGCAGGACGACGCCGGGGAGTCGATCGGCGAGGGCGTGAGCGACGAGCAGGGGATCTTCGACGTCACCCTTCCCGGCACGGCGGTGGACAACCTCGGCGAGAGCTACACGATCAAGATCGACACCGACACGCTCCCCGACAAGACCTCGCTGGTCAACGAGGAGCGCACGTCGCTGACCATCCGGATCACCACCGACGCCGACATCTTCGTCACCTTCCCCATCGGTGACGAGCGCGCCGCCGGGCCCGGCACGGCCACCCGCATCCTCCAGCTGGCCGTCGGGGGCATCACCTTCTCCCTGCTTCTGGCCCTCGCGGCGCTGGGCCTCTCGCTGATCTTCGGCACCACGGGCCTGACCAACTTCGCGCACGGCGAGCTGGTGACCTTCGGCGCCATCGCCGCCCTCGCGGTCGACCGGCTGCCCGGCGAGATCCGCATCGGCGGGACCAACGTCACCGTGCTCACGGCGGTGGTCGCGGCCTTCATCGTCGGCGGGCTCTTCGGGTACCTGCAGGACAAGGGCATGTGGAGCCCGCTACGGCGACGCGGCACCGGCCTGGTGGCGATGATGATCATCACCATCGGCATGTCGATCTTCCTGCGCAGCCTCTACCAGTACTTCATCGGCGGCGGGAACTACAGCTACTCGCAGTACACGACCGCCAAGCCGTTCTCGATCGGGCCGGTGCTGCTGACCTCGACCGAGATCGGAGTCTCGCTCATCGCCCTCGCGGTGCTCGTGGTCGCCGGGTTGGTCCTCCAGCGCACTCGACTGGGCAAGGCGATCCGGGCGGTGGCGGACAACCCGGCGCTCGCCTCCGCCTCCGGCATCAACGTGGAGACCGTGATCAGCCGGGTCTGGATCGGTGGCGCCGCGCTAGCCGGTCTCTCCGGCGTCGGGCTCGGGCTCACCCAAGGTTTCAACTACCAGTTCGGGTTCAAGATCCTGCTGCTGATCTTCGCCGCAGTGGTCCTGGGCGGGCTCGGCACCATCTGGGGTGCCCTCGTCGGCAGCTTCGTCATCGGGCTGCTGGTCGAGGTCTCCACCATCGTGGTGCCGGCCGAGCTCAAGTTCGTCAGCGCCCTCGTGGTGCTCATCGTCGTTCTCGTCGTCCGTCCACAGGGAATCCTGGGACGTCGGGAACGGATCGGCTGAGGGGGAGGAAACCATGGACTGGACCCAGATGTTCGGGCTCGCGCTCCAGCAGGGGCTGGGGCCGACCGCGATCGTGTACTGCCTCGCGGCCATCGGCCTGAACGTGCACTTCGGCTACACCGGCCTGCTGAACTTCGGCCAGGCCGGCTTCATGGCGGTGGCGGCCTACGGCATGGCATCCATCGTCGCCACGTGGGGCCTCTCCTTCTGGTTGGGCCTCATCGTGGGCCTCCTGCTCAGCGTGCTGCTGGCGATCCTGCTCGGCATCCCCACGCTGCGGCTCCGGGCGGACTACCTCGCCATCGTGACCATCGCGGCCGCGGAGATCATCCGGCAGACGGTCGGCTCGGTCAGCCTGCTGGAGTACTTCGGTGGTCAGGACGGGCTGCAGCAATTCAGCGGCACCTTCGCCTCGCTGAACCCCTACAGCGGGCGGATCGGCATCCCTGGCGTGGTCACCTGGCGCGCCTACGACTTCTGGGTGATGACGGTGGGCTGGACCCTCGTCGCGCTGGCCTGCCTGATGGTGTACCTGCTGATGCGCAGCCCCTGGGGGCGGGTGCTCAAGGGCATCCGTGAGGACGAGGACGCCGTGCGCAGCCTCGGCAAGAACGTCTACGCCTACAAGATGCAGTCGCTGATCATCGGTGGGATCTTCGGGTCGCTGGCCGGTTTCGTGATCGCCCTGCGCAGCGCGGCCATCAACCCGTCCTTCTTCGCCACCGACGTCACCTTCTTCGCCTACACGGTGCTGCTGATCGGTGGCGCCGCGCGGGTGCTGGGTCCGGTGGCCGGGGCGCTGATCTTCTGGTTCCTGATCACCTTCCTCGACGTGTTCTTCTCCCAGGCCACGGCCACGAACCTGATCCCGGACTCGATCATGACCGGCACCCAGGCCAGCCTGATCCGGTTCCTGTTCATGGGTCTGGCGCTGATGCTGCTGATGATCTACCGACCACAAGGGATCTTCGGAGACCGAAGGGAGCTGGCCATCGATGCCCGCTGACATGGACGAGGTGGAGCAGGTCGTCGACGTGGACGTCTCGGGCAACCGAGCCGCTCTGAAGGAGGCCGACCACGAGCCGGGATCGAAGAAGTCGGACCCGATCCTGGTCGCGGACAACGTACGCCGCACCTTCGGTGGCCTGACGGCCGTCGACGTCGAGCACGTGGAGATCCAGCGTGGCGTGATCACCGCGCTGATCGGGCCCAACGGAGCGGGCAAGACCACGTTCTTCAACCTGCTGACCGGCTTCGACACCGCCGACGACGGCGACTGGGCGTTCAAGGGCACCAAGCTCAAGGGCATGCCCGCCTACCGGGTGGCCAGGCTCGGCATGGTCCGCACCTTCCAGCTGACCAAGGTGCTCTCCAGGCTCACGGTGGTGGAGAACATGCGCACGGGCGCGACCGGCCAGAAGGGTGAGACCCTCCTGCGGGCGATGTTCGCCTCGTTGTGGCGCGCGCAGGAGGACAGCATCACCGTCAAGGCCGACGCACTGCTCGCCCGCTTCCTGCTCGACAAGAAGCGCGAGGACTTCGCCGGGTCCCTCTCCGGCGGACAGCGCAAGCTGCTCGAGATGGCGCGCGCGCTGATGGCGGACCCGGAGATGGTGATGCTCGACGAGCCGATGGCCGGGGTGAACCCTGCGCTGAAGCAGTCGCTGCTCGGACACGTGAAGTCGCTGCGCGACGAGGGCCGCACGGTGCTGTTCGTCGAGCACGACATGGACATGGTGCGCGACATCTCCGACTGGGTCATCGTGATGGCCCAGGGCACGATCATCGCCGAGGGCCCACCAGACTCCGTCATGGGTGACCCGCGCGTCATCGACGCCTACCTCGGCTCCCACCACGACCAGGACCTGAGCACCATGGAGGAAGAGGTGCTCGCCGAGGCCGAGGCCGAGGTCGCGGACACCCAGCCCCCGCACCGCGAGAAGGGACGACACCGTGAGTGAGGCAGCCGAGACCCCGCAGGGGCGCGAGGAGCACCTCAAGCGCGCCGAGGGAGCCGTCCTGCGGGCCGACGACCTGATCGCCGGCTACCTGCCCGAGGTCAACATCCTCAACGGCGCCGACCTGTACTGCCAGAAGGACGAGCTGGTCGGGATCATCGGGCCCAACGGCGCCGGCAAGTCCACGCTGCTCAAGGCGATGTTCGGCCTGGTGAAGATCAGCTCGGGCACGGTCACCCTCAACGGCCAGGACATCACCAACAAGCGCGCCGACGTCCTCGTGACGGCCGGCATCGGCTTCGTCCCCCAGAGCAACAACGTGTTCACCTCGCTGACCATCGCCGAGAACCTCGAGATGGGTGTCTTCCAGTCACCGAAGACGTTCGCGAAGCGCTTCGACTTCGTCTGCGACCTCTTCCCCACCCTCCGGGACCGCCGGGCGCAGCGCGCCGGGTCGCTCTCCGGAGGCGAGCGCCAGATGGTGGCCATGGGGCGAGCGCTGATGATGGAGCCCTCCGTGCTGCTCCTCGACGAGCCCTCCGCCGGCCTCTCCCCGGTGATGCAGGACGAGGTGTTCGTGCAGACCCGGCGGATCAACCGCGCCGGGGTCTCGGTGGTCATGGTCGAGCAGAACGCCAGCCGGTGCCTGCAGATCTGCGACCGTGCGTACGTGCTCGACCAGGGCCGCAACGCCTACACCGGGACCGGCGCCGCCCTGGCCAAGGACCCGAAGGTCATCGAGCTCTACCTCGGCACCCTCGCCAAGAAGGCCTGACCGCCGCACCCAGCTACGCCGAGCGGGCACTACGCGCACCCCCAGCACGCCGAGCGGGCACTACGCGCACGCCCCAGCACGCCGAGCGGGCACTACGCGCACGCTCCACCACGCCCAGCGAGCGCACGGCGGGCGCTGCATCATGCACCGTGGCCGCGCGTCCGCGGCCGTCCACGGGGACCTCTGGACAGCGACCGGACAGCAACGAGCCCCCGAACCGGGGACCGGTTCGGGGGCTCGTCGTCGGTTCAGCCGTGGATCACTCCACCAGGCCGGTGACCGAGTCGATCTTCTCGTAGGTGTTGCCCTTCTGGTACTGGAAGATGCCGATCGTGCCCTTGGCGAGGCTGCCGGTGTCGTTCATGTCCGTGGGACCCGACTTGCCTTCGTAGTCGATGTCCTCGCCGTCCTCGACCAGCTTGGAGCACTCCTCCCAGCCGCTGCACTGCGTGCCGTCCTTGGAGACGTTGATGATCTCCTTGGCGATCGCCTCACCGTTGTCGCTGTCCGCCGCGAGGGCCGCCAGCGCCGAGAGCATCACCGTGTCGTAGGACTCCGTGCTGTAGGTGAAGTCCTTGACGTTGGGGTCGAGCTCCTGCAGCTGCTTGTTGAACTCGGGGTCGGCGTCGGCCGGCGACGGGGCGGTGCCCTTCATGCCGGTCAGGTCGAACTTCTCCGCCGAGTAGTCGGCCAGGTTGCCGTCGACGAAGTAGATCTTGATCTTGTCCGGGCCGATGCCCTTGCGGATCAGTGCCGGGATCATCTTCGTGGTCTCGTTGAAGGCCACCAGGATCAGTGCGTCCGGCTTGGCCGCGGCGATCTCGTTGATCTCGGCGGTGAAGTTCTCGGCGTCGGCGTTGTAGAGCACCTTGGCCGCGACGTTCGCACCGGCCGCCTCGAGGTTGCTGGCCGCGGAGTCCGCGAGACCCGACCCGTAGAAGTCCTGACGAGCGAGCACGGCGACGTTCTTGTTGCCGTCCTGGACCGCGAGGTTGGCCACGACCTTGCCCTGCAGCACGTCGGACGGGGCGGTGCGGAAGTAGAGGCCCTTGTCGGGGTACTCGTCGAAGCCCGCCGCGGTGTTGGCCGGGGAGAACTGCACCACGCCCGCGCCGGTGATCTTGTCGATCACGGACTTGGAGACGTTGGAGGAGGCGGCACCGACGATCACGTCGACGTCGTCGGCGAGCAGCTTGTCGACCGAGGCGCCCGCGATGTCGGGGGTGCCGTCACCGGAGTCGGAGTCGACCTTGACGACGTCCTTGCCGAACACGCCCCCGGCCTCGTTGATCTCGTTGACCGCGAGCTGCACACCGGCGAACTCCGGGGGCCCGAGGAACGCGAGGTCACCGGTCTGCGGGAGCAGGGTGCCGATGGTCAGTGTGCCGTCACCCTTGGGTGCGGCCCCCGAGTCACCGCCGTCGCTCGAGCCGCTGTCCGAGTCGGACTCGCTGCCGCAGGCTGCGAGCACGAGAGTGGCTGCGGCTACGGCTGCAGCCGCGCGCCAGGTACGTGTTGGGCGAATCATGAACCCTCCGTTGTGGAGCTCGTTGCTGCGGACACAGGCGACCGCTGCATGGATGGGGTGAAACTACTGCCAGACCCCGTCAGATCCGAGGGTTGACGAGGTCCGGCGCGGTGTCGTTGTGATTTCGTGACCTGCCCGAGGTTTGCAGCTCAGTCGCGCGGCTCACGCGCGCCCGTGCCCGGTGCCGTCCCGGTCTGGTCCGCGCCGTGGGCGACCACCCCCTCCGCGACCTCCCGCATCGATCGCCGCAGGTCCATCGCGGTCTTCTGGATCCAGCGGAAGGCGTCCGGCTCGCTGAGGCCCATCTGCCGCTGGAGGACGGCCTTGGCGCGGTCGACCGCCTTGCGGGTGGCCAGCTGCTCGCCGAGGTCGGCCACCTCGGCGGCCAGCTGCTGTAGCTCGGCGAAGCGGGAGACGGCCATCTCGATGGCCGGCACCAGGTCCGACTTGGAGAACGGCTTGACCAGGTAGGACATCGCTCCGGCGTCGCGGGCCCGCTCGACCAGCTCACGCTGGCTGAAGGCGCTCAGGATGACCACCGGTGCGATCCGCTGCGCCGCCACCCGCTCGGCGGCCGCGATGCCGTCCAGGCGGGGCATCTTGATGTCCAGGATCACCAGGTCGGGCTGCAGCTGCTCGGCGAGGGCGACCGCGGTCTCCCCGTCCTCGGCCTGCCCCACGACGTCGTAACCCTCCTCGGCGAGCATCTCGGCGAGGTCGAGCCGGATCAGCGCCTCGTCCTCGGCGATGACCACGCGGGGGCGGGCGTTCGGTGGCGCACTCACACGAGTGAGGCTAGCGGCGATCCGGTACCTTGGCGGCCGTCGCCCCGGTATTCCAATCGGCAGAGAATGCGGTCTCAAACACCGTCCAGTGTGGGTTCGAGTCCCACCCGGGGCACCACGTCGCTGTCAGTGCCGTCGGTCAGGATGCGGGCGTGTACAGCCGCGAGACACGCCAGCACGCACTGCGCGAACTGCGGGCCGGCCGCACGTTGAGCTCGGTCAGCCGCGAGCTCGGCGTCAGTCGCAGTGCGCTCCGGGACTGGCGCCGACGGCCGCGGGTGGTGCCGCCGGCCTGCCCGAGGTCGACCGACGTGCCGCACGCCGCGTACGCCGCCCTCCTCGGCTTCTACCTCGGCGACGGGTGCCTCTCGACGGCACCCCGCACGGTGGTGCTGCGGGTCTCCTGCGACGCGGCGTACCCGGGGATCATCGAGGACGTCACCGACTGCATCGAGCAGGTGCACGCGGAGCGTCGGGTCTTCCGCGTTCGCGCGCCAGGAACGGTCGTGGTGCAGAACTCCTGGAAGCACTGGCCCTGCCTGTTCCCGCAGCACGGCCCGGGCCGCAAGCACGAGCGGCCGATCGTGCTCGACGGGTGGCAGCGGGCGATCGTGGAGGAGCATCCCTGGGACCTGCTGCGGGGGCTGTTCCACTCCGACGGAGCCCGGGTGGCCAATTGGGCGACGCGGGTCGTCGCGGGGGTGCCGAAGCGGTACGACTACCCGCGCTGGCAGTTCGTCAACCGCTCCGAGGACATCCTGCGGCTGTGCGGCGAGACGCTCGACGCGGTGGCGGTGCCGTGGCGTCGCTCGAGCCGGACCACCGTCTCGGTGTCGACGCGAGCGGGGGTGGCGGCGCTGGACGCGGGGATCGGGCCGAAGTGCTGAGCGGACGGTCAGCGGCGGCCGTACGCCGGCGCCACCTGGTTGATCGCGTCGCCCATCCGGTGGATCCGCAGCGCGTTGGTGGAGCCGGGGATGCCGGGCGGGCTTCCCGCGATGATCACCACGAGGTCGCCCTCCTTGACGCGGCCGATGCGCAGGAGCTGCTCGTCGACCTGGCGGACCATCTCGTCGGTGTGCTCGACGGCGGCGGTCAGGAACGTCTCGACGCCCCAGGTCAGCGACAGCTGGGAGCGCACGATCGGCTCGGGCGTGAACGCGAGCACCGGGATCTTGCCGCGGTAGCGGGCGAGCCGACGGGCGGAGTCGCCGCTCTGGGTGAACGCGACCAGGAACTTCGCGCCCACGCGGTCACCGACCTCGGCGGCGGCCTTGGCGATCACCCCGCCACGGGTGCGGGGCTGCCAGTCGATGGCGGCCATGCTGTGCAGCTCGTGACTCTCGGTGGAGGAGATGATCCGCGACATCGTGCGCACCGTCTCGATGGGGTACTCCCCCACGCTGGTCTCCCCGGAGAGCATCACCGCGTCGGCCCCGTCGAGCACCGCGTTGGCGACGTCGGAGGCCTCGGCGCGCGTGGGTGCCGGGTTGCTGATCATCGACTCGAGCATCTGGGTGGCCACGATCACCGGCTTGGCGTTGCGCCGTGCCTTCTCCACCACCCGCTTCTGCAGGAACGGGACGTCCTCGAGCGGGCACTCCACACCGAGGTCGCCCCGGGCCACCATGAACCCGTCGAAGGCCTTCACGATCTCGTCGAGGTTGTCGATCGCCTGCGGCTTCTCGATCTTGGCGATCACCGGCAGCATCACGTCCTCCTCGCGCATGATGCGGCGTACGTCCTCGGCGTCCTTGGCCGAGCGCACGAACGAGAGCGCGATGAAGTCCACGGTCAGGTGCAGGCCCCACCGGAGGTCCTCGATGTCCTTCTCCGACATCGCGGGCACGCTGACCGGTACGCCGGGCAGGTTGATGCCCTTGTTGTCGCTGATCCGGCCGCCGACGACGACCTCGGTGTGCACGTCGGGGCCCTCCACCGAGGTCACCCGCAGACGCACCTTGCCGTCGTCGATGAGGATCTGGTCCCCGGCGGAGACGTCACCGGGCAGGCCCTGGTAGGTCGTCGAGGCCAGCTCAGCGTCACCGGCGACCTCGCGCGTGGTGATCGTGAAGGCCTGTCCGTTCTCCAGCTCGGCCTCGCCCTGCGCGAACCGGCCGAGGCGGATCTTGGGGCCCTGCAGGTCGACGAAGACCCCCACACCGTGGCCGGACTCGTCAGAGGCCGCGCGGACCCGCCGGTAGACCTCCTCGTGATCGGCGTAGGACCCGTGGCTCAGGTTCAGCCGGGCCACGTCCATCCCCGCCTCGACGAGCTCCCGGATCCGCTCCGTGGAGGAGGTGGCCGGACCCAGGGTGCACACGATCTTTGCTCTCCGCACCCGACGAGCCTATCGGGTGCGACTTGAACGATCCAATGACGGCCCGGCCGCGAGCCTGCGAGCGGCCGAACGGGCCGGCAGGTCGAGTGACGGCCCGGCCGCGAGCCTGCGAGCGGCCGAACGGGCCGGCAGGTCGAGTGACGGCCCGGCCGCGAGCCTGCGAGCGGCCGAACGGGCCGGCAGGTCGAGGAGCGGGGCTCAGACCCGAACGAAGTGAGGGACTGAGCCCGGCGTCTCGAGACCCGGTGAGGTGGAAGGCAGCCGTACCCGACCGGCCGACCCGCACCCCGCTCAGGCGGTCAGCGGGCGCTCGGTCGGGGGGATCGGGGCGGGCAGGTTGGTCGCGCCGCTGAGGTAGGTGTCCACGGCTGCGGCGGCGGCACGGCCCTCGGCGATCGCCCAGACGATCAGCGACTGCCCGCGGCCCGCGTCGCCGGCCACGAAGACGCCCTCGACCGAGGAGGAGTAGCCGTCGTCGCGCGCGACGTTGCCGCGCTCGTCGAGCTCGACGCCGAGCTGCTCGACCAGACCCTCCTTCTCCGGTCCGGTGAACCCCATCGCGAGCAGGACCAGCTCGGCCGGGATCTCGCGCTCGGTGCCCTCGACCTCGGCGAAGCGGCCGTCCTTGAACTCCACGTCCACGAGGCGCAGCGAGCGCACCCGGCCGTCGTCGTCGCCGAGGAACTCCTGGGTGGAGACCGAGTACACCCGGTCCCCGCACTCCTCGTGCGCGGAGGACACCCGGAAGACCATCGGGTACGTCGGCCACGGCTGGTTCGCCGGCCGCTCCTCCCCCGGGCGGTCCATGATCTCGAGCTGGGTGATCGAGGCGGCGCCCTGGCGGGTCGCCGTCCCGAGGCAGTCGGCGCCGGTGTCACCGCCGCCGATGATCACGACGTGCTTGCCGTCGGCCCGGATCTGGTCGGGCACCTCCTCGCCCAGCGAGACCCGGTTGGACTGCGGGAGGTACTCCATCGCCTGGTGGATGCCGCCGAGCTCGCGGCCGGTCACCGGGAGGTCCCGGGCGACGGTCGCCCCCGTGGCCAGCACCACGGCGTCGTAGCGGTCGCGCAGCTGCTGGCCCGTCAGGGTGTCACCCACGGCGACGCCGGCCCGGAAGACCGTGCCCTCGCGGCGCATCTGGTCGAGCCGACGGTCGAGGACCTTCTTCTCCATCTTGAACTCGGGGATGCCGTAGCGCATCAGCCCGCCGATCTTGTCGGCGCGCTCGTAGACCGCGACGGTGTGACCGGCCCTGGTCAGCTGCTGGGCCGCGGCCAGCCCGGCCGGGCCCGACCCGATGACGGCCACGGTCTTGCCGGAGAGCCACTCGGGCGGCTGGGGGCGTACGGCGCGCGACTCCCAGGCGCGGTCGGCGATCGCCACCTCGACGTTCTTGATGGTGACCGCGGGCTGGTTGATGCCGAGCACGCAGGCGGTCTCGCACGGCGCGGGGCAGAGGCGACCGGTGAACTCCGGGAAGTTGTTGGTGGCGTGCAGGCGCTCACTGGCGCCGTCCCAGTCGTCGCGCCAGACGAGGTCGTTCCACTCCGGGATGATGTTGCCGAGCGGGCAGCCCTGGTGGCAGAACGGGATGCCGCAGTCCATGCAGCGACCCGCCTGCTCGGTGATGATCGGCAGCAGCGCCCGCCCCGGTCCTCCGGGGTAGACCTCGTTCCAGTCGTGCACGCGCTCCTCGACGGGGCGGCGCTCGGCCACCTCGCGCCCGTGCTTGAGGAAGCCCTTGGGATCCGCCATGTCAGGCCTCCGTCCGCTGGGTGCCGGGGGTGCGATCAGCCATGGAGCGCCTCCATCATCGCCGTGGCGGTCTGGTGGTCGTCGAGCCCGTCGGCCTCGGCCTTGGCCTTGGCCTCCATCACGATCCGGAAGTCGCGCGGGATCACCTCGGTGAACCGGGACAGGGTCGTCGGCCAGTCGACCAGGAGCTCCTCGGCGACCGTGGACCCGGTCTCCTCCGCGTGCTCGCGGACCAGCCGCTCGAGGGTGTCGCGCTGCTCGCCCTCGACGGCGCCGAGCTCGACGAGCTGCGGGTTCACCCGTCCCTCGTCGAGGTCGAGCACGTAGGCCACGCCGCCACTCATGCCGGCGGCGAAGTTGCGCCCGGTCGGGCCGAGGACGACGACGATGCCGCCGGTCATGTACTCGCAGCCGTGGTCGCCGACCCCCTCGACGACCGCGGTCGCCCCGGAGTTGCGCACGCAGAAGCGCTCCCCGGCCTGCCCGCGCAGGTAGACCTGACCCGAGGTGGCGCCGTAGCAGATCGTGTTGCCGGCGATGATCTGCCGAGCGGCGTCGAAGGTGGCCGCCCGGTCGGGACGGACCACGATCCGGCCGCCGGAGAGCCCCTTGCCGACGTAGTCGTTGGCGTCGCCCTCCAGCCGCAGCGTGATGCCCCGCGGCAGGAACGCGCCGAACGACTGGCCGGCGGAGCCGACGAGGGTCAGGTCGATCGTGCCGTCGGGCAGCCCGTCGGCGCGGAAGCGCTTGGTCACCTCGTGGCCCAGCATCGTGCCGACCGTCCGGTTGACGTTGCGGATCGCGACCTGGGCGCGCACCGGCTCGCCGTTCTCGAGGGCCTCGCGGCACAGCTCGATGAGCTCGTTGTCGAGCGCCTTGTCCAGGCCGTGGTCCTGCGTGCGGGTGTTGCGCCGGGCGTGGTCCTCGTGCAGCTCGGGCACGTGGAAGATCGGGGAGATGTCCAGTCCCGCGGCCTTCCAGTGGTTGACCGCCTCGGTCGAGTCGAGCACCTCGGCGTGCCCGATGGCCTCGTCCAGGGTGCGGAAGCCCAGCTCGGCGAGCAGCTCACGCACCTCCTGCGCGACGTACTCGAAGAACGTGACGACGTAGTCCGCCTTGCCGGAGTAGCGCTCGCGCAGCACCGGGTTCTGCGTGGCCACGCCCACCGGGCACGTGTCGAGGTGGCAGACCCGCATCATGATGCAGCCCGAGACCACCAGCGGGGCGCTGGCGAAGCCGTACTCCTCGGCCCCGAGCAGCGCGGCCACGACCACGTCGCGCCCGGTCTTCAGCTGGCCGTCGGTCTGGACGACGATCCGGTCGCGCAGGCCGTTGAGCAGCAGGGTCTGCTGGGTCTCGGCGAGCCCGAGCTCCCACGGCCCTCCGGCGTGCTTGAGCGAGGTCAGCGGGGCGGCGCCCGTGCCCCCGTCGTGGCCGGAGATCAGCACCACGTCGGCGTGCGCCTTGGAGACACCCGCCGCCACCGTGCCCACACCCACCTCGGCGACGAGCTTGACGTGCACGCGCGCCGCGGGGTTGGAGTTCTTCAGGTCGTGGATCAGCTGGGCGAGGTCCTCGATGGAGTAGATGTCGTGGTGCGGCGGCGGCGAGATCAGCCCCACGCCCGGGGTGCTGTGCCGGGTCTTGGCCACCCAGGGATAGACCTTGTTGCCGGGGAGCTGGCCGCCCTCCCCCGGCTTGGCCCCCTGGGCCATCTTGATCTGCAGGTCGTCGGCGTTGGTGAGGTACTCCGAGGTGACCCCGAACCGGCCCGATGCCACCTGCTTGATCGACGAGCGGCGCTCGGGGTCGTAGAGCCGGTCGGCGTCCTCGCCGCCCTCCCCGGTGTTGGACTTGCCGCCCAGACGGTTCATCGCCACGGCCAGGGTCTCGTGCGCCTCGGCCGAGATCGACCCGTAGGACATCGCCCCGGTGGAGAACCGCTTGACGATCTCCGAGACCGGCTCGACCTCGTCGAGGTCGATCGGCTCGCGGCCGGTGGCCTGGCCGTCCTTGAAGCGGAACAGCCCCCGCAGGGTCATCAGCCGCTCGGACTGGTTGTTGACGCGGGACGTGTACTGCTTGAACACGTCGTACTTGCCGGCCCGCGTCGCGTGCTGCAGGCGGAAGACGGTCTCGGGGTCGAACAGGTGCAGCTCGCCCTCGCGGCGCCACTGGTACTCGCCGCCGATCTCCAGCGACCGGTGGGCCGGTGCGATGCCGCCGACGGGGTAGGCCACCCGGTGGCGCCGGGCCACCTCCTCGGCGATCACGTCGAGACCGATGCCGCCGAGCTTGGAGGTGGTGCCGGTGAAGTAGCGGTCGACGAGCTCCTGGGAGAGCCCGAGGGCCTCGAAGATCTGCGCTCCGGTGTACGACGCGACCGTGGAGACGCCCATCTTCGACATCACCTTGAGCACGCCCTTGCCCAGCGACCTCACCAGGTTCGCGACGGCCTGCTCCGGCTCCTCCTTGACGTAGAACCGGTCCCGGGCGAGGTCCTCGACGGACTCCATCGCCAGGTAGGGGTTGACCGCCGCGGCGCCGTAGCCGATCAGCAGCGCCACGTGGTGGACCTCGCGGACGTCACCGGCCTCGATCAGCAGACCGACCTGGGTGCGGGTCTTCTCGCGAACGAGGTGGTGGTGCACCGCCGCGGTCATCAGCAGCGAGGGGATCGGCGCCTGGCTGGCGTCGGAGTGCCGGTCGGAGAGCACGATCACCCGCGCCCCGCCGGCGATGGCTTCGCTGACCTCGGCGCAGATCTCGTCGAGACGACGAGCGAGGGCGTCGCCGCCACCGCTCACGTCGTACAGGCCCCGGGAGACGTGGGCGATGAAGCCGGGCATGTCACCGTCGCGGTTGATGTGCCGGATCTTGGCCAGCTCGTCGTTGGTGATCACCGGGAACGGGAGCACCACCTGACGGCACGCGGCGGGGGTCGGCGCGAGCAGGTTGGCCTCGGGACCGATCGTGCCGTTGAGGCTGGTCACCAGCTCCTCGCGGATCGCGTCCAACGGCGGGTTGGTGACCTGGGCGAAGAGCTGGGCGAAGTAGTCGAACAGCAGCCGCGAGCGGTCGCTGAGCACCGCGACGGGGGTGTCGGTGCCCATGGAGCCGATCGGCTCGGCACCGGTGTTGGCCATCGGGCTGAGCAGGATCCGGAGCTCCTCCTCGGTGTAGCCGAAGATCTGCTGGCGTCGGGTCACCGAGGCGTGCGAGTGGATGACGTGCTCGCGGTCGGCGATGTCGGCCAGCTTGATCAGCCCGGCGTGCAGCCACTCGTCGTACGGGTGCTCGCTCGCCAGCTCCTCCTTGATCTCCTCGTCCTCGACGATGCGGTGCTCCTCGGTGTCGACGAGGAACATCCGGCCCGGCTTGAGGCGGCCCTTGCGGACGATCTTGTCCTGCGGGATGTCGAGCACGCCGACCTCGCTGGCCAGCACGACGAGACCGTCGTCGGTGACCCAGTAGCGGGAGGGACGCAGCCCGTTGCGGTCCAGGACCGCACCGACCTGGGTGCCGTCGGTGAACACCACGCAGGCCGGGCCGTCCCACGGCTCCATCAGCGCGGAGTGGAACTCGTAGAAGGCGCGCCGCTTGGCGTCCATCTCGGCGTGGTTCTCCCACGCCTCGGGGATCATCATCAGCACCGAGTGCGGCAGCGAGCGGCCGCCCATGTGCAGCAGCTCGAGGACCTCGTCGAACGACGCGGAGTCGCTCGCGCCCGGCGTGCAGATCGGGAAGATGCGCTCGAGGTCGCCGGGGATGAGGTCGGACTCCAGGAGGGCCTCGCGGGCACGCATCCAGTTGCGGTTGCCCATGACGGTGTTGATCTCGCCGTTGTGCGCGATGAAGCGGAACGGGTGCGAGAGCGGCCAGCTCGGGAAGGTGTTGGTCGAGAAGCGGGAGTGCACCACCGCGACCGCGCTCTCCACGCGCTCGTCGACGAGGTCGGGGAACACGTGGTCGAGCTGCTCGGTGGTGAGCATCCCCTTGTAGGCGATGGTGCGGCTCGACAGCGACGGGAAGTAGACGTCGGTCTCGCGCTCGGCGCGCTTGCGCAGGACGTAGGCGATCCGCTCGAGCGCCATCCCCATGGTGCGGCTGCCCGACGCCGCGACGAACAGCTGCGCGAAGGCGGGCATGCAGTCCAGGGCGGTGCGGCCCAGGGAGGAGGAGTCGGTGGGGACCTCGCGCCAGCCCAGGACGGTGAGGCCCTCCTCGGCGGCGATGTCCTCGATGCGCTTGCGGGTCTTGGCGACCTGCTCCTCCTCGCCGGGGAGGAACGCGGTGCCCACGGCGTAGGAGTGGCGGGCCGGCAGGTCGAAGTCCACGACCTCGCGGAAGAACCTGTCGGGGACCTGCATCAGGATGCCCGCGCCGTCGCCGGAGTTCGGCTCGGCGCCCGCGGCACCGCGGTGCTCGAGGTTGCGCAGCGCGGTGAGCGCCTGGCTGACGATCGCGTGGCTGGGCACGCCGGTCATGGTGGCGACGAAGGCCACCCCGCAGGCGTCGTGCTCGTGGAGCCCGTCGTAGAGGCCCTGCGGGTGCGGGGTCCCGGACCCGTGTCGCGTCCCCGGTGCGGGCGGCGGGAATGCCGGCATGTGCACTCTCCCGTCGTCGGTCACCCCGCGACCGGGAGTCCGCCGGACTCCGGGTTGCGTGCGGTGAGTGTGAGCATGCTGGTGCTGGGACGACATTGGCCCATGCGGAGACAGCAGCCTACAGCAGGCCACGGCTCCGGCCGCGGGTCGTTCCGCGAGACGAATGCCTCACCGGGTGGGACGGCTGGGCGGCCCTCCGGGGTCGTTCCCGGCGTCGGTGCCGGTGCCGGTGCCGGGCCCATCTCGGCGTCGGCCCCGTTCGGGTCCGAGTTCGGGCCGGCGTCCGAGTCCGGTTCCGGGTCCGGTTCCGGGTCGCTCGCGGCCACGGCGGGCGCCGCGCCCTCGACGTACGGCGACCGCTCCCGCGTGTCCGGGCCTCGGTGCCGGCGTCCGACCACCACGAAGTACGCCGCGGCGAGCAGGAACAGCACGATCGACATCCACACGTTGAAGCGCAGGCCGCCGACGTCCTGGAGCTCGACCGGGTCGATCCGCAGGTGCTCGATCCAGCCGCGACCCAGCGTGTAGGCCATCACGTAGAGCGCGAACACGCGTCCGTGGCCCAGGCGCAGGCGCCGGTCGAGGTAGATGACCACGGCCAGCGCGGCGAGGTTCCACAGCGCCTCGTAGAGGAACGTGGGGTGGAAGGTGGCGAACTGTGCGTAGCCCTCGGGCCGGTTGCCCGCGGCGATCTCCAGCCCCCACGGCAGGTCGGTGGGCCGGCCGAACAGCTCCTGGTTGAAGTAGTTGCCGAACCGGCCGATCGCCTGCGCCAGGAGCAGGCCGGGGGCGAGCGCGTCGGCCAGCGACAGCAGGCGGATGCCGTGGCGTCGGGTGTAGAGCCAGGCGCCGAGCACGCCGCCGGCGATCGCCCCCCAGATGCCGAGCCCGCCGTTCCAGATCTCCAGGGCGCCGAGCGGGTCGCCTCCGGGACCGAAGTAGAGCTGGGAGTCGGTGGCCACGTGGTAGGCCCGCGCCCCGACCAGCCCGGCCGGCACGGCCCACAGGGCGATGTCGCCGATCTGTCCGGCGGTGCCACCGCGAGCGGTCCAGCGGCGCTCCCCGAGCCAGATCGCGGCGACCACGCCCAGGATGATGCACAGCGCGTAGGCCCGGATCGGGACCGGACCGAGGTACCAGACGCCGTTGGCAGGGCTCGGGATCGACCACGCGAGCAACCAGGCCGTCATGAGTCCGCCTTCAGGATCTTCTCGAGGTCCGCGGCGACGTCCGCCGGGGAGGTGGCCGCCGTCCAGACCAGGTCGCCGCGACCGCGGTGCACGGAGATGACGTTGGTCGTGTGGTCGACCTCGTAGCCGCCGCTGGGCAGCTTCTCGCCCGCCAGCACGTCGATCCCCAGGGGCTTGCCCAGGGTGACGACGCGGCGCAGCGGGCCGGTCACCCCACGGAAGTCGGGGTCGAAGCGGTCGAGGTAGGTGCTCAGGACCTCGGTGCTGTCCCGGGCGGGGTCGGTGGTCACGAACACCACCTGGAGTCGCTGCTGCTCCTCGGGGCTGAGCCGGGAGACGGCCGAGGCGACCGTGCTCATCACGACCTGGCAGATGTCCGGGCAGTTGGTGTAGCCGAAGAACACCAGGGTGCGCTTGTCCTGCGCCGCGAGGTCGAACCGGCTGCCGTCGGTGGCCTCCAGGGCCACGTGCGGCACGTCGTAGGGGCGGTCGAGCTTGATGCCCCGGTACCCGTCGTCGTCGGAGGTGCTGGTGCCGATGATCGCCGCCGGCTCGTCGGTGGAGCCGCACGCGCCCAGCAGCAGGGCGAGCGCCACGACGAGCCCGGCCGTGACCCGGCTAGCCACGTCGCACCCCCGCGGCGAGGTCCTCGGTCAGGGCGGCGAGGGCCTTCAGCCCGGTGGCGGTGTCGTCGGCGTCCAGCAGCGTCCGCACGAACGCCGAGCCCACGATCACCGCGTCGGCGTAGCCGGCCACCTCCGCGGCCTGGTCACCGGTGGAGACGCCGAGGCCGACGCCGACGGGCAGGTCGGTCACGCGGCGGGTGCGCTCGACGAGCGGGCCGGCGAGGTCCGAGGTCGACGCCCGCGCACCGGTCACGCCCATGACCGCGGTGGCGTAGACGAACCCCCGGCACGCCGTCGCGGTGTAGCGCAGCCGCTCGTCGGTCGAGGACGGGGCGACGAGGAAGATCTTGTCGAGGTCGCGCTCGTCGGCGGCGGCGATCCAGGCCTCGGCGGAGTCGGGGGTGAGGTCGGGCGTGATCAGCCCGGCTCCACCGGCCGAGGCCAGGTCGGCGGCGAACCGGTCGACGCCGTACCGCTCGACCGGGTTCCAGTAGGTCATCACCACGGTGGGGGTGCCGGTCGCGGCCACCGCCTCGACCGTGCGGAGGACGTCGCGGGTGCGGACCCCACCGTCGAGCGCGCGCTGGGCCGCGGCCTGGATCGTGGGACCGTCCATCACCGGGTCGCTGTAGGGCAGCCCGACCTCGATCACGTCGCAGCCGGCCTCGACCATCACGGTGATCGCCTCGATGCCGCCGCGTACGTCGGGGAAGCCGGCCGGCAGGTAGCCGACCAGCGCGGCCCGGCCCTCCTCGCGGGTCCGCGCGAAGGCCGTGGCGGTGCTGGCTCCCCCGCTCGGGTGCCCGCTCACTTGGCGCCGTCCGCGATCTGCTGCTCGGAGGCGGGCTCCGGGCTCCCGTCGGGTGCGACCTGACCCAGGCCGAACCACTCGATCGCGGTGCCCATGTCCTTGTCGCCGCGACCGGAGAGGTTGACCAGGATGGTCGAGCCGGGGTGCTCGCGGGCCAGCTCGAGCGCGCCGGCGACGGCGTGGGCGGTCTCGATCGCGGGGATGATGCCCTCGGTGCGGGACAGCATCGCCATGGCGTCCATCGCCGCGGAGTCGGTGACCGGCCGGTACGACGCGCGGCCGGTCTGCGCGAGGTGGGCGTGCTGCGGCCCCACCCCGGGGTAGTCGAGCCCGGCGGAGATCGAGTGCGACTCCGCCGTCTGGCCGTCGTCGTCCTGCAGGACGTAGGTGCGTGCGCCGTGCAGCACGCCGACCTCGCCGGCGGAGATCGTCGCCGCGTGGCGCGGGGTGTCCACGCCCTCGCCGCCGGCCTCGAAGCCGACGATCGCGACGTCGGGGTCGTCGAGGAAGGCGGTGAAGATGCCGATGGCGTTGGACCCGCCACCGACGCACGCGACCACCGAGTCGGGCAGCGCGCCGGTGAGCTCGAGGCACTGCTCCCGCGCCTCGTCGCCGATGCCGCGGCAGAAGTCGCGGACCATCGAGGGGAACGGGTGCGGCCCGGCCGCGGTGCCGAAGCAGTAGGCGGTGTGGTCGACGCTGGCCACCCAGTCGCGGATGGCCTCGTTGATCGCGTCCTTGAGCGTCCGCGACCCGGACGTCACCGGGATCACCTCCGCCCCGAGGAGCTGCATCCGGGCGACGTTGAGCGCCTGGCGCTCGGTGTCGACCTCACCCATGTACACGGTGCACTCGAGCCCGAGGTACGCCGCCGCGGTGGCCGTGGCCACGCCGTGCTGGCCCGCGCCCGTCTCCGCGATCATCCGGGTCTTGCCCATCCGCCGGGTCAGCAGCGCCTGGCCGAGCACGTTGCGGATCTTGTGGGCGCCGGTGTGGTTGAGGTCCTCGCGCTTGAGCAGGATCCGGGCGCCCGCGTGCTCACCGAGCTTGGTCGCGTCGTACAGCGCGCTCGGCACGCCGGCGTAGTCGCGCAGCATGCGCTGGAACTCGTCGGTGAACGCCGCGTCGGCCATCGCCTCCTGCCAGGCGGCGGTCAGCTCGTCGAGCGCGGCCATCAGGGCCTCCGGCATGAACCGGCCGCCGAAGTCGCCGAAGCGACCGGTCTCGTCTGCACCCAGCGCGCTCATCGCACGGTCTCCTTCACGGACTTCAGCGAGGCGACGGCCGCCCGCGGGTCCCCGTCGCGCACGAGCATCTCGCCGACGAGCACCACGTCGGCGCCCTGGGCGGCGTACCGGGCGGCGTCGGCCACCCCGGCGATGCCGGACTCGGCCACCGTGACCACCTCGTCGGGCAGCAGGGCCGCGAGCCGGCCGAACACGTCGGGGTCGACCTGGAGCGTCTTGAGGTTGCGGGCGTTGACCCCGATGAGCTCGGCCCCGACGGCCAGGGCGCGCTCGACCTCCTCCTCGTCGTGCACCTCGGTGAGCACGGTGAGGCCGAGGTCCCGCGCCTGCGCGTGCAGGTCGGCGAGCGTCGCGTCGTCGAGGGCGGCCGCGATGAGCAGCACGAGGTCGGCCCCGGCGGCACGCGCCTCGAGCAGCTGGTACCCGGTGACCATGAAGTCCTTGCGCAGCAGCGGCGTCGGCACCGCCGCGCGCACTGCCCGGAGGTCGTCGAGGCTGCCGCCGAAACGGCGCCCCTCGGTCAGCACCGAGATCGCGTCGGCACCGCCGGCGTGGTACGCCGTCGCCAGCGCCGCCGGGTCCGGGATCGGGGCCAGCGCCCCCTTGCTCGGGGACCGTCGCTTGACCTCGGCGATGACCGAGAGCCCCGCGGCGCGGAAGGCCGGCATCGGGTCGTGGGCGGGTGCGAGCAGCTCGACGGCCGCCCTCAGCTCGGCCTCGGGGTGGCTGGCCTGGCGAGCCGCCAGGTCTTCGCGCACACCGGCGACGATGTCGTCGAGCACGGACATGCGAAGAGGCCTTCCGGACAGGGTCTGCGGACGCGACCGCGGAGGTGGTCCTCGCGGTGCTGCAAGGTTCTCACACGGCGCACAACCGGGCCGCACGAGGAGCCGGTGGGACGAGGCGCCGGTCGGGGGCGGTCAGGGCGCCAGCCACGCGCCCATCGGGAGGTTGCGCAGCACCCCGAAGACGACGAGCACGACGGTGGAGATCCCGATCACCAGCCCGGCGTACGGGTGCGCGGCCCCGCCGCGCGCGACGGACCCCGACGGCGTCCCGCGCCAGGCCCGGCGGGTCCAGACGATCCAGCCGACGACGAGGAAGGGCACCAGGGCGACGAAGAGCAGGTTGCTGCCGGCGGCAGCGAGCAGGTCACCGTTGCCCAGGTCGTGGACCGCGCGCAGCCCGCCGCAGCCCGGGCAGTAGAAGCCGGTGATGGCCAGCGACGGGCACAGTCCCCAGCTGCCGGAGACGTGCGGGTCGCGCAGGTGCAGCGCCAGGGTCAGCCCGGCGACGACGCCGCCGGTCAGCAGCGGTGCACGCAGGCGCTCGCCCCGGGTGCGCGCGCGCACCACGAACGGGTCGGTCCCGGACGGGGCGTGCGCGAGCTCGGCGTCCACGACGGTCAGCGGCTCGCGCCGTGCCCCATCTTGCCCATGACGGCGCCGGCCACGATGGCCACGGGGGCCAGGGCCACACCGACCCAGAAGACGGTCATGTTGCCGATCATCAGCCCGATGCCTCCCACGATGAAGGCGAGGAGGCCGACCACGACGGCCGTCCACGCTGCCGGGGTGTTGCCATGGTTGTCGGACATGGAGCTCCTCGGTTGGGCGGGTGCGACGGCGTCAGTGTAGTGAATCGCGCCGGTCGGCCGGCACCGCTACCGCTCGCTCGTGTCGGTCGGGTCGTGGCCGCGGTCGAGCGCACGCCACAGGTCCTCCTCGCGGGTGGGCGCCGGGTCGGGCGTGCGCCCGCCCGGCGCGTCGTACCGCCGGCCCATCTCGGGCCACGTCGGGACCAGGCGTACGGCGAGCGCGGCGGGTGCCACGGCCGCGACGGCGGCGACGGCCGCGGTCCAGAACCAGCCGGTGAACCCCTGCTCGCCCCCGGGCCGGCCCATGAGCTCGGCGTAGCTGCTGCGGGCGCTGTCCGGCAGGGTGAGGTACGCCGTGACCACGGCCGCCACCAGCCCGAGCGCGGTGAGCGCGGCGGCGACGGCGAACGTGCGCCGGGCCCGGCCGCGGGTGACCAGCACCACGCCCCAGGTCGCGAGCAGGACCAGGCTCAGCGCCGAGGCGAGCGGGAACGTGCTGCCGGCATCGAGCGCGGCCGTCGCGACCGGGGCCGACTCGCCGGACGGCCCGACCCAGGGCTTCGCGCTGGCCACCGCGGCCAGGGTCGCCGTGGCCAGCCCGAGGAGGACCACCGGACCGAAGCTGCGGCGCGGGTCGCGACCCGCCTCAGCCATCGTCGACCGCGAGCAGGACGTCGGCGTCGAAGCACGTGGCCGCGCCGGTGTGGCAGGCCGGGCCGGTCTGGTCGACGGTGACCAGCAGCGTGTCGCCGTCGCAGTCGAGCCGCACCCCGCGCACCCGTTGGGTGTGACCGGAGGTCTCACCCTTCACCCAGTACTCCCCGCGGGACCGGCTCCAGTAGGTGGCCTCCCGCGTGGTCAGCGTGCGGTGCAGTGCCTCGTCGTCCATCCAGGCCAGCATCAACACCTCTCCGGTGCCGTGCTGCTGCACCACGGCGGCGACCAGCCCGTCGGCGTTGCGGGTGAGCCGCGCGGCGACGGCGGGGTCGAGGCGGGAGGCGGGCCCGAGGTCGGACGTGGGGTCGGGCGGGTTGTCGGACGGGGTCACCCACCCAGTATCCGGGACCGGAGTGGCTCCCGCCGAGCGGGCACTGCGCGCACGTCGTACGCCGCCAGCGGGCACTGCGCGCACGCGCCAGGTGGGTGGGTCAGCCGTTCGCCGGCGCGGTGACGGTGGTCATCAGGACGCCGAGCCGGCGGGTGCCGCGCGCCGCGCGCGCCTTGACCGTGCCGAGCGGCGCTTCGAGGACGGCCGCGATCTCGGCCTGGGTGAGGTCGGCGAAGTAGGCGAGCTCGATGACCCGGCGCTCGTGCTCCGGGAGCCGCGCCACGGCGGCGCGCACGTCCGCCGCGTCGGCGTACCGCTGCGCGGTCTCCCGACCGTCCTCACCGACCAGGTGCCACGCGGCGTCGACGCCGACGACGTCCCGGTTGCGGCTGCGCAGGGTGTCGATGGCGCGGCGGCGGGCGATCGTGAACAGCCAGCCGGTGAAGCGTTGGGCCGGGTCGTACTTCGAGGACTGGCGCCAGACGTCGAGGAAGGTGCGCTGCACCACGTCGTCGGCCTCGCTGTGGCCGACGAGCCGGGTCACGTAGGCCCGGACCGACGTCTCGTAGGTGGTGAAGGCGTCCTCGAGCGCGCCGGGGTCTCGCCGGGAGAGTCGCAGACCGATCGTCTGCCCGAGGTCCATGCAGGTCGTTCGGAGCCCGGGCCCGATCGGTTTGCCGTCCAGTGCCCGCTCGGCGTCGTACGGCGTGCGCGCAGTGCCCGCTCGGCGTCGTACGACGTGAGCGCAGTGCCCGCTCGGCGGTCAGAGGGACTGCTGGGCCACCCAGGAGCGGTGCAGGCGGGCGTACACGCCGGGCTCGCCCTCGGGGGTGTGCGCGTCGACGAGGGCGGCGTGCGGACCGCGCTGCACGACCCTGCCTCGGTCGAAGACCAGCACCTCGTCGGCGTTCTCGGCGGTGGAGAGCCGGTGGGCGATGGTCACGCTCGTGCGCCCCGACATCAGCCGCTCCAGGGCTCGGCCGATGCGCATCTCCAGCGCGGGGTCGACCGCGCTGGTCGCCTCGTCCAGGACGAGCAGGTCGGGGTCGGCCAGGTGCGCGCGCAGCAGCGCCACCAGCTGCCGCTCCCCGGCCGACAGCGACTCCCCGCGCTGCCCGACCCGGGTCTCCAGCCCCCGGGGCAGGCCGTCGAGCCAGTCCCCCAGGCCGAGCTCGCGGGCGGCTGCCCGGACCTGCTCCTCGGTGGCGTCGAGATCTCCGTAGCGGGCGTTGGCCAGCAGCGTGGAGTCGAACAGGAAGCCCTCCTGGGGCACGAGCACCACCCTTCGCCGCAGCGAGGCGAACTCCACCGACCGGATGTCGACCCCGTCGAGCAGCACCGTGCCCGAGGTGGGGTCCATCAGCCGGGTCAGCAGCTTGGCGAAGGTGGTCTTGCCCGAGCCCGTCTCCCCCACGACGGCGATCCGGCTGCCCGACTCGAGGTGCTCGGTGACCTCACGCAGCACCAGCGGGCCACCGGGGTAGCCGAAGGACACGTCCTCGAAGGCGACGTCCATCGCGCCGCGCGGCAGCGACTGGCCCGCCGGACCCGGGTCGTCGAGGTCCGCCGGCGTCTCCAGGATGCCGATCACCCGGCGCCAGCCGGCGATCGCGTTCTGCGCGTCGGTGAGCACCTGGGTGCCCATCTGCACCGGCCCCACGAACAGCGTCACCAGGAACGCGAACGCGAGCACCTCCCCGGAGGTGATCTTGTCGTCGAGCCCCAGCCAGATGCCGAGGATCAGCACCCCGGCGTTGGCGAGCCCCGCGGAGATGCCGCCGAGGCTGAAGGAGAACGCGGTCAGGCCCTGGGCCCGGGTGGACGCCCGCTGGTTGACCGAGATCGCCTCGTCGATGCGGTCCTGGGTGCGCTCCTCGATGGCGTAGGTGCGCACGGTCACCGCCCCCACCACCGGCTCGGAGATCGCGGACAGCATGGCGCCGACCGAGCGGCGGACCACCCCGTAGGCCAGGGACAGCCGGCGCTGGAAGTAGCGCAGGGAGAGGAACAGCGGCAGGAAGCACACCCAGACCAGGATGGTCAGCTCCCAGGAGTAGAACAGCATCACCACGGTCGCGAGCAGCACCTGCCCGACGCTGATGATGCCGAACACGCCGCCGAAGACGAGGAACTGCGAGACCTGGTCGACGTCGCTGGTCACCCGCGAGACCAGGGCGCCGCGCCGTTCGGTGTTCTGGGTGAGCAGCGGCAGGTCGTGGACGTGCCGGAACGCCTTGATCCGCAGCGTGGCCAGACCCCGCTCGGAGGCGGTGAACAGCCGCGCGGTCATGAAGTAGGAGGAGACGCCGGTGGCCACGATCGCCAGGGCCGCGACGAACGCCATCTGGCTGACGAAGCCCAGGTCGACGCCGCCGGGGCCGTTGAGTCCGCGGTCCAGCGTCTGCTGCACCGAGACGGGTACGACGAGCCGCCCGGCCGTGCCGACGGCCGCCAGCAGCAGCGTCCAGCCGAAGCCGTCACCGAGCTCGGGGGAGAAGGCGAGCCCGCGCCGCAGGGTGTCCCAGGCACGGATCTCGTCGCCGGTGTCGACCGAGGTGCCCGCGGCGACCCGGTCGAGCGGGTCGTCGACGTGGTCGTCGGCCACGGTGCTCATCGCGTCGCCCCCTCGGTCTCGTAGGCGTTGACCAGCCGCGCGTAGGCGGGATTGCGCGCCAGCAGCGCCGCGTGGGTGCCGCGGTCGACGATCCGACCACCCTGGAGGAAGAGCACCTCGTCGGCCAGCGCGATCGTGGCCTTGCGGTAGGCGACCAGCAGCAGGGTGGAGTCGCCGCCACGCTCGCGCATGGCGGCCAGGATGCGGGCCTCGACCTCGGGGTCGACCGCAGAGGTCGCGTCGTCGAGCACGAGCAGGCGTGGCCGCCGGATCAGGGCGCGCGCCAGTGAGAGCCGCTGGCGCTGACCACCCGAGAGGCTCGTCCCCCGCTCCCCCAGCCGGCTGTCGAGGCCGTCGCGCAGGCCGGCCACGAACCCGTCGGCCTGGGCGACCCGCAGGGCGGCCCAGACCTCCTCGTCGGGGACGTCCGCGCCCAGGGTCACGTTGTCGCGCACGGTGTCGTCGAACAGGAAGGCGCTCTGCGGCACCAGCGCGACGTGCTCGGCGAGCGCACCGGGCGGCAGGTCCCTCAGGTCGTGCCCGTCGAGGAGGACCGCCCCCTCCAGCGGGTCCATCAGCCGGGTCACCAACGAGGTCAGCGTGCTCTTCCCCGACGCCGTCGCGCCCACCACGGCGACCGTGCGGCCGGGCTCCACCTCGAAGTCGAGTCCGTCGAGCAGTCGCTCGCCCGGCTCGTAGGTGTAGGTCAGGTCGCGGACCGCCAGCGCGGCACCCCCGGGGGAGGACTCCGCGCGCGCGTCGCCGTACGTCGTCTCGCTGACCGTGTCGAGGACCCGGTGCACGCGCTCGTACCCGACGACCGACCGGGGGAACTCGCCCAGCATCCAGCCGATCGACCGGATCGGGAAGGCCACGATGGTCAGCAGGTAGGCGATCGTGACCACGTCACCGGGGCCGGCGAGCCCGGCGCGCACCCGGTAGACACCGATCCCGAGGACCACGAGGACGCCGAGGTTGGGCAGGCTCTCCAGGAACGGGTCGAAGGCGGCCCGGATGCGCCCGGCCCGGATGCCCTCGTCGCGCAGCTGCGCGGCCTTCTGCGCGAAGCGGTCGGTCTCCTGGCCCTCGCGACCCAGGGTCTTGACCACCATCGCGCCGTCGAAGGACTCGTGCGCGATCTCGCTGAGCTCGGCCCGCAGCGCCTGGATGCGGGTGAAGATCGGTGACGAGAGCCGCTGGAAGACCACGTTGACCAGCATCACCAGGGGGAAGACCAGCAGTCCGACCATCGCCATCACGAGGTCGGTGAACAGCATCTGGACCACCGCGATCACCATCATCGCGAGCGTCCCGACGGCCATCGGCAACGGCGCGATCGGGGCCCAGGCGGCCTCCACGTCGGAGTTGGCGTTGCTGAGCAGCTCGCCGGTCGGGTGCCGTTGGTGCCACGACATCGGCAGGGTGAGGTACTGCCGGGTGACCTGGCGCCGGTACGCCGCCTGCATCCGGTACTGCATCACGCCCGCACCGAGCCGGCGCGCGACGATGCCGACGGCCCGCAGGATCGCGACGCCGAGGAACAGCGCGAAGATCGCGACCAGCCCCCGCGTCGCGGTGGTGCCCTCGTCGAAGGCGGGCAGCAGCACGTTGTCCGTGGACCAGCCGAGGACCCAGGCGTCGGCCACGGTGAGCGCGCCGAAGAGCACGCTGCCCAGCGTGGAGAGCGTGAACACCCACGGCTCGCGGCGGATCGCGACGCCGAGGACCCGGAAGCCCGCTCGCAGGGTGGAGGAGTTCCCGGTCCGGCGGCTCGCCGACCGGTCCGATCGGGGCCGTCCTCGCGTCTTCGACACAACGGCCCAACCCTAGGTCGCCCTCTCGGCATTCCACACCCCGGTGCCAGTGCCTAGGCTGCACCCATGGAGCCGATGTCGCGCACGGAGCGGGCGGCCCTGTGCAATGCCGCGCTCGAGGCCGGCGAGCGCGCACCCACGCTGTGCGGTGCCTGGACGGTCAAGGACCTGGTCATCCACCTGCTTGTCCGCGAGCGTGACCCGCTGGCCGCCCCGGGCATCGTGCTGCCGCAGCTGGAGCGGCTCACCCAGCGCTCCGCGCGTCGGCTGGCGGACTCCGACTTCGTCACGCTCGTGGAGCGGGTGCGCAACGGCCCTCCGCCCTGGTCACCGACGGCGCTGCCGCCGGTGGACCGGGTCGTGAACACCCTGGAGTTCCTCGTGCACCACGAGGACATCCGTCGGGCCGCTCCGGGCTGGGCGCCACGCGAGCTGACCGACCGCGAGCGCCGCATCGTGTTCAAGGCCGCCTCGGTCGCGGGCAAGGGCCTGGTGCGCCCCGTCGGGGTCCCGGTGGAGATCTGCTGGCGAGACGGCTCCCGCCAGCGCACGGCGGTGCTGCGCAAGGGCGACGACCCCGTGGTGGTCGACGGGGACCCGGCCGAGCTGACCATGTTCCTCTTCGGACGCGCCCAGCACACCGGTCTGTCGTTCACCGGCCCGCCGGCGGCGGTCGAGGTGCTGACGGCCGGACGGCTGGGCGTCTGACCGCAGGTCCCGACGCGGTCAGTTGACCTTGATGTGCACGTGGTCGTAGTGGTTGGCCGTGGCCGAGCCTCGGTCCGACATGGGCCGGAAGCCCTCGCTCGAGCGCTGGATCGTCCAGATCCGCTGAGCCCAGATGATGTCGAACAGGTCGAGCTCGGCACGCTTGGCGTAGAGGAAGTCGGCGAGCCGCTGGCCGGTGCCCCCGTCGGTCACCATGAAGTCGATGGCCTGGCCGTTGACGTGCTCGCCGTGGCCGTCCTGGCCACCGTAGGTGGTCAGCTCGGGGAAGGCCGCGCAGGCGGCGCGGTAGACCTTGACGGCGGCCGGCTGCAGGCCGGCCTCGATGCTGGAGCCGTCGGGGCAGGGCGCACCACTGAGCCCGCGCTCCGCGGGGGCCTTCTTCTTCGACAGGTAGTCGGCGGTGACCCAGCGCGGGACCTTGCCGACCAGCACCTCGGCGTACCCGGCGATCCGACGGCCGGTCACCGGGACACGCTTGCCGGCGTCGAGCAGCCCGACGGTGCGGGTCTTCTCCCGCGGCTGGGTGCGCACGTCGAGGTTCGCGGTGGTCCAGAGCTTGCCCGTGGGCTTGGCCACGCGGTGGCTGACCAGCGGGGCCCGGTCGGTGGACCGGGTGGTGCCGAGCTCGCGCTCCTCCCCCACGGTCGGGTCGGTCCGGGCCAGGCCGGTGGTCTGCGCACCCAGGGACGCACTCGCGGTCCCGGTCGCGCCGGGCGCGGTCACCGAGGAGAAACCACTGGTGGCCACCCCGGTGCCCACGACGAGCGCCGTGGCCAGGGGGGCCGTCACCAGGGCAAGGCGACGGCGGCGGAAGACGGTCTGGAACGAGGCGGACCTGGTGGGCTCCAGGAGGTGGCGGCCTCGGTGCTGGCCTCGGGCGTGACCTCGGGGCACGGGGTACGTCCTAACGTGTGCGGGGGGCGCGGGACCCGACGATGCAACCACGGACCACCCGCCCCACCCAAACCGAGGAGCCCGTCCCGGGGCGTGACGATGGCCACGTGACCCCGGTCACGACCGGTCCCACGACCGGTCCCACGACCGGTCCCACGAACGGTCACCCGAGCGGCGCTGAGCGCTCGGCGGGCTCACCCGCCGCTGGTCTCCGAGGCCTCCTCGCGAAGCACGGCACCGGTCCCGTCGGTGTCGGCCAGCCACCCCTCCGGCAGGGCCACCCCCTTGCGGGGGCCACCCTGCCGACCGCGGGGGGTGCCCAGCTCGACCACCGGGAACTCCGCGTCCGGGTCGAGCGCCGCCAGCCGCTCGTCGAGCTCGCTGAGGCTGCTGACCAACGCCAGGTCGCGCCGTACGTCGCCCCCGGCCGGAAAGCCCTTGAGGTACCACGAGACGTGCTTGCGGAACTCCTTGCAGCCGCGCTCCTCCCCCATGTGGAGGCTGAGCAGCTCGGCGTGCCGGCGCATCATCGCGGCCACCTCGCCCAGGCGGGGCAGGGTGGCGACGGGTGTCCCCGCGAACGCGGCGGCCAGGTCGCGGAAGAGCCAGGGGCGCCCCAGGCAGCCGCGGCCGACCACGACGCCGTGCGCACCGGTCTGCTCGACCATCCGCAGCGCGTCCCCGGCCTCCCAGATGTCGCCGTTGCCGAGCACCGGCAGGTCGACGTGCTCCACCAGACGGGCGATCGCATCCCAGTCGGCCGTCCCGGAGTATCCCTGCAGGGCGGTCCGGCCGTGCAGGGCGATCGCCGCCACGCCGGACGCCTCGGCGATCCGGCCCGCGTCGAGGTAGGTCAGGTGGTCCTCGTCGATGCCCAGCCGGGTCTTCATCGTGACCGGCACGTCGTAGCGCGACGCCGCGGCCACCGCGGCCCGGAGGATCTCCCCGAGCAGGGTGCGCTTCCAGGGCAGCGCCGCGCCGCCGCCCTTGCGGGTGACCTTGGGCACCGGGCAGCCGAAGTTGAGGTCGACGTGCGCCACGCCGTACTCCGCGCAGAGGATCTCCGTCGCCCGGCCGACGTAGTGCGGGTCGGTGCCGTAGAGCTGGACCGAGCGGATCGACTCGAGCTCGTCGAAGACCAGCATCTGGCGGGTGACCGGGTCGCCCTCCACCAGCCCGCGGCTCGTGATCATCTCGCAGACGTACAGACCGGCGCCCTGCTCGCGGCAGAGCCGACGGTAGGCCGCGTTGGTGATGCCGGCCATCGGGGCGAGCACCACGGGGGTCGGGACCTCCAGGGACCCGAGCCGCAGCGCAGGCGTGGAGACGGAGGTGACGGAGGTCAGGGCTGGTCCTTCTTCTGCTTCTTCTTGTCCTGCTTCTTGGTCTGCTTCTTCTTCTCCGGCTGCTGGACCGGGGCGATCGTCCCCGACCAGGTGATCGGCTCGAACGCCTGCAGCGGTCGATAGCTCATGGCCTCGAGCGAGCCGCCCTCGGGCACCAGGTAGACCAGACAGGCGGTCGCCGTCTCGCCGCTGGTGAACCCGGCGGGCATCGGGGTGGAGGGGCACCGCTCGAAGGTGTTGTTGAAGCTCGAGGACTGGATCAGCGTGTTGCCCGAGGTCTGGGCCAGCAACGGGATCGCCATCCGGCTGAGGTCGCCCTCACCGACGTTGCGCACGCGTGCCCGCACGTAGTACGGCCTCGACTTCTTCGTGCGCGCGTCGAGCTGGTAGGCGCCGAAATCGGCGATCCGGCCGGCCCGGACCGAGGTGACGGCGAGCTCGATGACCGAGCTGCGCTGGGTGTTCGGCTCGTAGGCCACGGTCGCCGTCTCGCCGAAGTCCAGGGACTCACCGGGCTCGGTGAGGGTGACCCCGTCCGGCACCGCGACGTTGCCGGTCGGCAGGTCGACCGAGGGAGTGGCCGAGGCCTTCTGGTCCGACTCCTCGGCGCCACAGGCCGCCAGGGCCAGTCCCGGGACCACGAGGGCGGCCACGACGGCCGCCCGGGCCCGCGTGCCCATCGCGCTCTTGCTCACCCGCACAGTGTGCCCGTCCGGCGCGCGGCGCGTCCGCCGATCGGCGACCTCGGCGCGCGCCACCTCAGCACCCGAGCAGACGCTCGGCGAACCACGAGCGCACCCCGGTCAAGGGGATCCGCTCCTGCTTCATCGTGTCGCGCTCGCGCACCGTGACCGCGTCGTCCTCGAGCGTGTCGAAGTCCACCGTCACGCAGTACGGCGTGCCGATCTCGTCCTGGCGGCGGTAGCGCCGCCCGATCGCCCCGGAGTCGTCGAACTCCACGTTCCACACGGTGCGCAGCTCCGCGGCGAGCGCCTTCGCCTTCGGCGTCAGGTCCTCGTTGCGGCTCAACGGCAGCACCGCGACCTTCACCGGAGCCAGCCGCGGGTCGAGGCGGAGCACGGTGCGCTTGTCCACACCACCCTTGGTGTTGGGCGCCTCGTCCTCGGTCCAGGCGTCGACGAGGAAGGTCATCAGGCTGCGGCTCAGGCCCGCGGCCGGCTCGATCACGTACGGGACGTAGCGCTCCCCGGCGGCCTGGTCGAAGTAGCTCAGGTCCTGCCCGGAGTGCTCGGCGTGCGTGGAGAGGTCGAAGTCGGTGCGGTTGGCGACCCCTTCGAGCTCACCCCACTCCGAGCCGGCGAACCCGAAGCGGTACTCGATGTCGACGGTGCGCTTGGAGTAGTGGCTCAGCTTGTCCTGCGGGTGCTCGAAGTGCCGCAGGTTGTCGGGGTCGATGCCGAGGTCGACGTACCAGCGGGTCCGCTCGTCGATCCAGTGCTGGTGCCACTCCTCGTCCTCACCGGGCTTGACGAAGAACTCCATCTCCATCTGCTCGAACTCGCGGGTGCGGAAGATGAAGTTGCCCGGCGTGATCTCGTTGCGGAAGCTCTTGCCGATCTGGGCGATGCCGAAGGGCGGCTTCTTGCGGGCGCTGGTGACCACGTTGGCGAAGTTCAAGAAGATGCCCTGCGCGGTCTCCGGCCGCAGGTAGTGCAGCCCGCTCTCGTCCTCGAGCACACCGAGGTAGGTCTTGAGCAGTCCGGAGAACTGGCGAGGCTCGGTCCACGCGCCGCGGGTGCCGCAGTTGGGACACGCCAACGTGGTGAGGTCGACCGCGTCCGGGTCGTCGATCCCCTTCTTCTCGGCGTACTCCTCCTGGAGGTGGTCGGCCCGGAAGCGCTTGTGGCACGACTGGCACTCGGTCAGCGGGTCGGTGAAGGTCGCGACGTGGCCCGAGGCCTCCCAGGTCTGCAGCGGGAGGATCACGCTCGAGTCGAGCCCCACGACGTCGTCGCGCAGCTGGACCATGGAGCGCCACCACTGGCGCTTGATGTTGTCCTTCAGCTCGACGCCGAGCGGTCCGTAGTCCCAGGCCGAGCGGGTGCCGCCGTAGATCTCTCCGCAGGGGTAGACGAAGCCACGCCGCTTGGCGAGGGAGACGACGTTGTCGACGGCGGTGGCGGGGGGCTTGGCCACGAGTGCTCCTAGGTGACGGGCGTGCCCGGCCGCTGGCTGCGGTGGGCAAGGAGCCACCCTACCGAGGACTGCTCAGCTGGTTCGCCGCGGGAAGGACTCGTTGAGCTCACCGTCGAGGGCCTCGTAGGCGGAGGGCTCGTCCAGGGAGCGGCTGAGCAGCGGCACCGCGTGGAGCTTGACCTCGTAGGAGGACAGCGCCCGGCGATAGCTGCCGACGTCGCGCCACCGGGTCACCATCACCCACAGGGTGGGGTCGTCCACGTTGCGACCGAGCCGGCCCTCGGCGTAGCCCGTGCGCTCGGCGAGCACGGCCAGGGCCTGCTCGAGCCCTGCCCGGAACCCCTCGCCCTCGTCCTCGGGCACGCGGAACCTGTTCACGACCAGCACGCGTCGACCCTAGCCCGCGGCCGGTCCCGCGGCGCCCGACCCCTGACTTGACAATGATTCTCATTCCAGATGAGAATCATTGTCATGTGGAGACGTGCCCCCCTCCCCCTCGCGCTGCTGCTGCCGGCCGCGTTCCTTTCCGCCTGCGCGGCCGGCAGCAGCGACGGCGACGGCGAGGTGGTCGCCTCCTTCTACCCGCTGCAGTACGTCGCGGAGCGGGTCGTGGGCGACGAGGCGACCGTCACCAACCTGACCCCCGTCGGCGTCGAGCCGCACGACCTCGAGCTCTCCCCGCGCCAGGTGTCCTCGCTCACCGGAGCCCAGGTGGTCTTCTACGAGCGCGGACTGCAGCCCGCGGTGGACGAGGCCGTCGCCAACGACCCCGCCGAGCGCGTGGTGGACGCCGCCGAGGTGGTCGACCTCGTCGACGACGACCCCCACTTCTGGCTCGACCCCACCCTGCTCGCCGAGGCCGGGGACTCGTTCACGCGGGAGATGGCCGCCGCCGACCCCGACCACGCGGCCGACTACGAGGCCCGCAACCAGCGGCTGCAGGCCGACCTGCGCGCCCTCGACGAGGAGTTCCGGGCCGGGTTGGACGACTGCCGGACCCGCACCGTGGTGGTCAGCCACGACGCCTTCGGGTACCTCGGCCAGCGCTACGACCTCGACGTCCGACCCATCGCCGGGCTCTCCCCCGACGCCGAGCCATCGGCCAGGCACCTCGCCGAGCTGGCCGAGGTGATCCGCAGCGACGACGTCACGACCGTGTTCAGCGAACGCCTGGCCAGTCCGCGGATGGCGAACACCCTCGCCGACGACCTGGGGGTGCAGACCGGCGTGCTGGACCCGCTCGAGGGCCTGGACTCGGAGAACTCCGACGCCGACTACCTCAGCGTGATGCGGGAGAACCTCGCGGCGCTGACCAGCGCCGGAGGCTGCTCGTGACCAGCGCCGGAGGCTGCTCATGACCAGCGCCGGAGGCTGCTCATGACCAGCGCCGGAGGCTGCTCATGACCAGCGCCGAGGCTGCCGTGACCGGCGCCGCTCCGCTCACCGGCCCGGTGCTGGAGCTCGCGGACGTCGGCGTCACCCTGGGCGGGCGGCCGATCGTGCGCGGCGTGGACGCGACCGTCCGCGGCGGCGAGGTGGTCGCGCTGCTCGGTCCCAACGGCTCGGGCAAGTCCACGCTGGTCAAGGCGATGGTCGGGCTGCACCCCCTGGCGACCGGGCGGATCACGGTGCTCGGTGAGCCGCTGGGCCGGTTCCGCCAGTGGCACCGCCTCGGGTACGTCCCGCAGCGCTCGACCAGCGCCCAGGGGGTGCCGTCGACGGTGTCCGAGGTCGTCGCGTCCGGTCGGCTCGCGCACCGGCGACCGTTCCTCCCCGCGAGCCGCGCCGACCGCCTCGCGGTGGCCGAGGCCCTGGAGACGGTGGGCCTGGCCGACCGTGCACACCACCAGCTCTCCACCTTGTCCGGGGGGCAGCAGCAGCGGGTGCTGATGGCGCGCACGCTCGCCGGACGGCCGGAGCTGCTCGTCCTCGACGAGCCGAACGCCGGTGTCGACGCCGAGAGCCAGGCCGCGATCGCCGACGCGCTGGCCGCGCTGCGCGACGCGGGCGCCACCGTGGTGGTCGTCCTGCACGAGCTCGGGCCGTTCGCGGGCCTGATCGAGCGCACCCTGGTGCTCGCCGACGGGCGGCTGGTGTACGACGGGCCGCCGCTGGCCGCCGAGCCCGACGCCCACCATCACCACCACCTCCCGGCCGGGCCGCCCCTGCTCCGCCTGCCGGTGCAGGCGCCGCTGGACGGGGGCTCGTGATGGACCTGCTGCTCTCGCCGTTCATGCTGCGGGCCCTCGTCGCTGCGGCGGTGACCGGACTGGCCGCCCCGGCGGTCGGCACCTTCCTGGTCCAGCGACGCCTCGCCCTGCTCGGGGACGGCATCGGGCACGTGGCCGTGACCGGGGTGGCGCTCGGTCTGCTCACCGGGACCTCGCCGACGTTCACCGCGGTCGCGGTCGCGATCCTGGGTGCGCTGCTGATCGAGCTGATCCGCTCCACCGGCAAGGCCACCGGCGACGTGGCCCTGGCGCTGCTCTTCTACGGCGGGATCGCCGGCGGGCTGCTGCTCGTCTCCCTGGCGGGCAACGGCGTCTTCGCCCTGCAGCAGTACCTGTTCGGCTCGATCACCACGATCCCGCTGTCCGCGGTGGTGGTCAGCGCGGCGCTCGCGGTGGTGGTCCTCGTGGTGTCCTTCGCCCTGCTGCCCCAGCTGTTCTCGGTGGCCAACGACGAGGACTACGCGCGCACCACGGGGCTGTCGGTGCGGTTCTACAACGTGCTGATCTCGGTGCTCGCGGCGGTGACGGTCACCGTGGCCATGCGCACCGTCGGCCTGTTGCTGGTGAGCGCACTGATGATCATCCCCGTGGCGACCGCCCAGCAGTTCTCGCGCGGCTTCCGGGTCACCATGCTCGGGGCGATGGCGGCCGGGACGCTCGCCTCGCTGACCGGGGTCACCCTCTCCGCGTTCGTCGACGTGCCGCCCGGCGCGACCATCGTGCTGGTCTCCCTGGCCGGGTTCGCGCTCACCTTCCCGCTCGGGGTCGTCGTCCAGCGACGCCGTCGGGTCCTGGTGCCGTTCCCGGTCCAGCAGGACCCGGCCGACCCCGGGCAGCACGAGACGGTGGGCGAGCCGCACGGCCACGCGCACGGCCCCGGCTGCGGGCACCCCGCGGTGGAGCACGGGGACCACGTCGACTACCTCCACGACGGGCACCGGCACGCGGCGCACGGGAGCCACTATGACGAGCACTGAGCGTGGCGCCGGCGAGACGGCGGTCGCGGGCACCCGCCCCACGCGCCAGCGGCGGGCGGTCGCCGAGGTCATGCAGACCTTCGACGACTTCCGCAGCGCCCAGGAGATCCACGCGCTGCTGACCGGCCGCGGGGAGAGCGTCGGCCTGTCCACGGTCTACCGGGCGCTGCAGGCGATGGCCGAGGCCGAGGAGATCGACTCGCTGCGCACCGAGAACGGCGAGAGCATCTACCGCCGTTGCAGCAACACCCATCACCACCACCTCGTCTGCCGCCACTGCGGCGCCACCGTCGAGGTGGAGGGACCGGCCGTGGAGCGCTGGACCCGGTCGATGGCCGCGGCCCACGGCTACGCCGAGGTGAGCCACACCCTGGAGATCTTCGGCACGTGCGGCTCCTGCACCCGCTCCTGACGACCGGCCCGCGCGTAGGCTGGTCACGAGAGCCCGGAGGTGCGAGATGAGCGACGAGCACGAGCGGACCGTGCCCCGGCCCCGGACCGGGACCGGCAGCGAGGCCGAGTCCGAGACCGGGACCGGCACCGAGACCGGCAACCGGTACCGCCGGCTGCCCGCTCCGGTGCGACGCGAGGACCTGCGCACCTCCCAGGACGTGGTGGACCACCCCGAGCCGGTGGGCGAGGCGGATCGCGAGCGCGACTGGCTGCTGCGCACCGCCGGCGTGCTGTAGCCGCCGCTCGGGTCAGGCGCTCCCGTAGCGCCGGTGGCGCTGCGCGTAGTTCTCGATCGCCCGCCACAGGTCGCGGCGGTCGACGTCGGGCCACAGCACGTCGCTGAACACCATCTCGGAGTAGGCCGCCTGCCAGAGCATGAAGTTGCTCAGTCGCTGCTCGCCGGAGGTCCGCCAGACGAGGTCGGCGTCACCGACCTCGGGCACGTAGAGGTGCTTGGCCAGGGTGCGGTCGTCGATCCGGTCGGGGTCGACGCGCCCGGCCGCGACCTCGCGTCCGATCGCGCGGACCGCGTCGGTGATCTCCGCACGCCCCCCGTAGTTGACGCACATGGTCAGCGTCAGCACGTCGTTGTCGCGGGTCAGCTCCTCGGCCACCCGCAGCTCCTTGATCACCGACCGCCACAGCCGCGGTGAACGTCCGGCCCACCGGACCCGGACGCCGAGCTCGTGCATCTCGTCGCGCCGGCGCCGGATGACGTCGCGGTTGAACCCCATCAGGAACCGCACCTCGTCGGCCGAGCGCGACCAGTTCTCGGTGGAGAAGGCGTACGCCGAGATCGCCCGCACTCCGATCTCGATGGCCCCCTCGACCACGTCGAACAACGAGTGCTCGCCCCGCTCGTGCCCGGCGGTGCGGGGCAGGCCGCGCTCGGCGGCCCAGCGGCCGTTGCCGTCCATGATGATCGCGACGTGACGCGGCACCAGGTCGGCCGGCACGTCCGGAGGGACCGCTCCCGAGGGGTGCGGGTCGGGCCGACGCACCACGGGCGCGGGGCGGGGGGCGGTGCGGCTGCTCCTGCGCACCCCTCACCCCTCGCCGACGTAGGGCATGGAGCGCAGTCCCCGCTCCAGGTGCCAGGAGGTGTACGCCGCCACCAGCCCGCGCGCCTCACGACGATGACGCTGCTCGGCCCCGTCGACCGAGGGCCAGTCGCCGGCGAGCAGCGCGCCGAGGAGGAGCAGCGTCTCGGTCGCGGGGCTCGCCGACCCGGGCACCCGGCAGGTGGCGCACAGCGATCCGCCCGCCGCGGGGCTGAACGCCCGGTGCGGACCCTCGAGACCACAGTTGGCGCACGCGCTGAACGAGGGCGCGTAGCCGGCGACGGCCATGGAACGCAGCAGGAACGAGTCGAGGACGTCGGTGGACCGGTGCTCCCCCGAGGTCATCGCGCGCAGGGCCCCGACCAGCAGCAGGTACTGCTGGACCGACGGCTGGCGCTCCTCGGAGACGAGGCGCTCCGCGGTCTCGAGCATCACGCTCGCGGCGGTGTAGCGGTCGTAGTCTCCCGCGATCCGGGCACCGAACGGCGCCCGGGTCTCGGCCTGGGTGACCACGTCGAGGCTGCGACCCACGGCCAGCTGCAGGTCGACGTGGGTGAACGGCTCGAGCCGTGACCCGAACCGCGACGACGTGCGCCGCACCCCCTTGGCCACGGCCCGGACGACGCCGTGCTGCCGGGTGAGCAGGGTGATGATGCGGTCGGCCTCCGCCAGCTTGTGCGTGCGCAGCACGATGGCTTCGTCGCTGTACAGAGGCATGCCGACCATTGTCCCCCCTGACGGGGACGGACGCGTGAGACCCGCCGCGCTCACGCCTCGCCGGGCCCCGGCGGCCCGGCGGGCTGCAGGCCCGACTGCTCGGGAGACTGCTGGGGTGGCTGCTGGGCGGGCCGGTGCACGGGCCGGTGCACGGGCTGATGGGCGGGCGGCTGCGTGGGCGGCTGCGTGGGCGGCTGGGCGACGGGGAGGGAGACCACGAAGGCGGCCCCGCGTCCGGGCTCGCTGGTCACCGTGATCGTGCCGTGGTGGGCGTCGACGATCGTCTTGGTGATCGCCAGCCCGAGGCCGATCCCCGGGATCGAGGCGGTGAGCACGTCCTTGGCCCGGTAGAAGGTGTCGAAGACGTGGGCCTGGTCGGCGGGCGCGATGCCACGCCCGGTGTCCGTGACCGTCACCACCACCTGCTCACCCTCGGGCCGTGCCGAGACCGTCACGCGCCCTCCGGCCGGGGTGTAGGTGAACGCGTTGCCGACCAGGTTGTCGATCACCTGCAGCAGCCGGTCACGGTCGCCCTCGATGACGAGGGGCGCCCCTCCCGGGACGGACACGTCGAGCTCGATGCCGGCCACGACCGCGCGCTTCCGGGCGTCGACGGCCGCACGTTCGACCAGGTCGCACACCGAGACGCGCTGCAGGTCCAGGACGGTGGACACCGACTGCAGCGCGGTGGCCAGCAGGTCGTCGACCAGGCGGTGCAGCCTCCGGGCGTTGCGGCGGACCACCTCGAGGTGGTCGCGCGCGGTCTCCGGCAGCTCGTCGGCGTCGTCGAGCAGGAGGTCGACGTACCCGACGATCGAGGTCAGCGGCGTCCGCAGCTCGTGGCTGACCGACGCGACGAACTCGTCCTTGACCCGGGAGGCGAGGACCAGCTCGGTGATGTCGTGGTAGGCCAGCACGGCGCCCCCGAACTCGCCGCTGTTGCGGTGGTACGGCGCACTGGAGACGGCCAGCGCACGCCGATCTTCGGGATCCCGACCGACCCAGATCAGGTAGTCACGGAACGACTCGCCGCGCACGGCACGCACCGCCGGCATCTCGTCGTGCTCGAGCGGGGTCACCCCGTCGGCGGCGAAGACGTGGCCCGCCTGGCCCGCCACGCCACCGTGACCCTCGGGATAGGCCAGGGCCAGGAACTGCTCGTGCCGCGGGTTGGTCGAGTCGTAGACGCCGTGGGCGTCGAGCGCCACGAGCCCCACGTCCACGTGGTCGACGATGGTGCGGATCAGCCGACGCTGCTCGACGGCGTCGGTCATCGACACCTCCAGCCTCGCCGCGGTCTCCCGGGCCGCCTCGAACTCCTGGCGCCACAGGGTCGCCACCAGCGCCACCGCCGCCGAGCAGATCACCGCCATCAGCGTCATCTGGGTGACGCGGGAGACCGCGTCGAGGAGGGTCAGGCCGAGCAGCGACGTCGTCGGCACCACGAAACAGACCGCCACCGCGGCGCTGGTGACCAGGACCCCGCGGGCGCCGAACTGCAGCCCGAGCCAGATCGCCGGGAACACCACGGCGACGGCGATCGCCGTCGGCTCGGAGAGGCGGTAGACGCCGAGGGCGGCGATGTCGAGGACGGGCAGCAGGATGGTCCAGCGGTGGCTGACGCGGCCGGCGCCGACGAGCAGCGCCCCCGCGGTGGCGACGGCGACCACCAGGGACGCCGCGACGAAGTAGCCGTCGAACCCCGTGCCGACCACGAGCCGGAGGAGCAGCTCGGCGAGCACCGGCAGCAGGAAGACCGCCTGGGCAGCACGCGGATCGGCCCGCTCCCCCGTCAGGAGCTGCCGGATCTCCGAAACCAGGGGTGAGCGCGACGGCATGCCGGCTACCGTCCTCCCGACGATCTGTCGTGTCCGGTCACGACCCTACGCCCGCGAGGCCGCCTCTTTCAGGCGTTTGCGCAGCCCGGCCTCAGCCCTGGAGACGCTGGGCCGGCGCGCGCTCGAAGCACCGGGTGACGAAGTCGGCGGTGAGGCCGTTGAGGCGCTCGGGTCGCAGCCGCCACTCCAGGATCCCGCGCGCCTCGACGAACGTGCTGTCGGGAAGCTCCTCCGCCAGCATCGCGGCGTCCGCCGCGGGGTGGATGGGGTCACGCGGGTGCCCCACCACCAGCGCCGGGGCCTCGATCGCGCGTCGTTGGCGCGAGGACGGGGCCACCCGGCCGAAGAAGATGCCGTGGACCGCCGCCGCCATCGGGCCGGGACGCTGGTCGAGGGTGTCCAGCACGATCCCCGTCCAGAACGGGACCACGCCGCGCGGGACCATCCGGGTGACGGCCCGCAGGCTCCGGACGGAGACCGGCAGGAACCGGGAGAGGAAGAGCAGCGGGGCGAAGGCGAGGATGCCGGCCTCCAGCGCGTTGTCCAGGACCGGCATCTCCGCGATCAGGCCGCGGACGCGACCGGGCGCGAGGACGGCGACCTCCAGCGACGCGTTGGCCCCCAAGGAGGTCCCGCCGACCACGGCCTGGTCGATCCCGAGCTCGTCCAGCAGACCGATGACCTGCTCCCCGAACGCCGTCATCGAGTACACCAGCGGGTCGTCCGGCCGGTCCGAGCGCCCGTGCCCGAGCAGGTCCAGGGTGACGACGTGGGCCCCGGCTGCCGCCAGGTGGCGGGCCAGCGGCTGGTGCATCCGACGCGGCATCAGCTGTCCGTGCAGCAGCACGACCCACCGCTCGCCACCGCCGTACTCGGTGTACTCCAGGCGGTGCCCGTCGTGGAAGAACTGCCCGATCCGCTCCGAAACCAGCGTCATGGGCACACCCTGACAGGTCGGACAACCTCACGGCACCCGACCACGCGGGCAGTGTGCGCAATGCGCCCCCTGGTGGGTGGCTCTGGGACAGAATCAGGGGGTGAGACCTGCAGCGATCCGTTCCGGGCAGCTCCTGCTGACCGCGGGGCTGGTCCTGGCCGTCCTCGTCAGCGGCGCGGGCGCCCTCGAGATCGGTCGCGCCACCGGGGCCACCGCCGCCTGGTTCCCGGCGGTGGGTGTCGGTGTCCTGGCGCTGCTGGTCGCCGATCGCCGGCACTGGGGAGCACTGAGCGTCGCCCTGACGGTCGCGTTCGCACTCGCGAACCTGCTGGTCGGCCGTTCCGTGCTGGTCTCGGTGCTGCTCGGGCTCGCCGACACCGTCGAGGTGCTGCTGGTGGCCGTCCTGGTGGGCCGCGTCATCGGCCGGCGGATGCGCGACGTCGTGGACGTGTGGTGGCTGTTCGCGATCGCGATCACCGGCGCGCTCGTCGGCGGCGCGCTGATCGCCCTGGTCTACGCCCTGCTGCTCGACGCCGGCTTCTGGCGGACCTTCGGCCTGGTGGTCCCCTCCCACGGCACCGCGGTCCTGCTGCTGGCGCCGCTGGCCCTGCTCGGCCTGCGCAGCCACGACCGCGGGTGGGTCACGTCGCCGGTCGAGCTGACCGCCCAGGTCGCCGCCCTGGCCGCGGCCACGATGGTCACCCTGGCCCCCGGCTACCTGACCCTCGGTTTCGCCCCGCTGCCGGTGCTCGTGTGGGCGGCGGTGCGGTTCAGCCCGCGGATCGTGGTGGCCGAGCAGATCGTGTTCGCGGTCGCGGTCTCGTTGCTCACCCAGCTCGGCAGCGGCGTGTTCTCCGACCTCAGCGGCGGACCGGCCGGCAGCACCCGGTACGCCCAGCTGTACCTGGCCTGCGTGGTCCTGATCGGCGTCCCGCTGGCCGTGGCGATGGAGCAGCGGGACCGGGCCCTGACCCGCCTCGGCGCCAGCGAGCGCGTCTTCCGGCGCAACTTCACCGAGACCCGGGTCCCGATCGCGCTGGTCACCTGTGCCCCCGGCCAGGCGCACTTCGCGGAGTGCAACGCGGCCGCGGTCACCCTGCTCGACCGCCCCGTCGAACAGCTCGTGGGAGCCCCGGCGGCGTCGGCGCTGGAGTCACCGGGCCTGTTCACCGCGCTCGAGGAGATGGCCATCGGGAGGCTGACCTGGTGGTCAGGACCGGTCACGCTCCCCGGCCGGCCGCGGACCCGCCTGGACGCCACGCTGTCGCTGCTCGACCACGACGACCAGCAGGCCTCGTGCTCGCTGCACCTGGTCGACGTCACCGAGACGCTGGAGCTGCAGGAACGGCTGCAGGCCGAGCGTGACTACACCCGAGCGGTCATCGACACCGCGAGCAGCATGATCGTCGTCACCGACGAGCGGGGCACCGTGATCGCGGCCAACCCCGCGACCACGGCCGTCACCGGCTTCACCGAGCCCGAGCTGGTGGGACGACCGTTCTGGGAGCTGCTGGTCGCTGAGCACCAGCAGCTGGAGACCCAGCTCCTCGGGGACGCCGGGCTGCTCCCGCGCACCGGGGAGGTGCAGCTCCAGACCAAGGACGACGGGCCCCGGCTGGTGGCCTTCTCCACCGAGCCCTACCGGGCCAGCGTGGACGCGGAGGTCACCTACGTGCTCTCGGCCACCGACCTGACCGCCGCCCGGGAGAACGCCGGCCTGGTCGACCACCTGCTCCGCTCGGCGCGGACGATCGCGTTCGTGGGCACCGACCTCGGCGGCTCGATCACCCTGTTCAACACCGGCGCGGAGCACATGCTCGGCCTGCCCGCGGACGACGCCGCGGGCCGGCACCTGGTCGAGTTCATCGACTCCACGCAGCAGCGGACCGCAGCCGAGGCGTTCGCCGCGATCGTGGACACCGCCGCCGGGGCACTCACCCCCGAGACGCGGGAGCTCACCTGGCTCCCCGTCGGTCGTGCTCCCATCCAGGTGTCCATGACGACGAACCCGGTCACCGACACCTTCGGGCGGCTCATCGGGTACCTCTTCGTCGCCACCGACATCACCGACACCCGACGCAGCCAGGAGATCCTGGTCACCGCGCTGCAGCGGGAGCGCGAGGTCGTCGCCCGGCTCCGTGACCTCGACCAGGCGAAGGACGACTTCATCTCCACCGTCAGCCACGAGCTGCGCACCCCGATGAGCAGCATCATCGGCAGCGCGGAGATGCTCGGCGAGGGCATGGTGGGCGACCTGCTCCCCCAGCAGCAACGCCTGGTCGACGTGATCGCACGCAACGGTGACCGGCTGCTGAACCTGGCCGACGACCTGCTGATGCTGGCCACCTACGAGCACGACGGCTGGGAGGCGCGGGAGCAGATCGACCTGCGCGCCGTGGTCGAGGACAGCGCCGACGCGGCGGCGAGCCTGCTCGCGTCCCGGGAGCTCTCGGTCAGCTACGCGATGCCGTCCGGCGCGGTCCGGGTCCAGGGCGATCCCTCCCAGCTCGAGCGGGCCGTGACCAACCTGCTCGGCAACGCGGTGAAGTTCACCCCGGACGGCGGCAGCGTCCGGGTCACGGTCGTCGCGGACGAGACCCTGCGCTCGGCGCGGCTCGAGGTCAGCGACACCGGGCTGGGCATCCCCGAGCCGGACCTCGACGCGGTGTTCGGCCGGTTCTACCGCAGCGCGCTGGTCCAGGAGCAGGCGATCCAGGGGTCGGGGCTCGGGCTGGCGATCGTGAGGACCATCGTGGAGAGCCATGAGGGCAGCGTCGAGGTCCGCTCCACGGTGGGGGTCGGCAGCACCTTCACCGTCACCTTGCCCCTCGTCGGTGACCGGGCCGGCGACCGGGCCGGCGACCAGGCCGGCGACCAGGCCGCCACGACCGGCGCCGAGCTCAGCCCCGGTTGACCGCGGAGATGACCGCCTTCAGCGAGGCGGTCACGATGTTGGCGTCCAGACCGACCCCCCAACGGATGTCGTCGCCCACCGCGCACTCGACGTACGCCGCCGCGATGGCGTCGCCACCCGAGGAGAGCGCGTGCTCGTGGTAGTCGAGCACCCGGACGTCGAACTCCTGGGGCAGCCGGTTGACCGCCTCCACGAATGCGGCGATCGGACCGTTGCCGGACCCCTGCAGCTCGCGGAGCTCCCCGTCGACGTAGACGTTGACCGTGAGCTGGTCCTTCTCGCCGGCGGCCGAGGAGGTGTGCACCGAGTTCAGCTGCAGCGGCGCCTCCCGGCTGAGGTACTCGTGCCGGAAGGAGTCCCAGATGGCCGTCGCGGACATCTCCCCGCCGTCTCCGTCGGTCTGCTCCTGCACCACCCGGCTGAACTCGATCTGCAGCCGCCGCGGCAGGTCCAGCTTGTGCTCGGACTTCATCACGTAGGCGACCCCGCCCTTGCCCGACTGGCTGTTCACCCGGATGACCGCCTCGTAGGAGCGGCCGACGTCCTTGGGGTCGATCGGCAGGTACGGCGCCTCCCACGGGTGCTCCCCGACCGGGTGACCGGCCCGGGTCGCCTCCTCCTCGAGCGCCTCGAGACCCTTCTTGATCGCGTCCTGGTGCGACCCCGAGAACGCGGTGTAGACGAGGTCGCCCGCGTAGGGGTGGCGGGGGTGCACGGGCAGCTGGGTGCAGTACTCGACCGTCCGGCGCACCTCGTCGATGTCGGAGAAGTCGATCTGCGGGTCGATGCCCTGGCTGAACAGGTTCATCCCCAGGGTCACCAGACACACGTTGCCGGTGCGCTCCCCGTGGCCGAACAGGCAGCCCTCCACCCGGTCGGCGCCGGCCATCATGGCCAGCTCGGTGGCCGCGACGGCGGTCCCCCGGTCGTTGTGGGGGTGCAGGCTGATCGTCGTCGACGCCCGCCGCGTCAGCTGGCGGGAGAACCACTCGATCTGGTCGGCGTAGACGTTGGGGGTGGCCATCTCGACGGTGGCGGGCAGGTTGAGGATGATCTCGCGCCCGTCCTCGGGCTGCCACACGTCGGAGACGGCCTCACAGACCTCGACGGAGAACGGGAGCTCGGTGCCGGTGAAGATCTCCGGGGAGTACTCGTAGCCGATCACGGTCTGCCCGAGGTTCTGCTCGGCGTACTTCATGAACAGCTCGGTGCCGCGGACCGCGATGTCCTTGACCTCGTCACGCCCGGCCCGGAACACCACCCGGCGGAACAGCGGCGCGAGGGCGTTGTAGAGGTGGATGTTGGCGTGGTGGACGCCGACCAGCGACTGGGTGGTGCGCTCGATCAGGTCCTCCCGGGCCTGGGTGAGCACCGAGATGGTCACGTCCTCGGGCACCTTGTCGCGCTCGATGAGCTGACGGACGAACGCGAAGTCGGTCTCGCTGGCCGAGGGGAACCCGACCTCGATCTCCTTGTAGCCCAGGTCGACCAGCAGGTCGAACATCCGGTGCTTGCGCTCCGGGGACATCGGGTCGATCAGGGCCTGGTTGCCGTCGCGCAGGTCGGTGGACAGCCAGCGGGGGGCGCTGGTGATCGGCCGCTCCGGCCAGGTGCGGTCAGGCAGCTCGACCGGAGTGAAGGCGCGGTACCGCTCGACGGGCATGCCACTGGGTCGCTGGGTGTTGGCGAAGCCTGAGTGCTGCAGGGTCATGGTGGTCTCTCGCTGGAGGTGACGGGCGCCGGCGTACGCGAGCTCTCCGCAGCGAGGGGTCCGGCTGGATCAGACCTCGCGGCGGCGGCCAAGGAGGAGGCTCAGGCGCGACATGACCCGTTCACCCTAGCAGCGCTCAGGGACGGCGAGGGAGCCGGACGGTGACGGTCGTCCCCTCGCCCTCGACCGAGGACACCTCGACCGTCCCCCCGTGCCAGTCCACGACGGTACGCACCAGGGAGAGCCCCAGCCCGGCGCCCTGGATCTCCTCGGCCACCGAGAGCGAGGAGCGGAAGAAGCGGGTGAAGAGCCGTTCCTGGTCGGCGGCCGGGATGCCGATCCCGGTGTCGGTGACGGTGAGGACGACGTCGCTCTCCTCGAGGCTCACCGTGGCCGTGGCGCGGCCGCCGGCACGGGTGAACTTCACCGCGTTGCCGAGCAGGTTGTCGACCGCCCGCTCGAGCTGTGCCCGGTCGGCCTGGACCGGGGGCAGCCGTGGTGGTGCGACCACCTTTACCTCGACGCCCTGCTCGGCCGCGAGTGGCGCGACGGCGAGGTGCGCGCGGCGCACCACCTCGGCCAGGTCGAGCGGCCGCCGCTCCGGGCGGACCACCTCCGCGTCGTACGCCGAGAGCATGAGGAGGTCCTCGACCAGCGCGTGCAGCCGGGTCACGTTGCGCTCGATGACCGCCAGACCGGAGGCCACGTGCGGGGGCAGGGACTCCTCGTCGTTCTCCGCGAGGAGCTCGAGGTGGCCCACGATGCTCGTCAGCGGGGTGCGCAGCTCGTGCGAGACCGTCGAGACGAACGCGTCCTTGGCGCGGTCGAGCTCGCGCAGGCGTTGCATCGACTCGCGCTGCTCGTGCAGGGCCTGCAGCCGGACCAGGGAGGAGACCAGGTCGTGGGCGATCCCGGCACAGGCGGCGAGCTCCCGGGGATGCCAGGCCCGTGGGGAGACCGACTCGACCAGCATCCAGCCGACGACCTCGTCCCCCACAGCGAGCGGGACCGCGGCGACCGCGCGCATCCCCAGCGCCTCGCGGATCTCCACGACGCTCTCGCCATCGACGCGGTCGTCGGCCCCGACGTCGTCGACCCGCAGCGGTTCGCTGCGCTGGGCGGCCTCGATGAGCAGCGCCGCCAACCCCTCGGGCAGGTCCACGAACGAGGCGACCCGGGGCAGCGCGCTGATCGCCGGGGACGAGCTCCAGGTCCCCTGGACCGCCGAGTAGCGCCCCGCGTCGACGGGGAGGACGTCGCAGCGGTCCGCGTCGACGGCCCGCCCGGCGGAGGCCGCTGCCCGGGTGACCACCTGACCGGACGCCAGGTCCTCTCCCAGGGCGCGGTGCAGGGCGGCGGCGACCGCCGGCTCGTCGGGCAGGTCGAGCAGGTGGGCCTGGCCCGAACCGAGCTCCCGCACCGTGTCCGGGTCGCCGAACGCTGCGCCGGATCTCCACCGGTCGGCGGCCTCGGCGGCGCGCCGGCGAGCCCGTTCACGGCGCAGCTCCCGACGCAGGCGTCGGACCTCGGCGTCGGGACCGGCGTCGGTGCCGGGTTCTTCGTCGAGGTCGGGGTCGGCGTCAGCGGACCCGGTGCGGGAGGAGATCAGGTCCATGGAGGCCCAGTGTGCCGCGCCGCCGCCCGCGGCGGGAGACCGGGTTTCGGCCTCTGGCCGTGGCTCCGGCCAGGTGTCCGGTTTGCGGCGCCGATTCGCCGCCAGACGCGCGGTATGTCCCAAGCGGATCCCGGGCGGGTCCAGGGCGGGTCTCGAGCCGGTCGTCCACGATTTGGCATGATCCACCGCATGGCGCGGCTGCTGGTGATCCACCACTCCCCCACCCGCTCCCTCGTCGCGCTGACCGAGCAGGTGCTCGCGGGCGCTCGCGACGACGAGATCGACGGGGTCGAGGTCACCGTCGTCGAGGCGCTGGCCTTCGCCCGCGGCGAGGCGGGTGCCGAGGAGCTGCTGGCCGCCGACGGCTACCTGATCGGCACGACCGCCAACTTCGGCTACATGAGCGGGGCGCTCAAGCACGTCTTCGACGCGACCTTCCTGCAGATCGGCGGAGCCCTCGCCGACGACGGCAGCGGAGCACCGTCCGAGGGCGACACGGCACGACGCCCGTTCGGGCTCTACGTCCACGGTCGCTACGACACGACGGGAGCGGTCCGGTCGGTGCTGTCGATCACCTCCGCGCTCGGCTGGCGGCAGGGGTACGACGTGCTCGAGGTGCTCGGTGAGGTCGGCGAGCCGGATCGCGCCTCGGCGTACGAGCTCGGCGGTACGATCGCGGCGTTGCTCGCGCCCTGACCCGATCGGGATGACCGGCCCGCCCGACCGGTTCACCGCTCTCACCCTGCAGGAGAAGCCCACGTGCTCCGCCGTCCCTTCCGCCTCCAACCGCGGTCCTTCCGGCCGGCAACCGTGGTGGCCGGGCTGGGCGCGGCACTGGTGCTCACGGCCTGCTCGGCGCCCCTGCAGCCCCGGACCCCGGCCGACCGCGGCACCCCGCCGGAGCTCGGCGCCTGCTACGCCCTGACCCCCCGGGACACCCAGGCACCGAGCAGCGCCTCGGAACCGGTGCCCTGCAGCGGACCGCACACGGCCGAGACCTTCGCGATCGGCACCCTCCCGGCCACGACCGGGGACTCCTACGACGCTGCGGACCACGGCCGCTGGATCTTCCCCCGCTGCGAGCGGGCGTTCGAGAAGTTCCTCGCCATCGACGACTCCCTCTCGCTGCGGGTGCAGCTGAGCTGGGCCTGGTTCCGCCCCTCCGAGCGGGGGTGGGAGGACGGCGCCCGCTGGTACAGATGCGACCTCGTGGGCGGCCCCGCGGACGCGCAGACGTTCCGAGCGCTACCCACCACCGGCAAGGGTCTGTTCGCGGCCAAGCCGCCCGACGAGTGGCTGACCTGCGCCCGGGGGCAGAGCGTGGCCGGCTCCACCGAGGTTCCCTGCTCCGAGCCGCACGACTGGCGGGCGGTGACCACGATCAAGCTCGGGCAGCCCACGGACAAGTACCCCGGTGACCGCCTGGTCCAGGTCACCACCCGCGACTACTGCTCGGACTCGGTCGGCGCGTGGATGAACTACCCCGTGGACTACGAGTTCGGCTACACGTGGTTCCACGAGGCCGAGTGGCAGGCCGGCAACCGACGCTCGGTCTGCTGGGCGCGGACGGACCAGTGACCGTGCGGACCGCGCACGCCCTCCGGACGCCCCTTCGGACGTTGGGCGTCCTGCTCGTCCTCACGGCCGCGGCGGCCTGCTCCGGGGGTGCCCAGGGGACGGCCCCCGAGCCCGGATCGGGGGCCTCGGTGAGCTCGGCGCCGCCGCCGCCCGCGGCGCCGGAGGTCGGGGAGTGTCATCGGCTGACCCTGGCGGAGGCCACCGACCCGGTGGCCGCGGAGACCACCGTGCCCTGCACCGAGGAGCACCAGTCGGTGACCGTCGGCGTCGGCCGGGTCCCGGCGCTCGCCGACGGCCACCTGCTCGCGATGGACTCCCCCACCGTGCGCGCCCGGATCGCCGCGGCGTGCCCGCCGTTGCTCGCCCGCTACCTGGGCGGCGCAGAGACGACCCGGCGGCTCAGCCGCTTCGAGGTGGTCTCCTTCGCACCCTCGCTGGCCGAGGCGGACGCGGGCGCCGACCGGTACCGCTGCGACGCGGTCGCCCTACGCCGCGAGGGCGAGCTGCTGCCGCTCCCCCGCCGGGTCGAGGGCGTGCTCGACGCACCGGACGCCCTGGACCGCTTCGGCACCTGCGGGACCGCGGCCCCGAGTGCCCGGACGTTCGAACGGGTCGCGTGCGCGGAGAAGCACGCCTGGCGCGCGGTCGACGTCGTCGAGATCCCGGAGTCGGCGCGCTACCTGGCCGAGGACGCCACCGCGGCCGGCGACGCCTCCTGCAAGGACGTCGCCGCCGACCGTGCCGAGGGCGCCCTGGAGTTCACGTGGAGCTTCGAGTGGCCGACCCGACCCCAGTGGGCGGCCGGGCAGCGCCACGGGTACTGCTGGGTGCCCACCACCTGAGCCGGTCGCCGGTGCTCGGGCGGCCCCGGTCAGCGCACCGGATGACCGGCAGCACGCAGGGCGTCCTTGACCTCGCCCACCCGCAGGGCGCCGAAGTGGAAGACGGTCGCGGCCAGCACCGCGTCGGCACCCGCGTCGACGGCGGGGGCGAAGTGCTCGATGGCTCCCGCGCCACCGCTGGCGATCACCGGCACGTGCACCGCGGCCCGGACCTGGCCGAGCAGCGCGAGGTCGAAGCCCTCGGTGGTGCCGTCGGCGTCCATCGCGTTCAGCAGGATCTCACCGGCACCCAGCTCGGCGCCCCGGGCCGCCCACGCCACGGCGTCCAGACCGGTCGACGTGCGGCCACCGTGGGTGGTGACCTCGAAGCCGGAGTCGGTGCCGGCAGCCCGGCGAGCATCGACGCTGAGCACCAGGACCTGGTTGCCGAACCGGTCGGCGATCTCGGCGACCAGCTCGGGTCGCCGGATGGCCGCGGTGTTGACCGCGATCTTGTCCGCCCCGGCCCGCAGGAGCCGGTCGACGTCCTCGACGCTGCCCACGCCGCCACCCACGGTGAGCGGGATGAACACCTGCTCGGCGGTGCGCGAGACGATCTCCATGGTGGTGCGCCGCCCCTCGTGCGAGGCGGAGATGTCGAGGAAGGTGAGCTCGTCGGCGCCCTCGGCGTCGTAGAGACGGGCAAGCTCGACGGGATCACCCGCATCGCGCAGCTGCTGGAAGTTGACCCCCTTGACCACCCGCCCGGCGTCCACGTCCAGGCAGGGGATCACCCGTACGGCGAGGCTCATCGTGGGCGCTCCGGCCAGGTCAGATCGAGGGCGTCGGTCAGCGTGAACCGCCCCTCGTAGAGGGCGGTACCGATGATCGCCCCCTCCACCCCGACCGGCACCAGCGCCATCAGCGCCTCGAGGTCCGCGAGCTCGGTGATGCCCCCGGAGGCCACCACGGGCCGCTCGGTCTCCGCGCACACCGCTCGCAGCAGGTCGAGGTTCGGGCCCTGGAGCATCCCGTCCTTGTTGACGTCGGTGACCACGTAGCGCGCGCAGCCCTCGGCGTCGAGGCGGGCCAGCACGTCGTAGAGGTCGCCACCGTCGCGGGTCCAGCCCCGCGCCGCCAGCGTGCGGCCACGTACGTCGAGCCCGATCGCGATCCGGTCGCCGTGCGTGGCGATCGCGCTCGCGCACCACGCGGGCTCCTCGAGTGCGGCGGTGCCGATGTTCACCCGGCGGCAGCCCGCGCGCATCGCCGCCTCCAGCGACTCGTCGTCGCGGATGCCGCCGCTCATCTCCACGTCGATGTCGAGGGTGCCGACGATCGTGGCCAGCAGGTCGCGGTTGTGCCCACGCCCGAACGCCGCGTCGAGGTCGACCAGGTGGATCCACTCCGCTCCGGCCTGCTGCCAGCGCAGGGCGGCCTCCACCGGGTCGCCGAACCGCTTCTCCGAGCCGGCCACGCCCTGGACCAGCTGCACGGCCTGCCCGTCGGCGATGTCGACGGCGGGGAGGAGCTCGAGGTGGGCGTTCATGGCAGGCCTCTCATCGGCGGAACAGGAGCGTGTGCAGGACCGGCGCGGCCAGCAGGCTGACGGCCAGGGCGAAGGTGCGGACCGGCCACCCCGGGAAGACCACCCACACCAGCACGTTCAGCGCGACCAGCAGCGCCAGGGTCGTCGCGGTCTGTCGGCGGCGGCGCTCCGCGAGTGCCCCGGTCCGGCGGCGCCGGCGGGGCAGCAGGTTGGACACGGCCCGGGCCCGGGCGTCGCGACGCTCCCGACGCTCGGCGGTGCGGGCCCGCGCGGCCCGGCGGATCGCCGCCTCGTGCTCGCGCGCCTCGCGGCGGCGCGCCCGCTCCTTGCTCACCGGCGCACCACGGACTCGACCCAGTTGCGCAGCAGCCGGGCACCCGCGTCACCGGACTTCTCGGGGTGGAACTGGGTGGCCGAGAGCGGGCCGTTCTCGACGGCCGCGACGAACCGGTCGCCGCCGTGCTCGGCCCAGGTGACCAGGGGCGGTCGGGTGCGGTCGTTGGTGCGCAGCGTCCAGTCCCGCACCCCGTAGGAGTGCACGAAGTAGAAACGTTCGTCCTCGACCCCGGCGAACAGCGTCGAGTCCCCGCCCACCTCCACGGTGTTCCAGCCCATGTGCGGCACCACGGCCGCCTGGATCCGCTCCACCGCACCGGGCCACTCCGCGCAGCCGGTCGTCTCGACGCCGTGCTCGACGCCGCGGTCGAAGAGGATCTGCATGCCGACGCAGATGCCGAGCACCGGTCGACCGCCGGCGAGCCGGCGGCCGATGATCTCCTCGCCGCGCACCGAACGCAGGCCGTCCATGCACGCGGCGAACGCGCCGACGCCCGGCACCACCAGCCCGTCGGCCTCCATCGCCACCGCGTGGTCGGCGGAGAGCACGACCGTCGCACCGGCCCGCTCGAGCGCACGTACGACGGAGCGCAGGTTGCCCGAGCCGTAGTCGAGGACCACGACCCGGGGGGCCGGGCTGCCCTCGGGTGGACCTGCCGCGCCGGTGTCCCCGGTGCTCAGAGCGACCCCTTCGTGGAGGGCACACCCGACTCACGCGGGTCCAGCGCCACGGCGTCGCGCAGCGCCCGGGCCACGGCCTTGAACTGGGCCTCCACGACGTGGTGGGGGTCGCGGCCGCCGAGCACCCGCACGTGCAGCGCGATCTGTGCGTGGTGCGCCAGGGTCTCGAGCACGTGCCGCGTCAGCGACCCGACGTAGCCGGTTCCGGTGCCGCCGATGGTGACGTACTCCTGGCCCTCGGGCTCCCCGAGGTGCACGCAGTAGGGGCGACCGGAGACGTCGACGGCGCACTGCACCAGTGCCTCGTCGAGCGGCACCAGGGAGTCGCCGAAGCGGCGGATGCCGGACTTCTCCCCCAGCGCCTGCAGCAGCGCGTCGCCGAGCACGATCGCGGTGTCCTCGACCGTGTGGTGGGCGTCGATGTGGGTGTCGCCGTCGGTCTGCACGGTCAGGTCGAACAACGCGTGCCGCCCGAAGCTGGTGAGCATGTGGTCGTAGAAGCCGACCCCGGTGGACACCTCGGTGCGGCCCGACCCGTCGAGGTCGAGCTCGACGAGGACCTTCGACTCCTTGGTCGCTCGCTCGATGCGCGCTGTCCGGCTCATGGCCTGGTCACCTCCGTCAGGGCGTTCTTGAACGCCGCCATCTCCTCCGCCGTGCCGACGGAGACCCGCAGCCAGCCCTCGGGGCCGGTGATCCTGATCAGCACCCCGCGGTCCAGCAGTCCCTGCCAGACTGCCGCACGATCGGGAAACCGACCGAACAATACGAAGTTCGCGTCGCTCTGCGCGACCTCGTGGCCCTGCTCGCGCAGCCAGTCGACGGTGCGGTCGCGCTCGGCGCGAAGCTCCTCGACCTGACCGAGGAGCTCCTCGGCGTGCCGCAGCGCGGCTCCGGCGACCGCCTGGGTGACCGCGGAGAGGTGGTAGGGCAGACGCACCACGCGCAGGGCGTCACACAGCTCGGGCGCGGCCGCGAGGTAGCCCAGGCGTGCTCCGGCGAGCGCGAACGCCTTGCTCATGGTCCGGGTCACCACCAGGTTGCGGTGCCGGGGCAGCAGCTCCAGCGCGGACGGCGTGCCCTCCCGGCGGAACTCGGCGTACGCCTCGTCGATGACCACGACCCCGGGCTGGGGGGCGTCGTCGAGGAGGGTGCACAGGTCACCGATCACGTCGTGGGGCAGCGCCGTGCCGGTGGGGTTGTTCGGCGAGGGCAGCAGCACCACGCTGGGCCGGTGCCGGTCGACGAGCCGGCGCGCCTCGTCCGGGTCGTAGCTGAAGTCCTCGCGGCGCGTGCCCGCGACCCAGGCGGTCATCGCGTCCCGCGCGTACTCGGGGTACATCGAGTACGTCGGCGCGAAGCTGATCGCGGTCCGGCCAGGCCCCCCGAAGGCCTGCAGGATCTGCAGCATGACCTCGTTGGAGCCGTTGGCGGCCCAGATCTGGTCGGGGGTGACATCGGCCCCGGACTCGCGGCCCAGGTAGGCGGCCAGCCCCTTGCGCAGCTCGGTGAACTCCCGGTCGGGGTACCGGTTCAAGGTGGGGGCGACCGCACGGACCGCCTCGGCGACGTCGTCGACGACCGCGGCCGACGGCGGATAGGGGTTCTCGTTGACGTTGAGCTGCACCGGCACGTCGAGCTGGGGCGCGCCGTAGGGCTCCACGCCGCGCAGCTCCTCGCGCAGCGGTGGCCAGGCGCCCTGCGGGACGGGATCGCTCACGACGGCTCGAACCGGACGCGCACCGCGGCTCCGTGACCGGGCAGGTCCTCGGCGTCGGCCAGCGTCTGTACGTGACCGGCCACCTCCGCGAGGGCGTCGCGGGAGTACTCCACGAGGTGCACGGCCCGCAGGAACGACCGCACGGACAGCCCCGAGGAGTGGCACGCGCACCCCGCCGTCGGAAGCACGTGGTTGGAGCCGGCGCAGTAGTCGCCGAGGGACACCGGGGCCCAGGGACCGACGAACACCGCTCCGGCGTTGCGCACCCGGGCCGCGTCGCGGACCGCGTCGGCGGTCTGGATCTCGGTGTGCTCCGCGGCGTAGGCGTTGATCACCTCGAGTCCCTGGGCCAGGTCGTCGACGAGCACGATGCCGGACTGCACCCCGGCGAGCGCGGTGCGGATCCGCTCGGCGTGACGGGTGACCGCGACCTGCTTGTCGAGCTCGGCCTCGACCTCGTCGGCGAGGCGCAGCGAGTCGGTGACCAGCACCGACGCGGCGATCGGGTCGTGCTCGGCCTGGCTGACCAGGTCGGCGGCGACGTACGCCGCGTCGGCGGTGTCGTCGGCGAGGATCGCGATCTCGGTGGGTCCGGCCTCGGAGTCGATGCCGACCACGCCCTTGAGCAGCCGCTTGGCCGAGACCGTGTAGATGTTGCCGGGCCCGGTGACCAGGTCGACGCGACGGCAGGCGCCGGCGCCGTAGGCGAACATCGCGATCGCCTGCGCTCCTCCGACGGAGTAGACCTCCTCGACGCCGAGCAGCTCGCAGGCCGCCAGGATGGTCGGGTGCGGCAGCCCGCCGTGCTCCTTCTGCGGCGAGCTGGTCAACGCGATCGATCCGACGCCGGCGACCTGGGCCGGGACGACGTTCATCAGCACGCTGGACACCAGCGGAGCCACCCCACCGGGGACGTAGAGCCCGACCCGGTCGACGGGGATCAGCTTGGCGGTCACCCGCGCCCCGGGGCCGAGGTCGGTCACCGTGTCCGACTCGAGCTCGGCCTCGCAGGTGATCCGGAGCCGGCGGACCGACTCCTCCAGGCCGGCCCGGACGGCCGGGTCCAGCGCCGCCAGGGCCCGGCGGAGCGCCTCGCGGGGCACGGTGATGTCGGTGCGGTCGACGCCGTCGAACCTCCGCGAGTACTCCACGACCGCGTCCACGCCGCGCTCGCGCACGTCGTCGCAGATCGGGCGCACCACGTGCAGGGCGGCCTCGACGTCGAAGTCGGCGCGGGGCACCAGGGTGCGGTAGTCGGGGTCGGCGCCGGCGGCGCCGTCCCGGAGGTCGATCCGGCGAATCATGGGGCCAAGTCTAGGTGCGGAGCACCGGCGGTCCCGACCGCGGTCGCCGCGCGGACCTCACTGCGCGAGACCCGCGGCCGCGCCGGTGACCGGCCCCACCACCGGGCGGATCCGCTGCCGCTTCACCACCGCGATCGTCGCGCCGAAGGCGCCCAGGGTCCAGACCGCGAGGACCACCACGACGGCGAACGCCGAGCCGACGTCACCGCCGGAGACCAGCTGGCTGGCCAGGTTCGTGTAGGCCGTGAGCGGGAGCAGGCCGTTGAGCTCGCGCAACAGCGCGGGCGCGGTCTCGAGCGGCACCACGTTGCCGAGGGCGGCCACCTGCACCAGCAGGAACAGCACGAACAGCGCCACGCCGACCTTGCCCAGGGCCAGTCGCAGGGCGTGGGCGAGCAGCGAGAAGCACACCGCCGCCAGCACCGTGAGCAGCACGAAGCCGACGGTGGAGGCGAGGCTCACCTGGCGCACCCACAGGGCCAGCAGCACGGCCGCCGCCTGGACCAGGGCCATCCCCAGGACCGGCCCCGACTGACGGACCGCGATCCTGCGGGAGGACACCGGAGCGAGAGCGTGCCGCCGTGCGGCCCGGACGTCCAGACCCAGGGTGGCGGCCAGCGCGGTGAGCCACAGCACCAGTGCCACCAGCACCGCCAGCAGCCAGCCGTTGCCGTGAGCGGTGTGCTCGGTGGAGTGCGTCAGGTCGACGGGCTGGCTCACCGTGTCGGCGAGCGCGGTCTGTTCCGAGCTGGAGTAGGTGGGGCTCTGTGCGGCCCCCTGGGCGAGCCCGCTGCTCAGCGACTGGGCCCCGCTGTCGGTGGCGTCGGCACTGGAGCTCAGCGTCGCGCTGCCCGCGGCGAGGCTGGTTCCCGCGGCGGCGCTCTGGGCGGCACCCCCGGCCAGGGTGCGCGCCGAGTCGTCGACCTCGGTGGCCCCGGCGACCACCGACGTGGCTCCGGTGGACAGGTCGGCCGCACTCGACGTGAGCCGGGCGCTGGAGGAGTCGAGCGACCGGGCCCCGCGGGCGAGTCTCCGCTCGGCGGCGGCCAGACCCGCGGCTCCGTCGGCGACACCGCCGGTGGCGCGGGCCACGCCGCCGGTGGCGCGGTCGAGCACACGGGAGGCCAGCGCGAGCGCGAGGGCGCGTCGGTGGGTGCGGCGCAGATCGGCGCAGAACTGCGGGGAGCCGCCGGCGGCCCTGCACCTGGTGGTCAGGGCGCGGAGCTCGAGGCGGAGCACGCGGACACCGTTCGACACCCGGCCGGCACCGGCGGAGACCTTCGCCGACCCGCGTGCCACCGTGCGGGCCCGCCCCGCGAAGTCCTGGCCACGTCGAGCCAGGTCGCGCGCGCTGCGGGCGAGGGCGTCGGCCCCCCGCTCGAGCGAGCGGGCGCCCTGGGCGAGCTCCCGGGACCCCCGGGCGACCGAGGCCGTCCCGGCACGCACCTCGGCCGTCCCGGCAGCGAGCGCCTCGCTGCCCGTGGCCACCTGGTCCAGGCCCGACGCCAGGCTCTCCGCCCCCTCGTCGACCTGGACCGCCCCGGCAGCGAGCTGCTGGGTGCCGTCGGCGAGCTGGGCGGCACTGTCGGCGGCCTGCTGGTTGGACTTCGCGATCTGGTTGAACCCGCCGTAGACGTTCTTCAGGTAGCCCTGCGTCGACTGGTTGCCCAGCGCGGTGGCCGCGGCCGCGGTCACCTGCTCGCTGATGTAGGGCACGGTGGTGCTGGCCGCCCCGTTGCTCTGCAGGGTCAGCTTCCCGCGCACCGGCTTGTCCGAGCTCGTGGAGACGATGGCGCTGGAGAAGTCCGACGGGATGGTCAGCACCGCGTAGTACGTCCCCCTGCGCAGCCCCGTCGTGGCGTCGTCGGCGGTCGTGAGGGTCCAGGCCAGCGTCGGGTCCGCGTCCGTCGGATCGGTCAGCGAGGCGGCGAGCGCCCGGCCCGCGGCCACCGTGCTCGGCTTGGTGACGATCGTGTCGTTGTTGACGATCGCGACCGGCACCCGGTCGAGCCTCTGCTGCCGGTCCGCGGTCGACCACACCAGCACCAGCGCCGCCAGGAGCGGGAGCAGCAGGCCGACGCCGGTCACCCGCGTCCACCGCCTGCGCGTGCTCCGCCCCCCGGACTCCTGCTCAGTCATGGCCCGCCTCCGATCCGTTCGTCCTCCGGCTCCTCACGGCGCCCTGCCCGGCCAGCTGTGCGTCCGCCCTGCCGTCCGGGTCCCTCGTCGGTGGCCTGGCGCCGTCACCGACCAGCACCACCGCGGTGCCGCGGCGGGCCAGCTCCGTGGCGAGCTGGTCCAGGGCCGCACGCTCGCGAGCCTCGACCTCGTCGGCACCGACCACCACCACCAGCTCGGTGCCCGCGGCCAGCGCAAGACCCGCCTGCACGAGTGCCACCCGCACCACCGTCGACTGCCGGGCACCGTCCACGACCGGCCCGAGCGCGGCGTGCAGCTCGCCCACCAGGGTCGTGGCCCGCGAGGCGAACCGGCTCCGCTGCCGGACCGAGAAGCTCACCAGCCGGGCCCGGGCACGCACCGTCTCACTCAGGTCGGCCGGCACGATCGGCCCGGTCAGGTCGATCACCGTCGCCAGCCGGTGGACGGCCTCGCGCTGCTCGGGGAGCAGCAGGCCGCAGACCACCAGCTCACCGTCGGCCGGGCGCTGCCGCCCGGCCAGCACGTACGCCAGCCGTCGTCCGGTGCCGACCCCCGGCCGGACGTGCGTGACGGCTCCCGGCGGGACCCGGACGTGCAGGGGTCGGTCTCCGTCGTCGACGACGAGTCCCCGAGCCAGCAGCGCGACCTCGCCGTGCTCCGCGGCCCAGTCCTCGTACTCCACCTTGCGGTGCAGCGCCGCCCCCTCGACGTCGACCTCGGGGAGGCGCCGCTGCAGGGGCCCCGGCAACCACCAGGCGGCGCGGCCGAGCAGCACCAGGACCGCGGGCACCAGCGTCATCCGGACCACGAACGCGTCGACGAACACCCCGACCGCGAGGCCGAGGGCGATCGGCTTGATCGTGGAGGTGCCGCCCGGGATGAAGGCGACGAAGACGCTGGACATGATCAGCGCGGCCGCCGTGACCACGCGCGCCGAGGCCCGGAACCCGCGCAGGACGGCCTGACGGGCGTCCCCCGACCGTACGTACTCCTCGCGCATGGCCGAGACCAGGAACATCTCGTAGTCCATCGCCAGGCCGAACAGCACTCCCATCACGAAGATCGGCAGGAAGCTGATCACCGGTCCGGGTTCCTCGCCCATCAGGTCGATCAGCCAGCCCCACTGGAAGACGGCGACGACCGCCCCCAGGGCGGTGCCCACCGACAACAGGTAGCCGAGCGTGGCCTTGAGCGGGACGGCGATCGACCGGAAGACCACCATCAGCAGCACCAGGGAGAGCCCGATGACGATCGCGGCGAACGGCACCAGGGCGCCGCCGAGCCGCTCGGAGACGTCGATGTTGATCGCGGTCTGGCCGGTGACCAGGATGTCGCTCACGCCGTACTGCTTCTCCCAGCCGGGGGCGCGCTCGCGCAGGCCGGCCACCAGGGCCTGGGTCGACTCCGCGGTCTGCCCGGCCGAGGGGATGGCCTGGATCAGCGCCGTGTCACCCCCTGCGTTGGGGGTCGCCTGGGTGACCGCGACGACGTCCGGCACGCCCTTGACGGCGTCGGCCAGCTTGTTCACGGTGTCCTGGGGGTCGGAGCTGGCGATGACGTCGGCGGCCACGGAGAGCGGGGCGTTGTAGCCCTCGCCGAACGCCGCGGTGATCTTGTCGTAGGTCACGCGCTCGCTGGAGCCGGCCGGCGCGGTGCTGTTGTCGGGCAGCGCCAGGCGCATGCTGGCGGCGGGCACGGCGGCCAGGCCCAGCAGCGCCAGGACGCCGACGATCGTGAGGACCGGGACCCGGGTGACCGCGGCCACCCAGTGGCTGGAGAACGGGGTGCGCTCCCGGGGCGGGTGCGGCTTCCTTCGTCGCCAGGTGCGCCGCCGCACGCGCGGACGGAGCCGCTCGCCGAGCAGGAGGGCGACGGCCGGCACCAGGGTCAGGGCGACCACCACCGCGATCGTGACCGCTCCGGCGGCCGCGAGACCCATCACGGTCAGCACGGGGATGTCGGCCACCGAGAGCCCGGCCAGGGCGATGACCACGGTCGCGCCGGCGAAGACCACGGCGCTCCCGGCGGTGGCCAGGGCACGGGCCATCGCCTCGGTGGGCGCCAGCCCGTCGCCGAGGTGGCGTCGGTGCCGGGACAGGATGAACAGCGCGTAGTCGATGCCGACGGCCAGCCCGAGCATCTCCGCCAGGGTGGGGGCGTTGCTCGAGACGGTGGCGAGCGAGGAGAACAGCACCACGGTGCTCAGCGTCACCCCGACGCCGACCAGTGAGGACACGACGGGCATGCCGGCGGGGAGCAGGGCGGCGAAGGTGATCGCGAGGATCACGAACGAGACCAGCAGGCCCAGCAGCTCCGGCACCTTGCTGGGGTCCTCGTTGGACTTGTAGGCGTCGCCGCCCACGCTGGAGGACACGCCCGCGGACGCCGGCGGGGTCGCCGCCTCGACCACGGCGTCGAGGGTCGCCTCCGACGGCACCTGGTCGGTGAACAGCAGGGCAGCGATCGTGGACCGCTTGTCCGCCGAGACCACCGGGATGCTGGCCGAGAGCGGGTTGCTCACGCTGACCCCGCCGACGGCGTCGGTCTTCTTGATCAGCGAGCCGACCGCGGCGGCGTTGGCCTGGTCGGTGATCGCACCGGAATCGGCGGTGATCAGCAGCTGGCCGTTGGCCCCGGTCAGCCCGAAGCGGTTGCTGAGCACGTCCTGCCCCTGCTGCGACTCGGTCCCGGGGATGGCCACGGAGTCGTCGTAGTCGTCGCCGACCATCTGCGCGCCGCCGACCGCCGCGACGAGGACCAGGAACCAGCCCGCCAGGACCGCGCCCGGCCGCCGGGCGATCCCGCCCGCCAGCCGGTACAGGAAGATCGACACGGTCAGTCCGGATGACGCCAAGGCTTGACGGTCATGCACGGAAACCTACGCATCTCGCCGACACCCGGGAACGGGCCGACGCCGTGGGGACGCGCTGGTCCAGTCCTCCCGGACCGGACCGGTCTACCTGCCACGGCCACTGGTCTAGACAGACTCGCGCGACGATCGGGTTTCCCGGTCGGGCCCCGGAAGGGCCCCACGCACTAGGTTGGTGGCGTGACCGAGGTGCCGCTGTTCCCGCTGAACTCGGTGGTCTTCCCCGGCGTGGTGGTGCCCCTGCACATCTTCGAGGAGCGGTACCGGTCGCTGGTCCGCGAGCTGGCCGGGATCGAGAGTGCCTTCGACCGGGTCTTCGGGATCATCGCCATCCGCGAGGGCTACGAGGTCGGGGACCACGGGATGCAGTCGGCGCACCGGGTGGGCACGCTGGTGCAGCTCACCGAGGTCGAGGCCTACGAGGACGGCCGCTTCGACATCGAGGTCATCGGGCGACAGCGGCTCCGGGTGCTCGAGTCCGACGGGACCGGTGAGTACCTGCGCGGTGAGGTCGAGCTGCTCCCCGACGCCGACGAGCCGGACGCCGCCACCGAGGCACGGCGAACCCTGGCCACCTTCGAGCACTACCGGCAGGTGCTCTCCGAGCTGCGTGGTGGCCCCGTCCTGGCCGGGCAGATGCCCCACGACCCGGCATACCTCTCCTACGCGCTGGCCAGCACCTGCCTGCTCACCCTGCCCCAGCGTCAGAGCCTGCTCGAGGCCGCCGACGCCCGCGAACGGCTCGGCATGCTGCGGCGCACCCTGCACGAGGAGATGCGCGCCATGCGGGCGCTGCCCTCGCTGCCGGCCACCGAGGTGGCCCGGACCCGGTGGTCACCGAACTGAGGACCGGCTGATGGGGCGCCGCGTCCCGGGGGGCACCCCGGCCACAGCGACGCTCGAACGTGCCGGGGTCGCGTTCACCCGCCACGAGTACGCGCACGACCCGGCGGCGACGTCGTACGGGCTGGAGGCGGCCGAGGCCCTCGGGCTGAGGCCCGCGAGTGTGTTCAAGACCCTGCTCGCGGAGGTGGACGGGCAGCTGGCCGTGGGCATCGTGCCGGTCACCGGCCAGCTCGACCTCAAAGCGCTGGCCGCGACGCTGGGTGCCAAGCGCGCGTCGATGGCCGAGGTCGCCGTCGCCGAGCGCGCCACCGGGTACGTCGCCGGCGGCATCTCCCCGTTCGGCCAGCGACGGCGCCTGCCGACCGTGCTGGACGAGTCCGCGTCGACGCAGCCGCGGATCTACGTCAGCGGTGGCAAGCGCGGCCTCGACGTGGGCGTCGCGCCGGCAGACCTGGTCTCCCTCCTGGGGGCCCGGGTGGCCTCGATCGCCCGCAGCTGACCGGCTACTGCGCCAGGTCGAGCCGCAGCAGGCCGTACGAGACCTCACCCTGCGTCCACCCGCTCGCCGCGAGGGAGCGCACCACGGCCAGGTTGTCGGCCAGCTCCGCCGAGTCCTCCCCACCGTCCGCCCGGGCGGCGTCGACCAGGGCCCGACCCCAGGCCCCGTCGAGGTCGGCGTAGAGCAGTCCCTGCGCCCGGTCCGCCTCGGGTACGGCCTCGGTGAACCCGTCGTCGCGGCCGAGCGAGCCGTCGGCGAGGAGCTGGTCGGCGTAGTCGGGGGTGCTGGCCAGGGCCACCTTGCCGTCCCCGGAGCGCAGCGTCGCGCCGAGGTCGGCCAGCGAGGTGCCGGCCGAACGCTCCAGCGTGGCGATGACCGCCTCGATCTCCTCGACGTCGCCCCGCACCAGGACCCCCAGGGACAGGTCTGCCGGCCCGGAGACCGAGCCGAGGTCGGCAGGGGGCGTGCCACCCACGCTGAGGCTGAACGACGACCCGAGCAGCGTCTGCAGGTCCTGCGGGACGTCGAGGCCGAGCAGGCCGCCGAGGAGCTGGGAGCCGCCGCCGGAGTCGGCCAGCGCCTCGAGGGCGCCGGGCGGCACGGCCAGGGCGAGGAGCAGGGCGGTGTCGGCAGGCAGGGCCGCCACGTGGTCGGCGACCGTGTTCGACCCTCGGGTCGCCTGCCCACCGCTGCCGGCCAGGGACAGCTCGATGCCGCCGTCCTCGAAGCGCAGCACGGCTGCGGCACCGCGGAAGTCCCGGTAGGCCGCGAGCCCGTCGGCGAGCGCTCCTGCCTCCCCGGGGTCGCCGAGCTGCTCGGCGAGGGCGTCGAGCGACTCGCGGCCGAGATAGACGTTCACGATCCCGGGGCCGCCGGCCTCCTCGGTCCACCGCTGGTAGTCGGCGTTCTCGGAGAGCGGGCGCTCCTGGCCACGGGCAGCGAGGGTCTCGGCATGCACGGTGGAGTCACTGAGGACCAGGTACTCCCCCGCCAGCGTCCAGCCGAAGTCCCCGTCGTCGGCGAGACCCGCGCACTCCGCGAGCCGGCGGAACCCGGCCCGGGCGTTGTCGGGGTCGCTGACCTGCAGGGCGGCGACGGGGACGGCCTGCCCCTCCAGCATCGCCCCCCCGATGCCGGCCCGTTGGCCGATCCAGGACTTCACGTCGCGCTCGTAGTCGAGCTCGGTGCAGGTGCCGTCGTCCTGTGCCTGCTCGAAGATCCAGCGCACCGGGTCGGACTCCGGCGTGAGCCCGACGCGGTCCCGGAACGCCGGGAACTTCCGCAACGTCCGGATCGCCTCGAGCTTCTGGCCACCGGCCGGGTCGAGGTCGATGCTGACCAGGGCGAAGACCGAGTCCGGCAGCACCTCGGCGGGGCGCGGGCCGGCGCCGGACAACGCGCGCCACGCGGCGAAGCCGCCGGCAGCCACGAGCACCACGACCGCCACCGACGCCACGATCGCGACCACCCCACGGGTACGCCGCGTCACCGGCGATGCCGGCTCGGGCGGGAGCACGCTGGTCTGGTCTGTCATGGGTGCTTCCTCCGCGGCCGGTCCGGTCACTCCAGCGTATCGACCTCGGACTGCTCGGGTGCCGGTTTCGCCAGGACCCAGAGGTACACCACCGCCCCGAAGGCGGCCGCGATCGGCCAGAGCAGGGCCATGCCGGGGGCGTGCAGCCGCAGCTGTTGGGACACCGTCGCTCCCTCGGACAGCGAGCGCAGCGCCGCGACCTCGTCACCGGGTCCCAGCAGCCGACCCAGTCCCATCATCACCAGGGCGGCCAGGCCGGCGCCGAGCACGACGAGCACGACGGTGAGCAACGGGTCCCGGCGGCGCCAGGCGAGCAGCAGCACCCCGCTGACCACCCCACCCACCAGGGCGACCACCGCGAACCACCCGTCGACGGCGACCTGCTTGACCAGCTCGCCGGGCGCGATGCTCACCGTCCCATCGGACCGGGTGACCTGCGGCAGGGTGGTGACCTGCCACCACACCACGGCCCCCAGGACGCCGAGGACGGTGAACCAGCCACCGATCACGGCCGCGTCGAGCAGCGCCGCCCGCCGTGGCGGCACCTCGGGTGCCGGCGGGATCCCGGGGAGGTCCGTACGCGTCATCGCTGCGCTCATCCCAGGCAACCGGGGCCGAGCAGGTGCTTGAGGTCGCCGTACAGCGCGGGCGAGGAGGAGACCCGCAGTCGGTCGTCGAGCCGGAGCACCCGGGTGGAGCCACGGGTGACCAGCCGCAGCCGGACCTCGGTGGTCCCGGGGTGGGTGCGCAGCACCTCCTTGAGCTGTTCCACGACCGGCGGGGTGCACCGTGTCGAGGGCAGGGTGATCAGCACCGGCCCGATCCCCCGGTCGTCCATCACCGGCGTCGACACGGTCTTGCCGCGCAGCTCGGGCTGGTCCTTGCCGCGGTCGAGCCGCCCCTGCACGGCGACCACCGTGTCCTCGACGAGCAGGGTGCTCGCCAGCTGGTAGTCGCTGGGGAAGAACAAGACGTCGATCGCGCCCTCGAGGTCCTCGATCGTCACGATCGCCCACGCGTTGCCGGTCTTGGTGATCTTGCGGGTCACCGCGGTGATCAGCCCGCAGATCGTGGCCGGTGAGTTGTCGGACCTCTCCTCGTCGGTGAGCAGCTGGCCGATCGTGCAGTCCGCCGCGCCCGCCAGCACGTGCTCGAGACCGGTCAGCGGGTGGTCGGAGACGTAGAGCCCGAGCATCTCCCGCTCGTGCCCGAGCAGCGTCTGCTTGTCCCACTCCTCGATGTCGGGCACGGTCACGCTGACGCCGAACCCGCCGTCGTCGTCGTCGAGCCCGCCGAAGAGGGAGTCCTGGCCGATGGCCTCGTTGCGCTTGATGTCGACGTACTGGTCGACCGCCTGCTCGTGCACGGCCAGCAGCGCGCGGCGGCGGTGCTTGAGCTCGTCGTAGGCGCCGGCCTTGATGAGCGACTCGACGAGACGCTTGTTGCACACCTGGGCCGGCACCTTGCCCATGAAGTCGGCGAAGTCGACGAACCGACCCTGCTCGCGACGGGTGGCGATGATCTGGTCGACCACGTTGCCGCCCACGTTGCGGATGGCGGTCAGGCCGAACCGGATGTCGGTGCCCACCGGGGTGAAGTTGGCCGCCGACTCGTTGACGTCCGGCGGGAGCACCTGGATCTTCATCCGGCGACACTCGTTGAGGTAGATCGCCATCTTGTCCTTGTCGTCCTTGACCGAGGTGAGCAGCGCCGCCATGTACTCGGCGGGGTAGTTCGCCTTCAGGTAGGCCGTCCAGTACGAGACCAGGCCGTAGGCGGCCGAGTGCGCCTTGTTGAACGCGTAGTCGGAGAACGGGAGCAGGGTGTCCCACAGGGCCTTGATGGCCGCGTGGGAGAACCCTCGCTGGGTCATGCCGGCGGAGAAGGTCTCGAACTGCTTGTCGAGCTCCTCCTTCTTCTTCTTGCCCATCGCCCGGCGCAGCAGGTCGGCCTGGCCGAGCGTGTAGCCCGCCAGCTGCTGCGCGATCGCCATCACCTGCTCCTGGTAGACGATCAGGCCGTAGGTCTCGCCGAGCACGTCCTGCAGCGCCTCGGCGAGCTCGGGGTGGAGCGGCTCGACCTGCTCGCGACCGGTCTTGCGGCGCGCGTACTTGTTGTGCGAGTCGGCGCCCATCGGACCCGGCCGGTAGAGGGCCCCGACCGCGGAGATGTCGGCGAAGGTGTCGGGCTGCATGCTGCGCAGCAGCGCGCGCATCGGGCCGCCGTCGAGCTGGAAGACGCCGAGCGTGTCACCGCGCTGCAGCAGCCGGTAGGTGGCCTCGTCGGTCAGCTCGAGGTCCTCGAGGACCACCTTCTCGCCCCGGTTGGCCTCGATGTTGATCAGGGCGTCGTCGAGGACCGTCAGGTTGCGCAGCCCGAGGAAGTCCATCTTGATCAGGCCGAGCTTCTCGCAGGTCGGGTAGTCGAACTGCGTGATCTTGGCGCCGTCGGCGGGCCGGCGCATCACCGGGATCACGTCGAGGAGCGGCTCGCTGGACATGATCACCCCGGCGGCGTGCACGCCCCACTGGCGCTTGAGGCCCTCGAGGCCGATCGCGGTGTCCACGACGGTCTTGACGTCGTTGTCGCCGTCGTAGAGCGTGCGGAACTCGCCGCCCTCGTTGTAGCGCTTGTGCTGGGGGTCGAAGATCTCCTTCAGCGGCACGTCCTTGCCCATCACCGAGGCCGGCATCGCCTTGGTGATCCGGTCGCCCATCGCGAACGGGTAGCCCAGGATCCGCGAGGAGTCCTTGACGGCCTGCTTGGCCTTGATGGTGCCGTAGGTGACGATCATCGAGACCCGGTCGTCGCCGTACTTGTCCGAGACGTAGCGGATCACCTCGCCGCGCCGGCGCTCGTCGAAGTCGATGTCGAAGTCGGGCATCGAGACGCGGTCGGGGTTGAGGAAGCGCTCGAAGATCAGCCCGTGCTCGAGGGGGTCGAGGTCGGTGATCCGCATCGCGTAGGCACACATCGAGCCGGCACCGGACCCACGGCCGGGACCGACCCGGATGCCGTTGTCCTTGGCCCAGTTGATGAAGTCCGCGACGACGAGGAAGTAGCCCGGGAACCCCATCCCGACGATCACGTCGACCTCGAAGTCGGCCTGGGTGCGCACGGCGTCGGGGATGCCGTCGGGGTAGCGGTAGCGCAGGCCCTTGTCGACCTCCTTGACGAACCAGGAGTGCTCGTCCTCACCCTCGGGACAGGGGAACCGCGGCATGTAGGTCCCGTTGCCCTCGGTGAACTCCACGTCGCAGCGCTCGGCGATGAGCAGGGTGTTGTCGCAGGCCTCGGGGAGGCCGTTGCGCACCGCCCACAGCTCGCGCATCTCGGCCGGGGACTTGATGTAGTAGCCGTCGCCGTTGAAGCGGAACCGCTTGGGGTCGCTCATCACGCTGCCCGACGACACGCACAGCAGGTGCTCGTGGGACTGCGCGTCCCCCTGGTGGACGTAGTGGGAGTCGTTCGTCGCGACCGGGGGGATGCCGAGGTCCTTGCTCAGCCGGAGCAGGCCGTCGCGGACCCGGGTCTCGATGTCGAGCCCGTGGTCCATCAGCTCCAGGAAGTAGTTGTCCTTGCCCAGGATGTCCTGGAAGTCGGCCGCTGCCTGACGGGCCTTGGCGTAGTCACCGATCCGCAGCCAGGTCTGCACCTCGCCCGAGGGGCAGCCGGTGGTGGCGATCAGCCCCTCGGCGTACTCGCTGAGCAGCTCGCGGTCGGCCCGCGGCTGGTAGAAGAACCCCTCCATCGAGGCGCGCGAGGAGAGCCGGAACAGGTTGTGCATCCCGCGGGTGCTCTCGGCGAGCAGGGTCATGTGGGTGTAGGCACCCGACCCGGACACGTCGTCGTCGCCACCGTCGTTCCAGCGCACCCGCTTCTTGTCGAAGCGCGAGGTGTCCGGGGTGAAGTAGGCCTCCATGCCGATGATCGGCTTGACCCCGGCGGCCCGGGCCCGTGACCAGAAGTCGTAGGCGCCGAACACGTTGCCGTGGTCGGTCATCGCGATCGCGTCCATGCCCAGCGCCGCCGTCCGCTCGAACATGTCGCCCAACCGGGCCGCACCGTCCAGCATGGAGTACTCGGTGTGCACGTGGAGGTGGACGAACCCGTCGCGGCCGGCGGTCATGGAGGTCGATCAGCCCTTCCCGGAGCTTCAGGGTGGACACGGCGGTGCGGCCCCGAGCGGGTGCTCGGGCGCTGCTGGGGAAGAGACCTCAGCGTAGTTCAGCATGACAGCGCCCCCCGACAGCGCCGTACGCGTGTCCGCCCGTCCGGCGGCCCCCGCACCCGTCGAGCACGCGGTCGTCAGGGACCGTCGGGGCGTGGGGTGCGCTCCTCCCACGCAGCCAGGCTCTCGGCGATGACGGTGTGCATCACCGTGGCGATGCGCTCGGGACCCAGGTCGGGGACGTGCCGACTCATCCGGGCCACGATCTCCGCCTCCCGCTCGGCCGCGCGACCCGGGGCGCCGGCGCGCTCCCCCAGCGCCTGCTTGAGGTCCTGCACCGCAGCGGTCAGCGCCGTACGACGGGCCAGCAGCTCGGCCAGCTCGTCGTCGACCTCGTCGATGCGCCGCCGCAGGAAGGTCAGGGGGTCCTCCCCGGGCCAGGCCATCCGCAGGTCGGGTGCGCGCTCCTCGTTGCCCGACCCGTCGGTGCGCTCGAGCTCGACCAGCCCGTGCCGTCGGTAGAACGCCCGCGCCGGCTCGTTGCTCACGAACACCCAGAGCGAGAAGCCGTCGGGTCGCCGCGCGCGGACCAGGTCCAGCAGGAGCGAGCCGATGCCCTCACCCTGTCGGTGGGGAGCGACGTAGAGGCAGTCCAGCCAGTCGCCGGCCACGACCGCGAAGGCGAGCGGACGCCCCTCCTCGGCCACCCAGACCTCGGCCCGGTCGTGGAGCTCCTCGAGCCAGCGCTGCACGCTCGGCTCGTCACCGCGGAGCGGCGGCATGGCCGGCTCCGCCGCAGCCCGGGCGGCGAGGTAGACCTCGGCCAACGACGCCAGGTCGTCGCGCTCGGCCGGGCGCACCGAGAGGTGGGCCTCCTCAGTCGGCATCGCGGATGACCTCGAGCGCGGCCGCCAGGTCCGCCGGGTACGGCGACTCGTACTCGACGCGGTCGCCGCTGCCCGGGTGCTCGAAACCCAGCCGGACCGCGTGCAGCCACTGTCGCTCCAGCCCCACCCGGGCCGCGAGCGTCGGGTCCGCCCCGTAGGTGAGGTCCCCCACGCACGGGTGCTTCAACGCCGCCATGTGTACCCGGATCTGGTGGGTGCGCCCGGTCTCGAGGTGCACCTCGAGGAGGCTCGCGAACCGGTGGGCCTCCAGCGTGGAGTAGTGGGTGATGCTGTGCTTGCCGTCCTCGGTCACCGCGAACTTCCAGTCCGAGGTGGTGTGCCGGGCGATCGGCGCGTCGATCGTGCCCTCCAGCGGGTCGGGGTGCCCCTGCACGAGCGCGTGGTAGGTCTTGTCGACCAGCCGATGCCGGAAGGCGTTCTTCAGCCGCGAGTACGCCGTCTCGCTCTTGGCGATCACCATGACCCCGGAGGTGCCCACGTCGAGTCGCTGGACGATGCCGCGCCGCTCCGGCGCGCCGCTGGTCGAGATCCGGTAGCCGGCCCCCCGCAGGTGGCCCACCACGGTGGGTCCGGACCAGCCCATCGAGGGATGCACGGCCACGCCGACCGGCTTGTCGAGCACCACGATGTCGTCGTCGTCGTGGATGATGCCGATCCCCTCGACCACCTCGGCGCGGACCTCGAGCGGGTCGGGCTCGACCGGGAAGGTGACCTCGAGCAGGGCCCCGGGGAGCAGCCGGTCGGACTTGACGGCGAGGTGACCGTCCAGGCGCACCAGCTCCTGGCCGAGCAGGTCGGCCGCCTTGCTGCGCGAGATCCCGAACATCCGGGAGAGGCCCACGTCGACGCGCTCACCGCCCAGACCGTCGGGCACGTGCAGGGTCCGCCGTTCGCCCGGCTCCCGGCTCACCGGGGCGTCCCGTCGCGAGTCGGCTCGAGGGTGCCGTCCACGTGGACTCCGCGCAGCAGCAGGACGACGAGCAGCACCCCGGCGACGTTGATGCACATGTCGGCCACGTTGAAGACCGGCCAGTTCGGCAGCGCCAGGAAGTCCACCACCTCGCCCCGGAAGGGCCCGGGTGACCGGAACAGCCGGTCCAGCAGGTTGCCGGAGACTCCCGCCAGCAGGAGCCCGAGGGCGACCGCCCAGCCCCGGTGGCGCACCCGCAGCAGGTAGTAGACGGTGACCACCGTGGCGACGACGGCCACGACCGAGATCACCGGGGTGACGGACGCCCCCGCACTGAAGGCCGCGCCCGGGTTGCGCACCAGGCGCAGCTGGAGCAGCTCGCCGACGACGGAGACGGGGGCTCGTCCGTCGAGCTCACGCACGGCGTAGTACTTGCTGACCTGGTCGGCCGCCAGCCCGGTGGCCGCCAGGACCAGGGCCAGGCCGGTCCGCCGCTGCCGGGGACGCGCCTGCCCTCCGGCGTCCTCGCCCGTCGGCTCCTCGGACGTCTCGCTCGCGATCAGCGACGCTCCTCGCGCTGCTTGCAGGTCAGGCAGAGGGTGGCCCGGGGAAAGGCCATCAGCCGGTTCTTGCCGATGGCGTTGCCACAGATCTCGCACTGTCCGTAGCTGCCGTCCGCGATGCGCTCGAGGGCGTGCTCGGACTGGACGAGCATGTCGCGGGCGTTGTTGACGATCACCATCTCCTGGTCGCGCTCGAACGAGGCGGACCCGACGTCGGCCTGGTCGTTGCCCGCGCCCTCGCCCGAGTTCTCGATCATCCCGGCGAGGTCACCCTCGACCTCCTCGAGCTCGGCCGTCAGCCGGTCCACGTCGGCGATGAGCTGGCGGCGTACGCCGTTGAGCTCGGTCTTGGTCCACGGAGCCTCCGCCTCGAGCACCCTGAGCTTCCCCGGCGAGGCTCGTCGGGTGCTCGTCGAGGCCGACGCCTTGGTGGCGGGGGCCTGTTTCGCCGCCTTCTTCGCCGGAGACTTCGTCGCCTTGGTCGCGGCGGCCTTGGTCGCGGGCGCCTTCTTCGCAGGCGCCTTCTTCGTGGTCGCCTTGGTGGCGGGCGCCTTCTTCGCGGGCGCCTTCTTCGTGGTCGCCTTGGTGGCGGGCGCCTTCTTCGCCGGGGCCTTCTTCGTGGCCGCCTTGGTCGCGGGCGCCTTCTTCGCCGGCGCCTTCTTCGTGGCCGCCTTGGTGGCGGGCGCCTTCTTCGCCGGGGCCTTCGTCGCGGCCGGCTTCTTCGCGGGCGCCTTCGTCGCGGCCGGCTTCTTCGCGGGCGCCTTGGTGGCGGCCTTCTTCGCCGCCGCCTTCGTGGCGGGCGCCGTCGTCGAGGCGGACTTCTCCGACTTCTTGGCCACGGACGTCGAGGTCCGGGACACGACCTTGCGCGCCGCGGCTCCTGCGCGGCTGGCCAAGGACTTGCGGCTCGCAGTTGCCATGAGTCTGGGTGCCCCTATCGGGTGACTGGTATGAGCGAGGTCATACGTGGTGGCGCGAGGATATGCGGCGTGTCGACCGCCTTCAACTCGCCGGGCGGGGCGCTCCCGCAGACTTCTGGCACACTGGTGCCACCGCAAGGCGTGGACGGGACGAGTACCCGGGTGCACGGCCAGGAGCGAGCCGGGGACGGTGGGAGCCCGGTGGCACGACACCCGGCGAAGATCACCCCGGAGCCGCCGGAAGAACGCTGCGGCCCTCGCAGGGGGGCGTGGTCAGTAGAACCGGCTGCGGTGACCCGCCCGGGTCGCCCATGAAGTGGGTCGGTGAGCAGGTGACCGGCCAAGGAGGGTGGTACCGCGGGACGGCTCCGGCCGCCTCGTCCCTTCGTCAGCAGCACGAGACGAAGGAATGCCGTGAGCGACGCGACCTCCCCCGACCGGTCCCCCGGGTCCTACCGGCCGGTCCCCCCGCAGGTCGACCTGCCCGCCCTCGAGCACGAGGTGCTGGAGTTCTGGGCCGACCAGAAGATCTTCGACAAGTCGGTCTCCCGCAACGAGGGAGCCACCACCTGGACCTTCTACGAGGGTCCGCCGACCGCCAACGGCCGGCCCGGCACCCACCACATCGAGTCCCGGACGTTCAAGGACGTCTTCCCCCGGTTCCGGACCATGCAGGGCTACCAGGTCAACCGCAAGGGCGGCTGGGACTGCCACGGCCTGCCGGTCGAGCTCGCCGTGGAGAAGGAGCTCGGGTTCTCCGGCAAGGCCGACATCGAGGCGTTCGGGATCGCCGAGTTCAACGCGCGCTGCCGCGAGTCGGTGCAGCGCTACGTGGACCTGTGGGAGCAGATGACCGACCGGATGGGCTGCTGGCTCGACATGCGGCAGCCCTACCGCACCATGGACCCCGAGTACGTCGAGTCGGTGTGGTGGGCCCTGAAGCAGATCCACGAGCGGGGTCTCCTCGTCGAGGACTACCGGGTGGCGCCGTACTGCCCCCGCTGCGGCACCGGTCTCTCCGACCACGAGCTCGCGCAGGGCTACGAGACGGTCACCGACCCCTCGGTCTACGTGCGGCTGCCGCTGACCTCCGGCCCGTACGCCGGCCGGGCCGGCCTGCTGGTGTGGACGACCACCCCGTGGACGCTCGTCTCCAACGCCCTCGTGGCGGTGCACCCCGAGCTGACCTACGTGACCGCCACGGACGGGAACGAGACGGTGGTCGTCGCCGAGCTGCTCGTGGAGCAGGCCCTGGGCGAGGGCTGGAGCGTCGTCGACCGCTTCGCCGGCACCGACATGGTCGGCTGGACCTACCAGCGCCCCTTCGAGCTCGTGGCCTGGCCCGCCGGCACCGGCGACGGGCCCGACGGGCACTTCGTGGTGGCCGAGGACTACGTCACCGCCGAGGACGGCACCGGACTGGTGCACCAGTCCCCCGCGTTCGGCGAGGACGACTTCGCCTCCTGCCGCCGCAACGGTGTCGCCATGGTCAACCCCATCGACCCGCAGGGCCGCTTCGAGGCCGACATCGCACTGGTCGGTGGCCAGTTCTTCCGGCACGCCAACGCCGACCTCGTCGAGGACCTGACCGCAAGGGGATTGCTGTTCCGGCACCTGCCCTACGAGCACAGCTACCCGCACTGCTGGCGCTGCCACACCGCGCTGCTCTACTACGCCCAGCCCTCGTGGTACGTCCGGACCACCGCGATCAAGGACGACCTGCTGGCCGAGAACGAGCAGACCACCTGGTACCCCGCGACGATCAAGCACGGCCGCTACGGCGACTGGCTGACCAACAACATCGACTGGGCGCTGTCCCGCAGCCGGTACTGGGGCACACCGCTGCCGATCTGGCGGTGCGGCGAGGGCCACCAGACCTGCGTCGGGTCGCTCACCGAGCTCGGTGAGCTGACCGGCGCCGACCAGTCCACCCTCGACCCGCACCGGCCCTTCGTCGACGACGTCACCTTCCCCTGCCCGCAGCCCTCCGAGGCCGGGGCCGGGTGCGGTCAGCCCGCCCGCCGGGTGCCCGAGGTGATCGACGCGTGGTTCGACTCCGGCTCGATGCCGTTCGCCCAGTGGGGCTACCCCCACGTGCCCGGGTCCGACCGGATGCTGGAGCAGGCCTATCCCGCGGACTTCATCTGCGAGGCCATCGACCAGACCCGCGGCTGGTTCTACACGCTGATGGCGGTCGGCACGCTGGTCTTCGAGCAGTCGTCGTACCGCAACGTGCTGTGCCTGGGCCACATCCTGGCCGAGGACGGCCGCAAGATGTCCAAGCACCTGGGCAACATCCTCGAGCCGATCCCGTTGATGGACGAGCACGGGGCCGACGCGGTGCGCTGGTTCATGGCCGCCGGCGGGTCCCCGTGGGCGGCCCGCCGGGTGGGGCACGCGACCATCCAGGAGACCGTGCGCAAGGTGCTGCTGACCTACTGGAACACGGTGGCCTTCCAGGTGCTCTACGCCAACCTGGCCGGCTGGACACCGGATGCCTCCGCCGACCGGAGCGGGCACGCCCTCGACCGGTGGGCGCTCTCCGAGGCCCACCGGCTCGTCGGTGAGGTGACCACGGCTCTCGAGCAGTTCGACACCCAGCGGGCGGGCACGCTGCTGGCGGCGTACGTCGACGACCTGTCCAACTGGTACGTCCGCCGGTCGCGGCGGCGCTTCTGGGACGGCGACCCGGCCGCCTTCGCCACCCTGCACGAGTGCCTGCACCTGGTCACCCAGCTGATGGCCCCGATGGCGCCGTTCATCACCGAGCGGGTCTGGCGCGACACGATCGCTGCGACCGACGCCGACCTGCCGGAGTCGGTGCACCTGTCCAGCTGGCCGGTGGCGGATCCCGCCCTCGTCGACCCCGGGCTGACCGACCAGGTGCGTCTGGCCCGGCGTCTCGTCGAGCTGGGTCGTGCCGCCCGCGCCGAGGCCAAGGTGCGCACGCGGCAGCCGCTGCGACGGGCGCTGGTGGCCACGACCGCCCACGACCGGCTCTCCGCCGAGCTGCGCGCAGAGATCGCCGAGGAGCTCAACATCGGCGCGCTCGAACCGCTGTCGGGAGCCGGGGCCGACCTGGTCGACCACAGCGCCAAGGGCAACTTCCGCGCGCTGGGCAAGCGCTTCGCGCGGGACACCCCCGCCGTGGCCGCGGCGATCGCTGCCGCGGACGCCGGCGCCCTGGCCGACGCCCTGGCCCGCGACGGCCGGGCCGAGGTCGTCGTCGACGGCGCGGCGGTCGAGGTGCTCGCCGAGGAGGTGATCGTCTCCGAGCGCCCTCGGGAGGGCTGGTCGGTGGTCAACGAGCAGGGCGAGACCGTGGCCCTCGACCTCGAGCTGACTCCGCAGCTGCGGCGCGCCGGTCTGGCCCGCGAAGTGGTCCGGATGGTCCAGGAGGCCCGCAAGTCCGGCGGCTTCGAGGTCTCCGACCGGATCGCGCTGAGCTGGGCGGCGCAGGACGGCGACGGAGCCGAGGAGGTCCGCGCGGCGGTCGAGGAGCACCGGGAGCTGATCGCCCGTGAGGTCCTGGCCTCAACCGTCGCCGAGGCCGCCGACCCGGGAAGCCTCGAGCACGCCGACTCCGACCTCGGCCTGGCCTTCACCGTCTACCGGATCTGACGCCGGGCCACACCCGGCACCTCCCCCGACGGACGAGCAAACGTCGCCCGCGGGTCGGGCCGGGTCAGGCCGGGGACTCCTCGTCATGCTCCGGCGCCGACTGGTGCGCAGGCTGCGCGGGCCCGTCTGAGACCGGGAGCTCGCCTCCGGCCCCGTCGCCCTCGAGGGCGGCGAGCTGCTCGGAGAAGTAGGTCCGCAGGCGGCTGCGGTACTCGCGCTCGAAGGCCCGCAGGCTCTCGATCTCGCCGTCGAGCCGGCCCTTCTCCTTCTCCATCTCGCCGAGCAGCTCCTCGCGCCGGGTCGAGGTCTCCGAGTCGAGGTTCTGCGCCCGGTTGCGGGCGTCCTCCTCGAGCTTGTCGGCGAGGGTCTTGGTCTCGGTCTGGAGCCGCTCGGCCTCGGCCCGCGCCTCGCTGACGATCCGCTCGGCGTCCTGGCGCGCCTCGGCGACGACCTCGTCGGCGTTGCGCGTGGCCAGCTCCAGCAGCCGGGTGGCCGCCGAGGAGGCCTCGGCGGCGGTGGTCACCTTGATCTCCTCGCGCGGCGCCGCCGCAGCGGGGGCCTCGGCGGCGACCGCGTCGTCGGCGGCGCCGTCGGGCTCCTCGGCCGGCTCCTCGGTCGGCTTCTCGGCCGACTCCGGGGCGGCCTCGTCCTTCGCCGACTCGGCGGGCGCCGGCGGGGTGCCGCCCGCCGCGGTGAGCTTGGTGCGCAGGTCGTCGTTCTCCGCGAGCAGGCGCTCGAGCTCCGCCTCGACCTCGTCGAGGAACTGGTCGACCTCGCCCATGTCGTACCCCTCGCGGAGCCGCACCGGGGTGAAACGCTTGTTGCTCACGTCCTCGGGCGTCAACGGCATCTGCTCACCTGTTCCTCGTCGTCGAATCGGTCGTCGGCTCTGCGGCAGAACGATAACCGGTGCCGTGCCGAGCCGTCGGCGGGCGTCCTAGCCCAGCAGGACGGCGCGGTTCACCGACAGCAGGATGTAGCAGATCAGCAGCACCGCGACGAAGCTCAGGTCGATGGCCACCCCACCGAGCCGCAGGGGCGGGATCACCCGGCGCAATGCCTTGACCGGTGGGTCCGTGGCGGTGAAGACGGCCTCGAGCACCACCAGCACCGGACCGCGTGGGGTCCAGGAGCGGGCGAAGATCTGGATCCAGTCGACGATGAGCCGGATGAAGAGCAGCACGATGAAGGTGCCGAGGACCAGCTCGATGATCTGGCCGATGAAGTTCACGTGGTGAGCCTAGAAGGTGGCTGGAAACCGCGTGCGGGGGGTCAGCTCTGGTTGAAGAATCCGCCCTCGGCGATGCGCTGCTTGTCCTCGGCCGTCACCGAGACGTTGGGCGGTGAGAGCAGGAACACCTTGTTGGTGACACGCTCGATCGTGCCGCGGACGGAGAAGACCAGCCCGGCGGCGAAGTCGACGAGCCGCTTGGCGTCGGTGTCGTCCATCTCCGAGAGGTTCATGATCACCGGCACGCCGTCGCGGAAGTTCTCCCCGATGACCCGCGCCTCGTTGTAGGTGCGGGGGTGCAGGGTGGTGATCCGCGACATCGGGGCCACGGTCGTGGTCGGACCCGGCGCGGCCGTCTCCCGGCCGGCGGGGCGACGACGCTCGGCGAGGTTGGCCACGGGACGGGCGGACTCCTCGACACGGGTCTCGGTCCGACGCGCGGGCTGCTCCTGGTCTGCCTCGGCGTACGCCCCGTCGGCGTCCTCGAGGAGACCGAGGTAGACGCCCATCTTCCGCATCGCGCTCATCAGTTGGATTCCTCTGCTCTCGTGACGCTCGGTTGCCGGGGTGCTGCCGCGCTCGGCGACTGCCTGGCCGGCGGTTCGGACACTACTTGACGGCGGGCCTCGGACCGAGGACCGCCGAGCCGATCCGGAGGTGTGTCGCGCCGTGCGTGATCGCGGCCTCCAGGTCGCCGCTCATGCCGGCCGAGATCCAGGTCGCGGCGGGCTCCAGCGCACGGACCGCGTCCGAGTGCTCACGCAGGCGAGCGAAGGCCTCACCGGCCTCCCCACCGAGCGGCGCGACGCCCATCACGCCCCGCAGCCGCAGCGCGTCGGCGGCGCGAATGCGCTCGACCAGGGCCGGCAGGTCCTCGGGCGGACAACCCGACCGCCCACTCGCCCCGGGAGGGTCCAGGCTGACCTGCACCAGGCAGTCCAGGTCCCGTCCGCGCTCCTGGGCCCCGCGGCTCAGACCGGCGACCAGCTTGCCCCGGTCGACGGAGTGCACGACGTCGGCGTACGCCGCCACGGCGGCCGCCTTGTTGCTCTGCAGCCCGCCGATGAAGTGCCAGGACAGTCCGAGGTCGGCACACTCCGACGACTTCTCGACCGCCTCCTGGTGCCGGTTCTCGCCCACGTCGCGTACGCCGAGCTCGGCGAGGATGCGCACGTCGGCGGGAGGGAAGAACTTGGTGACCACGACGACCGTGATCTCCCCCGGGTCGCGACCGGCCTCCGCGCAGGCCGTGTCCACCCGCGCGCGGACCGCGGCGAGCCCGGAGCCGACCTCGTCGTGGCGCTGGTTCATGCCCTCATCCTGATCACCCCGGCGAAGCGGCCCGCACCCGCCCCGTCACGCCGGTGGGAGTAGAGGTCCGCGGACTCCCGGGTGCACCGCGCGAGGTCGTGGACCTCGACCCCGCTCCGGACCAGCTGGGCCCGGACGCCGGCACCGAGGTCGAGCGCCGGTGTCCCCCACGACGTGGTGGACCGGGTGGCCGGCTCGTGCTCGACCACCCGGCGCTGCAGGTCCTCGGGCACCTCGTAGCAGGAGCCGCAGATGTGCGGGCCGACCCAGGCCTCGATCCGCTCCGCCCCGAGGTCGCGCATCCGCCGGACGCAGGCCGGCACGACGTCCTCGAGCACACCCTGGCGCCCGGCGTGGGCGGCCCCCACGACGCGGGCGGTGGGGTCGGCGAGGAGCACCGGCACGCAGTCGGCGACCCGGACCAGCAGCACCACGTCGGCCCGGTCGGTCACCAGTGCGTCGCACTCCGGGCGCGGCCCGCCGGCCTCCGCGACGGCGTGCCCGTGCACCTGGCTCATGTCGGCCAGCGCAGCTCCCGGGGCGAAGTCGTCGAGCAGCAGGGCGAGGTTGCGTCGGACCGCCTCGCGGTCGTCCTCGCCGGCGAGGGCGAGGTTGAGGCTCTCGAAGGGGACAGCACTGACCCCGTCGTACCGGTCGGTGAAGGCCAGGTCGACGGGGCCGGTGCTGCTGCGGGAGGCGTACACCCCTACTTCAGGAAGTCGGGGACGTCCAGCTCGTCGTCGCCGAACCCGCCCGAGGCGGGCGAGACGCCGGGTGCCGGACGGTGCTGCGCCGGAGCCGCCTGCTGGCCTCCGGCCGGGCGCTGGGCCCCGACGGTGACCGGCTCGCGGCGCGGGGCCGACTGCTCCGGTGCGCGGCGCTGCTCGGCCAGCGCCCGGGCGGCCGCCCGGGTCTCCTCCTGGCTCTGCGGCTGTGGCGCCTGGGCCGGCCGGGGCCGCAGGCCCTGACCCTCGTCGCGCCGCTTGGGCCGGCCGCCCTCGAACCCGGCGGCGATGACGGTCACGCGGACCTCGTCGCCGAGCGCGTCGTCGATGGTGGCGCCGAAGATGATGTTCGCCTCGGCGTGCACCGCCTCGGAGACCATCGCGGCGGCCTCGTTGATCTCGAACAGGCCGAGGTCCGACCCGCCCGCGATCGAGAGCAGCACACCCTGGGCGCCGTCGATCGACTCCTCGAGGAGGGGGCTGGAGACCGCGAGCTCGGCGGCCTCCACCGCACGGTTCTCCCCTCGGGCCGACCCGATGCCCATCAGGGCGGACCCGGCGTTGGACATCACCGACTTGACGTCGGCGAAGTCGAGGTTGATCAGCCCCGGGGTGGTGATCAGGTCGGTGATGCCCGAGACACCCTGCAGCAGCACCTGGTCGGCCTGCTTGAACGCGTCGAGCATGCTCACGTTGCGGTCGGAGATCATCAGCAGCTTGTCGTTGGGGATCACGATCAGCGTGTCGACCTCCTCGCGGAGGCTGGCGATCCCCTCCTCGGCGGAGGTGGCGCGCCGGCGGCCCTCGAAGGAGAACGGGCGGGTGACCACACCGATCGTCAGGGCGCCCAGCGACCGGGCGATCTTGGCCACGACGGGCGCGCCGCCGGTGCCGGTGCCGCCGCCCTCACCGGCGGTCACGAAGACCATGTCGGCGCCCTTGAGCACCTCCTCGATCTCCTCGGAGTGGTCCTCGGCGGCCTGCGCCCCCACGTCGGGGTTGGCGCCGGCACCGAGACCACGGGTCAGCTCACGGCCGATGTCGAGCTTGACATCGGCGTCACTCATCAACAGGGCCTGCGCATCGGTGTTGATCGCGATGAACTCGACGCCCTTCAGCCCGACCTCGATCATCCGGTTGACGGCGTTGACTCCACCTCCACCAATACCCACGACCTTGATCACGGCCAGGTAGTTCTGGGGTGCTGCCACGGCGGTGCCTCTCATGTTGCGTGCCACCCGGCCCTGCTGCCGGACGAGCTCTCGGATGTGCCTGGGGAAGTCCTCCGGCCGACCCAGAAACCCTAACCTTGAAGTAGAGGGTTAATGTTATGTCAACCTGAGGTTGTGCACTCAAAGTAGGCGGCCGGGCGCGCCTGACCCCGGCAACACGCGGGCGCGGCGCGGAGGAATGGAGAAAATCCGGCGCGCCGAGCTCAGCGGGTGGTCGGCCGGCCCGGCACCGAGACGTCGATCTGCTGGCCGGGGCGGCGCAGCAGCACCGCGAGCACCTCGGCCTTCTGCCCGGAGTCCTGGGCACTCCCCCACAGCACCCGGCGCCCGGTGCCGAGGACCAGCTCGATCTCGTCGACGCTGGCGACCTCCACGCGCTCGACCTGGACGAGGACCCGCGGCGGCAGCGAGGCGATCACGCGGGCGCCCTCGAGGAGCGCCTCGTCGGCGGTGCCCGGGGCGGTGCGCACCAACGGCACGCCCGGGGGCCGACGGTCGTAGGTGCCGAAGAGGACGCCGTCGACGTCGATCGCCCGCAGCCCGTCTCCTTGGTCGATCACCGCGACCGGGGTGCGCTCGGTGACCGCGATGCGGACGGCGTGCGGCCACGCGCGCGACACCTCGGCGCGGCGTACGGTCGCGATCGACTCGACCCGGGCGCGGACCGCGTCGAGGTCGACCCGGGCCAGGGGGGTGTCGACCGGGACCCGGGCGGCGCGTTCGACGCGCCCCTCGGCCAGCGTGGCGGTCCCGGAGACCTCCACGTCGCGCGCGGTGACGTGGCTGGAGAACAGCACCAGCCACGCCGACGCTCCGACTGCGGCCACCAGCAGCATGCTGAGGACCACCCAGCGCAGCGTGCGCCAGCGCCCGGCTCGCCGTCGGCGCCGGAAGTCCCGGTGCGCGATCCGGACGGTCTCCTCCTCGGGCCCGGCGGAGGAGACGGTCTGCGGGCGGCGGCGCAGTCGGTCACGCATCGACATCGGGTCCCCCTCGTTCGGCCAGCAGGTCCAGCACCTCCGGGCCGAGCAGGGTGACGTCACCGGCACCGAGCGTGAGCACCACGTCACCCGGCCGGGCCCGGGCGAGGAGGTGCGCGGCGACCGCGGACCACGACGGCTCGAAGACGACGTGCTCGGGGGCCAGCGGGACCGCCGCCGCCACCATCGCGCCGCTCACACCCGGCTCGGGGTCCTCGCGGGCGACGTAGACGTCCATCACCACCACCTCGTCGGCGGCTCCGAGGGCCACGCCCATGTCGTGGCCGAAGATCCGGGTGCGCGAGACCATGTGCGGCTGGAAGGCCACCACGAGACGACCCGCACCGGCCACGGCCCGGGCGGCCTGGAGGTCACCCGCGATCTCGTTGGGGTGGTGGGCGTAGCTGTCGTAGACCCGCACGCCGCCGGCCTCGCCCTTGAGCTCCATCCGCCTCCGGGTGCCGCTGAAGGCGCCCAGCCCGCGCGCGAGGTCCCCGAAGCCGAAGCCGAGGCGCAGCCCGCAGGCCAGCGCGGCCAGCGCGTCGAGGACGTAGTGCCGTCCCGGGATCTGCAGGGTCACCTCCCCGAGGCGCCGCCCCCGGTCGACGACCTCGAAGCTCGAGGTCGTGCCCCGGAACCGCACGTTCTCGGCCCGCACCTCGGCGTCGGGACGCTCGCCCACCCGGACCACGGTCCGCCCGCGACCGGTCGCGGTCCGGCCCAGGGCGTCGGCGCCGGGGTCGTCGGCGCAGACGACCAGGAACCCGTCGGGCGAGACCTGGTCGGCGAAGGTGTCGAACGCGGCCCGGTAGGCCTCGGGCGTCCCCCAGTTGTCGAGGTGGTCGGCCTCGACGTTGGTGACCAGCGCCGCGTACGGCGAGTACACCAGGAAGGCGCCGTCGCTCTCGTCGGCCTCCGCGACGAACAGCTCACCGCTGCCGTCGTGGGCGTTGGACCCCGTCTCGTTGAGGTCGCCGCCGATCGCGAAGGACGGGTCGGCGGCACAGTGCTGCAGCGCGACCGTGAGCAACGAGGTCGTCGTGGTCTTGCCGTGGGTGCCGGCGACCGCGACCACGCGACGGCCCTGCATGACCGACTCGAGGGCGGCGGAGCGGGGCAGCAGGCGCAGTCCGAGGCGGGTTGCCTCGACCACCTCGGGGTTGGTCTCGCGGACCGCGGTGGAGACGACCAGCGTGTCCGCGCCGCCGACGTGCGCGGCGTCGTGCCCGACGTGGCAGGTGGCCCCCAGGGCGCGCAGCGCCTCCAGGGTGGTCGACTCCTTGGCGTCGCTGCCGGTGACGGTGACCCCCCGCGCGAGCATGATCCGGGCGATGCCGGACAGGCCGGCGCCCCCGATGCCGACGAAGTGGACCGTGCCGAGCCGGTCGGCAGGGAGCAGCTGCTCGGGGACCGGGACCCTCATCGCCGGGCCCGTCCGTCGCGGGCGGCGTGGAGGATCATCTCGACCAGCTTGTCGTCGGCGTCCAGCGGGATCACGTGCCGCGCCGCCGCCGACATGGTGGCCAGCCGGTCCGGGTCGGTGAGCAGGTCGGGCAGGCTGCGGCGCACCCACTCCGGCGTCAGCGCGGCGTCGGCGACGAGCAGGCCCCCGCCGGCGTCGACGACGGGCCGCGCGTTCAGCGCCTGCTCGCCGTTGCCGATCGGCAGGGGCACGTAGACGGCCGGCAGCCCGACCCCCGACACCTCGGTCACGGTGTTGCTGCCCGCGCGGCAGAGCACGGCGTCGGCGGCGGCGTAGGCGAGGTCCATCCGGCTGACGAACGGCAGGACGACGTACGGGGGCCCGCCGTCGGCGACGTCCGGCGTGGCCTCGCCACGCGGCCCGACGATGTGCAGCACCTGCACGCCCGCCTCGGCGAACGCGGGTGCCGCGGCCGCGACGGCCTCGTTGAGCCGACGCGCGCCCTGCGAGCCGCCGGTGACGAGCAACGTGGGCCGGTCGGGGTCCAGGCCGAGCTCGGCGCGGGCCCGGGAGCGCAGCGCCTCCCGGTCCAGCGTGCTGATCATCCGCCGGATCGGCAGGCCGAGGTAGCGGCCGTGGCGCAGCGCGGTGTCGGGGAAGCTGGTCGCGACGTAGGGGGTGAACCGGGCGCCGAGCTTGTTGGCGATGCCGGGCAGCGCGTTGCCCTCGTGGACGACGAGGGGCACGCGGCGGCGGCGCGCCGCGAGGTAGGCGGGCACCGAGACGTAGCCGCCGAACCCGACGACCACGTCGGGCTGGAGCCGGTCGACGACCTCGAGCGCGGCTCGTACGGCGGCCCGCAGCCGGCCGGGCGTCCGGAGCAGCTCGGGGCCGAGCGAGCGTGGCAGCGGCACCGGGGGGACCAGCTCGAGCGGGTAGCCCGCCTCGGGGACCACCCGGGTCTCCAGGCCGCGGGCGGTGCCCAGCGCGGTGACCTCGACGTCGGGGAGGCGGCGGCGCAGCGCGTCGGCGGTGGCCAGCAGCGGTGAGGTGTGCCCGGCGGTCCCACCCCCGGCCAGCAGGACCCGACGCAGGAGCGCGGGCTCGGCCTCGCCCGGGACAGCGGGGTCGGCCATCACCCTCGCCTCGACCGCGAGGGACCCGAACGCCCCGAGGAGCGCCCGGAAGAGCGTCCCGTGGAGCGCCCCGACGAACCCACGGTCGAGCTCGGGCGCCGGCTGCTGCCGGCAGAGATCGCGCCCGGGATCGCGCCCGGGATCGCGCCCGGGACCGTGACCTGACCGGCAGCGCGCGACCGGTCCCGGCGGCTGACCCGGCGGCTGACCCGGCGATCACCCCGGCGGTCACCCCGGCGATCCTCCAGGGCGGCGGCCGCCTCGGGCTCGGCGCGGGCGAACCCGACCAGCAGGCCCAGCGCCACCATGGAGGGCACCAGCGCCGACCCGCCGTAGGAGACGAGCGGCAGCGGGATGCCGATCACGGGCAGCAGCGCGAGCACCATGCCGATGTTGATGAGCATCTGGGACATCAACCAGATCGTGACACCTGCGGAGACGTAGCGCACGAACGGGTCGGCGGTGTTCAGTGCGAGCCGGATCGCGGCGTAGGCCACCGCGGCGAACAGGGTCAGCACGAGCAGCGTGCCGATCAGCCCCAGCTCCTCGCCCAGCACCGCGAAGATGAAGTCGGTGTGCGCCTCCGGCAGGCTGCCCCACTTCTGCTGGCTGGCCGAGAGCCCCTTGCCGAAGATGCCACCGCTGGACATGCCCAGCAGCCCGTGCCCGGCCTGCCAGCCGGCACCCTGGAAGTCCTTGAACGGGTCGATGAAGCTGGTCAGCCGGGTGCGCCGCTCGGGGTTGGAGGCGGCGAGGTAGAAGGCCACCACACCGACGAGCGACAGGGCGAGGCCGAAGAGCCGCGCCGGGACACCGACCACCCAGAGCAGCCCCAGCAGGATGGCGAAGAGCACCAGCGCGGTGCCGAGGTCGCGCTGGATCACGACCAGCAGGGCGATCAGGCTGACCACGGGCACCACCGGGATCAACGCGTGCCACGGGCTGGCGAGGTAGCGCTCCTTCTTGGCGTAGACGTCGGCGGCCCACACGATCACCGCGAGCTTGGCGATCTCCGAGGGCTGCACGGTGAGCGGTCCCAGCGCCAGCCAGTTGCGGTTGCCGTTGACCTCGAAGCCGAGGCTGGTCTGGGTCAGCACGAGCAGCACCACCGCCACCAGCAGTCCGGGCCACACCAGCCACCGCAGCAGCCGGCGGTTGACCCGGCTCGCCAGATAGGCCGCGGGCAGCCCGATCAGCACCCAGGTCAGCTGCTTGAGGAAGATGTAGTAGCTGCTGTCGTGGACCCGGTAGGAGTACACGCTCGAGGCGCTGAGCACCATCATCAGGCCGATCGCCAGCAGCATCGTGGAGGCGCCGAGCAGCAGGTAGTAGGAGGTCAGCGGACGCTCCATCGCGGCGCGCACCGTGGTGCTCCGGGAGGAGACCCAGCCGGCGAGCCCCGGTTCCCGACGGGACCGGTCAGCCTCGCTGGTGACGCTCACCCGGGTCCTCCTCGCCGTACTCGCGCTCCTGCCTAGGCCCGCCGCATCCGGTGCACGGCCTCGGCGAACGCGTCGCCACGGGCGCCGTAGTCGGCGAACATGTCCATGGAGGCACATCCCGGCGCCAACAGCACCGTGTCACCGGGGTGAGCCAGCGACACGGCCCCGGCCACGACACGGTCCATGGGTCCTGCTCCCCCAGTCTCTCCGGGCTCCACCTCGATCACGGGCACATCGGGCGCGTGTCGCGCGAGCGACTTGCGGATGACCGGCGCGTCCCGGCCCAGCAGCACCACGCCCCGCAACCGGTCGCGGACGGCGGCCACCAGGTCGTCGAAACCGGCGCCCTTGGCCAGACCGCCGGCGACCCAGACCACCGGGTCGTAGGCCTGCAGCGAGGCCAGGGCCGCATGGGGGTTGGTGGCCTTGGAGTCGTCGACCCAGGTGACGCCGTCGACCACCGCGACCTCGGCGATCCGGTGACCGTCGGGACGGAAGGCGCGCAGGGCCTGCTGCACCGCGGCCGGCGGGACGCCGTGGGAGCGGGCGAGTGCCGCGGCGGCGAGGGCGTTCTGCACGTAGTGCGGCGCCTGGCTGGCGAGGTCGCCCAGGGTGCACAGCTCGGCGGCCGAGTGCCGGCGGTCCTCGACGAAGGCACGGTCGGCGAGCACGTCCTCGACCACGCCGACCATCCCCACCTCGGGCGTGCCGAGGGTGAAGCCGATCGCCCGCGCCCCCTCCTGGACCTCGGCGTCGCGGACCAGCTGCTCGGTGACCGGGTCCGCGACGTTGTAGACGCAGGCCTGCCCGACGCCGCTGTAGATGCGGCCCTTGTCGGCGGCGTACGCCGCGCGCCCGCTGGGCGTGCCGGCGTACCAGTCGAGGTGGTCGTCGGCGACGTTGAGCACCGCGGCCGACTCCGCGCACATCGAGGAGGTGTAGTGCAGCTGGAAGCTGGACAGCTCGACGGCCAGGACGTCGCGCGGCTGGGGGTCCATCACCGCCTCGACGAGCGGGAGCCCGACGTTGCCCGCCGCGACGGTGCGCAGCCCGGCGGCCCGGAGCATCGACTCCAGCATCTGCACGGTGGTGGTCTTGCCGTTGGTGCCGGTCACCGCCAGCCAGGGGGCGCCGTGCTCGGGGTCGCGCAGCCGCCAGGCGAGCTCGACCTCGCCCCACACGGGCACACCACGCTCCGTGGCCTGGGCCAGGAGCGGCGCCTGCGGTGACCATCCGGGCGAGGTGACCACCAGGTCCGCGTCGGGCGGCAGCAGCGCCGTCGATCCGGCGCCGAGCCGCACCGTGGCGCCCAGGCTCTCCAGCAGCGCACCGCGCTCGGCCCGGTCACCGTCGTCGGACTCGTCGAGCGCGGTGACCCGGGCGCCCAGGAAGGTGAGGTTGTCGGCCGCGGCGTACCCGGAGACGCCGAAGCCGGCGACGACCACCCGCACGTCGCTCCAGTCGCTGGTCCGTCCGAGCCCGGCGACGTCACCGGCCGGGTCACCGGGCGCGGTCATACGCCGGCCACCCACTCGGCGTAGAAGACCCCCAGCCCGGCGGCGACGAAGATCCCGGCGATCAGCCAGAACCGGATCACGACCGTGATCTGCTCCCAGCCCAGCAGCTCGAAGTGGTGGTGGAGCGGAGTCATCCGGAACAGCCGCTTGCCTCCGGTCGCCTTGAAGAAGCCGACCTGGAGGATCACCGAGACCGTCTGCATGACGAACAACCCGCCGAGCAGGGCGAGGAGGAACTCGGTGCGGGTCAGCACGGCGAACCCGGCGAGGGCGCCGCCCAGCGCCAGCGAGCCGGTGTCGCCCATGAAGATCTTGGCCGGGGAGGCGTTCCACCACAGGAACCCGAAGCAGGCGCCGGTGATGGCGGCGGCCACCACGGCGAGGTCGAGCGGGTCGCGGACCTCGTAGCACTTCGGGCCGGCGGCACGGCCGCACCACTGGTTGTTCTGCCAGATGTTGACGATCGTGTAGGCACCGAAGGTCATCACCGAGGCTCCCGCGGCCAGGCCGTCGAGGCCGTCGGTGAGGTTGACCGCGTTGCTGGACCCGGCGATCAGCAGCCAGATGAACAAGATCAGCACCGCCGTCGGCAGCACGACGTCGGCGGGGTCGCGGATGAAGGAGATGGCGCGACCCGCCGGGGACTGTCCGCGGTCGTCCTCGAGCCACGGCGAGAGCGCCAGCCAGCCGAACACCACCGCGACGACCGTCTGCCCGATGAACTTGGCCCGGCTGCGCAGGCCCAGGCTGCGCTGCCGGACGATCTTGATGTAGTCGTCGACGAAGCCGACCGCGCCCATTCCGACGAACAGGCCGAGCAGCAGCAGCGAGGACGCGCTCGGGGTGTTGCCGGTGACGGCCGTGGCCAGGAAGTAGGCCAGCACCGAGGCCCCCACGATCACCAGGCCACCCATCGTGGGGGTGCCGCGCTTGGTGTGGTGGGTCGTCGGTCCGTCGTCGCGGATCAGCTGGCCGTAGCCGCGCCGGGCGAGGACGCGGATGGCGTACCGGGTCCCGAGCAGCGCGAACAGCAGCGAGAGCCCTCCTGCCAGCAGGATCGCTCTCAACGGCCGGGCTCCTCTCCCACGTGGTCCCCCTGCTCTCCGGCCAGCAACAGCTCGGCGAGCCGCTCGAGCCGTCCGGCCCGGGACGCCTTGACCAGGACGAGGTCCGGACCGGCCACATTCTCCCGCACCCACGTCCCGGCCTCGTCGAGGGTCTCCGTACGGCGCGTCGAGCCGTCGTCCCCGCGGGCCTCGAGCAGGGCCTCGTGGATCGGGGCGGCGCCCGACCCCACCACGACGACCACGTCGATCCCGAGCCGGTGCGCGAGCGCGCCCACCGCGCGGTGCTCCGCCGGGGCGTCGGCGCCGAGCTCGCGCATCTCCCCGAGCACGGCGACGGTCCGTCGCCCGGAGCGCTCCCCCATCGCGGCCAGGGTCTCCAGCGCAGCCCGCATCGAGTCGGGGTTGGCGTTGTAGGCGTCGTTGACCACGACCAGCCCGTCGGCACGCTCGGCGAGCTCCATCCGCCAGCGCGACAGAGCCCGGATCTCCTGCAGCGACGCCGCCACCTGCTGCACGCGGAGCCCGACCGCGACCGCGACCGCGGCGGCCGCGACGGCGTTGGTCGCCTGGTGGGCACCGACCAGCTGCAGCGCGACCGGGACGAACGCACCCTCGTGGACCAGCTCGAACGACGGCCGTCCCAGGTCGTCGAGCCGTACGCCGTCCAGCCGGACGGTGGCCTCCCCCGAGGTGCCGAAGGTGACCACCGGCGCGGTCGTGCGCTCGGCCATGGCCCGCACCAGGGGGTCGTCGGAGTTGAGGACGGCCGTCCCGGTGACCGGGTCGAGTGCCTCGACGATCTCGCCCTTGGCCCGGGCGATGGCGGCCTGCGAGCCGAACTCGCCGAGGTGGGCCTTGCCGACGTTGAGCACGAGTGAGACGTCCGGCGCGGCGATCTCGCACAGCGCCGCGAGGTGACCGACACCGCGCGCACCCATCTCCAGCACCAGGAACCGGGTCTCGTCGGTGGCCCGCAGCACGGTGAGCGGGAGCCCGAGCTCGTTGTTGAACGAGCCGTACGTCGCCACGGTCGGTCCGGCGTCGGCCAGCACCCGCGCCAGCATGTCCTTGGCGGAGGTCTTGCCCTGCGACCCGGTGATCGCCACCACCCGCAGCCCCCCGCTTCGTCGTACCCGGTCGAGGTGCCACCGGGCCAGGTCCTGCAGCGCCCGCTGGGCGTCGTCGACGACCACTCCGGGCACCCCGGTCGGCCGAGTGCTCAGCACCGCGCTCGCCCCGGCCTCCACGGCGGTGCGCGCGTGGTCGTGCCCGTCGGCGTGCTCGCCGACGAACGCGACGAACAGGCCGCCGGGCTCGGGCGTCCGCGTGTCGAGGAAGGCAGGACCGGTGACCAGCGTGCCGGGGTCGCCGTCGACGACGCGGCCGCCGGTGCAGGCGGCGAGGTCGGCGAGGGTCAGCGGCGTCATCGGGCGTCACCACGCTCGGCGAGCGCGGTCCGCAGCTCCGCGCGGTCGTCGAAGGGATGCACGACCCCGGCGACCTCCTGCCCCGTCTCGTGCCCCTTGCCGGCGATCACCACGGTGTCGCCGGGTCCGGCCAGCGCCACCGCGTGCCGCACCGCCTCCCCCCGGTCGCCGACCTCGAGCACCTCGGCACCGCCACGGACCGTGCGCGCCCCGGCGAGCACCGCCTGCCGGATCGCCGCGGGGTCCTCGGTGCGGGGGTTGTCGTCGGTGACCACGAGCACGTCGGCGAGGCGGGCCCCGATCTCCCCCATCACCGGACGCTTCCCGGTGTCGCGGTCACCCCCCGCACCGATCACCAGGATCAGCCGGCCCGCGGTCAGCGGGCGCAGCGCGGCGAGGGCGGCCTCGACCGCGTCCGGCTTGTGCGCGTAGTCGACGACCGCGAGGAAGTCCTGGCCGACGTCGACCTGCTCCAGCCGTCCCGGGACCCCGCGACCGGCGGCGATGCCGCGGGCCACGAGCGCGGGATCCAGGCCGGCCTCCCCGGCCAGGGCGATCGCGGCCAGGGCGTTGGCCACGTTGAACGCGCCGGTGAGCGGCACCCGGGCCGGCACGCGGTCGCCGCCGGGCGTCACCACCGTGAACGTGGAGCCGGACGGCTCGAGGTCGACCGCCTCGGCCCGCCAGTCGGCGTCGCCGCCCGACGGCGAGAAGGTCACCATCGGGACCGAGGCCTCGTCGAGCAGCCGGCGCCCGAAGGGGTCGTCGAGGTTGGTCACACCGCGCCTGCTCCGCTCGGGGGTGAACAGGCTCGCCTTGGCGGCGAAGTAGTCCTCCACGTCGCGGTGGAAGTCGAGGTGGTCGCGCCCGAGGTTGAGGAAGGCGGCGGCGTCGAAGACGACGCCGGCCACCCGGCCCATCACCAGCGCGTGGCTGGAGACCTCCATCGCGCAGGCGGTCACCCCCTGCTCGACCATCACCGCGAACAGGGCGTGCAGGTCCGGAGCCTCCGGCGTGGTCAGGCTGCTCGGCACGTCCTGCCCGGCGATCCTGGTGCCGACGGTGCCGATCACCGCAGCACCGGTGCCGGCCTGGTCGAGGCCGCCCTCGAGCAGCCGGGTCGTGGTGGTCTTGCCCTGGGTGCCGGTGACCGCCATCAACCGCAGCCGTCGGGCCGGCTCGCCGTAGAGGCGCGCGGCGAGGCTGCCGAGCACCCCGCGCGGGTCGGGCCGGACCAGGACCGGGACGCCGAGCGCCGCCGGCGAGCCGGCGGCCTTCGTCGTCGGTCAGCACGGCGACCGCGCCGGAGGCGACCGCGCGAGCGGCGTACGTCGCCCCGTGCGCGCGGCTCCCGGGCAGTGCGGCGTACAGGTCACCCGGACGCACCCGCTGGGTGCTCAGCGAGAGCCCGGTGACCACCGCCGAGTCCGGGTCGGCTCCCCCGAGGTCGGCGCCCGCCCAGGCGGCGACCTGTCCCAGCGGGGTGCGGGGCGGCGCGCCGGGTCGGGTGAGATCGGTCGCTGGCACCGTCCGAATCTACCGAGTGGGCTTGTCGGCCTGACGACCCCACTTGGTGGGCATCGTGGGGGGCGTGGTGCCGGTCGGCGGGACGCCGTACTTCTGCAGGACGTAGCTCAGGATCTTGCGGAACACCGGGCCTGCGGTGCCGCCACCGCTGGCGCCCGCCTTGGGGCGCATCACCATCACGTAGACGGTGAACCGTGGCGCGTCGGCCGGGGCGAACCCGGCGAAGGACACCGCGAGGCCGCCGTCGGCGTAGCAGTTGCAGGCCCCGCCGACCTCCTGCGCGGTGCCGGTCTTGCCGGCGACCCGGTAGCCCTCCACGGCCGCGCCCGGGGCGGTGCCGACGTCCGGAGTGGTGACCAGCTCCATCATCTCCGCGGTGCGGGCCGCGGCGTCGGCGCTCACCACCCTCCGGCTGGTCGTCGTCGCGGTGCCGACCTCGCGTCCCGAGCTGGTCGTGGCGCGGCCCTTGACCAGGCTCGGGCTGACCAGCTCGCCGCCGTTGGCGATCGCGTTGACGGCCGTGACCATCTGCAGCGCGTTGACCGAGACGCCCTGGCCGAAGGCGATCTGGGCCCGGGTCAGCTCCGACCAGGCCTCGGGCGCCGGCAGCAGGCCGCGGGTCTCGCCCGGCATCCCGATCTCGGTGCGCTGCCCGAGTCCGAACTTGTCGAGGTAGGCCCACAGCTCGGCAGGAGTGAGCTGCATCGCCGCGAGGGCGGTGCCGATGTTGGAGCTGCGGGCGATCACGCCGGCCAGGGTCAGCCGGATCCGGCCGTGGTCGAACCAGTCCCCGATCGTGCGGTCGAGCACCGGGAGCTTCTCGGGCACCCTGATCCGGGTGGCCGGGGTGACCTTGCCGGCGTCGATCAGTCCGGCCGCGGTCAGCACCTTCTCCACCGAGCCCGGCTCGTAGACGTCGCTCAGGGCCCGGCTGACGAGGTCCTTCTTGGCCGCCCGGGCCGGCTGGTTGGGGTCGAAGGTGGGGTAGTCCGCGAGCGCGATGATCTCCCCGGTCTGCGAGTCCAGGACCACTGCGGCGCCCGACTCCGCCCGCGCGCTCTGCACCGCCTGGCGCAGCACCCGTTGGCTGTACCACTGGACGTCGCGGTCGATCGTCAGCCGCAGGTCCTTGCCGTCGACCGGCGCGACCTGGCTGTTCTCGCCCAACGGGATCCGGTTGCCGCCGCCGACCTCGTAGCTCTCCTGCCCGTCCTTGCCGGCCAGCAGCCGGTTGAAGCTCTGCTCCAGGCCGCCGGCCACCTTCGTCGGGTCGTCACCGAGGTAGCCGACCAGGTTGGCGGCGACGTCACGGGCCGGGTAGGTGCGCAACGGGTCGGGCCGCGTGTCGACGCCGACGTAGCTGCGGTCCGCGAGCTCGTCCATCACGCCCGAGGCCTGGGTGGTGGGGACCCGTCGGGCGAGGTAGACGAACCGGGTGCCCTTCTTGGTCAGCCGAGCCAGCAGGTCGAAGTAGTCCAGGTCGAGCCGGTCGGCCAGGATCTTGGCGATCGCCTCCGCGTCACGGGTGGTGCGGGTCGGGTCCGCGACCAGCATCACCCCGGAGATCGACTCCGCGAGCGGCACGCCGTTGCGGTCGAGGATCCGGCCGCGCTTGGCGGGCAGGTCCAGGGTGACCAGGCCGGCGGCCTCCGCGCGGGCGGCGTACGCCTTGGAGTCGACGCCCTGGATCTGGAAGAGCCGCGCACCGAACAGCGAGAGCACCATCACGATCACCAGCAGGGCCGCACGCAGCCGCACGCTCGTCGAACCGCGCGACCCGACCGGGCTCCTGCGCTGGGGACGGGTCAACGGGTGGCTCCCGGGTCGGCCGACGGGGTGGTGGGCTTCTTCCTACCGTCTGCGCCTCCGGTTGCCGGGGAGGAGCCGCGGGTGTCGCCGGGCGAAGTGGCCGTGGCACCCGGCACCGCGGTCGCCGGCACCTTGACCACGATGCGCTCACGGGTGAGCGAGGCCGGCTTCCTGGGGGGCAGCGGGTTGATCCGGAAGGCGTCGTCGGTCGTGGCCGGGGCCGGGCTGCCCAGGACGCGACCGGTGGAGAGCTCGATGAACGCGGGGTACGAGCTCGGCACCATGCCGAGGTCCTTGGCGGCGCTGGCGAGGTGCTGCGGGTCGCGCAGGGCGTCGAGCTCGAGGTCGAGGGACTGCTTCTTCGCGGTGAGCGTGTTCACCTGCTCCTGCAGGGCCGTCGCCCGGAAGCTCGCCTGCTGCATGTGGGTGTTGAACATCAGCAGTCCCACGACGCCACCGACGAGCATCCCGATCACCAGCACCGCGAACGGGGTCCGGGCGGCCTGGGTGCGACCGATCGCCCGACGGGGCGGCACCACGGTCAGCCGGGCGCGCTCCACGGCGGCCTCGGCGAAGCGCGGGACCCTGGTCCTGGCCTGGGTGATCAGAGTGCTCATGCTGCGGTGTCTCCCCTGGTGGTGCCGGGCCGGCCGTCGGGCCGGTTGTCGTTGACGCGCTCGACGGCGCGGAGCCGCACCGAGGCGGCGCGCGGGTTCTGGGCGATCTCGTCGGCGGAGGCCTTCTCGGCGCCGCGGGTGAGGGAACGCAGCGGCGGCTCGTACCCGGCCGGGACGACCGGCAGGTCCGGCGGCACGCGCGAGGTGGTGCCGGCCGCGAACGCCTGCTTGACCAGGCGGTCCTCGAGCGAGTGGTAGCTCATCACCACGACCCGGCCGCCCACGCGGATCGAGTCGATGGCCGCCGGGATCGCGCGGCGCAGCACGCCGAGCTCGTCGTTGACCTCGATGCGCAGGGCCTGGAAGGTCCGCTTCGCGGGGTGCCCGCCCGTACGCCGGGCCGGGGCCGGGATCGTGTCCCGCAGCAGCTGCACCAACCGCGCCGAGTCGGTGAACGGCTCGCTCTCCCGCGCACGGACGATCGCCCGCGCGATCTGCCGCGCGAACTTCTCCTCGCCGTAGCTGCGCAGCACCCGGGCCAGCTCGGCCGCCGGGTAGCTGTTGAGCACGTCGGCGGCCGTCGGCCCGCTGCTGTCGTCCATGCGCATGTCGAGTGGGGCGTCCTCGGCGTAGGCGAAGCCGCGCTCACGGACGTCGAGCTGCATCGAGGAGACACCGAGGTCGAACAGGATGCCGTCGGCCGCCGTGATGCCGAGACGGTCGAGCACCTCGGGGATCTCGTCGTAGACGGCGTGCACCAGCGTGGTGCGGTCCTCGGCGGAGGCCAGCCGGGCGCCGGCGAGGTCGAGGGCGTGGGGGTCGCGGTCGACGCCGACGACCCGGGCGGTGGGGCAGCGCTCCAGCACCGCCTCGGAGTGCCCACCGAGTCCGAGGGTCGCGTCGACGAAGACCGACCCGGGTCGGTCCAGCGCCGGGGCCACCAGGGCGACGACCCGGTCGAGCAGGACCGGGACGTGGGTGGGATCACTCATCGCCGAAGGCGCCTAGTTCCGGACCAGCAGGGTGAGCAGCACAGCCACTCCGCACGAGGAGACGGCCGAGAAGGCCATCACGGCGAGGGAGTCGCGGACGTCGTGGCGGACCCGGCGCGCCGGGGTGACGGTGCCTTCGCTCATCGGTGTTCGACCCCCTCGAGGTGGTGTGTGGCTGAGGTGATCGCAGGGCCAGGTTCTCCGTCCGCTCGGCTCCCGGGTGGAGGGGAAGCGACCCATCTGACACCGGGGAAGGTGCGTCAGAGGGGTCAGGGAGGAGCGGACGTGAGCCTCGCCCTGCGATCACCGATGTGGAGTTGTGCTGGTGGAGCCGGTCGGGTCAGAACCCGGGGAAGATCTCGTCCTGGAGGTTGGCGAAGGCCACTTCCTGGTTGGCGGTGTACTCGGCCCAGCGAGCGGGCTGCCACACCTCGATGCGGTCGTAGACCCCGATCACCACGGCCTCGCGGTCGAGGGCGGCGTACTGCCGCAGCTCGGGGGTGATCGTGACGCGACCCTGCTTGTCGGGAACCTGCTCGGAGGCCAGGGCGAAGAGCATCCGGCCGTAGGCACGCATCCGACCGTCGGTCTGCGAGGCGTGGCGGAACTTCTCGGTGAAGGCGTCGAAGTCCGGCTTGGTGCGGATGTCGAGGGCGTTCTCCTGGCCTCGGGTGATCACCAGGCCCTCCTTCGTCTCGTCACGGAACTTCGCGGGGAGGAACAACCGGCCCTTCTCGTCGAGCTTCGGGGTGTAGGTGCCGGAGAACATCTGCTGCTCCCCTCGCCCACGAAGCCGGTCGCTTCCTCCACTGCGCACCACTTTACTCCACAACCCTCCCCGGTCAACCACTTTTGCCCCACTCGACTCCCCTTTTCCTCCCGCCAACCTCCCGGCGCCGCGGGGGCGGGCCCGGTGCAGGCACCGATACAGGCACCGAGGCGGCGGGATGAGTTGGGGTGACGGGCTCCCGGAATGGGGTGACGCATGTGGTGCCATCGGCTTCACTGGTGGTCAGGACAGGGCTCGAGGCGCCTCCGGGGAGCGTCGGGGAGCCTCGTGGAGCAGAACGGGGCCAACGTGGGAGCAGCAGCCAGCAACGAGACCGTGGCCGGTCACGCCCTCCGGCCGGGGGCGACCCCGCGCGGCGTCGACGTCGACGAGGTCCGCGCGGTGGCCGACCGCATCCAGGCCAACGTGGCGGCGGTGATCGAGGGCAAGCCCGAGGTCGCCCGCTCCGCTCTGGTGGTGCTGCTCGCGGGCGGTCACCTGCTCATCGAGGACGTGCCCGGCGTCGGCAAGACCATGCTCAGCAAGGCCCTGGCCCGCTCCATCGACTGCACCGTGCGCCGGATCCAGTTCACCCCGGACCTGCTGCCCTCCGACGTCACCGGCGTCTCGGTGTTCAACCAGGACACCCGGCAGTTCGAGTTCCGCCCCGGCGGCATCTTCGCCAACGTCGTGGTCGGGGACGAGATCAACCGGGCCAGTCCCAAGACCCAGTCGGCCATGCTCGAGTGCATGGAGGAGGCGCAGGTCACCGTCGACGGGAAGACCTACGGCCTGGACGCGCCGTTCATGGTGATCGCGACCCAGAACCCGATCGAGATGGAGGGCACCTACGCCCTGCCCGAGGCGCAGCGCGACCGGTTCATGATCCGGCTCTCCATGGGTTACCCGGTCGAGGCCGCGGAGATCGCGATGCTCTCGGCGCGCGACCTGGTCAGCCCGCTGGAGGAGCTCGAGCCGGTCACCGACGCGGCCGAGGTGCGCAAGCTGATCGAGGTCACCCACGGTGTCCACGTGGCGCCCGCGGTGCAGCAGTACGCCGTGGCGCTGGCCACCGCGACCCGACGCTCCCCCGACCTGCGGCTGGGTGCCTCCCCCCGGGCGACGCTGCACCTGGTGCGGGCGGCCAAGGCCTGGGCCGCGATGCAGGGCCGTGAGTACGTCCTGCCCGACGACGTCCGCGACCTCGTCCCCCAGGTCTTCCCCCACCGGCTGCTGCCGACGATGGAGGCCACCATGGCCGGGCGACGTACCGCCGAGGTGGTGGAGCAGGCGCTGGAGTCGGTGCCGGTCCCCCAGGTCGGGCGAGACGCCGGGTGATCGAGTGCGCAACCTGACCGTTCGCGGACGTTGCTTCCTCGCGGCCGGGGCGGCGGCGGCGATCTGCGGGATGCAGATCGGCGAACGTGACTTCGTACGCATCGGCCTGCTGGCGATGCTGGTGCCCCTGCTCGCCTGGCTCATCCTGCGACGCACCCGGCACGACGTCGTCCTGCGACGCCGGCTGAGCTCCCTGCAGGTGGAGGCGGGCGACGTGGCGACCGTGGAGCTCGAGGTGACCAACCCCGGCCGGCGCACCGGCACGCTGCTGCTCGAGGAGGAGATCCCGCCGTCGCTCGGCCCGTCACCGCGCTTCGTGGTCGAGCCACTGGCCGCCGGTGCGAGCACGACCCTGCGCTACCGCGCGGCGACCGACACCCGCGGACGCTTCCCGCTCGGCCCGGCGCACGTGCGCGTGGGAGACCCCCTCGGGATGGTCGACCTCGACCAGGTCATGGCCAGCGCCGACTCGCTGCTGGTCACGCCGCGCACCGAGCCGCTCCCCCAGATCTCCCTCACCGGACGCTGGGCCGGCGCCGGGGACAACCGGACCCGCGAGCTGCTGGGGGGCGGCAGTCCCGACGTGACCATCCGCGAGTACCGGCTCGGCGACGACCTGCGCCGCATCCACTGGCCGAGCAGCGCTCGCGTCGACGAGCTGATGGTGCGTCGCGAGGAGCAGCAGTGGCAGTCGCGCTGCACCCTGCTGATCGACAACCGCCGCATCGCGCACCGCGGCTACGGCGCCAGGTCCTCGATGGAGACCGCCGTCCGGGCCACCGCCTCGATCATGCGCCACCTGGTCGCCCTGGACTTCGAGGTGCGGCTGGTCAGCGCGACCGGCCGGACCTCCTCGCACGGCTGGCACCAGGCCTCCCGCGGCGCCAACCTCCAGCAACAGCTCGAGCGGCTCGCGCTGATGACCATGACCCGGCACGAGCACCTCTCCACGGACTGGCTGCAGGACAACGACCACGGCGGGATGCTGCTCGCGGTGCTCGGTCACCTCGGCGACGCGGACACCTCCCTGCTCACCGGGCTGGCCGCGGCCGGTGACTCGGCGTACGCGGTGGTGCTCGACGTGGCGTCGTGGGCCTCGGCCGGTGCTCGCGGCGAGGAGCCCGCCACCGGCAGGCTGCGCACCGGTGGCTGGAAGGCGGCCACGCTCGACCGCAACGGGTCGCTCGGGGCCGCGTGGCTGGAGCTGGCCCGATGACACCCGGTGATGACCCGGTGATGACCCGGTGAGCGCCCCCACGACTGACCGGCGACCGGACCGGCGCCCGGATCGGGACCCGGCCCCCGGCGCGGGCCCGGACTCCGGTCGCGGCACCGGCCGCGACACCGCCGGCGACACCGCCTCTGCGCCGGCGCCCTGGCGGCCCGGGCCCGCCCTGCTGGCCATGCTCGCCGGCTGGGTGGCGCTGTTCGCCTGGGGCGGGATGGTCAGCGAACCGCTGCGGTTCCTGCTGCCCGCGGGCGCGATCGGCGCCGTGATCGCCCTGGCCGGCAGCGGTCTGCGCGTGCTGCGCCTGTCGGGCTACGTCGTGGCCGCGGCCCAGGTGGTGGTCGGCCTGCTCGCGGTCAACCTGGTCCTCGCCTCGCGCCAGTCGTTGCTCGGGCTGATCCCGACCGAGGACTCGGTGCGCCAGTCGTTCTACGTGATCGGCAACGGTGCGGCGACCCTGAACGCCTACTCCGCACCCGTGTCGGTCAACCCCACGCACACCGCGGCGTTCCTGATGGTGTGCGCCCTCGGTCTGCTGCTCGCGATCGACGTGCTGGCCCTCGGGGTCCGCCGGGCGCCGCTGGTGGCGCTGCCGCTGCTGGTGATCCTCAGCGTGCCGGTCAGCATCCTCAACGCAGCGCTGGCGCTGCCGGTGTTCATCGGCACGGCGCTGCTGTTCCTGCGGCTGCTCGCGGTCGAGCACCTGGACCGGCTCGAGCGCTGGCACGTGGGGCCCGGCACGTCGCGGGCGCGGCTGGACGCGCTGTGGCAGGTCTCGCTGACGGCCGTGGTGGTGGCGCTGCTGGTCGCGCCCCTCGTGCCCGTGACCGACCTGCTCGACCGGTCCGGAGGCGGTGAGGGCGGGGGCAGCGGCGCCAGCAACGTCCGGCTGACCACGGTCAACCCGTTCATCCGGCTGCGCCGCGACCTGGTCGAGCAGACCGACACGCCGCTGGTGTACGCCGAGACGGACGCACGGGACACCGGTTACCTCCGCACCACCGTCCTCGACCTGTTCCAGGACGACGAGTGGCGCCCCTCGGTCCGCAGCCTGCCCCCCGACAACTCCGCCGACGGCGAGTTCCCGAGCGCACCGGGCCTGGCCCCCGGGGTGGGCGGCCGGGTCGAGAACTGGCGGCTGGGCTTCGCACCCGGGTTCAGCTCGCGCTGGCTGCCGTTGCCCTACCCCATCCAGGACCTCGACATCGAGGGCAGCTGGCGTTACGACTCGCGCACCCTGGACGTCGCCTACGTCGGCGGGACGTTCCCGCCCCGCGACCTGTCCTACGAGGCGACCGCGTTCATCCCCGCGGTCACCGCGCGGTCGCTCGAGACCGCCGTGTCCGCGCCGACCCGGATCCGGACCACCATGACCGAGGTGCCCGAGACCCTCCCGGAGGTGGTCACCCGGCGCGCCGAGGAGGTGACCCGGGGTGCCACGACGGACTACGCGAAGGCGCTGGCGCTGCAGAAGTGGTTCCGCAGTGACGGCGGCTTCGAGTACTCCCTGGAGCAGCGCCCGGGCTCGGGGATGGACCTGCTGGCCGACTTCCTCACCGACGACCGGGTCGGCTACTGCGAGCAGTTCGCCGCGGCGATGGCCACCATGGGTCGCGTGCTGGACATCCCGTCGCGGGTGGTCGTCGGCTTCCTCGACGGGACCACGCAGCCCGACGGCCGCGTGCTCTACACCACCGACGACCGGCACGCGTGGCCGGAGATGTACTTCTCCGGCCTCGGCTGGGTGCGCTTCGAACCCACCCCGGGACAGCGCGCGAGCACCACCCCGATCTGGACCCGCCAGGACCCCCGGGCCCAGGGTCCCACCGATGCCCCCACCGACCTGAGCGCTCCCGAGCAGGCCGCGAACAGCGACGCCGCCGCCGGCGCCGACGACGCCTCCGGTGACAGCTCCGCGCTCCCGCGGTGGCCGCTCGGCGTGCTCGTGGCGCTCCTGCTCGCGGGGGCCGTCCCCGCCCTGGTGCGCGGCACCCAGCGACGTCGCCGGCTGGCGGCGACCGACCCCCGCCTGCTCGCGGAGGGCGCCTGGGCCGAGCTGCGGGCGACCGCCCTCGACCTGGGGCTCACCTGGCCCGACGGTCGCTCCCCGCGCGAGCAGGCGCGCAGCCTGCGCGCCCAGGTCACGCCGGGTGAGGACGACGACACCGCCCTGGAGCACCTCCTCGTGCAGGTGGAGCGCGCTCGCTACGCTCCGCCCGCCGAGCCGGCCGGAGACAGCACGGGCAGCGGCACGGGCACCGGCACCGCACTGGCCGCCCGACCGGAGGTGTCGACCCGCGCCATCGGCACGGTCGAGTCGTGGCGCCGGACGATGCTGGCCCGGGTCGAGCGCGGTCGTCGCTGGCGCAGCCGGGTGTGGCCGGCCTCAGTCATCCGGAGCCACCGGAGCTGACAGCGCTCGGGTCCGTGACGGACCGGCGGGCCGGCGGCTTGGCGGAACTGCGGAACGGTGGCTCAGTAGCCCTGCTGCCGCCGACGCTCCCAGCGCTGCTCCATGCGCTGCATGAACGTGCCCTGCCGCGGCGCCTTGGCGGCCTTGGGCCGGCGCGGCGCACGTCCGGACGTGCGCCGCTTGCGCGACTTCTCCCGACCGCCGTCGATCACGTCGAAGCGCTGCGGCTGGTCGTCGAAGTCGAAGAGCTGGTCCTCGCTGCGCTGTGGCTGCGTGGCCGGCACGTGCCGACCGCGCCAGGCCGCGAGCCCGACGGTGGCCGAGCCCACCATGACCACGAAGCCGAGGACACCGAGCCAGATCTGCTGGGCGATCGCGCCGCTCATCAGCATCACGATGCCGAGTGCGAAGACGGATCCCGCCGCGATGGTGCGGGTGCGGACGACGCGCTCCAAGGAGCTCCCCCGCAGCGTCGAGACGAACTTGGGGTCCTCCTGGGCAAGCGCCTGCTCCATCTGCTCCAGCAGACGTAGTTCCTCTTCGGAGAGCGGCACGGCTTCCTCCCGCGGTGGCTGGTCTCCTTATGAGTCTAGGCAGGCCATGGTCACGGCGGTAGACGGGATCGGGAAATCGTCATCCGATCTCCATCGACCGGGGGGACTAGGGGCGCTCACCGATGAGCAGGGTGCCCCGGCGCACGGCCCCGCCACCGAAACGCAGGGCCGCCGCGTCCGCGGCCCGGTCCACCTCCTCCCACCCGCGCTCGCGGGCGCCGAGGACGAGCTGCCGCTGGACCTGGTCGCGTGGGACCAGGCCCTCCACCCGGACCCCCACCAACCGGATCCGTGCCCGCTGGAGGCCCAGCCCGTCGAAGAGCGCAGCCGCGGTCGCGTGCACCTCGCTGGTCAGGTCGGTGGCGTCACCCAGGGTGCGGGAGCGGGTCAGGGTGGTGAAGTCGGCGAAGCGCACCTTCACGGTGACGGTCCGACCGGCCACCCCGGCGGTCCGCATCCGCCGGGTCACCGTCGCCGAGAGCCGCAGCAGCTCGCGCAGCACCACGGCCCGGTCGTCGGTGTCCCGGCCGAAGGTCTCGTCGGCCCCCATGCTCCGGTCGGGCTCGTGGGCTCCCCGGCGAGGGGTGACGCACCGACGGTCGTCCCCCCACGCCAGCGTGTGCAGGTGGCTGCCCGCGGCCGCGCCGATGCCCCGCTGGAGCGTGGCCACCGGGGTGTGGGCGAGGTCGCCGACCGTGCGCAGCCCGAGCCGGTGCAGCTGCTCGCGGGTCTTCTCCCCCACCCCCCAGAGCTCCCCCACGTCGAGCGGGTGCAGGAACCGGGTGACCTCCCGGGGCGGCACCACGAGCACTCCGTCAGGCTTGGCCCGGCGACTGGCCAGCTTGGCCACCGAGACCGTGCCCGCCACTCCCACCGAGCAGGTGATCCGCTGCTCGTCGGCGACCCGGGCCCGGATGTGCTCGGCGATCTGCAGCGGGCTGCCCAGCCGGCGCGTCGATCCCGCGACGTCGAGGAACGCCTCGTCCAGGGAGACGGCCTCGACCAGGGGGGTGACCTCCCGGAAGATCTCCATCACCGAGGAGGAGACCGCCTCGACCTCGCTGTAGTCGGGGGTGAGCACCACGGCGTCGGGACACATCCGCCGGGCCCGGGTCATCGGCAGCGCGGAGTGGACGCCGTAACGGCGGGCGGGATAGTTGGCCGCCAGCACCACGCCCCGGTGGCCCCCGCCCACGATCACCGGGACCTCGGCGAGCTCGGGCCGGTCCCGGATCGCCACCGAGGCGTAGAAGGCGTCCATGTCCACGTGGAGCACGGGACAGTCCCAGGACCGGTCAGGCATGACCCCACCCGGGGGCTGGTGGGACTGGCGGCGGGACTGGGGAGCCGGCGGGGCCGGCGGGGCCGGCGGGACTAGCGGGTGGCCAGGACGTGCAGCTGGCTGGCCAGCGCGAGGTACTCCGGACGACCGGCGACCGCCCGCTCGAGCTCCAGCAGGGCGGCGCTCCCGCCCGGCTCGAGGTCGAGCAGGGTGGAGGGCACCAGGTCGGCGAAGACCCGGATCCCGTGCGTGCTGGTCGTGGAGAACCCGGCGTCGCCGAGCAGCCCGGCGACCTCCTCGGCGGTGAACCGGCGCTCGGTGCGGTCGCCGGGCTGGTCTCCCTCGAGGAGGGCGCGGGCCTGCAGGAAGTGACCGGCCATCGCCCGGGCGAGGACGGCGGCGTGCCGCTGGCTGACCAGCAGGGAGAGGGCGCCACCGGGCCGCAGGACCGAGGCGATCGTGGCCACCGCCGCGGCGGGGTCCTCGACCAGGCCGAGCACGCCGTGGCACAGCACCAGGTCGACCCCGTCGCCCACGGCCAGGGTGCCGAGGTCGCCGAGATCGCCCTGGACACCGGTGACCAGGCCGGCGACGTCCTCCTCGTCGGCCCGGCGGGCCAGCGCGGCGAGGGCGTCGGGGCTGGGGTCGACCACGGTGACCCGGTGGCCCAGGCCGGCCAGCCGGACGGCGAACCCGCCGGTGCCACCGCCGATGTCGAGGACCTGCGCCGACTGCTCGTCGTGGCTGCCCGGCTCTGCCAGCAACGCACGCACGGCGTCCCAGACGACCGCGGTGCGGGCGGCGGTACGGCGTTCCATCGGGCGGTCCATGGCCGCCACCCTAGTGGTGGGACCGCACCGGTCCGGGGGGTCATCCCGCGCTCCCGGGGCTGCGGTGCCACAGTGACCGGGCCACCTCGCCGGTGACGGTGCCCGGCGAGTCACCGGCCGGCTTGATGTCGGCGTACGGCGACATCCGGAACCCGCTGGTGTGCACCAGCACCCGGGTGGGCGCGTCGGCCGTCGGCGCGAACCCGGTCGGCACCCGGGCCAGCTCCGCGTGCACCGCGGTCATCCCGCCGGTCTGCCACAGGTCGTGCAGGGTGCCGAGGTCCCAGGCCCCGGTCGCCCGCAGCGAGACCCCCCGGCGGCCGGTACGGCGCAGCTCGCCGCGGACGACGAGCAGCCAGGAGCCGAAGACCGTGGCCGCGAAGGGGCCCTGCACGTCCTCGAAGAACGTCGCGTCGACCGGGCCGGTCGCGTCGTCGAGGGTCAGGAAGATCACCCGGCGTCCCGACCTGATCGGCGGGGTCTGGGTGGCCACCTTCACCCCGGCCACCAGCAGCTCCCCCCGGCTGCGGACGGTGAGCAGGTCGGTGGACCGGGTGACCCCGAGCCGGTCGAGGAAGGGGGCGTGGAAGTCGACGACGTGCCGGCTGGCGTCGAGGCCGAGGATGTCCAGCTCGGCGCGGACCCGGTCGGCGTCGCTCATCTCCGGCAGGCCGCTGACCACCTGGACCTCGGACTCCCCGAGGTCGAGGGCGAGCTGCACCGAGGCGTCCCCGGTCTCCGTGGAGGCCGGCCGGGTCCGGGGCAGTCCCCTGGCCCGACCCCGGGTCGCCCGGGCGGAGACCCGCTGGAGCCGGTCGAGGTCGCCGACCTCCAGCAGCAGGTCGCGCCGGGTCACCCGGTGCCGGCGACCGGTGCCGGCGGTGGCCCCGATGCCGTAGACGCTGTCGAAGGCCCCTGCCTGGACCAGCCGCTCGACCACCGGCCGGGAGACCTGGGCCCGCTGCCAGAAGTCGGTCAACGAGGCGTAGGGGGCACCGTCGCGGGCGGTGACGATGCGGTGCACCTCACCGTCGTTGATGCCCCGCACCTCGCCCAGGGCGATCCGGATGCCCCATCCGTGCCCCATCCAGGCCGGGCCGTCGGCGGAGTCGCCGGGGATCGGCTGGTCGGCCGTCGGCATGCTGCGGTAGATCCCTCCCCGGGGCCGGAACCGGTCCGTGGTGGCCGCGAGCCGGGCGGCCGAGGGCAGCGGAGCCGCGTCGGGCAGCTTCTCCACGACGTACGCCGCCTCGCTGGCGTTGACGTCGAGCCCGAGCACCGCGATGCCGAGCTGGCGGGCGTCGTCGAGGATCAGCCGCTTGGGGTACATCCCCGGGTCGTGGGTCAGCAGCCCGGCGATGAAGTGCGCCGGGTAGTGGGCCTTGAGCCAGGCCGACTGGTAGGTCGGCAGCGCGAACGCGGCGGCGTGGGCCTTGCAGAAGCCGAAGGAGGCGAAGGAGGCGATCACCCTCCAGACCTGCTCGACGACCGGCAACGGGTAGCCCCGCCCCAGCGCCCGGGGGAAGAACCACGTCCGCGTCTCGGCCATCCCGTCGGTGTCGCCGAGGGCGCGACGCCACTCGTCCCCCTCGGCGTAGGAGACCCCGGCGAACTCCGCGATCATCTCGATGATCTGCTCGTGGTAGACCACCACGCCACGGGTCCGCTCGAGGATCGGCCGCAGGTCGTCGTGCAGGTAGACCGGTGTCCTCCACCCCTGCTTGACCTCGAGGTACGGCGTGATCATGTCGCTCTTGACCGGCCCCGGACGGAACAGCGAGATGTCGGCGATGATGTCCTCGAAGGTCTCGATCCCGGACTTGCCGACCAGCTCGCGCTGGCCGGGCGACTCGATCTGGAAGACGCCGAGGGTCTTGGCCGCCGAGATCATGTCGTAGGTGCGCTGGTCGTCGAAGGGCACCTGCACCTCGTCGTCGAGCTCGATGCGGGAGCCCTCGGTGCGCTCGATCTCGGCCAGCGCGTGCGCCATCGAGGACTGCATCCGGATGCCGAGCACGTCGAGCTTGAGCAGGCCGAGGTCCTCGACGTCCTCCTTGTCGAACTGGCTCATCGGGTAGCCCAGGTGGCTCTGCTCCACCGGGGTGCGGTCGAGCAGGGTGGCGTCGGAGAGCAGGACCCCGCACGGGTGCATCGCGATGTGCCGTGGCAGCCCGTCGAGGCTCTCCACCAGCCGGAAGAACATCTCGAAGGTGCCCCACTCCCCGGCGGCCGCCTCCTGCGCCAGGCCGGTGGCGCGCAGCTCGGGCAGGTCACGCAGCGCCATCCGGGCGTCGCGGGCCCGGATGTGCGGGAACGCCTTCGCGAGGGCGTCGACCTCCCCGGGCGGCATGCCCAGCGCGGCCCCCACGTCGCGGATCGCGTGCCGGACCTTGTAGGTGTCCATCATCGAGACGGTGGCGCACCGGGCGGGGCCGTAGCGCTCGAGGATCGCGTCGTAGACCTCCAGCCGGCGGGCGGACTCCACGTCGAGGTCGATGTCGGGCAGCGAGCGCCGCAGCGGGGAGAGGAACCGCTCCATCAGCAGACCGTGGCGGATCGGGTCGATCCCGGAGATCCCGAGCAGGTAGTTGACGATGCTGCCCGCCCCCGACCCGCGCGCGGCGCTGCGGATGCCGAGCTCGCGGATCATCTCGGTGACGTCGCCGACGGTGAGGAAGTAGGAGGCGTAGCCGAGGGTGCGGATCGTCCCGAGCTCGTCGTCGAGGCGCTTCCAGATGCGCTGGCGGGGCGAGCCGCCGTAGCGCCGGCCGATCGCGGCCTCGCACCGCACGCGCAGCTCGTGGTCCGCCGACCGGCTGGTGCCCACCTCGAACTCGGGGAAGTGCACCTCGCCGAGGCCGAGGTCGGCGCGGGGGTCCAGGACGCACTGGTCGGCCACGGCCCGGGTGCGGGCGAGCAGGTCGAGGGCACCGGAGTCCCCCAGCCCGGCGTAGCGGCTGATCTCCTCGGCGACCTCGTGCATCTGCTTGCCGGACTTCAAGAACCCCTCGGCGTTGCGGCGGTCGAGGTGGCGCAGGTCCATCGGCACCAGCCGGCGGGCCGCGTCGAGGACGTCGGTGGTCGGGGCGTCGAGGCGGTCGGCGAACCGGACCGCGTTGGAGAGCACCACCGGCAGCCGCACCCGGGCGGTGCGGGCGAGGCCGGCCATCCGGGCCGCGTGCGGCGAGGACCCGGGGCCGGAACCGGGCAGCCGGTGGGAGACCACCTCGACGACGAGCTGCTCGGGACCGACCAGGTCCAGCCAGCGGGCCAGCACCTCCCGGCCGAGGTCGTCGCGACGCAGGGTGGCCGCCTGACCCAGCTCGGAGGCGGGGCCGAGCAGCACCCGCACGTCGTGGCCGGCCACGTGCTCGGCGACCAGGGCGGGCGAGCACACCGGGGTGCCCCGCTCCCCCGCGGCGTGGGTCGCCGAGACCAGCCGGCACACCGCCGCCCAGCCGCGGCGCCCGCTGGCCAGGAAGGTGACCCGGGGCAGGCGGGGGTCGCGGGAGGCGCCGCCGCGGACCGGGGTGCGGGCCCGGTCGGGGCGGGGACCCGGCCCGGTCGACCAGGCCAGGTCGACGCCGAGGATCGGGCGCACCCCCGCCGCCGCCGCGGCCTTGGCGAACCGGACCGCGCCGTAGGTGCCGTCGCGGTCGGTCAGGGCGAGGGCGTCCATCTCCTGCTCGGCGGCCCGCTCGACGAGGACGTGGGGGTGCGAGGCGCCGTACTGCAGGGAGTAGCCGGAGGCGACGTGGAGGTGGACGAAGGGATCGGGCACGGAGGGCGGGGTCTTCCTAGGCGACGCGGAACGGGACGTGCTCGGTGAGGCCCAGCGAGGTCTCCACCAGGGCGAGGAAGCGGTCGGCGTCGCGGACCAGGTCGTCGGCCTCGCGCTCGGTCACCGCGCGCCGGGACCCCGCCTCGGCGGCGGCGCGCTTGGCGGCGCCGGCGGCGAAGAACGCCGCCCACTCGCCGAGCTCGGGGGCGACCTCCGCGAGCAGCACCCAGGCGTTCTTCTGCCGCCGGCGCGTCGGGGTCGTGGGCTGCGCCCGGGCGGCGAGCAGGGCCGCGGTGGCCCGGAGCGCCGAGACGTGGGCCTGGGCGTAGCGCTCCGGCACGCTGCTGCTGGTGATCGCCTCGCACAGGGACTCCGCGGCACGGTGGAGGTAGGCGTGGGTGGCCGCCGGCAGGAAGTCCGGCGCCCTGTGACTGGTGGGGCTGGTCGGGCTGGTGACCTGGCTCATCGAGTGCCCCCTCAGTCCATCGCCCGGACCAGCTGCCAGCTGCCCTCGGACCAGCTGAACACCAGGTCGAAGACGCCGTAGCCGGGGTCGTGCTCGGGTGAGTGCAGGGCAGCGACCCGCCCCCGGGCGGCCGCCACCCGCCACACCTCGCGCTCGCGCAGCAGGTCGCTGTCCACGGCGCCACTGCCCGCCCCACTGCCGGACCGGGCCCACCAGGCGCCGGTCTCCACCCAGTGCGCGACCACCTCGCGCACCTGCCACAGCCGCCCGCGCCACAGGAACTGGTCGGGATCCTCCTGCGCACCCGTGCGCACCTCCACCGGGTCGTCGTAACGCCGCACTGCCTGCTCCTTGTCCTGATGTCCCGCAGCGGTCGACCCCTGTCGGTGCCCGGGTGGAGGATGGGGGTCGAGGTCATCCCCCACCCGGGCGGTGATCGAACATCTGTTCGAACGAGTTCCACGGTACACCCGGCCTCCGACAGGGCGTCAAGGGTGGATTCCGGGCCCGACGCGGCGGGGACCGCTACCGTGCGGGCCATGAGTGCCGAGCAGTCCCCCGGGCAGTCCCCCGGCAGCCCCGGCAGTCCCCCGGGCAGTCCCCCGAGCACCGGGCCGTGGCCCGCTTCCGGGCCGAGCTCGCCCGCCGCGGCGGCACCGGGCGGATCGTCGTCCTGCCCGACTCGGTGCACACCGCCGCGCTGGCCGCCGAGGCGCTCGGCTGCGAGGTGGGCGCGATCGCCAACAGCCTGCTGTTCACCGTCGACCGGGGCGAGGAGGAGCCCGGACTCGAGCCCGGACCCGAGCCGGAGCCGCTGCTCCTGCTGACCAGCGGGGCCCACCGTGTCGACACCACCCAGGTCGCGGCCTCCCTGGGCGTCGCGGCGCTGCGCCGGGCCACCCCCGAGCTCGTCCGGCGGCACACCGGGCAGGTCATCGGCGGCGTCTCCCCCTTCGACCACCCGGCTCCGGTGCGGACCTACCTCGACCCCTGGCTGCGTCGGCACGAGGTCATCTGGGCCGCCGCGGGGCATCCCGCCGCCGTGTTCAGCACCACCGTCGAGGAGCTGCAGCGGATGACCGGCGCCGAGGAGCTCGAGGTCGGGTAGCCACCCCCTAGGGTGGCCGCCATGGCGCGGGTGGTGGTGGTCGGCGGCGGGTACGGCGGCCTCGCGAGCGCCGTCCGGCTCGCCAAGACCGGCCACGACGTGACCCTGCTCGAGGCGTCGGCCGCCCTCGGCGGTGCCCTGGGCACCGTCGAGCAGGACGGCTTCCGCTGGGACTCGGGCCCGACGAGCACCCTGCTGCCCGCGGTGCTGCGCGACCTGTTCCGCAAGAGCGGTCGACCCCTCGAGCGCGAGCTCGAGCTGGTGCCGGTCGACCCGGTCCGCCAGCACCGGTTCCCCACCGACGACACCGACGAGACCACCGTCCTCGACCTCCCCACGGGCAGCCGGGCCGCGCAGCTCGACGCGGTCGAGGCGGCCCTGGGCGGCGGCGCCGGCGAGCGCTGGGCGGCGTACGTCGCGGCCTTCGCCGACGACTGGGAGGCCCTGCGGCGCGACTGGCTCGAGCGCCCGTACGCCGCCGAGCACGCCAGCCGGCACGCCCGCGACCTGCTCTCGACGCGGATGACGCTGCACAAGGTGCTCGCCCGGCGGTTCAAGGACGAGCGGCTGCGGCAGCTGGCGGGCTACCCGATGACCCTGGAGGGGCACGACCTGCGCAACGTGCCCGCGTGGCTGGGGATGTGGAGCTACGTCGAGCAGCGGTTCGGCGCCTGGACGGTCCCCGGCGGCCTCGGCGCGCTGGCCGCCGTGCTCACCTCGCGGCTGGCCACCCGCGGCGTGCAGGTGCTGCTGTCCACGCCGGCGAGCGACCTCGAGGTCGCCGGCGGCCGCGTCGTCGGGGTGCGCACTCCGGCGGGCCTGGTCGAGGCGGATCACGTCGTGTGCGCGGTCGACCCGCGTCGGCTGCCGGCCCTGGCCCCCCACGTCGCCCGGACCATGCCCGCGATCCCGCCGGTGCTCACCCACCTCGGCCTCGCCGGCCCCGTCCCGGACCTCCCGGCCGAGGTGGTGCTGCACGGCGACCCGATGCTGGTCGTGCGCACCACCGGCGTGGCCCCGGCCGGGTCCGCGGCGTGGACGGTCCTGGGCCGCGGCCGGATCGCGGAGGACCTCGTCACCGCGCTGCAGCGTGCCGGGATCCGGGTGCGCGACCAGGTCGTCACCCGGGTCGACCGCTCACCGCGCGACCAGGTGGAGCGCTGGGGCGGGTCGCCGTACGGCGTGCTGTGGCAGGGCCGCGGCACCGTCACCCGCAGGCTGGGACCGCGCACGCCGCTGCCGAACCTGTACGCCGCTGGCGCGCACGCCACGCCGGGCGCCGGCCTGCCCGCCGTGGGGCTCTCCGCCGCCCTGGTGGCCCAGGCGATCGGCCCCGCCTGACCCCGACCGCAGCGCTCAGGCGTGCACGCCCAGCGAGGCGTAGATCTCGCGCGTGGCCTTCGACCGGTTCAGCGTGTAGAAGTGCAGCCCGGGCGCGCCGCCGGCCAGCAGCTGGTCGCACAGCTCGGTCGCGATCGCGATGCCCTCGGCGCGGACGGCGGCCGGGTCCTCGCGCAGCGGCTCGATCCGGGCGAGGACCTCCTCGGGCATCTCCCGGCCGGAGAGCTCGACCATCTTGGCCATCGAGGTGTAGTTGAGGATCGGCATCACGCCGGGGATGATCGGGAAGTCCACCCCGGCCGCGCCGGCCCGCTCCACCAGCCCGGTGTAGTCGGAGGCCCGCAGCACCATCTCGGTGACGGCGAACTCCGCCCCGGCGTCGTGCTTCGCCTTCAGCACGGCCACGTCCGCCTCGAGGCTCGCCGCGTCGCGGTGCCCCTCCGGGAAGGCCGCCACGCCGACGCACTGGTCACCGGTCTCCCGGATCAGCGTGACCAGCTCCGAGGCGTAGTCGACACCCCCCGTGGTGGGCGCCCACGGCGTCCCCGGGCCGTCGGGCGGGTCGCCGCGCAGCGCCAGCACGTTGCACACGCCGGAGTCCGCGAGCGAGGCCAGGATCCGGCGCAGCTCCGCGGTGGTGTGCCCGACGCAGGTCAGGTGGGCCATCGGCACCATCGAGGTCTCCTGGGCGATCCGGCCGGTGATCGCCACCGTCCGGTCGCGCGTGGTCCCGCCCGCGCCGTAGGTGACCGAGACGAAGGTGGGGCCCAGCGGCTCCAGCTCGCTGATGGAGCGCCACAGGACCTCCTCGCCGGCCTCGTCCTTGGGCGGGAAGAACTCGAAGGAGAACGACCTCTCCCCCTGCCGGAGCAGGTCTCCGATCCGCACTGCGCTGCCCTTCGGCCCCTGAGACATGGTCACGAGACTACGGTCTAGGCTCGGCGGGTGACGGCGCACGACGCAGGGTGGGACGCAGGCTGGGACGCGGCGCGGTTCCGCGCGGACATCGAGTCGACACTGCGGGAGTTCGTCGCCGCGCAGGCGGCGTGGATCGACGCCCTCGGCCCCGACGCGCAGTCGCTGGTCGAGCACGCCCGGACGAGCGTCTCCGGGGGGAAGCGCTTCCGGGCCGCGTTCTGCTGGTGGGGGCACCAGGCCGTCGCGGACCCCGCCCGGCCGCCGCAGGACCGGGCGCTGCTGCGGGCATGCGCCTCGCTGGAGCTCCTGCACGCCAGTGCCCTGGTGCACGACGACTACATGGACGCCTCCGACGTACGCCGTGGTCGGCCGGCCACGCACCGCGCCTTCGAGCAGCTGCACCGCGAGCGCGGCTGGTCGGCCGGCTCCGAGCAGTACGGCGCCGCCGCCGCGATCCTGCTCGGCGACCTCCTGCTCAGCTGGTCCGACGAGCTCCTGCGCACGTGCGGGCTCTCCGCGGAGCGGGTGATCGACGCCCTGGGCTACTTCGACCTCACCCGCAGCGAGGTGGTCACCGGGCAGTTCCTCGACGTGTCCGCGCAGGCGCGGGGAGCCGCCGACGTGGACACCGCGATGACCGTGCTGCGCTACAAGTCCGCGAAGTACTCCATCGAGCGGCCGCTGCACATCGGGGCCGCCCTGGCCGGCGCGACCCGGGAGCAGATCACCCAGCTGACCCGGTTCGGCCTGCCGCTGGGCGAGGCCTTCCAGCTGCGCGACGACCTGCTCGGGGTCTTCGGCGACCCCTCGGTGACCGGCAAGCCCGCCGGCGACGACCTGGTCGAGGGCAAGCGGACGGTGCTGGTCGCGCTCGCCCTGGACGCGCTCCCCGACGCCGAGGCGAAGGTGCTCGACGCCGCGCTGGGCACCCGGCTCGCGCCGGACGAGGTGGCCCACCTGTGCCGGCTGGTCGACGAGTCGGGGGCCCGAGCGCAGGTGGAGGCGGTGATCAGCGAGCTCACCGAGCGCTCGCTGGCGGCGCTCGCCGCCGCCGAGGTGACCGACCACGCCCGGGCCGTGCTGCAGGGACTCGCCGCCGAGGCCACCCAGCGCGCGGTCTGAGCCCGACCCCCTCCGGAGCCGCAGCTACAGCGCGATCGCCTGGGCCCGGCGCTTGACCTCCGCGCCACGGTTCTCCCGCAGCGCGTCGATCGGCCGGCCCGGCAGCGAGTCGTCGGGGGTGAACAGCCAGGTCAGCATCTCCCGGTCGTCCCAGCCGCCGTCGGAGAGCAGCGTCAGCAGGCCCGGCACCCCCTTGACGACGGCGCCGTCCATCACCAGGGCGGCGGGCACCTGCTGACCGGCGCCCGGCTCGGGCACGGCGCCGGCGAGCTGGTGCTCGCGGATCAGCTGGCGGACCTTGCTCACGCTCACCCCGAGCGCGGCGGCGGTGGCCTTCCAGTCCAGCCATTCGGTCACCAGGGAGCCCAGGGACGGCTCCACCGAGGCGGTCTCACGCGTGTTCTCGCTCACGCTCCCATGCTGCCACCACGCTCGGTGGCGTGTCGCACCTGCCCGGTGTGGGGCTCCGGAGCCTCTAAAGTGGCAGGTCAGTCGGGTTCCTTCCCCCGCCCGACACTGGAGGAGACCGTGCACCGCTCTGCCGACGCGCTCACCGGGCGGGTCCTCGACGGCAGGTACCGCGTGGGGCCCAAGATCGCCCGCGGCGGGATGGCCACCGTCTACGAGGCCACCGACGAGCGGCTCGACCGCACGGTGGCGGTCAAGGTCATGCACGAGGGGCTGGCCGACGACGACGAGTTCGTCCGCCGCTTCCAGCGCGAGGCGCGCGCCGCCGCTCGTCTCGCGCACCACAACGTGGTGGCGGTCTTCGACACCGGCGACGACCACGGCACCTTGTTCCTGGTCATGGAGTACGTCCCGGGCCTGACCCTGCGCGACCTGATCCGCAAGGAGGCGCCGATGGCGCCGGGCAAGGCGCTGGCGGTCATCGAGCCGGTGCTGTCCGCGCTCGCGGCGGCCCACGACGCCGGCATCCTGCACCGCGACGTGAAGCCGGAGAACGTGCTCCTCGCCGACGACGGCCGGGTGAAGGTCGCCGACTTCGGGCTGGCCCGGGCGATCAACGCCGAGACCCAGCACACCGCGACCGGCGGCGTGCTGATCGGCACCGTCTCCTACCTCTCCCCCGAGCTCGTGGTCAACGGCCGGGCCGACGCACGCGCCGACGTCTACGCGGCGGGCGTGATCATCTACGAGATGCTCACCGGCCACAAGCCGCACCAGGCCGACAACCCGATCCAGGTCGCCTACAAGCACGTCCACGAGGACATCCCGGCCCCGTCGGCGAGCACACCCGGCATCCCGCCGTACGTCGACGCGCTGGTCGCCCGGGCGACCGCCCGCGACACCGCCTTCCGCCCGGCCGACGCGCGCGTGCTGCTCCACCAGGTACGCCGCGTCCGGCACGCCCTCGACCACGGGGTGCGCACCGACCCCGACCTGGTCGAGGACCTCACCCCGACCACCCCGCTCGGCGGGGTCCACGCCCCGACCGGCGAGCTGCCCGAGCAGATCATCGAGCCCCAGGAGCTCGCCGCCCTGGTCGAGGAGGAGCGGGACGCCGACCCGGACGGCTTCTACGACCAGGAGCGGGACGTCCGGCGCGTGGCCGGCCCGCCGCGCGACCGGCGCCCTGCCGTCGTACCGCCCCCGCCCGCGCCGCGGCGGCACTCGCGCCGCGGCAAGGTCATGCTCGTCGCCGTGCTCCTGCTGGCGCTGCTCGCCGGCGTCGCCGGCTGGTACTACGGCGTCGGGCGCTGGACGACGACGCCCGGCGTGCTCAACCTCAGCGAGGCCGCGGCCCGCGTGAAGCTCGACCGCGCCGGGCTGTCGATGGAGGTCGAGGACAGCGCCTACTCGGAGAACGTGCGCAAGGGCTACGTGATCACCACCGATCCCGCGCCCGGCGACCGGGTGCTCGAGGACGGCACCGTCGGGGCGACGATCTCGCGCGGGCCCGAGCGCCACGACGTGCCGGTCGTCCGCAACCAGACCCTCGACGACGCCCAGCAGGCGCTCGACGAGGCGAAGCTCGCCTACGGCGAGTCGGTCGGCAGGTTCCACGAGAAGATCGCGACCGGCCGGGTGATCACCACCGACCCCGGCCCGGGCACCTCGCTGAAGCGCAACGCCGCCGTCGACCTCGTGGTCAGCAAGGGGCCCCGGCCCATCGAGATCGCCGACTTCACCGGCAAGGTCGCCCGCAACGCGGAGCGGGCGCTGACCAAGAGCGGGTTCGAGGTCGAGACCACCACCGTCAACAGCGACTCCGTGCCCCGCGGCCGGGTGGTCTCGCAGAGCCCCGACTCCGGCACCGGGCAGCGGGGTGACGTGATCTCGCTGGTGGTCTCCAAGGGGCCCGTCATGGTGGAGGTGCCCGACGTGGTCCGGATGGGGCTGGCCGAGGCCCGCAAGCGCCTCGAGGGTGCCGGGTTCCGGGTCGTGGTGAAGGAGTCCAGCCTCTACATCGGGGTCCAGTACGTCGTCTCCACCAACCCCAAGGGCGGTACCTCGGCGGCGAAGGGCAGCACGGTCACCGTCAGCGTCGTCTGAGTGCACGCGTGCCTCACGTCACACCAGACACTTCCGTCACACCAGTCACACTGGTAACGTCGCAGGCTGCGCCACGCTGCGGGGCCGTCCGGGGCCCCGATGGGGACAGCATCATCGGCCCGTGAGCAGCCGGAGGTCCGCGTGCTCCGATCCCGTTCCCGCGTACGTCCCGGCGTACGCCTCGCCGCGTCCGCCTGCCTGGTCACCTGCCTGGCCGTCGCACTGAGCCTGCTGCCCGCCGCGGCGCAGGCCGCGCCCTGGCCCGGCCACCCCGACCGCGACCTGGTCACGCACACCGTGCGCCCCGGCGACACCGCGACCGGCCTGGCCGTGCGCTACCACGCCTGGACCGCGGAGCTGATCCGGCTCAACCGGCTCGGCCCCCGCGCCACGCTGCGCCGGGGCCAGGTGCTGCGCATCCCCGTGGTGGTCTCCGCGGCCCGGGCCGACCGCTCCCGCAAGGCCGGGCCGGCGCAGCAGACCCGCAAGCAGCAGACCCGCAAGCAGCAGACCCGCAAGCACCGGACCCACAAGCACCGGACCCACAAGCACCGGACGCGCGCGCCCCGGCCGATGCTGCGGCACACCGTGCCCCCGCGCAGCCGCCGGTGGCTGCACGCCGACCTCTCCCGCGCCGAGGTGCGTCAGCTGATCGTCCGGATGGCGCGGGTCTACCGGGTGCCCGAGAGCCTGGCGCTCGCGGTCGCCTGGCAGGAGTCCGGCTGGCAGCAGCGCCGCGTCTCCAGCGCCGGCGCGCTCGGGGTGATGCAGGTGATGCCGGACACCGGCCGCTGGATGCGCTGGTACGCCGGCCGGCCGCTGCGCCTGCGCGACGTCCACGACAACATCCTGGCCGGGATGCTCACCCTGCGCACGCTGCGCTCGTGGACCCGCTACGACAACAACGCGATCGCGGCGTACTACCAAGGTCTCGGCGCGGTCCGCAAGCACGGCTTCTACCGCGACACGCACCGCTACGTGCGCTCGGTGCGGGCCCACCAGCGCCGCATCCTGGCCACGGGGAGCCCCGTCTAGCCCCCTAGGCTGCGCGCATGACCCCGGCCGCTCCCGACCCGCGGGCCGCGAGGCCGTCGGCCGGGGGCCGGGTCACCCTGCTGGCCACGTTGGCGCTGCTCGCCATCACCGCGAGCTGGGGGTCGACCTTCTTCCTGATCCACGACCTGCTGGACCGGGTGCCGGTCCTGGACTTCCTGGCCGTGCGCTTCGCGCTCGCCTCGGTGGCGATCGTGCTGCTCGCCCCCCGGGCGATCGGCCGGCTCTCGCCCGAGCGACGGCGCCAGGCCGTGGTGCTCGGCGCCCTGTACGCCGGTGCGCAGATCCTGCAGACCGCGGGGCTGGCCACCACCCCGGCGAGCGTCTCGGGGTTCATCACCGGCATGTACGTCGTCGCCACCCCGCTGTTCGCCGCCCTGCTGCTGCGCAGCCGCATCGGCCGCCTGACCTGGCTGGCGGTGGCCCTGGCCGTCACCGGGCTCGGGGTCCTCACTCTCGGTGACGTGTCCGGCGGCCTGGGCCTGGGGTACGGCGAGGCGCTGACCCTGGTCTCCGCGCTGGTCTACGCCCTGCACATCGTCGGTCTCGGCGCCTGGTCGGACGCCGACGACGCCCTCGGCCTGGCCGCCCTGCAGGTCGTGGTGATCGCGGTGGTCTGCACGCTGGCCGCCGCGCCGGGCGGGATCGAGCTCCCGCAGCAGGCCGGTGACTGGCTCTCGGTCGGCTACATGGCGCTGGTCGCCGGAGCGGGCGCGATGCTCGGCCAGACCTGGGCCCAGGCCCACCTGCCACCCACGCGCACGGCGATCATCATGAGCACCGAGCCGGTCTTCGCCGCGCTGTTCGCCGTGGTCCTCGGCGGCGAGGCGGCCACCTCGCGGATGCTGCTCGGCGGCGCGCTGGTGCTGTCCGCGATGCTGATCGTCGAGCTCGTGCCCCGGCGGAAGATCGAGGCGGAGGTGCCGCACATCGCGGTCTGATATCGGTTGCTGGACCAAGGTTCCGGCATCCGGACGAGCCCTCTAGCCTCGACGCCATGGTCGTAGTGATGGCTCCGGACGCCACCGAGGAGCAGATCGCGCACGTCACCCAGCGCGTGGAGGAGACGGGCGGGCAGGCGTTCGTGAGCCGCGGCGTGGTCCGCACGATCATCGGCCTCGTCGGCGACATCGAGTCCTTCCACGGACTCAACCTGCGCGGGATGCCCGGCGTCCAGGACGTCCACCGCATCTCCGACCCCTACAAGCTGGTCAGCCGCCAGCACCATCCCGAGCGGTCCACGGTCCACGTGGGTCCCGCGGGCCACCAGGTGCCGATCGGTCCGGAGACGTTCACCTTCATCGCCGGGCCGTGCGCGGTGGAGACGGCCCAGCAGACGCTGGAGGCGGCCGAGATGGCCAAGGCCGCGGGAGCCAGGCTGCTCCGGGGCGGCGCCTTCAAGCCGCGCACCTCGCCGTACGCGTTCCAGGGCCTCGGCGTGCGCGGCCTGGAGATCCTCGCCGACGTCCGCGAGGCCACCGGGCTGCCCGTGGTCACCGAGGTCGTCGACGCCCGCGACGTGCCGGTCGTCACCGAGCACGCCGACATGCTGCAGATCGGCACCCGCAACATGGCCAACTTCGGCCTGCTGCAGGCGGTCGGCGAGTGCGGCAAGCCGGTGCTGCTCAAGCGCGGCATGACCTCGACGATCGAGGAGTGGCTGATGGCGGCCGAGTACGTCGCCCAGCGGGGCAACCTCGACGTGGTGCTCTGCGAGCGCGGCATCCGGACCTTCGAGCCGAGCACCCGCAACACCCTCGACATCTCCGCGGTCCCGGTCGTGCAGGCGACCAGCCACCTGCCGATCATCGTGGATCCCTCGCACGCGGGCGGTCGCCGCGACCTCGTCGTACCCCTCGCGCGGGCCGCCATCGCGGTCGGCGCCGACGGGGTCATCGTCGACGTCCACCCCGACCCCGAGCACGCCCTGTGCGACGGACCCCAGGCCCTCCTCGGCGCCGACCTCCGCGCCCTCGCCCAGGCCGTCCGCAAGCTCCCCGCCGCCGTCGGCCGCCGCTGATCCAGCCCTGACCCGGATAGTCCGTGACGATCGACAGGTCACGGACGCCGATCGGGCTGCGGAACGTCGCGGACTATCCGGTCTGCAGGATCTTCCCGAGCACCTCGCCGGCCTGCTCGACGGCGGTGCGGTCGACGTCGAGGTGGGTGAGCAGGCGGACCCGGGTGGGGCCGACGGCGCCGACGAGGACACCCTGGTCGCGGGCCGCGGCGACGACGGCGGCGGCGTCGGGGACCTCGACGACCACGATGTTGGTCTCGGTCAGCGCCGGGTCGGTGCCGCAGGCCTCGGCGAGCAGCCGCGCGTGCGCGTGGTCCTCGACGAGCCGCTCGAGGTGGTGGTCGAGGGCGTGCCGCGCCGCTGCGGCGAGTACGCCGACCTGGCGCATCCCCCCGCCCATCCGCTTGCGGCGTACCCGCGCCTGCGCCACCTGCTCCGCCGAGCCGAGCATCGCCGAGCCGATCGGAGCCCCCAGCCCCTTGGAGAAGCAGACCGCCATCGTGTCCGCGACCGCGCCGTAGTCGGCCAGCGGCGTGCCCGTGGCCACGTGCGCGTTCCAGATCCGCGCGCCGTCGACGTGCACGGCGAAGCCGAGCTCGTCGGCCAGCGACCGGAGCCGGCGCAGGTCCTCGAGCGGCAGCACCGTGCCGCCGGCGAAGTTGTGGGTGTTCTCGACCGACACCGCGGCCGTGCGCACGAAGAACGGCCCGAGGTCGGGGGCGTGCATCTGCCGGATCGCGTCGGGGTCGACCTGCCCGCGTACGTCGCTCCAGGTGCGGCTGGTCAGCCCGGTGAGCGCACCGTGCGCCCCGAGCTCGGCCCGCAGGATGTGCGCGCGGGCCTCGCAGAGCACCTCCTCCCCCGGTCCGACCAGCGCGGCCAGCGCGAGCACGTTGGCCATCGAGCCGGTCGGGGTGAACAGCGCCGCCTCGAAGCCGAAGAGTGCGGCCACCCGGTCCTGCAGCGCGGTCACGGTCGGGTCCTCGCCGTACACGTCGTCGCCGACCTCGGCCTCGGCCATGGCCCGGCGCATGGTCGCGGTGGGACGGGTGACGGTGTCCGAGCGCAGGTCGATCATGGGTCCGAGCCTACGAAGTGCTCAGCGGACCAGCGGCGGCGCCTGCCAGTCCTTGCCGAGCACGTGGTGGTCCAGGAACGCGAACACGGTCTGGTACCACGCCTTCGCGTTCTGCGGGGTGAGGATCCAGTGGTTCTCGTCGGGGAAGTAGAGGAACTTGTGCGGCATCTCGCCGCTCTCGTCCTCCGCCCGCGCCGCGAGCTCCGACCACAGCCGCAGTGCCTCGCCGATCGGCACCCGGTAGTCCTTGTCGCCGTGGATCACGAGCATCGGCGTGACGATCTCGTCGACGAACCGGTGCGGACTGTTGGCCTCCTGCATCTCCGGGGTCATCTCCCGGCCCCAGTACCACGGGGCGTCGGTGGTCGGGCCGAACTGGTCGAGCGCCCACAACGAGGCGTGCGTGACGATCGCGTCGAACCGGTCGGTGTGGCCCGCGACCCAGTTGGCCATGTAGCCGCCGAACGACCCGCCCATCGCGGCGGTGCGGCTCGCGTCGACGTCGTCGCGCTCCTCGACGGCGTCGGTCGCGGCCATCAGGTCGGTGTACGGCGCCGCACCCCAGTTGCCCCAGCCCCGCGCGACGAAGTCCAGCCCGTACCCGGTCGACAGGGCCGGGTCCGGCAGCAGGACGGCGTAGCCCTGGGCCACGGCCAGCCACGGGTTCCAGCGCCACGACCAGGCGTTCCACGAGCTCAGCGGCCCGCCGTGGATCCACAGCAGCAGCGGCGCGGGGTGCGCCACCGACGCGTCGTCCGGCAACGCCAGCCAGGAGCGCACCCGGGTGCCGTCCGCGGTGGTCGTCTCGACGTCCTCGAGTCGACCCGGCAGGTCGGGGACGGGGCAGGGACCGACGAGCGGCTCGGAGTCCTGGTCGGCCGTGTCGGCCGCGAGCCGCACCGGCCGCGCGGGCTCGGCGTAGGAGGTCCGCATGGCGTAGACGGTGGCGCCGTCCGGCGAGACCTGCACGTCGGAGTAGGCGAAGTCGTCGGCCGTCAGGCGGGTGAACGTGCCGGACGCCACGTCGACCCGGAAGACCGGGGCCCGGCCGTTCTCGTCGGCGGTGAGCACCAGCGCCGCACCGTCGGGGGTCCACTGCGGCGTCCCCGCGGGCCAGTGGTCCCAGTCGCCGCTGAGGTCCCGCAGCGTGTCGTCCTCCAGCGAGTACACCGCCAGGCGCTGGTCACCGGGGTCCTCGGGGGTGGAGCGCACCTCACGCACCAGCGCCACCGAGCGGCCGTCCGGGCTGAACCGAGGGCTGTGGAACTCGCTGTCGGCGTCGTCGAGGACCACCCGCAGGTCACCGGTGGTGACCTCGACGAGCGCGAGCGTCGTCCGCAGGCCCCCGCGCTCGGGACGTCCCCAGGTGGTCACCACCGTCGACCCGTCGGGGCTGACGTCGAACTGGCCCTCGACCAGGGCACGGCCGGGCGTCGGCGTGAGGTCGGTGAGGGCCAGCACGGGCTCCTCCCCCGGCCGGCCGGTCGCGTGGAAGGTGCCCGCGAACAGGCGCGGGTCGCCGGGACCGAGGTCGTGGTCCCAGAAGCGGACCGGCACCGACTCGTGCAGGATCGCCGAGACCTTCTTCTCCCGGCGCTCCGCGCGGGTGAGCGCTCTCGGTCTCCTCGCTGGACGAGGAGGGCATGGTCTCGGAGGCCAGCACGATCGTCCCCGCCTCGGCGGCGACGCGGGTCGCCCCGATGCCGCCGGCCCGGGACGCGATCACCCGCGCCTCGCCACCGGCGGCGGGCAGCAGCCAGAGCAGCGTGGTCTCCTCGTCCTCCTCGGCGGTGGGGTCGGGGCGGGCGGAGGTGAACAGCAGCGAGCCGTCCGGGAGGAAGACGGGGCTGCCCTCGCCCTTCGCGCTGCGGGTGAGCCGGCGGGCCGGCTCGCTCCCGTCGGGGTCGACCTCCCACAGCGAGGTGACGAAGCGGGTCCGCTTCGGATCCAGCGTCTGCACCGCCGTGACCAGCCGGGTGCCGTCCGGCGACAGGCTCAGCCCGGCGCCGCGGGGCAGCTCGACGTAGGCGTCGAGGTCGTGGAAGGGCGTGGGCCCCGCGTGCTCGGGGGCCATCGTGTCGGGGGTCTCGAGATCACTCACCACAGTTGCCTATCACGATGGCGGCGGAGACCTCCGGGCCGGGGAGGCCCGGCGGCTAGGGTCGGGACAGGCGGCCGCTGGTGGAGGTGGGGATGGCGCAGGAGACCCACGACGTGGTCGTGGTCGGAGCCGGACTGGCGGGCCTGGCGTGTGCCCGCGAGCTGGCCGCCTCCCTGGACGACGTGGTGGTGCTCGAGGCCGGCGACGCCGTCGGCGGCCGGGTGCGCACCGACCGCGTCGACGGCTTCACCCTCGACCGCGGGTTCCAGGTGCTGAACACCGGCTATCCCGAGCTGCGACGCACCGTCGACCTCGATGCCCTGGACCTGCGGTCCTTCGACCCCGCCGTCGGGTTGTTCCTCGACGGTCGGCGACACACCCTGGGCAACCCGCTGCAGCGCCCGGGCACGCTGCCCGGAGCCCTCCGGCTGCCGGTCGGCGGGGTCCGCGGCAAGATCGCCCTCGCGGCGTACGCCGCCCGGTGCATCGGCCTGCCCACCCGCAGGCTGCGCGCCCTCGAGGACCTGCCGGCCGCCGAGGCGTGGCGCGAGCACCTCCCCGACGAGCTGGCCGACCGGGTGCTCGCCACGTTCTTCTCCGGGGTCCTGCTCGAGCAGGAGATGACCACGTCGCGCCGCTTCACCGACCTGATGGTCCGGATGTTCGTCCGCGGCGCGTCCACGGTGCCGGCAGCCGGCATGCAGGCGCTGCCCGAGCAGCTGGCCGCCGGGCTGGACCCGGGCGCCGTACGGCTGGGCACCCGGGTGCAGGAGGTCTCCGCCACGGCGGTGCTCACCGACGACGGCCCGGTCCGGGGGCGGGCGGTCGTGCTCGCCACCGACGCCTGGGACGCCTCGGCGCTGCTGCCGGTGGGTCCCACCCCGCCGGCGCGCGGGGTCACCACCGTCTACCACGCCGCACCGCCCTTCCCGGGGAGCTCGGCGATGCTCCTGCTCGACGGCGACGACTCCCCGGTCGCCAACAGCATCGCCATCTCCCGGGCCGCTCCCGAGTACGCCCCGGCCGACCGGGTGCTGGTCGCGACCTCGCTCGTCCACCCGGTGCCGGTCTCCCCGGACGGGCCCGAGGTGCGCCGGGTGCTGGCCCGGTTGCACGGCACCGCCACGGAGGACTGGGAGCTGGTGGCCACCTACGAGCTGCCGCACGCCCTGCCGGGGATGCCGGCGCCACACGCGTTCCGCAAGCCGGCCCGGGTCGCGGGTCCCGGCGGGGTGGTCCACGTGGCCGGCGACCACCGCGACACCAGCTCGATCCAGGGCGCCCTCGTCTCCGGCCGGCGGGTCGCCCGCTCGGTGCTGGCCGACCTGGGAGTCACCCCCAGCGGCTGACCCGCCTCAGCGCCGCCGCAGCACCCGCAGCGTCTGGTCGGCCATCCTGGCCTCGCCGAGTGCGTTGGGGTGCACGATCACCGGGTTGGTGGTGCCGACGACCGGCTCGACCCAGCGGACGCCGATCGGCTTGCAGGCGTCGTGACCGTGGGAGACCCGGTTGAGGTCGACGTACGTCGCTCCCGTGACCGACGCGGCGCGCCGGACCGCGCCGTTGAGGGTCGTCTGCAGCGAGCGCAGGTAGGGCACGTCGCCGTCGGCGACCGGCAGCTGCGGGAAGCACCGGCCCGTGCGCGGCACGATCCAGGGGTAGCCGAGGATCGCGACGCGGGCGCGCGGAGCCTTCGCGCGCACGTCGCGCAGTGCCCGGACCAGCGCGGGGTAGGTCGTGGTGCGGATGGTGTCCTCGAAGGAGCTGCCGTACTGGTCCCGGCACGGGCTGCCTCGGCCGGCCGTGCTGAGGCCGGCGGCGCCGCACTTGGCGATCGCACCGACGAAGACGCCGCTGTCGTTGCCGCCGATCGTCATCGTCACCAGCCGCGTGCGTCGGCTCAACGCGTCGAGCTGCGGCGCGACACCGGGAGACTGCGACTCGCGGTAGTCCTTGGTCTCGGCCCCGCCGCAGGTGACGTCGGTGAGCCGGACCCCGGTCCGGGCCGCGATCACGTGCGGGTAGTTGCGCAGCGAGCGCTGGCAGGCGGGCGGAGCCGTCGGGTCGACCGGCAGTACGCCGGAGGCGGCGCTGTAGGAGTCGCCGAGGGCCACGTAGGGGGCCGACGAGCCCGACGAGGACCCGGAGGACGAGACCGGGGAGGACGTCGCCGACGAGGAGGCGGCGGGGACGAGCGCGGCCACGAGAGCGGCGGCGACGGGCAGGGCGAGCAGGCGGCGCATGAGGACTCCCGGTGGGCGGTTGGGTGTCCGGTGCAACGAGCCGCCCGGCCCGAACGTCACGGGTCAGACGTTGCCGATGATCCCGGTGAGACTGATCCGCAGCGCCACCCGGGCCGGGTTCTCCCGCGGCTGGCGGTAGCGCTCGGCGTAGCGGCGTACGGCCTCGGCCACCGCGTCGGGGTCCTCGCGGACCTCGGCGGTGCCCTCGAGGGTGGACCAGCGGCGCCCGTCGACCTGGCACACCGCCACTCTCGGGTCGCCGCCGGCGCGGAGGTTGGCGACCTTCTGGGAGGTGCGCGAGGTGATCCCCCACGCGACGCCGGAGGTGCCGTCGCCGGTGGGGTCGACCACGATGCCCATCGGCACGACGTGCGGTGAGCCGTCGCGACGCAGCGTGGTCACCGTGCACAGGTGGCGCTCGCGCCAGAACTCGAGGTGCTCGCCGAGGAGCCTGTAGGTGCGTGGCACGTCAGGCCTTGCGCAGCATCTCCGCGACCAGGAAGGACAGCTCCAGCGACTGCACCCGGTTGAGCCGGGGGTCGCAGACCGACTCGTAGCGGTTGGCCAGGCCGGCCTCGTCGAGCTCCTCGCCACCGCCGATGCACTCGGTCACGTCGTCGCCGGTCAGCTCGACGTGCAGGCCACCGGGCCAGGTGCCCACCGCGCGGTGGACGTCGAAGAAGCCCTGGACCTCCTCGATGACGTCGTCGAAGCGGCGGGTCTTGTAGCCCGAGGACGCCTCGAAGGTGTTGCCGTGCATGGGGTCGCACACCCACGCCGCCTCGATGCCGGCGGCGTCGACCTTCTCCAGCAGCGGCGGCAGCGCCTCGCGGATCCGCCCGGCCCCCATGCGGGTGATGAACGTCAGCCGGCCGGCCTCGTTGGCCGGGTTGAGCTTGCCGGCGAGGGCGATCGCGTCGTCGGCAGTGGTGGTGGGGCCGAGCTTCACCCCGATGGGGTTCTGGATGTGGCGCAGCAGCTCGACGTGGGCGCCGTCGAGCTGGCGCGTGCGCTCGCCGATCCAGACGAAGTGGCTGGAGACGTCGTAGGGCAGCTGCGTCCGGCTGTCGATGCGGGTCAGCGCGTGCTCGTACTCGAGGATCAGCGCCTCGTGGCTGGAGTGGAAGTCGACCCGGTGGAACTCGTCGGGGTCGGCCCCGATCGCCTGCATGAAGGTGAGCGCCCGGTCGATCTCGGCCGCCATCTTCTCGTAGCGACGGCCGACCTCCGAGCCGAGCACGAAGTCGGTGTTCCAGGTGTGCACCTGGCGCAGGTCGGCGTACCCGCCGGTGACGAAGGCGCGCACGAGGTTCAGCGTGACGGCCGACGCGTGGTAGACCTCCACGAGCCGTTGCGGGTCCGGGACCCGCGACTCGGGGGTGAACGCGAAGCCGTTGACGGCGTCGCCGCGGTAGGCCGGGAGGGTCACGCCGTCGCGGGTCTCGAGGTCCGAGGACCGTGGTTTGGCGTACTGGCCGGCCAGCCGGCCCAGCTTGACCACCGGCACCGAGGCGGCGTAGGTGAGCACGACCGCCATCTGCAGCAGCACCCGGAGCTTGTTGCGGGTGTTGTCCGCGGTCACTCCGGCGAACGTCTCCGCGCAGTCACCGCCCTGGAGCAGGAACGCCTCCCCCCGGGCGACGGCGCCGAGCTTGGCCTTCAGCGCGTCGCACTCACCGGCGAAGACCAGCGGGGGCATCCCGCGCAGGCGCGCGTAGGCGGCGTCGACGGCCTCGGCGTCGGGGTACGACGGCTGCTGGGCGGGGCCGAGGGCGTGCAGCGAGGCCAGGTCGGGGACGGGTGCGGACACCCGACCATGCTACGGCGCGGCCGAGACGCAGCACGAACCGGCAGTGACCGGGCCCGGGTCAGTCCCCGAGGTGCTCGATGTCGCGGAAGCGACCGCCCTCCGGCTTGTGGACGACGATGGTCACCGCCCACAACGCGATGCCGAGTCCGAGCAGCCCTGCGGCGATCTTGTACTGGATCATGTCGGCCTCGAGTCGCGCCCAGGGCCCGAGCAGGTAGGCGCAGGTCACGGCGCCGATGACGGGGATCACGGTCGGGGCCTTGAAGCCGCCTCGGTCCGGCTCGCGGCGCAGCACCAGGCAGGCCACGTTGACCAGGGTGAACACCGCCAGGAGCAGCAGCGCCGTGGTGCCCGAGAGTGCGGCGATCACGGTGCTCTCCGACTGGGTGCGGACCACCACGATCAGGCCCAGGGCGAGCACCGTGGTGAAGGCGATGGCCGCCCAGGGCGAACGGCGGACCGGCAGGACCTTGCCCAGGGCGGGCGGCAGCACGTTCTGGCGGGCCATGCCGTAGACCAGACGACTGGCCATCAGCATGTTGATCAGCGCCGTGTTGGCCACCGCGAAGACGGTCAGGAACGGGAAGATCTTGTCCACCGGGAGGCCGGGAGCGCCCACGCGCACCACGTCGAGCAGGATGCCCGCCTCGGGGTTGCGCGGGTTCACGATGTCCCCCGCGGGGATGACCGCCACCACCGAGACCGCGACCAGCATGTAGATGACCACGGCGATGCCGAGCCCGGTGAACATGATCTTCGGGAAGATCCGCACCGGGTCCTTGGTCTCCTCGACCATGTTCACCGAGTCCTCGAAGCCCACCATGGAGAAGAACGCGATGGCGGTCGCGACGGTCACCGCGGCGAAGAGCCCCTTGTCGTCGGGGCTCTCGAAGACCGTGATCCGGTCGAGGTCGGAGTCCCCGCCGGTGACCGCGGCGAAGCCGATGGCGATCACGATCGCCAGGGCCAGCATCTCCACCAGCGTGAGCACGACGTTGAACTTGACGCTCTCCCCGACACCCCGCAGGTTGATCGCCGCCAGCAGCACCATGAACAGCAGCGCCACCACCAGCGTCGCCCCGTCGCTCGTGGGGACCGCGTCGATCCCCTCGTTGAGCCCGATCAGCAGGTTGCTCGCCAACAGCCCCGACGACGTGGACGCGCTGGTGATCCCCGAGCAGACGACGGTGAACGCGACCAGGAAGGTCACGAAGTGCACGCCGAAGGCCTTGTGCGTGTACAGCGCCGCGCCCGCCGCCTGGGGGTACTTGCAGACCAGCTCGAGGTAGGAGAACGCCGTCAGCGTCGCCACTGCGAAGGCCACCAGGAACGGCAGCCACGCGATGCCGCCGACCTGCTCGGCGAGCCGCCCGGTCACGGCGTAGACGCCGGCTCCGAGGATGTCGCCGACGATGAAGAGCAGCAGCAGCCGCGGCCCCATCACCCGCTTGAGGTCGGTCTCCTGCGCGGAGGTGTCCGGGGCCGCGTCCGTGGTCATGGTGTCCTCCGAGATCCGAGTGGTGGGCTCATGGTGGACCCATCAGGGCCCTCCCGACCAGCCCCGGCGGACGTGTCGCGCCCTCAGCCGAAGAAGACCTCTGCCTCGGCGTACTCCGCGGGGTCGACCAGCTTGAGCTCGCCGGTGCCCTCGATGAGCGGCACCCGGTCGATCTTGGTGCCGCGCAGCGCCATCATCGTGCCGAAGTCACCGTCGTGGACGGCGTCGATGGCGTGCAGGCCGAAGCGGGTGGCCAGCCACCGGTCGAAGGCCGTCGGCGTCCCGCCCCGTTGCACGTGGCCGAGGACGACCGCGCGGGCCTCCTTGCCGGTGCGCTGCTCGATCTCGTGGGCGAGCCGGTCGCCGATGCCACCGAGGCGGACGTGACCGAAGGCGTCCTTCTCACCCGAGACCAGGGTCATGTCGCCGCCCTCGACCGGCACCGCCCCCTCGGAGACGACGAGGATGGGCGAGTAGTGGCTCTCGAAGCGCTGCTCGACCAGGGCGCAGACCTGCTCGATGTCGAAGGGCTTCTCGGGGATCAGGACGACGTTGGCGCCGCCGGCCAGGCCGGCGTGCAGCGCGATCCACCCGGCGTGCCGGCCCATCACCTCGACGACGAGCACGCGGTGGTGGGACTCCGCCGTGGTGTGCAGGCGGTCGATGGCCTCCATGGCGATGTTCACCGCGGTGTCGAAGCCGAAGGTGAAGTCGGTGGCGTTCAGGTCGTTGTCGATGGTCTTGGGCACCCCGACCACGTTGACGCCCAGGTCGTGCAGCTTGGTGGCCACGCCGAGGGTGTCCTCGCCGCCGATGGCCACCAGGGCGTCCACCCCGAGCTCGGCGAGGTTGGTCTTGATCTGCTCGACGCCGTCGTCGACCTTGAACGGGTTGGTGCGCGAGGAGCCGAGGATCGTGCCGCCACGCGGCAGGATGCCTCGCACCTGCGGGATGCCGAGCTCCCGGGTCAGTCCCTCCAGCGGCCCCTTCCACCCGTCGCGGAAGCCGACGAAGTCGTAGCCGTACTCCTTGACGCCCTTGCGGACGACAGCGCGGATCACCGCGTTGAGGCCCGGGCAGTCGCCTCCTCCGGTGAGCACTCCGACGCGCATGCGACCTCCTGGTGAGTTCGGCGGACGGCGGGCAGCCGGCCTTGGAACGTTCAATCTAACCGGGAGGCCGGGGCGGGCGTCCAGCCCCGCACCGGCCTCCGGGGGCCACGAACCGCGAACCAGGAGCGCCGGGACTACCCGACGCGGGTGGCCCGCGCCAGCGCGACCGACAGCACGACGAAGCAGCCCGTGGTGATCGTGCAGCCCCACCAGGTCACGTTGGACAGGGTGAAGGCGACGTAGCCGGCGACCACGGCGACGAAGGCCCACCAGCGGACCAGGCCGGCCCGCCACAGCGCGACGACCGCCAGCGGCAGCGCGAGCACGAAGCCGACGAGCCCCGGCAGCGCGAAGTACGGCACTCCCCACATCGTCTCGCTCATGTGCTCGCTGACCGCCACCGTGGCCTCGGCACCGTAGAGCTGGCCGATGGCCGAGTCGTACCAGTCGACGAACAGCAGTCCCGGCAGGGTGGTCATGCCCACGAAGCCGAGGAACGCGGCGACGTTGGCGATCCAGGCGCCCCGGCCGCGCACGTACGCCGCCGCGAGCAGCGCGGGCGCGATCCAGAACGCGTAGGACCAGTGGAAGCCGAGCGACTTGAACTGGAGCGGGCCGGGGTTGTCGGCATAGATCTCGTACATCCTGGGTCCCGACACCCCGGCACCCGGGTCGGCGTAGGCACCGACGACGGCGAGCAGGCCGGCCAGCACGGGTGCGGCGACGAGGAAGGCGCGCCGCGCGGCGAGGGCGGACGTGGGACGCGGCGTCGTGCCCGGGGTGGACATCACGTCGGGGGCGGTCAGCGTGGTCATGGTGGTTCTCCTGGAGGACGGTGACCCGGTGCGGATCGTGTGCTCACCAGCCAACCGGGGACACGCCTCAACCGGATCGGTCGCGCGAGGGATTCCCCCCTCGGTCCGCCGACGGATCCTGCGGCCGGCCGGCGCCGGGCACGACGACGAGGTTCTCGTAGGCGAAGATCACCGCCTGCACGCGGTCCCGCAGCGCCAGCTTCGTCAGCACGTTGCTGACGTGGGTCTTGGTGGTGCCCTCGGAGACGAACAGCGTGGTGGCGATGTCGAGGTTCGAGAGCCCGCGGGCGAGCAGGCCCAGGACCTCGAGCTCGCGCGGGGTGAGCAGGTCCAGCCGCGGGTCGCTAGCCGTGCGCGCCGGCGAGGGTCGTCGTACGAACGCGTCGATCACCCGGCGGGTGACGCTCGGGGCCAGCAGCGAGTCGCCGCCGGCGACGACCCGGATCGCGGCCGCGAGCTCCTCGGCCGGCGCGTCCTTGAGCAGGAACCCCGACGCCCCGGACTGCAGCGCCTCGAAGACGTACTCGTCGAGGTCGAAGGTGGTGAGCACCAGCACGCGGGTGGCCACTCCCGCCTCCACGAGGCGGCGGGTGGCGGCGATGCCGTCCAGGACCGGCATCCGGATGTCCATCAGGGTCACGTCCGGGACCAGCCGGGTGACCACCTCCACCGCCGCCTCGCCGTCGGCGGCCTCCCCCACGACCTCGAGGTCCGGCTCGTCGGCGAGCAGCGAGCGGAACCCGGCCCGGACCATGCCCTGGTCGTCGACGACCACCACGCGCGTCGTCATGGCGCCCCCCTGAGTGGGAGGCTCGCCGCGAGCCGCACCCCGCCGGCGGCGGAGGGCACGAGATCCAGGGTGCCGCCGTAGAGCGCGACCCGCTCGCGGATGCCGATCAGTCCGTGACCGGGCACGGTGCCGTTGACCTGCTCCGCGGGACGCGGCATCCCGTCGCCGTCGTCCTCCACCTCGACGTACAGGCGCTCGGGCGTGTACCGCACCAGCACCGTGGCATGGCCGGCCCCGGAGTGGCGCAGTGCGTTGGTGAGCCCTTCCTGCGCGATCCGGTACGCCGCGAGGTCGATGCCCGGGCTCAGCGGCACCGGATCGCCCTCGACCCGCAGGCTCACGTCCAGGTCGCCCGAGCCGACCTGGCCCACGAGCCGGTCGAGCTCCGCAAGCCCGGGCTGGGGCGCCAGGTCCAGCCGTTGACCCTCCTCGCGCAGCACCCCGAACAGGCGACGCATCTCGGCGAGCGCCTCCCGCGCCGTGGCCTCGACCGCGGCGAGGTCGGCGGCCTCGGCCGCGTGGTCCGGGCCGAGGCGTCGGCGTACGGCCTGGGTCTGGATGGTCACCACGCTGATCGAGTGGGACACGATGTCGTGCAGCTCCCGGGCGATCCGGGTCCGCTCCTCGGCCGCGGCCCGCGCGGCCTCGAGCTCACGGTTCCGCTCGAGCTGGGCGGCCCTGGCCAGCGCCTCGTCGGCACTCGCCATCCGCCCGCTGAGCGCGACGCCGACGGTCCAGGGCCCGACGAAGAACACCAGGGCGGCGCCGAGGTCACTGGGCTCGAGGCCCTCGACGGTGCTGAGCGCCACGAAGGGGACCAGCACGATCCCCAGGCCCACGTAGCGGCGCGGCGCGGGCGACTGGAAGCCCACGGTGAAGCACACGAGCACCAGCGAGAGCAGGGTGGAGAACTGGCCGTCGGCGTTGACGACGAGGTTGGCGCTCACCACCAGCGCGGCCACGGTGAGGGGGAACGTGCGCCGCCAGGCGAGCGTCGACATGGCCAGGCCGGCAACGACCGTGTGCAGCACCGGGGAGCCGACCCCGGGGCTGAACAGCGCCTCGGCCAGCGACATCGCCACGAACGCGGCCGCGATCAGCACGTCCAGCAGCGGGGGTCTCCACCTCACGGGCTGACGGTAGGCGATCGCAGCACGGGCGCACATCGGTCGCGCGACGGATCCCGCTCAGTCCTCGGCGGCGTGCGGGTCCCCGCCCAGCCGGGAGACCTCCTCCTCGGCCACGGCCTGGGTACGCCGCGCCTCGGCGAGGACGACCTCGGCGTCCCCCACCGCCTCCTCCGCCTCCTCGAGGTCCTCGTCGACCCGGTCCACGTCGTCCTCGATCGCGGCCAGCCGGCGGCGCAGCTCGTCGGCCTCGCCCTGGAGCTGCAACCGGCGTGCCCGAAGATCGCCGACGCCCTCCTCGACCTCGGCCAGCTCGCGCTCGGCCGCCCCGACCTCCGCACGCGCCTGCGCCAGCGCGTCCTCGGCGGCCGCGAGCCGCGCACCACCGTCGGGGACGACGTGCAGCCCGACCGGTGCGCCGTCCGTCCCGTCCCCGTCGTCCCCGTCGGTCGAGGCCCCCGGCACGGGGGTGGCCGTCACGTCGAGCGCCTCGGGCACCGCCACCACTCCGGCGACGTCGAGCTCGTCGACCCCGGTCGAGGTGAAGGCCGTGACGACCCGGCCGGTGCGCACCACCCGGGCCGCCTCCGGGTCGAGCATGCCCGCGGTCAGGATGCCCTCGACCTGGTCCACCACCGGTCCGGTCAGGCGCACGCCTGCGTCCCGCGCCAGCGCCCGGGCGGTCGAGGCGAGCGCGCTGGTCAGGGCCCGCCGTTGTCGGGTCAGGGCGCGCAGCTCGTCACCGTCGAGCGCGGCGGCGGCTGCCCGCAGCTGCTCGGCGAGCGCGAGGACCTCGTCGATCCGCTCGTGCTCGCGACGCACGAGCAGGTTCACCGCCCAGGCGGCCACCGACGGCTTGCGCAGCGTGGAGATCCGGGTCGCCAGCTCCGTGGACCCCGCGTCCTTGGCCTCGCGGGCGGCCCGGTTGCGGGCCTCGGTGAAGGTCTCGGGGCGGCCGCCGTAGAGCCGGTCCGCCAGGGTGGTCAGCTCCTCCAGCTCGAGCGGCTCAGCCACCGGGGACCTCGTGGACCAGCAGCTCCAGCGCCGCGGCGACGCTCCCCGCCCGGACCGACGCACGGCCCCCGGCCAGGGTGAGCCGGACCTGCCGCAGCACCCCGGGCCCGGACAGCGCGACGAACACCGTCCCCGCCGCCTGTCCCTCCTGCAGGTCCGGACCGGCGACGCCGGTGGTCGCGAGCGCCCAGTCCACCTCGAGGAGGTCACGCGCGCCGGTCGCCATCTGCAGCGCACACTCGGCGGACACGACGCGCTCCGCCCGCACCCCGAGCAGCCGGCGCTTCACCTCGGTGGAGTAGGTGACCACGCCGCCCACGAAGGTCGCCGACGCACCGGGTACGGCGCTGAGCAGTGCCGCCAGCTCGCCCCCCGTCAGCGACTCGGCACACCCCACGGTGTGACCCCGGTCCCCCAGCGCACGGTGGACCCGGCTCGCCGTGGCCACGAGACCCGACAGCCCGACCGGATCGTTCATGGTCCGACGCTAGCGCCGTCCCCGGGACAGCGCGATCCCGCCCGGGGACGCAGCGATCGCTAGGGTGCCCGCATGGCCCGACCCATCGAGGACTATGCCGCCATCGGCGACGGGCACACCGCCGCGCTGATCAGCTCCGCCGGGTCGATCGACTGGCTCTGCCTGCCGCGCTTCGACTCACCGGCCTGCTTCGCCGCACTGCTCGGCGAGGAGCGCAACGGCCACTGGTTCCTCGGTCCCGAGGAGGAGCACGACGTGGCCCGGCGCTACCTCGACGACACCGCGGTCCTCGAGAGCGTCCACACCACCCCGACGGGTCGGGTGCGGGTCGTCGACTTCATGCCGACCGGCGACCGGCGCGCCGACATCGTGCGTCGGGTCGAGGGCCTCGAGGGCACGGTGTCGATGCGGCACAGCTGGCTCGTGCGGTTCGAGTACGGCCGCATCCGGCCCTGGGTGCACCGCGAGCTCGTGGACGACCGCCCGGCGATCGTGGCCGCGGCCGGACCCGACAAGCTCATTCTCACCGGCCCCCGACTGCCCCCGGCCGTCGACGGCCACCACGCGGAGACCTTCGACGTCTGCGCCGGGGACCACCTGGACTTCACCCTGACCTGGATCCCGTCCTACCGCCACCCGCCCGGACCCGTCGACATCGACGCCCGGCTCGCCGACACCCTGGAGGAGCAGCAGTCGTGGGCCGATGCCTGTCGCTACGACGGACCGTGGCGTCGTGAGGTGGTCCGCAGCCTGATCACGCTGAGGGGGCTGACCCACGAGGACACCGGTGGCATCGTCGCGGCTCCGACGACCTCCCTGCCCGAGGACATCGGCGGGGAGCGCAACTGGGACTACCGCTACTGCTGGCTGCGTGACGCGGCGCTGACCCTGGAGGCGCTGCTCGCCGCCGGGCGGGTGGACGGGGCGCACCACTGGCGCAACTGGCTGCTGCGGGCCATCGCCGGCGACCCCGCCGACATGCAGGTCATGTACACCGTCGACGGTGGGCGACGGCTGCCCGAGCGCGAGCTCGACCACCTCACCGGCTACGCCGGGTCGCGCCCGGTGCGGGTGGGCAACGCAGCGGTCGACCAGCGGCAGACCGACGTCCTCGGCGAGGTGCTCGGCGCGCTGTCGATGGCCCGCAACCACGGGGTCCCCGAGACCCGCGACAGCTGGAGCCTCCAGCGCACGCTCGTCGAGGACCTCGAGACCCACTGGCAGCAGGCCGACAACGGGTTGTGGGAGGTCCGCGGGGAGCCGCAGCACTTCACCCACAGCCGGGTCATGGTGTGGTCGGCGTTCGACCGGGCCATCGAAGGCGTGGAGAAGCACGGCCTCGACGGACCCGTGGACCGCTGGCGCGAGGTCCGCGCCGCGGTGCGCGCCGAGATCATGGAGCGCGGGTTCGACCACGACCGTGGCACGTTCACCCAGCACTACGAGACCACCGAGGTGGACGCCTCGTTGCTGGTGCTGCCGATGGTGCGGTTCATCGACGGCCGCGACCCGCAGATGCTGGGCACGATCGCGGCGGTCGAGGAGGACCTGATGCGCGACGGCTTGCTCCTGCGCTACCGCACCGAGAGCGGCGTCGACGGGCTGCAGGGCGACGAGCACCCGTTCCTCGCCTGCTCGTTCTGGCTGGTCTCCGCCTACGCGCTCGCCGGCCGCGACCAGGACGCCGCCGCCCTGATGGACCGGCTCGTGGACCTGGCCAACGACGTCGGTCTGCTCAGCGAGGAGTACGACGTCGCCGGGCGGCGCATGGTCGGCAACTTCCCGCAGGCCTTCTCGCACCTCGCGCTGGTCACGGCGGCGATGAACATCGAGCGGGCGAAACGCGACCGACGCACGTAGGTCACTTACCGGTCTAGTCCGACAGACGCGATCTATCGGGCAAAATTCCCTATTTGCCAGCGGGAGCAGCATGCTTGTCCCAACGCCGGCAACCCCGGCGAGCAGCACCGGAACACACACGGGGGACAACGAGATGCGACACCGCGACGACGGCACAGGACCAGCGAAGACGCTGATGACCGGCACACTCACCCGGATCACCGCGCTCCTCACCGAGGACGAGCACAGCGGACGGCACGCGGTCATCCCACAGCAGAAGCTGCCGACCCACGAGACCGTGCAGCCCCCGGTCCCGGTCACCCCGACTCCCGCCCCCGAGGCCCAGGCCGAGCCGGTGGAGGCTCCGAGCAGCTTCCTGCCGGAGACGGTGGTCTGGAAGGCGAGCCACGGACCGCGGATGTTCGCCGCGGTCCTGCTCCTCCTCGCCGTCGCCGGCACCTCGGCCCTCGGCCTGCGCTACGCAGAGACCCGCGGCCCCGACGACTTCCTCTCGGTCGTGATCGGCGTGGGCATCGTGGTCGCCCTGTGGGCGCTGCTGATCGCCAGCACCCCGCAGGTGGTGAGCCTGCGCGGCTCGCTGCTCACCGTCCGCAACAGCAGCGGGAGCGAGCGGTTCGACCTCGCCGACGGCCTGCAGCCGGTCGACCTCGTCGGACAGCCCCGCAGCTCGTCGTGGGCGCTACTGCTGCACCGCCCCAACAACACCTCGGTGGTCCTGCGCCGTCGCGACGTGGACGCCTACGTCCTGGACCCGATCGTCCGTCACTACCGGGCCCTGGCCGACCAGCGCTACGCCGACCGGCAGGTGCGGTTCAGCCGCTGATCCCGGGCCGGCGTCCCACGCCTCGCCCCGGACCGGCCGGGACTCCTCGGCCCGGACGGTCACGACGCCGGCCAGGATGAACAGGCCGCCGAGCAGCTGCACCGGACGTGGCAGCTCACCGAGCAGCACCCAGGCGAAGAGCACCGCGAACAGCACCTCGATCAGGCCGACGAACGAGGCCAGCTTCGCACCCAGCAGGCGCGCCGCGACGATGCCGGAGACGTAGGCCGTCGCCGCCGCCAGGGTGGCCAGCTCCAGCACCGCGAACCACCACGGCAGGGCGACTCCGGCGAGCTCGACGGGAGCCGCGACGAACGCCATGGGCAGGATCCCGGTGACGCCGAGGACCGCGAAGGCGAGCCCGCCCACGACCAGCCCGCCACCGGCGAGCGCCATCGGCGGCAGCGAGGTCTCGTGCGCGCTGCCCGACATCAGGTAGAACGACGCCAGTCCGGTGGCCGCGAGCAGGCCCCACGCCACCCCGATCCCGTTGACCTCCACGCCACCTCCCGAGCCCAGCGGCAGCGCGTCGAGCACGAGGACCAGCCCGGAGAGCGCCAGGACGATCCCCACCAGCGTCGGCACCCGGGGCATCCGCCGGGCCAGCGCCGCCTGCCAGGCCACGACGAGGACCAGGCCGAGGTACTCCAGCAGCAGCGCCACGCCCACCGAGAGGTGGGTGACGGCGTAGAAGAAGGCGAGCTGCGGCACCGCGACGGCCATCAGCCCGTACGCCAGCACCTGGTCCCACTCGCGGCGCAGCAGGTGCCAGCGACCCCGCAGGGCACGTACGGTCGGCACGACCAGCAGCAGCGCCGCACCGGCGATGCGCAGGAAGACCACCGAGCCGGGCGTCCACCCGGACTCGAGCAGCGACTTGGCCACCGGACCGGAGGTGGCGAACGTCGAGGCGGAAAGGAGCGCGAAGAGGATGCCGGCGCTGGACTTGGCCGTTCCGGAGAGCATGGTTCACCACCTGTCAGGAGTAAAATGGGGTTACGCCAGTTACTCTAGTAGGACCGACCGTCAGGAGTCAAAGTGAGTTTCACCCATGACACGGTGGATGCGTTGGCGGCGGCGGCTGCCCTGGTCAACACCGACCCCGGCGACGGTTCCGGCGAGGACTCGCTGACCACGCCCGAGCAGCTCGTGGCCCTCCTCGACGACCTCGGCTGGTCCGGCGACCGCGCCGGGCACCGGGGGGAGCTGGCGGCGGTCCGCGCGCTCCGTCCCCGGATCCGGGCCTGGTGGCGCCTGGACGAGGACGCGCTGGTGGCGGCGGTCAACGAGGTGCTGGCCGAGGCCGGCGCCCTCCCCCAGCTGGTCGACCACGACGGCTTCGGCTGGCACATCCATGCGGTCCCGAACGACGCTCCGCTGGCGACCCGCATGGTCGTGGAGGCCGCCATGGCCGTGACCGACGTGATCCGCAGCGGCGAGCTCGACCGGCTCAAGACCTGCGCCGCCGAGGACTGCGACAACGTCGTGGTCGACCTCTCCCGCAACCGCTCCAAGCGGTTCTGCGAGGGCGGCTGCGGCAACCGGGAGAACGTCCGCGCCTACCGGGACCGTCAGCGCGCCGACTGAGCCTCGCGCGCTGAGGTGCGCGGGCTCAGGACGTGGGGCCGGGCTCGCCGCGCCGGTGCCGGATCACGTCCCGTGCGAACTCGACGCCCGAGGTGACCGTGAGCACCACGGCCACCGCCAGGAACCCCGCCGAGAGCCACCAGGCCAGGTCCCCGACGAGGTCCAGGCTGCCGGTCAGCAGTCCGAACGGCGCCACGAACCCGCCCAGCGCCAGCGCCTGCATCGTGGTCTTGACCTTGCCGCTGCGCTTGGCCGGCATCACCACGTCGCGGGCGACCGAGAGCCGGGCGAACGTGACCGCCCACTCACGGGTGAGCACGACCACCGCGACGGTCCACCACAGCCAGGCCGGCAGGAAGTCGGCGATGACCGCCAGGCCGATGAAGGCCATCCCGGTGATGGCCTTGTCCGCGATCGGGTCGGCGATCTTGCCGAAGTTGGTGACCAGGTCGAGCTTGCGCGCCAGGTCGCCGTCGATCTTGTCGGTGATCATCGCCAGGCAGAACAGGACGAAGGCCACCCAACGCCAGGTGACGTCGGCACCCCCGTCGTGCAGCAGCGCCCAGCCGAAGAAGGGCACCATGACGATCCGCAGGGTGGTCAGGGCGTTGGGCAGGTTCCAGTTGTTCACCGCGCGCGGCGGACCCGCGGTCGCCCCGGACGTGTGCTCGGAGGTCGGCTCGGACTGGCTCATCGTCCCTCCTCACCCGGCGCGGTGGCCTGCGCCACGAGGTCGACGCCGTCGGTGGCGACCACCACCGCCTCGATCATGTCACCGGGCTCCACGGCGCCGCCGTGGCCCTCCAGTCGGGTCGACCCGTCGACCTCCGGGCCCTGGTGGGCGGCGCGTCCCTCCGCGTCGTCGGCCGACTCGACCAGGACCACCACCTGCTCACCGATCCGCTCCTCGGCACGCTGAGCGGTCAGCTCCTCGGCGAGAGCGGTCACGTGCGCGACCCGGTCGGCGATCTCGTCCTCGTCGTGGTGACCGTCGAGCTGCTGGGCGGCGGTGCCGTCCTCGTCGGAGTAGCCGAAGACACCGATGGCGTCGAGCCGGGCGGAGGCCAGGAACTCGCACAGGACCTCGAGGTCCTCCTCGGTCTCGCCGGGGAAGCCGACGATGAAGTTCGACCGGGCACCGGCCAGCGGAGCCAGCTGCCGGGCCTGGTCGAGGAGCCCCAGGAAGGCCTCGGCGTCCCCGAACCGGCGCATCCGGCGCAGCACCGGGTTCGAGGCGTGCTGGAAGGAGAGGTCGAAGTACGGGGCGACTCCGGGCGTCGTCGCGAGCGCCTCCACCAGGCCCGGACGGGTCTCGGCCGGCTGGAGGTAGGAGACTCGCACCCGCGCGATCCCCTCGACGGCGGCGAGCTCGGGCAGCAGCGTCTCGAGCAACCGCAGGTCGCCGAGGTCCTTGCCGTAGGACGTGGAGTTCTCCGAGACCAGGAACAGCTCGCGCACCCCCTGCTCGGCCAGCCAGCGCGCCTCGGCGAGCACGTCGGAGGGGCGGCGCGAGACGTAGGAGCCACGGAAGGCGGGGATCGCGCAGAACGTGCACCGCCGGTCGCAGCCCGAGGCCAGCTTCAGCGGTGCCATCGGACCCGTGTCGAGGCGCCGGCGTCCGGCGTGACCGGGCTGGTAGGCCGGTGCGTCGACGCGCTCGGTCGGGGAGATCGGCAACAACCGGCGCCGGTCGCGGGGCGTGTGCGGGTGCTGGGTCTCCCCCGCCAGGATCGAGCGGAGGCGTACGGCGATGTCGGGGTAGTCGTCGAAGCCGAGCACCGCGTCCGCCTCGGGCAGGGAGGTCGCCAGCTCGGCGCCGTACCGCTCGGCGAGGCAGCCGACCGCGACCACGGCGCGGGTGTGGCCGGACGCGTTCCCACCCGGGCCGCCCGAGGGGTCGCCCTTGAGGTCCGCGGCCGCGAGGAGCGTGTCCACCGAGTCCTTCTTGGCCGCCTCGACGAATCCGCACGTGTTCACCACCACGGTCTCGGCGTCGGCCGGATCCTCCACCAGCCGGAAGCCGCCCGCCTCGAGCCGTCCGGCCAGCTCCTCGGAGTCGACCTCGTTGCGGGCGCACCCGAGCGTCACCATCGCGACGGTGGTCGGCGGGGCGGTCGGGCTGCGGGGAGGGGTCTCGGCGGTAGTCATGGGCCGTGCCGAGTATGCCGGACGGCTCCCCGCCGCCGAAATCAGCCGAACTGCTTGCTGGCGGCTGCGGAGCTCGAGCCGACCGTGCCCTTGTCCCGGTTGAGGAAGTCCACGGCCACGGCGGTCCCGTTGCTGGCGGTGACGTCGAACGGCGCCATGCCGAGCACCTGCTGGTGCTGGCCCTCGGCGAGCTTGCCGGCCCACAGGATGCGTCCGTCACGGTCGCGCACCACCACCTGGGGGCTGGCGCCGACGGCGGTGACGCCCAGCGTCGCCAAGGACAGCTTCGGCTGCTCGGCGGTCTCCGAGCTGCCGGCCAGCCCGGCGGCGTCGACGACACCCGGTGCCGGGCTCACCAGCTCCGGCGGGTTGTCGTTGACCAGCCGGGCACCGCCCCAGACGGTCGCCAGGGCGAGGACGCAGGCAGCCAGGAGGCTCCAGCGAGGGCCGCTGTGGACAGCCCGGACGCCGCCGCCGATCCCGGTCGCCAGCTCGGCCTCGAAGACCTGGCGCGCCTCGATCTCGGCGCTGGCGTAGCGACCGTCGTAGAGGTCGAGCAGCTGCTGGGCGTCGAGCCCGAAGACGCGGGCCAGCGTGCGCAGGTGCCCCCGGGCGTAGAAGTCACCTCCGCAGACCGAGAAGTCGTCGACCTCGATGCACTCCAGCACGTGCGGCCGGATGCGGGTGCGCTCGCTCAGGGTGTCGATGCTCAGCCGGGCACGGTGTCGCGCCGCGGCGACGAGAGGTCCGATCACGGCGTCCTCGACCGGGCGTGGCTCAGGTAGCGGGAGCTCCTCGATGCGGGCCACCGGGACCGTCGGCGGGTGGTCCCCCGTCATGTCGCTGGCGCGCTGGGCCGGGACCGTCGGCTGGCTCGGCAGGATCCGCACCGAGTCCCGCACCAGCTCGGCGCGGGCGGCCGGACGCGGCTCGCGGGCCGGCTCGACCGGCTCCCCGACCTGCTCCTCGACCGGCAGCCCGCCGGCTCCTCGGCGGCGCTGTCGACGGGCTGCTCGACGGGCTCCTCGACGGGCTCCTCGCCGGGCTGCTCGCCGGGCTGCTCGCCGGGCTGCTCGACCGTCACCTCGGCGTGGGCCCGGAGGTCGGCGCGCTCGCGGCGGCTCAGGCGCTCCGGCTTCGGTGGCTTCTCGGGCTTCTCGGCCTTCTCCGGCTCCACGCGGGTGAGCACGAGGACCGGTGCCTGCCCGCTGGCCAGGGCGTCGAGGTCGGAGACCAGGTCGCCGGTCAGCCCCTCGACATCGATCCGGGTGGTCAGCGCGAGCGGCACCACGAACGCTGCGGTCGGCCCGGTGTCGCGGGGATGCACCACGATCTGCCCGTCGCGTCCCCACCGGCCCGGCGAGGTGACCTCGACGTTCTCGACGTCCTGCCAGCGCAACCCGCTCCAGGTGACACCACGACGCACGCGCACCCCGAGCTCGTCGGCCACCAGCAGCGGAGCACGGCTGTCGCGCACCACCAGCAGCTGGAGCACACCCACCGCGACCACGAGCAGGCACCACGCCCAGTCGAGGAGGCTGTTGGTCTGCAGGGCGCGGGCGAACCACGCCACGGCGATGACCGCGGCCGCGAGGGCGACCGCCGCCGCGAGCCTCGCGTTGTGCCGCACCGAGACACCCATCACTGCTCTCCCTGGATGGTCGCGATCACGTCGTCGAGATCGTCTGGCTTGATCAACACGTCCCGAGCCTTCGACCCCTCGCTCGGCCCGACCACGCCGCGGCTCTCGAGGATGTCCATCAGGCGTCCGGCCTTGGCGAAACCGACCCGCAGCTTGCGCTGGAGCATGGAGGTGGAGCCGAACTGCGTGGAGACGATCAGCTCGATCGCCTGAACCACGAGCTCCATGTCGTCGCCGATGTCGTCGTCGAGGTCGCGCTTGGCCGCCGCGGGCGCGGTGACGTCCTCGCGGTAGTTCGGCTCGAGCTGGTCCTTGCACTGCTTGACCACCTGGGCGATCTCGGCCTCGGTGACCCAGGACCCCTGGACGCGCACGGACTTCGAGGCACCCATCGGCAGGAACAGCCCGTCTCCCTGCCCCACCAGCTTCTCCGCACCGGGCTGGTCGAGGATCACCCGGCTGTCGGCGAGCGAGCTGGTGGCGAACGCGAGCCGGGAGGGCACGTTGGCCTTGATCAGCCCGGTGACCACGTCGACCGAGGGTCGCTGGGTGGCCAGGATCAGGTGGATGCCCGCAGCCCGGGCGAGCTGGGTGATCCGGACGATGGCGTCCTCGACGTCGCGCGGCGCCACCATCATCAGGTCGGCGAGCTCGTCGACGACCACGCACAGGTAGGGGTACGGCGCCAGCTCGCGCTCGCTGCCGGCGGGCACCTGCACCTTGCCCGCGCGCACCGCCTTGTTGAAGTCGTCCACGTGGCGGAAACCGAAGTTCGCGAGGTCGTCGTAGCGCAGGTCCATCTCGCGGACCACCCACTGGAGCGCCTCGGCGGCCTTCTTGGGGCTGGTGATGATCGGCGTGATCAGGTGCGGAATGCCCTCGTAGGCGTTCAGCTCGACCCGCTTGGGGTCGACCATGATCATCCGCACCTCGTCGGGGGTGGCCCGCATCAGCAGCGAGGTGATCATCGAGTTGATGAAGCTGGACTTGCCCGAGCCCGTGGCCCCGGCGACCAGGAGGTGGGGCATCTTGGCCAGGTTGGCCACCACGAAGCCACCCTCGACGTCCTTGCCCAGGCCGACGATCATCGGGTGGTGGTCGTTGCGGGCGTTCCCGGAGCGCAGCACGTCGCCGAGGGAGACGATCTCCTTGTCCACGTTGGGGATCTCGATGCCCACCGCGGACTTGCCCGGGATCGGGCTCAGGATGCGTACGTCGGCCGACGCGACCGCGTAGGCGATGTTCTTCTGGATCCCGGTGATCTTCTCCACCTTGACCGCGGGACCGAGCTCGACGATGTAGCGGGTGACCGTCGGTCCCCGGGTGTAGCCGGTGACCTGGGCGTCGATGTCGAACTCCTCGAGCACCTGGGTCAGCCGGGAGACCACCTCGTCGGAGGCCTTCGAGCGCGCCTTGTGCACCGAGCCCGGCTTGAGCACCTGACTGTCGGGGAGCGAGTAGGCGATGTCACCCGACAGCGAGAGCTGCTCCACCCGGGCCGGCAGCGGGGTGTGCGGCGGCGGCTCCAGGCTGTCCTTGGACCCCCCGGCGTCGGCCCCGGCGGCACCGCCGACGACCACGCCCTCCACCGGTCCGGTCGGCTCGGTGTCCGGGTCGACGACCGCCTTCGAACGCCGGCTCCGCCGGGAGACCTCCCGGTCCTCCAGCACCGGGCTGTCGTAGGCGGGGTCGCCGAGGTCGGGGTCGATCTCGTCACCGGCCGCGCTGCCCCGGCGGCGCTTCGCAGGCGTCGCCTCGGGGGCGGACCCGTCGTCGGGCAGGTGATGGCCCAGGACCCGGTCGCGGAGCTCCCGCAGCCGGGCGGGCACCTGGTAGAGCGGGGTCGCGGTGACCACGAGGAGTCCGAACACCGCGAGCAGCAACAGCAGCGGGACCACCACGTACGCCGTCTGCAGCAGGTCCATCAGCAGCTTGGAGACGACGAACCCGATCGCGCCGCCGGCCTGCTGCAACGGGGCGGTGTCGCCGAGCTCCGGAGTCGGCGAGCCGTTGGCGATGTGCACGATGCCGAGGACGCCGAACAGCAGCGCGCCCCACCCGATCACCTGTCGGCCGGCGGGCCCGTTGCGCTCGGGGTCGCGCAGGTTGCGCCAGGCGACCACGCACAGGAGCAGCGGCACGAACCAGGCCACCAGGCCCACGGAGCCGGCCACCACGGTGCGCACGAACTCGCCGAGTCCGCCCGGCAGCTGCCACCACACGGCCGCGGCCACGACGAGGGCCAGGGCCACCAGGAGCAGCCCGGCGCCGTCGCGGCGGTGCTCGGGCTCGAGCTCCCGGGTGGTGTGGCCGATACGGCGTACCGCTCCGCCGACGGCGTGCGCGGCCGCGAGCCAGCCGGTCGCGACGACCCGGGCCAGGGCCAGGAACACCCGGGCGACCGGTCCGGTGCCGTTGCGCACCGCCCGGGGTGCCGGACGCGCGCCGCGGCGCCCCTTCGTGGACGCCGAGCTGCGGGCAGGCTTGCGCCCGGACCTGGTTCCCTGCGACCGGGAGCGCGAAGCGGAGCCACCCTTGGCAGGGGAGCCCTTGCTGCGCGACGCCGACGGGGAAGACGTTCGGGTCGCCATGGTGCGGAATCTACCCCGAAGACCTCACCCGTCCCTCGCGTCACACGCCGCGCGCGGGCCCGTGTCGGTCGGTGCTACCCGGCGCGGCCGATGCGGCGTACGGCGACCTCGTCGCGCACGGGCGGCACGGTCCCCTGCGCGTGGCCGCTCGCCAGGGCGCTCTCGACGACCAGGTCGGCGTGCTCGGGGTCGCGGAGCGGGAGCCGCAGGCGGAAGGAGCTGCCGACGCCGAGCTCGGAGGCGACGAGGATCTCGCCGCCGTGCATCTGCGCGATCCGCCGGGAGATCGCCAGCCCCAGGCCGGTGCCGGGGATGGACAGCGCCTCGGGGTTGCTGGAGCGGTGGAAGGCGGAGAAGAGGTGCACCTGGTCGGCGGAGGAGATGCCCAGCCCCGTGTCCTCGCACAGGACGTAGGCGTGGCCGCCGTCGATGCCCACCTCGAGGTGCACGGTGCCGTCGGTGCGGCTGTACTTCACCGCGTTGCTGGTCAGGTTGTCGATCACCTTGCCCAGCTCGTCGGGGTCGGCGGTGACCAGCACGGGCTCGTCGGGGGCGGTGAGGGTGATCGTGACGCGTCCCTGCTCGGCCTGCATCGCCATCAGCTCCATGCTCTGCTCGGCGAGCTGGCACAGGTCGACCGGCAGCCGCACGGTCTCGCGCTTGTCCTGGATCTGGGAGTAGTTCAGCAGGTTCTGCACCAGCCGGTTGAGCCGCTCGGCGTTGCGCGAGATCGCCTCGACCGACCCGATGCCGGTGTTCAGGTCCTCGAGCAGCTCGACGTGGCCGATGATCGAGGTCAGCGGGGTCTTCAGCTCGTGCGAGATCGTGGCGATCAGCTCGCCCTTGTACCGGTCGAGCTCCTGCAGCTCGCCGACGAGGTGCCGCTCGCGCTCGTAGAGCCGGGCGTTGAGGACCACCCGGCCGAGCGTGCGGCCCACCTCCATCACCGCGTCCAGCTCCTCGACGGTCCACGAGCGCACCGAGCCGTCCCGGGCGAGCAGGAGGTAGCCCAGCAGCTCGCGACCGACGGCCACCGGGGCGAACATCAGGCTCCCGCCGGGGTTCTCGCGCACCAGCTGCCGGACCAGGTCGCGCTGCTCGCTGGTCAGCCCCTGGTCGAGCTCGTAGGCGTCGGTGTGGTTGATCACCACGGGTCGCCCGGACTCCTGGGCCCGCTGGGCGAGCAGGCTCTTGACCTGCAGCTCGCCGCTGGACTCGCGGTCGTCCGGCGGGTAGGCCGCTGACTGCTCCACCTGGCCCACGTCACCGGAGGGGAAGCATCGGATCCACAGGTGCTCGGTGCCCAGTCCCTTGGCGATCGCCTGGGCCGCCTCCCGGAGGGACAGGTCGAGCTCGGCCAGCTGTCCCGCGGAGCTCACCGAACGCAGCATCTCGCCCATCCGGACCTGGTCGCCGAGGCGTTCGCGCTGCTGGGCGTTGTACATCGCCAGCCCGGCCTGGACGACGAACATCTCGAGCAGCTCACGCTCCTCGCGGTTCGGGACCCGGTTGCCGGGCGGCAGGTCGACCGACATGTTGCCGAGCAGCTGGCCGGTGGCCGAGTACAGCGGCGCGTAGAGCGCGTCGAGCGGGTGCCACGCGTCGGGGCCGGCCGTCGGCTCGAAGTCGGGCACCCAGGCGGACTCCTCGAGGGCGTCGGGCATCCGGTCGTGCGGCACGAAGCGGAGGACGCCCCACTCGTCGGCCTGGGCGAACTCGTTGAAGATCGAGGCCACCGGGGTCCGGCGGCCGATGATCTGCTCGCGGACCTCCTCGGGGCCGGCCACGGTGGTCATCACGAAGGTCTCGCCCTCGAGACGGGCGATCGCCGCGATGCCGTAGCCGAGCACCTCGACCACGCCGCGAGCGATCTCGTCGAGCACCTCGGACAGGTCCGTCGAGGAGTTGACGCGCAGCATCAACTCGTAGAGACGGCGGATCCCCTCAGCGCGAGGAGACTCTGTCAGCTGCATCAGGCGTGACCCCTTGGACACGTGCTATTACGAGACCGGTTCCAGCCTCGCCGTCGAGTCTAGGGTGAATAGTCCGATTCTGTCGGTGGATTAGCCCACATGACCCCCGGCGTCGCCAGGTCGTGGTCGACACCGACGACGGTACTACGCCCGTCTCACGCCTCGAGCACGATCGGGATGATCATCGGGCGGCGCCGGTGGGTGCCGCTGACCCAGCGCCCGACCACCCGACGGATGGTCTGCTGCAGCTGGTAGCTGTCGTCGACCCCCTCGGAGACCGCCTTGTCGAGGGCCGCGATGATCGGGTCGACGATGGCGTCGAAGGTCCCCTCGTCCTCGGCGAAGCCCCGGGCGTGGATCTCGGGGCCGCTGACCACCTTGCCGCTCTGGGAGTCGATCACCACGATCACCGAGATGAAGCCCTCCTCGCCCAGGATCCGGCGGTCCTTGAGCGAGTCCTCGGTGAGGTCACCGATGGAGCTGCCGTCGACGAAGACGTAGCCGCAGTCGACCTTGCCGCTGACCCGGGCCACTCCGTCGACGAGGTCGACGACCACGCCGTCCTCGGCGATCACCACCCGCTGCGGATCAACGCCGGTGGCCCTGGCCAGCGCGGCGTTGGCCTGCATGTGGCGGTACTCGCCGTGGACCGGCAGCACGTTGCGGGGGCGCACGATGTTGTAGCAGTACAACAGCTCACCGGCGCTCGCGTGGCCGCTGACGTGCACCAGCGCGTTGCCCTTGTGCACGACGTCGGCTCCGCACCGGATCAGCCCGTTGATCACCCGGTAGACGGCGTTCTCGTTGCCGGGGATCAGCGAGGAGGCCAGCACGACGGTGTCCCCATCCTCGATGTGCACGAAGTGGTGGTTGCGCTGGGCGATCCGACTCAGCGCTGACAGGGGCTCGCCCTGGGAGCCCGTCGAGATCAGCACGACCTGCTCCGGCGGCATGTCCGCGGTGGCCTTGGCGTCGATCAGCAGCCCTGGTGGCACGTCGAGGTAACCCAGGTCGCGCGCGATCCCCATGTTGCGCACCATCGAGCGACCCACGTACGCCACCTTGCGGCCGTGCTCGGCCGCGGCGTCCATCACCTGCTGCACCCGGTGCACGTGGGAGGCGAAGCAGGCCACGATGATGCGCCGCCTGCTGCTGTGGAAGACCCCCTCGAGCACCGGCGCGATGTTCTTCTCCGAGGTGGTGAACCCGGGCACCTCGGCGTTGGTGGAGTCGGTGAGGAACAGGTCCACCCCCTCCTCCCCGAGGCGGGCGAAGGCGCGCAGGTCGGTGATCCTGCCGTCCAGCGGGAGCTGGTCCATCTTGAAGTCGCCGGTGTGCAGCACCAGGCCCGCGCCGGTGCGGATGGCCACCGCCAGGGCGTCGGGGATGGAGTGGTTCACCGCGACGAACTCGAGGTCGAAGGGCCCGAAGCTGATCCGGTCGCCCTCGGCGACGACAGCCTTGACGGTGTCCTTGATGCGGTGCTCGCGCAGCTTGGAGCCGATCAGCGCCAGGGTGAGCTGGGAGCCCACCAGGGGGATGTCGGAGCGCTCGCGCAGCAGGTAGGGCACCGCGCCGATGTGGTCCTCGTGGCCGTGGGTCAGCACCAGCGCGTCGATGTCGTCGAGTCGGTCGCGGATGGCGGTGAAGTCGGGCAGGATCAGGTCGACTCCGGGGTGGTTCTCCTCGGGGAAGAGCACGCCGCAGTCCACGACGAGCAGGCGCCCGTCGTACTCGAAGACGGTCATGTTGCGGCCGACCTCGCCCAGGCCGCCCAGCGGGATCACGCGCAGGCCGCCCCGGGGCAGTGCGGGCGGGGCGGAGAGCTCGGGGTGCGGATGGCTCATCGGAGCAGCCCCGCCCCGGTCAGGGTCGTGCGGAGGGTCTCGACCAGCTCCTCGTCGGCCTCGACCAGCGGCAGCCGGACGACCCGGTTGTCGTGGACTCCGAGCAGCTGCAGCGCCGCCTTGGAGGTCATCACCCCCGGCGCTCGACCCATCACCGCCTCGACCACGGGGACCAGGTCGCCGTAGATCTTCAGCGCCCCGTCGAGGTCCCCCGCATCCACCCGGGCCACGAGGTCGGCGTACTGCTCGCCGGCGACGTGCCCCACCACCGAGACGAGCCCGGCGGCGCCGTGGGTCAGCCAGCCGAGGTTGAGCACGTCGTCGCCGCTGTAGTAGCTCAGCCCGGTCTCCTGCATGATCCGGACGCCGCGGAACAGGTCACCGACCGCATCCTTGACCGCGACGAACCTCTCGTCCGCCGCCAGCCGGGCGAAGGTCTCCGGCGCGATCGTCACCCCGGTGCGGCCGGGGATGTCGTAGAGCATGATCGGCAGGTCCGAGGCGGCCGCCACCGCCCGGAAGTGGGCGAGCAGCCCCTCCTGCGTCGGCTTGCTGTAGTAGGGCGAGACCAGCAGGGTCCCGACGGCGCCGGCAGCCTGCGCCTGCCGCGCGAGCTCCACCGAGTGGGCGGTGTGGTTGGTGCCGATGCCGGCGACGACGGTGCACCGGTCGCCGACGGCGTCGACCACGGCCCGCAGGATCTCGCCGTCCTCGGCCACGGACGTCGTCGGAGCCTCGCCGGTGGTGCCGCTGACCACCAGTCCGTCGTTGCCGTGCTCGACCAGGTGGTGCGCGACCCGGGCGACCCCGTCGAGGTCGACGGCCCCCTCGGTGGTGAACGGCGTGACCATCGCGGTCAGCATCCGGCCGAAGGGCGCAGCAGGCAGACTCATGGGCCCTAGGTTAGCCATCCACCGCCTCCCGGGCGTGGGCGCCGTGGCCACCGGTGGCTGAGGCCTATATTCGGTGTCCATGAGCGAGAGCCAGCAGCCGCCGAACGATCCGGACGAGCCCGGGGACGGCCAGTCCCCTGCGCAGTACGGGCAGCCGCAGTACGGCGCCCAGCAGCAGTACGGGCAGCAGTACGGCCAGCAGTACGCGCAGGTGCCGACCCAGGGCAGTGGTGCGTTCATGCTCGCGCACCTGGGTCAGGAGTACGGCCCCTACGGCTTCGAGCAGCTGCGCCAGATGGCGCAGACGGGTCAGCTCAAGGGTGACGCGAGCCTGCGCGACCAGGCCGGCGGCGGCTGGTTCCAGGCCAAGCAGCTCCCCGGCCTGTTCTCCCACCGGGAGTGGCTGGTCACCGTGCTGCTCTCGGGCTTCCTCGGCGCGTTGGGCATCGACCGGTTCTACCTCGGCTACACCGGGCTGGGCATCCTGAAGCTGGTCACGCTCGGCGGGTGCGGGATCTGGCAGCTGATCGACCTCATCCTCGAGCTGCTGCGCAAGATCCCGGACGCCGAGGGACGACCGCTCGCCTAGACCTGGACGGTCCGCACCTGGCGCAGGACCTCCGAGGCGACCAGCTCCAGGTGGTCGAGGTCGACCAGGTCGAGCGTCTGCAGGTAGATGCGCTGGGTGCCCAGCTGGGCGAACTGGCCGATCTGGTCGACGATCTCGGCCGGTGTCCCCACCACGCCGTTGACCCGCAGGCCCTCGAGGTCGCGGTTGCCGGCGTCGGCCCGGCGCCGCACCTCTGCATCGCTGACCCCGCAGCACAGGCGCAGCGCGTTGGAGTACACCAGCTCCTCGGGGTCGCGACCGATCTGCGCGCACGCGGCCCGCACCCGTGCGAACTGGGCGGTGGTCACCTCCCGGGAGACGAACGGCAGGTTGAACTCGTCAGCGAACTCCGCAGCCAGCGAGGGCGTCCGTCGGGTGCCCTTGCCGCCCACCAGCACCGGCGGGTGCGGCCGCTGCACCGGCTTGGGCAGGGCCGGGGAGTCGGTGAGCGTGTAGTGCTTGCCGACGTGGGAGAACCGCTCACCCTCCGGGGTCCGCCAGAGTCCGGTGACGATCGCGAGCTGCTCCTCGAGGAGGTCGAAGCGCCCCGGGGTGTCGGGGAACGGGATGCCGTAGGCGGTGTGCTCGGCCTCGTACCAGCCCGCACCCAGGCCGAACTCCACGCGCCCGCCGCTCATCTGGTCGACCTGGGCGACCTGGATGGCCAGCGGACCGGGGTGCCGGAACGTCGCCGAGGTCATCATCGTGCCGAGCCGGATGGTCGTGGTCTCCCGGGCCAGCCCGGCCAGTGTCAGCCAGGCGTCGGTGGGGCCGGGCAGCCCCTCCGTGCCCATGCCGAGGTAGTGGTCGGACCGGAAGAACGCGTCGAACCCGAGGTCCTCGCTGGCCCGGGCGACCCGCAGGATCTCGTCGTACGTCGCCCCCTGCTGGGGCTCCACGAAGATGCGCAGGTCCATGACTCGCGAGCCTAGACGGATTGCGAGGCGCGCAGAAGCCAGCGGATCTCGTAAGGCGGGTCGTGGTCCAGATGGGTCTCGCGCCGGGTCTCCGACCAGTCGGCCTCGTCGAAGTCGGGGTAGTGGGTGTCCCCCTCCGGCGCGGCGTGCACCTCGGTGAGGATCTGGCCGGTGGCGAGCGTGAGTGCCTCGCGGTAGACGCCGGCTCCGCCCCCGACCATGACCACGTCGTCCAGCTCGGCGCCGATGCGGACCGCCTCGGTCACGCTGCGCGCGACCAGCACTCCGTCGTGGGCCCAGTCGGGGTCGCCGGTGACCACGATGCTCTGCCGGTCGGGCAGGGGGGCGCCGATGCCCTCGAACGTGGTCCGTCCCAGCACGAGCGGGTGGCCGACCGTGACCCGCTTGAAGTGGGCGAAGTCGGCGGGGATGTGCCACGGGATCCCACCGTCGCGGCCGATCACGCCGTTGCGCCCGCGGGCAGCGACGAGGACGACCTCGGTCATGGTGACTCCTGGCGCGTCATACCGCGATCGGCGCCCTGATGCCCGGATGGGGGTCGTAGCCCTCCACCTCGATGTGCTCGAGGTCGAAGGCGTCGAGGGCCTGCACGGTGGGGTCGAGACGCAGCGTGGGCAGCGGGCGGGGATCGCGGGTGAGCTGCAGCTCGGCCTGCTCGAGGTGGTTGAGGTAGAGGTGCGCGTCGCCGAGGGTGTGCACGAAGTCACCGACGTCGAGGTCGGTCACCTGGGCGACCATGTGCGTCAGCAGGGCGTAGGAGGCGATGTTGAACGGCACGCCGAGGAAGACGTCCGCGGAGCGCTGGTAGAGCTGGCAGCTCAGCCGCCCCCGCTGCTCGCCGGGGGCCGGCGGCGCCACGTAGAACTGGAACATGGTGTGGCACGGGGCCAGCGCCATCGCCGGCACGTCGGCGACGTTCCACGCCGAGACGACGTGGCGCCGGGAGTCCGGGTCGTCGCGGATCTGCTGCACGACCTGGGCGAGCTGGTCGACGTGCCCGCCGTCGGGGGTGGGCCAGGATCGCCACTGGTAGCCGTAGACCGGGCCGAGGTCGCCGTTCTCGTCGGCCCACTCGTCCCAGATGGTGATGCCGCGGTCCTGGAGCCACTTCACGTTGGTGTCCCCGCGCAGGAACCAGAGCAGCTCGCCGAAGACCGAGCGGGTGTGCACCTTCTTGGTGGTCACCAGCGGGAAGCCGGCCCGCAGGTCGAAGCGCAGCTGGTGACCGAAGACGCTGCGGGTGCCGGTGCCGGTGCGGTCGGACTTCTCGACGCCGTCCTCGAGCACCCTCCGCAGGAGGTCCAGGTAGGCCTGCATGGGGACAACGTACCCGTGGCAGGGTGCAGGGCATGGGCATCGGCCTCGGTGCGGCGCTGGCGGCGGCCGTGCTGTTCGGCGCAGGGGCGGTCGTGCAGGCCGTCGCCGTACGTCGGCACGGGCTGGTCTCGCCGCTGATGGGGCTCGTCGTGCTCGTCTACGTGGTCGGCTGGCTCCTGCACCTGCTGGCCATCGCGCGCATCCCGCTGTTCGTCGCCCAGGTGGGGACAGCGCTCTCACTCGCCGTCACCGTGGTCATCGCGTCCGTAGCGATCGGGGAGCCGTTGGCGCGCCGGCACTGGGCGGCACTCGTCGCCCAGGTGGGCGGACTGGTCCTCCTCGCGGTCGCCGCCGGACCTCTGGGCACCTCGGCGTTCGGCGCCCGGGAGACCGGGACGCTCTACCTGGTGCTGGCGTTTCTGCTGGCCCTCGGAGTCGCCGCCGTGCGCGTGCCGGCCGGGCGCGGTGGCGTCCGGCTCGGCATCCTCGCCGGCCTGGCGTACGCCGGCTCGCCGATCGCCTCGCGCGCGCTGGTGGACCCGAGCCCGGACCCGGCGACCGTGCTGGCGGTGGTGGCCATCGGCCTGTACGGGCTGGTGGGCTTCTGGCTCTACTCGACCGGGCTGGCACGCACGTCCGTGGCCGCCGTGTCCGCGCCGGCGATCCTGCTCCAGACGCTGGTGCCGGCCGCGGTGGGCGTCGCCGTCTTCGCCGACGGGGTGCGCGACGGCTGGTGGCCGGTCGCGACCCTCGGCCTCGTGGTCGGCACGCTCGGCGCACTGGGACTCACCGACGCCGAGTCCCGGTTGGAGCACCTCGAGGGGATGGCCCGCGACCCGATGGTTGGATGGGTCCATGACGAGCGCTGACGTCTCCGCCCGGGTCGCGTGGGCCGACGACGCACCCGCCATCGCGGCCGTCCAGGTGCGGGCCTGGCGGGCGACGTACGCCGACCTGCTGCCCGCCGAGGTGCTGGGCGCGCTCGACCCGGACGACCTCGCCGCGGGCTGGAGTCGGTCGCTCCAACGTCCCGACGACGCCCGCAACCGGGTCCTGGTCTCCCTGGAGCGCAACCTGGTCACCGGGTTCGTGGTCACCGGCCCCGCCGGCGACCCGGACTGCGACCCGGTCTCCACGGGCGAGCTCGCCGACCTCACCGTCGACCCGCACAAGCGCGGCGCCGGACACGGCTCCCGGCTGCTCCAGGCCGGTGCGGACACCCTCGTGGCCGACCGGTTCTCCCGGGCCGTCACCTGGTTGGCCGCGGCCGACGACACGCTCCGCGGCTTCCTGACCGAGGCCGGCTGGGGTCCCGACGGCGCGCACCGCACGCTCGACCTGTTCGGCGACGGCGGCACCACCGTCAAGCAGGTGCGACTGCACACCGCGCTCGTCGACCCCGCCGGATGACCGGAGGGGCCGCCACGCCGGATACCCGCTCGATCGTCCGCGACGGCGTCGCGGTGGGGGTGGCCACCGGTGCCTACGGGATCTCCTTCGGCGCCGTCGCGGTCGCCAGCGGTCTGGACGTGTGGCAGTCCTGCGCCCTCTCGCTGCTGGTGTTCACCGGAGCCTCCCAGTTCGCCCTGGTGGGGGTGATCGGGTCCGGTGGGTCACCGGTCTTCGCCGCCCTGTCCGGGCTGCTGCTGGGCACCCGCAACACGCTGTACGGCGTGAAGGTGGCCCCGATGGTCGGGTGGACCGGCCTGCGTCGCGTGGCCGCGGCGCACCTGGTCATCGACGAGTCCACGGCGATGACCGTCACCCGGACCACCCGTGAGCAGGCGCGCGCGGGCTTCCTGTCGACCGGGATCTCGGTGTTCGTGCTGTGGAACCTCGCCACGCTCGTCGGCGCCCTCGCCGGGGAGTCCCTCGGCGACCCGCGCACCTACGGGCTGGACGCCGCCGTGGGCGGCGCCTTCCTGGCGCTGCTGTGGCCACGGCTGGACACCCGGCGCACGCGCCTGGCCGCCGTGCTGGCCGCCGCGCTCGCGCTCTCGCTGGTCTCGCTGACGCCGGCCGGGGTGCCGGTGCTCGCCGCCTCCGTGGTGGCGATCGGGCTCGGCCTGGTCGGGCGGGACCGCCCGTGATCTGGTGGGCGGTGCTGGGCTGTGCGGTCGGCTGCTACCTGCTCAAGCTGGCCGGCATGTCCGTGCCCGACCGGGCGCTGGCCCACCCCGTCGTACGCCGGATCGCGGACCTGCTCCCCGTGGTGCTCCTCGCCGCCCTGGTCGCGGTGCAGGTGCTCGTCGTCCAGGGCGACTCGGGGTTGGAGCTCCGCGTCGACGCCCGTCTCGCCGGGCTGGGGGCGGCCGTCGTGGCGCTGCTGCTGCGCGCGCCGTTCCTCGTGGTGGTGGTCGTGGCTGCGCTGACCGCCGCCCTGGTGCGGCTGTAGTCGGCCGATCCACCCCCGGGCCCGCCCGGGACGCCCGAGAAGTCCCGGACGGGCGAGCCGACCCGCGTGGGGGCCGGGGCTGGGGGTGGACCGAGGAGATGGGCGGAGGGCCCGTGTGCCCAGCACGGGCCCCCCGCCTCGGACTCCTGACCTCCGGTGGGGGGAGGGAGGTCAGGACACGGAGACCGCGCTCCATGCAGCGGTGACCGTGATGCAGTGGGTGTCGTCGAAGATCGTGGCGGCATCGACGACGGGGGTGGGACCGTCGAGCCGACCGGCCACGGGACCGACCTCGCCCACCGACGCCGGCACCGGGCCGGGCGGGAGGGTGACTGTCGGACGCATGGGATTCCTTCGGGCGGCGGGCGAGAGAATCCGATCGATCCCCCGTTGACCACCAGCGTGCCCCTCCTGCGGCCCGATGGCACGAGCGCGGCCGCTTCACATCGTTGCTTTGCACAAACCTGCAGGAGTGCAGGAACGCGCGACCCTCACAGGTCGAGCAGGTCCTCCAGGCCGACCGTCAGCCCAGCGTGCTCGCCGATCGAGCGCAGACCCAGCAGCACCCCGGGCGTGAACGAGACCCGGTCGAGGGAGTCGTGCCGGATGGTCAGCGTCTCCCCCACTCCCCCGAGCACCACCTCCTGGTGGGCGACGAGGCCACGCACCCGCAGGCCGTGCACGCGGATGCCGTCGACGTCGGCACCACGAGCTCCGTCGAGGGAGGTCGAGGTGGCGTCGGGCACCGGCCCGAGGCCCGCCTCGCGCCGCGCGGCCGCCACCAGCTCCGCCGTACGGCGGGCCGTGCCCGAGGGCGCGTCGGCCTTGTCCGGGTGGTGGAGCTCGATGATCTCGACGGACTCGTAGAAGCGGGACGCCTCCGCGGCGAAGCGCATCATCAGCACCGCCCCGATCGAGAAGTTGGGCGCGACCAGGACCCCCGTGGACGGACTGTCGGCGAGCCACCCGCGCAGGGTCTCGAGCCGGTCGGCGTCGAAGCCGGTGGTGCCGACCACCGCGTGGATGCCGTGCCCGACACAGAACTCGAGGTTGCCCATCACCACGTCGGGGTGGGTGAAGTCGACCACCGCCTCCGCCCCGGTGTCGACCAGCGTCGCCAGGTCGTCGTCCGCGTCGATCCGTGCCACGAGCTCCAGGTCGTCCGCGGCGTCCACCGCCTCGCACACCGCACGGCCGACCTTGCCCAACGCGCCCAGCACGCCCACCTTGAGAGTCACGGGGTCAGGCTAGCGAGGCGGCGCCGGCCGGTCGGGCCACCGGTCGCGGACGGACGCCGCGCCGGCCGTTCCCGTGCTTGACACACGCCTCTCGTCCGGTACAATCGAACACATGATCGACTCCTCCGTGGATCCCGGCGCCTGGGTGGCCGCCCTGGCCGGGCACGACGGAGGCGGACTCTCCGACGCCGATCGCATCACGCTGCTGACCGAGCTCGAGCGCCTCAAGGCGGCGGCGGCCGCCGCCCAGGCGCGGATCACCGAGCGGTTCGACCGCTCGCAGCGCGCGGCGGCGCCGAGGCTGAAGGCCACCGCCGAGGTGTCCCGGAGCATCGCCGGACAGGTGGCCCTGGCCCGCCGCGACTCGGCCGCCCGCGGGCAGCAGCACCTGGGCGTGGCGCTGGGCCTGGTCCGCGACCTCCCGCGCACCCTCGAAGCGCTGACTCGCGGGGACATCAGCGAGTGGCGGGCCACGCTGGTCGTGCGCGAGACGGCGACGCTCTCACGCGAGGACCGGCTCCGGGTGGACGACGAGCTCGCCGGACAGCTCGCCGGCGCAGGCGATCGGCGGGTGGCCGACCTCGCCCGTGCGATCGGCTACCGCCTGGACCCCGGCTCCGCGCTGCGGCGCTCGCGCCGGGCGGAGGCCGACCGTCGGGTCACCGTCCGGCCGGCCCCGGACACGATGAGCCACGTGACCGGTCTGCTCCCCGTGGCCCAGGGAGTCGCGGTGTACGCCGCCCTCCGCCGCGAGGCCCAAGCCCTGCGTGCGGCCGGCGACGGACGCACGGTCGCGCAGATCATGGCGGACACCTTCTACACCCGCCTGACCGGCCACGCGGCCGGTACCGTCGGCGGCGTCGAGATCCAGCTGGTGATGCACGAGCGCACCCTCCTGCGCGGTGACTCCGAGCCGGCGCACCTGCCCGGTCACGGCACGATCCCCGCCGCCCTGGCCCGCCGGCTCGTCCGCGAGGCAGACCGGGCGTGGGTCCGCCGCCTCTACACCGCACCGACGACCGGCGAGCTGGTCGCCCTCGACAGCCGCCGCCGCACCTTCCGCGGGAAGCTGCGCGAGCTGGTCGTCCTGCGCGACCAGACCTGTCGCACGCCGTGGTGCGACGCACCCGTGGCCCACGTCGACCACGTGCGACCGGTCCGCACCCTGGGTCGCACCACGCCGGCCAACGGGCAGGGACTCTGCGAGTCCTGCAACTACGCCAAGGAGGCGCCCGGCTGGCGCGCCGACCTGATCGGCACCGGCGGCCACCGGGTGCAGATCACCACCCCGACGGGCCACGAGTACGAGTCCGGTCCACCGCGACAACCCGGCGACCCACCGGTCGAGTCGATGGAGCAGCGCCTGCGTCGGTGGCTGGGCGACGTGGCCTGAAGCCAGTCCGGAAGGGTTATTGCTGGTCTGGACCGTGACCCTCGGTTCCGGTACGTGTTCAGGCAACGGCGGGCACACACGCATGGCCCGCACCTAGGGTGACCGAAACGGGCCCTGATGCCCCTCCTTCGATCGTCTTGGGACAAACCGTGAGCGAAACCCCCGCCTCAAAGAGGCCAGCAGACCAAGATCTTGAACCCACGTCCGCGGGCCCCTTGATGCCCAACACCCACGTGCCCAGCACCCCGACCGTTCCGTTTCCCGCGCCGCACCAGGCACCATCGAGCCTGTATGCGTCACCAGCGTTCACACCTGCCGGCGTCGCCATGGTGCAATCGGTTGGATACACACCCCAGCGGGCGAATGGCATACACGTCGCCATCGCTTGGGTCTTCGCGGTGCTGTCGATCGGCTATTTTCTGCCGTGGGCGATCGCGGCGACGCGCGGGAAGAGCAACTCGATCGCAATCGCCTTGCTGAACTTCTTCGTGGGTTGGACAATCATCGGCTGGATTGTCGCCTTCGCTATGGCTTGCGGCACCGAATCGCACCACGTCAGCAACGTGTCCGTAGCCGTGGGCCCGTCGGGCTACCCCCACGCCCTGCATCAACAGTCGCTGCCGCCGGCGGGCTGGTATCCCCAGGGCGCCGGACAGCGCTACTGGGACGGTCAACAGTGGACTGAACACACCGCTGGGTAGAACCGCCTCGGTGTGCGGTGCAGATACCCCCGTCACTGCGCCCGCACGTCGAACTGGATCCGGGTGACGATGTTGTTCATGACGGTGCGCGCCGCGGGCGCCCGGTCGAAGCGGGCGACGACCACGTGCAGCAGGTCGTCGGCGCCGAAGCCCGCCCAGCACCAGGTGGTGGTGCCGTCCGTCCTCGTCGGGTACAGCCGGGAGACGCCCTCGACGTTGCCGACGAAGTACGACGGCTGAGAGGTCGGTGCCCCGGGCCCGGCGCAGCTGTCCTCCCGGTCCAGCGCGGTGCCGGCCACCTCGGCCAGGGGCCGGTCGAGGAGCTCCGCCGGGAGCGGCACGGTCCAGACGGTGAGCGCACCGGGGTCGGGTGCCGGGGCCGTGAGGCGCATCCGCCCGGGCACGTCGTCCTCGACCTTCCAGCCCGGCGGCCGGCACAGCGACGTGTGCGCCGCGGCGTCGTAGGAGTAAGCGTACTTCGTCGCCGTCTCCACCGTGGCGTACGCCGTCGCGACCAGTCGGTCGTCGAGCCAGCCCTCCACCCGGTACTGACCTGCTCCCGGGCACTCGTAGTCGGTCAGCTGCTGCGACCGACGTCCCGTCTCCTGATCCAGGACGCGCCTGACCAGCACCAGGCTCTTGCGCTGCTGCCACGCGTCGTCGGGCTCGTCTCGGCCGTACCCGATCCACGAGATCCGGGACCGCTCCGGCAGCGCGGTCCCGTCGTAGCTCACCACGAGGTTCGAGCCGTTGACCGTCAGCTCGATGCCCGAGATCCGTGCGTCGGCGTCCGCCGGGCTGGGCCCGGGCGACACCAGCTCGGCCTGCGCCGCCACGAGCTGGCCCTGCAGCTGCTTGACCAGGGGACGGCGGCTCCGGTCCATCGCCACCAGCATCTCCAGGGTGGTCCGGGAGGAGGCGAACAGCTCCGCCTGCTCGATCGGGTCGGGACGCTTCAGGGTCCGGCGGACCATCTCGGCCATCGACTCACGGGCCCGGCCGGCGTGGCCCTGCGCGGCCTGGGCGAGCGCGAGGTTGGCCCAGGCCAACGGCAGCCGGTCGTTGGTCTCGAGCGCCTGCCGGGTGAGTCGCTCGGAGTCGGCGAAACGGCGGACATGGAAGAGGTTCGCCCCCTGGTTGACCAGCGTCAGGTAGTCCGGGACCGGGCTCAGCTCGAGCGCGCGGTCGAGGTCGGCGATCGAGCGCAGCCGGTGCTTGCGGTCCACGCTGGTGAACACGTACATCGAGGTCTCGGAACTGCCCGCCAGGGCGTGCGCGGTGGCGCGGGCGCGCAGGGCCTGGGTGTAGTCCTCGCGCACCCTGATCGCCTCGGAGTAGGACTCCACCGCTGCGTCGAACTTGCGCTTCCCCATCTGCAGGTCTCCCTGCGCCAGCGCCCGGACGGCGCGCTCCGGGGTCGCGCTGGGACGTTGGGTGGCGGCGACGAGGCTGACCACGCCGGCCAGGGTCGCGATCAGCGCCGCCGGGACCACGGCCAGCCGTCGGGTGCCGTCCAGGAGGGTGAGCGAGAGACCCAGCAGGGACAGGGCGACGGCCAGCAGCGTGATGCCCAGGACGTAGCGGTCGGTCTTGGCGCCCCAGGCGGAGGCGGACTCACGCAGGGCGTCGGCACGCAGAGCCTCGACCCGTGGCTCCCGCAGGAGCTCCAGCTGGACCTCCAGCACGGCATCGAAGTGCGTCGCCCCGCTCCCCGCGACGCCCAGCTCGTCCAGTGTCTTCGCTGAGCTCTCCCAGCCCTCGACGTCGTTCGCGTACGCCGCGGAGCCGGTCAGCGACGCCAGGGTTCGCGCGTGGGCGGCTCGCTGACGCAGCGACCGCGCCTCGACGTCGCTCCCCGCGACCCGGGCCATCTCCAGCTGTGCCTCGCCGTAGCCGGCGAAGGCCCGCAGCGAGGCCGCCTGGGCTGCGGTGGAGAGCCGGGCCTCCTGCTCGCTCGCCCGGCTGGCACCCAGGGCGAGCACGCCGCCGACGAGAACGAGCAGGGCAGCGGAGCCGGCGATCAGCTTCTTGAACGGCGTGTCGAGCACGTCGATCTCGGGGACCTCGATCTCCGACTCGGCCACCGGCACCTGGCACCTCGCTCGCTCAGCCGCCGACGACGGCGTTGACCAGGGACCCGACGACGGCGACCGTGAACCCGGTCGCCGCGGTGGCCAGCGCGGGCACCCGCCAGCGGGCGTGCACGATCCGGCCCAGCGTCAGCAGCACGACGACCACCAGCAGCAGCACGACGGCGAGCAGCGTGCGCACGCTCTGCACGTGCCTGGCGTCCGCGACGGCGGCGGTGACCTCGGGCTGCTCGGGCTGCAGCGACTCGAACGACTCGTAGCCGAGGATCGTCGCCCGGCGACGGGCCACGTCGTAGGTGGCGCTGGCACCGGTCCCGGACAGCCGGGAGTGCGTCGAAGGTGCTCCCCCGGTGGGTGTCGGCCACGAACCGCAGCTGCAGCGCCTCGGCACGCAGGCGTCGGGCCCGCGGCTCGTGCCCGGCCGCCTGCTCGGAGCGGGCGCTCGCCTCGAGGGCCTCCGCCTCCGCCAGCCCGCGCCGGTAGCGGTCGGCGGCCCCGGCCTCGGCGTCGACCCGGACCGAGGCGACGAGCCGTTGCCGCTGCAGCTTCAGGGTCTCCAGCGTGGCCTGGCCGCGTGCTCCGGACGCAGCGTCGTCCTGGAGGACCGCCAGGTAGGTCAGCAGCGCAGCGGCCAGGGTCACCACGGCGACGGCGATCGCGACCGTGCGCTCCCAGTCACCGAGGAGCCGGGAGCGCAACCGGGAGCGCAGCCGGGCCCGCAGACGCGCACGTGGCGACGCCGGCTCGTCGGACATCGCTCCCCCACCTCCCGGTCGTGCTGCCGAGGGCCCCGGAGTCCACGATGGGCGACGGGAGCACGCGAGGTCCACCCCCGGACCGCGCAGGTCCACACCAGCGCGGGACCGGGCGTCGCGCCGGGCTAGTGCCCCGGGCCCACCTGGGCCAGCGTCTGCGGCCGGGTGTAGAGCTCCTGGGCGAGGGCGTGCACGTCGGCGACGGTCACCGCCTCGAGGTGCGCGAGCACCTCGTCGACGGGACGCAGCCGGCGCTGGAACAGCTCGGACTCGCCGAGCCTGCTCATCCGCGAGCCGCTGTCCTCCAGGCTGAGCACCAGCCCGCCGCGGGCCTGCCCCTTGCCGCGCTCGACCTCCTCCTCGGTGAGCCCCGACTCGGCGACCCGCGCGAGCTCCGCACGGACGACGCGCAGCAGGTCGTCGGCCTTGCTGGGCAGGGACCCGGCGGAGACGCCGACCATGCCGGCGTCGGAGTAGCCGAGCCCGAAGGAGTACACCGAGTAGGCCAGCCCACGACGCTCGCGGACCTCCTGGAAGAGCCGGGAGCTCGAGCCGCCACCGAGGGCGGCGTTGAGCACGCTGAGCACGTAGCGCCTGGGGTCCGACCGGGTCAGGCCCTGCATCCCCAGCACGACGTTGACCTGCTCGAACGGCCGCGCGGTGGCGACCTCGCCCGCGCGCAGCGGCCGGGGCCGGTCGGCGACGCGGGGGCCCGCCGGCTTCGCGGCCCCGTCGAGGAAGCCGTTGCGCGCGAAGGACGTGCGCACCTGCCGCACCACCTCGGCGTGGTCGACGTTGCCGGCCGCGGCGATGGTCATCGCCTCGGGCCGGTAGCGCCGCCGGTAGTAGCCGGCGATCTGGGTGCGGGTGAGCGCCTTGATCGACGCGTCGGTCCCGGCGATCGGCCTCGCGAGCGGTGTCCCCGCCCACGCCGTCGCGGCGAACAAGTTGTGCACCACGTCGTCGGGGTCGTCGTCGTGCATGGCGATCTCGTCGAGGATCACCTCGCGCTCGGCCTCCACGTCCTCGGCGCTGATCACCGACGCGGTGACCATGTCGCCGAGGACGTCGAGCGCCGTCGGCAGGTCGTCGTCGAGCACCCGCGCGTGGTAGCAGGTGTACTCGCGCGCGGTGTAGGCGTTGAACTCCCCGCCGACCTCGTCGAGGGCGGCGGAGATGTCCATCGCGGAGCGGGTCGGGGTGCCCTTGAAGAGCAGGTGCTCCAGGAAGTGCGACGCCCCGTTGAGCTGGGGCGCCTCGTCGCGGGAGCCCACCTGGACGTAGACCCCGACGGCGGCCGACCGGACCCCGGGCATGTGCTCGGTGACGATGCGCAGACCGCCCTTGAGGACGGTCCGGCGCACGCCACCGGGCAGCTTCGTCACCGAGCCCCGGTCACTCGTCGTCGGACGACTCCGGGGAGTCGTCCTCGACGACCGGCGCCAGGGAGAGCTTGCCGCGGTCGTCGATCTCGGCGATCTGGACCTGCAGCTTCTGGCCCACGGAGACGACGTCCTCGACGTTGTCGACCCGCTTGCCGCCGGCGAGCGCACGCAGCTTGCTGATGTGCAGCAGCCCGTCCTTGCCGGGGAGCAGGGAGACGAACGCGCCGAAGTTGGTCGTCTTGACCACGGTGCCGAGGTAGCGCTCGCCGACCTCGGGCATCGTCGGGTTGGCGATCGCGTTGACGGCCTGGCGGGCGGCCTCGGCGGCCTCACCGTTGGTGGCACCGATGTAGATCGTGCCGTCGTCCTCGATGGACAGCGACGCACCGGTGTCGTCCTGGATCTGGTTGATGACCTTGCCCTTGGGCCCGATCACCTCGCCGATCTTGTCGACGGGGATCCGCACGGTGATGATGCGCGGTGCGTGCACCGACATCTCCTCGGGAGCGTCGATGGCCTCGGCCATCACGTCCAGGATCGCCAGCCGCGCGTCGCGGGCCTGGGTCAGCGCAGCCGCGAGGACCTCGGCCGGGAGGCCGTCGAGCTTGGTGTCGAGCTGGAGCGCGGTGACGAACTCCCGGGTGCCGGCGACCTTGAAGTCCATGTCGCCGAAGGCGTCCTCGGCGCCGAGGATGTCGGTCAGCGCGACGTACTCCGTCTTGCCCTCGACCTCACCGGAGATCAGGCCCATCGCGATGCCGGCGACCGGCGCCTTCAGGGGCACACCGGCCTGCAGCATCGACAGCGTCGAGGCGCAGACCGAGCCCATCGAGGTGGAGCCGTTGGAGCCCATGGCCTCGGAGAGCTGGCGGATCGCGTAGGGGAACTCCTCGCGGCTGGGCAGCACGGGCAGCAGGGCACGACGCGCGAGCGCGCCGTGGCCGACCTCGCGGCGCTTGGGCGAGCCCACGCGGCCGGTCTCGCCGGTGGAGAACGGCGGGAACACGTACTTGTGCATGTAGCGACGCGTCTTCTCCGGCGACAGCGTGTCCAGCTTCTGCTCCAGGGTCAGCATGTTCAGCGTGGTGACACCGAGGATCTGGGTCTCGCCGCGCTCGAACAGCGCCGAGCCGTGGACCCGCGGGATGACCTCGACCTCGGCCGAGAGCGGCCGGATGTCGGCGAGGCCCCGGCCGTCGATGCGGACCTTGTCGCGCAGCACACGCTCGCGCACCAGGGACTTGTTCAGCGAGCGGAAGGCAGCACCGAGCTCCTTCTCGCGGCCCTCGAACTGCTCGCCGAGCTGCTCGAGCACCGAGGACTTGATCTCGTCGAGACGACCCTCGCGCTCCTGCTTGTCGGCGATGGTCAGCGCGGGAGCGAGGTCGGCCTCGGCGGCCTTCTCGACAGCCGCGTACACGTCGTCCTCGTAGTCGAGGAAGACCGGGAACTCCTGGACCGGCTTCGCGGCCTGCTTGGCCAGCTCGGCCTGCGCCTCGCACAGCTGCTTGATGAACGGCTTGGCGGCATCGAGGCCGGAGGCCACGATCTCCTCGGTGGGTGCCTGGGCGCCGCCCGCAACGAGCTCGAAGGTCTCCTCGGGAGCCTCCGCCTCGACCATCATGATCGCGACGTCGCCGGTGTCGGTGACCCGACCGGCGACGACCATGTCGAACGTCGCCCGCTCGAGCTGGCTGTGGGACGGGAACGCGACCCACTGGCCCTCGATGAGGGCGACGCGGGTGCCGCCGACCGGGCCGGAGAACGGCAGGCCGGAGAGCTGGGTGGACGCGGACGCGGCGTTGATGGCCAGCACGTCGTAGGGCTGGTCGGGGTCGAGCGCCATCACCGTGATGACGACCTGGACCTCGTTGCGCAGGCCCTTCTTGAAGGTCGGGCGCAGGGGGCGGTCGATCAGGCGGCAGGTGAGGATGGCGTCCTCACCGGGCCGACCCTCGCTGCGGAAGAACGAGCCGGGGATCTGGCCCACGGCGTACATCCGCTCCTCCACGTCGATGGTCAGCGGGAAGAAGTCGAAGTGGTCCTTGGGATGCTTGCCGGCGGTGGTCGCCGAGAGCAGCATGGTCTCGTCGTCGAGGTAGGCGGTCACCGATCCGGCGGCCTGGCGGGCGAGGAGCCCGGTCTCGAACTTGACGGTGCGGGTGCCGAAGGAGCCGTTGTCGAGGACGGTCTCGACGGCAGTGATCTCGTTGTCAGACAAGTGTGTGTTCTCTCTGGTTCGCGGAGACGATCCGCGACCCGCGCGAGAGGCCGGTCTTCGATCGAGGCCCGCGGCTTCCGACGATGCTGCACGGTCGGAACCCGACGGCCACTACCGGAGACCGGGCCGGTGGGCTCGCGGATCGCTCCTGGTGATGGATGTGTTGTGTTGTGTCGTTTCTAGCAGAAACGCACCCACCCGGAGGTGAGTGCGTTGGTGCTCAGCGGCGCAGGCCGAGTCGCGAGACGATCGAGCGGTAGCGCTCGATCTCGGTCTTCTCCAGGTAGTTCAGGAGCCGACGACGCTGGCCCACGAGCAGCAGCAGTCCACGACGGCTGTGGTGGTCGTGCTTGTGCTGCTTGAGGTGCTCGGTCAGGTGGGAGATGCGGTGGCTCAGCAGCGCGATCTGCACCTCGGGGGAACCGGTGTCGCCGTCCACGGTGGCGTACTCGGCGATGATCTTCTTCTTGGTCTCTGCGTCAGTACCGATCGACACGTCGAACTACCCATCTCTCTTGTCGTTGCGCGGCGCGCCGGGGCCTGTTCACCCGGGCACTCTGGATCCGCGGCCGATGCACGGCGGACGTCGCCCTGGACGGGCAACCGGGCAAGGCTATCAGCGGCCGGACCTGCGCGGCGAATCGGCGGCTCCGGAGTCCGGAGCCCCCTCTCCGCGCTCAGACGACGGGCGGGTCGACCTCGGTACGCCGCTCGGTCACGGTCTGGCTGCCGTCGGAGTGGGTGGTGGCCCGGACCGCCGTCCCGCGACGGCGCATGTTCAGCTGCGCCGCGGTCAGCCCCATCACGATGACGCCGCCGAGGACGAGGATCCAGCCGAGGGTGGTGACCTCGATGCCGGACACCTGGGCGTTGACCGCCAGGGCCAGGATCAGGCCGATGACGAGCAGGACGATGCCGAGTCCGAATCCCATGTGTGCCTCCTGGATGCGTGGCTCCCCGATGGAGTCGGTGCCCACGTTAGCGGCATTCGTCCGAGAATGCGGACTTCTGGGCTCGGCGTCACCGTCTGCAAGGATCCGGACATGGACTCCCCCGAACCGTCCGGCACCCGCACCGCGCTGGCGGCCTGCAACCTGTGCGAGGCGATCTGCGGGCTCGAGCTGACCATCGAGGACCGGCCCGAGGGCGCGCGGGTGACCGGCATCCGGGGCCATGAGGCCGATCCCCTCTCCCGGGGCCACATCTGCCCCAAGGGCGTGGCGCTCGCCGACGTCCACGCCGACCCCGACCGGCTCCGCCGCCCGGTGCGCCGCATCGGTGCCGGCGCCGAGGCCCGGTGGGAGGAGATCTCCTGGGACGAGGCGCTGGACCTGACCGCCGACGGCCTGGCGCGGGTGGTGGCGGCGGGCGGTCGGGACGCGTTGGCGGTCTACCTCGGCAACCCCAACGTGCACTCGCTCGGCGCCCAGACGCACGGGACCGCGATGACCCGGTCGCTGGGCACCCGCAACACCTTCAGCGCCACCTCCGTCGACCAGCTCCCGCACCAGTTCGTCGCCTGGCAGCTCTACGGACACCAGCTGCTGATCCCGGTGCCCGACCTCGACCGGACGTCCTACTTCCTGGTGCTCGGCGGCAACCCGATGGCCTCCAACGGCTCGCTGATGACGGCCCCGGACTTCCCCCAGCGGCTGCGTGACCTGCGCGGGCGCGGCGGCCGGATGGTCGTGCTCGACCCGCGGCGCACCGAGACCGCCCGGGCGGCCGACGAGCACCACTTCGTGCGACCCGGGACCGACGCCGCGGTGCTGCTCGCGATGCTGCACGTCCTGTTCGCCGAGGAGCTGACGTCCCCGCCGGCGTACGTGCGTGAGATCGAGGCGGTGCGGCTCGCGGTCGACGCGTTCACCCCGGAGTACGCCGAGTCCGTCTCCGGCGTGCCGGCCGAGACGGTCCGCCGGATCACCCGCGAGTTCGCCGGTGCGGACGCGGCCGCGGCGTACGGACGGGTCGGCGTCTCCACGCAGGGCTTCGGGACGGTGTGCCAGTGGGCGATCCAGTGCCTGAACCTGCTGACCGGCAACTTCGACCGCGAGGGCGGGGTGCTGTTCACCGAGCCCGCGGTCGACCTCGTGGGGCGCCGGCTGCTCGGGCGCGGCCACTACGACCGGTGGCGCAGCCGGGTCCGCGGGGCACCGGAGTTCGCCGGCGAGCTCCCGGTGAGCACCCTGCGCGAGGAGATCGAGACACCCGGCGAGGGGCAGGTGCGGGGGCTGCTCACCGTGGCCGGCAACCCGGTGCTGTCCACCCCGGACGGCCGGCGGCTGGGCGAGGCGCTCGCGGGGCTGGACTTCATGGTGGCCGTCGACCTGTACCTCAACGAGACCACCCGGCACGCCGACGTCGTGCTCCCCCCGGTCACCGCCCTCGAGCGCGACCAGTACGACCTGGTCTTCCACACCCTGGCGGTGCGCAACACCGCCCGTTTCACCCCGGCGGTGCTCGAGAAGCCCGCGGGCGCCCTCGAGGACTGGGAGATCGCCCGCGAGATCGCCCTGCGCACGGCCGCCCGGACCGGGGGCCGCACGCCGTGGCGCCGGGCGCTGGTGCAGCAGGCGCGGCTGCGGCTGAGCCCGCGCACGCTGGTCACGCTGCTGCTGCTGACCGGGCGGCGGACGACGATGCGGGCGCTCCGCGCGAACCCCGCGGGGGTGGACCTCGGGCCGCTGCGCCCGACGATGCCGGGACGCCTGCAGACCCGGGACCGGCTGATCCACCTCGCCCCGGACCTCGTCGTCGCCGACCTGCCGCACGTGCGCGCCACCCTCGCCCCGCCCGCCGCCGACGAGTTGCTGCTGATCGGCCGCCGGCACCGGTCGGACAACAACTCCTGGATGCACAACAGCCCGCGGCTGACCCGCGGCAAGCCGCGGCACCAGCTGCTCATGCACCCCGAGGACCTCGTCGCGCGCGGTCTCGACGACGGGGCCACCGTCCGGGTCGCCTCCCGGGTCGGGGCCGTGACCACCGAGGTGCGCGCCACCGAGGACGTGATGCGCGGGGTGGTCTCGCTCCCCCACGGCTACGGCCACCAGCACGACGGCGTCCGCCTCGGCAACGCCACCAAGGTCGCGGGCGTCTCGATCAACGACCTCACCGACCCCGAGCGCCTCGACGTCTCGGGCAACGCGGTGCTCAGCGGTGTGCCGGTGACGGTCGGCCCCGTGAGTGGCTCAGCCGGGTGACCCCGGGGACTCTGCCGGGGACTGTGCCGGGGACGGTGCCGGGGGCGGCTGGGACGCGTGGTCCTCGCGCTGCTGCAGGTAGACGGCACGCGCGCCGATCGCGCGCTCGAGCTCGGCCTTGACCTGGGTGAAGAACTGGCCCCGGTAGGTCTCGTCGGTCACCGCCGTGACGGTGAAGTAGAGCCCCGAGAACGCGGCGAGGAACACCGAGACCTGCACCAGCTCGACGGAGAGGTTCGTGGCCCACGGCAGGGTGTGGATCGACGACCCGGTCCACGAGGCCTGGACCCCCTGGGTCATCACGATGGCGCCGAAGACGAGGAAGAACGCGAACACCGACACGGCGAGCAGCACCACCTGCAGCGCCTGGGCCACCATCAGCACCAGCAGCAGGTTGGCCCGCTCGAGGCGGTCCAGGCGGGCGCCCTCGGTGCCGTCGACGTGGTCGAGCTCCTCGGGCAGACGGACCAGCAGGAACCCGGTGGCGATGCCGCCGAAGAGCAGCACCGTCACCCACAGGACGCCGCCGTCCAGGGTGGCCGCGACCTGCCAGACCTCGGCGTTGATGAACAGGAACGTCATGAACAGCAGCAGCAGCGGCAGCGCGCGGGTGACCATCGGGAACAGCAGCCGCAGGCTGCCGAGGGTACGGCGAGCGGCCCATCGCGCGATCGGCCAGGCACCGAGCCGGACGCCGGCGTAGGCGAGAGCGGCGAGCAGCACGAGGGTGACCAGGGTCGCCGGGGCCAGGCTCAGCTCGGAGGTGAGCATCGCCAGCAGCACCCCCGCGACCAGCGCGACCAGCACGACGACCGCGAGCCCGGCCAACGTGTGCCGGCTGTGCAGGGCCGCCCGTGCGCGGTCCCGCCGCTCGGGGACGAACCACGGCAGGCCGTGGTCGACGAACCAGCGGTCCGCCTCGGGACCGGCGAGGGAGGGCAGCTGACGGGTGTTCACGCGAGCAGCTCGCGGGTGCGGGCGACGTCCTGGGCCATGGTCTCCACCAGCGCGTCCACGCCCTCGAAGGCGACCATCCCCCGGATCCGGTCGACGAACGAGATGGCGACGGTCGCGCCGTAGAGCTGCAGGTCCGTGCGGTCCAGCACGTAGGCCTCGACGCGGCGTTCGCGCTCGCCCTCGAACGTCGGGTTGGTGCCCACGCTGATCGCGGCGGGCAGGGCCGCACCCGTCGCCTCGAGCGTGACGTCGTCGAGCACCGCCAGCCGTCCGGCGTACACCCCGTCGGCGGGGACGGCGAGGCCCACGGTCAGCACGTTGGCGGTGGGGTAGCCGAGCTCGCGGCCACGACGGTCGCCCTCGACGACCCGGCCGACCACCGCGAACGGGCGCCCGAGCGCCTCGGTGGCCCCGGCCACGTCGCCGGCCGCGAGGCAGGTGCGCACGTAGGTCGAGGACCAGACCTGGGGACCGCCGTCGAGGGCGACCCCCTCGGCCTCGAAGCCCCGCTCGGCGCCGGCGTCGAGCAGGGTGGTCACGTCACCGGCGGCTCGGGAGCCGAAGCGGAAGTTGGCGCCGACGACCACCCGGGCAGCGTGCAGCGCGTCGACCAGCACGCGGTCCACGAACTCCAGCGGCGACCACGCCGCGATCTCGCGGGAGAACGGGATCGCCAGCACGTCGTCCACGCCGGCCTCGGCCAGCAGCCGGCTGCGCTGGTCGAGGTGGGTCAGCGCCAGCGGCGCGTGCTCGGGGCGGAGCACCGCCATCGGGTGCGGGTCGAAGGTGACCGCCACCACCCGGAGACCGTCGCGGTCCGCGAGCTCGCGCGCGCGACCGATGACGTGCCGGTGGCCGAGGTGGACGCCGTCGAAGTTGCCGATGACCACGGCCGTGCGCCCGAGGTCACCGGGCACGTCGTCGAGGGAACGCCAGATTCGCACGACCCGAAGACTAGCGACGCGGCCTCAGACGAACACCGCCACCGCCCGGGCCAGGTCGCCGTCCTGCTCGTACAGGGCGAGGAACTCCCCGTCGGGGGCGAACAGCGCCACCGGGCCGGCGTGACCGAGCTGCGCGGGCAGCTTGCGGCCGAAGCGGACGTCGGTGGCGCCGTCCTCGTCGAGGTCCACGCCGGGGAAGCCCTGCCGGGCGGCGTCGGCGAGGGTGAGCACCGGCAGGTCACCCTCCAGCTGCTCGAGCGGGTGCGCGTCGCTCAGGCCGTAGGGCCCGACGGCGGTACGCCGCAGCGCGGTCAGGTGACCGCCGACCCCCAGCTGCTCGCCGAGGTCGCGGGCGAGCGCCCGGATGTAGGTGCCGCTGGAGCAGCGGACCGCCACGTCGACCTCGCCCGGTCGGACGTCGCGCACCCGGATCTCCTCGATCCGCACCCGCCGGGCGACCAGCTCGACCTGCTCCCCCGCGCGGACGCGCTCGTAGGCACGCCGACCACCGACCTTGACCGCGGAGACCGAGGAGGGCACCTGGTCGATCTCACCGACGAAGCCGGCGAGGGCCTCGCGGACCGCAGCCTCGGTGACGGCGTCCACCGGTGAGGTGGCCACGACCTCGCCCTCGGCGTCGTCGGTGGTGGTGACCGCCCCGAGGCGGATGGTGGCGTCGTAGGCCTTCTCCGTCAGCGTCAGGTGTCCCAGGAGCCGGGTCGCCCGGTCCAGGCCGAGGACCAGCACCCCGGTCGCCATCGGGTCGAGCGTGCCGGCGTGGCCGACCTTGCGGGTGCCGGCCAGGCGTCGGACCCGGGCCACCACGTCGTGCGAGGTCATCCCGGCCGGCTTGTCCACGACCAGCAGGCCGCCGGCAGCAGGTCGGTCGCTCACTCGTCCTCGAGGTCGTCGCCGTCGAGGTCGCGGGGCTTCTTGTACGGGTCAGGCTCGCCGGCGAAGGTGGCGCCACTGGCCGACTCGGCAGCCGCGGCGTCGGACTGCCGCACCCGCTCGAGCAGGTCGTCGATGTGCCGGGCGTTCTCGGGCAGCGCGTCGTGGATGAACTCGAGGGTCGGCACGTGCCGCATCCCGAGCTGCTTGCCGACCTCGGACCGGATCAGCCCGGTGGCCGAGGCCAGGGCGGCGGCGCTGCCGTCGAGGTCGGCCTCCTCGCCGAGCACCGTGTAGAAGACGGTGGCCTGCTGGGTGTCACCGGAGACGCGGACGTCGGTGACGGTCACGAACCCCAGGCGCGGGTCCTTGACCCGTCGCTCCAGCATCTCGGCGACGATCACCTGGATCCGGTCGGCGATCTTGCGGACGCGTGGGTTGCTCATGCTGCTCCTCCTGGGCCGTGCGACGTGCGGGGACGTGGTGGCCCTCCCGCTCAGCGGGAGGACCACCACGCGCCTCGGTCACGCGCGCGGGATCTCCTTCATCTCGAAGGCCTCGACCACGTCGCCCTCCTTGATGTCGTTGAAGCCGCGCAGGACCAGACCGCACTCGAAGCCCTCACGGACCTCGCCGGCGTCGTCCTTCTCGCGTCGCAACGAGGAGAGGTCGAGGTTGTCCTGGACCACGGCACCGTCGCGGATCAGGCGCACCTTGGCATTGCGTCGGATGACGCCGCTGGTGACCATGCAGCCCGCGATGTTGCCGATCTTGGAGCTGCGGAAGATCGCGCGGATCTCCGCCTGACCCAGGGTCTGCTCCTCGAACTCGGGCTTGAGCATGCCCTTGAGCGCGGCCTCGATCTCCTCGATGGCCTGGTAGATCACCGTGTAGTAACGGATCTCCACGCCCTCGCGCTCGGCCATCTCGGTCGCCTTGCCCTGCGGGCGGACGTTGAAGCCGATGATGATCGCGTCGGAGGCGGCGGCCAGGTCGACGTTGGTCTCGGTGATCGCACCGACACCTCGGTCGATGACGCGCAGCGACACCTCGTCGCCGACGTCGATCTTGGCCAGCGAGTCCTCGAGGGCCTCGACCGAACCGGACACGTCGCCCTTGAGGATGAGGTTGAGCTCCTGGCTCTCGCCCTTCTCCATGGAGGCCATGAAGTCCTCGAGGCTGCGACGCACGCGACGCTTGGCCTGCATGGCCGCACGCTCGCGCGACTCCCGCTTCTCCGCGATCTGCCGGGCCATCCGGTCGTCGTCGACGACGATGAAGTTCTGGCCCGCGCCCGGCACCCCGGACAGTCCGAGCACCATCGCGGGACGCGACGGGTCGGCCTGCTCGATGGCCTCGCCGTGCTCGTCGAGCATCGCCCGGACGCGACCGTGCGCCGGTCCGGCCACGATCGAGTCGCCGACGCGCAGCGTGCCGCGCTGCACCAGGATCGTCGCCACCGGACCCCGACCGCGGTCGAGGTGCGCCTCGACGACGAGCCCCTGGGCGTCCTGGTCGGGGTTGGCCCGCAGGTCCAGCGAGGCGTCCGCGGTGAGCACGACCGCCTCGAGCAGCTTGTCCAGGTTGAGCTCGGACTTCGCCGAGACGTCGACGAACATGATGTCGCCGCCGTACTCCTCGGGGACCAGGCCGTACTCGGTCAGCTGTCCGCGGACCTTGCTCGGGTCGGCGTCCGGCTTGTCGATCTTGTTGACCGCGACCACGATCGGCACCTCGGCGGCCTTGGCGTGGTTGAGCGCCTCCACCGTCTGCGGCATGACCCCGTCGTCCGCGGCCACCACGAGCACCGCGATGTCGGTCGCCTGGGCACCACGGGCACGCATGGCGGTGAACGCCTCGTGACCGGGGGTGTCGATGAAGGTGATCCGGCGGTCGTTGCCGTCGACCTCGGTGTGCACCTGGTAGGCGCCGATGTGCTGGGTGATCCCACCGGCCTCCTTGTCCACGACGTTGGCCTGGCGCAGCGCGTCGAGGAGCTTGGTCTTGCCGTGGTCGACGTGACCCATCACGGTCACGACCGGCGGACGGGCGGCCAGGTCTGCCTCGACACCCTCGTCGGAGCCGAACTCGAGGTCGAAGGACTCGAGCAGCTCGCGGTCCTCGTCCTCGGGGGAGACGACCTCGACGACGTAGTTGAGCTCCTCGCCGAGCAGCTCGAGGGTCGCGTCGTTGACCGACTCGGTCGCGGTGACCATCTCACCGAGGTGGAACAGCATCTGCACCAGCGAGGCCGGCTCGACGCCGATCCGCTCGGCGAAGTCGGTCAGCGACGCACCGCGCGGCAGGCGTACGGTCTCGCCGTCGCCCTTGCGGACGCGCACGCCACCGATCGTCGGGGCCTGCATCGCCTCGAACTCCTGACGACGGGCCCGCTTGGACTTGCGTCCGCGGCGCGACGGGCCGCCGGGACGCCCGAAGGCACCCTGGGTGCTGCCACGACCACCGGGACGTCCACGTCCGGGACCACCCGGACGACCGCCGCTGGGCGGGCCGCCGAGGCCACCACCGGGAGGACCGCCGAAGCCGCCTCCACGAGGAGCGCCACCACGAGCGGGAGCGCCACCGCGGGCGCCTCCGGGTCCACCGGCACCGGGGCCGCCGGGGCCACCGGGGCCACCGCGTCCCCCGGGGCCGGGACGGCCGCCGGGGCCGCCACCGAAGGCGGCCGGGGACTTGGGCATCATCGCGGGGTTCGGACGGGGCATGCCACCCTCGCCGCGGCCCGCGGGCGGGCGCGGCGGACGCTGCTGGTCGCCGGTGCCCGCGCCGGGAGCCGGCGCCTGACGCCGGCCCATGCCCTGGGTCGAGGAGAACGGGTTGTTGCCCGGGCGCGGAGCACCGGGACGCGCGGGGCGCGGGCCCGGCTTGAAACCGGCTCCGGCGCTGGGCTCGTCGTCGTCGGACTCCTCACCCTCGGCCGGCTCGGCGGCCGGGGCCTCGGGAGCCGCCGCCGCTGCGGCGGGCTGCTCGGGGGCCTCGGGGGCGGCCGGCTCTGCGGCCGGCGTGCGCGGGCCGGGCTTCGGCGCCGTACGCGCGGCGGCGGCGTCGGCCGGGGCTTCCTCCGACGACTCCGCGGGCGACGCGGGCGCCTCGGCGGCGACCTCGGCGGGCGCACCGGACTCGGCGGCGTCGGGGGCCGCTGCGGCCTTCTTCGCCGGGGCCTTCTTGGCGGCCTTCTTCGCCGCCTTGGCCTCGGCCTTGGCGAGCAGCTCGGCGCCGTACTTGTCTTCGAACTTCTTCTCGACGGGGGGCTCCACCGTCGAGCTCGGTGCCTTCACGAACTCTCCGAGATCGTTCAGCATCTTCAAGACGTCCTTCGACGGGACGTCGTACTTCTTGGCGAGTTCATGGACTCGGACCTTGGCCACGTGTTTCCTCCTGGTCCGAGTCCGTCATGGGACGGAGAGCGGACCGCTAGTTGATGTGCATGCTCATCGCGGGTTACTCATCGCAGGCTCATGAGCTCGTGCTCCCGTTCCTCATGGGTAGTGCCTCATCTCGGTCTTCCATCGGTCGTGCCGCGAGGTGCTCCCGCAACCGCTCCAGGCTCAGCGCCCCCCGGACCCCGGCATCATGCCGCAGTGCACGGGCGAAGGCACGTCTGCGCTCAGCGAGTGCGAGACAGTCCGGTGTGGGATGCAGATGCGCCCCGCGACCGGGTGCGGTGCCACTCGGGTCCGGTACGACGAACCAGGATCCGGGTGTGCCGTCCTGGGCCTCCGCGTCCGTCCCTGCGACCACCCGCAACAACTCACGCTTGGCGGCTCGTTCCCGGCAGCCGATGCAGGTCCGGACGGGTCCGTTGCCGCGGTTCGGGCTGTCGAGTCGGTAAACCACCGCAGACCACTCTACCGGTGCCGCCGCCGTTCTCCGAACCGACTACTCCGGAGGAGCCACGGGTGGGGCCACGGGGACCTCGGGCTCGGTGTCCGGCCGGATGTCGATGCGCCAGCCGGTCAGGCGCGCCGCGAGGCGGGCGTTCTGGCCCTCCTTGCCGATCGCCAGGGAGAGCTGGAAGTCGGGCACGATGACGCGCGCGGACCGAGCCGCCTCGTCGACGACGATCACCTCGGAGACCCGCGCCGGGCTGAGGGCGTGCGCCACCAGCTGGGCCGGGTCGTCGGACCAGTCGACGATGTCGATCTTCTCGCCGTGCAGCTCGTTCATCACGTTGCGCACGCGCTGGCCCATCGGGCCGATGCAGGAGCCCTTGGCGTTGACGCCCGCCACGTTGGACTTCACCGCGATCTTGGTGCGGTGCCCCGCCTCCCGGGCGATGCCGGCGATCTCCACGGTGCCGTCGGCGATCTCGGGGACCTCGAGCGCGAACAGCTTCTTGACCAGGCTGGGGTGGGTGCGCGACAGCATCACCTGCGGTCCGCGCATGCCCTTGCGCACGCTGACCACGAGGCACTTGATCCGGGTGCCGTGGGAGTAGTCCTCGCCGGGCACCCGCTCACCGGCCGGTAGCAGGGCCTCGAGCTTGCCCAGGTCGACCATCACGTCGTCGGGGTTGCGCCCCTGCTGGATCAGCCCGGAGACGATGTCGCCCTCCTTGCCGGAGAACTCCCCGAACTTGCGCTCGTCCTCGGCGTCGCGCAGCCGCTGCAGCATGATCTGCTTGGCCGTGGTGGCGGCGATCCGGCCGAACCCCTCGGGAGTGTCGTCGTACTCCCCCACCACGTTGCCCTCGTCGTCGTGCTCCTCGGCCATCACGGTGACGTGGCCGCTCTTGCGGTCCAGGTCGACCCGCGCGTGCTCCTCGGCTCCGTGGGTCTTGTGGTACGCCGTCAGCAGGGCCTGCTCGATGGCCTCGATCAGCACCTCGAACGGGATCTCCTTCTCCCGCTCCAGCATGCGCAGCAGGCTCATGTCGATGTCCATCAGGACGACTCCTTCGTGAACTCGATCTGGACCTTGGCCTTCTTCACCTCGGCGTACTCGACCCGCCGCTCGGTGCCCTCGACGTCCAGGACGGCCCCGTCGTCGTCCGTGGCGACGACCCGGCCGGTCATCGGCTCCCCCTCCCGGGGGCGCACCGTGACCAGGCGGCCGGTGTTGCGGCGCCAGTGGCGGGGCAGGGTCAGGGGCCGGTCGACGCCGGGAGAGGAGACCTCGAGGGTGTAGGCCTGGCGACCCATCAGGTCGGTGTCGTCCAGGACGCGGGAGACCTCACGAGTCGCGTCCGCGATGTCGTCCATGGTCACGCCACCGTCGCGGTCGATGGCCACGCGGAGCACACGGCGCTTGCCGGCACTGGTCAGGTCGACCGCTTCCAGGTCGAGCCCGAGGGCGGAGATCGGGCCGGTGAGCTCCTCAGCGAGGCGATCCCTGGTGTCCGCCGTGCTCATGGCGTTCGCCCTCCTGCTGTGTGCTGTTGTGGTGGGTTCACCCTAGCGTCACCGGCAACCCGGGTCGGTCACCAGGGACCCCGCGTCGAGGGCTCTAGGATGCCCGCGTGGCCGACTTCCCCGCCGACGCGCCGACGGTGCCCGGGACCTCCCGAGGACCGTCACGACGGGCGGTGGTCGGTGCCGGTCTGGGTCTGGCGGCCCTCACCGTGGCGGGGTGTCGGGGAGCCGACAGCACGGACGGCACCGGCACCGCTCCCCCCACGGCGAGTCCCGACTCCGGGCCCGACCCCGGGCCCAGCCTCGCTCCCGACGTCGCCGTGGCGACCAGCGCGCTGGCCCAGGTCCGCGCCCTGCGGCAGGCCGCCACCGGCACGCTGACCCGCTTCCCCGACACCCGCGCCACCCTGGCGCCGCTGGTCGCGCTGCACCAGGTCCACGAGGCGGCCCTGGTCGACGCGGTGCCCGGAGCGGGCGCGGTCCTCGGAGACGCCTGCGCCGTACCGGGTACCGCGGCGTCGCGCCCGGGCGCTCACGGCCCTCGCCGCCCGGGAACGCGCCCTGCACGACACCCTCGGCGACCTCGCGGTCGACGCGCAGAGCGGCCGGTTCGCCCGGCTGCTGGCCAGCATGGGCGCCGCGGTGCAGCAGCGTCTGGCCCAGTGGCCTGCGGACGCCGACGCGTGACGCCGGTGGAGGCGCTGCAGAAGGCGCTCGCGGCCGAGCACGCGGCGGTGTACCTCTACGGGCTGCTCGGCGCGCGGTCCTCGCAGTCGCGGCAACCGTCGTTGTTCCGTCGGTTGACCGACGCCTTCCAGGACCACCGCGCCACCCGTGACCGGCTCACCGTGCTGATCAGCCGGGCGGGCGCCGACCCGGTCGCGGCCGAGGTCGACTACGACGTCCCCGGCCCCACGGACACGGCCGTCCAGATCGAGGCCGTGGCCCGCACCGTGGAGCAGCGGGTGACCCTCACCTACGGGGAGCTGGTCGAGAACACCGCGGGGACCGACCGCCGCTGGGCGATCACCGCCCTCGACGACGCCGCGCTGCGCGAGCTCGGCTTCGGCCTGGCCCCGTCGGACTTCCCCGGCCTCACCTGATCCGGGCCGCTCACCTAGGGTCGGGCGACATGAGCGAGTTCGACGCGGCCGAGGCCGCGGTCCAGGCGGCGATCGACGCCGGGGCGCGGTACGCCGACGCGCGGGTGATGCACCGGCGCCACGAGTCCATGTCCGCGCGCAACGGCGAGGTCGAGTCGCTCGCCCAGGACGCCAGCTCGGGCATCGGTGTCCGAGCCCTGGTCGGCTCCGGGTGGGGCTTCTTCGCCGTCCCCGACCTCGGCGACCGCGCCGTACGGGACGCCGGGCGGAGGTCGGCGGAGATCGCCGCGGCGAGCGCGCTCGTGGGTCGCGACGAGTCGCCCCTGCTGACCAGCGAGCCCGTGGTGGGGTCGTGGGCCAGCGACTGCGCCACCGACCCGTTCGCGGTGTCGCTGGCCGACAAGGGCGACCTGCTCGTCCGAGCGACCCGGACCATGGGCGAGCACGGCGCCGACGTGGCCGAGGGCCAGTACCAGCTCTGGGACACCGAGAAGTGGTTCGTCTCCAGCGAGGGTCACCGCATCGACCAGCACGTCCGCGAGAGCGGCGGCGGGATCATGGCCACCGCGGTCGGCGAGCACGAGACCCAGCGCCGTTCCTACCCGGCGGCCCGCGGCCAGTACGCCACCCGCGGGTGGGAGTTCGTGGAGGAGCTCGACCTCGAGGCCCAGGCCGCCCGGGTCGGCGTCGGAGTCGCGGGAGCTGCTGAGCGCGCCGCAGTGCCCGTCGGGCGAGACCACCCTGATCCTGGGCGCCGAGCAGCTGGCCCTGCAGATCCACGAGTCGGTCGGCCACGCCATCGAGCTCGACCGGATCCTGGGCTGGGAGGCGGCGTACGCCGGGACGTCGTGGCTCGACCTGGCCCAGCTCGGGTCGCTGACCTACGGGTCGCCGCTGATGAACATCACCATCGACCCGACCATCCCCGGAGCCCTCGGCTCCTTCGGCTACGACGACGAGGGCACTCCCGCCACCAAGCGGGACGCCGTGCGCGAGGGCATCTGGGTCGGGGTGCTGGCCGGACGCGACTCCGCCGCGGTCGCCGGCCTCGACTACGCCGGCAGCGTCCGGGCGGACGGCTGGTCGCGGCTCCCGATGGTGCGGATGACCAACGTGGGCCTGGAGCCGGGACCGCACACCTTCGAGCAGATCATCGACGAGACCGACGACGGGATCTACATGGAGACCAACCGCTCCTGGTCGATCGACGACCGCCGGCTGAACTTCCAGTTCGGCACGGAGGTGGGCTACGAGGTGAAGAAGGGTCGGCTCGGCCGGCTGGTGCGCAACCCGACGTACACCGGCATCGGCCCGAGGTTCTGGTCCTCCCTCGACATGCTCTCCGACGAGATCGTGGCCTGGGGGACGCCGAACTGCGGCAAGGGCCAGCCCGGCCAGACCGGCCACACCGGGCACCCGGCGGCGCCGGCGCGCTTCCGGGACGTGCGGGTGGGGGTGCGCGCATGAGCGACCAGCGACGGCTCCCCGACCAGGTCGTCGAGCGGGTGCTCGACGCTGTCGCCGGCGCCGAGGTGTCCGCCCAGGTCGACCGCAACCGGCTCGCGCTGACCCGCTTCGCCAACTCGGTCATCCACCAGAACGTCGCCGAGGACACCACCGGCCTGCGCCTCGTCGTGCACCTCGACGGACGGACCGCCTCGGGCTCGACCACCGTCGTCTCCGAGGACGACGTCACGTCGCTGGTCGACCGGGTGGCGGCGGCGGTGCGCGTCGCGCCGCTCGACCCCACCTGGCCCGGACTGGCTCGTCCCGAGGAGCCCGGACCGACGCCTGGTGTCGACCTGGCGACGGCGGGGGCCACTCCCGCCGACCGGGCCGAGGTGGTGCGCGGCTTCGTCGACGGCGCGGGCGGGCTGGAGACCGCCGGCTACGTGCGCACCAACCACTGGACCGGGGCCCTGGCGAGCTCCACCGGCCAGTCGGTCTCGGGCGAGGCGGTCGAGTGCGGGCTCTCCGGCATCGCCCGCGACGCCGGTGCCGACGGCCTGGCCCGCAGCGCGCCGCTGAGCATCGCCGAGCTCGACGGCGCCGTGCTGGGGGCCCGGGCCGCGGCGAAGGCGCGCGCGTCGGCCGAGCCGGTCGAGCTGCCGCCGGGCCGCTACGAGGTGGTGCTCGAGCCCTGCGCCGTGCTCGACGTCCTCGGCAACCTCGCCGGCAACGCCTTCGCGGGCCGGGCGGTCAACGAGCGTCGCTCCTACCTGCGGCTCGGCGAGCAGCAGTTCGACCCGACGGTCTCGATGACCGACGATCCGCTGGCCCTCGGCCTGGGCTACGACGCCGAGGGCACCCCGCGGGCGGCGTACGCGCTGGTGGAGCAGGGGCGCACCGTGGGGATCACCCACGACCGGCGCACCGCCGCCGAGGCCGGTGCCGCCAGCACCGGTCACCAGGACCTCGGGGTGTTCGCCTTCGGCCCGGTCGCTCGCCACGTCCAGCTGCACGGGTCCGACCCGGAGGCACCCGACGCCGAGGTGGAGGGTCCGGTGGTCGACGCGTCGACGGCCGCGCTCCTCGCGGAGGTCGAGCGCGGGATCCTCGTCTCGGACTTCTGGTACACCCGCGTGCTGGACCCACGCTCGGTGACCATGACCGGCCTGACCCGCAACGGCGTGTGGCTGGTCGAGGACGGCGAGATCACCCGCCCGGTGAGCAACCTGCGCTTCACCCAGGCCTACGCCGAGGCCCTGGCGCCGGGCAACGTGCGTGCGGTCGGTGCGCGGGCCAGCGCGGTCCCCGGCGACACCTACACCACGTCCTCCCCCCGGTTCGTCTGCCCGCCGCTGCACCTCGCGGCCTGGAACTTCACCGGCGGCGCCTCCGGGTGAGGCCCGGGGACGGGCCGCCTAGGCTCGACGGCATGGACATGACCTACCGCCCCCTCGGCCGCTCGGGACTCATGGTCAGCGCGGTGGGGATCGGGTGCAACGCGTTCGGCGGCCGGGTCGACCAGGCCGGGGTGACCGAGATCCTCGACGCCGCCCGGGAGGTCGGGGTCACCCTGCTGGACACCGCGGACATCTACGGCGAGGAGCCGGGCGGCAGCGAGGAGCTGCTCGGCCAGGCGCTCCGCGGCCGGCGCGACGACTTCGTGGTCGCCACCAAGTTCGGCATGGACATGCGGGGTGCCAACGGCGAGGACCACGGCGTACGCGGGTCGCGACGCTACGTGCGCCGTGCCGTCGAGGGGAGCCTGCGCCGGCTCGGCACCGACCACATCGACCTCTACCAGCTGCACCGCTTCGACGACGTCACTCCGATCGCCGAGACCCTTGCCGCGCTGACCGAGCTGGTGCAGGAGGGCAAGGTCCGCTACCTCGGGTGCTCGAACTTCGCCGGCTGGCAGGTCGCCGACGCCGAGTGGACCGCGCGCGCCTCGGGGTACGAGAGGTTCGTGTCGGTGCAGAACCGCTACTCGCTGCTCGACCGCACGCTCGAGGCCGAGGTCGGCCCCGCGTGCGAGCACTTCGGCCTCGGCGTGCTGCCGTTCTTCCCGCTGGAGTACGGCCTGCTCACCGGGAAGTACCGCCGCGGCGAGGCCGCACCCGCGGGTTCGCGGGCCGCGGTCGACACCCGCCGGGCGGGCTGGCTCGACCGGGCCGACTGGGACCGGATCGAGGCCGTCGAGCGGTACGCCGCGGACCGCGGGCTCTCGACGCTCGAGGTCGCCGTGGCCGGCCTGGCCGCGCAGCCGGCGGTCTCCTCGGTGATCTCCGGTGTCAGCCGCGCCGATCAGGTGCGCACCAACGCCGCCGCGCTGCGCTGGCAGCCCACCGCCGAGGACCTCGCCGAGCTCGACGAGGCGACCCGGCGCCGCGACTGACGCCCGGGTGCGCGGGGAAACCTGCAGTCCCCAGCGCCCTACCCGCGGACCACACCCACCAGGTGGGGCACGGCGTCGCCGAGGGGGACCTCGGTGCGGTCGCCGGAGCGCCGGTCCTTGACCTCCACATTGCCGTCGGCGAGGCCGCGGCCGACGGTGACGATCGTCGGGACGCCGATCAGCTCGGCGTCCTTGAACTTCACCCCGGGGCTGACCTTGGGCCGGTCGTCGTAGATGACCTCGAGGCCGGCTGCGGAGAGGTCGTCGGCCAGTCGCTCGGCGGCCTCGAAGATCGCGCTGTCCTTGCCGGTGGCGACGAGGTGCACGTCGGCCGGAGCCACCGCCCGGGGCCAGACCAGGCCGAGCTCGTCGTGGTTGCCCTCGGCGATCACCGGGACCGCCCGGGAGACCCCGACGCCGTAGGAGCCCATCGTCACGGTCACCAGCTTGCCGTTCTCGTCGAGCACCTTGAGGTCCAGCGCCTCGGCGTACTTGCGGCCCAGCTGGAAGATGTGGCCCATCTCGATGCCGCGTGCGGTCTCCAGCGTGCCGCCGTCGCAGGTGGGGCAGGGGTCGCCGTCGCGCACCTCGGCCGCCTCGATCGTGCCGTCGGCGGTGAAGTCGCGGCCGGCGACCAGGTCGAGCACGTGGCTGCCGTGCAGGTCGGCGCCGGTCACCCAGCGGGTGCCCTCCACGACCCGCGGGTCGAGCAGGTAGCGGATGCCGGAGGGCGACTGCTCGCCCAGCGCGCCGGGGCCGATGTAGCCCTTGACCAGCGCCGGGTGCCGGGCGAACTCGGCCTCGTCCATCGGCCTCGATCTCGGTCGGCTCGAGCATGCCCTCGAGCCGCTTCTGGTCGACCTCGCGGTCGCCCGGCACGCCGATCGCCAGCGGCTCCCGGGTGCCGTCGGCGTGCTTGAGCACGACCAGCACGTTCTTCAGGGTGTCGCCGGCGTCCCAGGGACGGTCGTCGCGGGGGTACTTCTCGTTGAGGTGCGCCACCAGCGTGCCGATGGTCGGGGTGTCCGGCGTCGGCTCGGCGTGGGCGGCCGGCGCGTCGTCGTACGGCACCGGCTCGGGCGGGCGCACCTGGACCGCCTCGACGTTCGCGGCGTAGTCGCACGACGTGCACCGGACGTAGGTGTCCTCGCCCACGTCGCTGCGCGCGAGGAACTCCTCGGACTTCGAGCCGCCCATCGCTCCGCTGGTGGCCTTGACGATCACGTAGTCGAAGCCGAAGCGGTCGAAGGTCTTGACGTACGCCGCCCGGTGCGCGGCGTAGGAGGCGTCCAGCCCCTCGTCGGTGGTGTCGAAGGAGTAGGAGTCCTTCATCACGAACTCGCGGCCACGGATCAGCCCGGCGCGGGGACGCGCCTCGTCGCGGTACTTCGTCTGGATCTGGTAGAGCCACACCGGCAGGTCCTTGTACGACGAGTACAGGTCCTTGACCACGAGGGTGAACATCTCCTCGTGGGTGGGGCCGAGCAGGTAGTCGCCGCCCTTGCGGTCCTTGAGCCGGAAGATGCCGTCGCCGTAGTCGGTCCAGCGACCGGTCGCCTCGTAGGGCTCGCGCGGCAGCAGCGCCGGGAACTGCAGCTCCTGGGCGCCGATGGCGTCCATCTCCTCGCGCACGATCGCCTCGACCTTGCGGTAGACGCGCAGGCCCAGCGGCAGCCACGAGTAGATCCCGGGCGCGGCCCGGCGGATGTAGCCGGCGCGCACGAGCAGCCGGTGGCTCGGGACCTCGGCGTCGACGGGGTCCTCCCGCAGGGTCCGGACGAACAGCCTCGAGAGGCGCAGGACGTTCGGTGAGGTCATGGGCGCAAGGCTAGCCGTGGCGCCGGGGCCCCCGGCACGCGCGTGCTCAGAACATGATGGTCGAGAATGTGCCGGCCTGCTCGAAGCCGGCACGCTCGTACGCCGACCGCGCCGGCTGGTTGTGCGCGTTGACGTAGAGCGAGACCACCGGCGCGATCTCGCGCAGGCACAGGTCGACGACCGTGACCATCCCGGCCGTGGCGAGACCCTGTCCGCGCAGCTCCGGGTCGACGTACACGCCCTGGATCTGGCAGGCGCTCGGGGTCGCGCAGGCCACCTCGGCCTTGAACAGCACCCGCCCGCCCTCGATCCGGGAGAAGGACCAGCCGCGGCCCACGAGCTGGTTGACCCGCGCCCGGTAGAGGTCGCGCCCGCCGTCGTGCTCGGGGCTGATGCCCACCTCCTCGGTGTACATCGCCACGCAGGCGGGGTAGAGCGCGTCGACCTCGTGCTTGGTCGTACGCCGCACCAGCGGGTCGCGCGGCACCGCCGGCGCGTGCCGGGCGACCAGGTGCGGCTGGTCCCAGCGGAACTCGCGAGGGTGGGGCCAGTGCTCCTCGAGCGCCGACCAGAGCCGGGCGACCGCGTCGTGGGGACCGACGATCGTCGAGCTGCGCGGGCTGGTCCGCACGGCGCGCTCCGCGAAGGCCTCGCAGGCCGCGGGCGAGGCGTTCACCGGGACCAGGTTGGCACCCACGTGGCACAGCGAGGCGAGCCGGTCGCCGTCGTACCACCCCCACATCTCGCCCCCGAGCCAGCGCGGGTCGAGCTGGGTGATCCGGGTGCGGTAGTCGGCGAAGACGTTGGCCACCGGGTCGGTGGCGATCACCTCCAGCGCGGGCCCGACGTCGCCGGGCCCCAGCACCCGGAGACTCTGGCTGGTCCTGACCACGCCCGGAGCCTATGCCAGAACCGGGCACGTCGTTCGCTGCCCGTCGGGGTCGCGCGGGGCTACGGTGACTGCCATGCAGAGTCCTCGCACCCGGACCGGTCGCAGCACCACGGCCGCGCTCGGCGCCCTCCTGGGGTGTGTCCTGCTCGCCGGCGGCTGCGGCAGCGGCTCCGGTGGGCCCGAGGCAGCCAGCGCCGACGGCGAGGAGACCAGCACCGAGGCCCGCGACTGTCGCGGCGAGTGGGCGGACCTGGGCCGGCAGGTCGACGGGCGGGACCGGGCGCCGAACCCCTCGGCGCTGGCGACCCGGTGGACGAGCATCGCGGCCACCACCGACTACTACGCGGTCCGGGCCACCGAGGAGGACTGCGGGTCGGCGCTGGCTGCCTCGAGGACGGCGATCACCGACCTCGAGGAGTTCGCCGAGCGGCTCGCGGCCTACGACATGCCGCGGCGGCTGCAGCTGGTGTACGCCGACGCCACCGCGTACGCCAACGGCCCCAGCCCGAGCGCCAGTCCGCTGCCCAAGGGCGCGGGGAAGAAGGAGCGCAAGCAGGCCGAACGGCGCCGGCCCCCGGCACCGGCCACCATCGGCAAGGACCTCGCGACGCTGACCGAGCGGGCCCCGGTCGCCACCGAGGACCAGGAGCCGGCCTGGCGACAGGCCCGGGTGGTCGACCTCGCCGACGACGCCGCGGTCGACAAGGCGGTCAAGGACCTGGCCTTCCTCTCCAGCGAGAGCGCGGCGTACCGGGCCTGCGCGGCCGCCCTGGGCCGCATCCGGACCGCGCTGGCCGCCACGGACTGATCCGTCAGGAGACGGTGACCTCGGCGGAGGCGCCCTCCTCGGCCTCCATGTCCTCGGCGATCCGCATGGCCTCCTCGATCAGCGTCTCCACGATCTGCGACTCCGGCACGGTCTTGATCACCTCGCCCTTGACGAAGATCTGGCCCTTGCCGTTGCCGGAGGCGACTCCGAGGTCGGCCTCCCGCGCCTCACCGGGCCCGTTGACGACGCAGCCCATCACCGCGACCCGCAGCGGCACCTCCATGCCCTCCAGCCCGGCGGTCACCTCGTCGGCGAGCTTGTAGACGTCGACCTGGGCGCGGCCGCAGGAGGGGCAGGAGACGATCTCCAGCTTGCGGGGCCGCAGGTTGAGCGACTGCAGGATCTGGATGCCGACCTTGACCTCCTCCACGGGCGGTGCCGACAACGAGACCCGGATGGTGTCCCCGATGCCCTTGCTCAGCAGGGCACCGAAGGCGGTGGCCGACTTGATCGTGCCCTGGAACGCGGGGCCGGCCTCGGTCACGCCGAGGTGCAGCGGCCAGTCGCCCGCCTCCGCGAGCAGCTCGTAGGCACGCACCATCACCACCGGGTCGTTGTGCTTGACCGAGATCTTGAAGTCGTGGAAGTCGTGCTCCTCGAACAGCGAGGCCTCCCAGACCGCCGACTCGACCAGCGCCTCGGGGGTGGCCTTGCCGTACTTCTCCATCACCCGCTTGTCCAGCGACCCGGCGTTGACCCCGATCCGGATCGAGGTGCCGTGGTCCTTGGCCGCCTGGGCGATCTCCTTGACCTGGTCGTCGAACTTGCGGATGTTGCCCGGGTTGACCCGGACGGCGGCACAGCCGGCCTCGATCGCGGCGTAGACGTACTTCGGCTGGAAGTGGATGTCGGCGATCACCGGGATCTGCGACTTGGTGGCGATCGCGGGCAGGGCCTCGGCGTCGTCCTGGGACGGGCAGGCGACCCGGACGATGTCGCAGCCCGACGCGGTCAGCTCCGCGATCTGCTGGAGCGTGGAGTTGATGTCGGCGGTCAGCGTCGTGGTCATCGACTGCACCGAGACCGGGGACTCGCTGCCCACCCCGACCTTGCCGACCCGGATCTGGCGGGTCGGCCGGCGCGGGGAGAGCACGGGCGGCGGAGCCGCGGGCATGCCGAGGGAAACCGAAGTCATGGGGCGAGTCTAGGTTCGGCGCCCGCACCGCCCCGGACCGGTGGTCAGGTGATCGAGATCGGCGCCACGATGTCGGCGAAGATCAGCACGACGCTGACCACGAGGATGATCGCGGCCATCACGTAGGTGACCGGCAGCAGCTTGGCGCTGTCGAACCCGCCGGGGTCGGGCCGGTTCAGCAGCCGGGCGATCCAGCGCCGGACGGTCTCGTAGAGCGTCGCGGCGATGCCGCCGCCGTCGAAGGGCGGCAGCGGGACGAGGTTGATCAGCCCGAGGAAGAGGTTGAGCCCCGCGAGCAGCAGCACCAGGGAGAAGAACCGGTCGGCGTAGGAGAACTGCTCCTGCGAGGAGATCTCACCGGCGACCCGGCCCGCGCCCACCACGCTCATCGGGCCCAACGGGTCGCGCTCCTCCAGGCCGAGGGCCGCGCGGCCGACGTGGTAGACCTTCACCGGCAGCGCGCCGATGGTCTTCAGCGTCTCCCAGGTCCCGTCGGCCATCGTGGTGACCACGTAGCCCATGCCCTGGCGCTCCCGGGTGATGGTGGGCGAGACCCCCAGGAAGCCGACCTCGGTGATCCGCTCCGGGTTGGCCGGGTCCAGCCGCGGCGAGACCACGGTCGAGGGGCGCAGGGTGACCTCACGGCCGTCGCGCTCGACCACCACCGAGGCGGTGCGGCGCCCGTTGGCCCGGATCTCGCGCTGGACCTGCTCCCAGCTGGTGACCGTGGTGCCGTTGAAGGCCACGACCCGGTCGCCGGGCTCGAAGCCCGCCGCCAGCGCCGGTGACACGGGGTCCTGGTCGGTGCAGGCGCGGGGCGGCTGGTCGCGGTTGGCCTCGGTCACCGCGACCACGCACTGGGACACCGACTGCACCGTGGTGGTGGGCTCCCGGACGCCGTACCCCATGAACACGAAGGCGAAGAGCACGAACGCGAGCACGATGTTGATCGCGACCCCGGAGCCCATGATGATCACGCGCTTCCACCACGCCTTGTTGTAGAACAACCGGTCGTGGTCGGCCTCCTCGACGTGCTCCCACTCCGCGGACCGGGCGTCGCTGACGAGCTGGGCGAACATGCCGGTGCGGGTCTCCCGGACCCGGCTGGGGTCCTGGTCGGGCTCCGGCGGGAGCATGCCGACGAGCTTGCAGTAGCCACCGAGCGGGATCGCCTTGAGGCCGTACTCCGTCTCCCCACGGCGTCGCGACCAGATCGTGCGGCCGAAGCCGACGAAGAACTGCGTGACCTTGACGTTGAACAGCTTGCCGGGGATCAGGTGCCCGAGCTCGTGCAGGCCGACCGAGGCCAGCACGCCGATGACGAAGAGCACCACGCCGAGCAGGTACAACAGGGCGGTCATCGCGTGGCGTCCTTCAGCTGGTCCGAGGTGGTCGAGCGGGCCCAGGCATCGGCTGCGAGCACGTCGTCGACGGTCAGGTCTCGGTGCGAGCCTACGTCGTGGTCGTGCAGCACCCGGCCGACCGTGTCGACGATGTCGACGAACCGCAGGTCGCCGGCGCGGAACGCCTCGACGCAGACCTCGTTGGCCGCGTTGTAGACGGCCGGCGCCGTGCCCCCGCGCTCTCCCGCCTCCCGGGCCAGCCGCACGGCGGGGAAGGCCGCGTCGTCGAGCGGGTGGAACTCCCAGGTCTGCGGGACCGTCCAGTCCACGGGCCGAGCGGTGTCGGCCACCCGGTCCGGCCAGGCGAGGCCCAGGGCGATCGGGATCAGCATGGTGGGCGGGCTGGCCTGCGCCAGCGTGGAGCCGTCGGCGAACTCGACCATGGAGTGGACGACGCTGGTCGGGTGGACGACCACCTCGATGCGGTCGAAGGGGATGTCGAAGAGCAGGTGCGCCTCGATCACCTCCAGGCCCTTGTTGACCAGGGTGGCGGAGTTGATCGTCACGACCGGACCCATGTCCCAGGTGGGGTGGTCGAGCGCCTCCGCGGGCGTGACCTCGGCGAGCTGCTCGCGCGTGCGCCCCCGGAACGGGCCGCCGCTGGCGGTGAGCACGAGGCGGCGTACCTCCTCGGCCCGGCCGCCACGCAGGCACTGCGCCAGTGCGCTGTGCTCGCTGTCGACCGGCACGATCTGACCCGGCGCGGCGAGGGCGGTGACCACGGGACCGCCGATGATCAGGGACTCCTTGTTGGCCAGTGCCAGCGTGTTGCCGGCCTCCAGGGCGGCCACCGTGGGACGCAGGCCGACCGCCCCGGTGATGCCGTTGAGCACGACGTCGCAGGCCATCCCGGCCGCCTGCGTCGAGGCCGACTCCCCCAACCCGGAGTACGCCGGAGCGAACTCGGCGACCTGCTCCTCGAACAGTCGCTCCTGCGAGCCGCCGGCGGTCAGCCCCACCACCCGGAACCGGTCCGGGTTGGCCCGCACCACGTCGAGGGCCTGGGTGCCGATCGACCCGGTCGACCCGAGGACCACGACGTCGCGACGCTCACTCACACCGGGCATTGTCGCAGCGCGTCCTCAGACGCCCAGCAACCGCCGCAGCTCGCGGGCGTCGTACGGCGCGCGGACCTGCTCGACCAGGGCCACCTGCTCGGCGACGCTGCGCTCCGGCGAGTACGCCGCACCGGGGTCCAGCACCGCGCAGGCGGCCGGGTCGGTGCGACCGGCACGGATCATCACCTGCCAGTCGAGGTCCGGCTCGGTCACCGAGTCGGCGCGCACCACCCGGGCCCGCCCGTCGCCCGGCACCGCGGAGCCGCCGGAGACGATCGCCGCCGGCGCCGCGGGGTCGTCGTCCCGGGAGACCACGCCCCCGACCCGGGAGACGGCGAGCGCGGCCACCACCGCGTCGACGTCGTCCTCGAGGTCCACCACGACCGGGACCCCTGCGGCCACGCCGAGGTGCACCAGCACCCCGCCGAGCGCGGCCACCTCCTCCAGCAGCCGCGCGTGCGTCATCGCCCCGAGCGCCGGGTCCTCGGCCCGCCCGGCGATCACGGCGGCGTCCAGCAGGACGAAGCTGACGTTGGTCACCATGGCGGCAGGCTAGCCAGTGACCCTCGGGCACAATCGCGCCCATGACCGAGATCGAGTCGCTCGAGGAGCTCGACCGCGCGATCGCGCACGCCCACCGCTCCCCCACCCGCTCGATGGAGAGGTGGACGGTGCAGAACCTCGACCTCACCGACCGCGGCCCGGCGCTCGCCGGCCTCGACCCGCGCGGTGCGCTGTTCCTGGGCTGCACCCTCACCACCACGGTGGCCGACCGGCTGCGCGCCGGGGGTGCCCTGCTGTTCCCCGACGTCCCCGACGTGCCCTTCGACCCCTGGCGCAGCACCCTCTACACCCCGCAGGAGCTCTACGCCGGTCTCGACGACGGCTACGACGCGACCGCCGACGCGCGCACGTACGCCTGGGCCAGGGCGGGCCACCCCCGGCGTGACCTGCGCCGGCTGCTGGCTGCCTCGCTGCACGACAGCTCGATCGACGACGCCCTGGACGAGCTGGTCCGAGGCCGGCGCATCGTGGGCGTGATGGGTGGGCACGCCCTGACCCGGTCCGACCCCGCGTACGCCGACGCGGCCAGACTCGCCCACGGCCTGGCCGGGTCCGTGACCACCGTGGCCACCGGGGGCGGTCCCGGGGCCATGGAGGCGGCCAACCTCGGGGCCCGTCTCGCCGGCCAGCACCCCGAGGTGCTCGAGCAGGCGCTCGCGGACGTGGCCACCGTTCCCCGGTTCGCTCCCGACGTCACCGCCTGGGCCCGCACCGCCCTCGACGCGGTGGCGGACCTGCCCGACTCCGGCCGCTCGCTGGGCATCCCGACCTGGCACTACGGGCACGAGCCGCCCAACCCCTTCGGCTCCACGGTGGCGAAGTACTTCCGCAACGCGATCAGGGAGGACGTGCTGCTCGAGGTGTGCACCGCCGGGCTGGTCTTCCTGCCGGGCGCGGCGGGCACGGTGCAGGAGGTCTTCCAGGCCGCCTGCTCCAACTACTACGCCGCCGAGCCCGAGGTGGTGCCGATGGTCTTCGTGGGCGAGGAGTTCTGGACCCGCACGCTGCCGGCCTGGCCGCTAGTCGAGCGGCTCGCCGTCGACCGAGCCCTCGCCTCCCGCCTCCATCTGGTCGCGTCCACGCAGGAGGTGCTGGGTCTGCTGGTGGAGGAATGACGACGCCGGCCCCGGCAGCTGTCCCTCCTCGCTGACCGACGGGTCCTGGTGCACCGGGCGGCGCAGCGACCACGGCTCGAGGCGGCGGTAGCCCCGCACCGACGTACGCCGCAGGCGGCGCAGCCGGAAGTGCTCGTCGTCCTCGAGCTGCTCGGCCAGGGTGCGGTCGACCAGCACCCGGCCCGGTCGGGCGGTCGAGGTGAGCCGGGAGGCGACGTTGACGACCGGTCCGAGCACGTCGCCGAGCCGCGCGAGCGCCGGACCCCACGCGAGGCCGACCCGCAGCTCGGGGAAGTCCTCGTCCGCGAGCTGCTCCTCGACCAGCTCGAGGCCGATGCGGGCGATCCCGGACGGCTCGTCGGCGACGAACAGGATCTCGTCGCCGATCGTCTTGATGATGCGTCCCCCGTGCTCGCTGACGATCTCCAGGGCCCGGGACTCGAAGCCGTCGACGAGCCGGCTGAGCTCGCGGCTGCTCAGCGACCGGCTGCGCCGGGTGTAGTCGACGATGTCGGCGAAGCCGACGCCGAGCACCGTCGCGTCGTCCCGGTCGTCGTCCCGGTCGTCGTCCCGGTCGTGCCCGTCCGCACCGGACCCCGGCTGCTCGGCGTCGCCGGCGTCCCGGTCGGCCGCGTGCAGCAGTCGGGCGGCGACGGCCAGCGTGTGCCGGCGCCAGGCGTAGTCCTGCAGCGACTCGATGGCGGGCACCACCTCGTCCATCATCGCGGTGAGCTCGTCGACGTCCATCTCGTCGATGTCGACCATCCGCGCCACCAGGCGCATCTGCCACTCCGCGAGCCGGGCGAAGCTGCGTCCCAGGGTGCGCACCAGCGCCGACTCGTCCTCGGGGTCGACGAGGCCGAGGTCGCCGAGCCGCTGGGTCAGCCGCAGCGCCTCGAGGTCCGCGTGGGTGAACGCGGGGACGTCGCGGCCCACCTCGGTGAAGCCGAGGTTGCGCCACCGGTCGCGCGCCGACTCGTAGCTGATGCCGACCTCGTCGGCCAGCTGCTGCCCGGTCAGGGACCGCTCCTCGCCGAGCAGGTAGACCTCGAAGAGGTCGATCAGGTGCGCGCGGTCGGGAGGATCGCCCACGGTGCTCAGCTCGGGGCGGAGCCCAGGCGGTCGGACGTCGTGTCGCGCAGCGCCTCGCCGAACGCGGGCACCTCGTCGAGCAGCTCCTCGAGCGCTTCCTTGGTGAAGTGGATGACCTCGACCGGCGTCAGGCTGACCACGCTCGCCGAGCGCAGCTTGTGGCCGACGATCGCCATCTCGCCGATCACGTCGCCGGGACCGAGCCGGGCGACCTCCTCCTTGCCCTTGCGGACCGAGACCTCGCCGTCGACGATCAGGTAGGCCTTGTCGGCGGGGGTCTTCTCCCAGATCAGCGACCAGTTGGCGGGCAGCCGCACGTGCCGGCCCTTGTCGATGACGGTCTTGAGGTCCTTGTTGCTCAGGTCCTCGAGCCGGTGGAGCTGCTCGAGCTTCTCGGGCTTCGGCTCGTCGGGCATACGACTACTCCTCGCGGTGGGCACTGGCTGTCCCGAATGATCCCGTCAACCCGACAGGCTGTCCACCACCAGGAGCCCTCGAGACGCACTCCGGGGGCGTGAGATGCGTCTCCCCCCAGCGGCCGGGTGCTCAGTCCGCGTGCGCGGCGAGCTGGCCGCAGGCCCCGTCGATCTCACGGCCGCGGGTGTCGCGGACGGTGGTGGGGATGCCCTTGGCCTCGAGCCGGCGGACGAACTCGCGCTCGTCGGCGGGGTCGCTGGCCGTCCACTTCGAGCCCGGGGTGGGGTTCAGCGGGATCAGGTTGACGTGCACCCAGCCCCAGTCGCCACGGGCGTTGAGCACGTCTCCGAGCAGGTCGGCGCGCCACGCCTGGTCGTTGATGCCCCGCATCATCGCGTACTCGATCGACACCCGGCGCTTGGTGACCCGCGCGTAGTTCCAGGCAGCGTCGACGGTCTCGCCGACCTTCCAGCGGGTGTTCACCGGGACCAGCTCGTCGCGCAGCTCGTCGTCGGGGGCGTGCAGGCTCAGCGCGAGCGTCACCGGGATGCCCTCCTCGGTGAGCTGGTCGATGCGCGGCACGAGACCGACGGTGCTGACGGTGATGCCGCGGGCGGACATGCCGAGCCCGTCGGGCGTCGGGTCGGTCAGCCGTCGTACGGCGCCGATGACCGCCTTGTAGTTGGCCATCGGCTCGCCCATCCCCATGAACACCACGTTGGAGACTCGTCCGGGGCCGCCGGGGACCTCGCCGCGGGCCAGCGACCGAGCGCCGGCGACCACCTGCTCGACGATCTCGCCGGTGGACATGTTGCGCTGGAGGCCACCCTGGCCGGTCGCGCAGAACGGGCAGGCCATGCCGCAGCCGGCCTGGCTGGAGACGCACATCGTGGCCCGGCCCGGGTAGCGCATCAGCACCGACTCGACGAGCGCCCCGTCGAAGAGCTTCCACAGCGTCTTGCGGGTGGTGCCCTTGTCGGCCTCGAGCGTGCGCAGCGGGGTCATCAGCCCGGGCAACAGCCCGGCCACCAGCTCGGCGCGCTGGGTGGCGGGGAGGTCGGTCATCTGCTCGGGGTCGTCGACCAGCCGGGAGAAGTAGTGGGTCGAGAGCTGGCGGGCGCGGAAGCCGGGCAGGCCGAGCTCCTCCAGACGAGCCTTGCGCTCCTCGGGAGTCAGGTCGGCCAGGTGCCGCGGCGGCTTGGGCTTCGGTCCGCGCGGTCCGCGCGGCTCCTCGAAGACCAGGGGCAGGGTCTTGGTGGGTTCACTCACAACCGCGCCAGTCTCTCACCCGCACCCGGCTGGCTGTCGAATCCTGCGGAGTGGACCCGATCGGTCAGGATGTCGGCATGGCGCCCTGGGTGCTGCACGTCGACATGGACCAGTTCATCGCGGCGGTGGAGGTGCTCCGCCGCCCCGAGCTGGCCGGGCTGCCCGTGATCGTGGGCGGTCGCGGCGACCCCACCGAGCGGGCGGTCGTGTCCACCGCCACCTACGAGGCGCGCGAGTTCGGGATCCGGTCGGGCATGCCGCTGCGGCTCGCCGTACGCCGCTGCCCGGACGCGGTGCTGCTGCCCGTCGACGCACCCGCCTACGAGGCGGCCTCGGCCGTGGTGATGGGCACGCTGCGGGAGACGCCCGGCGCGGTGGTGGAGGTGCTCGGCTGGGACGAGGCGTTCGTCGGCCTCGAGACCGAGGACCCGGAGGCGGTGGCGCGCGACCTGCAGGCGCGCGTGCTCGCGGCGACCCGGCTGCACTGCTCGGTCGGCATCGGGGACGACAAGGTGCGCGCCAAGATCGCCACGGAGTTCGGCAAGCCGGGCGGGGTCTTCCGCCTGACCCGGGAGAACTGGTTCGCGGTGATGGGCGACCGGCCGGCCCGCGACCTGTGGGGCATCGGTCCCCGGATCTCCGAGCGGCTCGCAGGTCTGGGCGTGTCCACGGTGCTGGAGCTGGCGCAGGCGCCCGAGGAGGTGCTGGCCGCGGAGTTCGGGCCGCAGACCGGGCCGTACCTCGGCCGGCTGGGCCGCGGGGTCAGCAGCGCGGTCGTCGACGACACCCCGTGGGTGGCCCGGGCCCACGGCCGGGAGACGACGTACCAGCAGGACCTGGTGGGGGCGGAGGAGATCGACGCGGCGATCGCGACCCTGGCCGCGCAGGTGGTCGAGGACATCCGCGCCGAGGGCCGCGCCTGTGCGCGGGTGCACCTGAAGGTCCGGTTCGCGCCGTTCTTCACGGTGAACCGGTCGCGCAAGCTCCCCGAGCCCACATTCGATCCCGCCGTCGTCGCCGCGACCGCCAAGGAGCTCCTGGAAGCCCTGGCCGACCCCCGGCCGATCCGGCTGCTCGGCGTCCGCGCCGAGATGGTGCCGCCCCCCGAGGCCGGATAGTCCGATACGAACGGACCCTGATCCGCGCCGAAAAGGGGTCCGAACGTATCGGACTATCCGCTCTCAGAGCACCAGGTAGTGGAGCAGCAGCCAGATCGGGGCGACGGTGGCGAGCAGCGAGTCGAGGCGGTCCATCAGGCCGCCGTGACCGGGGATGACGTGGCTCATGTCCTTGATGCCGAGGTCGCGCTTCATCACCGACTCGCACAGGTCGCCGAGGGTGGCCATCACCACGGCGATCAGGCCCAGGACCACGCCGACCCACCAGTCGCCACCGAGCAGGTGCACGACGAGCAGGTAGCCGGCGACCACGCAGGCCAGGGCCGACCCGGCGAACCCCTCCCAGGACTTCTTCGGCGAGATGACCGGGGCCATCGGGTGCTTGCCGAAGAGGACTCCCGCGGCGTAGCCGCCGATGTCGGAGGCGATCGTGACCACGATGAACGTGGCCACGGCCTTCACGCCCTCGTCCTCGGCGAGCAGCAGCGCCACGAACGAGCCCAGGAAGGGGATGTAGATCAGGGTGAACACCGACGCGGTGGCGTTCTTGACGTAGCCCTCGACGCCTCGGCGCAGCAGCCACAACATGGTGACCAGCGCGGTGACCGCGGTCGCGGTGACCAACGCGGGTGCCCCGAAGAGGTAGGCCACGAGGACCATGACCACGCCGCCGAGCATCAGCGGCTCCTGCGGGAGGTCGATCTGGTGGGCCCGCAGCCCCTGGTGCATCTCCCACACGGCGACGACGACCGCGACGGCGACCACGATCATGAACGCCGGGCTCCAGAAGAGCAGCGAGAGGAGGATCGCCGCCCCGAGCCCGAGGCCGGAGGCGATCGCGACCGGGAGGTTGCGTCCGGCGCGGCCGGGACCCTTCGTGGGCTCGGGCTGGGCAGGCGGGGAGGAAGTCTCGCTCATCGTGGGCGCGTGGAGGTGCTCAGACCTCGAGCAGCTCGGCTTCCTTGTGCTTGAGCATCTCGTCGATCTGGTCGGTGTGCTTCTTCGTGGTCGCGTCGAGCCGCTTCTCCGCGCCGGTCACGTCGTCCTTGCCGACCTCGCCGTCCTTCTCCAGCTTCTCCAGCGCCTGCTTGGCGTTGCGCCGGATGTTGCGGACCGAGATCCGGCCGTCCTCGGCCTTGGTCTTCGCGACCTTGATGTACTCCTTGCGGCGCTCCTCGGTCAGCTCGGGGAAGACGCAGCGGATGAGCTTGCCGTCGTTGGACGGGTTCACGCCGAGGTCGGAGTCGCGGATCGCCCGCTCGATCGCCGGGAGGGCCCCCATGTCGTAGGGCTGCACCATGATGATCCGCGCCTCGGGGGCGGTGAACCCGGCGAGCTGCTGGATCGGCGTCGGGGTGCCGTAGTAGTCGGCGGTGAGCTTGGCGAACATCTGGGGGTTGGCGCGGCCCGCACGGATCGCGGCGAACTCCTCGCGGGTGACCTCGACGGCCTGGCCCATCTTCTTCTCGGCCTCGCTCAGGGTCTGGTTGATCGTCACAGCTCTCTCCTAGTCCGAGTCGTGCCCGCCGCCGCCGGCGGAGGTGCCGGCGCTGACGAGCGTCCCGATCTTCTCACCCTGGACGACGCGCAGGATGTTGCCCTCGGGCTGCATGCCGAACACGATCATCGGCAGACCGTTCTCCATGCACAGCGCGAACGCCGTCGCGTCGGCGACCTTCAGCCCGCGCTGCAGCGCCTCGGTGAAGGTGAGCTCGTCGTACTTCACCGCGTCGGCGTGGACCCGCGGGTCGGCGTCGTACACGCCGTCGACGCCGTTCTTGCCCATCAGCACGACCTCGCACTTGGCCTCCAGCGCCCGCTGGGCGGCCACGGTGTCGGTGGAGAAGTACGGCAGCCCGGCGCCGGCACCGAAGATCACGACACGGCCCTTCTCGAGGTGTCGGATCGCCCGGCGCGGGATGTAGGGCTCGGCGACCTGACCCATGGTGATCGCGGTCTGCACCCGGGTCTCGATGCCCTCCTTCTCCAGGAAGTCCTGGAGGGCCAGGCAGTTCATCACGATGCCGAGCATGCCCATGTAGTCGGCCCGCGCCCGGTCCATGCCGTGCTGCTGCAGCTCGGCCCCCCGGAAGAAGTTGCCGCCCCCGGTGACGATGGCGACCTGGATGCCGGCCCGTTGCACCTGGGCGATCTCCTGGGCGATGCCGCGCACCACGTCGGGGTCGACCCCGACCTTGCCGCCGCCGAACACCTCACCGGACAGCTTGAGCAGGACCCGCTTGTACCCGGTCATGTCATCCCTTCTCGGCGACGAAGGCCGGTCCGATGCTGCACTGCGTGCACCCGAACCGGCCTCCCTCTGACGTCTGGCGTCAACCTAGTCGATCATCCCCGCAGGGTCAGGCACCGACCTCGAAGCGGGCGAAGCGCTTGACCTCGACACCGGCGGCGTCGAGCACGGCCTTCACGTTCTTCTTGGAGTCGGTGACCGACGGCTGGTCGAGCAGCGCGACCTCCTTGAAGTAGCCGTTGAGCCGGCCCTCCACGATCTTGGGCAGCGCCTGCTCGGGCTTGCCCTCCTCCTTGGCGGTCGCCTCGGCGATGGAGCGCTCCTTCTCGACGATGTCGGCGGGGACCTCGTCGCGGGAGAGGTACTGCGGCTTCATCGCCGCCACCTGCATCGCGGCGCCGCGCGCGGCGTCCGCGTCGGACCCGTCGTACTCCACCAGCACGCCGACGGCCGGCGGGAGGTCGGAGGCACGGCGGTGCATGTAGGCCACGACCGGCCCGTCGAAGACCGCGACCCGGCCGAGCTCGACCTTCTCGCCGATCTTGACCGCGAGGGCCTCGACCATCTCGCCGACGGTCTGGTCACCGAGCGTGACGGCCTTGAGCGCCTCCGCGTCGGCCGGTCGGGCCTCCGCGGCGGCGTCCGCGACCTGCTGGGCCGCGGCGATGAAGTCCTCGTTCTTGGCCACGAAGTCGGTCTCGCACTTCAGCTCGACCAGGGCCGTGCCCGAGGTGGCCACCAGGCCGGCGGAGGCGGTGCGCTCGGCACCGCGCTTCGCGGCCTTGGCGGCGCCCTTGACGCGGAGGACCTCGACGGCCTTGTCCAGGTCGCCGTCGACCTCCTCGAGGGCCTTCTTGCTGTCCATCATGCCCGCGCCGGTGAGGTCGCGGAGCTTCTTGACGTCGGCGGCGGTGATCGCCACGCTCAGTCCTCCTTCTTCTCGGCGTCCGCGCCGGCCTCGGGGGCCGGCTCGGCAGCGGTGTCGGTGCTCTCGGCCGGAGCCTCGGCGGGAGTCTCCGCGGCAGCCTCGGCGGGGGTCTCCGCGGCAGCCTCGGCGGGGGCGTCGGTGCTGGTGTCCGCAGCCGGTGCCGTGACGGCCTCGGCGGGCGCCTCGGTGGACTCGGCGGAGGCACCGGTCGCCTCGGCGGCCGGGGTCTGCTCGGTGGCGGTGTCGCCACCGGTCGCGGCCACGGCGGCCTGGTCGACCTTCTCGCCGTCCTGGCCCTGCAGCAGGTCGCGCTCCCAGTCGGCCAGCGGCTCGTCGGAGCCGATGCCGGCCGCCTCGGCGCCGTCGGTCTTGGCGCCCGAGCGGGCGATCAGCCCGTCGGCGACCGCGTCGGCGATCACGCGGGTCAGCAGGCTGACGGCGCGGATCGCGTCGTCGTTGCCCGGGATCGGGTAGTCGACGAGGTCGGGGTCGCAGTTGGAGTCCAGGATCGCGATGATCGGGATGCGCAGCTTGCGCGCTTCCTCGACGGCGAGGTGCTCCTTGTTGGTGTCCACGATCCACACGGCGGACGGAGTCCGGCTCATCTCGCGGATGCCGCCCAGCGTCTTGTCGAGCTTGACCTGCTCGCGGCGCATCTGGAGCAGTTCCTTCTTCGTGCGTCCGGACCCCGCGACCGCGTCGAAGTCGATCTCGTCGAGCTCCTTGAGCCGGTTGATCCGCTGGTGCACGGTCTGGAAGTTGGTCAGCATGCCGCCGAGCCAACGCTGGTTGACGTACGGCATCCCGACGCGGGTCGCCTGCTCGGCGATCGCCTGCTGGGCCTGCTTCTTGGTGCCCACGAACATGATCGTGCCGCCCTTGGCCACGGTGTCCTTGATGAACGCGTAGCTGGTGTCGATGTAGGACAGCGACTGCTGCAGGTCGATGATGTAGATGCCGTTGCGCTCGGTCATGATGAAGCGCTTCATCTTGGGGTTCCACCGACGGGTCTGGTGCCCGAAGTGGACGCCGCTCTCGAGGAGCTGGCGCATGGTGACGACTGCCATCTGCTTCTTTCCTGTCGTGTCCGCGCACCACGAGGCGCACGAACCGGTTTTCAGTTCGTTGCAGGGCCCCGGCACTGCTGCTGGGGGTGTCCTGCCCTGACGCTCGTACGGGACCCGACCCTGTTGCCAGGGACCGAGGGTCCTCGCCCGCGGAGCTCCGCCGCGACCAGGACGTCGGGCGGCACGGAAACGAGCGTGCGAAGTCAACCCAGGTGGGTTGCTGCCCTCACTCTATCCGGGGGCGCGTGGCCTGTCGAAACGCGGGACCCCGGGCTCGGTAGGTTTGTCCCCCGGTCGTCGACGTCGTCGGGAGGAGGTGTGCGGTGCGGTTGGTGCCTGCGCTCGGGACCGCGCTCCTGCTGGGCCTCTCCGCCTGCGGCAACGGCGGCGCGCCACCGGAGGCGACCCTGCCCTCGCGGTCGCCGACGCCGCCGAGCACGCCACCTCCGGCGCTGCTGCTCGACTTCGAGACCGGGCTGGAGACCGGCACGATGCTCGACGACGTGAGCCTGCTGACCAACTCCGGCCGGGCCGTCGGCGTGGGCGTCGGCGTGCGCACCAACGGGGCGGCTCGTCTCGAGGTGGTCCCCGGACGCGGTGGCGAGGGCCACGCGATCCGCTTCCCGGAGTACACCGGGGACGCCGACGCCCCCGCGGCGGTGCTGGTCGCCACCGACGACGGGCAGGGGGCGCTCGATCCCGGCGCCGGCGACTTCACCTTCGGCGCGAGCTTCCGGCTCGACGAGGACTCGGAGGGCAGTGCCAACGACGACGGCAACAACCTGCTCCAGCGGGGCACCTTCGAGAGTCGCGGGCAGCTGAAGATCCAGATCGACGGCGGCGTGCCGAGCTGCCGGATCCAGGGCCGGGCGGGTGAGGTGTTCGTCGAGGCCGAGGACCCGGTCGAGACCGACACCTGGTACACGGTGACCTGTGCGCGCACGGCCGGCGGCGTCACGCTCGAGGTCGAACCCGACGCCGGGTCCGGGCCCGGGGGCGGCACGTGGAGTGCCGACGGTGAGACCGGGGAGATCGTCGTCACCGGGCTGCCGCTGGCGATCGGCGGCAAGGCCGGTCGCGACGGGACCCCCGTCGCCTCGGCGGACCAGTTCAACGGCCTCGTCGACGACGTCTTCCTCGACCGGCCCTGAGCCGTTCTGCACCCACAGGCCGAACCCCGGAGGGGCCGGTCCACACCCGTGGGCGGGCCCGCTCGTGCGGACTGTCGGGCCGGTGGAGGCTGCCGCCATGTCGGTGCTCAGCACGCTCGTCCCGGTCCTGACGGCCACGCTCCTGCTGGGACCGGCGCCACCGCCCGGGACCGGGTCCGGCCCCCGGGCGGTGCCGGCCCACCAGGGGGTCTGGCCGCTCTCGCCCCGCCCGGAGGTCGCGCGGGGGTTCGCGCCGCCCCCCTCCCCGTGGGCCGCGGGGCACCGCGGCGTCGACCTGCACGGACGGGTGGGCCAGCCGGTCCGCAGTGCCCTTCCCGGCACGGTCACCTTCACCGGCCCGGTGGCCGGGCGCGGGGTGGTCGTGGTGCGCACCGGCGCGCTGCGCACCACCTACGAACCGGTCCGCGCGCAGGTCGCACCGGGGCAGGTCGTGGCGCGGGGGCACCAGCTGGGCACGCTGCAGCACGTGGCCAGCCACTGCCTGCCGAACGCCTGCCTGCACTGGGGACTGCGGCGCGACGAGGAGTACCTCAACCCGCTGGGGCTGGTCGGGGCGGGACCCGTCCGGCTGCTGCCCTGGTCGGGCAGGCATCCGGGCCCGCTACGGTGAGGCACACATTCGGTGAACTGCTCGGAGGTCCCCCCGTGCGCCTGGCGCTACGTCTCGTCCCCCTGTCCCTGCTCGCTCTCGTGCTCGGCGCGCTCCCGCACGGCGCAGCGCCGGCTGCGGCCGCCAGCACGCCCCAGGTGCTCTTCGACTTCGAGTCCGGGCCCCAGCGCGGCCGGACCGCGGCGGCCTACGGCAACGCCGGCAGCGGCACGGCACGGGTCGCGGTGGCCCGCCTCCGTGGCGGACAGGTCCGGGTGGTGGCCGGTCGCACCGGCGGCCGGGCCGTCCGCCTGCCGGCGTACGACGGGTCCGGCAGCGCCCCGGTCGCCGTCCTCGCCTCGACGTCGGGCAGCCGCGCGTCGGTGGAGCCCGGCAGCCGTGACTTCACCTTCGGAGCCAGCTTCCGCCTCGACCAGCGTTCGTCGGGTCGTGGCGCCCACCACGGGGACAACCTGGTGCAGCGGGGCGCCTACGGGTCGCGTGGCCAGTTCAAGATCCAGCTCGACCGGCGGGTGCCGTCGTGTCGGGTCAAGGGCGACGCGGGCACGCTGTTCGTCCGCGCCTCCCGGGCGGTGACGCCCGGACGGTGGTACGCCGTGAACTGCCGCCGGACCGCCAGCGGCCTGAGCCTGCGCGTCCGCAGCTGGGGCCAGGGCGGCGGCGTCCGCATCCACGAGGTTCGCGGCCGCACCGGCGCCATCGTCCCGGGGGCGCACCGGCTGAGCATCGGGGGCAAGACCAGCGCGAACGGGACCCCCGTGAAGTCGACCGACCAGCTCAACGGCGTCGTCGACGACGTCTTCGTGCGCCTCGGCTGAGCGGCGCGCCGTTTGGGGGTCGCCCGGCACTGCGGGACAGTGGGGGTGAGGCGGACCCACCGCGTCGCGTACCGGGAGGACCACCATGAGCACCACCGTGCCTGACACCGTCGCCACCGGGGTCGACGAGCCCACCCTGCGCAACCTGCGCCGCTGGAACCTCGGACTCACCGTGCTGCACGCCGTCCAGGCGGTGGTGGTGCTGGTGCTGGCGACCGACTTCGCGATCACGGTCACCTCGTCCTTCCCCGAGGGGCCGCCGGGCACGGCCGCCCCGGCCCCCGACGCGCTGTTCGACGTGCGGGTGGGCGCGGCGATCGCGGTCTTCCTCGGTCTCGCGGCCCTGGATCACCTGCTCACGGCCACGGTGCTGCGGGAGCGCTACGAGTCCGGTCTGCGGCACGGCATCAACCGCTTCCGCTGGCTGGAGTACTCCGTGAGCGCGACGGTGATGGTGCTGCTGATCTGCTTCTACAACGGCATCACCGGTCTGGAGGCCGTGGTCCCGATCATCGGCGCCAACGTGGCGATGATCCTCTTCGGCTGGCTGCAGGAGGCGATGAACCCGCCCGGACGCAGCACCACGACGATGCTGCCGTTCTGGTTCGGCTGCGTCGCCGGGGCCGCTCCCTGGGTGGTGATCCTGGTGAACCTGATCGGCTCGGAGACCGTGCCCGGCTTCGTCTACGGCATCGTGATCTCGCTGTTCGTGCTGTTCAACAGCTTCGCGCTCAACCAGTGGCTGCAGTACCGCCAGGTCGGACCGTGGCGCAGCTACGCCTTCGGCGAGAAGACCTACCTGGTGCTGAGCCTGGTGGCCAAGTCGCTGCTCGCCTGGCAGATCTTCGGCGGGTCGCTGGCCGGCTGACCGGGTCGGCCGTCCGGTCGGCCGTCCGGTCGGCTGTCCCCAGGGGCCTGGCTCAGCCGGCTCAGGCCCGCGGGTGGGCCAGGCGGTAGGCGCTGCGCAGCCGGTCGGCCGTGACGTGGGTGTAGACCTGCGTGGTCGCGAGCGACGCGTGGCCGAGCAGCTCCTGGACCGTGCGCAGGTCGGCCCCGCCCTCGAGCAGGTGGGTGGCCGCGGTGTGCCGCAGCCCGTGCGGTCCGATGTCGGGGGCATCGGGCACCTCGGCGATGCGCGCGTGCACCAGGGTGCGGACCGCGCGCTGGTCGATCCGCCGTCCCCGGGCGCCGAGGAACAGCGCCGGTCCGGCGCCGGGGGTGAACAGCCGGGGGCGGCCGGTGGTGAGCCAGGCCTCCAGGGCTCGATCGGCCGGCACGCCGTACGGCACGGTGCGCTCCTTGCGGCCCTTGCCCAGCACCCGGACCACCCGGCGGGAGCGGTCGACGTCGTCGATGTCGAGCCCGCACAGCTCGCCGACCCGGATGCCGGTGGCGTAGAGCAGCTCGAGCACCGCCACGTCGCGGACGCCGACCGGGCTGCCGTCGTCGGCGTGGCCGGCGGCCGCCTCGAGCAGGGCGCGGGCCTCGCGGGCGTCCAGCGCCGCCGGCAGGGGCTTGTGCGCCTTGGGCGAGCCCAGCGTGGCGCCCGGGTCGGTGCTGCTGCGCCCGGTGCGCTGCGCCCAGGCGGTGAACACCCGGACCGCGGTGGCCCGCCGGGCGATCGTCGAGCGCGCCCTGCCCAGGGTCTGTTGCTTGGCCAGCCAGCTGCGCAGGGTGCGCAGGTCCAGCGACCCGAGGTCGGTGTGGCCCAGGGCGGCCGCGTGCTCCAGCATCGCCGCGACGTCGGCGACGTAGGCCCGCACGGTGTGTGCGGCCAGGTCGCGCTCGGCGCTCAGGTGGCGCTCGTAGGCACCGAGGGCGCCGGCCAGCTCCTCGGGCAGGTCCATCCGGTCAGCCTACGAACCGAGCCGCGGTCTGGCGGGAAGGCGCGACCGCAGCAGCCAGGTCAGTAGTCCACTTTTAGACCAGTTAGTCCGATTTGAGACGAAAGGCAATATTGGCGCGATTCGCTTCCCTAGTCTTCAGGTCGGCAGCCGGTCCGCCCAGCTCCTCGCACCAGCACAGCAGCACTGCACACCGGCACATCCCACCAGCAGGTCGAGGGGTCACTCCTGCCCTCTCGTCTTTCCTCGAAGAAATGGACACCACATGAAGCTCGGCAAGTTCGCAGCCGTCACCGGCGCCACCGTCGTCCTGGTCACCGCGGGGGGTGTGGGCGGTGCGACCGCCGGCAGCCTGGTGACCTCCTCCCAGATCAAGAACAACACCGTGCACACCGTGGACATCAAGGACGGCACCATCAAGGTCGCCGACCTCGACGAGCGCGTGAAGGACCTGCTGGCCAGCCGCAAGGTCGTCAAGGTCGGGTCGGGCGGCGCTGGCACGAACGTGACCACGAAGATCAGCGGCTACGAGATCGTCAACGGCGCACAGTTCGATCCCGCCACGCAGAACTCGCCGTACGTGACGCTCACGGCTGAGTGTGGCAAGGGCAAGCAGGTCGTCGGTGGCGGCCTGGTCAGGGATGACGACCAGAACTACCACCACTACAACTGGATCACGGCGAGCTACGCGTCGAGCCCGACGACGTGGACGGTTCGCGTCATGAACGACCACGGGGAGATGAACCAGGTGACGAACGCGCAGGCCATCTGCGTCGACGGTGACGCCCCCGCCATGGAATGACCTTTCCGCTGACCACTGCGCCCGGGGCCCATCGCCCCGGGCGCAGTGCTGTCCGCTCATCCCTCCGCGGGGTCGGGGGTGAGCACCCGCCAGCGGCCGAGCGCGTGCTCGACCAGGCCGGCGCGGTGCAGGACGAGCAGCGCCTCGCGGGTGCGGCCGAGGGCCACGCCGGCGGTGCGGCCGATCGAGGCCGCGTCGGCGGCCTGCACCAGCGGCACCGCGTCGAGGACCTGTCGCTCGCGGGCACTCAGGTGGTCGCGGGGCTGCTCCGGCCCGCGCGGCAGGGGCAGGGTGAACTCCCCCATCGGTGCGACCGCCTCGAGCACCTCCTCCCCCGAGGTCACCAGCAGCGCGTCGCGGGCGCGGACGAGCTGGTGCACGCCCGCGGAGGGAGCGCTGGTGACGGGTCCGGGCACGCCCATGACGGGGCGACCCAGCCCGGCCGCCCAGTTCGCGGTGTTCAGCGCCCCGCTGCGCAGGGCGGCCTCGACCACCACGGTGCCGCGCGCGAGGGCGGCGATCAGCCGGTTGCGGGCGAGGAACCGGATCCGGGTCGGTGCCCCACCGGGCGGTGCCTCGCTGACGACCAGGCCCACGTCGGCGACGTAGTCGATCAGTGCCCGGTGCGCGTCCGGGTAGGCGCGGTCGGCGCCGCAGGCGAGCACCGCGACGGTCGGGCCGCGCGCCGCCAGGGCGCCCCGGTGCGCCGCCTGGTCGATGCCGAACGCGGCGCCGGAGACCACCGTCCAGGACTCCCGCGCCAGCACGCTCGCCAGGTCGCCGGCCACCGCGGCGCCGTACGTCGTGGCCGACCGCGACCCGACGACCGCCACGGAGCGCGCCGTGGCCTCGTCGAGCCGCAGCGGTCCGCGGCACCACAGCCCCAACGGCACCCCGCCACGCTCGTGCAGGTGCGGCGCCCGGACGAGGTCGTCGATCCCGGGAGGCCACTCCGGATCGCCCGGGACCACGAACCGCAGCCCGCGGACGGTCGCCGACTCAAGCTGGCGTGCCGGGTCGGCCGTCGCGATCCGCTCGGCCAGGTCACCGCCCAGCCCTCCCCCGCTCGCCTGCTGCCGCAGGCCGTCCAGCACCGTCGTCGCCCCCAGCTGGTGAGACGAGGTCGGTCAACCGCGGGTCTCCGGGCTCGCCGATGCAGGACAGCGCCACCCGGGCCAGCCGCTCGGCCTCGCTCACGGCGCCGGCCGCGCTCACGACGGCGCCTCGACGACGGTCGCCCCGGGTGCGGGCAGGCTGGCCAGCAGCAGCGGGGCCGCAGACCGCAGCCGCAGAGCCACGTCGAGCTCGTCGGGGCCCGGCCGGTCGACGGAGGCGAGGTCGGCGACCGACCAGGCCACCCGGTGCACCCGCACGGCGCCACGCCGGGTCAGCCGGCCGGCGTGCACCTCGGCCTCGAGGCGCACCATCGCGGCGTCGGTGAGCGGCCAGCGCTCGCGCAGCAGCGGCCCGGGGGCGTGCACGTTGAGCCGCCACGGGAGGCCGTCGTACCGGGCTCGCTGGAGCTCCCGGGCCGCGGTGACCCGGGCGCGGATCGGCGCGCTCGGCTCGGGGCGGTCGAACGGCAGGCTCTCCCGCTCGCGGACGTCGGGGTTCAGCGGCTCGACGAACCTGGTGATGTCGATCCGGTCGGCGATCGGGCCGGAGATCTTGCGGCGGTACTCGCGGCGCTTGACCTCCGAGCAGGTGCACCGGTGGTCGCGTGAGAACGGGTGGTACTCGCCGCAGCGGCAGGGGTTGCAGGCGAAGACGAACATCGTGCGCGCCGGGTAGGTGGCGTCCTCGTCGCCGCGCGAGATCGAGATCTCGCCGGCCTCGAGGGGCTCGCGCAGCGCCTCCACCACGTCGGTGGGGAACAGCGGGAACTCGTCGAGGAAGAGCACGCCGAGGTGGGCCTTGCTCACCTCGCCGGGACGGACCCGGCCGCTGCCGCCGCCGAGGATGCCGGTGCGCGAGGCGGAGTGGTGCGGCGCCCGGAACGGTGGCCGGGTCAGGCGCGACGCACCCGGCGGCAGCGCGCCGCACAGCGAGTGGACGGCGGTCAGCTCCAGGGACTCGGCGTCGTCGAGGTCGGGCAGCAGCCCGGGCAGCCGCTCGGCGAGCGTCGTCTTGCCCGCTCCCTTGGGGCCGGTCAGCATCAGGTGGTGGCCACCCGCTGCGGCCACCTCCAGGGCGTAGCGGGTGTCGGCCATGCCGACCACGTCGGACATGTCGAGGTCCTCGAGCCGCTCCTCCCCGCGCCAGCTGAGCAGCGGGGCGCCGGTCATCGGCTCCACCGGAGGCGCCTCGGGCACCTCGTCGCCGGTGAGCAGGGCGACCACCTGGCGCAGCGACCGGATGCCGACGACCGTCATCCCCGGCACCATCGCCGCCTCCTCGGCCTGCGGCTCGGGCACGTAGACGGTCTCGATGCCGCGCGCCGCCGCGGCCATGGTCATCGGCAGCACCCCGGGCACGCACCGCACCCGACCGTCGAGGGTGAGCTCCCCGATCATCGCGGTGCGGCGCAGCACCTCCGCCGGGAACCGCGGGTCGGTGGCGAGGACGGCCACGGCGATGCCGAGGTCGAAGTGCGGGCCCCGCTTGGGCAGGTCGGCCGGCGAGAGCAGGACGGTGATCCGCCGTCCGACCGGCCACCGCAGGCCGCTGTTGACGATCGCGGAGCGGCACCGGTCGCGGGCCTCGTTGATCGAGGTGTCCGGACGGCCGACGAGCGAGGTGGTGGGGATCCCGTCGGACAGGTCGACCTGCACGTCGACGACGTGGCCGACGGCGCCCTGCAGCGACACGGTGTGCGTGGTGGCGACCATCAGGCCACCCCCCGCAGGTGCTCGATCTCGGGTGCGCCGCGTGCACGGAGCAGGACCCCGACCACGTCGATGCGGACCCGCACGTCGCCGTGCCGGTCCGGCCGGTGCTCCTCGAGCCAGCGCTCGGCCAGGCGGCGCAGCCGGGTCGCCTTCGCCGCCCCCACCGCCTCCAGCGGGTGGCCGTACGCCGCGGAGCTGCGCGTCTTCACCTCGCAGCACACCAGCTCGTCGCCGTCGCGCAGGACGAGGTCGAGCTCACCGAGCTCGCAGCGCCAGTTGCGCTCGACCAGGACCATGCCCTGCGCGGCGAGGTGACGCGCCGCCAGGCGCTCGCCGTAGTCGCCGAGCCGGGAGTTGTGGGGACTGCCGCTCATGGGCGCAGCCCACCGCACCCGGCGGCCCAGCCGTCTCGGCGCTGCCTTTGCCTGTGGACACCCCGCCGTCGCCGGCGGGGTGTGCACGCGAGCGGGCGGCTACTCGACCAGGCGGACCGGGTCGCCGATGACGGTGGCGTCCCAGGTGGTCACGTCGTGCACCGAGCCACCGCCGAACCCGATGTTGACGCGGTACCAGCAGCCACCCAGCGAGGCGAAGTTGCAGTTGTAGTCGGCCGGGATCGGGATGGTGATCGTCTCGGTCTTGCCGTTGTTCTTCGACGCCCCGCCGCTGCCCTTGACGAACGGGGCGCTGCAGTTGGTCAGGTTCGTCCCCGAGCCGGCCGACCCACCCACTGCGTAGCACCCACCGGGGAAGGGAGTCGTCAGGCCGGAGCCGGTGATGTCCGAGGGGGTCTTCACGGTCACTGCTCCGTCGTTGTCGGCGTCCCCGGCGTCGAAGTAGCTGAACGAGATCTTCTGCCCGGCGGCACCCGGCAGCACCCGGATCAGGTTGAAGTCGACCGAGGCCGCCTCGGAGTTCACGAAGATCGGCATGTGGTTGTAGCCGGCCACGGCGACCTGGTTCTCCTTGCCCGGCGCGGTCACCGCCCGGATCGCGAAGGCGTTGCTGCCCTCACCGGACGTCGTGTTGCCGGTCTCCGCAGCAGCCGCGGCGTTGCCGGAGCGGATGTAGCCGGAGCCCGAGCCGCCCATCGAGACGTTGGTCCGCACCTGGAGGTAGAAGTCCCCGGAGCGGTTCGGGATGAAGGTGCACAGCGAGCTCCAGTTGTGGAACGTCTGGGCAACCTCGGGCTCGTAGTCCTTGTCACCGAACTCGAAGATCTCCTCGTCGATGTCCTGTGCTCTTCTCGTTGAACGTGCCGTACTGCTTGATGCACGGGCTGCCGCCGACGTCGGGCTGCACCGGGGACTTGCTGCGCGTTCTGCGTGTCCGACTGCTGGCGCAGCACGAACGACGTGGTCAACGGGTGCTTGTCCTTGTCGCCCGACCCGGCGCCCGGATACATGTCACCGGTGCAGAAGTCGGCATACGTCGTCCCGTCCTTGCTGTACCGGTTGCGGGCGTCGCTGTTGAGCACGTAGGGGTTGGTCGGCAGCGTGTTGTTGGGGAACTTCGACGCCTTCGGCAGCAAGCCGCAGTCCCGGTCGGTGCTGACCATCATCGGGTCGTAGAGCTGCACGTCGACCGGGGTGCCGACGGCGCCGGGCTCCACCTTGACCACGAACACGTAGCCGAACTCGTCGTACTCCTCGTTCTTCTTGCTCGAGGAGCACCCGTCGACGCCGCTGTTCTCGCAGTTCAGGGTCTGGTAACGGTCGCCCTGCACCTTGCCGGTCTCCGGTCCCTCGACCAGAGCCCAGAACTGCGGGGTGCGCTTGCAGTTGGGCAGCGGCGAGGAGCCCTGCGCGGACGCGGGACCCATGCCGGGGCTGGGCTCGTTGCCGAAGGTGTTGCACGGGCTGCCCATGGGAGCAGGTCCCTGGTAGTCGGCGGTGCCGGCCCGGGTGATCGTCTGCTTGGGCACACCGATCACCGTCCCGAAGGTGTTGCGGATCGTGCTGGAGATCGAGACGCGCAGCTGGGTCGGTTTGTCGCCGACGGTCACGGTGACGGAGTGGTCCCCGGTGTTGTCGTAGCCGTTGCGCGCCGCGACCTCGAGGGCCCGTGCCTTCGCGTTCGCAAAGTCCTGGGGCAGGTACGGCACGCCGGCCAGGGCAGCGGCGTCCACCGCCTTCTGCACCTGGGCGACCTCGACGTACCAGGCGCCGGTGTCCACGGCGACGGCGGCACAGCCGATGCCGACCGTGGGGACCACGATGGCGACCATGACGGCCGCGTAGCCGGCCTCGGAAAGGCGGCGGCGGCGCTCGCGCGAGAGCCACCCGCGCAGCGCACGCAGGGAACGGGTGAGGTGGGAGGTGCTCATGGGTGCTGGTTCGCTCCGCAGCTCTGGCTGGCCAGCGGCTCGAAGTCCATCACGGCCCGGTCGGTCAGCGAGACCGACGAGCCGAACAGCCCGGTCAGCATCGGGTGGGTGGACTTCAGGTAGATGCCGACCCGGTCCATCGGGTTGGCAGCCGACCCCGGGAAGCAGGCGCTGATCGACTTGGAGTCCCAGGTGCCGCTGTTGTAGCGGAAGGCGTCGAGCGAGTCCCGCCAGACGTACTTGACGCAGTTGGCGGTGCCGGAGCAGTCGGCGGGCATGGTGACGTTGCCCTCGGCGCCCGGGAAGCCCTTGGTGTTGGCCTTGTAGACCAGGATGTAGTCGATCTGGTCGGGGTTCGACGCCTGGCCCGAGCGCTGGATCGCGTCGGCGGCCTCCTGCGCCAGAGCCGGCGACGAGGCGGGGCCGCACGGTGGCGCCGCCGCCCCGGTCTCACAGGTGGCCGGGCCGTGGTCGGCGCCCGTCGAGGCGATCCGGGCGCCGGTGCGCACCAGCGAGGAGACGCCGGCGTAGTCGCGCAGCACGAAGCCGAACTCGATGATCCCGAAGACCAGGATCACCAGGATGGGCAGGACGAGCGCGGCCTCGACGGCCACGGCGCCGTCGTCACGACGTCGCCGTTTCCTTCCGATGGCACATCTCATGCGAATCCCACCCTTTCCGAGCCATAACGTATGGCAGGAATGGGCGATTCGTCCCAGAAACGAATGGATGCTGAGGCTACGTCCGGTTAGTGGACTAGACCGACACTTGACAGCATCCGGTTCGGTTTGTCGCTCAGGCCTTGGGTGGCTCGATCTCGCTGTGGCTGAGCTCCTCGACGTTGACGTCCTTGAAGGTCAGCACCTTGACGTTCTTGGCCAGCCGGCGGGCCGGGCGGTACATGTCCCACACCCACGCGTCGGTCATGGTCACCTCGAAGAACACGTCCCCGGCCTCGGTGCGCGCCTTCACGTCCACCTGGTTGCACAGGTAGAAGCGACGGTCGGTCTCCACGACGTACTTGAAGATGCCGACGACGTCGCGGTACTCCCGGTAGAGGGTGAGCTCCATCTCGGTCTCGTACTTCTCGAGATCCTCGGCGCTCATCGTGCGGCCTCCTGCAGGCGGGGGGTGGCGGGCTCGAACAGCTCGAGCTGGGGCTCCAGACTGAGGGGCTCGGGGTCGATGATCCCGGCGGCACGCCGCACGTTGACGAACCGCATCCGGTGCACCGGGCTCGGTCCGTGCTCGACCAGCGCCGCCGAGTGCTCCTCGGTGATGTAGCCCTTGTGGGTGGCGAAGTCGTAGGCCGGGTACTGCTCGTGCAGCTCGCACATGAGGCGGTCACGGGTGACCTTGGCGATCACCGAGGCCGCGGAGATGCAGGCTGCCACCCGGTCACCCTTCCACATCGCCAACCCGGGCACGTCGAGCCCGTCCACGGGGAAGCCGTCGGTGAGCACGTACGCCGGTCGCAGGTCGAGCCGCGCCAGCGAACGGCGCAGGGCCTCGACGTTGGCCACGTGCATGCCCAGCCGGTCGCACTCGTGGTGGGAGACCACGACGACCGACCACGCCAGCGCCCGGCGGACGATCTGCGCGTAGCAGCGCTCGCGGGCGGCGGCGGTGAGCAGCTTGGAGTCGGCCAGCCCCGGCACGTGACCCGACCGGCCCTCGGGCAGGATCGCGGCCGCCGCGACCAGCGGCCCGGCGCAGGCGCCCCGGCCGGCCTCGTCCACGCCGGCGATCGGGTCCAGGCCGACCCGGCGCAGGGCGCGCTCGTAGCCGTAGAGACCGGCGTCCCGGCGTACCGTCGCACCGCGGGGCAGCGTGCTCATCGCGCGCCCGGGACGCCCTCGAAGGTGGCCGGGCGGCGCACGATCTCGGCGCGCTTCCAGGGCCAGATCAGCGCGAACACCTTGCCGACGACGAGGTCCTCCTTGACGAAGCCCCCTCCGGGGCCGCCCATGTGACCACGGGAGTCGTAGGAGAAGCTGCGGTTGTCGCCCATCATCCACAGGTACCCGTCCGGCACCTTGACGTCGAACTCGATCTCGGAGGGCTCGGTGCCCGTGGGCAGGTACGCCTTCTCCTGCAGCGCCCGGCCGTTGACCGTGACCCGGCCGCGGTCGTCGCAGCAGACCACCCGGTCGCCGCCGGTGCCGATCACCCGCTTCACCAGGTGCCCGCCGGTGGGGTAGAGGCCGATCCGCTCCATGACCGCGGTCAGCGGCGACCGCGGACCGGTCTCGGTGCCACCGAGCCAGTCACCCGGGTCCTCGAAGACGATGATGTCCCCGCGGCTCGGTGAGCCCGTCCAGTAGGACACCTTCTGCACCAGGATCCGGTCGTCCTTGACGAACTGCGGCTCCATCGACGGAGACGGGATGTAGAAGGCCTGCACGAACAGGCTCTTGATGACGATGGCGAGCACCAGCGCCATGCCGAGCAGCAGGATGGTCTCCTGCCACAGCGGCAGCGGTTTCTTCGTCGACGAGCCCGCTCCGTGGCGGTCCCCGGACTCACCGGAGGCCGCAGCAGCCTCGTCCACGTTCGTCACGCACAGAGCCTAACCATCCTCGACGAGGACGGCGGCTCAGCCCTCGCGACGCTCCTTGATCTTGGCGGCCTTGCCGCGCAGGTTGCGCAGGTAGTAGAGCTTGGCGCGGCGCACGTCACCGCGGGTCACGACCTCGATCTTCTCGAAGATCGGGGAGTGGATCGGGAAAGTGCGCTCCACGCCCACGCCGAAGGAGACCTTGCGCACGGTGAAGGTGCGGCCCACGCCGGAGCCCTGCAGCTTGATCACCACGCCCTGGAAGACCTGGACGCGCGAGCGGTTGCCCTCGACGACCTTGACGTGCACCTTGATGGTGTCGCCGGCCCGGAAGTCGGGCACGTCGTCGCGCTTGGCCTGGCTCGACAGGTCGTCGATGAGGTTGGTCATGGTGTCTCCTCGTGACTGCCACAGGTCACCCACGGATGGTGGTGGTCGATCGGGTGCGGCACGCAGCGAGGGTGCCGGTCGGTCGTCCCCCTGTGGCAGGTGACCGCGGCTGCTGGGCCAAGGAGCGATTTTGCCACACGGGTCGACGTACGGCGAAATCGTCTAGCGCCGCTTGCGCAGCCGGACGGCGCCCGGGACGTCGGGGTCCTCGCCGAGCAACCGGTAGCCGGCCTTGCGGTAGAGCCGGATGTTCCGCTCGCTGAGCGCTCCGGTGTAGAGCACCAGCTCGGTCGCGTCGGCCGGGGCCGTGCGCTCGACCGCTTCGAGGAGGAGCCGACCGATGCCGCGCCCCTGGAGGTCGGGGGCGACCATCAGCCGGCCGATCTGGTAGGTCTCGCCCTCCAGCCGGCCGCGGACCGCGCCGACCAGCCGTCCCCCGCTGCGCAGCACCAGCGTGGTCCACTCCCCCAGCCACGTCTCGACGTCGGCCAGGTCCTCGTGCAGGGGCGGGATGAACGTCTCCGGGTTGGCCTGCTGCTCCTGCACCCAGCAGGCCCGCTGGAGGGTGTAGAGCTCGGCGGCGTCCGCCGGCGCGGCCAGGGCCAGCTGCGCCAGGAGCGCACCGAGGTCGACGCCGCGCGACGCGTGGGCCAGGTCGGGACGGCGCTCGGCCGTGCGGCGTACCGACTCGTCGTGGCGCCAGGCCGCGATCCGGGCGTGGTCACCGGAGAGCAGCACCTCGGGCACGTCGTGTCCGCGCCAGGTCGCGGGCTTGGTGTAGACGGGATACTCCAGCAGCCCGTCGGCGTGGGACTCCTCGGCCAGCGACCCGGCGTTGCCCATGAAGCCCGGCAGCAGTCGGACCACCGCCTCGACGATGACCAGTGCCGCGACCTCGCCGCCGTTGACCACGAAGTCGCCCATGGACAGCTCGAGCACCTCCATCCGCCCCGCCGCGTCGTCCATCACACGCTGGTCGATGCCCTCGTAGCGGCCGCAGGCGATGACCAGCCGCTCGCGGGTGGAGAGCTCGGCGGCCACGGCCTGGGTGAACCGGCGTCCCGAGGGCGTCGGCACCACCAGGGTCGCGCCCTCGGCGTCGAGCGCGTCCAGCGCCTCGCCCCACGGCTCCGGCTTCATCACCATGCCGGCCCCGCCCCCGTAGGGGGTGTCGTCCACCGTGCGGTGCCGGTCGTGGGTCCAGGTGCGCAGGTCGTGCACGTGCAGGTCCAGCAGGCCGGACTCCTGGGCCCGGCCGGGCAGCGAGAGCCGGAGCGCGTCGAGGTACTCCGGGAAGATCGAGACGACGTCGACGCGCATCAGGTCTCCTCCAGCAGGCCGGGGCGGTCCTCGATCACGATCCGGCCGCCCGGTACGTCGACCACGGGCACGAGGGCGGCGACGAACGGGAACAGCACCTCGCGCTCCGGCGTCCGGATCACCAGCAGGTCCTGGGCGGCGTTGTGCTCCACGCGCTCGAGCACCCCCACCCGGTCGCCGTCGACGGTCTCCACGTGCAGTCCGACGAGCTGGTGGTCGTAGTACTCCTCGGGGTCCTCGGGCACCTCGTCGGGGTCGATGGACACGGTGAGCTCGGTCCCGCGCGCGCCCTCGGCCGCGGTCCGGTCGCCGAGCTCCTCGAACCGCACGACCAGCCGCCCGGAGTGGGTGCGCGCCGCGTCGACGGTGAAGGGTCCCCGGTCGCTCTCCAGGCGGGCACCGGGGCGGAAGCGCCGCTCCGGCTCGTCGGTGCGGGGCTCCACGAACACCTCGCCGCGCAGCCCGTGCGCCGGGCCGATCCGCCCGACCACCACGTAGTCGTCCACGCTCACTCCTTCATGCAACCGGGGCACCCTCCTCCATCAAGGAGGGTGGTGCCCCGGGTGACGGGTCCGACGGGTGTCGGTCGGCCTGCGGCTACTGCCGTCGGTCGACGTCGACGAAGTCGATGCGCGCACCGCCGCGGCCGGCCAGCGAGCTGATCACGGTGCGGAACGCGGTGGCCGTGCGACCACCCCGGCCGATCACCTTGCCGAGGTCGGTGGGATGCACCCGCACCTCGAGGATCGACCCACGTCGCAGCTGCTTGTCGCGCACCACGACGTCGTCGGGGTGCTCGACGATCCCGCGGACGAGGTGCTCCAGCGCGTCGGCCAGCATCAGGCTCAGGCCTTCTCGGCGTCGGCGACGTCGGCCTCGGCCGCGGCCTCGGTGGTCACCGGCGACTCGTCGGCCGGGGTCTCGGCCGGGGTCTCGGCCGGGGTCTCGGCCGGGGTCTCGGTCGCGGCGTCGGCAGCGGGCTGCTCGGCCTTGTCCTCGGTGGTCGAGACGGGAGCCTCGGCGGCCTTCTCCTCGGCCTTGTCCTCAGGCTGGTCGGCAGCCTTGTCGGCAGCCTTGTCCTCCGGCTTGTCGGCAGCCTTGTCCTCAGGCTTGTCCTCGGCCTTGTCCGACCCCTGGGCCGGGGCCATCTTCTTGGCGCTGGCCTTCTTGGTCACGGCCTCGCCCTTGGGCTCGTTGGCGGCGTCCTTGAGGGCCTCGTTGAACAGCTCGGTCTTGTCGCGCTTGGCGTCCTTGGTCCGCAGGGTGCCCTCGGTGCCGGGCAGGCCCTTGAACTGCTGCCAGTCGCCGGTCACCTTGAGGATGGCCTCGACCGCGGGAGACGGCTGCGCGCCGACCCCGAGCCAGTACTGCGCGCGCTCGGAGGCGACCTCGATGAACGAGGGCTCCTCCTTGGGGTGGTACTTGCCGATCTCCTCGATGACCTTGCCGTCCCGCTTCTTGCGGGAGTCGACGACGACCACGCGGTAGTGGGGCTGGCGGATCTTGCCCATGCGCTTCAGGCGAATCTTGACGGCCACGTCTGTGGTGTCTCCTTGCGATGTGTGTGGTGGTGGGTCCTGCGCTGCCCGGTGGGGCCGGGTGCGACGGGATCCGATGGGCGTGCGCAGCCGGGATGAGAGGGTCCCGGGCGGCGTACGACTCAGCGCGTCATTGTGCCAGACGAAGGTGACCCGACTGAAATCGCCCGGACCACGGTGGCATCGCCGCGGACCAGCACCTCCGCCGCGAGACCGGCGCCGGCACAGGCGCCGGCGGTGTCCTCGGCCTGCGCCCGGCTCGTCTCGACCAGCAGGGTGCCGCCGGGCCGCAGCCACGCCGTTGCCCCGGCGGCCACGCGGCGGTGCACGTCGAGACCGTCCGCTCCCCCGTCGAGGGCCGCGCGGTGCTCGTGCAGCCGGGCCTCGGGAGGCAGCAGCCGGAGGTCGGCGGTGGGCACGTACGGCGCGTTGACCGCGAGCACGTCGACCCGGCCCCGCAGCGCCGGTGGCAGGGCGTCGTAGAGGTCACCGTGGTGGACCTGCCCCGTCCGCGCGTTGCCGCGGGCGCAGGCCACGGCATCCGGATCGAGGTCCGCGGCGTGCAGCTCGACGTGCGGGACCCGCGCGGCGACGGCGGCACCGATCGCTCCGGTGCCGCAGCACAGGTCGACCACGCACGGGGAGGGCACGCCGTCGACCGCCTCGACCACGAGGTCGACGACGGCCTCCGAGCGACGTCGGGGCACGAAGACCCCGGGCACGACGTGGATCCGCAGCCCGCAGAACCCCGCCCAGCCGCGGACCTGCTCGAGCGGTTCGCCGGCGACCCGGCGGGCCACCGCCGCCTCGAGCTCCGGTCCGGCCCACTCGGCGCGCAGGGCGGCCGCCTCCTCCTCGGCGAACACGCACCCGGCGGCGCGCAGGGCCGCGACGACGGGGTCGGGGTCAGGCGACGACGCGACCACGGAGCACGATGCGGGAGGGCTCGGCCAGCACCGAGAGGTCCTGGCGGGGGTCTCGGGCGTAGACGACGAAGTCGGCGGTGCTGCCCTCGGCGAGCCGGCCGTCGAGCCCCAGCCACTCCCGGGCCCGCCACGAGGCGGCGCCGAGCGCCTCCTCGGCGGTGAACCCGTAGTCGGCGAGCTCGCGCACCTCGCCCGCGATCTGCCCGTGCGGGAGCACGCCGCCGGCGTCGGTGCCCGCGTAGATGGCGACCCCCGCCTCGTGGGCAGCCATGATCGTGTCGCGGCGACGGTCGAACAGGTCGCGCATGTGCTCGGCGTACGCCGGGAACTTCTCGCCCGCCGCGTCGGCGTAGCCCGGGAAGTTGTTGAGCTGCATCACCGTGGGCACCAGGGCGGTCCCCCGCGCGACCATCTCGTCGATCAGGTCCTCCGAGAGCCCGGTGCCGTGCTCGATGCAGTCGATCCCGGCGTGGATGAGCCCCGGGAGCACCTCCTCGCCGAAGCAGTGGGCGGTGACCTTCGCGCCGTGCTCGTGAGCGACGCGGATGGCCTCCGCGAACGCGTCGGCGGGGAAGGACGGGGCCAGGTCACCGGTGTCGCGGTCGATCCAGTCGCCGACGAGCTTGACCCAGCCGTCGCCACGCGCGGCCTCGCGGGCGACGTACGCCGGCAGCTCGGCGGGCTCGACCTCGTGGGCGTAGTTGCGGATGTAGCGCTTGGTGCGCGCGATGTGCCGGCCCGCCCGCACCAGGCGCGGCAGGTCCTCGCGCTCCTGGATCCAGGCGGTGTCGGCGGCCGAACCGCAGTCGCGGAGCAGCAGCGCACCCGCGTCGCGGTCGGTCAGCGCCTGCCGCTCGCTGGTCTCGTCGTCCACGGCGCCGTGCTCGTCGAGCCCGACGTGGCAGTGGGCGTCGACCAGCCCGGGCACGATCCACCCCTCCGCCACGGTCTCGGCGCCGGCCTGCGGCTCGTAGGTGACGGTCCCGCCGCCGGGCCCCTCCACGACGTACAGGTCACGTGCCTCACCGTCCGGCAGGACGGGACCCCGGAATCGCTGCGCAGCCATGCCCGCGACGCTACCGCGCGCTCCCGGCGCCGGGTCGGTGGAGTTCCGCAGGCACCTGGTGACGGTGATCCTCCACAGACGGCGGCTCGGCGGCGTCATCCACAACGCAGTCGTCCTCGGCCGCCGATCGGCGTCGTCCGGGGCACGATCCGGTCGTGGACGAGAGAGCGGTGGCCCGCATCCTGGCGGCCCAGACCGGGCTGATCTCCCGGGCCCAGGTCATCGCCGCCGGCGGGCAGGACCATGACGTCGCGCGGATGCTGCGACGGCGGCGGTGGGCAGCGATCCACCCGGGCGTGTACGCCGACCACACCGGGCCCCTCAGCCGTGGACAGCAGGAGTGGGCGGCGGTGCTGCTGTACTGGCCCGCGGCCCTCGGCGGACCCTCCGCCCTGGCGAGGTACGGCGTGCGCACGGGACGTGACCGGGAGGCCGGGACTACTCATCCGGTGCACCTCGTCGTCGAGCGGAGCCGGCGAGTCTCCGCCCGGCCGGACATCGAGCTGACCCGGATCTCGCGCTTCGACGCGGTCGTCCTCCACCACGTGTCACCGCCCCGCGTGCGCCTCGAGCACGCGGCGCTCGACGTGGCCAGCGGGTCACGCGACGAGACGGGCGCCGTGGCCGTGCTGTGTGACGCCGTGCAGAGCCGGCGTACGACGGCCGCCCGGCTGCTGGCGGCCCTGGACGACCGCCCCCGGCTGCCACGCCGGTCACTGCTCCGCCCGATCCTGGACGACGCGGCGACCGGCTCCCACTCAGTGCTCGAGCGCGAGTACCTTCGCCGGGTCGAGCGCGCACATTCGCTCCCCGCGGGCTTGCGCCAGCGCCGGGTGCGCGACGGCCGGACCAGCGTGTTCCGGGACGTGGAGTACCTCCCCCACGGCATCGTGGTGGAGCTCGACGGTCGTCTGGGCCACGAGCTGCGCCTCGACCGCTGGGACGACCTCGACCGGGACGTACTGTCCGCGACCCGCGGCGACCTCACCGTGCGGCTCGGCTGGGGCCAGGTGCTGGAGCCGTGCCGGGTGGCCGCCGCGATCGGCTCGATCCTGCGCTCGAGGGGCTGGACCGGATGCGCCGGGCCGTGCTCGTCCGGCTGCGTGGTCTCGCCGTTCGGTGGAGTTCCGCACGCACCAGGTGCGTGAGGGACTCCACGAAAGCGCTACTTCAGGTACTTCGACAGGTCCGGGAGCTGGCTGGGGTCGAAGTCCTCGGGCAGGCCCTGGTCCTCATCGAGCCCGAACGCCGCACCGGCGGCGGGACGCTCCGCGGCAGCGGCCTGCTCCTGGGCGCGCTTGGCCGGGTTGCCGGACCGCCGCTTGCCCTTGGCCTGCTTGGGCTGGGGGGCCTGGCGGCCCTTGGCCTTCTTGCCGAGGCCCATGCCGGGCATGCCGGGCATGCCCGGGGCCCCGCCGCGGGCCATCTGCTGCATCATCTTGCGGGCCTCGAAGAACCGGTCGACGAGCTGGTTGACGTCGGAGACCTGGCGCCCGGAGCCCTTGGCGATCCGGGCCCGGCGCGAGCCGTCGATCATCTTCGGGTTGGCGCGCTCGGCGGGCGTCATCGACTGGATGATCGCCTGGATCCGGTCGATCTCGCGCTCGTCGAAGTTCTCGAGCTGGTCGCGGAACTGGCCCATGCCGGGCAGCATCCCGAGCATCTTGCTCAGCGACCCCATCTTGCGGACCTGGAGCATCTGCTCGAGGAAGTCGTCGAGGGTGAACTCCCCGTCTCCCTGGAGCTTGGCGGCCGCCTTGGCGGCCTGGTCGGCGTCGAAGGTCTTCTCCGCCTGCTCGATCAGGGTGAGCAGGTCGCCCATGTCGAGGATGCGTGAGGCCATCCGGTCGGGGTGGAAGAGGTCGAAGTCCGTGAGCTTCTCGCCCGCCGAGGCGAACATCACCGGCTTGCCGGTCATCTGGGCGATCGAGAGCGCGGCGCCGCCGCGGGCGTCCCCGTCGAGCTTGGTGAGCACCACGCCGTCGTAGCCCACCCCGTCGAGGAAGGCCTGCGCGGTGTTCACGGCGTCCTGGCCGATCATCGCGTCCACGACGAAGAGCACCTCGTCGGGATCCACCGCGTCGCGGATGTCGGCGGCCTGCCGCATCAGCTCCTCGTCGATGCCGAGCCGTCCGGCGGTGTCGACGATGACCACGTCGTGCAGGGTGCGGCGGGCCTCCTCGATCGACCCGCGGGCGACGGCGACCGGGTCACCGACGCCGTTGCCGGGCTGGGGCGCGTACACGGTGACCCCGGCGCGCTCTCCGTTGACCTGGAGCTGCTTGACCGCGTTGGGGCGCTGGAGGTCGGCGGCGACCAGCATCGGGCTCTTGCCCTGGTCCTTGAGCCACACGGCCAGCTTGGCGGCCAGCGTCGTCTTGCCGGCGCCCTGGAGGCCGGCCAGCATGATCACGGTCGGCGGGTTCTTGGCGAAGCGCAGCCGACGGGTCTCGCCGCCGAGGATCGAGACGAGCTCCTCGTTGACGATCTTGACGACCTGCTGGGCCGGGTTCAGCGCACCGCTGACCTCACTGCCACGCGCCCGTTCCTTGACCTTGGCCACGAACTCCTTGACCACGGGCAGGGCGACGTCGGCCTCGAGCAGGGCGAGCCGGATCTCGCGCGCGGTGGCGTCGATGTCGGCCTCGGAGAGCCTCCCCTTGCCGCGGAGGTTCTTGAAGGTGTCGGAGAGCCGGTCAGAAAGCGTGGCGAACACGTGTGGGGTCCTCGGGTGCCGGGGGTCCAGATCAGTGGTCAAGGGTAGCCGCACGGGCGGCGGGCGCCGCACCGTGGAGCGGGAGCCGGTACGCCGGGGTCAGTCGGCGGGCCCGAACATCTCCACCAGGACCTGCCGTACGGCGTGCGCCGCCGCGGAGGCGCGCTCCTCCGAGAGGATGCCAGCGGACGTCTCCTGCACGTAGAAGACGTCCACGGCCTGCGGACCCAGCGTGGACAGGTGCGCCGAGCGCACCGTGACGTCCATCGCGATCAGCGCCCGGCACACGGCGTGGACCAGCCCGAACCGGTCGGCGGAGCGGACCTCGATCACGGTAGCCCGGCGCGAGGCGTCGGCGCGGACGGCGACCGTCGGCTCGACCCGCACCGGCTGGCCGCCGCCGAGTCGTTGCCGGGGGTCGATGCGTCCGTCGGCCACCGCCTCGAGCCGCTGGCGCAGCAGCACGTCGTCGAGACCGGTCTCGCCCACGTCCCACACCGAGACCCCGAACCGGTCCTGGGTCCAGGCGCGCGCGGCGCGGACCCGCGCCTTCTGCAGCGCCAGGACGGCGGCGGTGTCCGCGAGGAGCCCCGCCCGGTCGCCGGAGACGACGGTCACCCGGGACCCGTCCTCGGTGGGCACGACCACCACCGAGACCACGGCGGGGTCGTCGCGCACACGCGCCGGGATCTCGAGCTCGGCCGTGTCCTCGTCGGTGTCGCCGGTGTCGCCGCTGACGGCGCGGGCGGCGACGTCCGTGTCGCCCGCCAGGGCGACCGAGGTGCGGCGGACCAACGAGGCCACCAGCGAGGCCCGCCAGCGGGTCCACGCCTGCTCGGAGGTCGCCCGCGCGTCGGCCTCGGTCAGGGCGGCGAGCAGGTCCAGCGTCTCGCGGTCGGGCACCTGCGCGGTCACCACGTCCACGGTCGCCGGGTCCTCGAGGTCCCGGGTGGTGGCGGTCGCGGGCAGCAGCAGGTGCCAGCGGACCAGGGCGGCCACCAGACCCGCCCCGCGCTCGTCGAACCCCAGCCGCGTCGCGACCTCGCGGGCGACCGGGGCGCCGGCCACGCAGTGCTCGGTGAGCTGTCCCTTGCCGATGTCGTGCAGCAGCGCCGCGACCATCAGAACGTCGGGGCGAGCGACCCGGCCCACCAGCCGGGCCGCCTCGATGCAGGTCTCGACGAGGTGCCGGTCGACGGTGAACCGGTGCACGACCGAGGCGTGCGGCAGCAGGCGGACCCGCTCCCACTCCGGGAGGAGACGGTCCAGCGCCCCGGTCTCGTCCAGGGTCTCCCAGACCCCGAGCAGCCCGGGACCCGAGGCGAGCAGGCGGACGAACAGGTCGCGCGCAGGCGCGGGCCACGGGTCGGGGAGCGGGGGCGCGCTCCGGGCGAGGCGCGCGGCGGTGGCGGGCGACAGCACGAGATCACGCTCGGCTGCCTCGCAGGCCGCGCGGAGCAGCAGCAGCGGGTCGCGGTCGGCCGCCGCTCCCCGGTCCAGGACCACCTCCTCGAAGGAGATCGCCACGCCTCCGCCGAGCGGCTCCAGCCGCGGCCCGCGGCCGCCGGTGGAGCTCGGTCGGCGCTGCACCGCCGCGGCCCGGCGCCAGGCGAGGCGCGAGAGATGGGTCAGCCGTCGGGCCAGGCCCCGGGTGTGCACCTGGGCCGAGGTGCCGTCGGGGCGGTCGAGGAGAGCGGCCATGTCGTCCCAGTACTCCGGGGCGACCCGGTCGGTGGCTCGCCCCGCGACGACGTGCAGCGCGTCGCGTACGTCGAGCAGTGCGGTCCGGGTGCGCTCGAGCTCGGTGTGCGGCACCTCGACCAGCCAGCTGGCCACGAGTGCCTTGAGGAGCGTCGCGTCCCGGAGCCCGCCGACCGACTCCTTGAGGTCCGGGACCGAGGCATGGGCGAGCTCGCCGTTGCGTTGGTGGCGCGCCGCGACCAGCTCGTGCAGCTCGCCCAGACGCGTCCGCGCGTCACGACGCCACTGGGTGAGCACGGCCGACCGCAGCCGCAGGGTCAGGTGGGGGTCACCGGCGAGGTGGCGTACGTCGAGCAGCCCGGTCGCCACCCGGAGGTCGGCCGCGGCCTGCTCGAGCACCTCGCCCTCGGTGCGTACGGCGTGGTCGACGCTGACCCCCGAGTCCCACAGCGGGTACCAGATCTCGCCGGCCCAGGGGCCGGTGGCGACCTCCGAGGCGTGGACGAGCACCACGTCGAGGTCGCTGAACGGAGCCAGCTCCTGGCGCCCGTAGCCGCCGACGGCGACCAGGGCGACCCCGAGGTCGGGACAGCCCGCCGACGCGAACGCCTTGGCACACAGCTCGTCGGCGGCGCGAGTGCGCTCGAGCCGCTCGACGGCAGTCATCGTCCGGCCCGGCCCCTAGAGGGCCGCGGCGTCCCGTTCGCCGGTCCGCACCCGCACCACGCCCTCGACCGGGGTGACCCAGACCTTGCCGTCGCCGATGCGCCCGGTGGCGGCGGCCTCGACGATCGCCCCGGTCACCGCCTCCACGTCGGCGTCGTCGGTGACCACCTCGACCCGGAGCTTGGGGACGAGGGCGATGTCGTACTCCGCACCCCGGTAGACCTCGGTGTGCCCCTTCTGCCGGCCGTAGCCGCTGACCTCGCTGACGGTCATGCCGGTCACGCCCACGCCCTCCAGGGCGGTGCGGACCTCATCCCATCGGTGCGGTTTGACCACCGCGGTCACGATCTTCATGTCTCCCACTCTCCCGCACCGACGGACGTGCCCGAAGGGGTCCCGCGCCGGTGCGGCGCGAGACCCCTCCGGGGGTCGTGGCGGCGCAGTCGCGCCTGCTGGCACACGGCAGCCGTCCTAGAGCGCCGCCTCGTCCTTGTCGCCGGTCCGCACGCGGACGACGCTCTCCACCGGCGAGACCCAGACCTTGCCGTCCCCGATCCGGCCGGTCTGCGCGGCCTTGACCACGATCCCGGCGACGTCCTCGACGTCACCGTCGTCGACGACGATCTCGACCCGGATCTTGGGCACGAGCGCGATGTCGTACTCCGCGCCCCGATAGACCTCGGTGTGGCCCTTCTGCCGGCCGTAGCCGCTGACCTCGCTGACGGTCATGCCGGTCACGCCGAAGGCCTCCAGGGCGGCCCGGACGTCTTCCCACTTGTGCGGCTTGATCACCGCGGTCACGAGCTTCATGCGTTGACCCCTCTCGCCTCGGCGTCGGCCTGCACGCCGGCCGAGGGCGAGCCCCCGGTCAGCACGCTGCCGGCCCCGGCACGCGAGACGAAGTCGTAGCCCGTCTCGCTGTGCTCGGTGAAGTCGATGCCCTCGACCTCGTCCTCCTCCTCGATGCGGAAGCCCACGGTGCTGGACACGGCGTACCCGATCACCAGGCTGAGCACGAAGGAGTAGGCGAGCACCGCACCGGCACCCACGGCCTGGCGCCACAGCTGGTCGAGGCCGCCGCCGTAGAAGAGCCCGTCGACCGCAGCCGGCGCACCGGCGGTGGCGAAGAAGCCGATGGCGAGCGTCCCCCAGAGCCCACCGACGAGGTGCACCCCGACGACGTCCAGGGAGTCGTCGTAGCCGAAGCGGTACTTCAGGCCGACGGCGAGGGCACACAGGACCCCGGACAGGGCACCGATCACGATGGCCCCGAGCGGGCTGACGGCCGCGCAGGCCGGGGTGATCGCGACCAGCCCGGCGACGACGCCGGACGCGGCGCCCAGCGACGTGGCGTGACCGTCGCGCAGCTTCTCCAGCAGCAGCCAGCCGAGCACGGCGGCCGCGGTCGCGACCAGCGTGTTCACCCAGGCGACGGCGGCGATGGAGTTGGCGCCCAGGGCCGAGCCGGCGTTGAAGCCGAACCAGCCGAACCACAGCAGCCCGGCGCCCAGCATCACCAGCGGCAGGTTGTGCGGACGCATCGGGTCACGCTTCCAGCCCAGGCGCTTGCCCAGCACGAACGCCAGGGCGAGACCGGCCGCGCCGGCGTTGATGTGCACCGCGGTGCCGCCGGCGAAGTCGAGCGCGGCGAGGTCGTTGGCGATCCAGCCACCGACGGCGGCCGTGCCCTCGTCGAAGGAGAACACCCAGTGCGCGACCGGGAAGTAGACGACCGTGGCCCACACGCCCGCGAACAGCAGCCAGGGGCCGAAGCGCGCCCGGTCGGCGATCGCGCCCGAGATCAGCGCCACCGTGATGATCGCGAAGACGCCCTGGAAGCCCACGAACGCCATCGAGGGGATCGTGAAGACCAGGGACTCCTCGCTCATCAGGCCGCGTAGGCCGAAGAACTCGCCCGGGTTGCCCAGCAGCCCGCCGCCGACGTCGTTGCCGAACGCCATCGAGTAGCCGTAGAGCACCCAGAGCACGCCGATCAGGGCCAGCGCGCCGAAGCTCATCATCATCATGTTCAGCACGCTCTTGGCGCGGACCATGCCGCCGTAGAAGAGTGCGAGCCCGGGGGTCATCAGCAGCACGAGAGCCGCCGACGCCATCACCCAGGCGGTGTCGCCCGTATCCATGGAACCTCCAGTGGTGAGTGAGTACGCAGGAGCCGGGCAGCCAGACGACGCTGTGGGGATCCCCGGTTCCCAGTGCCTGCACTCTGGTCGGCCCAGGTTTCACGTGTCCGAGGCTGGTGTTTCCGACGCGTCACGGATGCCTGGGTTGTGTTACGACCTCGTGAAATCGGGCCAATTCACCAAAAGCCACCCAAGGTAGGACGCGCGAACCCTATGCTCAACGGCGTGGAAGCGAGCACCGTGCGGGCGTCGGTGAGTGATCCCCGCTCACCGGAAGTCGCCCACCAGGCCGAGGTGGCGACCCCTGAGGTACGCCGCAAGCGGGGGCGTCCGCGCGACCCGATGGCCGACGGCCGGATCCTCGCCGCGGCCTCCTCGCTGATCCTGCTCCGGGGCTTCGAGAGCATGACCGTCGACGAGGTCGCCAGCAACGCCGGCGTGGGCAAGGCGACGGTCTACCGCCGCTGGGCCCGCAAGGAGGACCTGGCGGTCGCCGCCATGGAGCAGCTCTACCGCGACGAGATGCCGACGCCGGACACCGGCTCGATCCGCGGCGACCTGTCCGCGATGTACGCCTCGGCGCTCGCCTTCGTGAACTCGCCGGCGGGCACCGACTACATCCGCACCACGATCAAGGAGTCGATGCGCGACGACCGGATCGCCTCCCTGTACCAGCAGGCGGGCATGCGCGCCGAGCACAACGCCTGCGCGGTCTTCGAGCGCGCCATCGCCCGCGGCGAGGTCCGGGCCGACATCCCGATGCGCGTCGTCGTCCAGCTGCTGGGCAGCCTGGTGGCCGCGCGCGCGATCAGCGGTCAGCCGATGCCGGGCATCGAGGAGCTCGAGGAGCTCGTCGACTTCGTGCTGCACGGCGTCAGCGCCTGACGGGGACACCCCCGAGGACGATCCGGCGTCACTGCTGCCGGTCGAGCAGCGCGTCCACGAACGCCTCGGGGTCGAAGGGCGCCAGGTCGTCGGCTCCTTCGCCGACGCCCACGAGCTTGACCGGTACGCCGAGCTCGCGCTGCACCGCCACGACGATGCCACCCTTGGCCGACCCGTCGAGCTTGGTCAGCACGATGCCGGTGACGTCGACCACGTCACGGAAGACCCGGGCCTGCACCAGCCCGTTCTGACCCGTGGTCGCGTCGAGGACCAGCAGCACCTCGGTGACCGCGGCCTGCTTCTCCACCACCCGCTTGACCTTGCCGAGCTCGTCCATCAGGCCGGCCTTGTTCTGCAGCCGCCCTGCCGTGTCGACCACGACCACGTCGACGCCGCGCTCGACGCCCGCGCGAACCGACTCGAACGCGACACTCGCCGGGTCGCTGCCCTCCGGGCCGGTGACCACGTCGACGCCCACGCGCTCACCCCACGTGGCGAGCTGCTCGGTCGCGGCGGCCCGGAAGGTGTCCGCGGCGCCCAGCACCACCGACTTGTCCTCGGCGACCAGCACCCGGGCCAGCTTGCCGACCGAGGTCGTCTTCCCCGACCCGTTGACGCCGACGACCAGCACCACGCCGGGCTTGCCGTCCGCGCCGGTGATCCCGATGCGGCGGTCCATGGTGGGGTCGACCAGCGCCAGCAGCTCCTCACGCAGCACCGTCGCGGCGTCGGCCTCGTCGGCGCCCTCGACGCGCAGCCGGGTGCGCAGCCGCTCCACCAGCTCCGTGGTGGGGGCGACGCCGACGTCGGCGGTGATCAGGGTGTCCTCGATCTCCTCCCAGGTGTCCTCGTCGAGCCGGTCCCGGGAGAGCAGGGCCAGCAGCCCGCGGCCCAGGCCCCCCTGGGAGCGGGCCAGGCGCTGACGCAGCCGGACCAGCCGGCTCGCCGTACCCTCCGGGCGCTCGAGCGTGGGGGCGGCCGGGCCCGGTTCGACGGCCGGTTCGACGGCCGGTTCGACGGCCGGTTCGGTGACCGGTTCCTCGGCCCGGGGCGGGCGCTCCGGGGCGATCGTGTCGCCGGGCGCCGTCGTCGCAGGTCCGCTCGGACGTCGGGCCGGCGGCTGTCGTCGGCCGTTGACCAGGGCGACCAGGCCGATGACCAGTCCGACTCCGAGGATCGCGACCGCGAGGACGATGAAGATCAGGGTGGAGCTCATGGAGCGATCCAATCAAACGGGCAGGAGGAGCCGTCGCTCAGCGTCGAGCGTCGGCCTGGGCGGAGGGCGCGATCGAGACCGGCTCCTCGCTCGCCGGGGCGGCGCGCCGCTCCGGGTCCAGCACCGGCACCGAGTCCATGCCGCGCTGCAGCGCACGACCGAGGCGCGGGATCAGCGGGGTGTCGGCACCGCGGTAGGGAAAGGCGGCGTACAGCATGACCAGGGCGGCGAGTGCGAGCACCAGCACGAGCATGACCACGATGGCTCCCATGAGGGCTCCTTCGACGGGGGAAGATCGTCCGAGACGCGCCGGTCGGACCGACTCAGGCGCGCCACAAGGGTACGACGGCCGCGCGGACCTCGTCGGGCAGGGGGCACACCGACCGGTTCCCGTCGCCGCCGCTGTTGTCGACGTAGACGTGGACGAACCTGCCCTCCGCGGCGGCCTCGGCCCCGGCCTCGTCGGGATCGCCCTGGAAGAGCCCGACGCGGTAGACAACCGAGGACGTGCCGACCTTGTCGACCACCAGCCCGAGGTCGACCGGATCGGGGTAGCCGATCTCGCGGAAGTAGCGGCAGCTCACCTCCGCGACCACCCCGATGGCGGGCAGCGCCCGGATGTCGGTGCCGGTCGCCTCGGCGAGGTGGGCGTTGACCGCGGTGTCGATGAGCTCGAAGTAGCGGGCGTTGTTCATGTGCCCGTAGACGTCGTCGTCGGCCCACCGGGTGGTGGCCTGGCGCCAGGCGACGTAGGCGGACCGGCGAGGGGCTTTCGGGCGCTCGGCCGCGCCGTCCTCGTCGCTCACGCGGGCTCCTGCTCGCGCAGTCGCTGGCTGATCACCGCGGAGACGCCGTCACCGCGCATGGTCACGCCGTAGAGCGCGTCGCCGACCTCCATCGTGCGCTTCTGGTGGGTGATCACCAGCAGCTGGGAGTTCTCGCGGAGCTCCTCGTAGATCTGCAGCAGGCGACCGAGGTTGGTGTCGTCGAGGGCCGCCTCGACCTCGTCGAGGATGTAGAACGGCGAGGGCCGGGCCTTGAACAGCGCCACCAGGAACGCCACCGCCACCAGCGAGCGCTCCCCGCCGGAGAGCAGCGAGAGCCGCTTGACCTTCTTGCCCGGCGGGCGGGCCTCGACCTCGACGCCGGTGGCCAGCATGTTGTCGGGGTCGGTCAGCACCAGGCGCCCCTCCCCACCGGGGAAGAGCCGGGCGAAGGTCGCGTCGAAGGCCCGGCTGACGTCGGCATAGGCCTCGGTGAACACCTGCTCCACCCGCTCGTCGACCTCCCGCACGATGTCCATCAGGTCGCGGCGGGTGCTGCGCAGGTCCTCGAGCTGCTCGGTGAGGTACTTGTGGCGCTCCTCGAGCGCGGAGAACTCCTCCAGCGCGAGGGGGTTGATCCGCCCCAGCTGCGCCAGCGACCGCTCGGCGGCGCGCAGTCTCCTGGTCTGCTCCTCGCGGTCGAAGGGCACTCCGGCGGGCTGCGACGTCCGGGGCTGGGGCGCCTCGGCCGCGGGCGCCGGGTCCTCCCCGGACGGCTCGCCCGGAGTCTCGACCGCAGTCTCGACCGCAGCCTCGACCGCAGTCTCGACCGGCGGCACCAGCTGGTCCGGGCCGTACTCCGAGACGAGCGACTCGGCGTCCAGCCCGAGCTCCTCGAGCGCGCGCTCCTCGAGCTGCTCGATGCGCATCAGCTGCTGGGTCCGGGCCATCTCGTCGCGGTGGACGGTGTTGACCAGCTCGTCGAGGTCACGACCGAGGTCGCGCAGCTGCTCCCGCGCCTGGCGCAGCTGCTGCTCGCGTCCGGCACGCCCCTGCTCCACCCGGGTGCGCTCGGCCTGCGCGGCGACCAGCGACTCCTCCAGCCTGGCCAGCACGAGCGCGACTCCGCGCCCGACGGCCTCGCCGACCCGGCCCTCGTGCTGCAGCTGCGCCCGGCGAGCGACGGCCGCGGCGCGAGCCTCGCGCTCGGCCCGGGCGGCTCCGAGCAACGAGTCCGCGCGCCCGTGCAGGGCCCGGGCGCGTTCCTCGGTGGTGCGCAGCGCCAGTCGCGACTCCATCTCGGCCGCGCGCGCGGACCGGGACTCCTCGGCCAGCTGCTCGCGCGCGCCGGTGTCGGGCTCCTCGTCGGGAGCGTCCTCGGCGCTGGACAGCCGGGACTCGAGCTCGGCGAGACCGGCGAGGTCGCGGTCGCGCGCCTCCTGGGCCGCCACGATCGCCTGGTCGAGACGCTCGGCCTCCGCCCGGGCGTTGCGTGCCTGGGAGCCGTACTGGCCCAGCTCCTCGGCCACGGCTGCCAGCGTCGCGTCGGACTCGTGCAGTCGCGCCAGGGCGACGTCCACCCGGCGCCTGGCCTCCTCGCGCTCCCGCTCGAGGGTGCCGGTGTCGAAGGTGAGCCGCTCGACGGCGTGGGACGCGGCGATGAGCTGCTCGGCGGCCTCGTCCACCGCGGCCTGGACCTCCAGCAGGCTGGGCTGGCTCGAGGAGCCACCCGCGGCGAAGTGGGCACCGAGCAGGTCACCGTCGCGGGTGACCGCGGTGACGTCGGCGAGGTCGGCGACCAGTGTCCGGGCGGCGGCCAGGTCGTCGACCACCACGACCTTGAACAGCAGGCGGGACAGGGCCGCGCGGAGCTCGGCGGGGCACTCCACCACGTCCATCGCGTACGTCGCCCCCGCGGGGAGCTCCGGCCAGGCCACCTCGTCGACGGCGGCGCCGCCGAGGAGGATCCCGGCGCGGCCGAGGTCGTCGTCCTTGAGGTGACCGATCGCGCCGACGGCGGCGTCGAGGTCGCGCACGGCGACCGCGTCGGCGGCGCTGCCGAGGGCAGCGGCCACCGCCGCCTCGCAGCCGGACCGCACACTGAGCAGTGCCGCGACCGAGCCGAGCAACCCGCTCACCGCGTCGGTCGCCGCGAGCAGGGCTCCGGCTCCGTCCTTGCGGTTGAGCCCCAGCTCGAGGGCCTCCTTGCGCGCGCTGAGCCCCGTGCGGTCGCGCTCGGCCGCGGTCAGCTCGGTCTGCAGCTTGGCCAGCCGGTCCTCGAGGTCGGCGAGCAGGGAGCTGGCGGCCTCGTGCTCGGAGTCGAGCCCCTCCTCCCCCGCGTCGAGCCCGGCGACCCGCGACTCCAGGGAGGTGAAGTCGTGCTGGGCCCGGTCGGCTCGCGCCAGGGCATCGGTGCGCGCCTGGGTGAGGCGACCGACCTCCTCCTCGGCGGCAGCCGCACGGCTGCGCAGACCGTTGACCTGGCCGTGCAGCCGGGCCAGTCCCTCGCGGCGGTCGGCCGCGGCGCGCAGCAGCCCGGCCACCCGGCGCTCCTCGTCGGCGTAGGCCTGCTCGGCGGCCTGCCGGGCGGACACGGCGTCCTCGAGCGCGCTGCGGTTGGCGGTCACCTCGGCGGTGATCACGTCCTCCTGCGCCCGGACCCGCGCAGCCTCGGCCTCGAGCTCGTCGGGGTCGCGGCCCTCGGGCACCTCCGGCTGGGAGGCGGCGTTGCGGACCCGCTCCGCGGCCAGGCTCGCGGTGCCGCGGAGCCGCTCCCGGAGGCCGGAGAGACCGAACCAGGTCTCCTGGGCGGCTGCCAGGGCCGGCAGGTCCTCGCGCAGCGCCGCCTCGAGGGCGGCCTCGCTCTGCCGGGCGGCCTCGAGCGCGGCCTCGACCTCGGCGCGCCGCTCGCGCAGCACCGACTCGTCGGCCAGCTCCTGCTCCAGCGACGCGCGGGCGGTGGCCAGGTCGTCGGCGAGGAGCCGGGCGCGCGCGTCCCGGACGTCGGCCTGGACGACGGCCGCGCGACGGGCGACCTCGGCCTGGCGGCCCAGCGGCTTGAGCTGGCGGCGGATCTCGCTGAGCAGGTCGGAGAGCCGGGTCAGGTTGCCGTCGGTCGACTCCAGCTTGCGCAGCGCCTTTTCCTTGCGCTTGCGGTGCTTGAGGACCCCGGCGGCCTCCTCGATGAAGCCGCGCCGATCCTCGGGGGTGGCGTGCAGGATCGAGTCGAGCTGGCCCTGGCCGACGATGACGTGCATCTCCCGGCCGATGCCGGAGTCGCTGAGCAGCTCCTGGACGTCGAGCAGCCGGCACGAGCTGCCGTTGATGGCGTACTCCGAGCCGCCGTTGCGGAACATGGTGCGGCTGATCGTGACCTCGGCGTACTCGATCGGCAGCGCGCCGTCGGCGTTGTCGATGGTCAGCTGGACCTCGGCGCGACCGAGCGGCGGGCGCCCGGAGGTGCCGGCGAAGATGACGTCCTCCATCTTGCCGCCACGCAGGGACTTGGCCCCCTGCTCACCCATCACCCAGGCGAGGGCGTCGACGACGTTGGACTTGCCCGATCCGTTGGGACCGACGATGCAGGTGATGCCCGGTTCGAGCTGGAGGGTCGTCGAGGAGGCGAAGGACTTGAAGCCCTTGAGCGTGAGGCTCTTGAGGTACAACGTCTGCTCTCCCTGCTCGTACGAGGTCCACCGCAGCTGGACGCGGCATCCTCTCAGCACCCGCTCCCGGCGGCCTGGGAGGGCTGCCGGAGCGGGCTGGCTGCTGCGCCGGGGAAGGTCAGCGAGACGACCCTAACCAGCCGGGCCCGCCAAAGCCGGGAGGCGTGCCGGGCACCGCGGGACCGAGGGCGTCCCGAGGGTCGCGCCTCGGCCGCACGGGCGGGTCACCCAGCGACGGGCTCGGCGGTCGGGGCGCTCGCCCGGGCCGCGGCGGCCTGGGCCCGGGTCCGGCCGATCGCGACCGAGAGCAGCACCACGGCGACCAGCACCAGGGCGGCGTACGCCGGCGCCGACTCGGCCTCGAACGCGCGCAGCAGGGTGCGGCTGTTGGTGAGCAGGATGACGCTGCCCACGAGGGCACCGAGCACGGGCAGGGACACGTGCCGGACCAGGTAGGCCGCGAACGGCGCGGCCAGGACACCGCCGACGAGCAGCCCGCCGACGACCCGCCAGTCCAGCGCCTGGCTCCCGAGGCCGAGGAGGAACCCGGCGCTGGCCGCGACCGTGACCGCGAACTCGGCGGCGGAGACCGAGCCGATCACCTTGCGCGGGTCGAGTCGGCCGCTGGAGATCAGTGTGGGAGTGGAGACCGGACCCCAGCCGCCGCCTCCGGTGGCGTCGACGAAGCCGGCGAACAGGCCGAGCGGCGCGAGCAGGCGGGTGCCCGGCCGGCGACCCTCGAGCACGACGGGAGGCCGACCGAAGACGAACCGGGCCACGATGTAGGCGCCGAGGAGGAGCAGCAGCACCGCCACCCAGGGCGTGGCGGACTCGGTGGACAGGTGCGACAGGGCGGTCGCGCCCACGAAGGCGCCGACCGCGCCGGGGACCGCGATGCGCAGCACCACGGCCCAGTCGACGTTGCCGAAGCGCCAGTGCGAGTAGCCCGACGCGGCGGTGGTGCCGATCTCGGCGAGGTGCACCGAGGCGGAGGCGACGGCCGGGGCGACCCCGTTGGCGAGCAGCAGCGTGCTGGCGGTCACGCCGTACGCCATGCCGAGGGAGCCGTCGATCACCTGGGCGAGCAGGCCGACGACGCCGAAGACGAGAAGCCGTTCCATGGGGCACATCCGAGGGGGGAAGGAGGACGGGACACCCGGACACTAACACAACTAGATTACTATTATTAATCAACTTGGGTGGATCACTCGTCCCCGCGGCCGGCCCCCGGTTCCTCGGTCAGGGCCACCTCGTCGGCGTGCGCCACGTGGACCAGCTGGCGCCAGATGGCGACCAGGAAGAGCGCGGACCCGACGAACGCGAACCAGAACGGCGCGGTGACCCCCCACCGCGTCGCAATCACCCCGCCGACCAGGGAGCCGAGGACGATCCCGCCCATCACGCCGATCATGTAGACGCTCTGCACCCGCCCCTGGACGTGCGTGGGCACGGCACGCTGCCGCACGGCCGTGGACGTCGTGCCCCACACGAAGGCGTGGGCGCCGAAGACGACGAAGGTCGCGAGCGCCACCGCCGGGACGGTCGTCAGCGCCAGCACCAGGTGGGTGAGGGTCTCGATGACCAACCCGCCCCGCATGATGTTGCCCAGGCTGACGTGGCGCTCGAGCCACCCGTAGGAGAGCGTCCCCACGATCCCCCCGGCGGCCATCGCCGAGGTGAGCAGCCCGAAGCCCAGCGGCCCCATCTCCAGCCGTTCCAGCGAGTAGAGCACCAGCACCGACCAGGCCGCCCCGAAGGTGACGTTGAAGGTGACGATCGTGATCGTCAGCGTCCGCACCGCCGCATGACCCCACAGCCAGCGCAGTCCCTCGGCCACGTCGCGCCGTACCGAGCCGCGTTCCTGGCCCCGCCTCCCGTGGGCCGGCAGCCGCACCCGGAGCACCAGCACGACGCTGGCGGCGACGCAGACCGCCTGGACCACGAACGGCCACGGGCGGCCCAGGCCGAAGAGCAGCGCCCCCAAGGGGGGTCCGGCGAGCTGGTTGAGCGTCACCGTGCCGGCCAGGAGTCGGGCGTTGCCGATGCCGAGGTCGCCCCGCGCGACGACCATCGGCAGCAGCGTGGCCGTGGTCGTGTCCGCGAAGGTCTCCCCCACCCCGAGGAGGAAGACGGCGGTGAGCACCACCGCGATGTTCACCTCACCGGTGAGGATCGTGGTGACCAGCACGGTGAGCACCAGCACGCGGCACCCGTCGGCGACCGCGACCAGCACGCGCCGGTCGACCCGGTCGGCGACGACGCCCGCGACCAGGCCGAAGAGCAGCCACGGCAGGTACTGCAGCAGCCAGGCCATCGCGACCCAGAAGGGATCGCGGGTCTCGGAGGCCACCAGGAGCGGACCGGCCGCGATGACCAGGCCGTCGCCGAGGTTGCTCACCCAGCCCGACGCCATCAGCCACCGGAACGGCGTCCCGAGCCGCGCCGGCACCACCGACTCGACGAGGGCGCGGTACACAGCCGCTGATCGTGACAGAACGCTCGGTCAGGAGCAACGCGACCGCACGGCCCGGTCACGGCCGCCCACTGTCGAGGCGCCCGGGTGTCGAGCACCCGGGTGCCGAGCGCTCAGGCGACCGCGACCGCCCCCCGGCCGGCCGTGCGACGACGGACGAGCAGCGTGACGAGCAGAGCACCCAGGACGCCCACGAGCGACCCGGTGTGCAGCCAACCGGACCCGGCGGGCGCGAACGCCGCGACGTTGGTGTCGAACTTCGTGCCCGGCAGGTCGACGCGGTAGACGTCGATGCCGCGGGCGAGGTCCACCGAGTAGGCGAGGTTGGTCTTCTTCGAGGTCATCTTCCCCTTCGCGGAGTACACCGGCATCCAGTAGGAGTCCCAGACCTCCGAGGCGCCCCAGGTGGCGTGCCCGTAGGAGGTGATCTCCTTCGGGTCGCGCACGTCGAGGAACTGGGTGCCGCCGCCGTAGAAGCCAGCAGCGACGATGCCCGAGGGGTGGAAGTCGAACCAGTGCGCGGAGCAGAAGGCACCCGCGGGCAGCGGGAAGTTGCCGAGGTCGGCGAGCTCGACCTTGTCGAGCGGCACGATCGCGTCCGGCGTGCCGTCGAGCCGCTTGACCCACCACGTCTGGAACGAGCCGGCCAGGGCGCAGTCGGTCTGCTCGTAGTCCTCCTCGGTGACCAGCAGGATGTTGCCGTTCTCCAGTGACGGCGCGGCGTCGGCGACGAACTCACGGGCGTTGGGGCGCTGGGAGTTGTGCAGGATGAAGTCGTTCCAGCCTGGGTGGTCGGGGTCGGTGCCCGCACCCGCGGCACCGGTGGTGGTCACCAGGCGCGGCGCGCGCGGGTCGGTGGTGTCCCACATCGAGGCGCCCTTGAACCCGGTGTGGGTGCCGTAGCCGGCGTCGTCGAAGTTCCACTTGTGCCCGGCGGTCGGCGAGGCGAAGCCCTGCACCCCCGCCGTGGTCGGGTCGGAGTCGATCTCGACCGGGTTGTCGAGGTCGCGCAGGTCGAAGATGGAGAAGAGACCCGACCTGTTGTCGCCGGCCGAGTAGGCGTAGCGGCAGTTCGTCTGGTCCACGCAGGCGACCGTGTGCGTGCTGGTGCTGCCCGGGGTGCGCCCGGCGATCCGCGGGGCGGCCGGGTCGGTGACGTCGACGATCATCAGCTCGCCACCGCCCGCGTTGACGTGCTGGATGTCCCCGGTGCTGCCCTGGTAGAGGTCCACGCCGACGAGCGCGAAGCGACGCGTCTCGGTCTTCGAGACCTTGCGCTCGCCGCAGTTCATCGCCTCGTTCTCGAACTGCAGCGAGTCCAGCACGCCGGTGAGGGCCGGGCGGGTGGGCTCGGAGACGTCGTAGACGCGCACCGACTCGAGGTTGGACTGGACGAACAGGGGGGCCGTCTGCAGGAAGCAGCCCGAGATGCCCGCCGAGGAGGGGTTGGACGAGGCGAGCGAGACGTTGCTGCTGGAGATCAGCGGGATGTTCTGCTGGCTGCTCAGCTTCTCGCGCTGCTCCAGGATCCGGTCACGGTCACCGTGGGCGAACGCCGGCGCGGCGGCACCGGCGGACACGGTGAGGAGCAGGGCGGACACGACGACCGAGAAGAGGCGCATGACGGCTCAACGAGAGACCGGCTGCGGGGTTATCCCCGATCCGGGACGAGTCAGGCCCGCGGGTGGTGCGTCAGGTGCGGGCGAGGGTGCCGTCGCGAGCAACCGCCGTGTCCACCGATTCGGTGGCGAGGGCGGCAAGCGCGTCGTTCTCGGTCTGGAGGCGCTCGATCATGCCTTCCAGGTCGGCGACGCGCTGGCGGAGGACGCGGTTCTCCGTAGTGAGGCGGTAAGCCACTCGCGGGTCGGATCCGACCGAGTAGCCGAGCAACGCCTTGGCCATGAATGTGCCTTCCAGGGAGCGAGGGGTGGGCCCGTCTGGACCGTCTACCAGCGTCTCACGGGGGTCGGGGGGTCCACAAGTCGTCGCGCTGGCCTTCCCTCGGCGGGTCGGGCCCCGTCGGGCCCGTTCAGGCCGGGGGTCGGACGGCGGATCGGGTGGGCGGTCGGCGCCGCCGCGGCGGCGGCTGACAGACCGGGCAGAAGTAGGACGAACGGTTCATGAAGGTGACGCGGCGGATCGGCGTACCGCAGCGTGAGCAGGGGCCGGCCTCGCGTCCGTAGACCTCCAGGGAGCGGTCGAAGTACCCGCTCTGCCCGTTGACGTTGACGTAGAGGGCGTCGAAGGAGGTGCCGCCCTGGCCGAGCGCGGCCAGCATCACCTGGCGGCAGCCGGCCAGGACGCGCTGCACGTCGGCCCTCCGGAGCCTCGAGCCGGGGCGGTCACCGTGCAGCCGGGCCAGCCAGAGCCCCTCGTCGGCGTAGATGTTGCCCACCCCGGAGACCACCGCCTGGTTGAGCAGCAGCCGCTTGATCCCGGACTCGCTGCGGCGCACGCGTCGGACGAAGGCCTCGTCGTCGAAGGCGGCGTCGAGCGGGTCCCGGGCGATGTGCGCGATCTCCCGCGGCACCTCGGCCCCCTCGTCGCTGACCGCGAGTCCCCCGAACATGCGCTGGTCGACGAACCTGAGCTCGAGGTCCGGACCGTCCGCGCCCAGCAGGAACCGGACGCGCAGGTGCCTCTCGTCGGCCGCCCCCGGCGGCTGGACGAGCAGCTGGCCGCTCATGCCGAGGTGACCCAGCAGGGCGTCGCCGTTGTCGAGGGCGAGCCAGAGGTACTTCCCGCGGCGACGCGCGGCGGTGAACGTGCGACCGGTCAGCCGGGCGGCGAAGTCCTCGGCGCCACCGGCGTGACGCCGGACCGGGCGCGGGTGCAGGACCTCGACGGCGCGTACCGGACGATGCAGGGCGTGCCGCTCGAGGCCGGCACGGACGACCTCGACCTCGGGAAGCTCAGGCATCCCCGACCGGAGGACGAGCGGTCGCCGAGGCGAGCCCACCCGGCACCGCAGGGAGCTCGGGCTCGGCGAGCTCGGCGCTCAACGTGCGGTAGGCGGTCTCGGCCGCCTGCTGCTCGGCCTCCTTCTTGGAGCGGCCGACCCCACGCCCGTGCAGCCGGTGGCCGACCCGTACCCGCGCGGTGAAGGTCTTCATGTGGTCGGGGCCCTCGTCCTCGATGACGTACTCCGGGACACCGAGCTCGTGCAGCGCGGAGAGCTCCTGCAGGCTCGTCTTCCAGTCCAGGCCGGCGCCCATGGCGGCCGCGGCGGCGAGCATCGGGTCGAAGAGCAGGTGCACCACCCGGGCGGCCTCCTCGAAGCCCCCGCTGAGGTAGACCGCGCCGATCAGCGCCTCCACGGTGTCGGAGAGGATCGAGGACTTCTCCCGTCCGCCGGTCGTCTCCTCGCCCTTGCCGAGGTAGATGTGCGGACCCAGGTCGACCGTGCGCGCGACGTCGGCGAGCGCGCGGGCGTTGACCACCGCGGCGCGCAGCTTGGCGAGCCGGCCCTCGGACAGCTCGGGGTGGGTGGTGTAGAGCGTCTCGGTGATGATCACGCCGAGCACCGAGTCACCGAGGAACTCCAGCCGCTCGTTGGTCGGCAGGTTGCCGTTCTCGTAGGCGTAGGACCGGTGGGTGAGGGCGAGCTGCAGCAGCTCGGGGTCCAGCTTGGGGTCCCCGAGCGCTTCGCGCAGCTCGTCGGTCGGTCGCGGGTCCGGTGCCATCGGCACGCCAGTGCCGGCGGTCAGAGGACCTGACGGCGGTCGGCGCGAGCGCCGTACTGCCCGCACTCGGGGCAGGCCCGGTGCGGCAGGTGCTTGGCACCACAGGCGGGGTTGGCACAGGTCACGAGCGAGGGCGCGACGGCCTTCCACGCAGAACGACGGTGCCGCGTGTTGCTGCGCGACATCTTCCGCTTCGGGACAGCCACGGTTGCTCCTTGGGATCGGTGGTTCTGGGTCAGTCTTCGGATGGTGCAGGTGCTTCGCGGGCGACGGCCACGTCACCCAGGGCGGCCCAGCGTGGGTCGATCGGCGCGTCGTGCTCGTGCCCCGGGTCGTCCGCGAGCCGGGCGCCACACTCGACGCACAGACCCGGGCAGTCGTCCCGGCACAGCGGCTGGAACGGCAGTGCGAGCACCACCGCGTCCCGCAGCAGTGGCTCGAGGTCGATCAGGTCTCCCTCGAGCCGGCTGACATCGTCGTCCTCGTCGTCCGGGCGGTTGCCCCGGCCGTGGGAGTCGTCGTAGACGAACAGCTCCTGGAGGTCGACGTGGACGCTGTCCGCGATCGTCTCCAGGCACCGTGAGCACTCACCCACCAGGTCGGCCTGCGCCGTCCCGGTGACGAGCACCCCTTCCATGACCGCCTCCAGCCGCAGGTCGACCTCGACGCTGCTGCCTTCGGGGACACCCAGGATCTCGATGCCGAGCCCTGCCGGCGCCTCCGCGGAGAACGACACCTCGCGCTGTGACCCCGGGCGGCGGCCGAGCTCGCGGGTGTCGAGCACGAGCGGCGCTCTCGGGTCGAGCATGCGCAAGAGTTGTCACTTCCGTGGTGGTGCAGGCAGAACCTGCGGGAGTCTACCGGCCGATGCGGCCCGCAACCAAAACGTTCGCGGGCACCGCGGTCAGCCCTCCTCGGAGCGTGCCTTCTCGGCGAGCCGCTCGGTGAGCTGGGTGAGCACGTCGGGCGGCAGCAGGCCCGACACGTCGCCGCCGAAGGTCGCCACCTCCTTGACGAGCGAGGAGGCCAGGAAGGACCACTCCGGACTGGTGGGGATGAACACGGTCTCGACGTCGACGAGCGAGGAGTTCATCTGCGCCATCTGGAGCTCGTAGTCGAAGTCGCTGACGGCCCGCAGGCCCTTCACGATCGCGCGGATGTCGTGCTCCTGGCAGAAGGTGGTCAGCAGGCCCTCGAACCCGGCGACGGTGACGTTGGGGAAGTCGACACAGACCTTCTCCAGCATCGCGATCCGCTCCTCGGCGGAGAACAACCGGGTCTTCGACTTGTTCACGCCCACGGCCACGACCACTTCGTCGAAGAGGTGCGCCGCCCGGGTGATGATGTCGATGTGGCCGTTGGTCACCGGGTCGAACGAGCCCGGGCACACGACCCGGCGGACGTCCCTGCTGCTCACCATCGCCACGACCTCGTCTCCCCTAGCTGCCCTCGCCGCTGCCGGCCTCGGTGACCCCGGCCGGATCGGCGCGAACGTACCAGAGCACGGTCTCGCCGTACCGCTTGCTGCGCTCGTGCACGAGGCCCTCCGGCCAGTGCGGCTCCACGCTACGTCGTGCCCGCTCCACGACGACGAGCGCTCCGGGTGCCAGCCAGTGCCCGTCGAGCAGCAGGCGGAGCATCCGCTCGACCTCAACGGTCTCCACGGGGTAGGGCGGGTCGGCGAAGACGACGTCGTACGGCGCGCGGGGCGGGTGGGCCAGCGCCCGGTGCACGGGCTGGGCCAGCACCTCGACCGAGCCGAAGCCCAGGGTGGTGGCGTTGGTCCCGACCAGCCGGGCGGTCCTCCGGTCCGACTCCACGGCGGTGAGCGCCACGGCCCCCCGGGACATCGCCTCGAGGCCGACCGCGCCCGACCCGGCGTACAGGTCCAGGAAGCGCAGTCCGGCCAGGCTGCCGAGCCGGGCCTCCAGGGCGGAGAAGAGGGCCTCGCGCACCCGGTCGGCGGTCGGCCGCGTCGCCTCGCCGTCGGGCGTCCGCAGCCGGCGTCCACCGGCCGTGCCGCCGATGATGCGGGTCACGTCATCTCCAGGAAGTCCGCCTGCTCGGACTCCTCGAGCCTGCGGGTGGCCTCGGCCAGTGCCGGGCTGTGGGCCAGTCCCGGGTCGTCGGCCAGATGGGCGGTGGCGGCGGCCCGGGCGCGCTCGATGACCGCCTCGTCACGCAGCACCGAGAGCAGCTTGAGCGAGGACCGCCCGCCGCTCTGCTCGATGCCGAGCACGTTGCCCTCGCGCCGCTGCTCGAGGTCGATGCGGGAGAGCTCGAAGCCGTCCCGGGTGGAGGCGACGGCGAGCAGCCGCTCCATCGAGGGGCTCGCGGGGTCGACCGCGCTGACCAGCAGGCACAGTCCCGGATGGCCGCCCCGGCCGATGCGCCCGCGGAGCTGGTGGAGCTGGGAGACCCCGAACCGGTCGGCGTCGAGGATGACCATGACGGTGGCGTTCGGCACGTCGACGCCGACCTCGATCACGGTGGTCGAGACGAGCACCTGGGTCTCCCCGCCCGCGAAGCCCCGCATCACCCGGTCCTTCTCGTCGGGCGGCATCCGGCCGTGGAGCATCTCCACGCGCAGGCCCGTCAGCGGTCCACCGGCCAGCTCCTCGGCGGTCTCCTCCACCGCGTACAGGACCGCGCGGTCGTCGTCCTCGGCTCCCTCACGGTCGTCGGCGTCGATGCGGGAGCAGACCACGTAGGCCTGCCGGCCGGCCTGGACCTCCTCGCGGACCCGGTGCCAGGCCCGGTCGAGCCAGCCGGGCTGCGCCCGGAGGGGGACGACGGTCGTCTGCACCTCGCCGCGTCCGGCGGGGAGCTCGCTCAGCGTGGAGGTGTCGAGGTCGCCGAAGACCGTCATCGCCACCGTGCGCGGGATCGGCGTGGCCGTCATCACCAGCACGTGCGGCGGCGTCCCGGCCTTGCCGCCGAGCGCGGCGCGCTGCTCGACGCCGAAGCGGTGCTGCTCGTCGACGACCACGAGGCCGAGGTCGGCGAACTGCACGTGCTCCTCGAGCAGGGCGTGTGTGCCGACCACGATCCCGGCCTCCCCGCCGGCCGCCTCGGCGAGCGCCGTACGCCGGGCCGCGGCGCCTTGCGAGCCGGTGAGCAGCGCGACCCGGGTGGCTCCCTCGGCACCGCCGAGCAGGCCACCCTCGGCCAGGTCGCCGAGCATCGCCACGATCGAGCGGTGGTGCTGCTGGGCCAGCACCTCGGTGGGAGCCAGCAGCGCCGCCTGGCCGCCGGAGTCGACGACCTGGAGCATGGCGCGCAGCGCCACCACGGTCTTGCCGGACCCCACCTCGCCCTGCAGCAGCCGGTGCATCGGGTGGCCGAGCCCGAGCTCGGTCGCGATCTCCTCGCCCACCGAGCGTTGGCCGTCGGTGAGCTCGAAGGGGAGCCGCTCGTCGAAGCGGTCCAGCAGACGGCCCGGACGGCCCGGCCGGGGGTTGGCGACGGTGGCCTCGATCGCGGCCCGCCGCTGGGCCAGCAACGTCTGGGTGACGAAGGCCTCGTCGAACTTCAACCGCTTGGCCGCCTTCTCCTTCTGGCCCCAGCTGTCGGGCCGGTGGATCCAGCGCAGCGCCTCCCCGATGGGCAGGAGGTCCTCGGCCTCCCGGACGGCGGGCGGCAGCACGTCGGCGATGTCCTCGACGAGGTCGAGCGCGAGCCCGATCGTCACCTCGAGGTGCCAGGGGTTGAGCCCGGACAGCGCCGGATAGATCGGGATCAGGTCGGGCATCGAGGCGTAGGCGTTCTCCGGCTCGTACATCCGGGAGTCCGGGTTGGTCAGCTGCCACTGGCCGTTGAACCACTTCAGCCGCCCGCTGAACATGCCCACCCGCCCGGTCGCGAGCTCCTTGCTCCGCCACTCGGCCGTGTGCTTCTGGCGGTCGAAGAAGGTCAGCAGCAGGCTGCCGCTCTCGGCCCGCACCCGCACCTCCAACCGGTACGCCGTGCGGTGGGTGCGCCGGTCCTGGTAGGGCTTCTGCACGCTGCTGACCACCTCGCCGAGCATCGAGAGCAGGTCGCCCTCCTGCAGCTCGTCGAGCTCGCTCAGGCTGCCCTTGCGCACGTAGCGGCGGGGGAAGACGTTGAGCAGGTCGCCCACCGTGCGGATGCCGGTCTTCTTGCTGATCGCCGCAGCGTGCTTGCCGCCGACCGACGCCAGGGGTGAGTCCCAGCGCAGGGTCACGCCGCCGGAGCCCGCCATGCCTACTCCACCGCCACCAGGAGCGGGTAGCGCTCCTGCCCGCCGTCGTGGACGACCACGTCGACCCCGGGGTGGGTACGGGCCACCCACGCCTCGCAGGCCGAGGCCAGGTCACCCGCCTCCGCCCCCGACACCAGGGTGACCAGCTCGCCGCCTCCGCCGAGCAGCCGCTCGAGTACACCGCACGACACCTCGTACAGGTCCTCGCCCACGATCGCGAAGTCGCCGTGCACCACGCCGAGGGCGTCACCCGGGGAGCACGGCCCGGCGGTGGTCATCGCCTCGGTGGCGGCCACCGTCACCGCACCGTGCCGGGCGCTGCGGGCGGCCGAGGTCATGTGCACCACGTCGCTGTCGAGGGGCCGACCCGGCTCGTGGACCGCCAGCGCTGCGATCCCCTGGACCTGGGCCCGGGTCGGGATCACCACGACGTGGATGCCCTGGGTCTCGGCCTCGTGGGCGGCTGCCTCGGCCACTCCGATCGAGTCCGGGTCGTTGGGCAGCACGACCACCTCCTCCGCCGCGGCCGAGGTGATCGCCGCGAGCAGCTGTCCGGTGCTGGGCCGGCGCCCGGGCCCGCCCTCGATCACCACCGCTCCGGCCTCGCCGAAGAGCCGTTGGAGTCCCGGGCCGGCAGCGACGACGACCAGGCGCCGGCCGCGCCGTACGGCCTGCCGGTCGCGGGCCCGGGCCACCTGCTCGGCGAAGTGGGTGACCTCGATGCGCCGTGGCGAGCCCGCCCGGATGCCGGCCTCGACGGCCGCTCCGACGTCGTCGACGTGCACGTGCACGTTCCACAGCCCCTCGCCGCCGACGACGACCAGCGAGTCACCCAGGGGGGCGAGCTCGGCGCGCAGGCCGGGCACCGCCGCGTCGTCGGCCTCCAGCAGGTACATCACCTCGTACGCCGGGCCGCCCTCGGTCAGGTCGCCGCTCGGGGTCCGCGCCACCGGGAGTGCGGGTGCGCCGGCACCGGGTGACGAGGCCGCACGCCGGCCGGTGATGGCCGCCTCGGCGGCCTCCAGCACCACGCACAGGCCCCGCCCGCCGGCGTCGACGACACCGGCGCGCGCCAGCAGGTCGAGCTGCTCGGGGGTCCGGGCCAGCGCCTCGCGCGCCGCCGTCGTGGCCGCGGCGACGACGTCGCCGAGCCGGTCCTCGGGCGCCGCGGCGGCCCCGGCCGCGGCCTCGGCCGCGGCCCGGGCGACCGAGAGGATCGTGCCCTCGACCGGCGTGCCGACCGCGGCGTAGGCGGCCTCGGTCGCCTGCGCCATGCCCTCGGCGAAGACCACCGCCGACCGGTCCTCGGGACCGGCCGAGCCGATCCGTCGGAGCAGGGCCCCCACCAGCTGGCTCAGGATCACCCCCGAGTTGCCCCGGGCACCCAGCAGCGCGCCCCGGGCGTAGGCCCGCAGGGCCACCCGGAGGTCGTCGGGCTGTTCGCGCAGCGCCTCGACCATCGCGTCCCGCGCGGCCTCGACGGTGAGGAACATGTTCGTCCCGGTGTCGCCGTCGGGCACCGGGTAGACGTTGAGGGCGTCGATCTCCTCGCGGGCCTCGCCGAGGCCGACCACGGCCTGGTCGGCGAAGCGACGGACGACGGCGAGGTCGAAGGTGGCCACCTCAGTCTCGACCGCCATCGCCTCCACCTCCTGCTGCCCTCCTGCTGCCCTCCGGCAGCATGGAGTGGATCACCCTAGGGGGTCCGCTCTCGATTCGCGTCGCGGCACGGCCCTGAGTTATCCTCGTGCGGTTGCCCGAAGGAGACCTCGGGCCCCCATGACCTGAATCGACCTACACCCGATTCCCCAGCTCAACCCGAGGAGTGCACGGTGGCTGCCGTCTGCGACATCTGCGCCAAGAAGCCCGGCTTCGGCCACAACCGTCCGTGGTCGCGCAAGATCACGAAGCGTCGCTTCAACCCCAACATCCAGCGCGTCCGGGCGACCGTCGACGGCACCCCCCGCCGGCTCAACGTCTGCACCGGCTGCCTCAAGGCCGGCAAGGTCTCCCGCTGACCCGCTGACCCGCTGAATCCTCGACAGCGCCCCTGGCCTCCGGCCGGGGGCGTTCTCGTTGTCGCTGTCAGAAGTGGCTCCACCCGCGCGGGCCGTCGTAGGTCTCCCCGTCGACGGTGACCGGGGCGGCGTCCGAGCCCCCGGTCGACGCCTCGCCGACCGTGCCGATCGCGGCGAACCCCTCCGGCAGCACCGTGTCCGCCGGGAAGGTGGCCAGGATCGCGTGGTCGTCCCCTCCCCCGAGGACGAACTGCATCGGGTCGACGCCGAGGGCGGAGCCGACCGCCCGCATCGGCTCCGCGAGCTCGAAGGCGTCGCGGCGCAGGTCGATCCCGACCCCGGAGCCGGTGGCGAGGTGACCGGCGTCGGCGAGCAGGCCGTCGGAGACGTCGATCATCGCCGTGGCACCGGCGCGTGCGGCGGCGGCGCCGGCGGCGTACGGCGGCTCGGGCCGCTGGTAGGCCTCCACCAGCGCGCGCGGCGACCGGAACCCGCGACCGAGGACGGCCAACCCGGCGGCGGCCCAGCCCTGGCGGCCGGCCAGGGCCACCACGTCACCCGGCCGGGCGCCGGAGCGCAGCACCGGGGCCACCTCGCAGGTGCCCAGGACGGTCAGCGAGACGACCACCTCGCCGCAGGTGGTCAGGTCGCCGCCGACGACGCTCGCCCCCACGAGAGCGGCCTCCTCGGCAATGCCGTCGGCGAGGTCGAGCGCCCACTGCGCCGCTAGATCGGCGGGGGCGGCGAGGCCCACGGTCAGCGAGTGCGCGGTGCCACCCATGGCGTTGACGTCGGAGAGGTTCGCCGCCGCCGCCCGGCGGCCGATGTCGCGCGCGGCCGCCCACTCGCGGCGGAAGTGCCGGCCCTCGACCAGCAGGTCGGTCGAGACCACCACGTGCCCCCGGGGGGTGCGCAGCACGGCGGCGTCGTCGCCCGGGCCGACGTACACGTGCGGGCCCTGGCTGAACCGCTGCTGCATGGCCGCGATCAGCCCGAACTCACCCGCGTCGGCGAGGGTGGCGGAGGCCGGGAACGGCCCGTCCGGGCTGGCGGTCGGCGTCATGGCGCCATCTCACCAGATCGCGACGCGCCGCCACTGCGAGCCCGCCGTGTTCCACCCCGGCTGGTCGTCCGGTAGGTTGCGAGCGGTCCAGACTTTTCGCACCCCGAGGGAGTCCACATGGTCGTCCAGGCCTACATCCTGATCCAGACCGATGTCGGCAAGGCCGCGGAGGTCGCACAGCGGATCACCGACATCAAGGGCGTCGTGCTGGCCGAGGACGTCACCGGCCCCTACGACGTCATCGTCCGGGCCGAGGCCCGCAACGTCGACGAGCTCGGCAAGCTCGTCGTGGCCAGGGTCCAGACGCTCGACGGCATCACCCGGACGCTGACCTGTCCGGTCGTCCACATCTGAGCACGCGGTTCCGTCGTCGCCCGTCGCCCCTCGGGGTGGCGGGCGTCGCACTGCTGGCACTGCTGGCCGGTTGCGGGTGCCGTCGACGTCCGGCCCACCGAGGCGACCGGCGCCGAGCGCACCGCCTGCCGGGACCTGGTCGACGGGCTGCCCGCCGAGATCGCCGGTCAGTCCGCACGGGAGACCGGCGACGACGTGCTCGGCGCCGCCTGGGGCGACCCGCCGATCGTGCTGCGCTGCGGGGTCGGGACCCCGCCGGACTACGAGCTGTTCTCCGCCTGCCAGCGGGTCGCCGGCGTCGACTGGTACGCCCCCGAGGACCAGATCGCCGACCAGGGCACCGAGGTCGTGCTGACCACGATCGGCCGGTCCCCCGCCGTCGAGGTCACCGTCCCGGCCGAGCTCCGCCCGCCCGACGGCGTGCTGGTGGACCTGGCACCGGCGCTGCGGGCCCGCAGCCGTGTGACCGAGCCGTGCCGCTGACCCCGCGCAGCACGCGGTACGCCGCACCTAACGCAGGCCGGTGTCCCGGTCGAGGGCCATCCGCACGAGCCGCTCGACCAGCTCGGGGTAGCTCAGCCCGGACTCCTGCCACAGCAGCGGGAACATCGAGGTGGCGGTGAACCCCGGCATGGTCTCCACCTCGTTGACGATCACCCGCTGGTCGGGCAGCACGAAGAAGTCCACCCGCGCCAGCCCCTCCACGTCGAGGGCCTCGAAGGCGCGCACCGCCAGGTCGCGCACCTGGCCGACGATCTCGTCGTCGAGCGAGGCCGGGATCGTGTAGCTCTGCTCGAGGTACTTGGCCTCGAAGTCGTAGAACGCGTGCTCCGGGGCGACGGTGATCTCCGCGATCGCGCTGGTCTCCGGGGATCCGCCGTCGAGCCCCTGGAGGACCCCCACCTCGACCTCGCGGGCCCCTGACGCCGCGGCCTCGACGAGGACCTTGGGGTCGAAGCGACGGGCCTCGTCGATGGCGGCGTCGAGCTGCGACGCCTCGTCCACCCGGCTGATGCCGAAGCTGGAGCCCGCGCGGGCCGGCTTGACGAAGACCGGGAACCCGAGACCCTGCACGGCCTCGCGCACGGTGGCGGGGTCCCGCTCCCACTGGCGGGGCCGCACGAGGACGTAGGGCAGCACCGGGAGCCCCGCCGCGCGGAAGAGCTGCTTCATGAAGTGCTTGTCGGTGCCCACCGCGCTGGAGAGCACTCCGGCGCCGACGTAGCGCACGTCGGCCAGCTCGAGCAGTCCCTGCAGCGTGCCGTCCTGCCCCCAGGGCCCGTGCATCACCGGGAACACCACGTCGACCTCGCCGAGCACCTCGGGCACGTCGCCGGGGGCGGCGACCACCAGCCCCTGCCGTGGGGTGAGGGTGACCTCGCGGTCCCCGGTGACCGACGGCAGCTCACCCGCGGGACCCAGCGCCAGGTGACCCGGCGCCCCCGACTCGAGCACCCAGCGGCCGTCGGCGGCGATGCCCACCGGCACCACGTCGTACCGCTCGGGGTCGAGCGCCGCGATGACGCTGCCGGCCGAGATGCAGGAGATCGAGTGCTCGCTGGAGCGACCGCCGAACACGACGGCGACGCGCGGCTTGCGGGCGCTGTCGGCTGAGCTGCTCACCTCGCCGACCCTACCGGCGCAGAGGGTCCGACCGGGTCGCCCGTGGACCCCGCGGCGCGGTCAATACGCTGGGGTCCATGCGTCCCGCCACCCGTGCCGTCCACGTCGGCCGCCCACCCCACGAGCCGGACCAGCCGCTGAACACGCCGATCACGATGGCCTCGACGTACGTCGGCGGCGGCGACCTGGAGTACGGCCGCTACGGCAACCCGTCGTGGACGGCGTTCGAGGACGCCCTCGGCGCCCTCGAGGGTGGTCGCTGCCTGGCCTTCTCCAGCGGACTCGCGGCGGTCGCCACCATCCTCGACCTCGTCGGCAACGGGGAGACCGTGGTCGCCCCGCGGCACGCCTACACCGGCACCGCCATGCAGCTCGCCGACCTCGAGGCCCGCGGCCGGCTGACCGCCCACCTGCTCGACATCACCGACACCGAGGCGATGGTCGCCGCGTGCGAGGACGCCTCGCTGGTGTGGCTGGAGTCGCCGACCAACCCGGCGATGGAGGTGGCCGACATCCCCACCATCGCCCGGGCGGCCCACGAGGCCGGGGCCTACGTCGTGGTGGACAACACCTTCGCCACCCCGGTCCTGCAGCAGCCGCTGGACTGGGAGGCCGACCTCGTCGTCCACTCCGCGACCAAGTACATCGGTGGCCACTCCGACCTGCTGATGGGCGCGATCGTCACCCGGGACGACGAGCTGCACACCGTGCTCAAGGGCCGCCGGGACCTGCTCGGGGCGGTCCCGGGGACGCTGGAGGCCTGGCTCGCCCTCCGCGGCCTGCGCACGCTGCCGCTGCGGATGGAGCGGGCGCAGGAGAACGCCCGCGAGCTCGTCCGCAGGCTCGACGGTCGCTCCGACGTGGCCGAGGTCCGCTACCCCGGCTTCGGCGCCATGTTCGCGATGGTGCTGCCCTCCGGCGAGATCGCGGACGTCGTGCAGCACTCGACGCGGCTGTGGGTCTACGCCACGTCGCTGGGCGGCGTGGAGTCGACGCTGGAACGCCGGCGACGCTGGAAGGCCGAGGCCGTCACCATCCCCGACGGCCTGCTGCGGCTCTCGGTCGGCATCGAGGACGTCGACGACCTCTGGGACGACCTGGTCCAGGCTCTCGACGCGGTCGGCTGAACCCGACCGGTCGGGCGGCGGACGCTAGTCGCGCTCGTGCTTGGTGTCCCGCGCGATGAAGGCGTGCATCATCTCGCGGGCGCTCATCTCCCCCGCGACCACCGCGGCGACGTGCTGCGCCACCGGGGCGTCCACGCCGCTGTTGGTCGCCAGGTCGTAGAGCGAGGCACACGACTTCGCCCCCTCGGCGACCTGGCGCGTCGAGGCCACGATCTCCTCGGTGGTCATGCCCTGGCCGAGCTTCTCCCCGAAGGCACGGTTGCGCGAGAGGGGTGAGGAGCAGGTCGCGACGAGGTCGCCCAGACCGGCCAGGCCCATCAGCGTGAGCGGGTCGGCATCGAGCTTCATCGCCAGGCGCGCCGTCTCGGCCAGGCCGCGCGTGATCAGCGAGGCGGTGGTGTTGTCGCCGAAGCCGAGGCCGATCGCCATGCCCACGCACAGCGCGACCACGTTCTTGTAGGCACCACCGAGCTCGCAGCCGAGCACGTCGGTGCTGCGGTAGGGCCGGAAGGCCGGGGAGTGGCACAGCGCCTGCAGCCGACGCGCGACGTTCTCGTCGGCGCAGGCGACCACGCTCGCCGCGGGCTCGCGCCAGGCGATCTCGCGGGCGAGGTTGGGACCGCTGACCACACTGATCCGGTCGGGACCGGCCCCGGTCACCTCGGCGATCACCTCGCTCATCCGCTTGGTGGTGCCGAGCTCGACGCCCTTCATCAGCGAGACGAACACCGCGTCGCGGGGCATCACGTCGACCCAGCCGGAGAGGTTCTCGCGCAGCTTCTGCGAGGGCACCGTGAGGATCACGAACTCGGCCCCCGCCGCTGCCTCCTCCGGGTCGTGGGTGGCGCACACCGTCGGCGGGAGCTCGATGCCGGGGAAGTACTCGGTGTTCTCGTGCCGGGTGTTGATGGTGTCGCAGACCTCCTCGCGACGACCCCAGATCGTCACCTCCCGGCCGGCGTCGGCGAGCACCAGGCTGAACGCCGTGCCCCACGAGCCTGCTCCGAACACCGCGACCTTGCTCATCCACGTCTCCGCTTCTTGTGGGGGTTGCCGATCTCCTCGACACCCGACGTCTTCGGGTCGAAGCGCACCGCCGGGGCCCGCTCCCCTCGCAGGTCCTCCACCAGGGCGGTCACCGCGGCCATGATCCTGTCGGTCGCCTCGTGCAGCACCTCGTTGGTCACCGGCAGGTCCCGCAGGTCGTCGAGGGGCACCGGGTCCCCCACCTTGTAGGACGTGGTCCGGCGCGGGATCACGTGCGGTCGCAGGGTGTACGGCGCGAGCACGTCCTGGGCCCCCCACTGGCCGATCGGGATCACCGGGCACCCGGTGGCCAGGGCGATCCGGGCAGCGCCGGACTTGCCGCGCATGGGCCACCCGTCGGGGTCGCGGGTGATCGTGCCCTCGGGGTAGACCCCGATCAGCTCCCCCGCCTCGACGGCCTGCACGGCCGCCTCGAAGGCACTCGCCGCCCCCTCGGTCATCCGGCGCACGGGGATCTGCCCGGCGTCCACGACGATGTGCTTGAGCACCGGCGTGTGGAACAGCGCGTCCTTGGCCAGGTAGCGCACCAGCCGCCCGTGGTCGTAGAGGAAGTGGCCCAGCGTCAGCGGGTCGAGGTGCGAGATGTGGTTGACCACCACGACGCAGCCACCCGTGGCGGGGATCTTCTCACCGTCGATCCACTCCCGCTGCGTCGCCGCGAGCAGCGTCGGCTTGACGATGGCGGCCACTGTCGACCAAGCCCAGCCGCGCTTGTCCTGCAGCTCGCGGACCTTCGACACCCGCCCCCTCCGATCTCCGACGTCCTCGATGCCGAGCCTACCGGTGACGCAGCCCCGTGGGCGGAGTGCACAGGTCGAGCCCGAGGGCCCCGGACCCGCCTGCGAGGATCAGGTCGATGTCACACACCTTCGCCCTGCTGGTGCCGGTGAAGCCACTGGCGCTGGCCAAGTCGCGCCTGTCCGGGATGGGGGCGGCGGACCGCGAGCCGGTGATGCGCGCCTTCGCGCTCGACGCGATCGCCGCGGCGACCAGGTGCTCCCTGGTGACCCGGGTCCACGTCGTCAGCGACGACGCCGGCTTCGACGCCGACGACCTCCAGCGCCTGCCCGACGAGGGCGAGGGCGACCTCAACCGGGCACTGCACCACGCAGCCCTGCGCGTCCGGCTCGACGACCCCACGACCGCGGTCGCCGCGCTGTGCGCAGACCTGCCCAGCCTGCGCACCGACGACCTCGCCGAGGCGCTGGGCGCCGGGCTCGGGCCGCGCTGGTTCGTCGCGGACGCGGCGGGCACCGGCACGACGCTGCTCGTCGCGGGGCCGGGCGTCGACCTCGACCCCCACTTCGGCACCGACTCCGCTCGGCGACACCAGGAGTCCGGCGCCCGGCCGGTCCGCGCCGGTGTGGCGTCGCTGCGACGGGACGTGGACACCGACGAGGACCTCGCAGCCGCGCGCGAGCTGGGCCTGGGGGATCACACGAGCGCGGCGCTCGGCGTCATGGACGTGCGCGAGCGGCGGTGACCTGGTCGGTCACCGCCGCTCGCGCGTGGCTGGTGCTGGTGGTCGCTAGGACTTCTTCGCGGCCGACTTCTTGGCCGGCGACTTCTTGGCCGATGACTTCTTCGCGGCCGACTTCTTCGCCGGCGCTGACTTCTTGGCCGTCGACTTCTTGGCCGTCGACTTCTTCGCCGGTGCGGACTTCTTCGCCGTCGAGGACGACGACGACTTCTTCGCGGCCGACTTCTTCGCCGGCGCTGACTTCTTGGCCGACGACTTCTTGGCCGTCGACTTCTTCGCCGGTGCGGACTTCTTCGCCGTCGAGGACGACGACGACTTCTTCGCGGCCGACTTCTTCGCCGGCGCCGACTTCTTCGCCGTCGAGGACGACGACGACTTCTTCGCGGCCGACTTCTTCGCCGGCGCCGACTTCTTGGCCGACGAGCTCGAGCCGCCGGTCGCCCGCTTCGCCGCAGCTGCGGTGCGCTGCACCGCAGGCTTGGCCGCTGCCGGCGTGGCCGCCTCGACCGCCGCCATCGTCAGCTTCGGCAGCTTCTTGGCTCCCGACACGACGTCCTTGAGCTGCGCCCCCGGCTTGAAGTTCGGCACCGCCTTCTTCTTGGCCTTCATCCGCTGCCCGGTCGAGGGGTTGCGCACCCAGCGTGCGTCGCGCACCTTCTTCTCGAAGGAGCCGAAGCCCGTGATGGCGACCTTCTCGCCCTTGGCGACCTCGCGGGTGATGGTGTCGAGCACCGATTCCAGCGCGTGAGCGGCCGCCTTGCGGTTGCCTTGGTAGCGAGCCGCGAGGGTGTCGATCAACTGACTCTTGTTCACAAGCTTCCCTTTCGTGAACGTCGGCCGAGCGCCTTGCTCGACTAATCGCCCTACGCACGCTAGGGAAAAGTGACAGGGACCACAATGCACACGGCGCGTGTCGTCGCACCAGTTGGGCGCAATCGCCCTGTACGACGGCGAGAATCGCCGCGTCGACTAGTGGATCGTGGCCGGCTTCCACGACGGCCGGGTCGACTCGAAGGCCTCGATGTCGTCGGCGTGGGACAGCGTGATCCCGATGTCGTCGAGTCCCTCGAGCAGTCGCCAGCGGGTGTAGTCGTCGATGTCGAAGGAGTCCTCGATGGCGTCGACACCCTCGCCGGCACTGACGATCCGTGCCTCCAGGTCGACCGTCACCGTGCTGCCCGGGTGTGACTCGAGCCGGTCCCACAGCCGCTGCACGACCTTCTGGTCCACCTGGGCCGCGACGAGTCCCGCCTTGCCGGCGTTGCCACGGAAGATGTCGGCGAAGCGCGAGCTGATCACCGCCTTGAAGCCGTAGTTCTGCAGGGCCCACACCGCGTGCTCGCGGGAGGAACCCGTGCCGAAGTCCGGACCGGCGACGAGCACCGACCCGGCGGCGTACTCGGGACGGTTGAGGACGAAGCTCTCCTCGCCGCGCCAGGCGGCGAACAACCCGTCCTCGAAGCCCGTGCGCGTGACCCGCTTGAGGTAGACGGCCGGGATGATCTGGTCGGTGTCGACGTTGCTGCGTCGCAGGGGGACGCCCACACCGGTGTGCGTGGTGAACTTCTCCATGGCTCAGGCCTCTCCTGGCTCGAGGTCGACGGGTGCGGACAACGTGCCCCGGACCGCCGTCGCGGCGGCGACCGGCACGGACACCAGGTGCGTCCGGCCACCCTTGCCCTGACGACCCTCGAAGTTGCGGTTGGAGGTGGAGGCGCTGCGCTCGCCCGGGGCCAGCTGGTCGGGGTTCATCCCCAGGCACATGGAGCATCCGGCCCCGCGCCACTCTCCGCCGGCCTCCTTGAACACGACGTCGAGGCCCTCGTCCTCGGCCTGCATGCGCACGCGCACCGACCCCGGTACGACGAGCAGGCGGGTGTCCGGGTCGACGGTGCGGCCCTTGATGATCTCGGCCGCCAGCCGGAGGTCCTCGATCCGGCCGTTGGTGCACGAGCCGACGAAGACCGTGTCGACCTTCACCTCACGCATCGGCGTACCGGGCTCGAGCGCCATGTACTTCAGGGCGTTCTGCGCCGACGTCCGCTCGTCGGCGTCCTCGAACTGAGCAGGGTCCGGGACCGTGCCGCCGAGCGGGACACCCTGTCCGGGGTTGGTCCCCCACGTCACGAACGGTGTCATCGTCGCGGCGTCGAGGACGATCTCGCGGTCGAAGACCGCGTCGTCGTCGGTGAGCAGGGAGCGCCAGTGCTCGACCGCGACGTCCCAGTCAGCGCCCTGCGGCGCCTCGGGCCGGCCGCGGAGATAGTCGAGCGTGGTCTGGTCGGGTGCGATCAGCCCGGCCTTCGCGCCCCACTCGATGCTCATGTTGCACACGGTCATCCGGCCCTCCATGGAGAGCTCCTCGATGGCCTGCCCGCGGTACTCGACGATGTAGCCCTGCCCTCCCCCGGTGCCGGTGTGGGTGATCAGCGTCAGCACGAGGTCCTTGGCGGTGACCCCGGGCGGCAGGCTCCCGTTGACGGTGACCGACATCGTCTTGGGCCGGGCCTGCGAGAGGGTCTGGGTGGCGAGCACGTGCTCGACCTCGGAGGTGCCGATGCCGAAGGCGATCGCCCCGAAGGCGCCGTGGGTCGAGGTGTGCGAGTCGCCGCACACGATGGTCATCCCCGGCTGGGTCAGCCCGAGCTGGGGTCCCACCACGTGCACGATGCCCTGCTCCACGTCGCCGAGGGGGTGCAGCCGGACGCCGAACTCCTCGGCGTTGCGTCGCAGCGTCTCGACCTGGGTGCGGGAGACGGGGTCGGCGATCGGCTTGTCCCAGTCGAGCGTGGGGACGTTGTGGTCCTCGGTGGCCAGGGTCAGGTCGGGGCGGCGTACGGGGCGGCCGGCGAGGCGCAGACCCTCGAAGGCCTGCGGCGAGGTGACCTCGTGGATGAGGTGCAGATCGATGAACAGGAGGTCCGGCTCACCCTCGGCGCTGCGGACCACGTGCTCGTCCCAGACCTTTTCCGACAGCGTCCTGCCCATATCTCAATCCCTTCCGACTCGTTTCGCATAGTGAACGCCTTCTTCGGGCACACTTGTGCACCGAGACCGGCAGCGTGAGACTCACCTTACGTTGCATCCCAAGATCCGAGACGGCAGTATTAACATATGGACAACACTTCAGGCGTCGGCGTGCTCGACAAGGCCGCCCTCGTCCTCGCAGCGCTCGAGTCCGGGCCGGCGACCCTGGCCGGACTCGTGGCTGGCACCGGCCTGGCCCGACCCACCGCCCATCGCCTCGCGGTGGCCCTCGAGCACCACCGACTCGTCGCCCGGGACATGCAGGGGCGCTTCGTCCTCGGACCACGTCTCGCCGAGCTCTCCGCCGCGGCCGGCGAGGACCGGCTGCTCGCCACGGCGGGCCCGGTCCTGGCCCGCCTGCGCGACATCACCGGGGAGTCCGCGCAGCTGTGGCGACGGCAGGGCGAGTTCCGCGTCTGCGTCGCCGCGGCCGAGCGACCCAGCGGCTTGCGCGACACGATCCCGGTCGGCTCGCAGCTGACCATGCGCGCCGGCTCCGCCGCCCAGGTGCTGCTCGCCTGGGAGGACCCCGAGCGGATGCACCGAGGGCTGCAGAACGCCGCCTTCTCGGCCACCGCCCTGGCCGGCATCCGCCGCCGCGGCTGGGCGCAGTCGGTGGGCGAGCGCGAGCAGGGCGTGGCCTCGGTCTCGGCCCCGGTCCGCTCCCCCAGCGGCAAGATCATCGCCGCCGTGTCGGTCTCCGGCCCGCTCGAGCGCCTGTCCCGGCAGCCGGGCCGGATGCACGCACCGGCGGTGCTCGCTGCGGCCGAGCGGCTCTCGGAGTCGCTGCGCCGGGCTGCCGCCGACTAGCAGCACCGCGACGACCCGAGCGGTCCGCCGGACTCGCGCGGTCCGCCGGACCGGGCGGCGCTCAGGCGACCAGCAACCCGATGCCGAGACTGCCGAGCCCGACCGCGAGGACAGCTGCACCGACGAGGACGACCACGATCATCCGGTTGGGGCGGGTGCGGCCCTGCCCCGCCGAGGCGGCGAAGAAGCCGGCCGGCATCAGGATGGCTGCGACGGGCACCCCGCTGCGGGCCAGCCAGTTCCACACGCCCGACAACCCGGCCGCGTCGGCGTACAGCAGCGCGGTCAGCGAGAGCACCAGCAGCACGCCCGCATGCGCGTGGCCCGCACGCGCGAACCCGATCTGGAAGTCGGTGACGCCTTCGCGGGAACGCCACAGCTTCACCAGGTACAGGCCCCCGGTCTCCACGGTCACCAGGGACAGCAGCAGGATCCCCGCCAGGATCCGGGTCTCGTCACTCATGGTCACTCCCTCGACGTTTTGGATAGTTGTACTCTCCTAATATTGGACAGTACGACTATCCAATGTCAAGATCGTTCCATGTGGCTCTCCGAGCTGGCCGAACGCAGTGGGCTCCCGGTCCCGACCATCAAGTACTACGTGCGCGAGCGGTTGCTGCACCCCGGAGAGGCGGTCGGCGCCACCCGCTCGAGGTACGACGAGACCCACGTACGCCGGCTCCGGCTCCTCCGGGCACTGACCGACGTCGCGGGCCTGCGCCTCGACGACGCGCGGCTCGTCCTCGACGCCGTCGACGACGAGGACGTGTCCTGGCACGAGGCACTCGGCAGCGCGCACACCCGGCTCGCCCACCCCACCGCAGACCCCGGCGGCGAACCCGAGACCGAGCGCGTCGACGCGCTGCTCCGGCGGCACGGCTGGCACCTCGACGAGCACAGCCGGCACCGCAGCACCCTTGCGACCGCCCTGAGGTCGCTGAGCGAGCTCGACCACGCCCCCTCCGACGAGACCCTGGACGCCTACGCCGAGGCGGCCGAGCTGGTGGCGAGTCGCGACGTGGCCTCGCTCGACGAGACCGATCGAGCCGCCGCCGTCGAGCGCGCGATCGTCGGCACCCTGCTGATGGAGCCGGTGCTGCTCGCCCTGCGGCGGATCGCGCAGGAGAACGCCTCGCGCCGGGTCGGGCGCTGAACAGGCCCCAGAACAGGCCGTCAGAACAGGACGTCAGAACAGCCCGTCAGAACAGGGCGTCCTGCTCCAGGTCCAGCAGCAGCCGCTTGCGCTCGAGGCCCCCGGCGTAGCCGGTCAGCGTGCCGTTGGCGCCGATCACCCGGTGGCACGGGACCACGATCGGCAGCGGGTTGCGGCCGTTGGCCAGGCCGACGGCCCGCGAGGCGGCGTTGGTCATCCCGAGCCGGCGCGCGACCTCGCCGTACGACGCGGTCTCGCCGTAGCCGATCGCCAGCAGCTGGTCCCACACCCGGCGCTGGAAGTCGCTGCCGCGCGGGGCGAGGGGCAGGTCGAAGTCCCGCAGCTCCCGGGCGAAGTACGCCGACAGCTGGGCCACCGCGCGCACCAGCAGCGGGTCGTCGTCCGCACGCGATCCTGCGGGCGCACCCTCGGGGCCTCCCGGCGAGGCCGCCTGGAGCGGCGGTCCGTCGGAGAACTCGATCGCGGTGAGCGCCCGGTCGCGGGCGACGACCCGCAGCTCACCCACGGGTGAGTCCGTCGTGGTCCACACCGTCGCGTGCGTCGTCCTGGTCCCGGTCATCATGTCCAGTCTCCGTCCTCGTCCTCGTTCAGCGCTCCGCCGGGTGGCGGGCGCACGTCGGCCAGCACCACCGACCACAGCCGCATCAGCGCGTAGGAGCGCCAGGGCCGCCACTGGGTGCTGCGCGCGGCGGGGTCCTCGAGGCCCAGCTCCCGCGCCGCGTTGCGCACCCCGAGGTCGGTGGCCAGGAAGGCGTCGGGGTCGCCCAGCGCGCGCATGGCGACGTAGTCGGCCGTCCACGGCCCGATGCCCGGAAGCGCGAGCAGGGCGGCCCGGGTCTCGTCGCGGTCGGCGCTGCGGTCGAGCCGGACCGTCCCCTCGTCGAGGGCGCGGGCCAGCCCGACCAGTGCCCGGCCCCGCGAGCGCGGCATCGGCAGCGTCTCCGGGTCGACGGCGACCAGCCGTGTCGTGGTCGGGAAGAGCCGGGTCACCCGGTGCTCGCCGGCGAGGTCCAGCGGGTCGCCGTACTCCTCGACGAGGCGAGCCGCGGCCGTGCGGGCGGCGGCCAGGCTCACCTGCTGGCCGAGGACCGTCTGCACCGCGACCTCGGCACCGTCGAGCTGCCCGGGCACCCGCAGCCCCGGCAGGTCCCGCACCAGCGGGGACAGCACCGGGTCCTCGGCGAGCGCCTCGTCGACCGCCACCGGGTCGCAGTCGGCGTCGAGCAGACGGCGGGTGCGCTCGGTGGCGGGCGCGAGGTCGCGGGCGTCGGACAGGGTGAACGTGCACGGCACCTGACCCGGGGTCCGGCCGGTGAGGTCGACGCGCACGACGCCCGGGCCGTGGGGCAGCCGCACGGCGCGCTCGTACCAGCCCGGTCCGGCGGCCTCGAGCCCGCGCACGACGTGGACGGCGAGGAAGTGGTGCACTGCGGCGGCCGCGAAGGGCTCCCGCACCGCGATCCGGGTGTGGATCGTGCCCGAGGTCGCGTGCCGCCGTCGCCGCGCGACGCCTCGGCGCAGCTCGGTGGGACTGGCTGCGTAGACCTCGCGCACGGTGTCGTTGAACTGGCGCACGCTCGCGAAGCCGGCCGCGAACGCGACGTCGGCGAAGGACAGGTCGGTGGTCTCGATCAGCACCCGCGCCGACTGGGCCCGGCGCGACCGGGCCAGCGCCAGCGGTCCGGCTCCGTAGTGCTGCGTCACCACCCGGTTGAGCTGCCGGGTGGAGTACCCGAGCACGCGGGCCAGCCCGTCGACCCCTTCGCGCTCGACGAGCCCGTCGGCCACCAGCCGCATGGCGCGAGCGGCCACGTCGGCCGCCACGTCCCACTCCGGGGATCCCGGGGTGGCGTCCGGAAGGCAGCGGCGGCAGGCGCGGTACCCGGCACCCTGCGCCCCCGCCGCGGTGCGGAAGAAGGAGACGTTCTGCGGCCGCGGGGTGATCGCCGGGCACGACGGCCGGCAGTAGATCCGGGTGGTCCGCACGGCCGTGTAGAAGACACCGTCGAAGCGGCGGTCCCGCCCCTTGACCGCGCGGTAGCAGGCCTCCCAGTCCGCGGCCTCGAGATCCATGTGCCCAGTCTGGCTGCCCACACCCGACGCTGCTAGCGGAAATCGGCCACAGCGGGAACGCGCCTCGGGCACCCGCGGGTCAGGACCTGACGTAGGCGCTGTCCGGCACATCGGTCACGAACATGTGCCCGGGCGCGTGCGTGATGGCGAACGGGGGCCGCGAGGCCACCAGGGCCGCCTGCGGGGTCACCCCACAGGCCCAGAACACCGGTACGTCGCCAGGCTCGAAGTCCACCGGGTCGCCGTAGTCGGGAGCCGCGATGTCGGTGATGCCGAGCGACTCCGGCGCGCCCACGTGCACCGGAGCGCCGTGGACCTCCGGCATCCGGGCGGTGATGCGGACCGCGTCGGCGACCCGCGCGCCCGGGATGGGCCGCATCGAGACCACCAGCGGGCCCGAGAGACGCGCGGCGCTGCGGCACTCGACGTCGGTGCGGTACATCGACACGTTGCGCCCCTGCTCGATGTTGCGGACCGGGATCCCGGCCCGGGCGAGCACGGTGTCGAAGCTGAAGCTGCAGCCGATCAGGAAGGCGACCAGATCGTCACTCCACAGGTCGCTCACCTCGCTCGGCTCGTCGACGAGCTCGCCCTCGCGCCAGACGCGGTAGCGGGGCAGGTCGGTACGCAGGTCGGCCTCCGGTGCCAGGGACGTGTGGACGGCACCCGGGTCGGTCACGTCGAGCAGCGGGACCGGCTGCGGGTTGCGCTGCCCGAAGAGCAGCATGTCGAAGGCCCAGTCCCGGGGCAGCACCACCAGGTTCGCCTGGGTGAATCCCGGCGCCCACCCCGACGTCGGCGTGACCAGGCCGGCTCGGTAGCGCTCGCGCGCCTGCGCAGGCGTCGTCCGGTGCGCCTCCGATCGCGCGGAGTCGTCGGTCGGCGGGTCGAGGTCGGGGGTCTCGGCGGGCGTGGTCATCGCGGCCTCCTCGGTGGCGTCAGTCAAGCAGACACATCCTGCGGGTCAGAGACCTCGGCGGGCACCGCGCACGTGCCGGTCCGCGGATCGTGGCGGTGCCGCCTCCACGCTGCCACACTGAGTGCCGCCACTCACCTCGCGAGCTGGAGGCAGGAGATGTCAGAGGACGCAGCCACCGACCGACCCAGCGGGCTCAGGGCTCGACTCAGACAGCTCGGTCCCGGCCTGATCGTCGCCGCCGCCTTCGTCGGGCCCGGCACCGTCACCACCGCGAGCGTCGCCGGTGCCGACTACGGGTTCGCGCTGCTGTGGGCCCTCGTCTTCAGCGTGGTCGCCGCGATGGTGCTCCAGGAGATGTCGGCTCGTCTCGGGGTGGTCAGTCGCGAGGGTCTCGGGGAGGCACTGCGCTCGACGTTCGCCAACCCCCTGGTCAAGATCGCCGCAGTCGTGCTGGTCGTCGCGGCGATCGCCGTGGGCAACGCCGCCTTCCAGGGCGGCAACCTGATCGGCGCCGCGCTCGGGCTGGAGGCGGTCTTCGGCGGCGACACCGGCCTGTGGGCCACCCTGGTCGCGGTGCTGGCCGCGGGCCTGCTGGCGACGGGCAGCTATCGGGCGGTCGAGCAGACGCTGATCTGGCTGGTCGTCGCGATGGGGATCGTGTTCCTGGTCACCGCGGTCATCGTCACGCCGGACCTGGGTGACTTCGCCTCCGGGTTCGTGCCGCGGGTGCCCTCCGGCTCGGTGCTCACGGTGATCGCGCTGATCGGCACCACGGTGGTGCCCTACAACCTGTTCCTGCACGCCAGCTCGGTGCAGGACAAGTGGGCCGAGGACGTTCCCACCGACCGGGCGGTCAAGGAGGCCCGACTGGACACCCGGTTGTCCATCGGTCTCGGCGGCCTCGTCACGCTCGCCATCCTCACCACGGCCGCCGCGGCACTGTTCGGCACCGGGCGCGGGGTCGAGAGTGCCGCCGACATGGCCGGCCAGCTCGAGCCACTGCTGGGTCCGAGCGCGAAGTACTTCTTCGCCCTGGGCCTGCTCGCGGCAGGGGTCACCAGCTCGGTGACGGCACCTCTGGCCGCCGCGTACGCCACCGCCGGCGCCTTCGGCTGGAAGCGTGACCTGCGCGACCCCAAGTTCAAGATGCTCTGGGCGATCATCATCGTGGTCGGCACGACCTTCGCGATCCTGGGCTCCAGCCCGACCGAGGCGATCGTGTTCGCCCAGGCCGCCAACGGCCTGATCCTCCCGATCATCGCGGTGTTCCTGCTCGTGGTGATGAACCGTCGCGACCTGCTCGGCGACTACGTGAACACCCGGGCCGGCAACGTCGCCGGCGGCATCGTCGTACTGATCGCCATCGGCTTGGGGCTGCGCTCGCTCGCCACCGCGTTCGGTCTCATCTAGGGCTGAGGCTCGGAACCGAGAAGAGGTCCCGCCCTGCGTTGCGCAGGACGGGACCTCGTCACCGTGGTACCCCCGACGGGATTCGAACCCGCGCTACCGCCTTGAGAGGGCGGCGTGCTAGGCCACTACACAACGGGGGCCTGGTTGAGTGCTGAAGATCAGCGGACGCGACTCTATCGGGAGCGTCGCGGGTGAGCCAAATCGTCGTACTCGCTGGGGTACTAGGACTCGAACCTAGACTAACTGGACCAGAACCAGTCGGGCTGCCAATTACCCCATACCCCATGGGATCGGCCCTCCCGGTGGGCGTGTGGCCTGCCGGGCGAACCGAGGGTCAAAGATACACATACGCGTCGGCGCCCACCAATCGAGGCGGTGTGACGTGGGCGGCGTCAGCGGACCGGCTGCTCGACCGCCTCCACAGGTGTCGGGGCCGGCGGCGGGGTGCTGGTGCTGCGCAGGCCCATGCGTCGCGCCACCCACAGCACGAGCAGCAGGAAGACGCCGTTCTGGGTGATCGTCACCGGCAGCTGCCACCACGACGCCTCGGAGACCGTCAGCGCCCCGTCGAGCTGGTTGTAGGCGATCGCGACGCCGAACGCGAGCAGGTTGTTGAAGATGTGCAGCGCGATCCCGGCCTCGAGGCCGCCGACGAGGACCACCACGATGCCGGCCATCACCCCGAAGGCGAAGCGGTCGAAGAACAGCGGGAAGTTCTGGGCGCCGTGCGCGAGCGCGAACAGCAGCCCGGTGAGCAGCACCGCGACCACGCGCGACCCGAACAGCGAGCCGAAGGCCTGCATCAGGTAGCCGCGGAAGCCGTACTCCTCGCCCAGCGCCTGCAGCGGCGTGGTGAACAGGATCACCAGGGCCGTCGCGAGCAGCTGGCCGGTGGGCATCCGGGCGGTGCCGGAGAGCTCGTTGGGGTTGTCCGGCAGCAGGAGGCCGACCCCGACCGAGGCGATCAGCGCGACCACGGAGAGCCCGAGGCAGACGAAGAAGAACTTCCAGCGCATGCCCGGCATCACCGAGGACAGCCAGCGCGGACGAAGCTGGTGCACGACCCGGACGACCAGCCAGGTGACCGCGACCAGCGAGGCCAGGCTGAGGTTGACGTAGAGCATCGTCCAGGGCGTCACCGTGTCCATCTGGGCCGCCTCGGCGAACCGGTCGGCGAAGGACCCGGCCCCACCGTCGACGACCACGCCGACGACGAGGATCACCAGCAGGGCGACCTGCACGACGAGGAAGACGATGAGTGCGAACAGGATCCCGAGGACGGGCTTCCACCAGCGGTAGTTCCAGGTGCGGAGCACGAGCGGGTAGCTGCGCGGCTCGGGGTGCGGGTGCATCAGCCGCGGGTCCGGAGGCGGGGCGGCGTACTGCGGAGAGGACTGGGGGTAGGGCTGCGGGTAGGTCATCGGGCGCTCCCGGCCGCGGCGGGAGCGGCATCGAGGCGAGCCAGCGACTCCTCGCGCCCCAACAGCTCGAGGGACTCGAACAGCGGCGGCGAGACCTTCCGACCGGTCACGGCGACGCGCACCGGTCCGAAGGCGTTGCGCGGCTTGAGCCCGAGCCCGTCGACCAGCGCCGCGCGCAGCGCCTCGTCGATGGACCCGGTGGTCCACTCGGGGAGCGCGGCCAGCGCGTCGCGCGCCGCGGCGACGGTCTTGAGCCCCTCGCCGTCGAGCACCTTCGCGACGTCGGCCTCGTCGTAGGCCACGTCGTCGGCGAAGAGGAACCCGAGCATCGGAGCCGCCTCGGTGAGCTTGTTGATGCGCTCGTGCACCAGCGGCATCGCGCGGGCGAGCAGCGCGGCCTGGGCGTCGGTCACGGGGTCGGCGAGCACCCCGGCCTGCTGGAGGTACGGCGTGACCCGCGCGGTCATCTCCTCGAGGCTGAGCAGGCGCATGTGCGCGGCGTTGATCGCCTCGGCCTTCTTGAGGTCGAAGCGCGCGGGGTTGGGGTTGACCCGGCCGATCTCGAAGGCCTCGACCATCTCCGCGAGCGTGAACACGTCGCGGTCCTCGGCGATCGCCCAGCCGAGCAGGGCGAGGTAGTTCAGCAGCCCCTCGGGCAGGAAGCCGTCGTCGCGGTAGCCGAGGAGATGCGCCTCGGGGTCGCGCTTGGAGAGCTTCTTGTTGCCCTCCCCCATCACGTAGGGCAGGTGGCCGAACCGTGGCGTGGTGGTGGCGATGCCGACCTCGACCAGCGCGTCGTAGAGCGCGACCTGGCGCGGCGTGCTGGAGAGCAGGTCCTCGCCGCGCAGCACGTGGGTGATCTGCATCAGCGCGTCGTCGACCGGGTTGACCAACGTGTACAGCGGCTGGCCGTTGGCCCGCGCCAGCGCGAAGTCGGGCACGTGCTCGGTCTGGAAGGTGATCTCGCCACGGACGAGGTCGTCGAAGGTGATCTCCCCGTCGGGCATCCGGAACCGGACGACCGGCTCGCGACCCTCGGCGCGGAAGGCGTCGACCTGCTCGTCGGTGAGCGCGCGGCAGTGGCCGTCGTACCCCATGATCTTGGAGCCGGAGGCCTTGCGGCGCGCCTCGACCTCGTCGTTGGTGCAGTAGCAGTCGTAGGTGCGCGAGGACTCGCGCAGCCGGGCCAGCGCGTCGGCGTAGATCTCCGAGCGCTCGCTCTGGCGGTAGGGCTCGAAGGGGCCGCCGACGTCGGGGCCCTCGTCCCAGTCGAGGCCGAGCCAGCGCATCACCTCGAACAGCCCGTCGTAGGACTCCTGGGTGTTGCGGGCGGCGTCGGTGTCCTCGATGCGGAGCACGAACGTGCCGCCGTGGTGGCGGGCGAACGCCCAGTTGTAGAGGGCCGTGCGGGCCAGGCCGACGTGCGGGGAGCCGGTCGGTGAGGGCGCCATCCGGACGCGGACGGCCGCGCCGTCGGTCGCGAGGTCGGTCATCGGGACACCACCTTGTTGGTCAGGCTGCCGATGCCCTCGATCGAGATCTCGATCTCGTCACCGGCGTTCATGGGACCGACACCCTCGGGGGTGCCGGTGAGGATCACGTCGCCGGGCAGGAGCGTCATCACGCTGCTGACGTGGGCGATCAGGGAGGGGACGTCGAAGACCATGTCGGAGGTGCGGCCGTCCTGCTTCACCTCGCCGTTGAGGAAGGTCTGCACGCGCACGTCGCTGACGTCGAGCTCGGTCTCGACCCACGGGCCGAGCGGGCAGAAGGAGTCGAAGCCCTTGGCGCGGGTGAACTGGCCGTCCTTGGCCTGCAGGTCGCGGGCGGTCACGTCGTTGCCGACGGTGTAGCCGTGCACCACGTCGGCGTACTTCTCGCGGGGCACGTCGCGGCAGATGCGCCCGATGACCACGGCGAGCTCGCCCTCGAAGTGGAGGTCCTCGGTCTGCGTGGGGTAGAAGATCGGGTCGCCGGGACCGACCACGCTGGTGTTGGGCTTGAGGAACATCAGCGGCTCCTCGGGGAGGTCGCCGCCCATCTCGGCCGCGTGCGCGGCGTAGTTGCGGCCGATGCCGACGACCTTGCTGCGCGGCAGCACCGGGCTCAGCAGCCGCACGTCGGCGAGCCGGACCTGCTCGTCGGTGGGCTGCAGGCCGACGTAGAGGGGGTCGCCGGCGAGCGCCGTGACCAGGGAGTCCTCGTCGGGGATGCCTGTCTCGTCGATGTCTCCGGTGACGATGCCGAACCGGGGATCCTCACCGGTGGTGAACCTCGCTATGCGCACGCGCCGAGCCTATCGACCGGGTGCGTCCCCCCACGAACTAGCGTGGTCGGCTGTGGAGATCCTCACCCCCGACGAGTGGCAGGCGCGCGCACAGGCGCACGCCGACCGGGTCGACGTCTGGGTCGGGCCCCACCTCGAGCGCCGGCGGCGCGGCGTACCCCACCCGGTGCACGACTTCCTGTTCACCTACTACTCCCAGCGCCCGGCCGCCCTGCGCCGCTGGCACCCCGGCTGGGGCGTGGTCCTGACCGACGCGCCGTCGTACGAGGGGGTGCGGGGCTACCGGATAGTCCGTGACGTTTCGCATGCCGGCGAGGCCGATGAGGATGCGGAACGTCGCGGACTATCCGTCTCCGCGGAGTACCTCGCCGACCGGCTGCCGCTGGTGGAGTCGATCCGGGGGCTGCTGGCGGCCACGGCCGGGCGTACGCCGACCCTGGGCTGCTTCGGGCTGCACGAGTGGGCGATGGTGCACCGGACCGACGAGGTGCGGCACGACTGGCCGCTGCGTCTGGGGAACTCCGGGACCGACGAGGTGGTCGAGTCGCACCGGATCACCTGCAGCCACTTCGACGCCTTCCGGTTCTTCACCGACACCGCGCGACCGCTGAACACCCTGCAGCCGGGGCGGGAGGACCGCGCCGCGTTCGAGCAGCCGGGGTGCCTGCACGCGGGGATGGACCTCTACAAGCACGCGTTCCGGCTGACCCCGCTGGTGCCCTCGGAGCTGGTCGCCGACTGCTTTGCGCTGGCCTGGGACATCCGCGAGCTGGACATGCGCGCGTCGCCGTACGACTTCTCGGCGCTGGGCTTCGAGCCCGTGCCGATCGAGACCCCGGCCGGCAAGCAGCACTACGTCGCCGCCCAGCGCGCGTTCGCCGAACGCGGCGCTCCCCTGCGCCGGCGGCTGATCGCGGAGTGCGAGCGGCTGGTGGGGGCCGCCGTCGGGGTCTGAGCGCCCAGCGGCGGTCGGACACGGATGGACAGGCAGTTCGCACGCGGGGCCGATCACCCCACGCTCAGCCGGCGGCTCCACGAGGTCCGCGGCCTCGAACTGCCTGTCCATCCGTCGCTGACACCGTGACCCGGGACCCTCGGGGCGGCTTCGGACTCAGGTCACTGCCCCGGTGGCGTGTAGCCGACCTCCACCCCGGCCGCCTCGTCCACCTGCTCGCAGGTGAGCAGCGGCGTGGTGCTGATCTTCACCGAGCCGGACTTGTTGACCGCCAGCGCGATCGCGGTCATCCGCTCCTCGGTCGGGACGTCGACGGTGATGTAGGCGTCGACGTCGCCCCAGGCGAAGTAGAAGCTCTCCATCGTGCCCCCGGCCTCCGCCGCCAGCTTCTCCACCACGTCCCGGCGGGCCGTGCCGCCCTTGGCGGCGACCCCGCCGATGCCCTCGGAGCTGTAGTACGCCTTGACCATGTACTTGGGCATGCCTGTGACCTTTCTGTTCTGCGGTCCCGGGCCGGTGCGCCGGGCACGTCTCGACGCTACGCAGGCACGGACGCGTGGCAAGACCTGTGCATCACCAGCCGGGAGGGGACTGGTCCACCCAGGGTCGAGACTGCTCCACCTGCGCCGCGAGAGCGACCAGCGTCGCCTCGTCGCCGGGAGCCGCGGCCAGCATGACGCCCACCGGCAGGCCCTCGGCGGTCCAGTGCGTCGGCAGCGAGACGGCCGGGCTCCCGGTGACGTTCCACATCGAGGTGTACGGCGTGAACCGCTTCTGCGCCTCGAAGTCGGCCGCCGGGTCCGCGTCGTCCCGGATCGCCCCGACCGGCAGCGGCGGCACCGCCAGTGTCGGGGTCAGCACCGCGTCGTACGGCGCGAGCGCGGTCAGCGTCCGGGCGGCCACCCGGCGCAGCTCGCCGATCGCGAGCCCGAACTCCGGGCCGCTGACGGCCATCCCCCGATCGGCGAGCCAGGTGGTCAGCGGCCGCAGCAGCGCGCGCTCGTCGGTGGAGAGGCCGACGACGGACAGCGCGGTGAGCACGGCCCAGCAGGTCTCGAAGACCGGCACCGCCTCGCGGGGCAACGGCACCTCGACGTCCTCGATCTCGTGGCCGAGCGACTCCAGCAGGGCGCTGGCGTCCTCCCAGGCCGCCAGGCACTCGGGGTCGATCTCGGCGTCGGCGATCACCGGATCACTGAACCGCGCGATCCGCAGCCTGCCCGGCTCGCGGTCGCACGCGGCGAGCAAGGACCGCTCGTCCTCCGGTGCCCAGAACGGGTCGCCGACGGCCCGGCCGGCCATCGCGTCGAGCAGCGCGGCGGCGTCGCGGACCGTGCGCGCGAGGGAGCCGTTGGTCGCGAGGCCCACGGGGTCGCCGTACATCGGGGCGCCGGAGATGCGCCCGCGGGAGGGCTTGAGACCGACGATGCCACAGCAGCTGGCCGGGATCCGGATCGAGCCGCCGCCGTCGGAGCCCTGGGCCACGGGGACCAGCCCTGCCGCGACCGCCGACGCGGCGCCGCCGCTGGAGCCGCCGGCCATCCGGTTGGTGTCCCAGGGGGTGACCGCGGGCGGCGAGCCCTCCGGCTCGGTGTAGCAGGGCGACCCGAACTCGGGGGTGGCCGTCTTGCCCAGGCTGACCAGTCCCGCCTCGGCCACGCGTCGGACGACCTCGTCGTCGACCTCGGGGACGTGGGCGGCGAAGACGGGTGAGCCGAAGGAGGTGCGGACCCCCCGGGTGAGGTTGAGGTCCTTGATCGCCGTCGGCACCCCGACCAGGGGCCCGTCGCCGGGGCGGGCCGACCGCGAGCGCGAGGTCAGCCGGGCCTCCTCCGCCGTCACCGTCACGAAGGCACCGAGCCGGTCGCCCAGCGAGCCGATCCGCTCGAGGTAGTGCTCGACCAGCTCCTCGCTGGAGACCTCCCCCGCCCGGATCGCCGCACCCTGCTCCAGCGCCGTCAGGTCGTGCAGCTCACCACCCATGCGGCGACGCTACCGCCCGCCGGACGTCGTACGAGGCGGTCGCCGGAGCAGCCGCAACCGATGACGTCCGCGGGCTCAGGCGTCGTGGCGGCGCAGGCCGAAGGTGAGCCCGTCGAGGAGGGCCCGCCAGGACGCCTCGATCACGTTGTGACCCACGCCCACGGTCACCCAGGAGCTCTCGCCGTCGGAGGTCTCGATCAGCACCCGGGTGACCGCGTCGGTGCCGTGCCCCTGGTCGAGGATGCGCACCTTGTAGTCGATCAGCTCGAACTTCACGATCTCCGGGTACAGCTGCTCGATCGCCTGGCGCAGGGCGTGGTCGAGCGCGTTGACGGGTCCGTTGCCCTCCCCCGTCGTGACGATCCGGGCACCACCCGCGCGGAGCTTGACCGTCGCCTCGGAGATGGCCTCCTCGCCGGGGCGGGTCTCGGTGATCACCCGCCACGACTCGGTCTCGAAGTACGACGGACGCCCGCCCTCGACCTCCTCGAGCAGGAGCAGCTCGAACGACGCGTCGGCGGCCTCGAAGGTGAACCCGCCCGACTCCATCTCCTTGACCCGGGCCGTGACCCGCTTGACCAGGTCGGGTTCGAGCGCGAAGCCGAGCTCGCGACCCTTCAGCTCGATCGAGGCCCGGCCGGCCATGTCGGAGACGAGCAGCCGCATGTCGTTGCCGACGCCCTCGGGGTCCATGTGCTGGTAGAGGTTCGGGTCGACCTTGATCGCGCTGGCGTGCAGCCCCGCCTTGTGAGCGAACGCCGAGACGCCGACGTACGGCTGCCGCGACGCGGGCGGGAAGTTGGTCACCTCGGCCACGGCGTGCGCGACCCGCGTCGCCTCCCGAAGCAGGCCCTTGGGCAGCACCTGCCGGCCGACCTTGAGCTCGAGGTTGGCGACCACGCTGACCAGGTCGGCGTTGCCGGTGCGCTCGCCGTACCCGTTCAAGGTGCCCTGCACGTGCGACGCGCCCGCGTCGACGGCCGACAGGGTGTTGGCGACCGCGCAGCCGGTGTCGTTGTGGCAGTGGATGCCGACGCGACCGCCCGTGCTCGCGACCACGTCGCCGACCACGTCGGCCACCCAGTCCGGCAGCATGCCGCCGTTGGTGTCGCACAGGGCGGCGACGTCGGCGCCGGCCTCGAAGGCGGTGCGCAGCACCTCGAGGGCGTAGTCGCGGTTGTCGCGGTAGCCGTCGAAGAAGTGCTCGGCGTCGAGGAAGACCCGCTGCCCCTCGCCGCGGAGGTGGGCGACGGTGTCGCGGACCATGGCGAGGTTCTCCGCCAGCGTGGTGCGCAGGGCGAGCTCGACGTGCCGGTCGTGCGACTTGGCCACCAACGTGACCACTCCGGCACCGGAGTCGCGCAAGGCAGCCACGAGCGGGTCGTCGGCCGCGGGTACGCCGGCTCGCCGGGTCGCCCCGAACGCCGCCAGCTGCGCGTGCTGGAGATCCAGCTCCTCGCGGGCCCGCCGGAAGAACTCGGTGTCCTTCGGGTTGGCGCCCGGCCAGCCGCCCTCGATGAAACCCACGCCCAACCCGTCGATGTGCCGCGCGATCGAGAGCTTGTCGGCGACGGAGAGGTTGAGCCCCTCCTGCTGCGCGCCGTCGCGGAGCGTCGTGTCGTAGACGTGGAACAGGTCGCCGGGGTGCTGGCTGGTCATCGGTCCGAACCCTTGGTCGTCGGGGGTGTCTGGCAACAAAAAGACCTCCCGTCGGGAACAGGAGGTCAGCGCGGCGAGGGTCTCGCCGCGCTAGTCGATAATGGTGCTGCGGTGCTGCATGCCATCGAGTGTGCCACGGATGTCCACTGGTTGGTACGTCGTCCCGCCATCCGAGCAGCCCCCGCCGATCGGCCACGGCCGGCGGGTCGTCATGGTCAGCGTCGCCACGGCGCCGCGGCCTCCGGCGCCCAGTTGGCGCCGGTCGAGAACAGCAGGCCGAAGAGCACCGCAGCCCCCAGCACACTCATCGCGACCACGAACCAGCCGCCGTACTCCGACCGGGCGGTGCGGGCCAGCACCGGCCGGACTGTCTCGCGCAGGCGTCCCGAGCCCGGCCCCCACCACAGCGCCACCGCGAAGCCGACGCCGGCCACCGTCATCGTCGGTGCCAGCGGCTGCTGCAGCAGGTAGCCGAGCGAGCCGAGGGCGAGGGCGACCAGCACGCCCGTCACCACCAGCGCGACGGCGCCGAGCAGGGCGATCGCCAGGTAGCCCGGGCTGGCCAGGGTCGTGGCCGGGACGTCGTACCACCGCGCCCGACCACGCAGGGCCCGGCGGCGTCGGTGCCGCTGCCGGGTCACCGACACGGTGCGCGCGACCAGCACCACGGCACCGACCAGGGCGGTGCCGAGGTAGGGCGCGTACGCCGCGGTGGCCGCGGTCAGCGCGCCGAGGCCCAGCAGCTGGAGGACCTGCTGGGCGGGGCTGCTCTCGCGGGGCGGGTCGACGATCCAGGGCGGCGGCGCACCCGCGGTCGGCTTCTGGGCCGGAGCCGGGGTCGGGTTCTGGACCGGGCTCTGGACCGGGCTCTGGAGCGGATTCCGGGTCGGTGTGGTCGTCGGGGCGACGGCCGGCGCCACGGGGGCGGGAGTCGACGCCGCGGCCGGGCTCGAGGGAGCCGGCGACGGCGGAGGCGTCGCCGGGGTCACCGAGGTCGCCTGCGGCAGCTGCTCGGTGACGGCGGTCTCCGGCAGCGGAGCGGGGGCGAACGGCATCGTCCACAGCTCCTGGGCGCTCCCGGCCGGCGGGACGACGGCGACGTGCTCGCGGTGGCGCAGGTCGGTCAGGCTCGCGCGCAGCTCGTGGAGCGAGGGCCGCTCGAGCGGCTCGGGCGCGAGGGCGTCACCCAGCAGCGGCCGCAGCCGCTCGTCGACGGCGGACAGGTCGTGCTGCCCGCGGCGTACGCGATCCATGATCGCCATCGCCGGTCCGGTGCCGTACGGCGGCCGCCCGATCGCCGCGAACGCCACCGTGGCCGCCCAGGCGTGGACGTCGGAGGCGGTGCTGGCCTCGTCGCCGTACAGGATCTCGGGGGCGAGGTAGCCGGGCGTGCCCAGCAGGAAGCCGGTCTGGGTCAGGCGCGGGTCCTCGGCGACCCGCGCCAGCCCGAAGTCGATGAGCACCGGCGACCGGCCCTCCATCAGCACGTTGGTCGGCTTGACGTCGCGGTGCAGCACCCCCACCGAGTGCACCGCGAGCAGCGCCTCGGCGAGGCAGTCGGCGAAGTGCAGCAGGTCCTGGCCGCCGACCGGTCCCTCCTCGGCCACGTGGTGGTAGAGGGAGAGCCCGGGCACGTAGCGGGTGACCACGTAGGGCACGGGGCCGTGCGGGTCGGCGTCCAGGATCTCGGCGATCCGGGGGCTGGAGATCCGCTTCAGCGAGCTGACCTCCCGGGCGAGCCGCTCGCGCGCCTCGCGGTCGCCGACGATGTGCGGGCGCAGCACCTTCAGCGCCACCCGCCGGCCGTCGGGCGCCTGGGCCAGGTGCACCACGCCCATGCCACCCTCGCCGATCGGGGCGAGCACCCGGTAGGGGCCGACCAGAGTCGGCCCGGGGTCCTGCTCGGCGTGGCTCGTCACCCGGCGAGATTACCCGCGCACCGCCGTCGCACCGGACAACGGCTCGGCCGGGTCGGCGTGCTCGCGTCGGTCTCGACCGGCTCTCAGCAGACTCGGTGCATCCAGCCGAAGGTGTCGTCGGCGCGGCCGTACTGGATGTCCACGAGGTCCTGCCGGATGTCCAGGGTCAGCGGGCCGGCCTCGTCGGTCGCGACGCCGGAGACCTCGCCGCCCGCCCACTTCAGCGTGCCGACGGGGGTGACGACGGCCGCGGTTCCGCAGGCGAACACCTCGGTGATCTCACCGCTGCCCACACCGTCGCGCCACTCGTCGATCGAGAGCTTGCGCTCCTCGACCTCGTGGCCCTTCTTCTGGGCCAGCTCGATGATCGCCGAGCGGGTGATGCCCTCGAGGATCGTGCCCGTCTCCGGGGTGACGATGTGCCCGTCGGCGTAGACGAAGTAGAGGTTCATGCCGCCGAGCTCCTCGACGTACCTGCCCTCGGCGACGTCGAGAAAGACCACCTGGTCGCAGCCGTGGGCGGTGGCCTCCTGCTGGGCGACCAGCGAGCTGGCGTAGTTGCCGCCGGTCTTCGCGGCGCCCATCCCGCCCCGGCCGGCGCGGGTGTACTCCTCGGTCAGCCAGAGGGTCAGCGGCTTGATACCGCCCTTGAAGTAGGCCCCGGCCGGCGAGGCGATCACCATGAACGTGACGTGCTGGGCCGGGCGCACGCCGAGGAAGGCCTCCGAGGCGATCATGAACGGTCGCAGGTAGAGGCTCTTCTCCCCCGCCCCCTCGGGCACCCAACGCTGGTCGATCTCCACCAGCGCGTCGACGGCCTGCACGAAGTCGTCGGGGTCGAGGACCGGGAAGGCCAGCCGACCCGACGAGCGGGCCATCCGCTTGGCGTTCTCCTCGGGGCGGAAGGTCCAGACCGACCCGTCGTCGTGGCGGTAGGCCTTCATCCCCTCGAAGGTCTCCTGGGCGTAGTGCAGCACCGCGGTCGCCGGGTCCAGGCTGAGCGGCCCGTACGCCGTGATCCGCGCAGCGTGCCACCCCGCGTCGGGGGTCCACTCCAGGGTGAACATGTGGTCGGTGAAGTGGGTGCCGAAACCCGGGCTGGTCAGGATCTCAGCGACCTCGGCGTCGCTCCGCGGGCTGTCCGAGGCACTGGTGGTGATGTCGAGGGTCATGGGAGAACGCTATCGCTCCCCTACCCGGCGACGCGGGTGGCGATCGCGTCGCCGATCTCGGCGGTGACGACCGGGCTGCCCGGCGTACGGGCGGCCAGCTCGCTCACCACCGCGTCCTCCACGGTGCGCGCCGCGTCGTCGAGGCCGAGGTGCTCGAGCATCAGCGCCACCGACAGGATCGCGGCGGTGGGGTCGGCCTTCTGCTGCCCGGCGATGTCGGGCGCCGAGCCGTGCACCGGCTCGAACATGCTGGGTGCGGTCCGGTCGGGGTTGACGTTGCCGCTGGCCGCGAGCCCGATGCCGCCGGTGATCGCGGCGGCGAGGTCAGTGACGATGTCGCCGAACAGGTTGTCGGTGACGATCACGTCGAACCGGGCGGGGTCGGTGACGAGGTGGATCATCGTCGCGTCGACGTGCATGTAGTCGACGGCGACGTCGGGGAACTCCGGCGCCACCTCCTGCACGAGGCGCCACCACACCGCGCCGGCGTGGACGAGGACGTTGGTCTTGTGCACCAGCGTCAGCCGGCCGCGTCGCTTCTGTGCGCGCCGGAAGGCGTCGCGGACGACCCGCTCCACCCCGAACGCGGTGTTGACCGACACCTCGGTGGCGACCTCGGCGGGGGTGCCGACCCGCAGGGCGCCCCCGTTGCCGGTGTAGGGGCCCTCGGTGCCCTCGCGGACGACGACGAAGTCGACCTCACCGGGATCGACCAGGGGTGAGGCCGCGCCCGGGAAGATCCGCGAGGGACGCAGGTTGACGTAGTGGTCGAGCTCGAAGCGCAGCCGCAGCAACAGGCCCCGCTCGAGCAGGCCCGGCGGCAGGTTCGGGTCGCCGGGCCGACCACCGACGGCGCCGAGGAGGATCGAGTCGTGCTGACGGATCTCGTCGAGCACGGAGTCCGGCAGCACCTCGCCGGTGGCGAGGTACCGCTCGGCGCCGAGGTCGTAGCGGGTGGGCTCGAACTTCACCCCGTCGGGGGTGACCTGCTCGAGCACCTTGACCGCCTCGGCGACGACCTCCGGTCCGATCCCGTCACCCGGGATCACGGCAAGCTTCAGCGTCGTCGGTGGGGGCATCCCGCGATGCTAGTTGTCGTCGGGCCGCTGGCCGCCGTTGTCCCGCAGGTCGAGCGAGGCCTGGACGGCCTGCACGCTGTTGGGGTTGTCAGGGTTGTTCTTGGCCGGACCCCACTCGGGGTACATCTCGTACATCTGTGTTCAGCTCCTGGGACGTGGTCGGACGTGCTGCGGTGAGGGTGAGCACTCCGGAGGAGATGGAGCCGGCTCGACGTCCCGCGGATCACACGGGAGGAGCTGGTCCGGAAGTAGCAGGTGGAACTTCGTCGTCTCGCTCGCGGAGGGGTTGAGAGGCCTGGTGGCGGCGTACGCCGAACTCCGCGGCGAGGTGGCCTATCGAGTCAGGCCCCGCCACGGCGGCAAATAAGTACGAAGTTCCTCCGCATGGTGCGACCACCGTACGCGCGCTCCCTGCCCCAGTGTCCGCAGGTTGGCGAACTGTCCCACCATGCGAGATGGTTTGTCCGGTGCGGTGCACGGCGGCGGGGTTTGGGAGACTCGGGGCATGAGCGCGCCTCCCCAGGTGCCGGCGATCGTCTCGCGGGCCTTCGACGTCTCCCGCCGAGCCGGGTACGTCTCCTTCTGCCGCAACGAGACCGGGCGGCTGCTGGCCACCCTCGCCGCGACCAGGACGGGCACGCTCGCCGAGTTCGGCACCGGGTGCGGGGTGGGCACGGCGTGGCTGCGCTCCGGCGTACGCCCCGGGGCGCACATCCTCTCCGCCGAGCTGGACGCGAACCTGGCCACGGCCGCCCAGGAGATCTTCACCGACGACCCGCAGGTCGAGGTGCTGGCCGCCGACTGGTCGACCCTGCGCAACAAGGGCCCGTACTCGCTGCTGTTCCTCGACCCCTCGGTGCCCGAGGACGCGAGCGTCGACGCGGTCGCCGACCTCGTCGAGCCGGGCGGCATCGTGGTGCTCGACGACTTCGCGCCCTGCGAGCAGTGGCCGCCGATCACCCTGGGCCGCGTCGACTCGCTGCGCGAGGGCTGGCTCGACGACCCCCGCTTCGCCGCCGCCGAGGTGATGGTCGCCCCGGACGCCACCGCGATCATCGCCACCCGCCGCTAGCGCGCCGAGCGGGCACTGGGCGCACGCCGTACGACGCCGAGCGGGCACTGCGCGCACGCCGTACGACGCCGACCGGGCACTCGGCGCACGATGTGCGTGCATGGAGTGCCCGGTCGCCACGCTCAGGCGTGCACGGACTGCCCGCTCGGCGCACTCAAGCGTGCGCGGACTGCCCGCTCGGCAGGCTCGACGGCAGCTCCACGATGAACCGGGGCAGCAGGAGCTGCACCAGCGGCCCGATCGCCAGCGCGTACAGGACCGTGCCCACCCCGACGACGCCGCCGAGCAGCCACCCGAGGACCACGACCAGCACCTCGAGCCCGGTCCGGACCACACGGATCGAGACGCCGGTGCGCCGGTGCAGGCCGGTCATCAGCCCGTCGCGGGGGCCGGGGCCGAACTGGGAGCCGATGTAGAGCGCGGTGGCCACGGCGTTGAGCACCACCCCGCCGGCCATCAGCAACGCCCGCGCCCACAGGGCCTCGGGTGCCTCGAGCACGGCGAGGGCCAGGTCGGCGGTGAGCCCGACCAGCAGCGCGTTGGTGATCGTGCCCAGCCCGGGGAGCTCGCGCAGCGGGATCCAGAACAGCAGGACGACGACGCTCATCACGATCACCGCGGTGCCGATGCTGATCGGCAGGTGGATCGCCATGCCCTGGTGCAGCACGTCCCAGGGGGCGTTCCCGAGCGTGGCCCGGATCATCATCGCCAGGGTGAGCCCGTACAGCGCCAGCCCACCGGCGAGCTGCGTCAGTCGGCGGGGCAGCCGGCCGGCCCGCAGCTGCGCCACCGGACCCAGCCGGGCGAGCTCACGCACCCGCTGGGGAGCCACGGTCTCGAGTGCCACGTCACTGGTCATGGTCCCCACTTCATCACGAAGTGGTCTGGTCTCACATAGCCAATCGTGCCAGAGTGGCCTGCATGACCCGTGTCCTTGCTGCCGCCCGGATAGCCACCCTGCTCGGCGAGTTCGACCGCGCCCCGGCGTACAAGGGTCTGGCCGAAGGGCTCCGGGTGCTGATCACCGACGGCCGGGTGCCGGTCGGCGCCCGGCTGCCGAGCGAGCGCGAGCTCACCGACGCGCTCGCGGTGAGCCGCACGACCGTCACCCGCGCGTACGCCGAGCTCCGCGAGCACGGCTTCCTGGTCTCGCGCCAGGGGTCGGGCAGCGTCGCCAGCCTGCCCTCCACCCGGGGGCACCGCGGCGACCACCTCCTCCCACCCGGTGACCTGCCCCAGGACAAGGTCGACCTCACCTGCGCGGCGCCGGTGCCCGGCCCCGGCCTGCTGGCCGCCTACGAGCGCGCGACCGCCCACCTGCCCGGCTACCTCGCCGGCACCGGCTACTACCCCTCCGGGCTCCCCCGCCTGCGCGAGGCCGTCGCCGCGTCGTACGACGACCGCGGGCTGCCCACCTCGCCCGAGCAGGTGATGGTCGTGCCCGGAGCCCTCGCCGGGGTGGCGATCGCGGCGCGGGCGCTGCTCGCCACCGGTGACCGCGCTCTCCTGGAGAGCCCCACCTACCCGAACGCGATCGCCTCGCTCGCGCACTCCGGGGCCCGGCTCGTCGGGGCGGACGTACCTCCGGACGCCGCCGTCGCCGGCAGCGACGTCGACGGCCTGGTCGCGACGATCCGCCAGGTGGCCCCGCGGGTCGCCTACCTCGTGCCGGACTTCCACAACCCGACCGCCGCCCTGATGAGCGACGAGGAGCGGCAGCGGGTGGCCGGCGCCCTCGCCCGGACCCGGGCGACGGGGCTGATCGACGAGTCGATGGTCATGCTGGCGCTCGACGGACAGCCGATGCCGGCCCCGTTCGCGGCGTACTCCCCGGACGCCGTCAGCGTCGGCAGCCTCAGCAAGCCCTACTGGGGTGGCCTGCGGATCGGCTGGCTGCGGGTGCCGGCGGGTCGCGTGGACGCCTTCTTCCGGGCCCGGCTCAGCCTCGACCTGGGCGCCCCGCTGCTCGAGCAGCTGGTCGCGGTCGAGCTGCTCGAGGCCGGAGACGAGGCGATCGAGCACCGCCGCGAGCAGCTGCGCGCCTCCCGAGATGCTGCGTTGCGGGCCGTCGCCGCGCACCTGCCCGACTGGCGGGTCAGCCGCCCGAGCGGTGGCCTGAGCCTGTGGTGCGAGCTGCCCGCAGCCCTCTCCTCGGCGCTGGTCCCGAGGGCGGCGAGCCACGACGTGCTGCTCGCCGCGGGCCCGAACTTCGCCCCCGAGGGCGGGCTCGACCGGTTCGTCCGGCTGCCGTTCACCACGCCGGCACACGTCCTCGAGGACGCCGTGGCCCGCCTCGGAGTGGCGTGGCGCGAGACGCTCGCGGATCCGGGGTCCCTGCTGCGCGGCCGCACCCCCACGCTGGTCGCCTGAGGATCTGCACCGTCCGCCGTGCGCACAGTGCCCGCTCGGCGACGTACGGCGTGCGTCCAGTGCCCGCTCGGCGGCGTACGGCGTGCCTGCAGTGCCCGCTCGGCGAGCTACGGCGTGCGCCCAGTGCCCGCTCGGCGAGCTACTCGGAGAGGTCGACGCCGCGGACGGTCTCGGCGTCGATCGCGCCGCGGATCTCCTCGAGCACGTCGGCGGGGACCGGGGAGTCCACCGAGAGGGCGACCAGGGCCTGGCCGCCCTTGGCGTTGCGGGAGACCTGCATGCCGGCGATGTTGACCTCGGCGTCGCCCAGGATGCGGCCGACCGTGCCGACCATGCCGGGGCGGTCCTCGTAGGTGAGGAAGGCGAGGTGCTCGGTGGGCTCGAGGTCCACGACGAAGTCGTTGACCTCGACCAGGCGCTCCTTCTGGGCCAGGCCGATCAGGGTCCCCGAGACCGAGATGCGCGCGCCGTCCGCGAGCGTGCCGCGCAGCGTGATCAGGTTGCGGTGGTCGGGGCTCTCCGGCTCGGTGAGCAGGCGCACCTCGGTCCCCCGCTCGGCGGCGAGCAGCGGGGCGTTCACGTAGGAGACCTGGTCCTCGACGATGTCGGCGAAGACGCCCTTGAGGGCCGCGAGCTCGAAGACCTTGACGTCGTACTCGGTGATCTCCCCGCGGACCTCGACGTCGAGCTGCTGGGCCACCTCGCCCGCCAGCGCGGTGAAGATCCGGCCGAGCTTCTCCACCAGCGGGATCCCGGGCCGGACGTCCTCGGCGATGACGCCGCCCTGCACGTTGACCGCGTCGGGGACCAGCTCCCCGGACAGCGCCAGCCGCACCGACCGGGCGACCGCGATGCCGGCCTTCTCCTGCGCCTCCTCGGTGGACGCGCCGAGGTGGGGGGTGGCGACGACGTTCTCGAGCTCGAAGAGCGGGGAGTCCGTGCACGGCTCCTCGGCGAAGACGTCCAGGCCCGCGCCGGCGATCCGTCCGGTCTTCAGCGCGTCGTAGAGCGCCTTCTCCTCGACGATGCCGCCGCGAGCGGCGTTGACCACGACCAGTCCGGGGCGAGCCAGCGCGAACTCCTCGGCCCCGATCAGCCCCAACGTCTCCGGGGTGCGGGGCAGGTGCACGCTGAGGAAGTCCGACTCGGCCATCAGCTCCTCGAGGCCGACCATGCGCACGCCCATCTGCGCGGCACGCCCCGCCTGGACGTAGGGGTCGTAGGCGATCACGTCCATGCCGAACGCGGCCAGTCGGTGGGCGACCAGGACCCCGATCCGGCCCAGGCCGACGATGCCCGCGGTCTTCTCGTAGAGCTCGATGCCGGTGTAGCGGCTGCGCTTCCACTCACCGCGGGTGAGGGCGGCGTGCGCCGGGCTGATGTGCCGGGCCGCGGCCAGCAGGAGGCCGACGGCGAGCTCCGCGGCGCTGACGATGTTGGAGGTCGGCGCGTTGACCACCAGCACGCCGGCCTGGGTCGCGGCCTTCACGTCGACGTTGTCCAGGCCCACCCCCGCGCGGGCGACGACCTTGAGCCGCGGTGCCGCGGCGAGCACCTCGCCGTCGACCTTGGTCGCCGACCGCACCAGGATCGCGTCCACCTCGCCCACGGCAGCGAGCAGGTCGTCGCGGTCGGCACCGTCGCAGTGGCGCACCTCGAAGTCGGGCCCCAGGGCCTCGACGGTGGCGGGGCTCAGCTCTTCGGCGATCAGTACGACGGGCTTGCTCACAGCGGGAGTCCTCGCAGGGTCGGTCGGGAGGGAGACTGACCCGCCGCCGGGCGGGCCGCGCGCACGACGCTGTGCCGGTTCGCCACCCTACCCGCATCGACCTGCGCCACACCGGCGTCCGGGGACTGGTCAGGCGACGGGCTCGGGCGGTGGCCGCCCGTCACCGGGCGGCCACACGTACGGGAGGTCGTCGGGCACGTCCGGGAAGACCGGGCGGTAGGTCTCGGGGTCCTTGCGTACGAGCGCCGAACGGTGGCTGCGGTGGAAGTCCTCGTCGCCCAGCCAGTCGGGCAGGGCGCCGGCGTCGGCGAGCTCGGGCTGGCTGCGCACCACGGTGACCCCCACCTCGGCGAGCTCGCGGCCGATGGAGGCGGCACAGGTGTCCCCGAAGCCGGCCTCGACCCAGACCTCGCAGCAGGTGAACGCGTAGCGACCGAGGGCCTCCACCGAGCCGGACCACATCTTCACCGCCGGGTGGTGCCGCCAGCCGTACCCCGGCACCGTGAGCCCGCGGAGCACCTGCAGGCACTCGACGCGCTGCTTGCCCAGGCGCTTGGCGTCCAGGACCCGCGCGGACCGCTCGAAGTCGGCGTACGGGAGGAAGGTCTGCACCCGGCCTGTCTACCAGCGGTCCTCGCGCCGATATCAGGCGCCGATATCAGGCGCCGAGATCGTGCAGCGGGACCGGCGTCCGGGGTGTCGGCCACCGGCAGAGCGCCGGTGGCCGACCGGGGGGGTGAAGGACCCAGCGCGGTCGAGGCGCTGGGTCCTTCGGAGTTGACCGGAGAACGGTGACCTTCCGATCGATCGTTCTCGGCGCGGGTCCTGGTGGACAGTCACCGTGCTCACCACCGTCGGGTCACCCCGGCGGCTGGACCGCGCGCGTCGAACGATTTGCTTGCCCGGAGGGAGGGCATCTTGCTCAGCCCGGAGGGTGGGCTGGGAGATTTCTACGGCCCCACGAGGGCCGCCCGCAAGGGGGTTTCGCCATCTGTCTCAGGGGAATCTCGCCGTTCGGCGTGTCGTCCACAGCCGCCCCGCGCCACTCCACAGAACTGGCCACGGATCCACAGACAAATCGACCACCTGTGGAGAAGTGGCCTGCGTTCAGCAAGCGCACCCGTCGGGGCCGCAGACCTCCGCTGAACCGGCCACGCCGACCTGCTGGAGTGCGGGATGCGCGTCGGCCCAGGCCTTCTCGAGCACCTGGGTGAACACCTCGGCGGGCTGGGCGCCCGGGACGCCGTAGGTGCGGTCGACGACGTAGAACGGCACGCCCTCCGCGCCCAGCGCCACGGCCTCCCGCACGTCGCGCTCGACGGCGTCGGCGTAGCGGTCACCGACGAGGACCTCCGCGACGGCGTCGGCGGACAGGCCGGCCCGCTCCGCAGTACGGCGCAGCACGTCGTGGTCCGCGACGTTCTCGGCGCGGACGAAGTACGCCGCCAGCAGCTCCTCCTTGAGCGCCGCCTGGCGGGCCGGGCCGCCCTCGTCGAGCGCGAGGTGCAGGACCCGGTGGGCGTCCACCGTGCTGGCACGCTGCGCCTGCGCCAGGCGGAACAGCACGCCCTCCTCGGCAGCAGCGGCCTCCATCCGGTCGATCATCTGCTGGCCGGCGGTGGCGCCGCCGCCGTACTTGGCACCGAGGTGTTCGGCCATCGACTCGCCGGTGGGGACGGGCGGGGCCGCGGGGTCCAGCAGGAACGACCGGTAGACGAGCTCCACCTCCTCGGCGTGCTCGAAGGAGGCGAGGGCGCTCTCCAGGCGGCGCTTGCCGATGTAGCACCACGGGCAGGCGATGTCGGACCAGATCTCGATTCTCACACCGGCACCAACAGGCGCGCCGCCGCCGGTGTTCCCCGCCAGACGAGGCGAGCCGTCGACGGACGCGGGTCCCGCACCTGACCCTGAGCCGCTCCCGGGGGTGGACCGGGGGTGGACCGGGGGTGGATCGGGGGTGGAACCGGCGTCGTCCCCGATGTGCCGGCTTCGATCGTCGGGCGACGCTGCTGCCCATGATCACCATCGACGCACTGACCAAGAGGTACGGCGGGTTCACCGCCGTCGACGACATCACCTTCACCGCCGAGAGCGGGCGGGTGGTCGGCTTCCTGGGCCCCAACGGGGCAGGGAAGTCCACATCCATGCGGGTCATGGTGGGTCTCACGCCACCGACGTCGGGCACGGCTCGGATCTCCGGTCGGCTCTTCCGCGACCTGCCCAACCCCGGGCTCGAGGTCGGCGTACTGCTCGACGCCTCCGCCCAGCACGCGGGCCGGACCGGCCGGGAGATCCTCACCCTCGCCGCACGCACCATGGGGCTGCCACGGTTGCGCGTGGAGGAGATGCTCGACCGTGTCAGCCTGACCGAGGAGGAGGCCGAGCGCCGGGTGCGCCACTACTCGCTCGGCATGCGGCAGCGGCTCGGCATCGCCCACGCCCTCCTGGGCGACCCCCCGGTCCTGATCCTCGACGAGCCGGCCAACGGTCTCGACCCGGCCGGCATCCGGTGGATGCGTGACCTGCTGCGCACGTACGCCGACCGGGGCGGCACGGTGCTGCTCTCCTCGCACCTCCTCTACGAGATCGAGGCCATCGCCGACGACCTCGTCGTCATCGGCACCGGGCGGATCGTCGCGCAGGGCACCAAGAGCGACCTGCTGCAGGCAGCAGGCACCGTCGTGCGCAGTGTGGCCCCCCATCTCCTCTGCTCCGCGATGGCCGCGGCAGGCATCGAGCACACCCTCGACCCGGACGGCGCCGTCCGCACTCCCAGCGACGCCCACCGGGTGGGGCAGGTCGCGCTGCATGCCGGCGTCGCCCTCACCGAGCTCCGTCCCGCCGAGGGAGCGGGCCTGGAGGAGATGTTCCTCGAGCTCACCGCCGAGTCCCAACGAGAAGGAGCAGCAGCATGACCGCCACCACAGTCCTCGAGGGCCCGACCCGACCAGTGCCGTTGCGGCCGGACCCGCCTCCTGTCCCGTTCGGGCGGATCGTGGGAGTCGAGCTGCGCAAGATGTTCGACACGCGGTCCGGTTTCTGGCTCCTGATGAGCATCGGCGCGCTGGCCACGCTCGCCACCGTTGCCGTGATCCTCTTCGCTCCTGACTCGGAGCTGACCTACGAGACCTTCGCCACCGCGATCGGGTTCCCGATGGCCGTGGTGCTGCCGGTCATCGCGATCCTCTCCGTCACCGGAGAGTGGACCCAGCGCAGTGGGCTGACCACCTTCACGCTGGTCCCGCACCGGGGACGGGTCATCGGCGCGAAGGCCGTGGCCTCCGTCGCGGTGGCGGTCGTGTCGATGCTGGTCGCCTACGTGATCGGTGCCGTGGGCAATCTGGTCGGCACCGCGATCACCGGCACCGAGACGGTCTGGAACCTCTCCGTCCAGGACCTGCTGCTCATCGTCCTGGCCAACGTCATCGGGCTGCTCGTGGGCTTCATGCTCGGCGTACTCATCCGCAACTCGGCCGGCGCGGTGGTGGCGTACTTCGTCTACTCGTTGGTGCTACCGACCGTGTTCGCGATGCTCGCCGCATTCCAGGAGTGGTTCCGCGACCTGCAGGGGTGGGTCGACCTCAACTACGCCCAGGCCGCCATGTTCGAGGGCTCTCCGACCGGTGAGCAGTGGGCTCAGCTCGGCGTGTCCGGGACGGCGTGGTTGGTGCTCCCCCTCATCGTGGGCCTGGCCCTGCTCCTGCGCTCCGAGGTGACCTGAGACCGCGAGATCGGCCTCAGCGGGAGACCCTGGCCCGGCGGGGTGCGAACCGGCGGCCGCGGGCGGCCAGCAGGCCGCCGACCGCCCCACCGAGGTGCGCCTGCCAGGAGACCCCGACCGCGGTGGGCAGGACTCCCCACAGCGCGCCGCCGTAGAGCAGGAACACGAGGATGCCGAGTGCGATCTGGCCCGGGCTACGGGTGTAGAACCCGCGCGCCAGCAGGTAGGTGAGCCAGCCGAAGACGATGCCGCTGGCCCCCAGGGTCACCGATCCGGGGGGCGCCAGCATCCAGACGGTCACGCCGGAGACCAGCACCACGATGACGGTGGTGCCCAGCCACGTGCGCCAGCCGTCGAGCAGCACGAGCACACCGAGCACGAACAGCGGCACGGTGTTGGACATCAGGTGGGCGAAGCCGAGATGCAGCCAGGGGGCGAGGACGATGCCGAGCAGGCCGTCCTCGGTGCGCGGCCGGATGCCGTAGACGTCCAGCGCGTTGCCGCTGGCCTGGTCGAGGCCCTCGAGCAGCCACATCACCGCCACCAGGCCGGCCATCGCCAGCGAGGCCGTCAGGACGCCGGTGACGACGTCTCGGGGCCTGCTGTGCGGGGTGCTCATCGTTCCAGTGTCGGGGACCGGGCCAAGTCGCGACCGGGCCACGGTCCCCGTGCCGGTGGTCGGTCAGCGGGCGGAGGTGCCCTCGACGTAGTCCGAGTCGTGGCCCTTGACCCAGGCCATCAGCTTGCGCAGCTCGCGCCCGGTCTCCTCGATCGGGTGCTGCTCACCCTTGGTGCGCAGCTCCTTGAACTCCTTCGCGCCGTTGTCCTGGTCGTCGATGAACCGCTGCGCGAAGCTGCCGTTGGTGATGTCCTCGAGGACGGCCACCATGTTGTCCTTCACGTGCGGGTCGATCACCCGCGGGCCGGAGACGTAGTCGCCGTACTCCGCGGTGTCGGAGACCGACCAGCGCTGCTTGGCGATGCCGCCCTCGTACATCAGGTCGACGATCAGCTTCAGCTCGTGCAGGCACTCGAAGTAGGCGACCTCGGGCTGGTAGCCGGCTTCGGTGAGGACCTCGAAGCCGTACTGCACCAGCTGGCTGGCGCCGCCGCAGAGCACGGCCTGCTCACCGAACAGGTCGGTCTCGGTCTCCTCGGTGAAGGTCGTCCGGATGCCGCCGGCGCGCAGGCCGCCGATCGCCTTGGCGTAGGACAGCGCGAGGTCCCAGGTCTTGCCGGACTCGTCCTTCTCGACCGCGACGAGCACGGGGACGCCGCGCCCGTCGACGTACTCGCGGCGGACGAGGTGGCCCGGTCCCTTGGGGGCGACCATGAACACGTCGACGCCCTCGGGCGGGGTGATGTAGCCGAAGCGGATGTTGAAGCCGTGGCCGAAGACGAGGGTGTCGCCGGGCGCGATGTTGGGCTCGACCGCCTCGGCGTACAGCGTGCGCTGGATGTGGTCGGGGGCCAGGATGACGATGACGTCGGCCTCCTCCACCGCCTCGGCCGGGGTGAGCACGCGCAGTCCCTCTGCCTCGGCCTTGGCGCGGCTCTTCGAGCCCTCGGGGAGCCCGATGCGCACGTCCACGCCGGAGTCGCGCAGGGACAGCGAGTGCGCGTGCCCCTGGCTCCCGTAGCCGAGCACGGCCACGTTCTTGCCCTGGATCAGGGACAGGTCGGCGTCGTCGTCGTAGTACATCTCAGCCACGGGGGCTCTCCTTCATGGTTGTCGATCACGTGGTCTATAGGGACAGAACGGGGTGGGCTGACGGGCAATTCCTGCTGCGGACGGGTGAAGTCTCACCCGCCCGGGGCAGGTTTTCCCGGGCGCCCGGGGAAACCATCACCCCGGCACCGCCGCCGCCGCCGGCACCGGCACCGCGACCGGGCGCAGGGTGCGCTCGGTGATGGAGCGGCCGCCGCGGCCGATGGCGACCATGCCGGACTGGACGAGCTCGCGGATGCCGAAGGGCTCGAGGACGGCGAGGAAGTCCTTGAGCTTGTCGGCGTTGCCGGTGACCTCGATGGTCACCGCGTCCGGGGCGACGTCGACGACCTTGGCGCGGAAGAGCTGGACGGCGTCGAGCACCTGGCCGCGGGACTCGGCGTCGGCCCTGACCTTGACCAGCAGCAGCTCGCGCTCGACGGACTCGCGGTTGTCGAGCTCGACGATCTTGATCACCTCGACCAGCTTGTTCAGCTGCTTGGTGACCTGCTCCAGCGGCGACCCCTCGACACCGACCACGATGGTCATCCGGGAGATCTCCGGGTGCTCGGTCGGGCCCACCGCCAGGGAGTCGATGTTGTAGCCGCGGCGGCTGAACAGTCCCGCGATGCGGGCCAGGACGCCGGGCTTGTTCTCGACCAGGACGCTCAGGGTGTGGGTGCTCATCGGACGGAGCCTCCGCAGCCGCGTGGGGTGTTCACAGGTCGTCCTCCTCGAACTCGGGCGCGAGGTCCCGGGCGTACTTGATGTCGTTGTTGGAGGTGCCGGCGGCGACCATCGGCCAGACCATCGCGTCGCGCTCGACGCGGAAGTCGACCACGACGGGGACGTCGTTGATCTCCATCGCCTTCTCGATCGTGGCGTCCACGTCGCCGGGGCTGTCACAGGCCAGCCCGACGGCGCCGTACGCCTCGGCCAGCTTGACGAAGTCCGGCACCCGCTTGGAGTCGAGGTCGGTGCTGGAGTAGCGCCCCTCGTAGAACAGGGTCTGCCACTGGCGCACCATGCCCAGCGACTCGTTGTTGATGATCGCGACCTTGATCGGGATCCCCTCGATCGAGCAGGTGGCGAGCTCCTGGTTGGTCATCTGGAAGCAGCCGTCGCCGTCGATCGCCCACACGGTGGTGTCCGGGCGCCCGACCTTCGCCCCCATCGCGGCCGGCACGGCGAAGCCCATCGTGCCCAGCCCGCCGGAGTTGATCCACGTGTTCGGGTGCTCGTACTGCACGTAGTGGGTGGCCCACATCTGGTGCTGGCCCACGCCGGAGACGTAGATCGACTCGGGGCCGGCGATGGCCCCGAGGCGCTGGATGACGTACTGCGGCGCCAGGCCCTCGGCGGGGGTGTCGTACCCGAGCGGGTACTGCTGCTTGACCCCGGCGAGGAACTTCACCCAGCCCTCGTAGTCGCCGGTGTTGCCCTGGGTCTGCTCGGCCTGGAGGGCGACGACCAGGTCGGCGATGACCTCGCGGGCGTCGCCGACGATCGGCACGTCCGCGGTCCGGTTCTTGCCGATCTCCGCGGGGTCGATGTCAGCGTGGATGACCTTGGCGCCGGGGGCGAACGAGTCGAGGTTGCCGGTGACCCGGTCGTCGAAGCGGGCGCCGAGGCTGACCAGCAGGTCGCTCTTCTGCAGCGCGGCGACGGCGGCGACGGTGCCGTGCATCCCGGGCATGCCGAGGTGCTGGGGGTGGCTGTCGGGGAAGGCGCCGCGGGCCATCAGCGTGGTCACCACCGGGATGCCGGTGAGCTCGGCGAGCAGCTTGAGCTCGCGGTGGGCGCCGGAGCGGATCACGCCGCCGCCGACGTAGAGGACCGGACGGCGGGCCTCCAGCAGCAGCCGGGTCGCCTCGCGGATCTGCTTGGAGTGCGGGCGGGTCACCGGCCGGTACCCGGGTAGGTGCAGCTCGGTGGGCCAGGTGAACGTCGTCTGCGCCTGCAGCGCGGACTTGGCCACGTCGACCAGCACGGGGCCGGGGCGCCCGGTCGAGGCGATATAGAACGCCTCGGCGACCACCCGGGGGATGTCGGCGGGGTCGGTGACCAGGAAGTTGTGCTTGGTGATCGGCATGGTGATGCCGCGGATGTCGGCCTCCTGGAAGGCGTCGGTGCCGATCATGCTGGCCCCGACCTGCCCGGTCACCGCGACCAGCGGCACGGAGTCCATGTGCGCGTCGGCGAGCGGGGTGACCAGGTTGGTGGCGCCCGGCCCGCTCGTCGCCATGCACACCCCGACCTTGCCGGTGGCCACGGCGTACCCCTGGGCCGCGTGGCCGGCGCCCTGCTCGTGACGGACGAGGATGTGCCGGATGCGGCTGTCGAAGAGGGGGTCGTACGCCGGCAGGATCGCGCCCCCGGGGATCCCGAAGATGTTCTCGGCTCCGGCGTTCTCGAGTGACTTGATCAGGCTCTGCGCGCCGGTGATCGTGCCGGCGGCCTCGTGCGGCGTCATCGCCGGGCCCTTGACCGCCTTCTGCTCCGTCATCTCTCCATCTTCCCCTGTGTCGTGGTGGCGCCGCCCCGGGCTCCTCCGCCCAACAAAAAACCCCTCGAGCCGGGAAGGCTGACGAGGGGTCGACGCGCGGGCGTGAGGCCGGGGGCCTCAGCTCACGCGTCGCGTGCGTACGAGAATCTCCAAACGCATGGGCACAGCATGCCCCTCGCGCCCGACGGCGCTCAACTCAGTGTGCCACCCGTCCCGAATCGTGGGACGTGGGTCCCAGCATGTGTCAGTCGCGAGCCTGCCAGGTGCAGAGGCATCCGCGGTTGCCGTCGGCGTCCTCGAGCACCCAGAAGGCGGGGGCGCGCTCGTCGTCGACGAGCCGTCCCCCGGCCGCCAGCGCGGCCTCGAGCCGCGACTGCACGACGTCGTGGGGCACGCTGATGTCGAGGTGCCAGCGCTGCCGGCCGGGCGCGGTGGAGTCGGTGGCCTGGAACCACAGGCTCGGGGTCCGCTCCGCCGGGTCGACCAGGTCGTCCTCGACGTGCGGCCGGTAGCCGAGCATCGCCTGCCAGAACGGCCGCACCCGGTCCATCTCCGGGGTGTCCAGGGCCAGCTCGACCACGTCGGGGGCGTGGTCGGTCGGCCGCACCCCGGCGTCCGCGGCCAGCCCGCTGATCGTCCGCGCCAGCCGGAGGTCGCGACGGGTGATCGCGTCGACGTCGTGGCTCTTCAGCGACACCGTGAGGTGGGGGTAGCGCAGGTCGACGTCGGGATGGTGGTTGGCGGCGTCGGCCGCCTCGGCGATCCGGGAGACCAGCGCGGCACCGGTGTTGAAGTCCCCGGTCGCGTAGCGCACCGTCAGCCGGTCGAGGACCTTGCGCCAGCCCTCGAGCCCCTCGTCGTGGATCTCCTGGCCGCGCAGGGCCTGCTTGTCCTCGTCGTTCATCGGTGCTCCTCGGTGCTCAGTGGCCGGCGCTGCCGGCCGTGGGGGTCGAAGTTCGCCGGGTCGAGCCAGCGCTCGTACGCCGCGCGCAGCCGCGGCCACTCGCCGTCGGTGATGGAGTACCAGGCGGTGTCGCGGTTGCGGCCCTTGTAGACGACCGCCTGGCGGAAGACCCCCTCGAAGGTGAACCCGAGCCGGGTCGCCGCCCGGCGGGAGGGTGCGTTGAGGGAGTCACACTTCCATTCGTACCGCCTGACACCGACGACGTCGAAGGCGTGGTCCGCCATCAGGTACATCGCCTCGGTCGCCGCCGTCGTGCGCTGCAGGGCTGCGCCGAAGGAGATGCTGCCGACCTCCGCGGTGCCGTTGGGGTGGTCGATGCGCATCCAGCACGCGATCCCCACCGGGCGCCACGACTGCGCCTCGTCCGGGACGAGGACGGCCAGCGGGACCTGGGCCGGGGCGGCACGCAGCGCGTCGGCGTACGCCACGAAGCCGGCGCGGTCGGCAAACGGACCGTCCGCGAGGTAGGTCCAGGTCTGCGGGGGCGAGTCGAGGCAGAGCGCGCGATGGAGGTCGTCGAGATGGGTGTCCTCCAGGGGCTCGAGCCGGCAGCGGCGGCCGGTCAGCGTGACCGGGGCGAGCGGCGGCCCCGAGGCGCGCCGTACCGGCTCTCCGACGGGCTGCCCGAACTCGTTCACGCGGGTCACGGGGCCACGCTAGTGGTCGCGACCGGTACGACCGGGTCATGGCGTTCGGGCGGTGTCCGTCCGACACTCGACCCATGACACCGCACCCGTACTCCACCGACGAGGTGGACGCGTTCGCCGAGCCCCTGGAGCGCGCACACGCCCACGCCCGGTCCTGGCTCACCAGCCTCGCCGGACGGCCCGTGCCCGCCACGGCGGACGTCGACGCGGTGGCCGCCGCGCTCGGCCGAGAGCTGCCCGAGGAGGCGACCCCCGCCGCCGAGGTGGTCGACCTGCTCGCGCAGGCCTGCGAGCCAGGACTGGTCGCGATGCCCTCCGGGCGCTTCTTCGGGTTCGTGGTCGGCGGCAGCCAGCCGGCCGCCCTCGCGGCGGACTGGGTGGTCAGCGCCTGGGACCAGAACGCCGCGATGCGCCAGGTCACGCCGGCCACGACCGCGGTCGAGGAGGTCGCGGCGGCCTGGGTGCTGGACCTGCTCGGCCTGCCACCGGACAGCGGCGTGGGGTTCGTCACCGGAGCGACCATGGCGAACTTCACGGCACTGGCCGCCGGGCGGGACGCACTGCTGCGGGCCGCGGGAGCGGACCCGACCCAGGGGCTGGCCGGCGGGCCGCCGATCCGGGTGGTGGCCGGGCGGGAGCGGCACACCTCGGTGGACCTCGCCCTGCGGTACCTCGGCCTTCCGGCCGCCACGCTGACCGACGTCGACGAGCAGGGACGGATCCGGCCGGCGGACCTCGGCCGGATCCTCGCCGGCGAGCCCGACCGGCCGACGCTGGTGGTGCTCCAGGCAGGCAACGTGCACTCCGGCGCCTTCGACCCGTTCGAGGAGTGCATCCGCGTCGCCCACGACCACGACGCCTGGGTGCACGTCGACGGCGCCTTCGGGCTGTGGGCGGCTGCGTCCCCCACCACCCGGCACCTGACGTCCGGGGTCGACCTCGCGGACTCCTGGGCCACCGACGCCCACAAGACCCTCAACGTCCCCTACGACTGCGGGATCGTGGCCGTGCGCGACACCACCGCGCTCCACGCCGCCGTCGGCGTCCGTGGCGACTACCTGATCCTCGACGCCACGGGCGACCCCGTCGACCGCGTCCCGGAGATGTCGCGCCGGGCGAGGGGTGTCCCGGTGTGGGCCGCGCTGCGAGCCTCGGGCCGACGAGGTGCGGCGGACCTCGTCGAGCGGCTCTGCGGTCACGCCCGCGTCTTCGCGGCCGCCGTCGCCGAGATCCCCGGCGCCGAGGTGCTCAACGACGTCGTCTTCACCCAGGTCTGCGTCTCCTTCGGCGACGACGCCCGTACCCACCAGGTGGTGGATCGCCTGCTCGTCGACGGTGCGGCCTGGATGAGCGGGTCTCGCTGGCGGGACCGGGCGGTCGTCCGGATCGCGGTGAGCAACACCCAGACCACGGACGCCGACGTGGCCGTGGCGGTCGAGGCGCTGCGGCGGGCGGTCGACGCGTAGCCTTCAGGAGATGAGGAGGTCCGGTGTCGTCTGAGTCAGCGCTGGTGCGGCTGGTCCGCGAGTCGGTGGTCGGCGAGGACCACGTGATGCGCACGCCGTACGGCGAACGCCGGGTCACCTACGCCGACTACACCGCCTCGGGCCGGGCCCTCACCTTCATCGAGGACTTCATCCGTGAGGAGGTCCTGCCGAGCTACGCCAACACCCACACCGAGTCCAGCGGCACCGGCCTGCAGACCACGCGGTTGCGCGAGGATGCCCGCCGGATCATCCACGACGCGGTCGGCGGCGACGACGACACGGTGGTGATCTTCGCGGGCTCCGGCACCACCGGTGCGGTCTCGAAGCTGATCGGGGTGCTCGGGCTGCGGGTGCCCTCGGCGATGGAGGACCGCTACGACCTGACCCGGCACATCCCGGCCGAGGAGCGGCCGGTGGTGTTCATCGGTCCCTACGAGCACCACTCCAACGAGATCCCGTGGCGCGAGTCCATCGCGGACGTGGTCACGATCCCCCAGGACACAGACGGGCACATCGACCTCGACCGGCTGCGGGCGGCGCTGGAGGAGTACGCCGACCGCCCGCTGCGGATCGGGTCGTTCTCGGCCGCCTCCAACGTCACCGGCATCGTGTCGAACACGGTGGCCGTCTCGGCGATCCTGCACGAGCACGGTGCCCTGTCGTTCTGGGACTTCGCGGCCGCGGCGCCGTACACCGAGATCGAGATGTACCCCGAGCGCGAGGCCAACCCGCTCGCCTACAAGGACGCCCTGTTCCTCTCGCCGCACAAGTTCATCGGCGGGCCCTCGACCCCCGGCATCCTGGTCGCCCGCCGCGAGCTGTTCGCCAACCGCGTGCCGGACGTGCCGGGCGGCGGGACCGTGGCCTACGTCAACGACGAGGACCACGCCTACCTGCCCGACCCCGAGCTCCGCGAGGAGGGCGGCACCCCGGCGATCATCGAGTCGGTGCGCGCCGGGCTGGTCTTCCAGCTCAAGCAGGCCGTCGGGGTGGAGACGATCCGGGCCGCCGAGGAGCGCCTCCTCACCCGCGCGGTGACGGCGTGGCACGAGGAGCCGGCCATCGAGATCCTCGGCAACCTCGATGCCGACCGGCTCTCGATCGTGTCCTTCGTCGTCCGGGCGCCGTCGGGGCGCTACCTGCACCACAACTTCGTCGTGGCGCTGCTCAACGACCTCTTCGGCATCCAGTCGCGGGGCGGCTGCTCCTGCGCCGGGCCCTACGGCCACCGGCTCCTCGGCATCGACCTCGAGCGCAGCCACGAGTTCGAGCGCGAGATCACCGGCGGGTGCGAGGGGATCAAGCCGGGCTGGGTGCGGGTGAACTTCAACTACTTCCTCTCCGACACCGTGGCCGACTACATCGTCGAGGCGGTGCGCCTCGTCGCCCGCGACGGCTGGCGGCTGCTCGGCGACTACCGCTTCGAGTCCGCCACCGGCCTGTGGACCCATCGCGAGGGCGTCGTCGAGCCGCCGCTGCGACTCGGTGCGATCACCTACGACGAGACCGGGATGCATGCTCCGACCTCCCGGCTGACCGGCGACGAGTCCCTGCTGGGCCGGCACCTCAGCGACGGCGCGAAGATCCTCGCCGAGGCTCCCGAGCCGGACCTCACTCCCCCGGCCAGCCTGAGCCCCGACTTCGAGCACCTGCGCTGGTTCGACCTCCCCGCGTCGGCGATCGGCTAGCGCCCGCGACGTCGTACGACGTGGTCGCCCCCGCAGCCAGATCGGATGACGTCCTGTGCGTCAGCCCGGCAGCACCAGGCGGCCGATCTCGCCGGGGTTGACCGCGATCTCCCACCGGAAGCCGTCGGGGTCGGCGAAGTAGCCGCTGTAGCCGCCCCACTCCCGGTGACCGGCGGCGCCGACCTCGGCGCCGAGCGAGCCGGCCAGCGCGAGGATCTCGTCGACCTCGGTCTCGGTCGCCACGTTGTGCGCCAGGGTCAGCGGTACGACGCCCGCGCCGCGCCGGATCGGCCCCACCTCGGCCTCGAACCCGGCCTCCGACCACAGCGAGAGCACCAGCCGCTCCCCCGCCCTGATCATCAGGATCTCGCCGGGCACGAGCAGCTCGGGGGTCCAGCCGAGCCCGTCGACGTAGAACGCGCGCGTCCGCTCGAGGTCGGCGACGGCCAGGGTGACGAAGCTGATCCGCTGGTCCATGCCGCCCACTCAACCACTCGGGGACGTCAGCCGCAGACTGCTCCGTGGGCCGCGGACTGCACCACCTTGGCGTACTTGCCGAGCACCCCGCGGGTGTACTTCGGCGCGTTGGGGGTCCAGCCGTCGCGCCGTCGGGCGAGCTCGTCGTCGTCGATCGCGACGTCGAGGGTACGGCCGGAGACGTCAAGGGTGATCTGGTCGCCGTCGCGCACGAACGCGATCGGGCCGCCGTCCACGGCCTCGGGGGCGATGTGGCCCACGCAGAGCCCGGTCGTCCCGCCGGAGAACCGGCCGTCGGTGACCAGCAGGACGTCCTTGCCCAGGCCGGCTCCCTTGATCGCGCCGGTGATCGCGAGCATCTCCCGCATGCCCGGGCCACCCTTGGGGCCCTCGTAGCGGATCACCACGACGTCGCCGGCGGTGATCCGCCCGGCCTCGAGGGCGTCCATCGCCGCCCGCTCGCCGTCGAAGACCCGCGCGGTCCCGGTGAACGTGGAGTCGTCGAAGCCGGCGGACTTGACCACGGCACCGTCGGGCGCGAACGAGCCCCGCAGGATGGTCAGTCCGCCGGTCTGGTGGATCGGGCGGTCGAGCGGGCGCAGCACCTCACCGTCGAGCCCCGCGGGGGCCAGCGCCTCGAGGTTCTCGCGCATCGTCCTGCCGGTCACGGTCAGGCAGTCCCCGTGCATCAGGCCCGCGTCGAGCAGGGCCTTCATCACCACGGGGATCCCGCCGATCTTGTCCACGTCGTTCATCACGAACCGGCCGAACGGCTTGAGGTCGCCCAGGTGCGGCACCCGGTCGCCGATCCGGTTGAAGTCGTCGATGGTCAGCGGCACCTCCGCCTCGCGGGCGATCGCCAGCAGGTGCAGTACGGCGTTCGTGGAGCCGCCGAGAGCCATCACCACCGCGATGGCGTTCTCGAAGGCCTCCAGGGTCATCACCTGTCGCGCGGTGATGCCCTGGCGCAGCATTCCCACGACCGCCTCGCCGGACCGGTGCGCGAACCCGTCGCGGCGCCGGTCCACGGCCGGGGGTGCGGCCGACCCGGGCAGGCTCATGCCGAGCGCCTCGGCCACGGCGGCCATCGTGTTGGCGGTGTACATCCCGCCGCAGGCACCCTCACCGGGACAGATGGCCCGCTCGATCCGGTCGACCTCCTCGCGGGTGATCTTGCCCGCCAGACAGGCACCGACCGCCTCGAAGGCGTCGATGATGGTCACGTCGTTGCCGTCGACCTGGCCGGGCATGATCGAGCCGGCGTAGAGGAACACCGAGGCGAGGTCGAGCCGGGCGGCCGCCATCAGCATGCCGGGCAGCGACTTGTCGCACCCGGCGAGCAGCACGGACCCGTCGAGCCGCTCGGCCATCATCACCGTCTCCACCGAGTCCGCGATCACCTCGCGCGAGACCAGCGAGAAGTGCATCCCCTCGTGGCCCATCGAGATCCCGTCGGAGACCGAGATCGTGCCGAACTCCAGCGGGTAGCCACCGCCGGCGTGGACGCCGTTCTTGACCGCCTTGGCCAGCCGGTCCAGGGACAAGTTGCACGGCGTGATCTCGTTCCAGCTCGAGGCGACGCCGATCTGGGGCTTGGCGAAGTCCTCGTCGCCCATGCCCACCGCCCGGAGCATGCCGCGGGCGGCGGCGCGCTCCAGCCCGTCGGTGACGTCGCGCGAGCGGGGTTTGATGTCGGGAGAGCCGGGCTCGGTCATGCGCCCGAGCCTAGTGCGCGCCCCGGGCGGGGTCGGCCGTCGCTCAGGATGTGACGGCGTCGGCGATCGGCGCCGCGTCCAGCAGCACCTTGCTGGGTCAGCCCGGCTCCCGCAGGATGAAGACGCTCGGGCCGGAACGCTGCCCACCCCCATCCCCCGACCTCCCCCACGGAAGGCACCTCATGAGCACCCCCCGCAACCCCCTCGGCCTGCACGCCCTCGTCTGGGTCGGGGACTGGAGTCCCGACTCGGCCAAGCACGCCATCTCCTCCACCGCTGCCCTCGGCTTCGACCTGATCGAGGTGCCGCTGCTCGACCCGGCGAGCGTCGACACGGCGATGACGCGGGCCCTGCTCGACGAGCACGGCCTCGGCGCCGCCTGCTCGATGGGGCTCGACCCGAGCGCCGACGTGACCAGCGAGGACCCCGCCGTGGTCGCGCGCGGGCGCGACCTGCTCGCCCGGGCCGTCGACGTGGCCGCCGGGATCGGCGCCACCGACCTGTGCGGGGTGCTGTACTCGGTCCTGGCCAAGTACCCCGCCCCCATCTCCGAGCGCTCCCACGCCCACGTGGTCGAGTCGATGGCCTGGCTCGCCGAGTACGCCGCCGGGAGCGGCCTGCGGGTCAACCTCGAGGTGGTCAACCGCTACGAGACCAACGTCGCGAACACCACCGTGGAGATGCTGGCGCTGATCGCCGAGACGGGCGCGGACCTCGGCGTACACCTCGACACCTACCACATGAACATCGAGGAGAACGGGTTCGTCGAGCCCGTCCGGGCCGCCAGCGAGGCCGGCCGGCTGCGCTACGTGCACGTGGGTGAGTCGCACCGCGGCTACCTGGGCACCGGCACCATCGACTTCGACACCTTCTGCGGTGCCCTGCGCGAGGTGGAGTACGCCGGCCCGGTCGTCTTCGAGAGCTTCAGCAGCGCGGTCGTCCACCCGACCCTGTCGAACCAGCTGGCCGTGTGGCGCAACCTGTGGCAGGACAGCGAGGACCTCGGCCGGCACGCCCACCAGTTCCTGGCCGAGCGCCTGCGCGACTGATCGGCGTGGTGCAGACCGCCTGGGTGGGTCTCGACCTCGGGACCAGCTCGCTGAAGGTCCTCGTGGTGGGGCGCGACGGCGTCCTGCTCGAGGAGCACGAGACCGACCTCCCGGTCGACCGGCCGGCGCCACACCGGGTCGAGACCGACCCGGCGACCTGGACCCGGGCCGTCGACACCGCCCTGGTCGACCTCGAGGCGCGGTTCGACCTGCACGCCCTGTCGGTGACCGGGCAGATGCACGGGACCGTCCTGCTCGACGAGCACGTCGAGCCGGTGCGCGCCGCGGTCCTGTGGCCCGACTCCCGCAGCCAGGGGCTGCGGGCGCGCTGGGAGGCACTCCCGGCCGAGGCCCTGGGTCGGCTGGGCAACCCGTGGTCCCCCGGGATGACCGGCCCGGTGCTCGCCTGGCTGGCCGAGCACGAGCCCGAGGCGGTGGACCGTGCCGTGCAGGTCACCCTGCCGAAGGACCACGTCCGTGGGCACCTGGTGGGCGGGCACCCGGGCACCGACCCGAGCGACGCGTCCGGCACGCTGCTGTGGGACGTGGTCGAGCAGGACTGGGCGAGCCGGGTCGACGCGCTCGTCCCCGGCCGGTTGCTGCCGGAGGTGTCGGCGTCAGGCGACGTCGCGGGCACGTGGCACGACACGACGGTGCACGTGGGTGGTGGTGACACCCCGGTGTCCCTGCTCACCCTCGAGGCGGCCGTCGGCCCCTGGCGCCCCGGCGACGTGGTGCTCAACCTGGGCACCGGCGCCCAGGTGATCGTGCCCGCCGCGGAGCCGCCCCGGGGCTCGGGGTGGCCCGACGTGCACACCTACGCCGACGCCCGCGGCGCGCTGTACGCCATGGTCGCCGCCCAGAACGCCGGCCTCGCGCTGACCTGGGCCCGCGACCGGCTCGGGCTCGGCTGGACCCGCTTCAGCGAGCTGGTCGGGCAGACCGCGCCGGGTGCGGACGGAGTCGTGTTCAGCCCGTTCGTGAACGTCGAGCGCGGTGGCCTGGACACCGCGGTCCCGGTCGGCTGGACCCCGGACCCCCCGACCACCGCCACCGCCGCTCGGGCCGCCGCGGAGGCGCAGGCCTTCCTGGTCCGCCGGTCCTGGGAGCTCCTGGCGCCGGACGCGCAGCGCGTCTTCGCCGTCGGGGGCGGGGTCCGGGACCCCTGGGTGCGCCAGCTCCTGGCCGACACCCTGGGCCATCGCGTGCACCACGTCCCGATGCGGAGCGCCGCGGCCGCCGGGGCGGTCCTGCTGGCCTCCGGTCCGCTGCTCGCGGGGGTCACCGGCCCCACCACGGTCACCGAGCCGGCGTACGTCCCAGCGCTCGACGAGGCCTACGCCCGGTGGCGGGCGCACTGCTACCCCGGGACCACATCGGGCTGAGCTCGCCGCTCGGTCTCACACCGCCGCAGCGCGCACGACCATCACGTCGGGCAGGTTGGCCGCCACCTCGCGCCAGGTCTCGCCGGCGTCGGCGGAGCCGAAGACGCTGCCGTTGCGGCCACCGAAGTAGAGGCCCGCCGGGTCGTGGGTGTCGGCACACATCGCGTCGCGCATCACGGCCGCGAAGAACTCCTCCGGCAGGCCCTGGTGCAGCGGCTCCCAGGTGTCACCGGCGTCGCGGGAGCGCCACACGCGCGGGTGACCCTCCGGCGGGAAGCGCCCCTCGCCCACCGGGAAGACGAAGACCGTGTCCGGCTCGTGCGGGTGCACCACGATCGGGAAGCCGAAGTCCGAGGGCAGTCCGGCGTCGATCGGCGTCCACGACTCGCCCTCGTCGTCGGAGCGGTAGACCCCGCCGTGGTTCTGCAGGAACAGCCGGCGCGGGTTCGCGGGGTGCCGGGTCACCTTGTGCACGCACTGGCCGAACTCCGGGTACTCCTGGCCCTCGGGCGCGAAGTCCACCCGGATGCCCTGGTTGCGGGGGCTCCACGAGGCCCCGCCGTCCTCGGTGCGGTAGACCCCGCCGGTGGAGATCGCCGCGGTCACCGACGCCGGGTCGGTCGGGTGGGGCAGCACGGTGTGGAAGGCCTGCCCGCCGTAGCCGGCGTTCCACTGCGAGCGGTGCGGGTGGTCCCACAGCGACTGCTCGAGGTCGAAGGTCTCCCCGCGGTCCTGGGAGCGGAAGACCGCGCCCGGCTCGGTGCCGGCGTACACCACGTCCGGCTCGGCGCCCGCGGCCAGCTGCCAGACCCGCTCGACCGACGCCTCGGTGCCCTCGGGGAAGCCGATGGCGTGCTCCTGCCAGGTCGACCCGAGGTCGTCGGAGGTGAACACCTGCGGCCCGGTCCAGCTCAGCGAGGCCCCGACGAGCAGCCGGGGACGCTCACCACGGGTGTCGGGCAGCACGGAGTAGACCTCCATCAGCGGGAAGTGCGGACCGTCCACGGTCCAGCTCTGCCGCGCGCTGTCCGACCGCGCCAGCCACAGTCCCTTGCGGGTGCCGATCATCAGCAGCGTCTCGTCGCCGGCCATGGAAACCTCCTGGGTCGCTCGTCCTCGCAGGTTAGACCCGTCCGGTGACACGAACTCATCGCCCGAGAGGCTCGTCCGGCTCCCCGTCCGGCTCCCCGTCCGGCTCCCCGTCCGGATTGACACTCGCCGAGCACTTCTGGCCCGGAATCGCCCACGTCGCGGGCCACGCCGGGACCGAGTTCACGCACTCGTCACACTGGCGTGACGCGCCGGACCACCACGGTCCCTAGCGTCGGGGCTCAGCGGAGTACGGGCGATCTCGGACCCCACCCGCTCGGCACCAGGGAGAGCATCATGAACCATCTCGTCGGACCGTTCCTCCGCCCTGTACGACGCTGGGCCGAGGACAGCCAGCGCATCGCCTGCCGCAACGCCATGGTCGCGGCCACCTCGCTCACCGCGGGCCGCAGGGAGCGCGACGAGACCCAGGAGTTCGTGGCCTCGGTCCTCGCCCACCGGGCGCTCCCCGCCGACGCTGCGACCCCCACCGTTCCCGCAGCCAGACTCGGCTGAGGCGGGTCGCGTCCGGTCGAGGCGTACGCCGTCCGGCCGGACGTGAACCTCTCACAGCACTGATCGGGCGGTGACCTGGGCCACGATGTCGGCCGCCGGAGGGCGCAGCACGGCACAATCACGCCATGTCCTCCGCCGCTCCCACCCTGCGGGTGGCCCCCTCGCTCGACGACGGCCTGGCGCTGCGCTTCTACGACGTCACCAGCGGCGACGGCACCCGCCTGCGCGCGTGGACCAACGACGTGGAGGGTCCCACCGTGCTGCTGTGCAACGGCCTGGGCACCAACCCCTACAGCTGGCCCGCGCTGCTCGACCCGGCGTGCGGGGTCCGGATCGTCTCCTGGAACCACCGGGGCACCGGCGGCTCGGAGCGTCCCGGCGACCCGGAGCACGTGGGCATCGAGGCCTTCGCCGAGGACGCCCTGGCGGTGATGGACGACGCCGGGATCGACGCCTGCGTGCTGATGGGCTGGTCGATGGGTGTGAACACGATGTTCGAGGTGGCCGTGACACATCCGGACCGGGTCACCGGGCTCTTCGCGGTCGGCGGGGTGCCCGGCGACACCTTCGCCTCGATGCTGGCGCCGATGCTGGTGCCGCGACCGTTCCGCAAGCCGTTCACCGTCTCCACCGCCCGGGTGCTCAAGCTCGCGGGGCGGCCGTTGAGCGAGGTCCTGTCACGGCTGCCGATCGGTCCGCTCACGTTCGCGGCGCTCTCGCACAGCGGCTTCATGCTCCCGGTGCCCGACCCTCCGCTGGCCCGGCGCGCCGTCCGGGAGTTCCTGACCACCCCGACCGAGTGGTACATGCACCTCGCGCTGCACTCGTCGTTGCACCGCCGGGTCTCGCTGCGCACGATCTCGGTGCCGACCAGCTTCCTCGCCGGCCGGCTCGACATCCTGGCCTCCGCCCACGACATGCGCACCGCGGCCGAGCGCATTCCGGGCGCGGTGTACCAGGAGATCCTCGCGACGCACTTCATCTCCATGGAGAAGCCCGACGAGGTGCACGAGGCACTGCTCGACCTGCTCGACCGGGTGCCGGACCAGGGCCCGTCGTAGGCGGCGCTGGCTAGTCTCGCGACATGCTGCGGTTGGTCTCCCTCCTCCTCGCTCCCACCGTGCTGCTCGCCGGGTGCGGAGCCTCGGGCGACGACGAGCCCAGCGCGGGGCGTACCCCGGAGCCGAGCCCGTCGGTGTCCTCGACGACTCCGGAGTCCCCCAGCCCGTCCGGCTCCGACACCCCCGCGGAGCCCGCCCCGCAGAGCTCGGGGCCCCCGAAGGTCATCGGCACGGTCGCGCGCGACCTCGAGGCCCCGTGGGGCATCGCGTTCCTCCCCGGTGGCACCGCGCTGGTCACCGAGCGCGACACCACCCGGGTCTTCGAGGTGGGCGACGGCCGGGTGGAGCAGGTCGGGCGCGTGGCCGCGGCCCGGTCGGGCGGTGAGGCGGGTCTGCTCGGCATCGCGGTGTCCCCGTCGTACGCCGAGGACCGGCAGGTGTTCCTCTACGCGACCACCGACGAGGACAACCGGGTGCTGCGGACCACGTTCCGCAACGGCCGCCTCGGGACGCCGAAGCCGATCCTGACCGGCATCCCCAAGAACACCTACCACGACGGCGGCCGGATCGTGTTCGGTCCCGACGACCTGCTCTACGTCGCCACCGGCGACGCCGGGCGACCCGAGCTGGCCCAGGAGCGCGGCGCGCTGGGCGGCAAGATCCTGCGGATCACCCCCGACGGCGACCCGGCGCCGGGCAACCCCGACGCCTCCTCCCCGGTCTGGTCCTGGGGGCACCGCAACGTCCAGGGCCTCGCCTTCGACGACCGGGGCCGGCTGTGGGCCTCGGAGTTCGGGCAGAACGCCTTCGACGAGCTCAACCTGATCCGCGCGGGGCGCAACTACGGCTGGCCGATGGTCGAGGGCCGCGGCGACGGTGAGGGCCTGACCAACCCGCAGGTCACCTGGTCGACCGACGAGGCCTCGCCGTCGGGGCTGGCCTTCGTCGACGGCCGGCTGTGGCTGGGGGCGCTGCGCGGCGAGCGGCTGTGGCGCGTCGACGTCACCGGGGCGCGGGCCGAGGACGAGAAGGGCTTCTTCGTCGGTCGCTACGGCCGGCTGCGGACGGTGGTGGCGGCCCCGGACGGCAACCTGTGGGTGACCACCTCCAACCGGGACGGTCGCGGCGACCCGGCCCCCAGCGACGACCGGATCCTGCTCGTCCGCCCGTGACCCGTGCCGTCAGCGGGTCTCGACCGTGGCGCGGCGTACGGCGCGCCGCAGCGTGGTCAGCACCGCCGGCCCGAGCACGACCAGGGCGAGGGTGTTGGTGATCGCCCGGCCGGTGTCCCAGCTGCCCGTCGAGGTCAGCAGCGTGTAGATGCCGAACCGGTGCAGGTTCTCCAGCAGCGGCGCCCCCGGCACGAACGACAGCCCACCCTGGTAGCCGGGGACCTCGATCCCCAGCGCGAACGGCCAGCTGGACAGGTTCATCAGCAGGCCGAAGGCGTACGCCGCGACGATGCCGTACCCGACCAGCATCGCGATCTCCCAGCGGCCACGGACCCGGCGCGGCAGCAGACCGGCCCCCATCCCGACCCAGGCCGAGGCGAGCATCTGGAACGGCAGCCACGGGCCGACTCCCGCGGTCAGCAGGGCCGAGGCGAACAACGAGGTGCACCCGAGCACGAACCCGAAGCCCGCGCCGAAGACGCGCCCGCCCAGGATCAGCAGGAAGAAGACCAGCTCGATCCCGGCCATGCCGGCGCTCAGTCCGCGCATCACCGCGTTGACCGCGGTGAGCACGCCGAGCATCGCGAGCACCTTCGCGTCCATCCCGCCCTCGGTGAACTCCGCCAGGCAGACCCCGATCACCACGGGCAGCAGCAGCAGGAACACGAACGGCGGCTGCACGACGTTGTCCTCGAGGCGCACCCGCACCAGCAGCGGCCAGGCGAACATGAGCAGACCGGCGAGGGACGCGACGGTGAGCACGGCGGCGGAGCGCGGCCGCAGCGGCACCACCGCGTACGCAACCGCGCCCGAGGACAGCCGCGAGCCGAGGGTGGTCGTCATCCCGCGGCTCCGACCGCGGTGACCTGGTCGATGGTCAGCCAGCCCTCGCCCAGGATCTTGTGCAGCTGCGGCGCGAACGCCGGGGACTCGGCCACCACGCGGGCGGTCGGGCCCTCCGAGACGACCTCCCCGTCAGCGAGGACCACCACCCGGTCGGCCACGTGGGCGACGAACTCCACGTCGTGGGTGGCCACGAGCACGGCACAGCCGTCGGCGGTCAGCGACGCCAGGATCTCCGCCAGCGCCGCCTTGCCCGGGTAGTCCAGCCCCCGGGTGGGCTCGTCGAGGCAGACCACCGCGGGCCGGGTGGCCAGCACGACCGCGAGCACGAGCGCCAGCCGCTGGCCCTCGGAGAGGTCGCGGGGATGGACGTCCCGGTCGAGGCCCGGTGCGAGCCGGTCCAGCAGGGCCGCGGTGTGCCCCGGCGGCGCGGCGGACTCACGGTCGGCGGCGGCGCACTCCTCGCCCACGGTCTCGAGGTAGAGCAGGTCGGCCGCGGTCTGCGGCACCAGGCCCACCAGCCGTCGACGCTCCTCGGCACCGAGCTGCGCCGGGTCGCGTCCGGCCACCTGCACGGCACCACGCGTCCGGCGCTGGGAGCCCTGCAGCGACCAGAGCAGCGTCGACTTGCCCGAGCCGTTGCGGCCCATCAGCGCGGTGACCTGACCCCGCATCAACCCGAGGTCGACGTCGCGCACGGCCACGTGCCGGCCGTGGGCCACCGTGAGACCGCGGGCGACGAGCACGGCGGAGTCGTCGGGCGCGGGCGGCGCCGGCCGCGCGCCCGGGACCAGTGTCAGCCGGGCCGCACGACGCCGGGCGTCCCGCACGCTCAGCGGCAGCGGTGACCACCCGGCCCACCGGCCGAGCTCCACGATCGGCGGGGCCACCGGCGAGTGCTGGAGCATCGCTGCGGGCTCGCCGACCACCACGGACCCGTCGGACCCGACGAGCACCATCCGGTCGGCGAACGGCACCACCCGTTCCAGTCGGTGCTCGGCGACCACCACGGTCACGCCGAGGTCGTGCACGAGCCGGGTGAGCGTGGCCAGCACCTCCTCGGCGGCGGTCGGGTCGAGGGCCGACGTCGGCTCGTCGAGCACCAGCAGCCGGGGGTGCATGGTCAGCACCGACCCGATCGCGACGCGCTGCTGCTGCCCGCCGGACAGGCTGCGCAGGTCGCGCCCCCGCAGCTCGGCGATGCCGAGCAGGTCGAGGGTCTCCTCCACCCGGCGTCGCATGGTCGCGGCTCCGAGCCCGAGCTGCTCCATGCCGTAGGCGAGCTCCTCCTCGACGGTGTCGGTCACGAAGCCCGCAGTCGGGTCCTGTCCGACGTACCCGACGACGTGTGCACGGTCTCGCGGTGGCAGGTGCCGGATGCTGGTGCCGTCGAGCAGGACGTCGCCGGAGAGCCGCCCTCCGGTGAAGACCGGGACCAGGCCGTTGAACACGCCCAACAGGGTGGACTTGCCGACCCCGGTCCGGCCCGCGACGAGGACGAGCTCCCCCTCCTCGAGGGTCAGGTCGACGCGGTCGAGCACGGGTACGCCGCCCTCGGCGCCGTACCGGAAGCTCAGGTCACGCAGCGTGAGCACCGGCCACCTCCTCGCGTACGCCGGTCGGCGGGTGGGCCAGCACGGGTGGGGGCGCCAGGACCGCGGCCAGGGCGCCGACGAGGACGACGAGCAGCGCGGTCGTGCTCACCGGCGGCACCGAGTCCAGCGGCGGGTGCAGCACCGGGTCGGCGCGCAGCAGCACGAGCAGCCCGGCCGCCACGGCGACGCCGCTCGCCGCCACCCCGATCTCCTCGGCGCGCCAGCGGTCGGGCCGGTAGCGGCTGCGCTGGACCCGCCTGCCCGCCGACCAGAAGCCGCCGACGGCCAGCCCGACCCCGCCCACCAGGCCCGCCAGCACCAGCCAGCGTGGTGCGGTCTGGTCGAGCAGGGCATAGGTGCCGACGCAGATGCCGCTCAGCCCGGTGAGCATCAGCGCCCCGGTGGTGCGTCGCTGCCCGTGGCTCAGCCGGCCGACGCGGCCGTAGCCGCGGGCGTCCATCCCGGCCGCCAACGACATCGAGCGCTCGAGGGCGTCCTCCATCACCGGGACGACGATGCCGCGCAGCCGCCCGATCCGGCCGCCGGGGACGCCGCGCAGCCGTCGGGCGGCCCGGACGCGGCGCAGGCTGTCGGCGAGCTGGGGCAGCAGCGCGACGGCCACGACGATGGCGGTGCCGATCTCGTAGAGAGCGGGCGGCATGGACTTCAGCAGCCGCTTGGGGTTGGCCAGCGCGTTCGCCGCCCCCACGCAGATCACGATCGTGGCCAGCCGGAGTCCGTCGTAGAGCCCGGCGAGCACCGACTCGAGGGTGACCGTGCCGAGCAGGGTGATGCCGGCGACCCAGTCCGGGAGCGGCACCTCGGGCAGGTCCACGAGCACGGTGTCGCCGTACCCGCCGCCCAGCAGGACGCGGAAGACCACCCGGATCACCACGATGATCAGGCCGAAGGCGAGGTAGAGCCGGAACGAGCGTGACCAGGGATGGTCCGAGCGCCGCGCCGAGACCGTGAGGGCGCAGATCGCCACCACCGTCAGCAGCAGCAGGGGGTTGGTGGTGACCGTGGCGGCGGCGGCGAGCCCCATCGCCCACAGCCACCAGGCGCCGGGGTGCAGGTCGCGCGCCGGCCGGGGCCCGTTCATCGCGGTGGGTCGCTGGGACGCCGTCGTCGACGTCCGGCCAGCGCGGCGGCCCCGGCCAGGAGCAGGACGACGAGCGCGGCCACCCACCAGGACAGGTCGGTGGTGGTGTTCGGCCCCTCGTCGGTCCCCTGGTCGGCCTGGGTCCCCGTCTGGGCGTCCGTCTGGGCGTCCGTCTGGGTGTCCGTCTCCGGCGTGGGCTCGGCGGTGCTGGCGACCGGCTCGACGCCGGGAAGTGCGGGGGTCGAGGAGCTCTGCCAGGAGAAGCCGACGAAGGCGCCGTCCTCCAGCCGCAGCTCGTCGACGCCCGTCGGGGCGTAGCCCCAGGTGCCGCCGTCGGCGACGAACAGGCCCCAGTAGGCGTCTGCGGGCGGCATCTTCGCGCACTGGGCGTCGGCGGGCTGGCCGTCGACCTGGCAGGCCGCTCCCGGGAAGGCGCCCACCGGGGTCAGGTCGTAGCCGGCGTCGGCGAAGACCTCGGAGGCGAGCTTGCCCCCGCCGTCCTCGACGCAGGTCTGCTCGATGCCGCCGCCGAGGTCCTGGTGGTCCACCACGACGCTGACGCCGCCGTCGCTGCACAGCCGGCCCTCCGCGGCGTACGCCGGTGCGCTCGCCGGGCCGACGCCCACGACCAGCATCGAGAGCAGCAGTCCCGTCGCGAGGACGAGCCGACCGGGGTGGTGCCACGGCGTACGTGCGGTGACGTGCATGGAGTCCTTCCCGCCGTACAGCGGGGGCACGTGCACCGCCCGCTGCGTTCCACGACAGCGTGTGCTCAGGTCGTCCGCGTCGGGTGCTCCGGCTCACCGTCCGCGTCGTGCTCCGGACGGCCTACGGTTGCGGGTCAGCGCCGGACTTCGACCGGCTTCCCCCGCCCGTGGACGGTCTTCTCGATGGTGCTGCTGCCCCGGTCCGGGGCGGGCTCAGACTAGCACCGGGCCCGCCCCGGTCCGAGGGCAGCGACGTGGGCCGGACCGGGGCCCGGCCCGGGCCCACACGAGCCCACATCAGCGCTCAGCCGGGGCTCCCCCGCCGTCGGACGGCGAGGATCCCGCCGGTCGCCGCCGCGAGGCCGAGCAGCACCCCCACCGGGACCCAGACGGGCAGTCCGCCCTCCTCCGCGACGGTGCGAACGCGGCCGTCGACCGCCTCCGCAGCCTCACCGGACCCGGTCTCGTCCGGGCTCGGCTCCAGGGTCTCCACGGACCCGGTCGCGTCGGTGGGGTCGTCGGCGGGATCGGTCGCGTCGGTCTGGTCGTTCCTCTCGGGCTCGTCGGTCCCGCCGGTCGGGGACGGCGAGCGGGTCCGACCCGGTGTCGGCCTCGCGCCGCGCGTGGCGGACGGACCGGTCGCCCCCGGCTTCGCGCCGCCCGGCTTGGTGGCGGTGCCCTTCCCGGGCTTCGTGTCGCCGTCGTCCCCGCCGCCACCGCTGCCGCCGCCACCGCCACCGCCGGGAGCCTTGGTGGGCTTGGGTGCCGGCTGCGGCTTCTTGGTCGGCGCGGGCTTGGGCTCGGCGGCTGCCTGGCTGTTGCGCGGCGACGCGCTGGGCGGGCTCTTGGCCTTGCTGTTCTGCCAGGAGAACGCGACGAACCCGCCGGAGGGGACCTTGAGCCCGCTGACCCCGGTCGAGGAGTAGCTCCACGACCCGGACTTGCCGTCGGACCAGTACAGCGCCCAGTACGCGTCGGCCGGGGCGGCGTTGGCGCAGGGGTCGCTCTTCGGCGTGCCCTTGACGCGGCACACGAACCCCGGCTGGCGGCTGGCATAGGTCAGGCCGAACCCGGCCGCGGGGAAGACGTCGCTGGCCTTGCGGTTGGCGCCGCGGGGGTCGCACCCCTTCTGCACCCCGCCGCCGAGCTGGTTGAAGTCGACGACCACGTTGACGCCGCCTCCGGAGCACAGTGCGGCCGCTGCCGGGGCCGAGGACAGACCGACCAGCCCGGCCGCCGCGGTGAGCACCGCGGCGACCAGGGCGGCCAGACGGGCGGCCAGTCGGGCGCGGGTCACCGCACCACCTTGATCTCGGTGCGCCCGTTGCGGATGTCGCCGAACTGGCCGTACCCGCGGACGGTCTGCTTGCCCAGGGAGCTGCCCACGGGCACGCTGGCCGCGAAGCGACCGATGCTGGTCGCGGTGCCGCTGTCGACGAGCCGGCTCCGGTAGTAGACGCGGGCACGCTCACCCGGCGCCAGACCGCGGATGACGACGGTGACGTTGTCGCCGCGCTGCACGCGGTAGGCGGCCTTGCGGACCTCCAGAGTCTTGCGGCCGAGCACGTCGACGGTGGTCGACGCCTCGTTGCCCCAGGCGTCGCGGACGGTGTAGCTGCGGTCCGCGGTGCCGAGCGGCAGCCGCACGGCGAGGGTGAACGGGTCGGCGTTCGCCGTACGCCGCACGCGGGCCCGGACGCCGGTCAGGCACAGCTGGGTGCCGTCGGAGGCGCCCGAGGTGGACAGGCCCACGGTGCCGCCCTGCTTGCGGTAGCCGGCGGGTCCGCTCAGGTCGAGCGGTCCGTTCGCCGGGACCTCCAGCAGTGCGAGCGCGGGCAGCGCCTGGGCGGTGGCCCGGCGGAACTGGTCGGCGCTGGTGTCGGTGACGCCCTCGCGGCGGCCCAGGGAGCGGCCTGCGTCGTCGTAGGCGATGGCGCCGACCGAGCTGCGCAGCGTGTTGCACGCGTCGAGGTCGCTGGCCTGGTGGTCGCGCACCCATTGGGCACCCTCGGTCCCCTCGGACCCACCGACGGCCGACGACGCCAGCCCGGTGCTGTTGGCGTTGGACTCCTCGGTGCTCGGTCCGCCACCCCAGGAGCCGTCGGACTTCTGCTGGGTGCGCAGCCAGTCCTGGGCCTCTTCGACTGCGGTGAGTGCCGCCGGCGAGAGCCGGGCGTTCGCCGTCGGCGTCGAGTCCGAGAGCTGCTGCAGCTGCAGCACCGCGATGGCGGTGACGTCGACGTCCGCGTCGTCGTCGTCGCCACACGACTGGTCGGCGGCGTTCTTGTCCGCCTCGAAGTCCAGGCGGAAGCCGCCCGCCGGGCACTGCTGCTCGAGCAGGAAGGCCTCGGTCTCGTCGGCCAGGTCGGAGCCGGTCGCGTCGAGCGCCCGCACGGCGAACGCCTGTCCCAGCGTGTTGGCGTAGTCCGGGAGGTCGGCGATGTCGCCGTCCACCCGGTTGAGGTCCTGGATGCGGCCGGTGATCGGCGCGTCGGTGGCGACCAGGCTCTCCAGCCGCTCCTGCAGGTCGACCTTGCCGATCGTGGTGCGCTTCGGGGTCAGGCTCTGCATCAGCGCCATGGCCTTGCCGGTCGCGTTGGCGGCCCGTCCCTGCACGGTCTTGCCATCATCCGGGTACTCGTACTCGATGTAGCCGAGGCCATCGGGCCGGTTCTGGATCGCGTCCGCGATCGTGCCGGCGGTGTCACCGTGGTCGGCGGTCCCCAGCAGGCTCAGCGCGGCGTCGATGCTCAGGCCGACATCGGCGAACCCGGCGAACTGGCCGGGCAGCAGACCGCCGTCGAGCTGGCCCTCCAGCCAGGTGGCGCCCTGGTCGACGGCGATGTTGTCGGGCTCGGCGGCGCTCGCCGAGGGGGCGGCGACGAGGGCACCCGAGGCGATGAGGGCCACCGAGGCGACGTAGGTGGTCAGACGTGCGCTGGTGCGCATGGTGCGTTTCCTTCCCGCTGCACAACGGGAGGACGCATCACGAGATGGACCACCCGCTGCTTTCCACGACAGCGTGTGTTCGAAAGACGTGCGCAGCGGGTGCTCCGGCTCGCCGTCACCAGTGCTGCGGTGACGGCCTACGGTTGCGGGTCAGCGCCGGATTCGGACCGGCTTCCCCCGACGACGTACGTGGTGGGTGTGGAGTTGTACCCCGACGGGGCAGCGGAACCCTAACACCGCTCCGCACCCCCGGGGACCCATCTGTCCACGCCACGTCGCCGACCGGGCAGTGCAGGCACGCCCCAGTACGCCGAGCGGGCACTCCCCGCACACCCCAGCACCTCGAGCGGGCACTCCCCGCACACCCCAGCACCTCGAGCGGGCAGCCGCGTGCGTCCAGTGCCCGCTCGGCGGGCTGCAGCGTGCGTCCAGTGCCCGCTCGGCGTGCTCCCGCGTGCGTCCAGTGCCCGCTCGGCGGGCTACTGCAGGCGGGCGAGGATGAGCTCGCGGACGCGGGCGGCGTCGGCCTGGCCGCGCATCTCCTTCATCACCGCGCCGATCAGGGCGCCGGCGGCAGCGACCTTGCCGTCGCGGATCTTCTCCGCGACGTCGGGGTTGGCGGCGATCGCGCGGTCGACGGCCTCGCCGAGCGCACCCTCGTCGGAGACGACCGCCAGCCCGCGGGCGGCGACGACCTCGTCCGGGGAGCCCTCGCCCGCGAGGACACCGTCGAAGACCTGGCGGGCCAGCTTGTCGTTGATCGCGCCCTCGTCGACCAGGGCCTGGATCCGGGCCACCTCGGCCGGGGTGATCGGCAGCGCGGAGATCTCGGTGCCCTGCTCGTTCGCGCGTCGGGCCAGCTCGGAGAGCCACCACTTGCGCGCCGCCTGGGGAGCGGCACCGGCCGCGATCGTCTCCTCGACCAGTCCCAGCGCGCCGGCTCCGACGGTGTCGCGCATCTCCAGGTCGGAGAAGCCCCACTCGGACTGCAGCCTCGCCCGGCGCACGCGCGGGGGCTCGGGCAGCGAGCCGCGCAGCTCCTCCACCCACTCCCGGGTCGGTGCCACCGGCACCAGGTCGGGCTCGGGGAAGTAGCGGTAGTCCTCGGCGTCGGACTTCTCCCGCCCGGAGGTGGTCACCCCGGTGTCCTCGTGCCAGTGCCGCGTCTCCTGCAGGATCGTCCCGCCGCCGGACAGGATCGCCGCCTGGCGGCCGATCTCGTAGCGGGCGGCACGCTCCACCGAGCGCAGCGAGTTCACGTTCTTGGTCTCGGTGCGGGTCCCGAGGGCACCCGACCCGGCCGGGGCGAGCGACAGGTTCACGTCGCAGCGCAGCGACCCCTGCTCCATCCGGACGTCGGACACGCCGAGCCCGAGCAGCAGCTCGCGCAGGTGCGCCACGTAGGCCCGCGCCACCGCAGGCGCCTGCTCGCGCGCACCGGTGATCGGGCGCGTGACGATCTCGATCAACGGGATCCCCGCCCGGTTGTAGTCGACCAGCGAGTACTCCGCGCCGTGGATGCGGCCGGTCGACCCACCCACGTGCAACGACTTGCCGGTGTCCTCCTCCATGTGGGCGCGCTCGATCTCGACCCGGAAGGTCTCCACGCCGTTCTCGCCCGCGACCTCCACCTCGGTCCAGCCGTCGAAGGCGATCGGCTCGTCGTACTGCGAGGTCTGGAAGTTCTTCGGCATGTCGGGGTAGAAGTAGTTCTTCCGCGCGAACCGGCACCACTCCGCGATCTCGCAGTTGAGCGCCAGGCCGATCCGGATCGCCGACTCCACGGCTCGGGCGTTGACCACCGGCATCGACCCCGGCAGCCCCAGGCACGTGGGGCAGGTCTGCGTGTTCGGCTCGCCGCCGAAGGTGGCGGGGCACCCGCAGAACATCTTGGTCGCGGTGTTCAGCTCGACGTGGACCTCCAGACCCATCGCCGGGTCGTACGCCGCCAGCGCGTCCTCGAACGACAGAGGCTCCACGGTGCGGTCCCGGGTCGTACTCATGCGCGCACCTCCTTGGCCAGCTTGTCGGGATCCAGCAGGGGTCCGCCCCACTGGTGCTCCAGCAGCGCCTCGAGGGCGGCACCGACGCGGTACAGGCGGTCGTCGGCCATGGCCGGGGCCAGCACCTGCAGCCCCACCGGCAGGTCGTCCTCCGGGGCCAGGCCGGCGGGCACCGAGATGCCCGGCACCCCGGCGAGGTTGGCGGGGATGGTGGCGATGTCGTTGAGGTACATGGCCAGCGGGTCGTCGAGCTTCTCCCCCAGCGGGAACGCGGTGGTCGGCGCCGTCGGCGAGACCAGCACGTCGGCCTTGCCGAAGGCCCGCTCGAAGTCGCGGCTGATCAGCGTGCGGACCTTCTGGGCCTGGCCGTAGTAGGCGTCGTAGTAGCCGCTGGAGAGCGCGTAGGTGCCCAGGATGATCCGACGCTTGACCTCGTCGCCGAAGCCACGGTCACGGGTCACGCGCATGACCTCCTCGGCGCTCGGTGCGGGCACGTCGTCGGGGAGCACCCGCAGCCCGTAGCGCATGGCGTCGAAGCGGGCGAGGTTGGAGGACGCCTCGCTCGGCATGATCAGGTAGTAGGCCGCCAGCGCGTGCACGAAGTTCGGGCAGGTGACCTGCACCACCTCGGCCCCGGCGCGGACCATCAGCTCGACGGCCTCGTCGAAGCGCTGCTGCACGCCGGGCTGGTAGCCCTCGCCGCCGAGCTCGGCCACGACCCCGATCTTCAGCCCGCTCAGGTCTCCGGTCGCGGCACGCGCGGACTCGAGCACCGCGGGCACCGGCTGGTCGATGCTGGTGGAGTCGAGCGGGTCGTGCCCGGCGACGACCTCGTGCAGCAGGGCCGCGTCGAGCACGGTCCGGGTGACCGGGCCGGCCTGGTCGAGGGAGTTGGCCATCGCCACGAGGCCGTAGCGCGAGACCCCGCCGTACGTCGGCTTCACCCCGACCGTGCCGGTGACCGCGCCGGGCTGCCGGATCGAGCCACCGGTGTCGGTGCCGATCGCCAGCGGTGCCATGAACGCGGCGACCGCGGCGGCCGAGCCACCGCCCGATCCGCCGGGGATCCGGTCGAGGTCCCACGGGTTGCGGGTCGGCCCGTACGCCGAGTGCTCGGTGGAGGAGCCCATCGCGAACTCGTCCATGTTGGTCTTGCCCAGGATCGGCAGCCCGGCCTCCTTCAGGCGCCGGACCACGGTGGCGTCGTACGGCGGAACCCAGCCCTCGAGGATCCGCGACCCGCACGTGGTGGGCAGCCCCTCGGTGGCGAGCACGTCCTTGACCGCGACGGGGACCCCGTCGAGCGGCGACGCGGGAGTGCCGGCCGCACGGCGGCGGTCTGACTCCGCGGCCGCGGCCAGGGCCCCGTCGGCGTCGACGTGCAGGAACGCGTGCACGTGCTCGTCGACCTCGGCGATCCGGTCGAGGAACGCCTGGGTCAGCTCCACGCTCGTGGTCTCACCGGATGCCAGCGCCTCGGCGAGGTCGGCGGCCGACCGGGTGACCAGCGCGTTCACTGCTCGTCCCCGAGGATGCGGGGTACGGCGAAGCGCTGCTCCTCGACGGCCGGGGCGCCGGAGAGGGCCTGCTCGGGGGTGAGCGAGGGCCGTACGACGTCCTCGCGGAAGACGTTGGTCACCGGGAGGGGGTGCGAGGTCGGCGGGATGTCGTCGGCCGCGGCCTCGTTGATCGAGGCCACCGACTCGAGGATCACCGAGAGCTGGGGCGCGAGGTGGTCGAGCTCCGCGTCGTCGAGGTCGATCCGGGCGAGGTCGGCGAGGTGGCGGACCTCCTCCCGGCTGATCTCGACCCTGGCGGGTCCGACGGTGTCAGGCATGCGGGCAATCCTAGTCAGCCGTCGCCGGGCCGGATCCGGCCGGTGGCCCCTGCTTTCCCGGCCCGGCTACCGTCGTGATGAGCACGAGGAGGCCCATGAGCACGCACCGAGCGGCGCCGGGCGGGAGACCGCCACGGGTGCTGCTGGCCTGCCTGCTCGCCGGTCTGCTGCTCGGTGTGGCCGCCTGCTCCGGGGCCGAGGGGTCCGGGCCCCCGCAGAGCCGGGAGGCGCCGACCAGCGACGTCGCGGCCGAGCCGCTGCGCTACGTCGCTCTCGGCGACTCCTACGTCTCGGCGCCGCTCGTGCCGGTGACCGACGTCGCCGACGGGTGCTTCCGGTCCTCGGCCAACTACCCGGCCCGGGTGAGCGAGAAGATCGACGTCGAGCTCGAGGACCGCAGCTGCGGAGGCGCGCGCACTCGCGACTTCCGGCGCAGCCAGTACCCCGGTGTCCCCTCCCAGCTCTCGGCCCTCGGGCCGGAGGTCGACGTGGTGACCGTCGGCATCGGCGGCAACGACGAGAACGTCTACCGCAAGCTGACCCGCACGTGCCCCTCACTGCGTACGCGCGACCCCCAGGGCGCCCCGTGCCGCGAGTTCATGCGCTCCGGCGGCCAGGACCTGCTGCTCGACGCGCTGGACCGCACGGCGACGAAGGTGACCCGGCTGCTCCGCGACGTACAGACCCGCGCCGCCGAGGCGCAGGTGCTGGTCGTCGGCTACCCGCAGATCATCTCGGCCAAGAACACCTGCCCGCAGCTTCCGCTCGCCCGCGGCGACTACGCCTACGCCGAGCGGGTCAACCGGGCGCTGGCCGACGCGCTGCGCACCGCCGCGCGCGCGACCGGTGCGACGTACGTCGACGTGTGGGCCGCCAGCCAGGGACACGACATCTGCTCCGACGACCCGTGGATCAACGGAGCCGTGCGCGGGCAGCCGGCTGCGGAGTACCACCCGTTCGCCGAGGAGCAGGAGGCCGTGGCCGACCTGGTCGTGCAGGCGATCCGGGCTTCAGGCTGAGCCTGTCTCCGGGCCGCTCTCCAGCAGCCGGGTGAAGCCCGCCTCGTCGAGCACGGGCACCCCGAGCTGCTCGGCCTTGTCGGCCTTGGACCCGGGGCTGTCGCCGACGACGACGTAGTCGGTCTTCTTCGACACGCTCGAGGACGCCTTGCCGCCGCGGGAGACGATCGCCTCCTTGGCGCCGTCGCGGCTGTAGTCGACCAGCGAGCCGGTGACCACGATGGTGAGCCCCTCCAGCGTGCGGGGGGTCGACTCGTCGCGCTCGTCCTGCATCCGCACCCCGGCTGCGGCCCAGCGCTCCACGATCCGGACGTGCCAGTCGGAGTCGGGGCCGTCGAACCAGTCGCGCACCGAGGCGGCGATCGTGGGGCCGACACCCTCGGTCTCGGCGAGCCGCTCCTCCGGGGCGTCGCGGACCGCCTGCAGGGAGCCGAGCTCGGTGGCCAGCGCCCGCGCGGCGGTCGGGCCGACGTGGCGGATCGAGAGCGCGACCAGCACCCGCCACAGCGGCACGTCGCGGGCCCGGGCGAGGTTGTCGAGCAGCTTGTGGCCGTTGGCCGAGAGCTGCTGGCCCTCCTCGCCCTTCCTGGGCGCCCGGGTGAACAGGTCGGTGGCCAGCAGCTTCGCCGCGTCGAGGTCGAACACGTCGCCCTCGTCCTCGATCGCGCCCGCGGTCCACAGGGCGTGGGCGGCCTCGGAGCCGAGGCCCTCGATGTCGAACGCCCCGCGCCCTGCGACGTGGAAGACCCGGTCGAGGAGCTGGGCCGGACAGGTGTGGTGGTTGGGGCAGCGCAGGTCCTTGTCGCCCTCCTTCTCCTCCACCAGCGTGGTGCCGCACGACTCGCACTCGGTCGGCATCACCCACGCGGCCAGGCCCTCGGGCCGCAGCCCCAGCACGGGCCCGAGGATCTCGGGGATCACGTCGCCGGCCTTGCGCAGGATCACCGTGTCGCCGGGCCGGACGTCCTTGCGCCGGACCTCGTGGGCGTTGTGCAGGGTCGCCCGCTCCACCGTGGAGCCGGCCACCTTGGTCGGCTCCATCACCCCGAACGGGGTCACCCGGCCGGTCCGGCCGGTGTTGGTGCGGATCTCGAGGAGCTTGGCGTTGACCTCCTCGGGCGGGTACTTGTAGGCGATCGCCCACCGCGGCGCACGCGCGGTCGAGCCCAGCCGGCGCTGCAGGCTGACCTCGTCGACCTTGACCACGACCCCGTCGATCTCGTGCTCGACGTCGTGGCGGTGCTCGCCGTAGTGCTCGACGAAGGACTGCACCGCCGCCAGGTCGGGCAGCACCTTGACCCGGTCACTGACCGGCAGGCCCCACGCGGCCAGGGCGGCGTACGCCTCGGACTGGGTGGTGGCCTCGAAGCCGGTGCGGGCGCCGATGCCGTGGCAGACCATCCCGAGCGCGCGGGTGGCGGTGACCTTGGGGTCCTTCTGCCGCAGCGAGCCGGCCGCGGCGTTGCGCGGGTTGGCGAACATCGGCTTGCCCGCGTCGGTCATCGCCGCGTTGAGCCGCTCGAACGCGGCGAGCGGCAGGAACACCTCGCCGCGCACCTCGATCAGCGCCGGCACCGGGTGGTCCTCGCTGGGCCGCAGCCGGTGCGGCACCGAGTCGATCGTCTTCACGTTGGGGGTGACGTCCTCCCCGGTGCGCCCGTCGCCGCGGGTCAGGGCGCGGACCAGGCGGCCGTCCTCGTAGAGCAGGTTGATCGCGAGACCGTCGACCTTGAGCTCGCAGAGGTACGCCGGGTCGAGGATGCCGTCGCGCCGCAGCCGGGCCGCCCAGGCCTCGAGCTCCTCGAGGGAGAACGCGTTGTCGAGGCTCTCCATCGGCTCGAGATGGTCGACCGCGGTGAACTCGGTGGACACCGAGCCGCCCACCTTCTGGGTCGGAGAGTCGGGGGTCCGCAGGTCGGGGACCTGCTCCTCGAGCTCCTCGAGCCGGCGCATCCGCGTGTCGAAGTCGGCGTCGGACAGCGTGGGGTCGTCCAGCACGTAGTAGCGCCAGCGCGCCTCCTCGACCTCCTCGGCCAGCGTGCGGTGCTCGTGACGCAGCTCGGCCTGCGGATCGGTCTCCGGCGTGGTCTCGCCCGGCTCCGGGCGCCCGACGCCCGACTCGGTCTCGGTCTCGCTCACACCGACATCTTGCCGTGCGCCGCCGACAGCCCCGCGGCGTCCCCGGGCCCCCGGCGTACCGCGGCTGGGCCTGAGGCACTGCCCCCCCGGTGACTCGGGGTCTCTGGCGCGACTCCGGTATGCGAATGTCGCGAGAGTGACACCGGACCGCTCCACCAGCACCACGCGCCACATGTGCATACCTGCTGCGCGCCCGCCGGCGATCGTCGCCGCCCGGCAGCTGCCCGCTCGGCTGCGCACCCCATCCGGGCGTACGGCGGCTCCGAAGCACTCCAGTAGGCGCCCGCTCGACCTGATTGGACCCCACCGTGCCCGTTCCCGGACTCCACCGCACCGACCCCGACCAGCCGCCGCGCGGTCTGGTGCTGATGCTGCACGGGGGTGCGAAGGCCGGGCTCAACGAGGTCGGGCCGCGCAGCGCGTCCTACCGCCGGACGAGCGCGATGCGTGCCGTCCTCGAGCCCCGCGTCCTCGACGCCGGGCTCTCCTTGTGGATGCTGCGCTTCGCGGTCCGCGGGTGGAACGCCGGCCAGGCAGCCGAGCCCTCGCCGGTCCCCGACGTGCGCTGGGCGCTCGACCGGGCCGCCGCCGACTTCCCGGACACGCCGGTCGTGCTGCTCGGCCACTCGATGGGCGCGCGGGCCGCGGTGCACGCCGCCGACCACCCGGCCGTGGCCGGCGTGGTCGCCCTGGCCCCCTGGCTCGAGCCCTCGGACCCGGTCGACACCCTCACCGGGCGGCACCTGGTCGCCGGCCACGGCAGCCGCGACAAGATCACCTCGGCCCGGATGACGCGCGCGTACGTCGACCGCGCCCGCCGGGTGGCCGCCTCCGCCCGGTTCGTCGACCTCGGCCGTCTCGGTCACTACATGCTGCACCGACCGGCGGACTGGAACCGGTTCGCGCTGCGCGGGGCGCTGGAGGTGCTCGACCTGACCGGGGCCGGCCGGCCCGACCGCCTCCAGGGACGCACCGACCGCGACGCCGGACGACGCTAGGCCGGCCCCGGCCACAGCCCCGGCCACAGCACCCGCCCGCCCCGGGAATGCCGGACGCCCCGAGGTGGTTGACTCCGGCAATGTCCTCGACCACGTCCCCCGAGCACCTCACCGGGTCCGGCCGCGTCCCCGCGGCCCGGCGGGCGGACGGTGCCGCGCGGACGCCGGGGGCGCACGTGCCGCTGCTGGTCGGGCTGCTCTTCGGCCTCACCGGCCTGGGCAGCTCCTCGGCGGCCATCGCCCTGCCGGTGATCGGCGACGACCTCGGCGTGAGCATCGGCGTCGGCGCCTGGGCGATCAGTCTCTACGCCCTCATGCTCGCCGTGGCCACCGCCGTCTACGGCCGGATCTCCGACCTCGTCGGCCAGCGGCTGCCCCTGCTGGTCGGGGTGGTGCTGATGACCGTCGGTGCCCTCGCCGGTGCGATGGCTCCCGACTTCGGGGTGCTGCTCGGTGCCCGGATCGTCCAGGGAGCCGGCGCGGCCGCCGTACCGACCCTGGGGGTGGCGATCGTGGCGGCGCGCTTCTCCGGGAAGCAGCGCGCCGTGGCGCTCGGCCAGGTCGCCGGCATCGCCGCGGCGGTCAGCTGCCTGGGCCCGCTGGCCGGCGGGGTCGTGGAGGGGCTGCTCGGGTGGCGTGCCGTGATCGCCCTGCCCATGCTCGGCGCCGTGCTGCTGCCGCTGCTGTGGCGATGGGTACCCAGCACGGGCAGCGGCGCCCGGCTCGACCTGTTCGGCGCGGTGCTGGTCGCGGGCACCGCGGCCGGGGTCGTCCTGTTCGTCCAGTCGCCGTCGACCGGCCCTGTCGTGGCGATGGTCGGCGCCGCTCTGGCCGTCCTCGGAGTTCCCGCCGTCACCGCCTGGGTGCGCCGTCGTCCCCAGGGCTTCCTGCCCCGTGCGGTGATCACGAACGCGGCCGTGGTCCGCAGCGCCCTCGCGGCCGGCGCCGTGCCCGCCGCCTGGTTCGCGCTGCTGATCGCCGTCCCCGCGGTGCTCGTCGGCGTCGGGTGGGAGCTGTGGCAGGTCGGCGTCGCGCTCGTGCCCAGCGCCGTGACCGGCCTGCTCGCCCCGCGACTGGCCGGGCCCCTCCTCACCCGCATCGGCGCGGCCCGCTCGCTGGCGGTGGCCGCCGTGGTGGCCGTTCTCGCACTCGCGGTGGCCTCACTGGGCGCCGGCGTCGAGTCCGCCGTCCTGCTCGTGATCGCCGTCGTCGCGGTCACCTTCGCCTTCGGTCTGGGGCAGCCCGCGCTCATGCAGGCGGTGGGGGACGCGGTGACCGACGACGTCCGCGGGGTCGCGCTCGGCATCGCCACCCTGTTCTTCCTGGTCGGCGGCGGCGTCGGCTCCGCCGTGGTCGGTGGACTCGGGTCGGTGCTGGGCATGGCCCAGGCGCTGTTGTTGCTCACCCTGCTGCCGGTCGCCGGACTCGTGGCGCTCTACCCCCGACTGGGCCTCCGGATCCCGCTGTCCGATGTCCCCGAAGGGCGCTCGGTCGGCGATTGACGGTGCGGTCGTGGCCCATGTCACGCTGTGCTGCGAAACCTCCGGGTCCCGCCAGACGTCTCACAGACGAGACCACCCCCCACGCGCAGGAAACCATGACCCAGGACGACCAGAAGCCACGCTCCCTCGGGCTCTCCGCAGCCCAGGTGACCGGCAGCGCCCTCGCGGCGATGTCCGGTGCCTTCCTCGCGTCCTGGCTGGGTACGACGGGCACCCTGATCGGCGCCGCCGTCGGCAGCATCATCGCCACCGTGGGCTCGGCCATCTACGCGCACTCCCTGCGCAGGACGAGTGCCGCCGTCAAGCGCACCGCGAGCCAGGTGCGCGCCACGTCGCTGCTCACCGGCGCGATCCCCCGACCCGATCCCGGTGCCGCTCAGGACGGCCCGGTGCCCGACCCCAGCGCTCCGCGACCCGGCCAGCCCGACGAGCAGCAGCCGGCCTCGGCGCCGAGCGCGGAGACACCCACGCCGAAGCCGGGCCGCCTCGCCCGGCTGCGCGAACGGATCCGCCTCGGCAGCCGTGACCTGCCCTGGCTCAAGGTGGCCGCGGCCAGTGTCGCGGTCCTGGTCGTCGCCCTCGCCGGCATCACCCTGGTCGAGTCGCTCACCGGGCGGCCACTGGCGTCGCTGGTCGGCAAGAGCGACAGCACCGGCACCACCGTGGGCAACACCGTCCGCGACGACCGGCCCCTCGTCGAGCCGACGCCGCCCCCCGCCGACGACGTGGCGCCCACCGCCGAGCCTGACTCCGAGGACGGCTCCGACCCCGCCCCGGACCCGGTGGACCCCGTCGACCCGGTGGACCCGGCGCCCACGCCGAGCTCCGAGCCGGTCCCCAGCGAGGCGCCGGACCCGGACCAGCCCGCGGAGACCGACGAACCCGACCCTGCCCAACCCTGATCCCCGGCTCACCGGTCCAGGCACGAGCTGGGCCACGACTCGGTGGACCGGGGAATGCCTGCGGTAGGGGCCGGTGTTGACCACCGTCAGGACCGCGACCCGCGCCGTCCGCCCTCCTTCGTCAGGAAGCCATGACCGACGTCACCGCCACCGAGCCGCCCCCCGCGCAGGGAGCACCGCGTGGTCACGCGCGGCTGGGCTGGGCCCTGGTGCTCATCTCGGTCGCCCAGCTGATGGTGGTGCTGGATGCCACCATCGCCAACATCGCGCTCCCGTTCATCCAACGGGACCTGGGCATCTCCCAGGCCAACCTGCAGTGGATCGTCACCGGCTACTCGCTCGCGTTCGGCGGCCTGCTGCTGCTCGGCGGACGCCTCGGCGACCTGTACGGCCGGCGTCGGGTCTTCATGGTGGGGGTGAGCGTCTTCGCGGTCGCCTCCGGCATCGGGGGCCTGGCCCAGAGCGAGGTCATGCTGCTCGGGTCCCGCGGGCTCCAGGGTCTCGGAGCCGCGCTGGCCTCACCGGCCGCGCTCGCCCTGATCACCACCAACTTCCCGGCCGGCCCCCAGCGCACGCGCGCCTTCTCGGTCTACGCGGCGATGTCCGGGGCCGGGGCGGCGGTCGGGCTGCTCCTGGGCGGCTGGCTCACCGGCCTCCAGCCCGACCTTGTCGGCCTCAGCGTCGACGGCTGGCGGCTCACCTTCCTGATCAACGTCCCGATCGGCGTGGCCGCCGCGTTCTTCGCCCCGCGCGTGCTCGCGGAGAGCGAGTCGCACCCCGGCGAGCTCGACGTCCCCGGTGCCCTGTCCGCCACGCTGGGCCTCGTGGCGATCGTCTTCGGCCTCTCCCGCGCAGGTCAGCCCAGCCACGGGTGGGGCGACCCCGGCACCTACGTGCCGCTCACGGCGGGGGTCCTGCTGCTCGGCGTCTTCGTGCTGGTCGAGCGGCGGGTGGTGCACCCGCTGCTGCCGTTCCGGATCCTGCTCAACCGCACCCGGGCGACCGCGTTCCTGACCATGGGGATCGTGCCCGCGGCGATGTTCGCGATGTTCTACTTCCTCTCCCAGTTCGTGCAGAACGTCATGGGCTACTCGCCGCTGCAGACCGGCGTCGCGTTCCTGCCGTTCAGCCTCGGCATCGTGACCGCCGCCACCATCGCCTCCAAGCTGATGGCCCGGGTCGACCCGCGCTTCATCGCCGGCGTGGGCACGGCGATGGCCGGAACCGCGCTGCTCGGGTTCTCCCGGCTCTCCGTGGACTCGAGCCCGGCCAACATCCTCCGGGCCGCCGCGAGCGGGCAGGACCACCTCGGCGCCGACGTGAGCTACTGGACGAGCATCTTCCCGTTCATCGCGCTGATGTCGCTGGGCATGGGCGCCACGTTCGTGCCGATGACCCTGGCGGCCGTGCACGGTGTCGGCCAGCGCGACAGCGGCATCGGCTCCGGGGTGCTGAACACGATGCAGCAGGTCGGCGGTGCGCTCGGGCTCGCCGCTCTCTCCACCGTGGCGGTGCACTTCTCCTCGGTCCGTGGCGACGAGATCGGCGCCGCGGTGCAGGCGGCCGGATCCACCGGCGGTCCGCCGAGCGAGGCGGCGCAGGCCGCGGTCGGCACCCTCGTCTACCAGGGCGCGTTCACCGAGGGCGCCGTCAACGCGTTCCTCACCGGCGCGTTCATGATCTGGACCGCGAGCGTGATCGTGTGGATCTTCCTCAACGTCAAGCACGAGCAGCTGGCCACCGAGGAGCCCGCGATCGGCGCGGGCGCGCACTGACCCGTCGTACGACGAGACTGCCTCCCGCGCTCGTCGCGCGGGAGGCAGTCCGGTTCGTCGGGAGGGACGGCGTCAGCCGACCAGCGCCTCGCCGATCGCCTCGACGAACGCCGGCAGGTCGCCCGGGTTGCGGCTGGTGATCAGCCGGCCGTCGACGACGACCTCCTCGTCCTTCCAGGTCGCGCCGGCGTTCTCCAGGTCCACCGACAGGCTGGGGTAGCTGGTGAGGCTACGACCCCTGGCCACGCCCGCGGAGACCAGCAGCCACGGTCCGTGGCAGATCACCGCGAGCACCTTGTCGGCCTCCAGCGCCTGCTGGACGATGCTCTGCGCGTCCTCGTCGGTGCGGATGGTGTCGGCGTTGACGGTCCCGCCGGGCACCACCACGGCATCCACGGCCGACACGTCGAGGTCGCCGAAGGTGCCGTCGACGTCCACCTTCTGCGTGGGCTTCGTGTCCCCCTCGACGGCCTGGATCGGGTCGGTGCCGGTCGAGTAGATCTTCACCTCGGCGCCTGCCTTGACCAGCTCGTCACGCGGCGTGACCAGCTCGGCCTCCTCGACGTGGTCGGTGGCGATGATCGCGATCTTCTTGCCGGACAAGTCAGTCATGTCACTCCTTCGGATCGGGTACTTCCGGGGTACCCCAGAACAACGCACCCAACCCGGTCGGACATTCCGAGGACGCGGGTCAGCCGAGCTCGGTCGCCGCCTCGCGCACGGCCTGCAGTGCCCCCCGGGCGTACGCCGGGGTGGCCCCCGCCAAGCCGCACGACGGGGTGAGCACCAGCTGGTCGGCCACCTCCGCCGGGTCGAGCCCGAGCATGTCGAGGAGCCGGCGCGCGCGCTCCACCACCGCCCGGGTCGGTGACACCGTCTCGCCGCTGGAGGCCAGCACGCCGAGCAGCACCCGGGCACCCTCGTCGAGGGCGGTCGCGAGCACGTCGTACTCGCCGGCGACGAGCACGTCGAGGTCGACCGAGACGCCATCGGCGCCGGCGCCGCGGAGAAGCGCGATCGGCGGCTCACCCGCGCAGCAGTGCGCCACGGTCTCCGTCGTCCCCGCGGCGGCGAAGACCCACTCCAGGGCCGCGGAGGCCATCGGCGGAGTGACCGACCGGTGCCGGCCGAACCCCGACGCGGTGGGCACCTGGCCGGTCAGCACCCCCGGCAGCGCCGGCTCGTCCACCTGGAGGACCAGCTCGGCGCCCGGCACGCGGCGCCGGACGTCGTCCAGGTGGCCGCGGATCCCCTCGGCGAGGGCCTGCGCCAGCTCCCGCCGTGCACCCACGTCGGACAGCACGCGGTCGCCGCGAGGCTTCTCGACCGTGCTGGCGAGCGTCCACGGCCCGCACAGCTGCAGCTTGAGCGGGCCGGTGTGGCCCTGGGTCTGCTCCTCCAGGGTGTCGAGGTCCTGAGCGAGCAGCGACCGCGCCCGCCGGTGGTCGACACCCGGTGCGTCGGTGAGCCGCCAGCCCGCCGGCTGCAGGTCGAAGCCGAGCTCGGCGACGACCGCGAGCGAGCGCCCGGTCATCGCGGCCGCGGCCCCGCGGGCGGGGAGCTCGGGCAGGTGCGGCAGACCCGGCAGCTCACCGAGGACCACCCGCAGCGACTCGGCGAAGTCCTCCCCCGGCATCGAGCCGATGCCCGTGGCGCGGGCGGTCACGCGGTCGACCCGGCCGCCACGCGGCGGGTCGCGGCGATCGTGGCCGACCCCACGACGCGTGCGCCGTCGTAGACGACCACGGCCTGCCCCGGGGCGATGCCCGCGGCCGGCTCGAGGAGCTCCACGTCGACGTTCTCCTCCCCCACCCGGACCACGGCCCGGTGCTCGGCACCGTGCGCCCGCAGCTGGACGGTGCACTGCAGCGCTCCGTCGGGCGCGGACCCGCACCAGCGCGGCCGGATGGCGGTCAGCCCGTCGACGGCGAGCTCGGCCCGGGACCCGACGGTCACCGTGCCGGAGACCGGCTCGATGTCGAGCACGTAGCGGGGGCGGCCGTCCGGGGCCGGCGTCCCGATCCGCAGCCCGCGCCGCTGGCCGATCGTGTAGCGCCAGGAGCCCTCGTGCGACCCGAGGACCTCGCCGTCCGACCCGACGATCATGCCCTCGCGGTTGACCTCCGAGAGCTTCTCGGAGAGCCAGCCGCCGGTGTCGCCGTCGCTGATGAAGCAGATGTCGTGGCTGTCGGGCTTGTCGGCCACCGACAGACCACGGCGCGCGGCCTCCTCGCGGATCGCCGACTTCGGGGTGTCCCCGAGCGGGAACATCGAGTGCGCGAGCTGGTCCTGGGTGAGCACCCCGAGCACGTAGGACTGGTCCTTGGACATGTCCTGGGCGCGGTGCATCTCGATCAGGCCGTCGCTCCCGGTGCGCAGCTGCGCGTAGTGGCCGGTGACGACCGCGTCGAAGCCGAGCGCCACGGCCCGGTCCAGCACGGCGGCGAACTTGATCTTCTCGTTGCACCTCAGGCACGGGTTGGGGGTGCGGCCCTCGGCGTACTCGCTGAGGAAGTCCTCGACGACGTCCTCGTGGAAGCGCTCGCTGAGGTCCCACACGTAGAACGGGATGCCGATCACGTCGGCGGCCCGGCGCGCGTCGTTGGCGTCCTCGATGGTGCAGCAGCCCCGCGCACCGGTGCGGTAGGACCGTGGGTTGCGGGAGAGCGCCAGGTGGAGCCCGGTGACGTCGTGCCCCTGCTCGGCGGCGCGCGCGGCGGCCACCGCCGAGTCCACGCCACCCGACATCGCTGCCAGGACCCGCATCAGCTCGGTCCGTTCGCTCTCGTGGACAGGGCCGCGTTGCGGGCCCGCTCCACCACCGGCCCGATCGCGGCCACCAGCGCGTCGACGTCCTCGCGGGTCGAGTCGTGCCCGAGCGAGAACCGCAGCGACGAGCGCGCGTACTCCTCCGAGGACCCCATCGCCAGCAGCACGTGGGAGGCCTGGGGCACGCCCGCGTCGCAGGCGGAACCGGTCGAGCACTCGATGCCGCGGGCGTCGAGGAGCATCAGCAGCGAGTCGCCCTCGCAGCCCGGGAACTCGAGGTGCGCGTTGCCCGGGAGGCGGTGGGTGGGCCCCACCTCGGGATCGCCGTTGTAGAGCGCGTCGGGGACCTCGCGACGGACGCCGGAGACCAGCGCGTCGCGGAGCTCGACGAGTCGCTCGGCGAGCGCGGGCTGGCGCTCGACCGCGAGCTCGCAGGCCACGGCGAAGCCGGCGATGGCCGGCGGGTCGACGGTGCCCGAGCGGATGTCGCGCTCCTGTCCGCCGCCGTGCAGCAGGGCGGTCGGCTGCAGCTCGCGCCGGACGACGAGGGCCCCGACGCCGTACGGACCGCCGATCTTGTGACCGGTGACCGTCATCGCGTCGACGCCGGCGGCGGCGAAGTCCAGCGGCAGCTGCCCGAGCGCCTGTACGGCGTCGGTGTGCACGGGGATCCCGTGGGCGGCGGCGATCTCGACGACCTCGGGGACCGGCTGCACGGTGCCGACCTCGTTGTTGGCCCACATCACCGTGACCAGCGCGATGCTCTCGGGGTCGGACTCGACGGCGGCCCGGAACTCCTCGACGTCGAGGCGGCCCAGCCGGTCGACGGGGACCAGCTCCACCTTGGCGCCCTCGGCGCCCAGCCAGTCCAGCGGGTCCAGGACGGCGTGGTGCTCGATCGGCGTGCTCAGGATCCGCACGCGGCGCGGGTCCTCCGCGCGACGCGACCAGAACAGCCCCTTGATCGCGAGGTTGTCGGACTCGGTGCCGCCGGAGGTGAACACGACCTCGCCGGGACGGCAGCTCAGCGCACGCGCGATCCGCTCCCGCGACTCCTCGACGACCCGGCGGGCGGCGCGGCCCGAGGCGTGCAGCGACGAGGCGTTGCCCACCCGCCCGAGGTGCTCGGTCATCGCAGCGACGGCTTCGGGGAGGATCGGCGTGGTCGCCGCGTGGTCGAGGTAGGCGGTGTTCATCGCAGGACAAGGGTACGGCGTGGGGGGTGGGCCGCCGGTGTGCCCGCCGAGCATTGACACAAGCCTTGGCACAAAGCAGGCTGGCGAGGTGCTGAGCATCGATCCCGACTCCGCCGTGGCGCCGTACGAGCAGGTGCGCGAGCAGCTCCGCGCCCAGGTGGACCGGGGCGACCTGACTCCCGGCAGCCGACTGCCCACGGTGCGGGCCCTGGCCGGCGAGCTGGGCCTCGCGACCAACACCGTCGCCCGGGCCTACCGCGAGCTCGAGTCCCTGGGCGTGGTCGAGACCCGGGGGCGGGCCGGGACGGTGGTCGCCGGGCCGGGGGTCGACCGCGCGGCCCGCGAGGCCGCCGCCGCCTACGTCGACCAGGTGCGGGCGTTGGGTCTCGGCCCCGAGGACGGACTCGACCTGGTGCGGCGGGCGTTCGGCTGAGCGTCCGTGCGCCGGCAGAGCCGCATGCTCGCCACAACCGCACGGACGCACGACGGCCGCGTCCCCGGGGCGGGGACGCGGCCGGTCGTGAGGCTCGGGCTCAGCCCTTGCGCTTGGTGATCTCCTCGGTCGCGGCGGGCAAGACCGTGTGCAGGTCCCCCACGACGCCGAAGTCGACGAGCTCGAAGATCGGCGCCTCCTCGTCCTTGTTGACCGCGACGATGGTCTTCGAGGTCTGCATGCCGGCGCGGTGCTGGATCGCACCGGAGATGCCGTTGGCGATGTAGAGCTGCGGGGAGACCGTCTTGCCGGTCTGCCCGATCTGGAAGGCGTGCGGCTTCCAGCCGGAGTCCACCGCGGCGCGCGAGGCGCCCACGGCCGCGCCGAGGGAGTCCGCGAGACCCTCGACCTCGTCGAAGTTGCCGCCGGTCCCCCGGCCGCCGGCGACCACGATCGCGGCCTCGGTCAGCTCGGGCCGTCCCGAGGCCTTGCGCGCCTGGGCGGCGACGATCTTCGCCTTCTTGGCCGACTCCGAGATGGTCACGTCGACCTTCTCGGTGGCCCCGGCGCCCGCGCTCTCCTCGGGCGCCGCAGCGTTGGGCTTGACGGTGATGATCGGGGTGCCCTTGGTGAAGGTCGACTGCACCGTGTAGCTGCCGGCGAACACCGACTGCGTGGTCACCGGACCGCTGTCGCCGGCCTGGACGTCGACCGCGTCGGTGATCAGGCCGGAGTCCAGCTTGACCGCGAGCCGCGCGGCGATCTCCTTGCCCTCGGCGGTCGAGGGCACGAGGATCGCGGCCGGCCCGCCGGACTTCTCGGCGAGCTGCTGGAGCGCCTCGGCCTTGGGGGCCACCAGGTAGCCCTTGATCTCCGCGTCGTCGACGACGTAGACCTTCTCGGCGCCGTACTTCTTCACCGCGTCCGCGGCCGCGTCGGCCTGGTCGGCCGGGCCGATGAACACCGCGGACGGCTCACCGAGGCGGCGGGCGATGGTGAGCAGCTCGTAGGTGGGCTTGCGGACCTTGCCGTCGACGTGGTCGACGAGTACCAGAACTTCAGACATGGTTTCTCGGGGCTCCTGTCGCGCTCAGATGAACTTCTTGGAGGCGAGGAACTCGACCAGCGCCGTGGCGCCCGATCCGTCCTCGTCGTTGACGACCTCGCCCTGGGTGCGCGGCGGGCGCTGCTCGGTCTCCTGGACCGCCGTCCACGCGGCGTCGATGCCGACGGCGGCGGGCTCGACGCCGAGCTCGGAGAGCGACCAGGTCTCGAGCGGCTTCTTCTTCGCCGCCATGATGCCCTTGAAGGAGGGGTAGCGGGCCTCACCGGACTGGTCGGTGACCGACAGCACCAGCGGGGCGGTCGCCCCGATCACCTCGGTGGCGGTGTCGCCGTCGCGCTTGATCCGGAACTCCTGGCCCTGGCTCTCGATCACCGAGCCGAGGGTGACCTGCGGGAGGTCGAGGCGCTCGGCCAGCATGGCCGGGACGACGGCCATCGCCGCGTCGGTCGAGGACATGCCGCACATGACCACGTCGACCTGGGACTCCTCGCCGATCTTGCCGACCGCGGCCGCGAGCACCTGCGAGGTGGCCAGGGCGTCCGAGCCGGCGATCGCGTCGTCGACGACGTGCACGCCCTTGTCGGCCCCCATCTGCAGGGCCTTCTTGATCGCCTCGGCGGCGTTCTCGGGACCGACGGTGAGGGCCGTGACCACGACCTCGTCACCCTCCCGCTTCTCCTTCAGCTGCAGTGCCTGCTCGACGGCGTACTCGTCGAGCTCCGAGAGCAGGCCGGGCACACCCACCCGGTCGACGGTGTTGTCGGACTCGAAGTGGCGGTCGGCGGTCGCGTCGGGGACGTACTTCACACAGACGACAATGTTCATTGGACATCGGCCCTGGGCGGGCCCCTCCTGAGGTAGACGGTTGGGCGTTGACCCTGATCCCGAGGTTACCGCCGAGTCAGCACGGCAGAAACACTCGCATCAGGTGGGGTCGGTCACAGGCCGGGAGCGGCTCGGACCGTGGTTCGGTACCGGTCAGCGGGCACTCTTGGGGGCGATCGCGTTGGCCAGGAACCGACCGATCACCAGGTAGACGATCGCGGCGATCCCCCAGTTGAGCAGGGCGTTCTTCGACTCGGCGTTCTTCCCGGTGAAGTCGAAGATGCCGTTGTCCCGGCTGAACGGACCCGACACCGCGTCGGCGACGTCGGTCACCAGCTTGACGATCGGGTTGTCGGCGTTGATGTTGCTGCGCAGCACCACCAGCACGGCCCCCAGGGCCAGCACGGCGGCCAGCACGCCGAAGACGATGCGCACCGCCCGGGCGACCTGGCTGCGGATCCGGTGCTGGGTGAGACCGGCGCTGCGCTTGCGAGCCTCGCCGGACTCTTCTGTCCTGACCTTGGGCGACACGGTGAGCTCCTCGGGTGGTGCGGGCGGGTGGGGCGGGTGCTGCTCCGGTGCGGTCGACTCGTTGCGGTGGCGGTGGGGTCAGCGGCCCTCGAACACGGCCTTGCCCGGCCCCTCCGCCACGAACGAGTCCATGCCGATCGTCCGGTCCCGAGTGGCGAACAGCGCGGCGAACTGCTGGCGCTCGATCTCCAGCCCGGTGTCCAGGTCGACCTCGAGCCCCCGGTCGATCGCCTCCTTGGCGGCGCGGACAGCGTACGTCGCGGCGCCGGCGAACTGGGAGGCCCATCTCAGCGCCTCGGCGTACACGTCCGCCGACGGCACCAGCCGGTCGACCAGCCCGATCGCCAGCGCCTCGTCGGCGGGGACGAACCGGCCGGTGAAGATGATGTCCTTGGCGCGGCTCGGGCCGACCAGCCGGGTGAGCCGCTGGGTCCCCCCGGCCCCGGGAATGATACCGAGCAGCACCTCCGGCTGACCCAGGGTCGCGTCGTCGGCGGCGAACCGGACGTCGGCGCACAGCGCCAGCTCGCACCCGCCGCCCAGCGCGTAGCCGGTCACCGCCGCGACCACCGGCTTGGGGATCCGGGCGACCGCCGTGAGCGCGCTGGTCAGCCCCGCGGAGCGCTTGACCATGTCGGTGTGCGACATCGCGGCCATCTCCTTGACGTCCGCACCGGCGGCGAAGAGCCGCTCGCCGCCGTACAGCACCACGGCCTTGACGTCGTCGCGGTCGCCGGCCTCCTGGGCGGCGGCGCGGATCTCCTCCTGCACCTGCACGCTCAGCGCGTTCATCTTGGGCCGGTCGACGCGGATGGTGCCGACCCCGTCGGCGACCTCGAGCCGGACGAACTCCGCCATGACCACTCCTGACTGTGAAACGACGACTATCGCTGGTCCATGGCGGAGCCTAGCCGTGGCCGGATGCCGGGCACCTCGGGCACCTCGGCCGCCGCGCGAGCTCCCTTTCGTCGTACCGTGACCTGTGCCCCGCCCTTCGCGCCACAATGCCCCGGTGACTCCAGGAGAGTGGTCGGCCGCCGACGAGACCGTCCCGGTGTGGCCGGGACGCAACTGGCCGCTCGGCGCCACCTGGAGCCCCGAGTCGACCAACTTCGCCGTGCACGCCCCCGACGCCGCGGCGGTGTGGGTCTGCCTCTTCGACGACGGTGCGGACGGAGAGGAGGAGACCCGGTTCCCGCTGACCGAGCGCAGCCTGGGCATCTGGCACGGCGCGCTGCCCGGGGTGCAGCCCGGCCAGCGCTACGGCTACCGGGTCGACGGCCCGTGGCACCCCGAGCGCGGCCTGCGGTTCAACCCGCACAAGCTCCTCCTCGACCCCTACACCCGGGCCGTCAGCGGCGAGTTCGCCACCCATCCGGCGATCTTCGGCTTCGAGGTCGACGTCGACCTGCGGGCCACCACCGACCCGCAGGTCCGCGACGAGCGCGACTCCGCGCCGTACGTCGGGCGCAGCGTGGTCGTGCACGACGAGTTCGACTGGGGCGAGGACCGCAAGATCGGCGCCCGCTGGCGAGACACCGCGATCTACGAGCTGCACGTCAAGGGGTTCACCGCCCTGCACGACCGGATCCCCGAGGAGCTGCGCGGCACCTACGCCGGCCTGGGGCACCACGTGGTCACCGACTACCTGCACGACCTCGGCATCACCGCCGTGGAGCTGCTGCCGACCCAGCAGTTCGCCTCCGAGCCCGCGCTGGCCGCGCGGGGGCTGAGCAACTACTGGGGCTACAACACGATCGGGTTCTTCGCGCCGCACGCGGCGTACTCCGCCTCCGGCGACCGGGGCGAGCAGGTGCGCGAGTTCAAGCAGATGGTGAAGAACTTCCACGCGGCCGGCATCGAGGTCTACCTCGACGTGGTCTACAACCACACCGCCGAGAGCGGCGTCGACGGCCCCACGCTCAGCTTCCGTGGCCTCGACGACCTCGGGGTCTACAAGCGGGTCTCCAAGCGGCCCGACCGCGAGAGCGACACCTACTGGGACGTCACCGGCTGCGGCAACACCGTGGACACGGAGAACCCGATGGTGCTGCGGCTGATCATGGACTCCCTGCGCTACTGGGTGACCGAGATGCACGTGGACGGCTTCCGCTTCGACCTGATGTCGGCACTGGTCCGCACCGGGCACTCCGTGGACATGGCCAGCAGCCTGCTCACCACCATCGGCCAGGACCCGGTGCTGCGGCACGTGAAGCTGATCGCCGAGCCGTGGGACGTGTCCATGGAGGGATACCGGGTCGGCGAGTTCCCGCCGCCGTGGGTGGAGTGGAACGACCACTACCGGGACACCATGCGGGACTTCTGGCGGGGACGCTCCGACGGCGTACGGACGGTGGCGACCCGGCTGGCCGGATCCTCCGACCTCTACCTCGACGACGGCCGCTCGCCGTACGCCTCGATCAACTTCATCACCGCCCACGACGGGTTCACCCTGCGCGACCTGGTCTCCTACGACCACAAGCACAACGAGGCGAACCTCGAGGGCAACCACGACGGCACCGACAACAACCGCTCGTGGAACTGCGGGGTCGAGGGCGAGACCCGCGACGAGTCCGTGCTGGCCCTGCGGCACCGGCAGGCGGCCAACCTGATCGTCTCGCTGTGCCTCTCGGCGGGGGTGCCGATGATCACCGCCGGCGACGAGCGCGGCCGGACCCAGGGCGGGAACAACAACCCCTACTCGCAGGACAACGAGACCTCGTGGATCGACTGGTCGGCCGACGACGCGTGGTTGGGGATCTTCGAGATCACCCGGACCGCGCTGCAGCTGCGCCGCGACCACCCGGCGTTGCGCCAGCGGCACTGGTTCGAGGGCCGGCCGACGATCGTGGGCGGCCCCAAGGACCTCGCCTGGGTGCACCCTCGTGGACGGGAGATGACCGGCGACGACTGGCAGGACTCGGAGCTGCGCACGATCGGCATGTTCGTCTCCGGCGACCCGCTGCGCTCCCCCGGGCCACGCGGCGAGCAGCAACGCGACACCAGCTTCATGTTGTGGGTCAATGCCTCCCCGCGGGAGTGCGAGGTCACGCTGCCGAACAACGAGTGGGTCCAGCACGGGTCCGTCGTACTCAGCACCGACCCGGCCAACCCCGACGGCCTCACCGTCAAGGCCGGCCAGACGATCACCGTCTCCGCCCGCTCGCTGGTGCTCCTCCAGGAGACCTGAGCTCGCGGTCGGCGAGCACCGTCGCGGCGTACCGGACAATCCGGGCAGGCTGACGGGCAAGCCCTGCAGCCCCTACGCGTACGCCACCAGCCCCAGCTCGGCCGGGGAGGAGAGGTTCGGGTTGCGGGGCAGGATGCGGACGGTGTAGCCGAAGGAGCCGGCGCGGGAGAGCTGGAGGTGGCCGTCGAAGCGGTGCCGGCCGCCCTCGTAGGTCTCGGCGAGGGCCAGCGGGGTGGTGCTGGTCTCGACGAGCTGGTCCTCGCCCTTGACCCGTCCGTGGACGACCTGGACCTCGACGTCGTCGGGCGAGAGGGAGCCCAGGGAGACGAACGCGTGCAGGTCCATCGCGCCGCCGAGCTCGGGGGCGTCGGAGAGGCCCTCGGTCTCGATGTGGTCGACGCGGACCTCCGACCAGCCGCCGACGACACGCGTCTTCCAGCTCGCGAGGCCCGAGGCGCCCTCGTAGGAGTCGTTCATCGCCCGGGAGGAGACGGCGGCCGGGGTGTAGAGCCGGTCGACGTACTCCCGGACCATCCGGGTGGAGAGCACCTTGGGGCCGAGTGACTTCAGCGTGTGCCGCACCATCTCGATCCAGCGCGTCGGCACGCCGGAGGCGTCGAGGTCGTAGAACCGCGGCGCGACCTCCTTCTCGATGAGGTCGTAGAGCGCGTTGGCCTCGATGTCGTCACGCTTGTCGGGGTCCTCGACGCCGTCGGCCGACGGGATCGCCCAGCCGTTGTCGCCGTCGAACCACTCGTCCCACCAGCCGTCGAGGATCGAGAGGTTCAGCCCGCCGTTGAGGGCGGCCTTCATGCCCGAGGTGCCGCACGCCTCGTAGGGACGCAGCGGGTTGTTCAGCCACACGTCGCAGCCGGGGTACAGCGGCTGGGCCATGGCGATGTCGTAGTTCGGCAGGTAGGCGATCCGGTGCCGCACCTCCGGGTCGTCGGCCAGCTGCACGATCGCCTGGATGAGCTTCTTGCCGCCGTCGTCGGCCGGGTGCGCCTTGCCGGCCATCACCAGCTGGACCGGTCGCTCCGGGTGGAGCAGCAGCCGCTTGAGCCGCTCGGGGTCGCTGAGCATCAGGGTCAGCCGCTTGTACGACGCGGCGCGACGCGCGAAGCCGATGGTGAGCACGTCCGGGTCGAGCGCGCTCTCGGTCCAGCCGAGCTCGGCCGGGGCCGCGCCACGCTTGAGGCAGGACTTGCGCAGCCGGCCGCGGGCGTCCTCGACGAGCCGCTTGCGCAGCTCGCGCTTGGTGGTCCACAGGTCGGCGGCCGGGATCTTGTCGACGACGTCCCAGACCTCCGGGCCGTCGGAGTCGGTGTCCGCACCGGCCTTGGCGGCGAGCTCGAAGACCTCCCGGGCCACCCAGGTGGGGGCGTGCACGCCGTTGGTGATCGAGGTGATCGGCACCTCGGCCTCGTCGAAGGCGGGCCAGAGCCCGTTGAACATCCCCCGGCTGACCTCACCGTGCAGCAGCGAGACGCCGTTGGCGCGCTGGGAGAGCCGGAAGCCCATCACCGCCATGTTGAACACGCCACGGTCACCGCCCGCATAGTCCTCGGCGCCCAGGGCCAGGATCCGGTCGGTCGGTACGCCGGCCACGGCCGAGCTCGCGCCGAAGTACTGCTCGACGAGCTCACGCGGGAACCGGTCGATCCCGGCCGGCACGGGGGTGTGCGTGGTGAACACGGTCCCCGCACGGGTGACCTCCACGGCGGTGTCGAAGTCGAGCCCCGGACCGTCCTCGGCCACGGTGAGCTCGCGGATCCGCTCCAGGCCGAGGAAGCCGGCGTGGCCCTCGTTGGTGTGGAAGACCTCGGGCTCGGGGTGCCCGGTGAGGCGGGAGAAGGTGCGGACGGCGCGGACGCCACCGACGCCGAGGAGCAGCTCCTGCAGCAGCCGGTGCTCGCTGGTGCCGCCGTAGAGCCGGTCGGTGACCTCGCGCAGCGGCAGCGGGTTGTCCTCGACCGCGGTGTCGAGCAGGAGCATCGGCACCCGGCCGACGTGGGCGACGAAGATGCGGGCGACCAGGTCGGCGTCGCCGGGCACCGAGAGCCGGACCTGGGCCGGTGTGCCGTCGGCCTCGCGCAGCAGGGTGATCGGCAGGCCGTCGGGGTCGAGGACCGGGTAGGTCTCCTGCTGCCAGCCCTCGCCGGAGAACTGCTGGCGGAAGTAGCCGTGCTGGTAGAGCAGGCCGACCCCGATCAGCGGGACGCCGAGGTCGCTGGCGGTCTTGAGGTGGTCGCCGGCCAGGATGCCCAGGCCGCCGGAGTACTGCGGCAGCACCGAGGTGATGCCGTACTCGGGCGAGAAGTAGGCGATCGCGCGGGGCGCGTCGGCGCCCGCCTTCTTCTGGAACCAGCGGTCCCCGGTGAGGTACTGCTCCAGGTCCGCGTGCGCCAGCTCGAGCCGCCGCAGGAAGCGCTTGTCGCCGGCCAGCTCCTCGAGCCGGGCCGGGGAGACCGCGCCGAGCATCTTCACCGGGTCGCGGCCGCTGGAGCGCCAGACGTCGGGGTCGATGGCGGCGAAGACGTCCTGGGTCTCGGGGTGCCAGGACCAGCGGAGGTTGATGGCCAGGTCCCCCAGCAGGCGGAGGGGCTCGGGCAGGACCGGGCGGACGGTGAATCGTCGGATGGCTCGCACGGGAGAACGCTAACCCAGAAACCTTGGAACGATCCAACCGCCCCGCAACCGGTCTAACCGGGACAGGCCCACCTCCGCGCGGGTCGCCCACGGGCACCCGTTTGCGTGAACGCCCGGACTTCGCAAGTGTGGGGAACATGGTCGGTCGTATCCCCGTCATGGACGTCACGCCTGTTGTCGATCTCGGACGTCATCCGGCGAAGGCGTCCGTGGGCGAGCCCTTCGAGATCTCCGCCCTCGTCTTCCGCGAGGGCCATGACCAGCTCGGCGCCGAGGCGGTCCTGGTCGACCCCGAGGGCCGACGGCGGGACCCGGTCCGCATGCGCGACGTCGAGGGACAGGTCTCGCGGATGGCCGCCACCGTCTGCGCCGACGCCGAGGGCGCCTGGTCCTTCGAGGTCCAGTCCTGGAGCGACCCGATCGCCACCTGGCTGCACGACGCAGGGATCAAGATCCGGGCGGGGGTCGACGTCGAGCTGATGTTCACCGAGGGCGTGCTGCTGCTCGAGCGGGTCGCCGCCGACGGTCTCGACCGCGCCGACCAGGGCGTGGTGGTCGACACCGCCCGCGCGCTCAAGGACACCCGGCGCCCCGTCGAGGCCCGCCTGGCCGCAGCGGAGTCCGAGGCGCTGACGCGGGTCTTCGCGCGGCACCCGCTGCGCGACCTGCTCACCGTCGAGGGGCCCTACCCCCTGTTCGTGAGCCGGACCCGCGCGCTGTTCTCCAGCTGGTACGAGTTCTTCCCGCGCTCGGAGGGGGCCCGCCTCGACCCGAAGACGGGCACGATCGTCTCCGGCACGCTGCGCACCGCGGCGCAGCGGCTGCAGGCCGTCGCCGACATGGGCTTCGACATCATCTACCTGCCGCCGATCCACCCGATCGGCGAGGTCAACCGCAAGGGCTCGAACAACTCCCTGAACCCCACCGCGGACGACGTCGGCTCGCCGTGGGCGATCGGCAGCCGGCACGGTGGCCACGACGCGATCCACCCCGACCTCGGCACCTTCGAGGACTTCGACGCGTTCGTCGAGCAGGCGCGCGCCGTGGGCCTCGAGGTGGCGCTGGACTTCGCGTTGCAGGCCGCACCCGACCACCCGTGGGTGACCGAGCACCCCGAGTGGTTCACCACCCGGGCCGACGGCACCATCGCCTACGCGGAGAACCCGCCGAAGAAGTACCAGGACATCTACCCGATCAACTTCGACAACGACCCGGACGGCATCTACGCCGAGACCGAGCGTGTCCTGCGGCTGTGGATGTCCCACGGCGTCCGCGTCTTCCGGGTGGACAACCCGCACACCAAGCCGGTCGTCTTCTGGGAGTGGTTGCTGGGCCGGATCCGGGAGACCGACCCGGACGTGCTGTTCCTCTCCGAGGCGTTCACCAAGCCGCCGATGATGCGGGCGTTGGCCACGGTGGGCTTCCACCAGAGCTACAGCTACTTCACCTGGCGTACCACCCGCACCGAGCTGGAGACCTACCTGCACGAGGTGTCGCGGGAGACCGCGCACGTGCTGCGCCCGAACTTCTTCGTCAACACCCCTGACATCCTCCACGCGTTCCTGCAGTACGGCGGCCCCGCAGCGTTCAAGATCCGCGCCGTCGCGGCGGCCACCGGCTCGCCGAGCTGGGGCGTGTACGCCGGCTTCGAGCTCTTCGAGCACCTGGCGGTCAAGCCGGGCAGCGAGGAGTACCTCGACTCGGAGAAGTACCAGATCAAGCTGCGCGACTGGGACGCCGCCGAGCGCAGCGGCCAGACGCTGGCGCCGTACCTGACCCGGCTCAACGAGATCCGGCGCGGCCACCCCGCGCTCCAGCAGCTGCGCAACGTGACCGTCCACTCCAGCGACGACGACGCGGTGCTCGTCTTCAGCAAGCACCTGCCGCCGGGCGACCCCGCGGGTGGCGCCGGCGGCGACACGGTGATCGTCGTGCTCAACGTCGACCCGCACTCGCCGCGGACCACCACCGTGCACCTCGACCTGCCCGCCCTCGGCCTGGGCTGGGAGGACGGCTTCGCCGTCCATGACGAGATCACCGGTCACGAGTGGCAGTGGGGCGCCCACAACTACGTCCACCTCGACCCCTACCACGAGCCGGCGCACATCCTGTCGGTCAGGAGACCCGGATGAGCACCGACGCCGATCACCACTACGGCGAGAGCGGGGTGGTGCCGAGCACGAGCGGGGACCCGACAGCAGCGCACTTCGACCAGCCGGACTGGTTCAAGACCGCGGTCTTCTACGAGGTCCTGGTGCGCTCGTTCAAGGACTCCAACGGCGACGGCGTCGGCGACTTCCGCGGGCTCACCGAGAAGCTCGACTACCTGCACTGGCTCGGCGTGGACTGCCTGTGGGTGCCGCCGTTCTTCTCCTCACCGCTGCGCGACGGGGGGTACGACGTCGCCGACTACACCAACATCCTGCCCGAGGCCGGGACCGTCGAGGACTTCCACCACTTCCTCGACGAGGCGCACAAGCGCGACATCCGCGTGATCATCGACTTCGTCATGAACCACACCAGCGACCAGCACCCGTGGTTCCAGGCCAGCCGCTCCGACCCCGACGGTCCCTACGGCGACTTCTACGTGTGGTCCGACACCGACGAGCTCTACCAGGAAGCGCGGATCATCTTCGTCGACACCGAGCCGTCGAACTGGACGTGGGACCCGGTGCGCCAGCAGTACTACTGGCACCGGTTCTTCTCCCACCAGCCCGACCTCAACTTCGACAACCCCCAGGTCCTCGAGGCGATGCTCGAGGCGATGAGCTTCTGGCTCGACATGGGTCTCGACGGGTTCCGGCTCGACGCGGTGCCCTACCTCTTCGAGCGGCCCGGCACCAACGGCGAGAACCTCCCCGAGACGCACGAGGCGCTGCGCACCGTGCGGCGCTACGTCGACGAGCACTACCCCGGGCGGGTGCTGCTCGCCGAGGCCAACCAGTGGCCGGCCGACGTCGTCGACTACTTCGGCGGCAAGCGCGACCCCGACACGGGCGAGTGGCTCTCGGCGGGCGACGAGTGCCACATGTGCTTCCACTTCCCGGTGATGCCGCGCATCTTCATGGCGGTGCGCCGGGAGAACCGGTTCCCGATCTCGGAGATCCTCGAGGAGACCCCCGCGATCCCCGACGGGTGCCAGTGGGGCATCTTCCTGCGCAACCACGACGAGCTGACCCTCGAGATGGTCACCGACGACGATCGCGACTACATGTGGGACGAGTACGCCAAGGACCCCCGGATGAAGGCCAACATCGGCATCCGGCGACGGCTCGCGCCCCTGCTCGACAACGACACCAACCGGATGGAGCTGTTCACCGCGCTGCTGCTGTCCCTGCCCGGATCGCCGGTGCTCTACTACGGCGACGAGATCGGGATGGGCGACAACATCTGGCTCGGCGACCGCGACGGCGTCCGCACCCCGATGCAGTGGACCCCCGACCGCAACGCCGGCTTCTCGATCGCCACCCCCGGAAAGCTGCACCTGCCCCCGATCCAGGACCCGGTGTTCGGGTACCAGAGGGTCAATGTCGAGACCGAGCTGGACGACGCCTCCTCGCTGCTGCACTGGACGCGGCGGATGATCCACGCGCGCAAGCAGCACGCCAGCTTCGGGCTCGGCGAGTTCATCGACCTCGGCGGGTCCAACCCGTCGGTGCTCTCCTACGTGCGCGAGCACGTCGACGAGGACGGTCAGGCCGACACCGTGCTGTGCGTGAACAACCTGAGCCGCTTCCCCCAGCCGGTCCAGCTCGACCTGCGCCGCTGGGAGGGCGTGCAGCCCGTGGAGCTCCTGGGCGGGGTCCGCTTCCCGGTCGTCGGTGAGCTGCCCTACCTGCTCACGCTGGGCGGCTACGGCTTCTACTGGATCCGGCTGCCGGCACCGGGCACCACCGAGTCGGGAGCGCCCGCATGAGCGCGCACCCGCAGATGACGGCGTACCTCGCCGAGGCCCGCTGGTTCGCCGGCAAGGGCCGCGAGTACGACGTGGTCGACGTGCAGCAGGTGGGCTCCCTGCCGGGCCCTCCCGCAGTCACCCTGACCATCATCACCGTCGAGTACGCCGACGGCCCCGGCGGCGAGCCGACCACCGAGCGCTACCAGATGCCCCTCTCGCACTACCCCGAGGAGCAGCTGCGCATCCAGCACGCCTACCTCGGGCCCCACGACGACGAGGACCTCGGCGTCGTGCACACCTACGACGCCGTCCACGACCGGGAGGCGATGGCGGTCTACCTCGACACGTTCGCGGGGACCGAGCCCGGCTCACCGCGGCCGTACGGCGGGGTGACCTTCCACCGGATGCCCGGGCACGACCTCGACACCGCCGTGCACTCGACGCTCTTCCGCGGGGAGCAGTCCAACTCCTCGGTGGCCTTCGGCGACGACAGCCTGATGAAGGTCTTCCGCAAGGTGACACCGGGCCGCAACCCCGACATCGAGATCCACCGGGCGCTGACCGAGGCGGACAACACCCACGTGGCCCACCTCTACGGCTGGGTGGAGGCGGGTGAGGACGACCTCGCGATGCTCTCCCAGTTCCTGCGCACCGCGAGCGACGGCTGGGACCTGGCGCTGGTCAGCGCCCGCAACCTGTTCGCCGAGGCCGACCTCCACGCCGACGAGGTGGGCGGCGACTTCGCCGGCGAGGCGCACCGTCTCGGGGTCGCCGTCAGCGAGGTGCACGCCCTGCTGCGTGAGCACTTCGAGACCGAGCCCTTCGCCGGGGCGGCCGCCGCCGAGGGCATGCGCCGCCGGCTGGCCGACGCGGTGGCGTCGGTCCCCGAGCTGGCCCCGTACGCCGACCCGCTGGAGGCGGTGTTCTCCGGCATCGCCGACGCCGACGGCTCGGCGCAGCGGGTGCACGGCGACCTGCACCTCGGCCAGACGCTGCGCACCTCACGCGGCTGGAAGCTGGTCGACTTCGAGGGCGAGCCCGCCAAGGCGCTCTCCGACAGGCGCCTGGCCGACTCCCCGTGGCGCGACGTCGCGGGCATGCTGCGGTCCTTCGACTACGCCGCCCAGTCCGTGGTCAAGGACCTCTACGCCGACGATCCGGGACCGCAGATCGCCTACCGGGCCTCCGAGTGGGTGCAGCGCAACCGCGCCGCCTTCCTCGACGGCTACGTCGAGGCCCGCGTGGCTGCCGGGGGCACGCCCCTGAGTCAGGTCGAGCTGGCCCTCGTCGCGGCCTACGAGGCCGACAAGGCCGTCTACGAGGTGCTCTACGAGGCACGCAACCGTCCCGGCTGGCTGGACATCCCACTCGGGGCCATCGAACGAATCGGAGAGAACTCATGAGCCAGCCCACGATCGGCGAGATCGACCTGCACCTGATCAACGAGGGTCGTCACGAGCAGCTGTGGCAGGCCCTCGGGGCGCACGTCCTCGACGGCGGCGGCACCGCCTTCCGGGTGTGGGCGCCGGACGCCATGGAGGTCCAGGTGCGCGGCGACTTCAACGGCTGGGACGGCAGCCGGGGTGTGCTCAGCCCGGTCGGCAGCTCCGGCGTCTGGGAGGTGGTCGTGCCCGAGGCCTCGGCCGGGGACGCCTACAAGTACCACGTGCGCGGAGCCGACGGTGAGTGGCGCGACAAGGCCGACCCGATGGCGACGTACACCGAGGTCCCGCCGGCCACCGCCTCGCGGATCTTCGCCAGCACCCACCAGTGGACCGACCACGAGTGGATGACCGCCCGCGCGGCGGTGACCCGGGCCGACCAGCAGCCGATGTCGGTCTACGAGGTGCACCTCGGCTCGTGGAAGCGGCACCTGGGCTCCGGGCCGTACAGCTACGACGACCTCGTGGAGCACCTCGTGCCCTACGTCGTCGAGACGGGCTTCACCCACGTCGAGCTGCTGCCGGTCATGGAGCACCCCTTCGGTGGTTCGTGGGGCTACCAGGTGACCTCCTACTACGCCCCCACCTCGCGCTTCGGCGACCCCGACGGCTTCCGGCGGCTGGTCGACGCGCTGCACAACGCCGGCATCGGCGTCATCATCGACTGGGTGCCCGCGCACTTCCCCAAGGACGACTTCGCCCTCGCCCGCTTCGACGGCACCTCCCTCTACGAGGACCCCAACCCCAGCCGCGGGGAGCACCCCGACTGGGGCACCTACGTCTTCAACTTCGGGCGCAAGGAGGTGCGCAACTTCCTGGTCGCCAACGCGCTGTACTGGCTCGAGGAGTTCCACATCGACGGCATCCGGGTGGACGCCGTGGCCTCGATGATCTACCTCGACTACTCCCGCGAGGAGGGCGAGTGGCAGCCCAACGTGCACGGCGGGCGCGAGAACCTCGAGGCGGTCAGCTTCCTGCAGGAGCTCAACGCCACGGTCTACAAGCGCGTCCCCGGCGCGGTCACCATCGCCGAGGAGTCGACCTCGTGGCCGGGCGTGACCAAGCCGACCGACGCCGACGGCCTGGGCTTCGGGCTGAAGTGGAACATGGGCTGGATGCACGACTCCCTGGAGTACGTCGCCAAGGACCCCATCTACCGCAGCCACCACCACCACCAGCTCACCTTCGCGATGGTCTACGCCTACTCCGAGCACTACGTGCTGCCGATCAGCCACGACGAGGTGGTCCACGGCAAGGGCTCGCTGCTGCGCAAGATGCCGGGTGACCGGTGGCAGCAGCTCGCCAACGTCCGGGCGTTCCTCTCCTGGATGTGGGCGCACCCCGGCAAGCAGCTGCTGTTCATGGGCCAGGAGTTCGCCCAGGACGCGGAGTGGGCCGAGCAGCGCGAGCTCGACTGGGGCCTGCTGGAGGACCCCGGCCACCGCGGCGTCACCCGGCTGGTCACCGACCTCAACCAGGTGTACGTCGACTCGCCGGCCCTGTGGAGCCAGGACAGCGACCCTGCCGGCTTCCAGTGGATCAGCGCCGACGACGCCGGCCGCAACACCGTCGCGTTCCTCCGCTGGGGCAACGACGGCAGCGCGCTCGTGTGCGTCACCAACTTCTCGCCGGTCCCGCACGAGGGCTACCTGCTCGGACTGCCCTTCGCCGGTGAGTGGACCGAGGTGATCAACACCGACGCCGAGGTCTACGGCGGCTCCGGTGTCGGCAACCTGGGCACGGTCACCGCGCACGCCAACGAGCACGCGGGGCAGCCGGCCTCCGCGTCGGTGCGCGTGCCGCCACTGGGCTCGCTCTGGCTGGCCAGCACCCGGCACTGAGGCTCCGGGACCGGGGGCGGCCCCACCGGGAGCCCTCGGTCGGTCTGGCTAGGGTGATCCCGTGTCCGCCGAGCTCACTCCCGTCTCCCCCGGCGTCGTCCGGGTCGCCTGGTCCGCCGCGCTGCAGGAGCAGGGGCTGCGCGCGTCCGCCGACGAGGTGCGGGGGCTGGTCGAGTCGGCCTTCAAGGGTGGTGCGACCCGGGTGGAGGCGCACGTCGACCCCGACGACGAGACCGCCCAGCGGGTGGCGACGTTCGCCGGTCTCCTGCGCGAGGGGGTGGCCCGCGGCGTCGACGAGGAGCGCGACCGCATCGTCTACGCCCGCCTGGCGGGCGACACCCCGCTGGAGGACCCCCGCGGCTTCCGGTCGCTGCTGAACTCGTTCCTGCCGCGCAAGCGCGCCATCAGCCAGATGCTGATCCGCTCCACCGACGGCCGGGTGCTGCTGTGCCAGCTGACCTACAAGCGGGACTTCGACCTGCCCGGTGGCGTCGTCGAGGTCAGCGAGTCGCCCCAGCTCGCCGTGGCTCGGGAGGTCCACGAGGAGCTGGGCCTGAAGGTGGAGGCCGGGGCACTGCTGCTGACGGACTGGCTGCCGCCGTGGGGCGGGTGGGACGACGCGGTCTGCCTGGTCTTCGACGGTGGCGTGCACGAGCCGTCGATGCTCGACACGGTGGTCCGCCAGGAGCGCGAGATCCGGTCCGTGGAGTTCGCGACGATGGCCGTGGTCCGCGAGAAGTGCGCCGACTTCACCGCTCGCCGGATCGAGGCGGCGCTGACGAACCTGGGCGAGCGCGGCGGTCCGTCGTACACCGAGAGCGGGCGTGGTCTGGCCGGCACCTGAGCCCGTGCGGTCGGCTAGTCCTCGGTGTCCTCGAAGCGCCGGGCGGGCATCGCCCGCCAGCCGGCTCGCAGCACCTTCTGGGCCAGCTGCGCGTTGAGCCAGGCCGTCATCGTCCACACCGCCACCCAGACGACGACCACCACCCAGGAGATCTCTCCCGCGGGGACGCCGGTGACCAGCCCGGCGGCCAGGCCCCCGTACATCCCCACCCACAGCGCCAGCAGGCTCAGCGGCAGGGCCAGCACGATCAGGGCGCCGTGCCAGGCCGAGCTCTCCCCCACCATGGACATCACCGCGACCGCCGCCACCGTGGTGACGTAGAGCTGCCCGACCGCGGGCAGCCGGCTGACGCGCGGCGTCGCCGGTGCGCTGTTCATGCCCCCATGCTCCCACCGGGGGCCAGCTGCACCCACCAGCCGGTACGGCGGCTCACGCGTCCACGCCGTGTTGTGCGTCGAGCTCACCCGGGTCGCCGTCACCGTCACCGGCGACCGGCACCACCACGACCGGGCAGTGCCCGTGCCGCACGACCTGGTCGGCGGTCGAGCCGAACCGCAGGCCGAGGAAGCCACCGGCCCCGCGCGCACCCACCACCAGCAGGTCCACCGCGTCGGAGGCCTCGAGCAGCCGACGGCCGGGTGCACCGTGCACGACGTGGCAGTCGACAGAGAGGTCGTCGGGCAGGTGGAGGTCGTCGACGTCGGCGCGCAGCCGGTCGAGGACGGCGGACTCGAAGTCCGTCAGCGGCGGGACGAAGCCTGGTGTCGCGGACGCCGGCTTGGGCGCCGAGGACATCGACCAGGCCCGGACCACGTGCAGCGGAGCCGCGATCCGGCCGGCCAGGTCGGCTGCCCAGCGCACCGCCAGCGCGGCTGCCGCGGACCCGTCGTGCCCGACCAGCACCCCACCGGACACGTCCAAGCTCGTTTTCACCTTGACCATCGACACGACCCACCTCCTGTCACGAAGGCGCCACCACCACGGTCCAGGCGATCGCCTTGCTCGAGGACAAGGATGACACCGCCTCGAGTGGAGCCACGCTCCCGGCCGGGACCCCGGACACATCGGCGGTGAACGACGCGAGGTGACCACCACCACTGCCGCTGCCGGTCGTGCGCCGCGTCGTGCCCGACGGCGTGTCCCAGCTGCGCGCCGAGCTGGACTTGTCGGCCCAGAAACGCAGCACGACCGACCCGCTCGTCTCGACGTCGACCCCCGGCGCCGGATGGTCGGTCACGCTCGCACCCCCCTGCACCGCCGACGCCAGCCGGGTGACCGGCGCCGCGTCCGCGTAGGCCAGCAGGGAGAGGTTGGTCTTGGCGCGCCGACTCAGCGCCACCCGGACCGTGCTCCCGGCGAACCCCGCCGGAGCCGTCCGGGTGTAGACCGAGGACCGCATCTGGGTGCCGTCGGCGACCGAGTCCAGCAGCGTCCACCCCGCCGGGGTGGTGTGGGTCGCGGAGTTGTTGTTCGTGGCGAACAGCACGAGCTGGTCCCCTGGAGTGACGGATCCCGGGACCGTGACGGTCGCCGAGGTGGTGTTCGCGTCACGCACCGCCCCCGCCCGGAACGTCGGGTCCGTGCCCGGCTGGTCGCTCACCGTCACCGTCGTGCTCGCCGACCCGGTGGCGTCGTCGTCGTCGGTCACCGTCAGCGTCACCGCGTAGGTCCCGGGACCCGGGAACGTGTGCGACACCGAGGCACCCGTCGCAGTCCCGTCCGGCTCGAAGGCCCAAGCGTGACCGGTCACAGTGCCGTCCGGATCACTCGACGTCGACCCGTTGAACGAACACGTCAACCCCGAGCAGCTGGTCCCGGTGATCCGGGCCACCGGCTCCTGGGTGGGCGGCGGCGCGGGAGGGTCGCCCCCCTGGTCGGCGGCCGCCGGGACCACGACGCTCCAGGCGATCGCCTTGTCCGAGGCCACCGAGGACGCCGCGTCCAGCGGGGCCACGGTGCCGGCAGGCACCCCACCGACGTCGGCGGTGAACGAGGCGAGGTGACCACCACCACTGCCGCTGCCGGTCGTGCGCCGGGTCGTACCCGACGGGGTGTCCCAGCTGCGCGCCGAGCTGGACTTGTCGGCCCAGAACCGCAGCACGACCGACCCGCTCGTCTCGACGTCGACCCCCGGCGCCGGATGATCGGTCACGCTCGCACCCCCCTGCACCGCCGAGGCCAACACCGTCACCGGAGCCGCGTCCCGATAGGCCACCAGCGAGAGGTTCGTCTTGGAGATCCGACTCAGCCCCACCCGCACCGTGCTCCCCGCGAACCCCGCCGGAGCCGTCCGGGCATAGACCGAGGACCGCATCTGTGAACCGTCAGCCACCGAGTCCAGCAACGTCCACCCCGCCGGAGTGGACTGGGTCGCGGAGTTGTTCGTCGTGGCGACCAGCACCAGCTGGTCCCCCGAGGCAACCGCCCCCGGGACCACCACCGCTGCCGACGTCGTGTTCGCATCACTCACCGCCGCAGCCCGGAAGGCCGCATCCGTGGCCGGCTGGTCACTGACCGTCACCGTCGTGCTCGCCGAGCCGGTGTCCCCGTCATCGTCGGTCACCGTCAACGTCACCGCATAGGTCCCGGAGCCCGGGAACGTGTGCGACACCGAGGCACCCGACGCAGTCCCGTCCGGCTCGAAGGCCCAAGCGTGACCGATCACAGTGCCGTCCGGATCACTCGACGTCGACCCGTTGAACGAACACGTCAACCCCGAACAGCTGGTCCCGGTGATCCGCGCCACCGGCTCCTGGTCAGGCGGCGGCGGACCGGGTGGGTCACCCCCCTGGTCGGCGGCCGCCGGGACCACGACGCTCCACGCGATCGCCTTGTCCGAGGCCACCGAGGACACCGCGTCCAGCGGACCCACGGTGCCCGCAGGCACCCCGGACACATCAGCGGTGAACGACGCGAGGTGACCACCACCACTGCCGCTGCCGGTCGTGCGCCGCGTCGTGCCCGACGGGGTGTCCCAGCTGCGCGCCGAGCTGGACTTGTCGGCCCAGAACCGCAGCACGACCGACCCGCTCGTCTCGACGTCGACCCCCGGCGCCGGATGGTCGGTCACGCTCGCACCCCCCTGCACCGCCGAGGCCAGCCGGGTGACCGGCGCCGCGTCCGCATACGCGAGCAAGGAGAGGTTGGTCTTCGAGATGGAGCTCAGGGCCACCCGGACCGTGCTCCCGGCGAACCCCGCCGGAGCGGTCCGGGTGTAGACCGAGGAGCGCATCTGGGTGCCGTCGGCGACCGAGTCCAACAACGTCCACCCCGCCGGAGTGGTGTGACCGGCTGCGGTGTTGGTGGTGGCGACCAGCACCAGCTGGTCGCCGGCTGCCACCGTCGCCGGGACCACGACAGCGGCGGAGGTGGTGTTCGCGTCGCTCACCGCCCCTGCCCGGAAGGTCGGGTCCGTGGCCGGCTGGTCGCTCACCGTCACCGAGGTGCTCGCCGACCCGGTTGCGTCGTCGTCGTCGGTCACGGTCAGCGTCACGCCGTACGTCCCGGGTCCGGGGAAGGTGTGCGTGGCCGAGACGCCGGTTGCGGTGCCGGCAGGCTCGAAGGCCCAGGCGTGGCCCACCACGGTGCCGTCGGCGTCACTCGAGGTGGACCCGCTGAACGAGCAGGTCAGCCCCGAGCAGCTCGTCGCGGTGATCCGCGCCACCGGGTCCTGGTTGGGGGGCGGCGGCGGTGGATCGCTCGCCGTGACGGTCGCCGTCGCGGTGTCGCTGACCCCGTCGTCGTCGGTCACCCTCAAGGTGACCGTGTACTGACCCGCGGACGCGTAGGTGTGCCCGGGCGAGACGCCCGAGCCGGTGGTGTCGTCACCGAAGTCCCACGAGTAGCTCACGATCCGGCTGTCGTCGGTGGAGGTGCTCCCGCTGACCGGGCAGCTGAGGCCGGTGCAGGTGGTGCCGGTGATCCTGGCGACGGGAGGCTGGTTGACCGGTGGGGTGGTGGAGTCCCCGACGAGCACCACGCCGTACGCCGACCCGCCGCCGCCGGCCTTCACCGCGTTGCTGATCCCCGGCACGAAGATCGCCGAGGTGCGGTTGGTGGTGGTGCCGTCGCCGAGCTGTCCGTAGAGGTTGTGGCCCCAGGCCTGCACCCGTCCGTCGGCGAGGGTGACGTTGCCCATGTCGCGACCCGACCCCAGAGTGACGGCGTTGCTGACCCCCTGCACCGTGACCGGGGTGCGCCGCGAGGTCATCGTGCCGTCGCCGAGCTCCGCGCGGTAGTTGCGACCCCACGAGGACACGGTGCCGTTGCTGCGCAGGACGTAGGAGTGGTGGGCACCGGCGGCCGCGTCGGTGATGCCGCTGGTGACCACCCGCACGGGAGTGACGCGGTCGGTGACCGTGTTGTCACCGATCTGGCCGTAGTTGTTGGACCCCCAGGTCCACGCGCTGCCGTCGGTGAGCACCGCGACCCCGTGGTCACGCCCGCCGGTCACCATCGTGACGTTGCCGAACCCGATCGAGGCCCCGACCCGGACCGGCGTCAGCCGGCGCGTGGTCGTGCCGTCCCCCAGCTGTCCTTCGTCGTTGCGTCCCCAGGCCATCAGCTGCCCGTTGGCCCGGATGGCGTAGGACATGTTGCGGCCGGCGGCGATGCCGGTCGCGTCGGTGACCCCCTGGACCCGGACGGGGGCCCGGCGCAGGCTGGTGGTGCCGTCACCGAGCTGGCCGTCGCTGTTCAGCCCCGCGGCCCAGACCGCCCCGCTGCTCTTGAGCACCACGATGTGGTTGTGGCCGGTCTCCACCGCGACGTTGTCGGTGCCGAGCGAGGTGACCCGGGTGGGGGTGGACACGTTGCCGGTCGTGCCCAGACCCAGCTGCCCCTCGACGTTGCTGCCCCAGGTCCACACGGTGCCGTCGGACTTCAGGGCGACCACGTGCTCGCGGCCGCCGTGCAGGTCGACGACACCGTTGAGTCCGTTCACCGGAGCGCCGCTGCGTCGGGTGGTGGTGGTGCCGTTGCCGAGCTGGCCGTAGGCGTTCTCCCCGAAGGTCCACGGGGTGCCCGGTGGTGCCGCCGCACCGGCCGCCGGGGCGACGGCCACGCCGACCACCGCCAGGGACGTGGCCACGAGCCCGGAGGCGCACAGCCCTCCCACGGCACGCCTGAGCCGGTGTGCGCTCCCCATCAGTCCCCCCTCGACCCAGTGCCGCCTGAGGCGAACGTAAGCCCTCGCACCGGAGGCGGGAACAGCGCCGGACCGGCGCACTAGACCGCGAGTGGCCGCCGAGGACGGCTCAGAAGAGTGCGGAGGCGAGGTCCCGCCGCGCCCGCTGCACCCGCGGGTCGTCGTTGCCCACGGCCCCGAACAGACCGATCAGGTGGGTGCGCGCCGCATCCCGGTCCGCCTCGCTGGTGCGCCGGACCAGCTCGACGAGGCGGGTGAAGGCGTCGTCCACGTGCCCGCCCAGCAGGTCGAGGTCGGCCACCAACGTCTGGGCGTCGACGTCGTCGGGGCGCTCGGCGGCCGCGGCCCGGGCGGCGGCGAGGTCGACTCCCTCGGTGCGCTTGAGGAGGCGGGCCATCGCCAACCCCGCGGCGGCCTCGGTGTCGGCCGGGTTGGCGGCCACCAGCTTCTCGTACTCGGCGACGGCCCCGTCGATGTCACCGCGCTCGAGGGCCTCCTGGGCCGGCAGGTAGCGCGGGTCGATCTGCTCCTCGCCGGTCTCCTCGTCGACCTCCCCGGCGCCCGAGCGCGGCTGGTGCCGGCCGGTGAACCCGCTGGCGGTCAGCTGCTGGAGGACCTGGGTGACCACCTGCCGCAGGTCCTCGAGGGGCGCGGCGTCCTGGATCAGCGGCATCGGCCGCCCCTGGGCGACCAGCACGACCAGCGGCACCGACGGGATCTGCATCGCCTGCGCGATCTGCGGCGTGGCGTCGACGTCGACGCGACCGAGCAGGAAGCGTCCCTCGAACTCGTTGGAGAGCGTCTGGAGGTCGTCGGCGAGCCGCACGCTGTCGGGCGAGCGGCCGGGGCTCTCGAACGCGAGCAGGACCGGGGCGTTGCGGGAGGTCTCGAGGACCTCCTGGAAGTTCTGCTCGGTGACCGCGACGGCGTACGCCGCGCTCGCGGCGGCGCCTCCGGCCGCGGAGGGGTCGGGGGCCGTCAGGCCGGACAGGTCGACCGCACCGGGACGCGAGAAAGGCTGCTGAGTCATGGCTCCATTCTTTCCACTCGCACCGCAGCGCGCATCCCCGCCCCCCTCGTCGGACGCGACTCGGGCCACGCGATCGGCATCCGCGACGCGGCGGGCACCGAACAACTGCGGTGAAGGCACCCGACGCCCGCGCGTGGCTGATGCAGAAGAGCGCCCCCCTGACGGTCCACTACGGTCGGTCGCTGCGCCTGGCCGGGCGGGACCTGCCGGCCCCCAGAAGGCTCCGGCTGCCCACCCGCCACGGACCGGTGCGGTGCGAGCTGTACCTGCCGCCGGGCGTGGACCTGCCTGCGGTCTACGTCCACCTGCACGGCGGTGCGTACATCATGCGGCACCCGCGGATGGACGACTTCTTCGCCCGCTACGTAGTCGACCGCGCGCGCGTCGCGGTCCTGTCGGTCGACTACGACGCCGCACCCCAGGTCAGCTTCCCCGTGGCCCATGAGCAGGTCCACGACGTGGCCGCGCACGTCGCTGCCCAGGGCTCCGGCCTGGGGGTCGACGGTGCGCGGGTGGCGGTCGGTGGCTTCAGTGCGGGCGCCGGTCTCGCGGCGTCGGCCTGCCTGCGGGCCCGGGACACCGGCAGCTTCACCCCCCGTTTCCAGCTGCTGGCCGTGCCCTCGCTCGACGTCGCCGAGGACTACGAGGACAAGCAGCCGGTGGGATCGCCGATGCTGGGTCGCGGCGTCCTCGACCTGGTGCGCGCGACCTACTTCCGCGATCCCGGGCAACGCACCACCGACTACGCCTCCCCGCTGCGCGCCGCGAACCTGGCGGACCTGCCCCCGGCGCTGGTGGTCACCGCGGAGCGCGACCTGCTGCGGCGCGAGGGCGATGCCTACGCGCGCCGGCTGGGCACCGCGCAGGTGCCGGTGCAGCACCGGGTCGTCGCCGGCCGTGACCACTACTTCCTGGACCGGGCCAACGCCGCGACCGAGATGGCGGTGATGAGCGACGCCCTGCGCCGCCACCTGACGGACTGAGCGTTCGACGTCGCGACCGGCGTCGGGCCCGGGGGCCGGTCAGGCCCAGGTGGCCTCCGTGGCATCGGCGAGGTCGTCGACCACGGCGGTGAGGTCGCCGGTCTCCTCGAAGGTTCGGCGCTGGCGGACGGCCCCGTTGCCACGGCTGAGCAGCCGCTCGACGCCGTCCTCGGCGAGTCGCCGGTCTCCAGCGCGCTCGAGCGGCTCGGAGACGTGCTCGATCAGGTCGCCGAGCAGCTCCCGAGGCGGCACCAGCTGTCGTCGCAGGGGGTGGACGAGGTCGCCGGCGACGCCGTACCTCGCCGCGCGCCAGCCGGCCACGCGCAGCAGGTCGGCGCGCCACCGGACTGGTCCCTGGGTGGACCCGGGAGCGGGCTCGTGGGCGGCACGCTCGACCAGCGCCCGCGCGAGCACTGCGACGAGCAACGCGTCCTCGGTCTCGAGGCACACGTCGCTCACCCGCACCTCGACGGTGGGGTAGGTCTCGGAGAGCCGGGCGTCGAAGTACAACATCGCCGGGTCCAGTGCGCCGCCCCACGCAACGGTGTGCTCGGCGACCTCGCGGTAGGTCTCCAGGTCCTCGAACGGCTCGCGGGTGCCGGCCGAGGGCCATCGCCCCCAGACGTGGCTGCGCCAGCTCGCGTAGCCGGTGTCCGCGCCGTCCCAGTACGGCGAGTTGGCCGCGATCGCCGTCAGCACCGGCAACCAGGGCCGGATGCCGTCGACGACCCGGACGCCCTCGTGCTCGTCCTCGACGGAGACGTGCACGTGCATGCCGCACACGTGGGCCTCGCGCGCCACCCGACCGAAGGCCCCGGCGAAGCGGAGGTAGCGGTCGGTCCGGGTGAACTGCTCCCCGTGCACGGGCAACGGCGGCGTGCCCGTGGCCACCGCCCGCGCGCCGGCCGCCGCGGCGGCCTCTCCCAGGGCCCGGCGGCTGCGCCGGAGCGCCAGCCCGAGGTCGGAGGCGTCCGCCACCGGCGGGGTGGAGGACTCGACCTGGTGCCGGAACAGCTCGCGAGCGACCTCCTCCTCGGCGTCGTTCGCCGCCTCGGCGACGTCGGCCCGGGAGGCCAGGTCCCGGGTCGTCGGATCGATGAGCACCAGCTCCTCCTCGACCCCGACCGACCGCGGTCCGGTGCGCGAGCTCGTCGGCACGGCAACCCACCTCCCGAGACGGGTGCCCGCGCACCGCCCGGACCTCCCGGACCGCCGGTCACCCTTGGGTGGAGCGTAGCCACGGGCCGCCCCGGGCGACACGTCCACAATCGCGGTTTGGAGACGGGATCGCGCCGAGCCACTCATAATGGCCGGTATGGGGAGACATGCCCCCCTGGGGATGCGGCTGCTCGGGTGGGCCGCGATCTACGTGGGGTTCGGGCTACTGGGCAGGGCCACCGTCATCGACGGCGAGGCCCTCAGCCTGGTGGGGCCCGCCGGAGGCGTCGCCGTGCTGTGGCTGGCGAGCGGGGACCGGCGCACGCTGCCCTGGGACACCGCCACCCTGGGGACCGTCGTCTTCCTGCTCAACGTGCTCAGCGGGCTCCCGGTGCTGATGGCGCTCGTGTTCGTCGTCGGCACCTTCGGCCAGGTCTCGCTCTTCCTCTGGCTGTGGGGATGGTCCGCGCGGACCGAGCGGGTCCTGCGCGTCACCTCGCTCGGCGACCTCAGCCGGCTGGTGGTGGCCTCGGTGCTGGCCAGCCTCCTGGGCGCGACCCTCGGCCACGTCGGTCGCCGGCTCGTCATGGACGCCGGCGATCCCGCGACCCTGGCCGTGTGGTGGGGACGCAACGCGGCCGGCATCCTGCTGGTGACGGTCGTGGGCAGTCTGCTGCTCGAACGCGCCCGCACCGGGACGGGACTGCAACCGGCGGGCGCCCGCCGGTTCGAGTTCATCGCCATCCTGGCCGGCTCGCTGCTCCTCTACGTGGTCGTGTTCACCGCCGGCGAGACCCATCCGCTGGCGTTCCTCCTGCTGTTCGCGACGCTGCTGGCCGGGGCGCGGCTGACCCCGCTGGGCGTCGCCGTGCACACGGTCTTCACCGGTGCCCTGGTGATCGTGCTGACCCTGCAGGAGCTCGGTCCCTTCGCGGCGGTGCAGTCGCTCCCGGGTCGAGCCCTGGTCGCCCAGGTCTTCGTGGTGACCGTGCTCCTGACCGGCCTGGTGCTGGCCTTCAGCCACCAGCAGCGCGACCGGGCCCTGGCCGACCTCGAGGCGGCCCGGCGCTCCGACGCCGACCGGGCGACGCTGCTCGCCGCCATCCTGGAGAACCTGCGCGAGGGCGTGAGCGTGGTCCGCGACGACGGTCAGGTGGTGGTCCGCAACCCGGCCGGGCGACGGCTCCTGGGCGCCGGTGCCGCCGACCTGCCGAACACGGTGCAGGGCGCCGAGGCCTACGGCCTGCGCCACCCGGACGGCGCCCCCCTCGCCGACGCGGAGCGGCCCCACGTGCGCGCCCTGAGCGGCGACCCGGTCCTCGCCGAGGACCTCCTCGTCCGCAACCGCGCCGTGCCGCAGGGCCGGGTTCTCGAGGTCACGGCGGTGCCCATGCGCGGGCAGCGGCCCGATGACCGGCGACTGGCCGTGGTCACCTTCCGCGACGTGACCACCGACCGGGAGGACCGCCAGCACCTCGCCTCCTTCGCCGGGGTGGTGGCGCACGACCTGAGCAACCCCCTGACGATCGTCGCGGGCTGGAGCGAGTCCCTGGCCGAGGCCTTCAGCGAGGGGGCGGTGGAACCCGAGGACGGCGGCCCGATGATCGCCCGCATCCAGCTCGCCGCCGCGCACATGCGCCAGTTCATCGACGACCTCCTCGACTACACCGTGGCCCGCGACCATCCGATCCAGGTGGCCGACTTCGACCTCAGCGCGGTCGCGGAGTCGGTCGCCGCCCTGCGCCGCGACGCCGACACCCGGCCCGAGATCGACATCGAGGCGGGGATCTGGGTGCGCGGGGACAGTGCCCTGGTGCGCCAGCTGCTCGACAACCTGATCGGCAACGCCGTGAAGTACGTCGCCCCCGGGGTCCGGCCGCGCATCACGGTGACCGCCGAGGACCGCGACGGCGAGCGCGAGATCCAGGTCACCGACAACGGCATCGGCATCCCCGAGGACGACCGGGAGCAGGTCTTCGACGACTTCCACCGCGCGCACCCGGACAGCTACCGCGGGACCGGCATCGGCCTGGCGATCTGCCGTCGGGTGATCGAGCGGCACGGTGGCCGGATCCGCGCCGAGGCCAACCCGACCGGCACGGGTACCCGGTTCGTGTTCACCCTGCCGACCAGCGACGTCGAGCTGTCCGGGGCGGTCGGCTCCGGGTCGAGCTCGCACGAGACGAGCCGCTGAGCCGGCTCAGAAGCGCGCGGGCTCCCGGTACTCGCCCCACTCCGCACGCAGGGCGTCGCAGATCTCCCCCAGCGTGGCCTCGGCCCGGCACGCCGCCAGCATCGGCGGGACCATGTTGCGGTCCTCCCGCGCGGCCGTGAGCATCTCCTCGATCGCCCGCGCGATCTCGGCCTCGTCCCGGCCGCCACGTCGCTCGGCCAGCGCGCGCACCTGCTCGGTCTCCACCTCGTGGGAGACCCGCAGGATCTCCAGCTCACTGGTCACCGAGTCGTGGTGCCCGTTGACGCCGACCACCTTCTTCTCGCCCTTCTCCAGCGCCACCTGGTAGGCGAAGGCGGCCTCGGCGATCTCGGACATGAACCAGCCGTCCTCGATGCCGCGGAGCAGCCCCTGCGTGACCGGGTTCTCGCCCTTCCGGGCGGACGCGGCCAGGGCCTCGGTCCGGTCGTGCCGCAGGGTGGAGCCGCCCATCTCGAGGATGCGGTCGAAGATGGCGTTGGCCTCGGCCTCGATCTTGTCCGTCAGCGCCTCGACGTACCAGGAGCCACCGAGCGGGTCCGCGACGTTGACGACCCCGGTCTCCTCCATGATCACCTGCTGGGTGCGCAGCGCGATCTCCGCGGCCTGCTCGCTGGGCAGCGCGAGCGTCTCGTCGAGCGCGTTGGTGTGCAGCGAGTTGGTGCCGCCGAGCACCGCGGCGAGGGCCTCGATGCCGGTACGGACGACATTGTTGTACGGCTGCTGCGCCGTGAGCGAGACGCCGGCGGTCTGGGTGTGGAACCGCATCCACTGCGCCTTCTCCGACTTCGCACCGTAGACGTCGCGCATCCACCGGGCCCAGATGCGCCGGGCGGCACGGAACTTGGCGATCTCCTCGAAGAAGTCGAGGTGGCTGTCGAAGAAGAAGCTCAGGCCGGGGGCGAAGACGTCGATGTCCAGGCCGCGGGAGAGCCCCAGCTCCACGTAGCCGAAACCGTCCGCGAGGGTGAACGCCAGCTCCTGCGCGGCCGTCGAGCCGGCCTCGCGGATGTGGTACCCCGACACGCTCAGCGGCTTGTACGCCGGGATGTGCTCGGCGCAGTACTCCATCAGGTCGCCGATCAGCTTCAGGTGCGGCTCCGGACCGAAGAGCCACTCCTTCTGGGCGATGTACTCCTTGAAGATGTCGGTCTGCAGGGTGCCGTTGAGCTTGCCGACGTCGGCACCCTGCCGCTCGGCCGCGACGAGGTACATGCAGAAGACCGGCACCGCGGGACCGCTGATCGTCATCGAGGTGGTCACCTCGTCGAGCGGGATCGAGTCGAAGAGCACGTCCATGTCGGCGGCCGAGTCGATCGCCACGCCGCAGTGACCGACCTCGCCCAGGCTCTTGGGGTCGTCGGAGTCGCGCCCCATCAGCGTGGGCATGTCGAAGGCCACCGAGAGCCCCCCGCCGCCGCGACCCAGGATCATCCGGTAGCGCTCGTTGGTCTGCTCGGCGTTGCCGAAGCCGGCGAACTGGCGGATCGTCCACGTGCGCCCGCGGTAGCCGGTCGCGTAGAGCCCACGGGTGTAGGGGAACTCCCCGGGCCACTCGGACTCCTCGGTGCCGTACGCCGGCTCCACCTCCACACCCGAGAGCGTGGTGAAGTCGGCGTCGCGGACGGCGGACTTGTCGTAGCGGTCCTGCCAGCGTTCGCGTGCGTTCATGCCGTAGATACTAGGACGTCCTAGTAAAATCGCCTAGTCCGGTGCCTCGTCCGCACGGACGTCCCCGGCAGCCTCCCGCACCGGCCGGAGCAGCTCGGAGAGCGCGATCAGCTCGTCGTCGCGGAGCACCCCGAGCCCGAAGTCAGCGCCCACCAGCGTGTCCGTCGCCCGCTCCACCAGGGCCCGCCCGTCGGCGGTGATCTCGGCGAGGACCGCCCGGCCGTCCTCCGGGTGCCGGCGGCGTACGACGAGCCCGGCGGTCTCCAGCCGGCCCACGATCGAGGTGACCGACGTGGGGTGCACCTGCAGCCGCTCCCCCATCTTGCCCAGCGGCAGCGAGCCCCGCGAGGAGAAGGTGAGCAGCACCAGCGCCTCGTAGCGGGCGAAGGTCAGCCCGTGGGGCCGGAGCAGGGCGTCGAGCCGGCCGATCACCAGCTGCTGCACGCGCATCAGCGAGGTCACCGCGTGCATCTGGGGGACGCCCGACCAGCGACGCGCCCACTGGCGAGCGGCCTCGTCGATGGGGTCGAAGCGCTGGCCCCCCGCGGCCGACCCTGCTGTGCCCATGGCCCGCACCCTAACCAGCCGCGCGCCGGTGGAGGTCGCACGCCCGGGCGGCCCGTCGAGCGGCGCGGCGGCGGCGCAGTAGTCTCCCGGGGAGCCTGCCGAACGCCCCGAGGAGAGTCGTGCCCGACAAGTCCGCCGACGTCACGCCGTTGCAGAAGGTCCTGATCGCCAACCGAGGCGAGATCGCGGTGCGGGTGATCCGTGCCTGCCGGGACGCCGGGATCGGCAGCGTGGCGGTCTACGCAGACCCCGACCGGGACGCGCTCTTCGTCCGGCTGGCCGACGAGGCCCACGCGCTCGGCGGCGCGACCCCGGGCGACTCCTACCTCGACATCGAGAAGATCATCACGGTCGCGCGCGACTCCGGCGCGGACTCGGTGCACCCCGGCTACGGCTTCCTGGCCGAGAACCGTGACTTCGCCCAGGCGGTCATCGACGCCGGTCTGGTCTGGATCGGCCCCCCGCCGGAGGCGATCGAGAACCTCGGCGACAAGGTCAAGGCCCGGCACATCGCCGAGAAGGTGGGTGCCCCGCTCGTCGCCGGCACCAAGGACCCCGTCGACAGCGCCGAGGAGGTGGTCGCCTTCGCCGAGGAGCACGGCCTCCCGATCGCGATCAAGGCCGCGTTCGGCGGCGGCGGGCGCGGGCTCAAGGTGGCCCGGAAGATGGAGGAGGTCGCCGACCTCTACGAGTCCGCCGTCCGGGAGGCGACGTCCGCCTTCGGGCGTGGTGAGTGCTTCGTGGAGAAGTTCCTCGACAAGCCGCGCCACGTCGAGACCCAGTGCCTGGCCGACCGGCACGGCAACGTCGTGGTGATCTCGACCCGGGACTGCTCGCTGCAGCGCCGCCACCAGAAGCTGGTCGAGGAGGCACCCGCGCCGTTCCTCACCCAGGACCAGGTGACCACGCTCTACGAATCCTCCAAGAAGCTGCTGCGCGAGGCCAGCTACGTCGGCGCCGGGACCTGCGAGTTCCTCGTCGGGCAGGACGGCACGATCTCCTTCCTCGAGGTCAACACCCGGCTGCAGGTCGAGCACCCGGTCTCCGAGGAGGTGACCGGGATCGACCTCGTCCGCGAGATGTTCCGGGTCGCCGCCGGCGAGGAGCTGGGCTACACCGACCCACGCGTCGAGGGTCACTCGATCGAGTTCCGCATCAACGCCGAGGACGGCGGCGCCAACTTCATGCCGGCACCGGGCACCCTGACCACCTGGGCCCCACCCTCGGGGCCGGGCGTGCGCGTCGACGGCGGCTACGAGCAGGGCGAGACCATCCCCGGCGCGTTCGACTCCCTGGTCGCCAAGCTGGTCGTCACCGGTCGCGACCGCACGCAGGCGCTGGAACGCTCCCGACGCGCCCTGGCGGAGTTCCGGGTCGACGGCATGCCCACCGTGATCCCCTTCCACGCCGCGGTCGTCGAGGATCCCGCGTTCGTCGGCACGCCCCCCGAGAAGCCGGAGTCCTTCGGCGTCTTCACCCAGTGGATCGAGACCGAGTTCGACAACCAGATCACCCCGTACTCCGGCGGGTCGGCCGACGCCCCCGAGCCCGAGGAACGACACTCGGTGACCGTCGAGGTCGGGGGCCGTCGCCTCGAGGTGGTGCTTCCCGGCGGGCTGGGCGCCCTGGGTGGCGCTGCGGGCGGGGCGGCCGGCGGGGCCGGTGGCGCGAAGAAGCCGAAGCGGAGCGGCGGCAAGAAGGCCGGCGCCGCCGCCTCCGGCGACTCGGTCGCCTCCCCCATGCAGGGCACGATCGTCAAGGTCGCCGTCACCGAGGGGGACACCGTGGAGGAGGGCGACACGATCGTGGTCCTCGAGGCGATGAAGATGGAGCAACCGCTCAAGGCCCACAAGGCCGGCACCGTCACCGGCCTCGAGGCCGAGGTCGGCGCCACCGTCACCAACGGTGCGGTGATCTGCGAGATCAAGGACGCCGGCTAGCCCCGCGAGCGGGCACTGCACGCACGCCGTACGACCCCGAGCGGGCACTGCACGCACGCCGTACGACCCCGAGCGGGCACTGCACGCACAGGAGGATGTGCACGGACTGCCCGCTCGGCGTACCCAGGCGTGCACGGACTGCCCGCTCGGCGTACCCAGGCGTGCACGGACTGCCCGCTGGGCGGAGTCAGCGCAGGCCGGGGTGGCTCCGCGCGACCAGGGGGGCCAGCAGGCGCTTGGGGGTCAGCGTGGCCAGGGCCGCGGCGGTCCGGTTGGCGGCGCCGGGGATGACCACGACCTTCCCGGCGTCCATGCCGGCCACGGCGGTCTCGGCGACGACGCGCGCCGGCACCCACATGAAGCCGGGGAGCGCCTCGCTCTCCTCGCTCGCGGAGAGGCCCAGGGTCCGGCCGAAGTCCGTCTTGACCGGGCCCGGGCACACGGCGGTGGCGGTCACGCCCGTGCCGCGCAGCTCGGCGGCGAGGCTCCGGGTGTAGGAGAGGACGAACGCCTTGGCGGCGCCGTACCCGGCCTGTCCGGGCAGCGGCTGGAAGGCCGCGAGCGAGGCGACGTTGAGCACCGCGCCCCGGCCCTGCTCGACGAGGCCGGGCAGGAAGCGGGCACACAGGTCGGCGAGCGCCAGCACGTCGACCTCGAGCATCGCGGACTCGCCGTCGGGGTCGCCGCGGTGCACCGGTCCCATGGTGGAGAAGCCGGCGTTGTTGACCAGGATCTGGGCGGTGAGCCCGCGCGACTCCAGCTCGCCGAGCAGTGCCGCCCGGGCGTCCCGGTCGGCGAGGTCGCAGGGTACGACGTGGGCGGTGCCGGGCAGCCGGCGCGCGACGTCGGCGAGCTGGTCGGCGGACCGGGCGACGAGCACCACCTCGTGGCCCCGTCCGGAGAGCTCACGGGCGATCTCGGCGCCGATCCCGCGGGAGGCTCCTGTGACGATTGCCACACGGCCCGCAGCGGGCGCAGGGAGGGTCATGCACGCAGCCTAGGGCCGCCCCGGACGGACACGTGCGGTGTGTCCGGCGCGTGTCAGGCGTGCGTCGGGCGCGGTGGCGCCGACCGGGCGCGAGGGCACCTCCAGCGGCCGCGTCAACCCCTACTCGGCGGTATCGAAAAATCAGAAGACAGCCTCGTAAAAAACGTGAGGCAGATTTCAGGTTCACGCGGGAAACATGACACACTCCTCACATGACTCAGCTCCCCCCGACCACGCTGACCCACGACCACGCCACCCCCGAGGCCGGCCGTTCCCTGGCCGAGCGGCTGCACGCGGGCGAGGAGTTCGCCGTGACCTTCGGCGGCCAGGGCGCCGACTGGTTCGCCACCCTGCGCGACCTCTTCGGCGAGGACCCCGACCCGTCCCGGATCGCGGCACTGGTCGAGGAGTCGACCCGCCGCCTGGAGCCGGTGGCCGGCCGTCTCGCCGCCGCCCTGCCCCGCCCCTTCGAGCCGCACGCCTGGCTGACCCGTGACGAGCAGCCCCGCGACGCCGACCTCACCACCGCCGCCGTCGGCCTGCCCGGCGTTCTGCTGACCCAGCTGGCCACCCTCGACCTGCTCGCCGCCGAGGGCCTCGACCTGACCCGGGTCGCGCCGGTCGCCGCCGTGGGCCACAGCCAGGGCATCCTCGGGGTCGCCGCCTTCGCTGGCCGACGCGAGGCGCTCGCCGCCGACGGCGACGCGACCACGAGCGACGCCGACCTCGTCGCCATCGCCCGCCTCATCGGCGCTGCGTCCACCATCGTCGGACAGCGTGCCGGCCTGGTCGCCCGCGGCGAGGACTCCCCCATGCTCGCCGTCTCCGGCGCCACCCTCGCCGAGGTCGAGGCGCTGGCCGCCGAGGCCTCCGACGGCAGCGACGTCGCCGTGGTCTCCGCGGTGAACGGCCCTCGCCGGGTCGTCGTCAGCGGCACCCCCGCCGCGCTGCGCCGCCTGCGCGCGGCCATCGAGAAGCGCACCGCCGCGGAGGCCGCCGAGATCGCGGCCAAGGTCCGCGGTGGACGTGCCTTCGCCCCCGCCGTCGAGGCGCTGCCGGTCGCACTCGGCTTCCACCACCCCGCGCTGGCTCCCGCCGTCGCCATGGTCCGCGACTGGGCGCAGGCGTGCGGTCTCGACGCCGGCCTGGCCGAGCACCTGGCCCACGCGATCTGCGTGGAGACCGTCGACTGGCCGCGCGACCTCACCGACAGCCTCGGTGCGGCCACCCGGTGGGTCGTCGACCTCGGCCCCGCCGACCTCTCGGCCAACATGACCGGTCGCGCCCTGCGCGGCCGCGGCGTCACCGTCGTCCCCGCCGCCACGCCGGCGGGCCGCGACCAGCTGTTCACCGCCGGAGCGCGCCTCAGCGAGGCCGCCGACTGGTCGGCCCACGCCCCGCGGCTGATCGATCGCGGTGACGGCCGACCCGTCGTCGACACGCGGTTCACCCGCCTGACCGGGAAGTCCCCGATCCTGCTCGCCGGCATGACCCCGACCACGGTCGACCCCGAGATCGTCGCCGCCGCCGCCAACGCCGGCCACTGGGCCGAGCTCGCCGGCGGTGGCCAGGTCACCGAGCAGATCTTCGCCGACAACGTCGCGCGCCTGACCGAGCTCCTCGACGAGGGCCGGACCGCGCAGTTCAACACCCTCTACCTCGACCCCTACCTGTGGAAGCTCCAGGTCGGCGGGCAGCGCCTCGTGCAGAAGGCCCGCCTCGCCGGGGCTCCCTTCGACGGCCTGGTCATCAGCGCGGGCATCCCCGAGCTCGAGGACGCCGTCGGCATCATCGAGGACCTCCACGAGGCCGGCATCACCCACGTGGTCTTCAAGCCGGGCACGGTCAAGCAGATCCGCCAGGTGCTCGCGATCGCCCGCGAGGTCGACACCACGGTCATCGCCCACATCGAGGGCGGCGTCGCCGGTGGCCACCACTCGTGGGAGGACCTCGACGAGCTGCTGCTCGCGACGTACCCGAGCCTGCGCTCGGTCGAGAACCTCGTCGTCTGCGTCGGCGGCGGCATCGGTACGCCGGAGCGCGGCGTTGACTACCTGACCGGACGCTGGTCGCTCGCCCACGGCGAGGCCGCGATGCCGGTCGACGGCGTCCTCATCGGCACCGCCGCCATGGCCACCAAGGAGGCCACCACCACCGCCGACGTCAAGCAGCTGCTCGTGGACACCCCGGGCATCACCCCCGCCGTCAACGGCGGGTGGGTCGGCGCCGGACGCAGCGACGGCCACGTGACCTCCGGCCGCAGCCAGCTCGGTGCGGACATCCACGAGATCGACAACACAGCGTCGCGATGCGGCGCCCTGCTCGACCAGGTCGCCGGTGACGCCGAGGCAGCGCTGGCCCGCAAGGACGAGCTGGTCGCCGCCATGGCCGACACCAGCAAGCCCTACTTCGGCGACGTCCCCGAGATGACCTACGAGCAGCTGCTCCGCCGGTTCCTGGAGCTCTCCGGCCCCCGGGCCGCCACCGCCACCACCCCGGCGCGCGGCTGGCTCGACATCACCTTCCGCCAGCGCTTCGAGGCGCTGCTCGACCGCGCCCTCGCCCGCGTGCACCCCGCCACCACGGGGCCCATCGACCGTCTCGACGTCGACCTGGAGACCCCGGAGGGCCCGGCCGCCGCGGTCGACACCCTCGTGGCGACCCACCCCGAGGCGGCGACGGTGCGGCTGCACCCCGCTGACGTCCACCACTTCGTCGAGGTCTGCCGCCGTCCCGGCAAGCCGGTCAACTTCGTGCCGGTCATCGACGCCGACGTCCGCCGCTGGTGGCGCTCGGACTCGCTGTGGCAGGCCCACGACGAGGCCTACGGCGCCGACCAGGTCATCGTGATCCCCGGCCCCGTGGCCGTGGGCGGCATCACCGTGAAGGACGAGCCGGTCGCCGACCTGCTCGACCGCTTCGAGGCCGCCGTCGTCGAGCACCTCGTCGGCTCCGAGGCGTCCTCGACGCCGGCAGTGAGCCGCACCACCGTGGGCGAGCGCACCACCCTCGTCGACGCGGCGTACGACGCGCCGGACGTCGTGTGGGCCGGTCGCGTGGTCCCCAACCCGCTGCACCGCCTGCAGGGCACCCCCGCCACGCTGGCCCCCGAGAACGACGCCCCCGACGCGACCACGGCCGTGCTCGACGTCCCCCTCTCCCGCGGCTCGCTGTCCCTGCGCGTCGACCTCGCGGGCATCCCCGAGGGCCGGCTGCCGGTGATCTCGACCGAGTCCGCGTCCGACGCGATGGGCGCCCTGCTGGCGCTCACCGCCGGTGGCACCCTGCCCGAGGTCGACGGCGACACCGCCGTGGTGCACGCCGCGTGGTCCCCCGACGTGGTCGCCGACCACATCGGGGTCACCAACCCGGCGCGTGCCCGTCGCGGCGACGCGGTCGCCGACCCGCAGGAGCAGGCCGTCCCCGACGCCCTCGTCGGGCTCGCCTGGCCCGCGGTCTTCGCCTGCATCGGAGCCGTGGAGGGCCTGCTCGACCTGGTCCACCTCGACCACCGCATCGAGGTCGGTCCCGGCTTCGAGACGCTCGAGCGCCACTCGACCGAGCTGAGCATCGCCGCGACCCGCACCGGCGTGGTGGACACCACCGCCGGACAGGTCATCTCCGTCGACGTGCGCGTGAGCGCCGGCGACGAGCTGCTCGCCACGCTGGAGGAGCGGTTCATGGTGCGCGGCCGGGTCGGCTCCGCCGAGCTGGTCTCCCCGGCCTCGGTGGCCCCCGACGCGCTGGACAAGCCCCGCGCGCGGCTCGACCGCTTCACCGTGTCGGCGCCCCACCACATGGGTGCCTTCGCGGCCGTCAGCGGCGACCACAACCCGCTGCACACCGACGTCCCCGCCGCCCGGCTGGCCGGCTTCGACGGCCCGATCGTGCACGGCATGTGGCTCTCCGCCGTCGCGCAGCGCGCGGCCGCCTCGGTCGGCGCCACCCACCACCCGCGTCGACTGCGCAGCTGGCTGACCCGCTGGGTCTCCCCGCTGCTGCCCGACGCCGAGGTCGAGGTCACCGTCGAGCGCACCGGCGTCGTCGGTGGCGACACGGTCGTCGAGGTCACCTGCCGCGCCGACGGCGAGCTCGCCATGGTCGCCGAGGCGGTCGTGGCCGCCCCGCGCACGGCGTACGCGTTCCCCGGCCAGGGCATCCAGAGCCCCGGCATGGGCCTGGAGGCACGCGCCCGCTCCGCGGCGGCGCGCGAGGTCTGGGACCGGGCCGACAGCCACACCCGTGAGGCCCTCGGCTTCTCGATCCTGGCCGTCGTGCGCGACAACCCGACCGAGCTGTGGGCCGACGGCGAGCTGCACCGCCACCCCGACGGCGTGCTGTTCCTGACCCAGTTCACCCAGGTCGCGATGGCCACCCTCGCCGTGGCCCAGGTCGCCGAGATGCGCGAGGCCGGTGTCTTCGTCGAGGACGCCATCACCTGCGGTCACTCCGTGGGTGAGTACAACGCCCTCGCTGCCGTGACCGGCATCCTGCCCCTCGAGGCGCTGCTGGAGATCGTGTTCCGCCGCGGCATGGCCATGCACCACCTGGTCCCCCGCGACGAGCACGGCCGCAGCAACTACCGCCTGGCCGCCATCCGCCCCTCGCAGATCGAGCTGGCCGACGACGACGTCGCCGACTTCATCGCCGCCGTCTCCGAGCGCACGGGCGAGTTCATCCAGATCGTCAACTACAACCTGCGCGGCTCGCAGTACGCGATCGCGGGCACCGTGGCCGGCCTCGCCGAGCTCGAGACCGTGATCGAGGAGCGTCGGGCCCGGGTGGGCGGCAAGCCGGCGTTCATCCTGGTCCCCGGCATCGACGTGCCGTTCCACTCCTCGGAGCTGCACGCCGGCGTGGACGACTTCCGGGCCAAGCTCGACGAGCTGCTCCCCGAGACGATCGACCCCTCGGTCCTGGTCGGTCGCTACATCCCCAACCTGGTGCCGCGGCTGTTCACCCTCGACCGGTCCTTCGTGGCCGAGGTCGCGGAGTACGTCGACTCGCCGCTGCTCACGCCCGCGCTGGCCGACTGGGCCTCGTGGGAGGCCAACCCGGCCCGGCTCGGCCGCGCCCTGCTGATCGAGCTGCTCGCGTGGCAGTTCGCCAGCCCGGTGCGCTGGATCGAGACTCAAGACCTGCTGTTCGGCGCGCCCGAGCACGACGGTCTCGGCATCGAGCAGTTCGTGGAGGTCGGCGTGGCCAACGCGCCGACGATCGCGAACCTCGCCACCCAGACGACCAAGCTGCCGTCGTACGACGGGGTGGCCCCGCGGATCGTGAACTCCTCGCGGGACGCCGCCGTGGTCTTCGCCACCGACACCCCGATGGCCGACGACACCGACGACACCGTGGTCGAGCCGGCCGCCGCCCCCGAGGCACAGGCTGCGCCCGCAGCCACCGAGGCCGCTCCGGCAGCCGCCCCCACGGCGGCCCCCGGGGCCGAGCGTCCCGCGGACCTCGCCTACACCGCCGCCGACGCGACCCGGACCCTGACCGCGCTGCGGACCAAGGTCCGGCCCGACCAGATCGGTCCGGCCGACACGATCGAGGCGCTGTGCGACGGCGTCTCCTCGCGGCGCAACCAGCTGCTGGTCGACCTCGGCGCCGAGCTCGGCCTCGGAGCCATCGACGGCGCGGCCGAGGCCGACTGGAAGGCGCTGGGCGTCACGGTCACCAAGCTGGCCCGCACCTACACCCCGTTCGGCCCCGTGCTGACCGAGGCGGTCAGCGAGCAGCTGCGCAAGTTCGCCGGCTCCAAGGGCAGCAAGCCCGCCGCGATCGCCGACCGGGTGCGCGACACCTGGCAGCTCGGCCCCGGCTGGGTGACCCACGTGTCCGCCGAGCTCGCCTGCGGTCTGCGGGACGGATCCTCGACCCGCGGCGGCTCGCTCGGGTTCGACGGCGACCAGGGTGACCTGAACGCCGTGGTGGACCACGCGGTCCAGGCCGTGGGCTCCGCCCAGGGCGTGGCCGTGAGCATGCCCGCCAGCGGCTCGGCCGGCGGCGCGACCGTCGACGCGGCCGCGCTCGGCGAGATCACCGACTCGATCACCGGTCGCGACGGGGTGCTCGCCTCCACGGCGCGCCACCTGCTCGCCAAGCTGGGTCACGCCGAGGTGGACACCACCGACGCCGACGATGACCTGGACGCCGAGCTGGTGCGCCTGGTCGAGTCCGAGCTCGGCTCGGACTGGGCCCGCAAGGTCTCGCCGTCGTTCGACGGTCGCCGCGCGGTGCTCCTGGACGACCGCTGGGCGTCGGTCCGCGAGGACTTCGCCCGGGTGTGGACCGGCGACGAGACCGCCCGTGAGCGCAGCTTCGCCGGCCTCGACGAGGCCGCGCAGGCACAGGCCCGCTGGTGGCTGGACCGCGCCCGTCGCGAGGAGCGCACCGACCTGGTGTCCTTCTACGACGGCGCCCTGGCCGCCGCCGAGGGTGAGCGCGAGTGGGCCGACGAGGTCGCCGTGGTCACCGGAGCGGCTCCGGGCTCGATCGCCGGCGCCGTCGTCGCCGACCTGCTGCGCGGCGGTGCCACCGTGGTGGCCACCACCTCGCGGCTCGACAAGGCCCGGCTGGCCTTCTTCCGCGGGCTCTACCGCGACCACGCCGCCAACGGTGCCGCCCTCTGGGTGCTGCCGGCCAACCTGGCGTCGTACGCCGACGTCGACTCGCTGGTGGAGTGGATCTCCTCGCCGGTGACCGAGACCGCCGGCGGGCAGCGCACCGAGCTGCGCCCGGCGCTGTCCCCCACGCTGGTCTTCCCCTTCGCCGCACCCGGCGTGCAGGGGACCGCGGCCGACGCCGGCTCGCGGGCCGAGGTGGAGTTCCGCGTGCTGCTGTGGGGCGTTGAGCGACTCGTCACCGGACTGGCCGCACGCGGCGCCGACCACAAGATCGGCCGGCGCATCCACGTGGTGCTCCCGGGCTCGCCCAACCGTGGCCGCTTCGGCGGCGACGGCGCCTACGGCGAGGCCAAGGCCGCGTTCGACGCCTTCGTGCAGCGCTGGCACGCCGAGAAGGACTGGGCCCAGCGCGTCTCGCTGGCCCACGCCCACATCGGCTGGGTGCGCGGCACCGGCCTGATGGGTCACAACGACCCGCTGGTCGAGGCCGTCACCGCCGCCGGCGTCCGCACCTGGTCGCCCGACGAGATGGCCACCGAGCTGCTGGACCTGTGCCGGCCCGAGGCCCGCAGGGAGGCTGCCGAGCGTCCGCTCGTGACCGACCTGACCGGGGGGCTCGGCGAGGCCGACCTCGACCTCGCGGCACTCGCCCGCGAGGCGCGGGAGGCCGCCGAGGCCGCTGCTGCGGCCACGTCGGAGTCCGAGGAGGACACGCTGGTCGCGCTCACCCACCCCGCCGGCTGGGGCACCACCCAGCCGACCATGGAGTGGCCCGAGATCGACACGCGTCCCGAGGACATGGTCGTGATCGTCGGCGCCGGTGAGGTCGGGCCCGTCGGGTCCGCCCGTACCCGCTTCGAGCTCGAGGTCGAGGACCGCCTGTCCCCGGCCGGCGTGCTGGAGCTGGCGTGGACGACCGGCCTGATCGTCTGGGAGACCCAGCCGGTCGCCGGGTGGCACGACGCCGAGAGCGGCGAGCTGCTCACCGAGGCCGAGGTCGTCGAGAAGTTCGGCGAGCAGATCGAGAGCAGCGTCGGCATCCGCAGCTACCGCGACGACGGTGCGCTCCAGGACGGCACCGCGCCGCTGATGGTGCCGGTGTTCCTCGAGGAGGACACCTCGTTCGTCGTCCGCACCGAGGAGGAGGCCCGGGCGCTGGTCGATGCCGCGCCCAGCCACACCCGCATCGCCCCCACCGAGGACGGCGACTGGCTGGTCACCCGCCTCGCGGGCAGCGAGATCCGGGTGCCGCGACGCTTCAAGCTCTCCCGCTTCGTGGGCGCCCAGATCCCCGACGGTTTCGACCCGTCGGTGTGGGGCCTCGGCTCGATGACCGAGTCGGTGGACCGGTTGGCCGCGTGGAACCTCGTGGCCACCGTGGACGCGTTCGTCTCCTCGGGCTTCGAGCCCGCTGAGCTGCTGCGCTGGATCCACCCGACGCGCTTCGCCAACACCCAGGGCACCGGCATCGGCGGGATGCAGTCCACCCGCCGGATGTACGTCGACGCACTGCTCGGCGAGCAGCCGCCGAACGACGTCCTGCAGGAGGCGCTGCCGAACGTGATCGCGGCGCACACCGTGCAGTCCTACCTCGGTGGGTACGGCTCGATGGTGCACCCGGTCGCCGCCTGCGCGACCGCCGCGGTCAGCGTCGAGGAGGGCGTGGACAAGATCCGCCTCGACAAGGCCAGCGTGGTCGTCACCGGCGGCTTCGACGACCTCGGCATCGAGGGCATCGTGGGCTTCGGCAACATGAGCGCCACGGCCGACACCGCCGAGATGCTCGCCAAGGGCATCGACGAGCGGCACGTCTCGCGGCCCAACGACCGCCGTCGTGGCGGGTTCGTCGAGGCCCAGGGCGGCGGCACGATCGTGCTGGCGCGGGGTGACGTCGCCGCCGAGCTGGGCCTCCCGGTCCTCGGTGTGGTCGCCTACGCGGCCTCGTTCGCGGACGGCATCCACACCTCCATCCCGGCTCCGGGCATCGGTGCCCTGGGTGCGGGCGTGGGCGGCACGAGCTCGCCGCTGGCCAAGGGCCTGGCCTCGCTGGGCCTGGGCGCCGACGACGTCGCGGTGGTCTCCAAGCACGACACCTCGACGGCCGCCAACGACCCGAACGAGTCGCAGCTGCACGAGAAGCTCGCGAAGGCCCTCGGCCGTACGCCGGGATCGCCGCTCTACGTGGTCAGCCAGAAGTCGCTGACCGGTCACTCGAAGGGTGGCGCCGCCGCCTTCCAGATGATCGGGCTGTGCCAGCTGCTGGCCACCGGGACGGTGCCGCCCAACCGCGGCCTGGACTGTGTCGACGAGGCGCTCTCGGTCAACGAGCACCTGGTCTGGCTCCGGCAGTCGCTGGCGGCGGGACCGCTCCGCGCGGGCGTGCTGACCAGCCTCGGCTTCGGCCACGTGTCCGCGATGGTCGCGGTGGCGCACCCCGGCGCGTTCGTCGCGGCGCTCTCCCCCGAGCAGCGTGAGTCCTGGCTGGCACGGGCCACCGCCCGGCTGGTCGCCGGCGAGGCCCGCCGGCAGGACGCGATGTGCGGCGGGGCGCCGTTGTACCGCAAGCCGGAGCAGCGCCGCTTCGCGGACAGCTCGGTGACGCGCACCAAGGCCGACGAGAGCGCGATGCTCGTCGACCCGGACGCCCGCCTCGGCGAGGACGGCGTCTACGCCCGGCAGCACGAGGTGCGATGACGGCTCCGCTGATCGGTCCCGACGCGCTCCGCGACGCCGCGGGCGTGGGCATCGACGTGGTCGGGATCGCCGCCTTCGCCGAGCAGCTCGACGAGCCCGGCACCCGGTTCCTGCGCGCGTTCACCCCCGGTGAGCGGCGTACGGCCCGGGCCGGCTCGGACGGCGACAGCGGGCGCGAGGCGGAGAGCCTCGCCGCCCGCTGGGCCGCGAAGGAGGCGGTGATCAAGGCGTGGTCGAGCACCTGCTTCGGCCACCCCGACGTCATCGACCCGGTGTCGGTCGACCTGCGCGAGATCGAGGTCCGCTCCGACGCCTGGGGCCGGCCCTCGATCCGGCTGCACGGCGAGATCGCCCGGTCGATGACCGGCTACGACGTCCTGGTCTCGCTGACCCACGACCCGGCGGCCGACGTGGCGGCCGCGTTCGTCGTACTCCGCACCACGGGGTAGGCGGTCGCGCGCGCTCGAGCGATCGGGCTCAGGGGGTCGCCTGCTTGTTGCGGGCGGCGTGGGTCTCCGCGGCCACCAGGTAGCCGGTCAGCAGCGTCTTGAGCTGGACCACGGCGTCGGGGTGGGACTGCCCGTCGCGGATGGAGAAGTTCAGCATCGAGTACGTCACGTGCACCAGCACCTCGGCCAGGGTCTGCCGGTCGCTGATCTTCGAGCCCGGCGTGAGCGGCGCGAGCAGCCGGGTCACCTGGGAGGCGAGCTCGCGCTCGTGCTCGGCGGCGATCGCCCGGGTCGGCGGGGTGGCCTGCATGGCCAGCCAGACCGCGCGACGCGAGGGGTCGGTGCGCCAGAGGGCGGCGAGGTGGTCGAGCAGCTTCTCGAGCAGCTCGGCCCAGTCGAGGCTGGGGATCTCTCCGGCGAACCGCTCCAGCTCGGCCTGCACGTTGACGGTGTCGAGCCGGTCGAGCTCGCAGATGATGGCGTACTTGTTGCCGAAGAACTGGTAGAGCGAGCCGATCGGCACCCCCGCGCGCAGGGCCACCTGCTCGGAGGTGAACGCCTCGAAACCGACCTCGACCAGCAGCGCCCGCGCCGCTCGCAGGATGTCGTCGAAGCGCCGGCGGCTGCGCTCCTGGGAGGGACGACGTCGCGGCAGGAACTCCGCCGGGTCGCCTGCCTGCGTGGTCATGGGGCCACGCTACTTGCTGGCGCTGCTCCGCCGGCGCTCCTCCGCCGGACCTGCGCCGTGCGGCGGTGGTGGGCCTCCCACCCCTCGGCGACGAAACCCGGTCGTGACCCGGCCGCACTAATCTCGACCCATGTTCTCCAAGATCCTGGTGGCCAACCGCGGCGAGATCGCGATCCGGGCGCTGCGCGCATCGACCGAGATGGGGGCGCGCACGGTCGCGATCTTCCCCCACGAGGACCGCTGGTCCGAGCACCGGATGAAGGCCGACGAGGCCTACGAGATCGGCGAGCGCGGTCACCCGGTGCGCGCCTACCTCGACCCGGACGCGATCGTCGAGGTGGCGGTGCGTGCGGGGGCCGACGCCGTCTACCCCGGCTACGGCTTCCTCTCCGAGAACCCCCACCTCGCCGAGGCCTGCGCCAACGCCGGGATCACCTTCATCGGGCCCACCGCCGAGGTCCTCGAGCTGACCGGCAACAAGGCGCGGGCCATCGCGGCGGCGAAGGAGGCCGGCGTACCGACGCTGAGCTCGGTGCCGCCCGACGACGACCTCGACGCCCTGATGGCGGCGGCCGGTGCCCTGACCTACCCGTTGTTCGTCAAGGCGGTCGCCGGAGGCGGCGGACGCGGGATGCGCAAGGTCGACGAGGAGAAGGACCTCAAGGACGCGATCGACACCTGCATGCGTGAGGCGGAGGGCGCCTTCGGCGACCCCACGGTCTTCATCGAGGAGGCGGTGGTCGACCCACGGCACATCGAGGTGCAGATCCTCGCCGACGGCGAGGGCAACGTGATCCATCTCTTCGAGCGCGACTGCTCGGTGCAGCGCCGCCACCAGAAGGTCGTCGAGATCGCTCCCGCGCCCAACCTCGACCCCGACCTGCGCGAGCGCATGTGCGCGGACGCGGTGAAGCTCGCCCGCCACATCGGCTACCGCAACGCCGGCACGGTGGAGTTCCTGCTCGACCCCGAGGGTCACTACGTGTTCATCGAGATGAACCCGCGGATCCAGGTCGAGCACACGGTGACCGAGGAGGTCACCGACGTGGACCTCGTCCAGTCCCAGATGCGGATCGCCTCCGGGGAGACGCTCGCGGACCTCGGCCTCTCCCAGGACACCGTCCAGCTCCGCGGGGCCGCGCTGCAGTGCCGGATCACCACCGAGGACCCCGCCAACGGGTTCCGGCCCGACACCGGCAAGATCACGACGTACCGCTCGCCCGGCGGCGGCGGGGTGCGGCTCGACGGCGGCACCACCTACACCGGGGCGGAGGTCTCCGCGCACTTCGACTCGATGCTCGCCAAGCTCACCTGCCGCGGGCGGACCTTCGAGAGTGCGGTGCAGAAGGCCCGTCGCGCGGTCACCGAGTTCCGCATCCGCGGCGTCGCCACCAACATCCCGTTCCTGATCGCTCTCCTCGACGAGCCCGACTTCCGCGCCGGCCGGCTCGACACCGGCTTCATCACCAACCACCCCGACCTGCTCAAGGCCCGGCCCAACGCCGACCGCGGCACCCGGCTGCTCACCTGGCTGGCCGAGGTGACCGTCAACCAGCCGTACGGCGAGGCGCCGGTGAGCGTCGACCCGGTGACCAAGCTGCCCCCGCTCGACACCGCAGTGCCGGCTCCCGACGGGTCACGCCAGTCGCTGCTGCACCTCGGACCCGAGGGTTTCGCTGCGGACCTGCGCGGCCAGCAGCGCGTCGGCGTCACCGACACCACCTTCCGCGACGCCCACCAGTCCCTGCTGGCCACCCGGGTCCGCACCCGCGACCTGCTCGCCGTGGCCGGGCACGTCTCCCGGATGACGCCCGAGCTGCTCAGCGTCGAGGCGTGGGGCGGGGCGACGTACGACGTGGCCCTGCGGTTCCTCAGCGAGGACCCGTGGGAGCGGCTCGCCTCGCTGCGCCAGGCCGTGCCGAACATCTGCCTGCAGATGCTGCTGCGCGGACGCAACACCGTGGGCTACACGCCGTACCCCACCGAGGTGACCAACGCCTTCGTCGCCGAGGCGGCCGAGACCGGCATCGACATCTTCCGCATCTTCGACGCCCTCAACGACGTGGACCAGATGCGTCCCGCCATCGACGCGGTGCGCGAGACCGGGACCTCGATCGCGGAGGTGGCGCTGTGCTACACCGGCGACCTCAGCGACCCGGCCGAGAAGCTCTACACCCTCGACTACTACCTGGCGCTGGCCGAGCGCATCGTCGAGGCGGGCGCCCACGTGCTGGCCATCAAGGACATGGCGGGGCTGCTGCGCGCCCCGGCCGCCCGCACGCTGGTCACCGCGCTCCGGGCGAACTTCGACCTCCCGGTGCACCTGCACACCCACGACACCCCCGGCGGCCAGCTGGCCACGCTGCTGGCCGCCATCGACGCCGGCGTGGACGCGGTCGACGCGGCGACCGCCTCGATGGCCGGCACCACCTCGCAGCCGGCGCTCTCCGCGCTGGTCGCCACCACCGACCACTCCGAGCGCGAGACCGGGCTCGACCTGGAGGCGGTCTGCGCCCTGGAGCCCTACTGGGAGGCGACGCGCCGGGTCTACGCACCCTTCGAGTCGGGCCTGGCGTCCCCCACCGGTCGCGTCTACACCCACGAGATCCCCGGCGGCCAGCTCTCCAACCTGCGCCAGCAGGCCGTCGCCCTGGGGCTGGGCGAGAAGTTCGAGCAGATCGAGGACATGTACGCCGCGGCCAACGGCATCCTCGGCAACGTCGTCAAGGTGACCCCCTCCTCCAAGGTCGTCGGCGACCTGGCCCTGCACCTGGTGGCCGTCGGGGCCGACCCGAAGGAGTTCGAGGAGAACCCCGGCCAGTTCGACATCCCCGACTCGGTGATCGGCTTCCTCAACGGCGAGCTCGGTGACCCGCCCGGCGGGTGGCCCGAGCCCTTCCGGGAGAAGGCGCTGTCCGGACGGACGTGGAAGCAGCCGGTCGGCGAGCTCACCGACGAGCAGGCCGAGGGACTGGCCGGCACCTCGCGCCGCTCGACGCTCAACGAGCTGCTGTTCCCCGGCCCCACCAAGGCGTTCAACGAGGCGATGGCGACCTACGGCGACGTGTCGGTGCTGAGCACCACGGACTACCTCTACGGCCTGCGGGCGGGCGAGGAGCACGTGGTGGACATCGAGGAGGGCAAGCGGCTGATCCTGGGGCTGCAGGCGATCAGCGACCCCGACGAACGTGGCTACCGCAGCGTCATGGCCACCCTCAACGGCCAGCTCCGGCCGATCAACGTGCGCGACGAGTCGGTGGAGTCGAAGGTCGCCGCCCAGGAGAAGGCCGACCCGCAGGACGAGCGCCAGCTGCCGGCTCCCTTCGACGGCGTGGTCACCCAGCAGGTCGAGGAAGGTGACTCCGTCGAGGCCGGCCAGGTCGTGGCGACGATCGAGGCGATGAAGATGGAGGCCTCGATCACCGCACCCCGAGCCGGCACCGTCGAGCGCCTGGCCTTCCCCGGCACCCAGCAGGTCGAGGGCGGCGACCTGGTGCTCGTGCTGGGCCAGTAGTCCGCGCTCCCACCGGTCGGCCTGGCCGAGCTCAGTCGAGACCCGTGAGGCGAACAGGGCCGCAACCCGACGGTGGTTGAGCTTGTCGAAACCACGCCCGCACGCCCTCCTGAGCCTGTCGAAAAGAGTGGTCAGTCGAGACCCGGTGAGCCGGGCGGTGGCCGCACCCAGACGGTGGTTGAGCCTGTCGAAACCACGCCTGGGCGTGCCGGTGGCCCCGACCGGGGCTGGGTGGTCGGGGTGCGGGGCGTCAGGGTCGTCGGCGGGGTGAGGGGCCGCGGGGTGGGGGTCGGCGGTCGGGGACCCGGACGGTGTAGCGGTGGCCGGTGGGCGCGGTCCAGGTGTAGCTGCCGTCGGCGTTGGGCTGGTAGGTCCAGGTGGTGTGGGTCTTGAGGCGGTGGTGGGTGCGGCACAGCGGCGCGAGAGTCGCCAGCGACGTCTGGCCGGGCGGTCCGCCGTCGTCGAGGGGCTGGTAGGCCTCGATGTGGTCGAGGTCGCAGGCGCGGGAGTCGCGCCGGCACCCGGGGAAGACGCAGGTCGCGTCGCGCAGGACGGCGGTTTCGCGCATCCAGGCCGGGGGGTCGTGGGCGTCGCTGGTGCGCGGGTCGGCGAGGTCGAGGACGGGGCGGACGATCACCCGACCACCGGCCTGGGCGTGGCGGGTGAGCCAGTCGGTGAGCAGCCGGGTGGTGGCTGCGCCGAGCCGCTCGATCGTCACCGCGCCGGCTCCACCCTCAGTCTGAGTCAGTCCTGGAGGTCCTGCGGGGAGTGAGGTGGAGGTAGAGGTTCGCGTCCCCGATGCCCGAGCGACCCGGAGACGGGGCGGCGCTCTCGCGGCCGGACATGAGGTCCAGGGCGTACTGGGGGTCGGCCAGGACGCCGACGGCGCGGGCGCGGCGGACGTCGAGGGGGTCGCTGTCGCCGAGGTCGCGGAGGTCGGCGGCGATCCGACCGACACTTTGGTCGAAGAGGAGGGCGTCGGGGGTGTCGAGGGTCATCCAGACGTCGGTGGTCGCGGGTGCGCCGCCGGTGCGCAGCCACACTCCGCGGCGGGCGAGGGCTTCGTCTTCGTCGGCGGTGGCGCGGTCGGGGTCGTAGTAGAGGCGGGCTTCGTGGACCAGGCGGGCGGCGTCGACCTGGTCGATCCTCTCCGGGGTGGCGGCGATGAGCCGGTCGGCGAACCCGACGGCGTCCAGGGACAGGTCGTGGGTCTCGCGGGAGATCTGCCGGGCCCGCCACACCGGGACCCGGCCGGTCAGCGACGTGGTCCCAGAGCCGGGGGAGGCGGTAGGTCAGCTCCAGGGCGTCGCCGATCAGGTGCCGCCCCGCGGTCAGGCTGATCCCGAGCTGGGCGGCCAAAGCGGCCGGTGCGAACTCGGCGACCTCCGGGGTCCCGGGCCCGGCCAGGGCGGCGTGGCTCTCGTCGAACAGCCCGTCGGCATACGCCCAGGCGGCCGGCAGGTCGTCGGCCGCGCAGGGGTGCAGGTGCGCCCAGGCGACCGCCAGCTCGAGCTCGCGGCCACCGCGGCCTGCGTGCGCGGCGCTGGCGGGCCTCGCGGACACCATCGAGCACCTGCACCGCGGACAGGCCGACCACCTGCGCGCGGGTGGTCCCGGTGCCGGGAGCGGTGGTGGTGGCCATGGATCAATGCTAGACCTGAGCACTGACAGGATCGATAGTGTTTTCGAATCTGTGTGTAACTTCTCCGGCGCGCTCCTTCTTGGACCACCGGGACCTGGACCCGAGCAGCCACACGAACCGAACCCACGGTGACCACGACGGTCGAGCTGAGCAGCCGGGATGCCGAATGCAGGGGTCGGGGAACACCACCGCAACCCGGCACCCGCGTCGACCACACCCCTCGAAAATCTTCTGATCCACCGACCGGGCCGAGTGGTTTCGACAAGCTCAACCACCGAATGGGTTGCGGGCGCATCTCGGCGCACGGGCCTTGGTTTCGACAAGCTCAACCACCGGTTGGGTTGCGGCTGCTTCTCGGCGTGCGGGGTCTCGACTGACCGCTCCCTTCGACTGGGCTCAGGACAAGCGCTCCGCTCGCTGCTCGACCAGCGGTGGTCGACGCTGCGGTTCGACGTGCCCGTGGTTTCGACAAGCTCAACCAGCGGTGGGGTGCGGCTGCCTGCCAGGTCACCGGGTCTCGACTGACCGCTCGCTTCGCTCCCTGCTCGACCAGCGGGGGTCGGCGCTGCGGTTCGTCGTACGAGTGGTTTCGACAAGCTCAACCAGCGGGGGGCTGCGGCTGCTTCTCGGCGTGCGGGGTCTCGACCGACCGCTCCCTTCGACGAGCTCAGGACAAGCGCCTGCTCGACCGGTGAGGGTCGGCGCTGCGGGTCTGCACTGCGGATCGCCGTACGCGCGTTGGTTTCGACAAGCTCAACCACCGTGTGGTTGCGACAGGCTCAACCAGCGTGGGGTGCGGCTGCCTGTCGGCTTGCGGGGTCTCGACTGATCGCTCCCTTCGACTGGGCTCAGGACAAGCGCTTCGCTCCCTGCTCGACCAGCGGGGGTCGGCGCTGCGGTTCGTCGTACGAGTGGTTTCAACAAGCTCAACCAGCGTCTGGCTCAGCACCCACCTCGGCGTACGGGGTGGTTTCGACAGGCTCAACCAGCGTGGGGTGCGGCCGCTTACCGGCGTACGGGGTGTCGACTGGCCGGCCGGCGGGGCGGTCAGCTGGTGTAGGTGACGCGGACCTTGCCGTTGCCGCGCACGCTGATCACGCCGTGCTCGAAGCGGGCGAACCAGCCGCGGCCGCTGCGCAGCGGCTTGGTGCGGGGGAAGCCGAGCCGGGAGGTGGCCCCGCCGCGCTTGACGTAGGCGCGCAGCACCTTGCCGTGCAGCTCGTGGGGCCCGGCGCCGTCCTTGTAGAAGATCCGGCCGTGGGCGAAGCGCCGGGCCAGGCCACCGGCGACGGCGTACTCGCGGGCCCGCGGCATGCCGACGACGGAGTCGGCGCCGCCGATGCGCTTCCACCGCTTGTAGATCGGCGAGCTCGCCTTGCTCGTGGTGGTCGGCGAGGCACCGGGGTCGGGGGCCGGAGCAGGCGCCGGAGCCGGGGCGGGCGGGCTGGTGGTGGTGGCGTTGCCGAAGCGGAACCAGCTCGAGCGCAGGCCGAGGGCCGAGCGGAAGGCACTGCCGCTCACCGTGACGTCGGACCGGGAGCCGTCCAGCCGCATCTGCTCGACGCGGCCGTGCCAGTCGCCGTTGCCGTCGCGCTTGGTGACCAGCACCCGCTTCAGCGTGCCCAGCGAGGGCCACGCCCGCTGGATCGCCGCGCGAGTCACGGTGGTGTTCCAGGTGTGCATGGGGTTGCCGCTGAAGTTGTCGTAGGGGTCCGCCTTGGACACCAGGTAGGGCCGGCTGCCCGCGAGCAGCCAACCCCCGCTGCTGGAGGCGAACTGGGTGAACGCCGGCTTGCCGCCGTGGGTGAGCACCCGGGAGGCGGTCGCAGCGACCGCCGCGTTGCCGCGCGGGTCCTCGTCGCTCACCCCGCCGTAGACCTGGCACGAGGTGGTGTCACAGGTGTCGTAGTGCCGGCTCGCGTGGGCGGCGCGGTCGAAGGCGGCGTACGTGCGCGCGGCGACCGCCTGGGCCTGGACGGCCGCCGGCTTCCAGGAGACCGGCATCTCGCGGGGTACGACGCCCTGGACGTACTCGTCGAGGCTGAGCACGTTGACGGTGTCCTTGGCCGCGAGCCGCATGGCACCGCGATAGGTGCGGGTGCCGCCGCCCACGCGCAGGGTCAGCGTGCCTGCCCGGAAGAACTCGGCCTCGCCGGTCAGGCTGACGCCCGGCTTGTGGACGTGCCACCCGCTCTTCTCGTAGTCCAGCACCGTGGCGCCGCTGACGGTGGTGCGCAGGCGCCAGGTCTTGACCCCGGCGGTGGCCGGCAGCGTGTACGCCGCACCGCTGCTGGCGTCGCGCACCTTCAACCCGCTGGCGGGCAGGACCCGGACGTCGGAGTCGGTGTCGGCCGAGACCAGCACCCGGATCGGGCCCGTGGTCGTCGACAGCGTCGTGCCCGGGTAGTAGAAGGCGAGGATCTGCTGGTGGGTCAGCCCCTTCAGCGCGGCCCCCTGGGCGCCGTACTGCGACATGCCGTGGCCGTGCCCGTAGCCGTGCCCGGTCAGCCGCAGGGTGCCGTTGGCCGGCACGGAATAGGTCTCCGAGACCGTTCGGGACGCCTGGGCCGGCGCCGTGAGCGCGAGCGAGGCGACCACTGTCGCCAGACCGGCGGAGGCAGCGACCAGGCGGGTGCAGCGAGACATGTGTGACCCCAGTGACCGGTGGGAAGGACGGGACTCGCCTCAGTATTCCCGTCGAAAATGGAGCGTGGCAGCACTTTCTGAGATATTCCGGATATCCCCGCTAAATGACACACGTGTGATTTAACGGCGCTATTCCGAGCCGGTCACTCGGCCGGGAGCGCCGGCGCGTGGTGCAGCCGCCGGGCTGCCTCCGCGATCGACCCGCTCATCGAGGGGTAGACCGTGAACGCGTGCGCGAGCTGGTCGACGGTGAGCGACTCGGCGACCGCGATCGAGATGGCGTGCACCAGCTCGCTGGCCTTCGGTGCGACCACCACGCCTCCGACGACGACCCCCGTCCCTGGCCGGCAGAAGAGCTTCACGAACCCGTCGCGGACGCCCTGCATCTTCGCCCGGGCGTTGCCGGCGAGGTCGAGGCGGACGGTCTCGGCGACGATCTCCCCCGCGTCGACGGCCCGCTGCTGCCACCCCACCGTGGCGATCTCGGGCGCGGTGAACACGTTGGAGGAGACCTGCTTGAGGTCGAGCGGGGTGACTGCGTCACCGAGGAAGTGCCACATGGCGATCCGCCCCTGCATGGCGGCCACGCTCGCGAGCATCAGCACTCCGGTGCAGTCGCCGGCGGCGTACACCCCGCGCGCCGAGGTGCGCGAGACCCGGTCGACGCGGACGAACCCGCCGTCGTCGAGGGCCACGCCCGCCTCGGCGAGACCGAGGCCCTCGGTGCGGGGCACCGAGCCCAGTGCGAGCAGGCAGTGCGACCCGGTGACGGTGCGGCCGTCGGTGAGGGTGACCGTCACCTCGTCACCCTCGCGGGTCACCGACTCCATCCGCGACCGGGAGAGCACCTGCATGCCGCGGCGGGTGAGCACGTCCTCGAGCACGGTCGCGGCGTCGGCGTCCTCGCTGGGCAGCACGCGGTCGCGCGAGGAGACCAGGACCACCTCGATGCCCAGGGACATGTAGGCGCTGGCGAACTCGGCGCCGGTGACGCCGGAGCCGACCACGATCATCTTCGTGGGCGCCTCGGTGAGGTCGTAGACCTGCTCCCAGGTCAGGATCCGCTCGCCGTCGGGCTGGGCGCTCGGCAGGGTGCGCGGCGCGGCCCCGGTCGCGAGCAGCACGGCGTCGGCCTCGATCGACTCGGTGCCGCCGTCGGCGAGCTCGACCGCGACGCGTTGCGGTCCGTCGAGCCGCCCGACACCGGTCACCACGCGGACGCCCTCGCGCTCCAGCCGTCGACCGATGTCGCCGGACTGGTCGGCCGCGAGCGCCTTGACCCGGCGGTTGACCCGATGGAGGTCGACGGCCACGTGATGGGCCGCTTCTCCGTCGGGGTCCTGGAAGCCGATGCCCAGCTCGGGGGCACCGGCCAGCTCGCTCATCAGCTCGGCGGTGGCGATCAGCGTCTTGCTGGGCACACAGTCGGTGACGACCGCGGAGCCGCCGAGGCCGTCGCAGTCGACGACCGTGACCTGCGCGCCGAGCTGCGCCGCGACCAGGGCCGCCTCGTAGCCGCCAGGGCCACCGCCGAGGACCGCGACGTGACTGGCCTGCCCGAACTGTGGAGTGGTCACCGGCTCATTGTGTCGTATTGCGCCGCGGCCCCGAGCCCCCCGTAGTCTCAGCCCGTGACGCTGTACGCCGCCTACGGGACCAACCTCGATCCCGCCCGCATGGGCGAGCGGTGCCCGCACTCCCCGTTGCGCGACACCGGCTGGCTGGAGGGCTGGCGGCTCACCTTCGGTGGCGAGGAGCTCGGCTGGGACGGCGCGATGGCCACGATCGTGCAGGACCCCTTCGAGCAGGTCTTCGTCGCGGTCTACGACGTCACCGAGGAGGACGTCGCCGCCCTCGACTCCTGGGAGTCGGCGGACACCGGCCTGTTCCGCAAGACCAAGGTGCGCGTCTCCACCCTCAACGAGGAGGTCGTCGCGTGGGTCTACGTCCTCGACGCCTTCGAGGGCGGCCTCCCCTCGGCCAGCTATCTCGGCGTGCTCGCCGACGCGGCCGAGGCGGCCGACGCCCCCGCCGACTACGTCGCCGCCCTCCGCTCACGGCCGTGCCGGTCCAACTTCGGCGGCTGACGCATCCCGCACTAGGCTCCCCGGATGACCCAGACCTACACCGCGGCCGCCACCGAGGCCGCGAGCGTGCTCGCGGAGAAGACGGGCGTGGCCCGCCACGACATCGCGCTGGTGATGGGGTCGGGCTGGCTGCCGGCGGTCGACGCGCTGGGTGAGGCCACCGCCGAGCTCAGTACGACGGAGCTGCCCGGGTTCGCCCCGCCGGCCGTGGCCGGGCACGCCGGGAAGGTCCGCTCGGTGCGCGCAGGCGAGAAGAACCTGCTGGTCTTCCTCGGACGCACCCACGTCTACGAGGGACTCGGGGTGCGCGCCGTGGTGCACGGCGTCCGCACCGCCGCCGCGGCCGGGTGCTCCACCGTGGTCCTGACCAACGGCTGCGGCGGGCTCGACGAGGCCTGGCCACCCGGGACCCCGGTGCTGATCAGCGACCACATCAACCTCACCGCCACCTCCCCCATCGAGGGCGCGAACTTCGTCGACCTGACCGACCTGTACAGCCGCCGGCTGCGCGGCCTGTGCCGCGAGATCGACCCCTCGCTCGACGAGGGCGTCTACGTGCAGTTCCCCGGCCCCCACTACGAGACGCCGGCGGAGATCGGCTTCGTGCGGGCGATCGGCGGCCACCTGGTCGGGATGAGTACGACGCTCGAGGCGATCGCGGCCCGCGAAGCCGGGATGGAGGTCCTCGGCATCAGCCTGGTCACGAACCTGGCCGCCGGCATCACCGGCGAGCCGCTGCACCACGAGGAGGTTCTCGAGGCCGGGCGCTCCGCCGCCACCCGGATGGGCGACCTGCTCGGCCGCGTCGTGCCCCGGATCTGACCCCGGCACGTCCGGCCCGCCCGACCCGCGTGGACTCCCGCGTTGACACCGGGATCGCGCGCCGATACCCATGCAGGGACACCAGACCTCGGAAGGACCCCAGATGAGCGACACCGACGACCGCGTCGACCAGGAGTCGGACGACTCCTCCGACGACGGCGGCACCATCCTCGACGACGGCGGCATCGACACCGACGAGCGCGCCGGGCGCAGCCAAGGGATCGAGCCAGAGAAGGAGCCCGACGAGGACACCAAGAAGCAGATGGAGGAGGAGCGCGAGCGCCGGCTCGACCCGGACAACCGCCCCGAAACTGCCGAGGTCGACAACACCGGCCGCACCTTCGACGTGGACCGCGGTCAGTTCACCGACGCCGAGGACTACGAGGAGGACGGCCCGGCGCCGTACGCCGACCCCGAGGACCCCAACAGCCAGGCCTCGGACAAGAGCGCCGGCGGCGACGCCGACGACCAGGACGACGCACCGGAGCCAGACGACCAGGACGACTCCGAGGACCAGGACGACTCCGAGGACCAGGACGACTCCGAGCGCGACTCCTGATCCCCGCTCGCTAGCCTCACCGGCATGACCGTCCTGCTCACCGGGTCCGCCGGCGCCATCGGCAGCGTGGTCGGTCCCGGGCTGCGCGCCCTCGGCCACGACGTGGTGGGGCTCGACCTGCCCGGACGAGGGGCCGACCTCGAGGCCGACTGCACCGATCCCGAGGCGGTCGCCGACGCCGTCACCCGCACCCGGCCGCAGGCCGTCGTGCACCTGGTCGGGATCCCGACGGAGTCTTCGCTGCCCGACGCGCTCACCTCGCACGTGCTCTCCACAGCAGCGCTGCTCGAGGCGATGCTCGCCTGCGACGTACGCCGCATCGTCTACGCCTCGAGCAACCACACCGTCGGCCGGACGCCCCGGGCCGACCTCCCCGACGGCCGGCTGGGCACCGACGTGCCCGCTCGCCCGGACACCTACTACGGGGTCGCCAAGGTGGCCGCGGAGGCGCTGCTGCGGCTGTACGCCGAGCGCCACGGCCTCGATGCCGTGAGCACCCGGATCGGCTCGTTCCTGCCCCGCCCCACCTCGCGCCGCCAGCTGGCCACGTGGCTCTCCCCCGACGACGCGGTGCGGATGTTCCACGCGTCGCTGAGCGCCCCGAGCCCGGGCTTCGCGGTGCTCTACGGCATCTCCGCCAACACCCGCGCCTGGTGGGACCTGGCTCCCGGCCACGCCCTGGGGTACCGACCCCGCGACGACGCCGAGGCGTACGCCGCCGCGGTCGAGGCCGAGCCGCCGACCGAGGACGACACCGCCCAGGCCGCCCACGTCGGCGGACCGTTCGCCACCGCGGAGTACGAGCGACCCGCCTTCGACTGAGCCCGCCGACCGGGCACTGTGCGCACGCTCCAGCCCGCCGACCGGGCACTGCGTGCTCACCCTCCGGGCCTACCAGCGGGTAACCTGCTGACCATGACGACGCCCCTGGTCACGCACACGGTCACCGACGGCATCGCCCAGGTGCGCCTCGACCGTCCCGAGAAGCTCAACGCACTCACCCTGCAGACCCTCGAGGAGCTGGCCGCGACGGCGCGGACGCTGCGCCGCGACCCCACCCTGCGGGCCGTGGTCCTCAGCGGTGCTGGGCCGTCGTTCTGCTCGGGACTCGACTTCGGCACCGTGATGAAGGACCGCGCCGGCGTCGCCCGCGCCTTCGTGCCCCGTCCGTGGCGCGGCACCAACACCTTCCAGGAGGCCTGCTGGGCGTGGCGCCGCCTGCCGGTGCCGGTCATCGCCGCGGTGCGCGGGCACTGCTACGGCGGTGGCCTGCAGATCGCGCTCGCCGCGGACTTCCGGATCGCCACCCCCGACTCGGAGTGGTCGGTGCTCGAGGGCCGCTGGGGGATCATCCCGGACATGACCGGGGTGCGCACCCTGGCCGAGCTGGTCGGCATCGACACCGCCAAGCGCCTGACCATGACCGCGCAGATGCTCTCCGGCAAGGAGGCGCACGACCTCGGCCTGGTCACCGAGGTCGCCGCCGACCCGGTCGCCGCGGCCGAGGACCTGGCCCGCGAGCTGGCCCGCCGCTCCCCCGACGCCCTGGCCGCCGCCAAGCGGCTCTTCGACGGCACCTGGACGGCCTCCCCACGGCGTACCTTCGCGCGGGAGCGGATCGAGCAGCTGGCGCTGCTGGTCAACGCCAACACCCGGGTGGCCCGCGAGGCCGCGATGGCCAAGGTCGCGCCCCAGTACGGACCGAGACGCCGGCGTTGACACCCTCTGGCTACATTTGCGGCCATGGCTACCACTGCACTCGGGGGATCCCCCGCGCACACCGTCGGAGAGCTGCCGCAGGTCGGCGAGAAGGCTCCTGAGTTCTCCCTCGTCGACACCGACCTCAACGAGTTCAGCCTGGCCGACCTTCCGGGTCGCGTCGTGCTGAGCATCTTCCCCAGCATCGGCACCGGCGTGTGCCAGGCCGCGCTGCGCCGGTTCAACGAGGTGGCGAGCAGCCTGGAGGGCACCACCGTGCTCAACGTCTCGGTGGACCTGCCGTTCGCGGTCCGCGACTTCTGCGCGGCCGAGGGTCTGGACAACGTCCGGGTGGGCTCGGCGTTCCGCTCCTCGTTCGGCGACGACTACGGCGTCCGGCTGGTCGACAGCAGCTTCGAGGGCCTGCTCGCGCGCTCGGTGCTCGTCCTCGACGAGGACAACCGCGTGATCCACGCCCAGATGACGGACTCGATCGGCGACGAGCCCGACTACGAGGCCGTGCTCTCCGCACTGGGCTGACACCTCGCCCGTAGCCCGCGCTCGGCGCCCGCCATCATCCGTTGGTGGTTCCACGCCAGCACCGGGCGCGCGACGTACGACGCCGCCGCCAGCAGCCGTCCCCGGGCGCGCACCTCCTGCTCGTAGCGCAGCACGGTGCTCCCCGGGGTCGGTGCGGTGAGCTCGAACCGCGCCCAGCCGGTGATCGGACCGTCGATCGCCACCTCGAGGCGCTCGGGTGACCGGTCGACCGCGGTCAGCTCCAGCTCCATGGAGTAGGGCAGCGCGGCCCGGGAGACCACCAGGGCGTGGTCGTCGTCGATGCGGGCGACGGCGCGCACCTGCGGCCACCACTCGGAGTAGTGCTCGAGGTCCACGAGCACGGCGTGCACCTCCGCACGGGGGGCCGCCACGGTGAAGGTCCGCGAGAAGCGGTAGAGCCTCGGGTCCATGTGCTCCAGTATTGCCGGACCACCCCACCCCCGAGGAGAGCCGTGAAGCTGGGCATCCACTGCGCCGACCTGGGTTGGGCCGGCGGCCCCGCGGCCCTGTCCCGCACGCTGTCCGACGTGGCCCGGGCCGCCGACCAGGGCGGCGTGACGACGCTGACGATGATGGACCACTGGTTCCAGATGGAGCACCTCGGGGGCGCCGCGGCCCCCATGCTCGAGGGGTACACCTCGCTCGGGTTCCTCGCCGCCCGGACCGAGCGCGTGGAGCTCGGGCTGCTGGTCACCGGCGTGACCTACCGGCACCCCGGCCTGCTCGCGAAGACGGTCACGACCCTGGACGTGCTCAGCGGTGGTCGTGCCCTCCTCGGCCTCGGCGCCGCCTGGTACGAGCGGGAGCACGCCGCGCTCGGCGTACCGTTCCCGCCGCTTCCCGAGCGCTTCGAGCGCGTGGAGGAGACCCTGCGGATCTGCCGCCAGATGTGGAGCGCGGACGACGGCCCCTTCGAGGGCCGGCACTACCGCCTCACCGAGACCGCCTGCGTCCCGGCGCCGCTGCGACCCGGTGGGCCGCGGGTCGTGGTCGGCGGCAGCGGCGAGCGCCGGACGCTGCGCCTGGTGGCCGAGCACGCCGACGCCTGCAACCTCTACGGCTTCGAGCCCGACGTGGTCCGGCACAAGCTCGAGGTCCTGGACGGGCACTGCCACGACGTCGGCCGGGACCCGGCCGAGGTGGCCCGCACCGTGCTGACCAACGACGACCCGTTCGCCGACCTCGACGCGTTCTGGCAGCGCACGGAGGCCTACGCCGGCCTGGGCGTCGAGCAGGTCTGGCTGACCCCGCCGGCGCGCGACCCGGTGGGGTTCGTCGCCCGCGCCTGCGAGGAGCTGCTGCCGCGGCTGCGCGACCTCGGCTGAGGCCGACCGGTCGGTCGGGCCGCTAGCCTCGGGCGCATGACCGCCACCAGTGCCGACGACCTGTTCCGACGCGCCCGGGAGTGGGCCGCGGACGACCCCGACCCGGTCACCCGGGCCGAGCTGGAACGCCTGGTCGAGGAGGGGGACACCGCCGAGCTCGCGGACCGGTTCGCCGGCACCCTGGAGTTCGGTACGGCGGGACTGCGGGGCGCGCTCGGAGCCGGTCCCAACCGGATGAACCGGGTCGTGGTGCTGCGCGCGGCGGCCGGCCTGGCGGCGTACCTGCGCGAGCACGGCGCCGCACCCGGTGACGCGGTCGTGATCGGGTACGACGCGCGGCACGGCTCGGACGTCTTCGCCCGCGACACCGCCGAGGTGATGGCCGGAGCCGGCCTGCGCGCCCACGTGCTCCCGCGCCCGCTCCCCACCCCCGTCCTCGCCTTCGCGATCCGCGACCTCGGCTGCGTCGCCGGCGTGATGGTCACCGCCAGCCACAACCCACCCCAGGACAACGGCTACAAGGTCTACCTCGGCGACGGCAGCCAGATCGTGCCGCCGGCCGACGAGGAGATCGCGGCGCACATCGACGCGGTCGGGCCGGTCGCCGGCCTGCCGCGGGCCGACGACGCCATCGAGGTGCTCGGCGACGACCTGCTCGACCGCTACCTGACCTCGGTCGTCGGACTCGTGGGCGACGGCCCCCGCGACCTGACCACCGTCTACACGCCGCTGCACGGCGTCGGCGGCACCACCGTGCAGACCGTGCTGCAGCGGGCCGGGTTCCCCGCGCCGCACGTGGCCACCCTCCAGGCCGAGCCCGACCCGGACTTCCCCACGGTCTCCTTCCCCAACCCCGAGGAGCCCGGGGCGATGGACCTCGCCATGGCACTGGCCGAGGAGGTGGACGCCGACGTCGTCGTCGCCAACGATCCCGACGCCGACCGGTGCGCGGTCGCGGTCCCCGGCCCGCACGGGTGGCAGATGCTCCGCGGTGACGAGGTCGGCGCCCTGCTCGCCCAGCACCTGCTCGCCCGGGGGCGTACGGGCGTGTACGCGACCACGATCGTGTCCTCCTCGCTGCTGGGCACGATGGCCGCCGCGGCCGGGCAGCCGTACGCCGAGACGCTGACCGGCTTCAAGTGGATCGGGCGCGTGGAGGATCTCGCGTTCGGCTACGAGGAGGCCCTCGGCTACTGCGTGGACCCCGCCTCCGTCCGGGACAAGGACGGCGTCTCGGCGCTGCTGCTGGTCTGCGAGATGGCGGCCGAGGCCAAGGCGGCCGGACGCACCCTGCGCCACCTGCTCGACGACCTCGCGCGGGCGCACGGCCTGCACGCCACCGACCAGCTCTCGGTGCGGATGGACGACCTCGACGCGATCCCCGCGGTGGTCGACCGACTGCGCGACGACCCGCCCCGGTCGCTGGGCGGGCTGGCCGTGGAGCAGGTCGACGACCTGTCGCTCGGCTCCGCGGACGTGCCGCCGACCAACGGCCTGCGGTTCCGCCTGGCCGACCACGCGCGGGTCGTCGTACGCCCCTCGGGGACCGAGCCGAAGCTCAAGTGCTACCTCGAGGTCGTCGTCCCCGTGGAGCCAGCGGTGGAGCACGGCGGTGGGAGCGACGACGTGGACGCCGCGCGGATCTCGGCCGTCGGCCGCCTCGACGCCATCCGTGCCGACCTGACGGCGGCCGCCGGTCTCTAGTGCGGCGGGGTGTGCGGGACCGTGGGGTTGCGCCCGCGCAGGCCCGCGCGCTGCACCACGCGCTGGATGGTCAGGTTGCGCTGGTCGGGGCGTCCGACGTACCGGATGTCGCGCAGGCCCTGCTCCTGGGCCGCCGACTCGAAGGTGAAGTGGCCGAAGTTGAGCATCCGGCCGTGCAGCGGCTTGTCCACGGAGATGTCCAGGATCCGGCTGAGCGGCATGGTCGCCTCCTTGCGGTTGAGCAGCCCGTGCACGCGGAACACCCGCTGGTTGGTGACCACGAACCGGTCGATGTTGCGCTGCAGCGCCTTGAACCCCGCCCAGAGCAGCAGCACGAGCCCGAACAGGATCGGCACCCAGCCCACCTCCACCGAGGAGAACGGCACCAGCGACCAGCACAGCAGGCCGCCGAGGGCCATCACGCCGGGCACCACGTAGACGACCGCGTGCTTGTGCACGACGTCGACGATGTCCTCGTCCTCCTCGCGCAGCAGCCGCTCGCCGATGCGGGGATCGGTCAGCCAGCGCCAGAGCGAGCCCAGCACGTGGGGCTCAGGAGCTCATCGAGGTGAAGAAGCTGATGATGCCGCGGAAGATCTGCACGAGCAGCTCCCACAGCGTGCTGCCGGTCTGCTTGGCGCTGTCGGCGAAGCCCGACGGGTCCTGGACCAGCCAGAAGCCGAGGAACAGGACGACCAGCAGGATCCCGCCCTTCTTCAGCGCGCCTTCCATCGGGTGCTCCTTGCGTCGGGGGAAGTCGAGTGCGCCGCAGCTCACGCACGTCATCATCAGTTGTACCAAGCGCACGGCCCCGGTGGGAGCAGGCGCGCTCGGGGATCGGGCGGGGCAGGCGTGGAGGTCGCGAGACCCCGATCAGGCCCGGACCCCGCTGACGCCCCCGGACTCCAGGCTCTCCAGCAGCAGGTCGGCCGCGGCGTAGGGGTCGCTGTCGCCGGCCACGACCTCGGCGGCCAGCTCGTCGAGCGCAGCGTTCTCGTGGACGCCGCGCCACTGCTCGCGCAGCGCGGTGACCGCGATCGCCTCGATCTCGTCGCGGGCCCGGCGCGTGCGGCGGCGGTCGAGCTCCCCGGAGGCCTCGAGGTGGGCCCGGTGCTTCTCGATGGCCGCGACGACGTCGTCGACACCCTCCGCCTTGCTGGCCACGGTCTTGACGATCTCCGGACGCCAGGCACCCTCGGGGCGCTCGGCGAGCGCCAGCATCGAGCGCAGCTCGCGGCGCACCTGGTCGGCGCCGTCGCGATCGGCCTTGTTGATCACGTAGACGTCGCCGATCTCGAGGATCCCGGCCTTCGCGGCCTGGATCCCGTCCCCCATCCCGGGGGCGACCAGCACCAGCGTGGTGTCCGCCATCGCGGCGACCTCCACCTCGCTCTGACCCACCCCGACGGTCTCGATCAGGACCACGTCGCAGCCGGCGGCCTCGAGCACGCGCAGCGCCTGCGGCGTCGCCCAGGACAGCCCGCCGAGGTGGCCGCGGGAGGCCATCGAGCGGATGTAGACCTCCTTGTCGAGCGCGTGGTCCTGCATCCGCACCCGGTCACCGAGCAGGGCCCCGCCGGAGAACGGCGAGGAGGGGTCGACCGCGAGCACGCCGACCCGCTTGCCCTGGGCGCGCAGGGCCGTCACCAGCGCTGAGGTCGAGGTGGACTTGCCGACGCCCGGGGAGCCGGTGATGCCGACGATGTGGGCGCCCGCACCGCGTGCTGCCCCGGCGTACGGCGCCAGGCCGGCCATCACCTCGCGCAGCAGCGGGGAGGCGTCCTCGACCAGCGAGATCAGCCGGGCCACCGACCGCGCGTCGCCCGTGCGCGCCTTCTCGACCAGCTCGGGGACGTCACCCGTCGACCGCCTGCCCATCGGACTCCTTCCTCGCCGCCGACCGGATACTCCGCGACGTTCGACAGCTCATATCGCCTCCGGAGCCTGCGCAACGTCGCGGACTATCCGGGATGGTCCCACCCGGTCGCGCTGGAGGGGCGGGTACGGCGAGCGGTCAGGAAGCGGGCACCTTGACGACCAGGGCGTCACCTTGGCCACCGCCGCCGCAGAGGGCGGCGACGCCGGTGCCGCCGCCGCGGCGCTGGAGCTCGAGGGCCAGGTGGAGCACGATCCGGGCCCCCGACATGCCGACCGGGTGGCCCAGGGCGATCGCGCCGCCGTTGACGTTGACCTTCTCGTCGGCGATGCCCAGCTCGCGCGCGGAGGAGATGCCGACGGCGGCGAACGCCTCGTTGAACTCCACCAGGTCGAGGTCGGCGGGCTCGATGCCCTCCTTGGCGCACGCCTTGGCGGTGGCGTTGGCGGGCTGCAGCTGCAGGGTGGAGTCGGGGCCGGCGACCTGGCCGTGGGCACCGATCTCGGCGAGCCAGGTCAGGCCGAGCTCCTCGGCCTTGGCCTTGCTCATCACCACGACCGCGCAGGCGCCGTCGGAGATCTGCGAGGCCGAGCCGGCCGTGACCGTGCCCTCCTTGCTGAACGCGGGGCGCAGCTTGCCCAGCGACTCGGCGGTGGTGTCGCCGCGCACGCCCTCGTCCTGGCTGACCACGACCGGGTCGCCCTTGCGCTGCGGGATCTCGACCGGCACGACCTCGTCGTCGAAGAGGCCGTTCTTCCAGGCCGCCGCAGCACGCTGGTGCGACTGAGCCGCGAACTCGTCCTGCTCCGCGCGGGTCAGGTTGGCACCGGCTGCGTTGCACTCCTCGGTGAGCAGCCCCATCGCCTGCTGGGTGGCCTGGTCGAACAGCGCGTCGTAGGCCATCGAGTCGACCAGCTTCACGTCGCCGAACTTGATGCCCTCACGCGACTTGGGCAGGAAGTGCGGGGCGTTGGTCATCGACTCCATGCCCCCGGCCACGACGATGTCGTGCTCGCCGGCGCGGATCAGCTGGTCGGCCATGGCGATGGCGTTGACGCCGGAGAGGCACACCTTGTTGATCGTGATCGAGGGCAGCGACATCGGCAGCCCGGCCGCGATCCCCGCGGTGCGCGCCGGGTTCTGGCCCGCCCCGGCCTGGATGACCTGGCCCATGATCAGGTAGTCGACCTGGTCCGCGGAGACACCCGCCTTCTCCAGGGCACCCTTGATGGCGACTCCGCCGAGCTCGGCGGCCGAGAGGTCCTTCAGGCCCCCGAGCAGGCGGCCGATCGGCGTACGTGCGCCAGCGACGATGACAGAACCGGACATGATGAGAGCCTCCTGCTGCAGATCTGGGTGCTCTCGACACTACCCACCATCGGCGTCCGGCAGCAGGGGGGTGGGCACACGGGCGGTGTCGCTCAGGTCACACCCCGTTGAGGCGGCGTACGCCGCTGGGCGAGGATGCCTCCATGGACCTCCCCGCGCACCTGTTCCTCGGCATCGACCACGTCGGCATCGCCGTACCGGACCTCGACGAGGCGACCACGATGTACCGCGAGAAGTTCGGCATGGAGGTCACCCACGAGGAGACCAACGAGGAGCAGGGCGTGCGCGAGGCGATGGTGGCCGTCGGCGACCCCGACGACCCCCGCGGGTCGCGGATCCAGCTGCTCGCCCCGCTCGACGAGACCTCGACGATCGCCAAGTTCATCGACCGTTCCGGGCCGGGCCTGCAGCAGCTCGCGTACCGGGTCAGCGACGTGGAGCAGGTCTCGGCGATCCTGCGCGAGCGCGGCGTACGGCTGCTCTACGACGCCCCCAAGCGCGGCACGGCCGACTCGCGGATCAACTTCGTGCACCCCAAGGACGCCGGCGGCGTGCTCGTGGAGCTCGTCGAGCCGGCCGCCGCCCCCCACTGAGACGCGCACCGAGACGCGCACTGAGACCCGCACTGAGACCCGCACTGAGACCCGCACTGAGACCCGCACTGAGACAAGGCCCACACCCAGCGGACAGCACCATTACCGACCGGTAATCTCCGCGCCAGCCCGTCCCCCACCTAGGAGCCCCCGTGCAGCAGATCCTCGACGCCATCCTGGCCGGCGACACCGCCGGCGCCGACTTCGCCGCCCTGGAGCTCCCGGAGAGCTACACCGCCGCGACCGTCCACAAGGACGAGGCGGAGATGTTCGAGGGCGCCGAGAGCCGCGACAAGGACCCCCGCAAGTCGCTGCACATCGAGGAGGTCGCGCTGCCCGAGCTCGGCCCCGGCGAGGCGATCGTCGCGGTGATGGCCAGCGCCATCAACTACAACACCGTGTGGACCTCGATCTTCGAGCCCGTCTCGACGTTCGGCTTCCTCGAGCGCTACGGCCGGGTCTCGCCGCTGGCCAAGCGCCACGACCTGCCCTACCACGTGGTCGGGTCCGACCTCGCCGGCGTCGTGCTCAAGACCGGCCTGGGCGTGCACTCCTGGAAGCCCGGCGACGAGGTGGTCGCGCACTGCCTCTCGGTGGAGCTCGAGGGCCCCGACGGGCACAACGACACGATGATGGACCCCGAGCAGCGGATCTGGGGGTTCGAGACCAACTTCGGGGGGCTGGCGCACCTGGCGCTGGTCAAGTCCAACCAGCTGATGCCCAAGCCCGACCACCTCACCTGGGAGGAGGCCGCCTCCCCCGGCCTGGTGAACTCCACCGCCTACCGGCAGCTGGTGAGCCGCAACGGCGCCGGGATGAAGCAGGGCGACAACGTGCTGATCTGGGGGGCCAGCGGTGGCCTGGGCGGTTTCGCCACGCAGTACGCGCTCAACGGCGGCGCCGTGCCGGTGTGCGTGGTCTCCAACGACGCCAAGGCGGAGATCTGCCGCTCGATGGGTGCCGAGCTGATCATCAACCGCTCCGAGGCCGGCTACCAGTTCTGGAAGAACGAGCACGAGCAGGACCCCAAGGAGTGGCGTCGGTTCGGCAAGGACATCCGTGAGCTGACCGGCGGCGAGGACGTGGACATCGTCTTCGAGCACCCGGGTCGGGAGACCTTCGGCGCCTCGGTGTACGCCGCACGCAAGGGCGGCACGATCGTCACCTGCGCCTCCACCAGCGGGTACCTGCACCAGTACGACAACCGCTACCTGTGGATGAACCTCAAGCGGATCATCGGGTCCCACTTCGCCAACTACCGCGAGTCGTGGGAGGCCAACCGGCTGATCGCCAAGGGCATGATCCACCCCACCCTGTCGCGGTCCTACCCGCTGACCGAGGTGGGCCAGGCCGCCCTCGACGTCCACCGCAACGCCCACCAGGGCAAGGTCGGTGTGCTCTGCCTGGCCCCCGAGGAGGGCCTGGGGGTCCGCGACGAGGAGCTGCGCGCCCGCCACCTCGACCAGATCAACGCCTTCCGCGGGGTCTGAGCGGGCGGCGTACGGCGGCCGCACCTGCGTGATTGGGTTCGGCGCGTCGCGGGGGTCGCGATGGGATTCGCCGCGGGGATGGGCGACACTGGGCGTCGTACGTCGGACGTGTGACCCGACCCCATGACCCCCGGGATAGAGGATTGAGAAGCATGAGCAACCAGGGCCTGTCCATCTTTGACAACGAGCCAGACAACGGGGACGAGCCCACGCAGGTGTTCTCCCGCGACGACGCCCAGCGGGCGACCCAGAAGGCCCCCGCGCAGGCGAAGTCCGCCCAGGCCGTGGCCGAGCGGCCCGCGACCCCCGTGCAGGAGGCGCGCACCGCGCCGGCGCAGCGCACGCAGCCGGCCGAGCAGCCCCGCGCCGGCGCGGCCCGCGGCGACGCGGCCGCGCCCGCCGCCCAGCCGGCCGCCCAGCTCCCGTCGCTGCCGACCGTGCGCCGCGGCGGGTACGACACGTCCGCCGTCGACAAGCACCTGCGCTTCCTGACCGCCGAGAAGGCCGGGCTCGCCGCCAGCCTCGGTGAGGCCCAGAACCGGATCAACGCGCTGCAGTCGGAGGTCGACGGGCTGCGCCACGAGATGGACGAGAACCAGAACCCGACCTACGCCGGGCTGGGGAGCAAGGCCAACGAGATGCTTCGCCTCGCCGAGGAGCAGGCTGCGGACGTGATCGAGGAGGCCAACGCCCAGGCCGCCCAGATCCGCCAGCAGGCGCAGCGCGACGCGGCCGCGGTCAAGTCCGAGGCCGAGGCCGACGCGGAGGACATGCGCGTGGTCCAGCTGCGCGAGCTCGAGGAGAGCCGCAAGCGCACCATGGCCGACATCGAGTCGCACCGCACCCGCGCCATGGCTGAGGCCGACGACCATCTCGCCTCCGCCCGCCGCGAGGCCGAGCAGCAGCGCCTGGCCGCCGAGCAGGAGACCAACGCCCTGCGCACCAGCGCTGCCCGCGAGGCCGAGCAGGCCCGTGCGGAGGCCGAGCGCGAGGTGCAGGAGGCGCGTCGGGAGCTGGCCGTGGAGAAGGAGCAGCTGACCCGCGCGGCCGCCGAGAACCATGACGCCGCCGTCTCCGAGACCCGGCGCCTGGTGGCCGAGGCCGAGGAGCGCTCCACCGCGGCCGAGCAGCGGGCCCGCGAGGCCACCGAGGCCGCGGCCTCGGCACGGGAGGCGGCCACGCAGGAGTCCGAGCAGCTGATCAGCCGCTCGCGCCGCGAGGCCGAGCAGATCGTCAGCGCGGCCAAGAAGCAGGCCGAGTCGCTGCGCAACAGCGGCCACGCCGACCAGGAGCGCGAGCTCCAGGCCCTCAACGCCGAGGTCACCCGGCTGCAGCGCCGCCGCGACTCGATCACCGCGCAGCTCTCCGCGCTGCGCGACGTGGTCGCCGGGTTCGGCAGCGACGACGAGAGCTGACGTGGGGGCTCCCGGACCCGGCCAGGGAGCTGACCGGGGAGCTGACCGGGAGCCCGCGCGGGCTCCCGCGTCGAGCTCCTCGCCTCCCGAGTCCGGGAGCGCCACCACGACGGACCCGCCGCCGACCGGTACGACGACCACCCCCGAGGCCAGCGACCCGGTCGAGCCAGTCGAGCCCCACCGACGTACGTGGGTCCACCCCCCGTTCCTCACCGGTTTCCTGCTCGCGGCCGGCGCCCTGCTCGCCTACTGGCTGGGGCACCTGATCCTGCGGGCCGGCCCGGTGCTGGTGCTGATCGCGGTCTCGCTGTTCATCGCCTTCGGGCTCAACCCGGTCGTGAACTGGCTCGTCGCGCGCGACATGCGCCGCTCGGTCGCGGTGCTCGTCGTCGCGCTGGCCTTCGTCGCGGCACTCGGGCTGTTCGTGCTCGCGATCGCCCCGATCGTCGCCAACCAGATCAGCACGCTGGCCGGCAACGCCCCCGGCTGGTTCGAGCAGCTGCAGAGCAACCGGCAGATCCAGCGCTGGGACGACCAGTACGACCTGGTCGCCAAGGCCCAGGACTACATCCTCGGCGGCGACCTCACCAAGCGGCTCTTCGGCGGCGTCCTCGGCGTGGGCCTGGCGATCCTGGGCGCGCTGGCCAACGCCTTCGTGGTGATCGTGCTGACTTTGTACTTCCTGGCCTCGCTCGACTCGGTCAAGCACGGCCTCTACCGGCTGGCGCCCGCCAGCCGGCGTGACCGCGTCGAGCACCTCGGCGACCGGATCCTCGAGGGCATCGGCGGTTACGTCTCCGGCGCGTTCCTGGTGGCGATGGCCGCCGGCCTCTCCACCCTGGTCTTCCTGTTCGTCGTCGGCCTCGGCGAGTACGCCGTGGCGCTGGCCCTCGTGGTCGCCCTGCTGGACGTCATCCCGATGATCGGCGCCACCCTCGGCGCGATCGTGGTGAGCGCGATCGGGTTGGCCACCGACCTGCAGATCGGGATCGCCTGCATCATCTTCTTCGTCATCTACCAGCAGGTGGAGAACTACGTGATCTACCCGCGGGTGATGTCCCGCTCGGTCGACATCCCCGGCGCGATGACGGTGATCGCCGCGCTGATCGGGGCCACGCTGCTCGGCGTCGTCGGTGCCCTGATGGCGATCCCCACGGCGGCCGCCATCCTGCTGCTGGTGCGCGAGGTGTTCGTGCGGCAGCAGGACGAGCGCTAGCTCCCAGCAGGACGAGCGCTGGCTCCCGACCGGCCGTCGAGGGGCGACCGGCTCAGACCGACCAGCGGACGAACTCCTCGACGAGGTCGGCGAACGCGTGGATGCCGCGGAGGTCCGATCGCGTCGAGTAGAGCGAGGCGACTCCCTGGACCCGGCGGCACGCGAGGTCACGCGGGGCCTGGCTGTCGGGACGGGCGGGTGCTGCGGTGACGGTCGGGTCCATGTCCACTCCTTCGGGGTCGTGTCCGGCGAAGCGTGGCGCAGCCAGATCACCGAGAAGTTGACGCGGCGTTACCGGCAGATCACCGGTGCGGCGTACGGGCGAGTGCCCTTTTAGAAGTCGAACCCGTCGAACATGCCGCCGATGCCGTCGAACATGCCGCCGATCCCGTCGCCGATGGAGCCGAGGCCCTCGCCGAGCCCCTCGCCGATGGCACCGATGCCCTCACCCAGCCCGTCGAAACCGCCGCCGAAGAGCAGGCCCATGAACATCCAGTCCATCGGCCCGAACGCCCCGAAGTAACCGGCGGCGTAGGGCTGGTAGGCGCGGCCGCCCTGCCAGTACGGCACCCGCCGCGACCCGACCATGACCTTGCGGATGTCGGGCTCCGCACCGGCGCGCACGCGCTCGGCGTCGAGCGCGCACGCCGGCACGTCGCGTTGCGCGCCGCCGGGTGGGGTGTAGGCCACGTCCTCGACCGACAGCCCGTGACGAGGGTCGAAGAAGCACGGCGGCCGGCGCGTCGGCAGCGCGCGCCCGTCGACGCGGGCCCGGACGCACGCCATCGCGTAGCGACCGTCCTCGAGGATCTCGGTGACGTGCTTGATCTGCTCGGGCTCGGTGATCGTGTCCGCCGCTGCCTTGGCCGACTCGTAGTCGTCGAGGGCCCGCTGGTAGTCGGCGTTCGCGCCCGGGTCGAGCCGGTCACCGGCCAGGTCGAAGTCGAGCTGCTGGAGCTCCTCGCCCAGCGCCGTGACGTCCTCGAAGGCGAGCTTGCGCACCGGAGCCAGCTCGGCCTCCCGGCGCTCGAGCGCCTTGCGCTGGTTGGCCTTGACCACGGCACCGACGAGCAGCGCCGCCACTGCGAGCAGCACCACGAAGACGACGAAACCCATGACGCCAGATTACGTGTCCCGTCCCAGCGGACGACGCCGGACGCTCAGCGGATGCGGGCGGTGTGCGCGCGGCGCCGGCGGCGGGCGGTCACGAGGCGGGGTGCGCGGGGGTCGAGCAGGTCGGGGACGATCGTGCTGAGTCGGATGGGGGCGTGCATGGCGTTGCTCCTCAGGTCGGTGCACGCCGTCGGGGGTCGCGTGCTGATACCGGTGAGAGAAGGAAACCGCAGCAAAAATACGTTGCGCGAACGATTTTCGAGGATCAGCGCACGCCGTGGTCGCGGAAGCCGCGCTTGGTCTTGCGACCCAGGTACCCGGCCGTCACCAGGTGCTCGAGCAGGGGTGCGGGCGCGAACCCGGGCTCACGGAACTCCAGGTAGAGCTCGCGCTGGATCGCCAGGGACACGTCGTTGCCGACGACGTCCAACAGCTCGAAGGGACCCATCGGCAGTGCACAGCCCTGCTTCATCGCGGTGTCGATGTCGTCCGCGGTGGCGTAGTGCGCCTCGAGCATCTTGATGGCGTCGTTGAGGTAGGGGAAGAGCAGCGCGTTGACGATGAAGCCCGCCCGGTCACCGCAGGAGACGGCCACCTTGCCGAGCTTGCCGCACAGCGCCTGGGTGGTCTCGGTGACCTCCTCGGAGGTGGAGACCGTCGAGACGACCTCGACCAGCTTCATCACCGGCGCGGGGTTGAAGAAGTGCATGCCGACCACGTCCTGGGGGCGGTTGGTCGCCCGCGCGCACTGGATGATCGGCAGCGACGAGGTGGTCGTCGCCAGGATCGCCCCCGGCTTGCAGATCTCGTCGAGGTTCTCGAACAGCGTGGTCTTGACCTTCAGGTCCTCGGCGATCGCCTCGACCGCGAGGTCGACCCCGCCGAGGTCGTCCAGCGACGTGGTCCCGGTCAGCCGGTCGAGCACGCCGTGCTTGGCCGACTCCTCGAGCTTGCCGCGCTGGATCGCCTTGTCCAGCGAGCGTTCGATGGTGGCCCGCACCGCGTCGACCTTGGCCTGGGAGCGACCGACGTACACGACCGGGTACCCGGCCTTGGCGAACACCTCGATGATCCCGGTGGCCATGGTGCCCGTGCCGACCACGCCGACGAGGTCGATCGCGTGGCGAAGCTCCGGCTGGTCCTCGGCCGAGGGGGTCTTGTCGTCGGGCACCACGACGGGGCTGTCGGCCTCCTCGTAGGAGTAGAAGCCCTTGCCGGTCTTGCGGCCGAGCATGCCGGCGGTGACCATCTGCTTGAGGATCGGCGACGGCGCGTGCAGCCGGTCGCGACCCTGGCGGTACATCGTGTCCAGGATCTCGTACGCCGTGTCCAGCCCGATCAGGTCGAGCAGGGCCAGCGGACCCATCGGGTAGCCGCAGCCGTACCGCATCGCGGCGTCGATGTCCTCGCGCGAGGCGTAGCGCTGCTCGTACATCGACACGGCGTGGTTGAGGTAGCCGAACAACAGGGTGTTGGCGATGAAGCCGGCCTTGTCGCCGCAGATGACCGGGTTCTTGCCCAGCTGCTGGACCAGGCCGGAGACGTCCTCGAGCACGTCGGGCGCGGTGACCACGGTCCGCACGACCTCCACGAACCCCTGCACCGGGGCGGGGTTGAAGAAGTGCACCCCGACCACGCGGCCGGGCTGGGAGGTGGCCGAGGAGATCTCGGTGACCGAGAGCGAGGAGGTGTTCGTGGCCAGGATCGTGTCCTCGGAGACGATCCCGTCGAGCTCGCGGAAGATCGCCTTCTTGACCTCGGACGACTCCACCACCGCCTCGACGACCAGGTCGGCGTCCTTGAGCTCGGCCATCGAGGTCGCCAGGGTCACCCGGTCGTGCAGGGCCGCCGCCTCGTCCTCGGTGAGCTTGCCGCGGGCCACCGCCCGGTTGGTCGAGTGCTCGAGGTGCTGGCGACCGCGCGTGACGCCGTCCTCGTCGACCTCGACCCCGATCACGGAGAACCCGTGCCGGGCGAACACCTCGGCGATCCCGGCCCCCATCGTGCCGAGGCCGACGACGCCGATCTTCGTGAACTCACGTGCCATGCGGCGCATCATCGCACGCGCTCCCGCGGCGCGAACTGTGTGTCCGGTCACGTGCGGGGTGGGCGTCGGGGACTGCAGGTTTCCCCGGGCGCCCGGGGAAACCTGCACCGTGTCACGAGAGCGTGGCGCGTACGCCGGTTCGACCACGCTGGTGTGCCAAGGAGCTCACGGTCCCTCTCAGCCGAGCTCGGCCACCAGGCCGGCCACCTCCGCGGCGCAGCCCCAGCTGATCGTCACGCCCGCTCCCCCGTGCCCGTAGCAGTGCACGACCCGGCCCTCGGCCTCGAGCCGGACCGTGGGCCGTTCGGGCCGCAGCCCCACGCGGTGGGTCACCACCGAGGCGTCGGCGAGCTCCGGCACGAGCCGGGTGGCGCGGGACAGGATCGCCTCCGCGGTCCGCGCCGACGGGGTCCGGCTCCAGTCGCCGTCCTCGGCGGTGCCGCCCACCACGACCGTGTCCGTGCGCGGCACCACGTAGGTGGGACCGTCGGCGTCGAGGTGCCACCGGTCGAGGATGAGGCCGCCGAGCACCACCACCTGACCCCGCACCGGCCGCACGGACGGGTCGTCGGCGAGACGCCGCGACCCCAGCGCCGCGCAGTTGACCACGACCCCGTCGGTGACGGGCAACGAGGCGAGGCTGATCCTGGTGAGCGTGCCGCCGAGCGCGTCGAGCCGCGCGCGCAGCCAGCGCAGGTAGACCGGCATGTCGATGACCGGGGCGGTGAAGCTCCATGCGTCGGCGTACCCGGGCCCCGCGGCGACGCGATCGAGGTCGGGGACGGCCCCGGCCCACCACGGGTCCGGGCTGCGGCGGGCCAGCATCTCGGTGCCCGGCAGCATCCGCACGCCGACGTCCTCGTCGGCGAGCGCGGCGAACTCGGCGTACGACGTCGACGCCCATGCGGTCACCCGCTCCTGCGGCAGCGCCCGGTAGGGGTACCACAACGCAGCCGCCACCACCGAGGTCGTCTCCAACGGCAGGTCACGGGCGAGTACGTCGACCCGGTGGCCCGCCTCGGCCAGGCGCACCGCGCAGCTGAGCCCGGTCACCCCGGCCCCCACGACCGTGACTCTCCCCGGCGCCCGTCCCACGCGCCCAGCATGGCAGGTAGATTCCTCGCTCGTGAGACTCGTCGTGGCCCGCTGTCAGGTCGACTACGCAGGACGCCTGACCGCGCACCTGCCGATGGCCACCCGCGTGCTGATGCTCAAGTCCGACGGCTCGGTGCTCGTGCACTCCGATGGCGGCTCCTACAAGCCCCTGAACTGGATGAGCCCTCCCTGCACCGTCCGCGAGGGCACCACCGAGGACGGCCGGGTGGAGTGGACCGTGGAGGCCAAGGCCGGTGACAGCCTGCGCATCCTGATCGAGGAGGTCCTGCACGACTCGAGCCACGACCTGGGCGTCGATCCCGGCCTGCAGAAGGACGGCGTCGAGAAGCACCTCCAGGAGCTGCTTGCCGAGCACCCCTCCACCCTGGCCGACGGCCTCGCCCTGGTGCGCCGCGAGTACCCCACCGCGATCGGCCCCGTCGACCTGATGTGCCGCGACGCCGAGGGCCGGTCCGTGGCCGTGGAGATCAAGCGCCGCGGCGAGATCGACGGCGTCGAGCAGCTCACCCGCTACCTCGAGCTGCTCAACCGCGACCCGCTGCTCGCGCCGGTGCGCGGCATCTTCGCGGCCCAGGAGATCAAGCCCCAGGCGCGGGTCCTGGCCACGGACCGCGGCATCGCGTGCGCGGTCGTCGACTACAACGCCCTGCGCGGCATGGACGACCCGACCGACCGCCTCTTCTAGGTTCCTCGACGGCCGGCCCCGGTCCTCACCGGGCCGTGGCGCTGACGTTGCCCGACGATCCGCTCCACAGACCCGCGGCGTCGATCGCGTAGACCTTGTAGGTGTACCGCGTGCCGGCCGTGAGCCCGGTGTCGACGAAGCTGGTCGTGGGACTCGCCAGCAACCGGTACTTGGAGTTGCCCCGGAAGAGGTAGTAGCTCTGCACCCGGGAGTTGTCGGTGGAGGGGTTCCACCGCACGGTGAGCTGTCGCGAGCCGACCGCACCCTGCGTGACGCTCAGCCCCGTGGGCCGGCTCGGTGCCGTCGTGTCGCGCGGCACCGCCACCGTCACGGAGTTGGAGGCGGCACCGACGTTGCCCGCCGCATCCCGGGCTCGCACCGTGTAGCTGGAGGACTGGTTCAGCGGGGGCGTGGAGTCGGTGTACGGCGACCCGGTCGACGTGCCGATCAGGCTGCCGCCGCGGTAGACGTCGTAGCCCACGACGCCCGTGTCGTCCTGCGCCGCCGTCCAGCTCAGCCGCACCGTGAACCCGGACAGGGACCCGCTCAGCTGGGAGGTCCCCGGCGGCGTGCCGTCGGCCAGGCTCCGCTCCACCTCGTTGCTGAGCTCGCTCTCGTTGCCCTCGGCGTCGCGCGCCGTGACCCGGTAGCGGTGCAGCGTCTCCCCCACCGGTGCCGTGTCGGTCCACCCGGTCGCCGTGCCCAGAGTGGAGCCGACCTGTAGACCGTCGCGGTAGACCACGTAGGAGTCGACGCCGACGTTGTCGGTCGAAGCGCGCCAGGTCAGGGGCACGGTGGTGCCGCCCGCGGCGGCGCTCAGGTCCTGCGGCGTCGTGGGCGCGGTCACGTCGACCACCGTCACGCTGGCCGGCTCGCTGGCGGCGCTGGCGTTGCCCGCGGCGTCGTAGGCCACCACCCGGTAGGTGTGCGTCCGCCCGTCGGCAAGTGCACCTTCCATGAACTCACCGCTGCCGTCGGTGACGTCACCCACGAGCGCACCGGCCCGGTAGACGCGGTAGCCGGTCACCCCGCCCGCGTCCGTCGACTCGGTCCACGACACCGTGGCCCCGTCGGCACCGGTGAGCACGGCGGTCACGTCCCCTGGGACGGTGGGCGGCGTCTCGTCGCCCGCCTCGACCGTGGCCTCCGCACCGGGATCGCTCTCGTTGCCGGCGGCGTCGACCGCGGTCACCTCGTAGGTGTGGGTGTCGAGCTCAGAGACGCCGAGGTCGACGTGGCCTCGGGCCGCCGGGCCGAGCGAGGCGATGGGGCTCGCGCCCCCGTTGCGGTAGACCCGGTAGCCGGTGACGGCAGCGTTGTCGCTGGCCTCGTCCCACACCAAGGAGACCTGGCTGGGACGCGTCCACGTCGCGGTCAGGTTCGGCGGCGCGAGGGGGGCCTCCTCGTCGACGTTGGCGACGGTGACCTCCACCTCGTCCGACAGCGTGGTGTTGCCCGACGCGTCCTCACCGCTCAGCCGCAGGCGGTGCGCCCCGTTGGGCACGGTCGCGCTGTTCCAGGTGAAGGCCACGGTGCCGTCGGTGCCGGGCGTGGCGGCGGCGCCGACCGCCTCGCCGTCGACGAGCAGGTGGACCTCGCCCATCTCGGTGTCGTCGGTGGCGTTCCCCGTGACCTGTACCGCGCCGGAGACCTCCCCCGCCGTCGGGGTCAGCAGGCTGACCACCGGAGCGACGTCGTCCTCGGGCTCGGGCACGGCGGTGCCCTGGAAGACCTCGGAGTTGGCGAGGTCGTTGTAGTGCTGCTGCTCCACCGGGTCCGCGACGTGCGTCTCGGCGTACCCGACGCGGTCGTCGTGGCTGTTCGAGGTCCAGTTGTCCCACACCACGTAGGCCTTGAGCCGGGGATGGACGCCCGTGCGGATGTTGTTGAGCAGCTCGTCGTACATCGCGTACGCCGCCGTCTGGCTGCTGCCGACGTAGCCGTACTCCGCCAGCCCCCAGGGCTTGGAGAGGAAGTCGTGCTCCGCGTCGTTGTTGGCGACCAGGAAGTTGTAGAAGTTGTTGTTCACGAAGTTGGTCCACGTCGCGTTGCGGGGGTAGGGGTCCCACATCACCCAGTCGACGTAGTAGTTGCCGGGCCACAGGGCCTTGACCACGCAGTTCCAGCCCGACCAGCCCATGTAGTTCATCACCCACACGACGTTGTCCACGCCGAGCGCGTCGAAGCGCTCGCGCACGTTGCGCCACATGTTCACGTACTCGGTGACCGACCCCCCGGATCCGTTGAAGTTGAGGTTCGGACAGTTCGGGTCACCACCCGCCGAGATGTCGTTCTCGGGCTCGTGGTGCACGGTGAGCATGATCTTGGTCGACCCCAGGGACTTGATGCTGTTGGCCATCCCGTCGATGTAGCCGTTGACGGTGGCGTTGCTGCCGCCCGCCACCCCCCACTGGTAGGAGACCCGCCAGTTCACCAGGGCGATGGTGTTCGGGCGCGTGGCCAGCGACCGGATGTCCGGGCCGATGGTGATCGGTCCGCTGCCGAGGTAGGCATGCACGATGTCGACCTGCCGACCGATGCGAGCCTCGTGCTCCAGCATCCGGTTGCGGAAGCCGGTGACGCCGTACCCGCCCGACTCCGCGCCGAGCCAGGGCCGGCAGGAGTTCACGAGCTTGGCCGAGATGGTGCACACGGGCTCCGCCGCCGCGGCTGGGGGCGTGGGAGCCGGCGGCGCGACCACGGCGAGCGAGGCCAGGGCGGTGCTCAGGACCAGGGCAGCGACCAGGCGCACGGGTCTGTGAGGCCGGCTTCGGGCGCGCCGTGCTGGGCTCATGCTGGTACCCCCGGATCTGGGCCGCGGCCCGTGACCTGCGGTCCCCCAGAACCGCAATGGTCCTAGTGGTGTACGGCACGGCGCGCGCGCCCGGCAAGCCTCGTGTGCGCGCGCCTGTGCTTATGCACGGGATTGGCCCGATGCGTCCGCCGTGCTGGACCAGTTACGACTAGACCGGGAGTGGAGGCGGCGCCGCGCGGAGCGGGAAGGTCATCCGGAACGTGGAGCCTTCGGGTCCACTCTCGACGACCTCGATCGTGCCCGCGTGCGCCTCCACGATCGCCAGGGCGATGGTCAGGCCCAGCCCCGCGCCGGGGGTCTGGCGCTCCACGGCCGTGGAGGACCGGAAGAGCCGCTCGAAGAGCTGCTCCGGGTCCTCCTCGCCGATGCCGACACCGCTGTCGGTGACGTCGATCTCCGCCGCGCCCTGGACCAGGCGGAGCTCCACGTGGACGTGTCCGTCGACGGGGGTGAACTTGATCGCGTTGGACAGCAGGTTGTCCATCGCCTGGCCCAAGCGGTCGCGGTCGCCGTGCATCGACACCGGGTGCCCCGGCGTCCCGACGGTGAGCGACAGGGCTGCCTCCTCGGCCCGCGGACGGGCGGCCTCCACGGACTCGTGGACGACCCGCTCCAGGTCGATCTCGCTCGAACGGATCGCCAGACCGGACTCCTCGATGGCGACCAGGGTGAGCAGGTCGTCGACGAGGCGCAGCTCGCGTTCGGCACTGCGCATGATCACCGACAAGAAACGGCGCCCCTGCGGACTCAGCTCCTCCAGGTCGTGCATCAGCTCGCCGTACCCGATCATCGAGGTGAGCGGGGTGCGCAGCTCGTGGGAGACGGTGGCGAAGAACTCGTCCTTGACCCGGTCGTTCTCCGCCTGCATCCGGCGACGCTCGGAGATGTCGCGGACCGCGGCGGAGACCAGCAGGCCTTCCTCGGTCTCCAGCGGCGAGAGGGTCACCTCGATCGGGAACTCCGAGCCGTCCTTGCGACGCGCGTGCAGGTCGCCGGCCAGGCCCATCGGGCGGGTGCGCGGCTCGGCGATGAACCCGGAGCGGAAGGCCTTGTGCATCCCGGCGAAGCGGTCCGGGACGAGTGTCTCGACCGGCTGCCCCACCAGCTCGGCCCGCTCGTAACCGAAGAGCCGTTCCACCTGGGCGTTGACCAGGACGATGACGCCGTCGCGGTCGACGATCACCATGCCGTCGGGGGCGGCCTCCAGCAGGCCGCGGAAGAGCTTGGTCTGGCGGTACTTCTCGTGCGGCTCGCGCAGCCCGATGGCCACCAGCGGTCCGCGGTCGCTCCGGGTCGGGGTCAGGGTCAGGTCGACCACCGCCGCACTGCCGTCGACGTGGCTCACCCGGGCATCGCGCACCGTCACCTCGATGTCGTTGGCGACGACTGCGGCGACCGCACTGCTCTGGAAGGCGTGCATCGACTCGCGCCCGAAGTCGGCCACCGAGTAGCCGGGCATCAGCTCGTGCGGCAGGCCCACGATCTCGCCGGCGACCTGGTTGGCCAGCACCACGACCCCGTCGGGGTCGGTCAGCACGATCGCCTCGTCGGAGGCGAGGACCATGTCGGCGAGCGCATCGAAGGCCCAGACCTCTTCGTCGTGCAGCATCCCCATGTGCCGTATCCGCCTAGCGTCGAACCGAGGCAGCCGGTCCTCGCTCGGCCGCGCGTGACGTCCTTCGCACCCTACGGGGCGCGGGCAGGGCAGACGGCGTACTCCGAGGGGTTTTCGGATTACGAGGCGGCCATACTAGACCAGTCCGTGTGCGGCCCGGATCGATCGGACGATCCCGCCCATCGCCTGGGTGAGGCTGAAGTCCTTGGGGGTGAACACCTCGGCCACGCCGAGCTCCTTGAGCCGGACCGCGTCGCGGGTGGGGATGATGCCGCCCACGATGACCGGGACGTCGGCGATCCCGGCCTCGTGCATCTGCGTGAGCACCTCGGGGACCAGCTCCATGTGCGAGCCGGAGAGGATCGAGAGACCCACACAGTGCACGTCCTCGGCGACGGCCGCCGCGACGATCTGCTCCGGCGTGAGCCGGATCCCCTGGTAGACCACCTCGAACCCGGCGTCCCGCGCCCGGACGGCGACCTGCTCCGCGCCGTTGGAGTGCCCGTCGAGTCCGGGCTTGCCGACGAGCAGGCGCAGTCGGCCGCCGAGCTCCTCGCCCGTCGCGCGCACCGTCTCGCGCACCGCGGTCAGCTCCTGGCCCGCCTCGGCCACCCCGACGGCCCCGCTGACGCCCGTGGGCGCTCGGAACTCCCCGAAGACCTCCCGCAGCGTGCCCGCCCACTCCCCGGTGGTCGCGCCCGCCCGAGCGGCGACCAGGGTCGCGTGCATCAGGTTGGTCTCGGTCTTCGCTGCGGCCGCCAGCGCCTCGAGCGCGCGGTCGACCTCGGCCTGGTCGCGCTGAGCGCGCCAGGCCTCGAGGCCGGCGACGGCGGCGCGCTCCGCCTCGGGGTCCGCCGCCTGGATCGCGGCGTCGAGGTCGGCGGTCAGCGGGGACGGTTCGGTGGTCTCGAAACGGTTGACCCCGACGACGATCTCCTCGCCGTTCTCGATGGCGGCCCGCCGCGCTGCGTGCGAGCTGACCAGCTGCTGCTTCATGTAGCCGGACTCGACCGCGGCGATGGCACCGCCCAGCGCCTGCACCCGGTCGATCTCCGCGCGCGCGTCCTCGACGAGCTGGGCCACCTTGGCCTCGATGACGACCGAGCCCTCGAAGATGTCGTCGTACTCCAGCAGGTCGGACTCGAAGGCCAGCACCTGCTGCAGGCGCAGCGACCACTGCTGGTCCCAGGGCCGCGGCAGCCCGAGCGCCTCGTTCCAGGCGGGCAGCTGGACGGCGCGGGCGCGGGCGTTCTTGCTCAACGTCACCCCGAGCATCTCCAGCACGATGCGCTGCACGTTGTTCTCCGGCTGCGCCTCGGTCAGCCCGAGGGAGTTGACCTGCACGCCGTAGCGGAACCGGCGCATCTTCTCCTCGGTCACGCCGTAGCGGTCACGGGTGATCTCGTCCCACAGCCGGACGAAGGCCCGCATCTTGCAGGTCTCCTCGACGAACCGGACCCCGGCGTTGACGAAGAAGGAGATCCGTCCCACGACGGTCGGGAAGTCCTCCTCGGCGACCTGGCCGGAGTCCTTGACCGCGTCGAGCACCGCGATCGCCGTACACAGCGCGTAGGCGAGCTCCTGGGTGGGTGTCGCCCCGGCCTCCTGCAGGTGGTAGCTGCAGATGTTGATGGGGTTCCACTTCGGGATCTCGTTGACGGTGTAGGAGATGACGTCGGAGATCAGCCGCAACGAGTGCTCCGGGGGGAACACGTAGGTGCCGCGGGAGAGGTACTCCTTGATGATGTCGTTCTGGGTGGTCCCGGCGAGCTGGGCGGCGACCTCCACCGGCTCGAGCTCGGGGTTCTGCTCCTCGGCCACGACCTGGTAGAGCGCGAGCAGCCACATGGCCGTGGCGTTGATCGTCATCGAGGTGTTCATCTCGGTGAGCGGGATGTCCGCGAACAGCCGGCGCATCTCACCGAGGTGCGGGACCGGGACCCCGACCTTGCCGACCTCGCCGCGTGACAGCGGGGAGTCGGGGTCGTACCCGGTCTGGGTCGGCAGGTCGAAGGCCACCGAGAGCCCGGTCTGGCCCTTGGCGAGGTTCGTCCGGTAGAGCTTGTTGGACTCCGTGGCCGAGGAGTGCCCGGCGTAGGTCCGCATCACCCAGGGACGGTCCTTGGCGGGCCTCGCGGCCGGGTTGTCGCTCATGCGCCGAGGGTAGGCCCGATCACCGGGCCCCGGTAAGGACTGTCGGGTCCGTCACCGTGCGTGATGGGTCACACTCTCCCGCTGCGCGTCCACCGGGTGCGCGTCGTCCCCGGCGGCGGAGACGGGGGCGGAGACAGGGGCGGAGACAGGGGCGGGGACAGGGGCGTCGTCGCCGGCTCCGGCGGGCTCGACGGGGATCGCCCAGCGCAGGTGGGAGAAGTGCAGCAGGCGGCGGACCGGCCCGCTCGGGCCGCGGAGCACCACCCGTCGGCCGCCCCGCTCGGCGACCCGGTTGGCGACCGCGAACAGCTTCAGCGTGGTCAGGTCGAGCGACTCGACCCGGCTGATGTCGACGACCACGTCGCCGTGGGACCGCTCGAGTACGTCGTAGACCTCGGCGCGCACCTCCGCGGTGCGGCGTACGTCGAGCGTGCCGGCCAGCTCGACCGTCGCCGGCGCTGTCGTCTGGTGTGCTCCCCTGTGCTCCATGCCGCTCCTCCCTCGCCGTCCACTATCGACGGCTGCTGCGTCCTGTCATGGACAGGACGCGCGAGGTACTACCGAAAATACCCGGAATCCGGGCCGAGTTCGAGACTGGTTCAGTCCGGTCGTTCAGTCCGGGAGGCGGCTGACCTGGGCGCCGACGGAGGCCAGCGACTCGGCGAAGACGGGGTAGCCCCGGTCGATGTGGTGGGCCTCGGCCACCTCGGTGGTCCCCTCGGCCGCCAGACCGGCCAGCACGAGAGCAGCCCCGGCGCGGATGTCGTGGGCGACGACGGGAGCCCCCGACAGCGTGGGCACGCCGCGCACCACGGCGTGGTGGCCGTCGGTGCGCAGGTCCGCGCCGAGCCGGGCCAGCTCCTGGGCGAACATGAACCGCGCCTCGAAGACGTTCTCGGTGATCATCGCCGTGCCCGTCGACACCGCGGCCAAGGCCATGGCGAACGGCTGCAGGTCGGTGGGGAACCCCGGGTAGGGCAGGGTCGCGACGTCGAAGGAGCGCAGCCGCTGGTCCACCCGCACCGAGAACCCGTGGGCTCCCGCGTCGATCCCGGCCCCCGAGGCGGCGAGCTTGTCGAGCACGATGTCGAGGTGGTGGGCCCGGCCACCACCGATGTGCAGCTCCCCGCCGGCGATGGCGGTCGCGAAGACCCAGGTACCGGTGACGATCCGGTCCGTGACCGTGGTGTGCTCCACGGGACGGAGCCGGTCGACCCCCTCGACGACCAGGGTGGAGGTCGAGACGCCGTCGATGTGGGCGCCCATCGCGACCAGCATCTCGCACAGGTCGATGATCTCCGGCTCCCGGGCGACGTTGTCGATCACCGTGGTGCCGGAGGCCAGCACCGCCGCCATCAGCAGGTTCTCGGTCGCTCCCACCGAGGGGAAGTCCAGCCACAGGTTCGCACCGTGGAGCCCGTGGGGGACCTCGGCCACGACCTGGCCGTGCTCGATGTGCACGACCGCGCCGAGCTCCTCGAGACCGAGGATGTGCATGTCCAGTCCGCGCGAGCCGATCGCGTCACCCCCCGGCAGGGCGACGCTGGCGCGGCCGCACCGGGCGACGAGCGGACCCAGCACGGCTATCGATGCGCGGAGGCGGCGTACCAGCTCGTAGGGGGCCTCGGGAGTGAGCTCCTCCGGGACCTCGATCGTCGCCCGCCCCGACGTCGGCCCGTCGGTGGGGTCCACGACCTCGGGGTAGTCGAGCTCGACCGTGCAACCGAGCTGACGCAGCAGCTGACCCATCACACCCACGTCGAGGATGTCCGGCACGTTGTGGACCACGGAGCGGCCGGGGGCGAGGAGCGCCGCGGCCATCAGCTTCAGCGCCGAGTTCTTGGCGCCGCCCACGTGGACGGTGCCCGACAGGGGTCGGGTCAGCGGTCCCTCGGAGACGACGCGGAAGCTGCCCACGCCCGTCACTCTAGTGAGCGGCGGGGTCGAGGGCTGCGTACCGGCGCGGGACGGCGAACCCTAGGCTGGAGGCATGGTCAACCTGACGCGCATCTACACGCGGACCGGCGACGCCGGCACCACCCGGCTCGGCGACATGAGCGAGACCACCAAGACCGACCCCCGGCTGCGTGCGTACGCCGACGTCGACGAGACCAACGCGCACCTCGGGGTGGTGCTGGCCTCCGGTGGGCTCGAGGACGACGTCGTCGCGGTGCTCACCCACGTGCAGAACGACCTCTTCGACGTCGGAGCGGACTTCTGCACTCCGGTCGTCGCCGACCCGGAGTACCCCCCGCTGCGGATCGAGGCCGACTACGTGACCCGGCTCGAGGAGTGGTGCGACCGGTACAACGAGGACCTGCCCACGCTCCGCTCGTTCATCCTCAACGGCGGCACGCCCGCCGCGGCCCACCTCCACGTCGCCCGCACCATCTGCCGGCGCGCCGAGCGCTCGGCCTGGGCCGCGCACGCGGAGTACGCCGACTCGATGAACGCCCTCGCGATCACCTACCTCAACCGCCTCTCCGACCTGCTGTTCATCCTCGCCCGCTACGCCAACCGTGCCCAGGGCGACGTGCTCTGGGTCCCCGGCGGCGAGCGCGGCACCTCACCCAGCGACTGACCAGCACTCTGGCCCCAACGAGCGACCAGCACTCAGGTCCCGGCGACCGGAAACCCCTCGGGCCCCGGCGACCGAGCAGCACTCGCACCCAGCAGCTGAGACAATCCGGAGAGCCGGACAGGCACTACCTGCGGCGGACGGGTGAAGTTTCGCCCTACCGCGACAGGTTTCCCCGGGCGCCCGGGGAGACCGACACCCCTACCGCGACGGCCGGGACCCCGGCGGCCCGGCCTCGAGCCAGGACTGCAGGCCGGTGAGGGAGCTGGGGCTCATGGCGAGCTCGGCGTCGCCGCGGGGGGTGCGGCAGACCACGACCACGTGACCGGCGTACAGGGCGTACTCCTCGGCGCCCTCGGGGAGGCGCTGGGAGACCAGGGTCAGGTCGTTGCGGCGCCAGGAGCGCCGGGGTCCGGGCAGCGGGGAGAAGATCCGGAACCACTCCAGGGAGTCGTCGCGGTAGCGGCCCATGCCCAGGACCCAGCCGCGGCCCTCGTCCTGGCGGGTCTCCCGGTAGCTGAGCTCGAAGGTGCCGCCGTGGCGGGACAGGAAGCGGCGGCGGGCCAGCAGCAGCAGCCCGAAGGCGAGGATCAGGAGCAGGACGGCACCGGCTGAGTCGAGCAGCCACTGCCACAACGGCATCGAGTCCCTCGTTCCCACCTGGCGATGCGTGAGGTCACAGACTAGGAGATGTCCCGGGAACGCAGCGGGCCGCCCCGGTCACCCGGGGCGGCCCCTGCGCAGGTCAGCGCCCGACGGGCACGGTGCAGGACGTCAGGAAGCCTGCTCGGCGGCGCGGACGCGGGCTTCGAGGCGGCGCACCTCGGCCTGCACCTCGTCGTCGTTCTCACCGCTCTCCTTGGCCCGCTCGAGCTCGTGCCGGGCGTTCTCCAGGTCGATCTCGTGCGACATCTCGGCGTGCTCGGAGAGCACCGAGACGCGGTTGGCGGCCACCGAGAGGAACCCGGCGTCCACCGCCGCGATCCAGGTCTCGCCGTCGGTGGTCTGCACGTCGACGACGCCGTCCACCATCAGCGAGAGCATCGGCGCGTGGTTCGGCAGGATGCCGACGTCACCCTCGGTGGTGCGGGCGATGACCATCGTGGCCTCGCCCGACCACACCAGCCGGTCTGCTGCGACCAGCTCGACCCGCAGGGTGTCGTCGCTCACGACGACTCACCGGTCTGCTTCTGGATCTCCGCCCACCTGCGCTCGACGTCGTCGAGGCCACCGCACATGAAGAACGCCTGCTCGGCGACGTGGTCGTACTCGCCGTCGGCGATCTTGTTGAACGCCTCGATGGTGTCCGCGACCGGGACGGTCGAGCCCTCGATGCCGGTGAACTGCTTGGCGACGTAGGTGTTCTGCGAGAGGAACCGCTGGATCCGGCGGGCCCGGGAGACGATGATCTTGTCCTCCTCGGACAGCTCGTCGACACCGAGGATCGCGATGATGTCCTGGAGCTCCTTGTTGCGCTGCAGGATCTGCTTGATCCGGATCGCGCAGTCGTAGTGCTCCTTGCCGATGTACTGCGGGTCGAGGATCCGCGAGGTCGACGTCAGCGGGTCCACCGCCGGGTAGATGCCCAGCGACGCGATCTCGCGGGACAGCTCGGTGGTGGCGTCCAGGTGCGCGAACGTGGTCGCCGGCGCCGGGTCGGTGTAGTCGTCGGCGGGCACGTAGATCGCCTGCATCGAGGTGATCGAGTTGCCTCGCGTCGAGGTGATCCGCTCCTGGAGCACGCCCATCTCGTCGGCCAGGTTGGGCTGGTAGCCCACGGCGGACGGCATCCGGCCCAGCAGGGTGGACACCTCCGACCCGGCCTGGGTGAACCGGAAGATGTTGTCGATGAAGAGCAGCACGTCCTGGTTCTGCACGTCGCGGAAGTACTCCGCCATGGTCAGCGCCGACAGCGCGACGCGCAGGCGGGTGCCCGGCGGCTCGTCCATCTGGCCGAAGACGAGGGCGGTCTGGCCGATGACCCCGGCCTCCTCCATCTCCACGATCAGGTCGTTGCCCTCACGGGTGCGCTCGCCGACCCCGGCGAACACCGAGACACCGCCGTGGTCCTTGGCGACGCGGGCGATCATCTCCTGGATCAGCACGGTCTTGCCGACCCCGGCGCCGCCGAACAGGCCGATCTTCCCGCCCTGCACGTACGGCGTGAGCAGGTCGATGACCTTGATGCCGGTCTCGAACATCTCGGTCTTCGCCTCGAGCTGGTCGAAGGCGGGCGCCTTGCGGTGGATGCCCCAGCGCTCCTTGACGTCGAGCTCCTCGCCCTCCTCGAGGTTGAGGCAGTCGCCGAGCGCGTTGAAGACGCGGCCCTTGGTGACGTCGCCGACGGGCACCGAGATCGGGCCGCCGGTGTCCTGCACCTGCGCGCCGCGGACGAGGCCGTCGGTGGGCTGCATCGAGATGGCGCGGACCATGCCGTCACCGATGTGCTGGGAGACCTCGAGGGAGAGCGTGCGCTCCTCTCCGCCGAGCGTCACCTGCACCTGGAGCTTGTTGTACATCTCGGGCATGGCGTCGGAGGAGAACTCCACGTCCACCACCGGCCCGATCACGCGCGCGATCCGGCCCACACCGCCCTGGGTGTCCTCGGTCTTGTTCTCTTCAACAGTGGCAGTCATGTCTCTCACTCACTCCCGGCGTTCGCGTCGGCGAGCGCGTTGACGCCCCCGACGATCTCGCTGATTTCCTGGGTAATGCCGGCCTGGCGTGCCTGGTTGGCGATTCGCTTGTACTTCTTGATCATCTCGTCGGCGTTGTCCGTCGCGGACTTCATCGCCTTCTGCCGAGCGGCGAGCTCGGAGGCGGCGGCCTGGAGCAGGGCGAAGAACACCCGGCTCTGCACGTAGCGTGGCAGCAGTCCGTCGAGGACCTCCGCGGCCGACGGCTCGAACTCGTAGAGCGGCAGCACGTCCTCGGCCTCCGGCTTCTCCTCGCCCTCGACGACCTCGAGCGGCAGCAGCCGGACGGCGGTCGGTTCCTGGACGAGCATCGACCGGAACCGCGTGTAGACCACGTGCACCTCATCGACCGGCTCGGCGTCCTCGACGGCCCTGCTGTTCTCCGGGCGCTCCTCGTCGTCCTGCAGGAGGAACGCGCCGATCAGGGCCTCACCGATCTCCCGCGCGACGTCGTAGTTGGGCTGGTCGGAGAACCCGGTCCACGTCTTGACCACGGGGCGGCTGCGGAACTTGTAGTACGCCTCGCCCTTGCGGCCGCAGATGTAGGTCTCGACCTCCTTGCCCTCCTCGCGGAGCTTCTCCACGAGCCGCTCGGTCTCCTTGAGCACGCTCGAGGAGTAGGCGCCGGCCAGGCCACGGTCGCTGGTCACGATGAGCACGGCGGCCCGCTTGGGGTCCTCCGGCTCGGTGGTCAGCGGGTGGTCGACGTTGGAGAAGGTGGCCACCGCCGACACCGCACGGGTCAGCTCCCGGGCGTACGGCGAGGCCGCCTGGGCCCGCTGCTGCGCCTTGATGATCCGGGACGCAGCGATGAGCTCCATGGCGCGCGTGATCTTCTTCATCGACTCCGTCGACTTGATCTTCGCGCGGTACTCACGCAGCGATACGGCCATGCCTCAGCCCCGCTTCTGCTTGACGATCTGCTCCTGCTCGACGTCCTCGTCCTCGAGCGCCTCGGCCTTGGCCTCGGTGCCGGGCTTCTTGATCGAGTCGCCGTCGGAGGTCTCGAACTGGTCGAGGAAGGAGTCGTAGGCGTCGGCGAGCGAGTCCTCGTCCTCGAACTTCTGCGACTCCCGGATGCCGGCGAGGATGCCGTCGTGGGAGCGGTGCAGGTAGTCGAGGAACTCCTGCTCGAAGCGGATCACGTCATCGACGGGGACCCGGTCCAGGCGTCCGGAGGTGCCCAGCCACAGGGAGACGGTCATGTTCTCCAGCGGGTAGGGCGAGTACTGCGGCTGCTTGAGCAGCGCCATCAGGCGCTGACCCCGGTCGAGCTGCTGGCGCGACGCGGCGTCGAGGTCGGAGGCGAACATCGCGAACGCCTCCATGGCGCGGAACTGTGCCAGGTCGACCTTCAGCGAGCCGGTCACCGACTTCATCGCCTTGGTCATCGCCGAGCCACCCACCCGCGACACCGAGACTCCGACGTCGATGGCCGGGCGCTGGTTGGAGGCGAACAGGTCCGACTGCAAGAAGATCTGCCCGTCGGTGATCGAGATGACGTTGGTCGGGATGAACGCTGAGACGTCGTTGGCCTTGGTCTCCACGATCGGCAGACCGGTCATCGACCCGGCCCCCATCTCGTCGGAGAGCTTGGCGCAACGCTCCAGCAGGCGGCTGTGCAGGTAGAACACGTCTCCGGGGAAGGCCTCGCGACCCGGCGGGCGGCGCAGCAGCAGCGAGACGGCGCGGTAGGCGTCGGCCTGCTTGCTCAGGTCGTCGAAGACGATCAGCACGTGCTTGCCGTCGTACATCCAGTGCTGGCCGATCGCCGAGCCGGTGTAGGGCGCGAGGTACTTGAAGCCGGCGCTGTCCGAGGCGGGCGCCGCGACGATGGTCGTGTACTCCAGCGCGCCGGCCTCCTCGAGGGCGCCGCGCACGGCGGCGATGGTCGAGCCCTTCTGACCGATCGCGACGTAGATGCAGCGCACCTGCTTCTCGGGGTCACCGGAGTCCCAGTTCTGCTTCTGGTTGATGATCGTGTCGATGGCGATGGTGGTCTTGCCCGTCGACCGGTCACCGATGATCAGCTGGCGCTGTCCGCGCCCGATCGGGGTCATCGCGTCGATGGCCTTGATGCCGGTGGCGAGGGGCTCGTGCACCGACTTGCGCGCCATCACGCCGGGAGCCTGGAGCTCGAGCTCGCGACGGGTGTCGGACTCGATCTCGCCCATGCCGTCGATGGGGGTGCCGAGGGGGTCGACGACCCGGCCCATGAAGCCGTCGCCGACCGGGACCGAGAGGATCTGGCCGGTGCGGCGGACCTTCTGCCCCTCCTCGATGCCGGCGAAGTCACCGAGGATGACCACGCCGATCTCGCGGGTGTCGAGGTTCAGGGCGAGGCCCTTGGTGCCGTCCTCGAACTCGAGCAGCTCGTTGGCCATCGCGGAGGGGAGCCCGCTGACGCGCGCGATGCCGTCGGCGGCCTCGGCGACGGTGCCGACCTCTTCCTTGCTGGCGGTCTCCGGCTTGTAGTCGGACACGAACCGCTGCAGTGCGTCCCGGATCTCTTCCGGACGGATGGAAAGCTCCGTCATTGTCTGTCCCTACTCTCTGGTGCTCGGTTCGAAGTGTGCGGGTGGTTCGGGGTCAGCCGGCGAGCCGGCGTCGGGCCTCGTCGAGCCGGCTCGAGACGGTGCCGTCGATGACGTCGTCACCGATCTGCACCCTCATCCCCCCGACGACGGCGGGGTCGACCACCACGTTGAGGTGGACGGTGCGGCCGTACTGCTGGCTCAGCGCCTGCCGCAGGCGCTCGATCTCGGTGTCGGCGAGCGTCGTGGCGACGCGCACCTCGGCGACACGCTGGTCGTGGGCATCGGCGGCGATGCGCTGGTACTCCTCGATCGCCGCGGTGACGCTGCGGTGGCTGCCGGCGAGGGCCTGCTCGGCGAGCCGGCGGGTCGCGGGCATCGTCTTGCCCTCCAGCAGGTCTCCGAGCAGCCGGGCCCGGTCCGTGGTGGAGCGGGCCGGGTCGGAGAGCGCGGTGCGCAGGTCGGGCTCGGCGCCGACCAGGCGGCCGACCTCGAAGAGCTCGTCGGACAGGCGCTCGGAGTCGTCCCCGGCGGAGTCGACCACGGCGACGACGCCGAGGTGCTCCAGCGCGTCGGCCAGGTCGCGCGTACGCGTCCAGCGACGCTCCGCGGCCTCGGCGAGGAGGTCGAGCGCCGCGGCCCCCACCTTGCCCTCGAAGATCTGCCGGACCAGGCCCGACTTCGCGGAGGCGTCCATCGAGATGTCCGTGGCCACGCGCCGCAGCCCCGCCTCCGAGCGCAGGATCTCGGCGAGACCGAACAGGTCCGCCCCCAGCTCGGCAGCGTCCTCGGACCGGCCCGCCTCGACCCGCTCACCGAGGGCGGCGAGCGCCTCGGCGGAGGCGCCCCGGAAGTCGGCCTTGGACATCAGCTGGCTCCGGAGGGGGTCGACCCGGCGTCACGTGCCTCGTCGGCCAGCTCGAGGTCGGCCAGGAAGCGGTCGACGACACGCGTGGCGCGGTCCTCGTCCTCGAGGCTCTCCCCGACGATGCGACCGGCCAGCGAGGTGGCGAGGGTCCCGACCTCGGTCCGCAGCGAGGCGACCGCCTGCTGGCGCTCGGCCTCGATCTGGGACTTGCCGTTCTCCACGATCCGCGAGGACTCCTGCTGCGCCTGCTCACGCATCTCGGCCACGATCTGCGCGCCCTGCTCGCGAGCCTCCTCACGGATGCGAGCCGCCTCGTGCTTGGCCTCGGCGAGCTGCTGCTCGAGCTCAGCCAGCTTGCTGTCGGCCTCGGCCTGCTTGGTCTCCGCCGCCTTCAGCCCGCCCTCGATCGCCGAGGTGCGCTCGGCGAAGGTCTTCTCGAAGTTCGGCACGACGTACTTCTTGACCAGGAAGTACAGCATCGCGAAGACCACGATCGACAGCACGATCTCGATCGGGTGCGGGATCAGAGGGTTCAGACCTTCTTCACCGCTGAGGGGGATCAGATACATGGGCTCGGTCCTTCGTCAGGTGATCGGGTCAGAGCACGAACGCGAGGGCGATACCGATGATCGCGAGCGCCTCCGCGAGCGCGAAGCCCAGGAAGGCGATGGTCTGCAGACGACCCTGGGCCTCGGGCTGGCGAGCCACGCCCTGGAGGTAAGCGGCGAAGATCAGACCGATGCCGATGCCCGGGCCGATGGCGGCCAGGCCGTAGCCGATCATGTTGAGGTTGCCGCCGTCGATAGCCATAGGAAGCACGGCTGGATCCTTTCGGTTGGTTCTACTTGTCGTGTGTGCGGTTGTGGAACTGCTGCACCGGCGCCGGGGCCGGACAGACACTTGCTGGTCTCAGTGCTCCTCGGCGATCGCTCCGGAGATGTAGAGGGCGTTGAGGAGAGCGAAGACGTAGGCCTGCAGGAACTGCACCAGCAGCTCGAGGAACGCGATGGCGACGAACATCACCCAGGCGAGGATGCCGACGGGCTTGACCAGCGCGGCCCCCTCGAGCAGGAGGTACTCGCCGCCGAGTGCGAACAGGATCAGCAGCAGGTGGCCGGCCAGCATGTTGGCGAAGAGTCGCAGCGCCAGCGTCAGCGGCCGGACCAGGATGTTGGAGAGGAACTCCAGCGGGATCAGCAGGCCGAGCATGTAGGGCGGGACACCCGGCGGCACGGTCTGGTGCTTGAGGTAGGCGAGCACGCCCCCCTGGGCCTTGATGCCGGCGATGTTGTAGACCAGCCAGCTGATCGCGACCAGGCCGTAGACCATGCCCGCCCGGGAGAACGTGGGGAACTGGAAGACCGGGAACGTGGCCATCAGGTTGTTGAGCAGGATCAGGAAGAAGATGGCGAACAAGAACGGCACGAACCGCATGAAGTCCTTGCTGCCGATGATGTCGCGACCCAGCGAGTTGCGGACGAAGCCGTAGCCGAGCTCGCCGACGTACTGGAACCGGCTGGGCACCATCTCGCGACGCGCGGCCGCGGCCCGGAAGAACACGAAGACGACGAGCGCACCGAGCACGAGCTGCAGCATCGGCTTGGTCGCGCCGAGGTACATCTCCTGGCCCAGGAAGCTGAACGTCGCGTCGGGCCCCAACGGCGGCAGGTTGAAGTCACCCGGGCCGGGAGGCACGAACTCCTCGACGCGTACGGCGAGCGGGATGAGGCTCACTGCTACTCCTGTGTCGTCTTCTTCGATGTGGGGCCGTCGGTCTCAGGCGGCTGCTTGAACCTGGACCAGGTCATGTAGATCCCGAGGCCAGCCCCCGCCAGGATGCCGACGCCCACCAGGAAGGTCGTTCCCAGCCACCGGTCCGCCAACCACCCGAGTACGCCGTAGAACGCCACGCCGGAGACCAGGTAGCCAAAGGCGTGCCACGGGTCGCCGATCGGGGTGTGCGGGCGCGGGGGGTCCTGCTCAGCCATCGCGCTGGGAGCGTAGCAGTCGGCGCGGTTCACCCGGCACCTGCCTCTCGCCCCCGTGACTCGACGGCCGAGGAGCCGATCGGGTCGAGGTCGTAGACCGGCACCCGGATCCGGGCGTGGGCGACCAGCTGGCCCACGATCCAGGCTCCGGCGGCTACGAGCACGCCGATCGCCAGGGCCGGGGCCGAGATCGTGCTTCCGACGGCGCCCGAGGAGCCGAGGGTGGCGAAGACCGCGGCGACGAGGACCACCTGGAGGGTGAAGGTCATCAGGGCGACCAGCAGCGAGGCCTGGGGCGCGATCCGGGTCGCCACCATCACCGTGCCGGACCCGAAGAGGAAGAAGGCCAGGGCCACCGACCCGCCGAGGGCCACGCCGAGGGCCGCGGGGCGGCCTGCGGTCAGCGCCGCCACGAACGTCGCGAGAGTCACCGCTGCCACCAGACCTGCCGCCGCGCCTGCCAGGACCCGGGGTGTCCGGGTCGGGGACTGCCCCCGGGAGGGGCGGGCGGTCGTCGTCATGGGCGGCCTCATCGTCGTCGTCCGACGACTCTTTCACAGGGTGCGTGACGATGCCATCGGGCGGTTGGCGGTGCTTGTGAAAAGTAGCACAAAGTCGCGGCGCCGCGGAAATCCCCACCGCGACTAGCGCAGGAGATGGTCCTCGGCCCGCGGCTCCCCCGGTCGCTGCACCCGGGGCAGCAGGAAGGTCAGCAGCACGGTGAGCACGGTCAGCGTCGCGAGCAGGGTCCAAGTCAGTCCGCCGGAGTACAGGCTGAGCAGCACCGCACCGAACGCGATCAGCCCGGCCCAGAGGTACATGATCAGCACTGCGCGGCGCTGGCTGTGCCCGATCTCGAGGAGCCGGTGGTGCAGGTGCTCCTTGTCCGGCTGGTAGAACGCCTGGCCACGTCGGGTCCGGCGGACGACGGCCATCACGAGGTCGGCGAGCGGGACGACCAGGATCGAGATCGGCAGCAGGATCGGCAGCAGCATCACGATCGAGCTCTCGCTGGCGCCGTCACGCTCGACCGAGACCGACGCGAACTGCCCGGTCAGGGTCAGCGCCGACCCCGACAGCACCAGGCCGAGCAGCATCGACCCGGAGTCGCCCATGAAGATCCGGGCCGGGAAGAAGTTGTGCGGCAGGAAACCCGCGCAGGCGCCGCCCATGGCCGCGCACAGCATGGCGGCGCTGATGGCCAGGGTCTCCCCGTTGGCGTCGGCGAGCTGGTAGGAGAAGAGGAAGAAGGCGACCGAGCCGATCAGCACCACGCCGCCCGCCAGCCCGTCGAGCCCGTCGACGAAGTTGACGGCGTTCATCGTGCTCACCACCAGCAGCACGCTGAGCAGCTCGGCCTGGGTGGGGTCGAGCGAGAGCTGGCCGACGCCGGGCAGCCGCAGCGAGAACAGCTGCACGTCGTTGAGCACGAGAACACCGGCGGCGACGACCTGGCCACCGAGCTTGGTCAGCGCGTCGAGCTCGATCAGGTCGTCGACCACGCCGACCGCACAGATCATCGCCCCGGCCAGCAGCACCACGCCGGTGTCGTGGAAGACCTGTGGCTGGGAGGTGCTCAGGAACGGCAGGTGGCGGGCCACGAGCAGCCCGACCGCGAGCCCGCCGAGCATCGCGACGCCACCGAAGTACGGGATCGGCGTCGCGTGCACGTCACGGTCCCGGACGCGCGCCACCGCGCCGGACCGGATGGCCAGCTCGCGGGCGAACACGCACAGCAGGTAGCTGGCGACCCCGGCCACGAGGAAGACGAGCAGGTACTCACGCACCGGCAGGACCCGGGTCGGGCTCGGCTCCCGGCGCCTGCTCGTCGTCGTGCCCCGCGTCGTCGTCCAGGGTGGTCCCGAGCTCCTCGAGGACGGTGGCCAGCTCGGCCGCACCGATCGCCCCCTCGCGCAGGATGCGCGGCCGTGAACCGGTGCAGTCGACGATGGTGGACGCGGCGGCACCCGGGCTGGGACCTCCGTCGAGGACGACCTCGACCACGTCGCCCAGCATCCGCTCCGCGGCGTCGGCGTCGGTGGCCGCGGGCTCCCCGGTGAGGTTGGCCGAGGAGACCGCGAGCGGGCCGGTGCGACCGAGCAGGTCGAGGGCCCCCTGGTCGTCGGGCATCCGCACGGCGACCGTGCCCTTGGTCTCCCCCAGGTCCCAGCGCAGCGAGGGTTGCTGACGGCACACGATGGTGAGCGGTCCCGGCCAGTACCGGCTGACCAGCCCCATCGCCCACTCCGGGACCCCGTCGGCGAGGGCGCCCAGGGTGGTGTCGGAGGAGATCAGCACCGGAGGCGGCATGTCGCGGCCGCGACCCTTGGCGTCGAGGAGCCGCTGCACCCCTTCGGCGTCGAAGGCGTCCACGCCGACGCCGTACACGGTGTCGGTGGGCAGGACGACCAGCAGCCCACGGCGTACGGCGGTGACGGCCGCGGCGAGCCCGGTCTCCCGGCTCTCGTCGTCGGCGAGGTCGTAGCGCGTGCTCACGATGGGGTCCTCCTCACGGAGGTCATCGTGCCAGCCGGGCCACCACGAAGCGCGCACGACCTGCCAGGTCCTCGTGGTCGGTGACGTCGGCCCATCGTCCGGCCTCGGCGAAGATGCGGGCAGCGGCGTGGCCCTGGACGTCGGCGTGCTCGGCACCCACCCAGCCGCCCGGCTTGAGCAGACGGGCGGCTGTGCGCTCGAGCACGCGCATGGCATCGAGGCCGTCCTGGCCGGACCACAGCGCCAGCGGCGGGTCGTGGTCACGCGCCTCGGGAGCCACGCTCTCGAAGGCCTCGAGGGGGATGTACGGCGGGTTGCAGGTGATCACGTCCACGGTGCCGTCGAGATCCGGGAACGCGTCCGCCATGTCGCCGAGACGCAGGTCCACGGCCCTGCCCTCGAGATTGCGCTCCGCCCAGCGGAACGCCGCCGGGTCGAGCTCGACGGCGTGCACGTGGGCCCAGGGCGCCTCGTTGACGATGCTGGCGGCGATGGCCCCCGAGCCGGTGCACAGGTCCACGGCGACGAACGTGTCGTGCAGCCGCTCGATGGCCCAGCCGGCGAGCAGCTCGGTCTCGGGTCGGGGGACGAACACCCCGGGACCGACCTGCAGCTCGACGTGCCGGAACGCGGCAGTGCCGGTCAGGTGCTGGAGTGGTTCGCGGGTGGCGCGGCGGCCCACGAGCTCGTCGTACCGCTGGCGTGGGGTGGCCGCGACCGGCCCGGCGAGTGGGAGCTGGCCGCGCGTGGTGCCGAGGACGTGCGCGAGCAGCTCGGCGGCGTCGTGATCCGGGCTGGCGACCCCGGCCTCGGCCAGCCGGGCCGCCGCCTCTCGAAGCAGTTGGTGGACGGGCACCGGCGGTTCACTCACCGAGCGCCTCGAGCCGGTCGGCCATGTCGGTGTCGACGCACGAACCGATCACCGCCTCGAGGTCGCCGTCGAGCACCCGGTCGAGGTCGTAGGACTTGTAGCCGGTGCGGTGGTCGGAGATGCGGTTCTCGGGGTAGTTGTAGGTGCGGATCCGCTCGGAGCGGTCGACCGTGCGGACCTGCGAGCGGCGCGCGTCGCTCGCCTCGGCGCTCGCCTCCTCCTCGGCCGCGGCCAGCAGCCGGGCCCGGAGGATGCGCATCGCCTGCTCACGGTTCTGCAGCTGCGACTTCTCGTTCTGACAGCTGACCACGATGCCGGTGGGCAGGTGGGTGATGCGGACCGCGGAGTCGGTGGTGTTCACGCTCTGGCCGCCAGGACCGCTGGAGCGGAAGACGTCGATGCGCAGGTCCTTGTCCTCCACGTGCACCTCGACCTGCTCGGCCTCGGGCAGCACGAGCACGCCCGCCGCACTGGTGTGCACCCGGCCCTGGCTCTCGGTCACGGGCACGCGCTGCACCCGGTGCACGCCACCCTCGAACTTCAGCAGCGCGAACGGCGCCTCGCCCGGCTCGGGGGTGCCCTTCGCCTTCACCGCGACGGTCACCGACTTGTAGCCGCCGAGGTCGGACTCCGTGGCGTCGAGCACCTCGGTGCTCCACCCGCGCTGCTCGGCATAGCGGGTGTACATGCGCAGCAGGTCGCCGGCGAACAGGGCCGACTCCTCGCCCCCCTCCCCCGACTTGATCTCGAGCAGCACGTCCTTGCCGTCCGAGGGGTCCCGCGGGACCAGCAGTCGCCGCAGCCGCTCCTCGGCCTGGGACCGGGCACGGTCGAGCTGCTCGGCCTCCGTCGCGAACGCCTCGTCGTCGCCGGCGAGCTCGCGGGCGGCCTCGAGATCCCCGAGGAGCTCGGTCCAGTCCGCGTGGGCGCGCAGGATCGCGCTCAGCTCGGCGTACCGCTGACTGAGCCGGCGGGCGAGCCCCTGGTCGGTGTGCACCGCCGGGTCACCGAGCCGGACCTCGAGCTCCGCGTGCTCGTCCGCGAGCTGGGAGAGGACTTCGAACACCGGGGCTCCTCGGGTGGGGGTGTCGGTTTCCCCGGGCACCCGGGGAAACTGGCACGTGACGGGTGAAACCTCACCCGTCACGTGCAGGGTTCCCCGGACGCCCGGGGAAACCTGCAGCCCGAGGAGCTACTTCCCGGCGTTCTTCTTCGCGTAGCGGGCCTCGAAGCGGGCCACGCGGCCACCGGTGTCGAGGATCTTCTGCTTGCCCGTGTAGAAGGGGTGGCAGTTGGAGCAGACCTCGGAGTGGATGGAGCCACTCTTCGCGGTGCTGCGGGTGGTGAACGTGTTGCCGCAGGTGCAGGTGACCGCGGTCGACACGTACTCGGGGTGGATGTCCTTCTTCATGGTGTCCTCTCGGGGTTACAGCCGCCGGGTCGCACGCCGTCAGCGTGCGTGAACCGGAGCCAGCGTCCAAGTGTGCCATCGCCGCCCCGATCGGGGCGAATCGCGGCACGACGGGTGAACGCGCACCGGGGTCCCGCTGTTCCCGGCACGGTCCGACTCCAGCGATCGGACCCCGACAGGCGGTGCGGCGCGCCGGGACACCGCCACGAGGCGTTTGGACCGCGGCTCAGCAGGTCCGGTGGGCAGGGGCCGACTCAGGAGGCGCGGTCAGTGGGCGCGGGCGAGCACCGCGGAGACCCGCGAGGCGAGCTCGCGGGGGCTGAACGGCTTGACGATGTAGTCGTCGGCTCCGGCCTCGAAGCCCTGCTCGATGTCGGACTCCTGGGCCCGAGCGGTCAGCATGATGATCGGCAGACCGTCCATGGCCGAGTCGGCGCGCAGCGCGCGGGCGGCGTCGAGGCCGCTCATCCCGGGCATCATCACGTCGAGGATGACCAGGTCGGGCTTCTCCGCGGTGCAGGCCTCGACCGCGGCGGCCCCGTCGCCGACGGGTACGACGTCATGGCCACCGTGACGCAGCTTGAACACCACGAGTTCGCGGATGTCCGCGTCGTCGTCTGCAATCACGATGCGTGCCATGGTGGGGTCCCCTCGGAAAACGTCGGCAAGTCCGCGATGAGCATAGCCACAACCAGCCGCTCGCGCGGGCAATTCGGACTCAGTCGCCCTGCCCGTTGGCGGTCGGTGTCGTCTTCTGCACCTGCATCAGGAACTCCAGGTTGTTCTGCGACTTCTTCAACCGCTCCAGGAGCAGCTCGAGCGCCTGCTGCCCGTCGAGACCGGAGAGCACCCGGCGGAGCTTCCAGACGATGGACAGCTCCTCCTTGCTCATCAACAGCTCCTCGCGGCGGGTGCCGGACTGCACGGCGTCGATCGCCGGGAAGATCCGCTTGTCGGCGAAGTCGCGCCGCAGCCGGATCTCCATGTTGCCGGTGCCCTTGAACTCCTCGAAGATGACCTCGTCCATCTTCGACCCGCTCTCGATCAGCGCCGTGGCCAGGATGGTCAGCGAGCCGCCGTCCTCGATGTTGCGAGCGGCGCCGAAGAACTTCTTCGGCGGGTAGAGCGCCGCGGAGTCCACGCCGCCGGACAGGATCCGGCCGCTCGCCGGCGCGGCGAGGTTGTAGGCGCGACCGAGCCGGGTGATGCCGTCGAGCAGCACGACCACGTCGTGGCCGAGCTCGACAAGACGCTTGGCCCGCTCGATGGCGAGCTCCGCGACGATCGTGTGATCGGCGGCGGGACGGTCGAACGTCGAGCTGACCACCTCACCCTTGACCGAGCGCTCGAAGTCGGTGACCTCCTCGGGGCGCTCGTCGACGAGGACCACCATCAGGTGGCACTCGGGGTTGTTGGTGGTGATCGAGTTCGCGATCGACTGCATGATCATCGTCTTGCCGGCCTTCGACGGAGAGACGATCAGGCCACGCTGGCCCTTGCCGATCGGGGCGGCGATGTCGATGACGCGACCGATGAGGTTGGTCGACGTGGTCTCCAGGCGCAGCCGCTCGGAGGGGTAGAGCGGAGTGAGCTTGCTGAACTCCACGCGGTTGCGCGAGCTCTCCGGGTCGGCCCCGTTGACGCTGTCGAGCTTGACCAGCGGGTTGTACTTCTCGCGACGCTCGCCCTCCCGTGGCTGGCGCACCTGACCGGTGACGGCGTCACCACGGCGCAGGCCGTACTTGCGCACCATCGACATCGAGACGTAGACGTCGTCGCTGCCCGGCAGATAGCCGCTGGTGCGGACGAACGCGTAGTTCTCCATCAGGTCGAGGATGCCTGCGCACGGTGCGAGCACGTCGTCGTCGAGGATCTGCAGGTCGGGCTCGTTGCGTCCGCCGCGGCTGCTGGTCGGCTGGTTGCCGGTCGGCTGGTTGGCCCGGTCGCGTCCGCGGCGACGCCGGTTGCGCCGGCTGCCGCCGTCGTCGTCGGTCCCGCCGCGGTTGTCCTGCTGGCGGTTGTCCTGCTGCCGGTTGTCCTGCTGGTTGCCGCCGCGGTTGTCCTGGCGGTTGTCCTGCTGGTTGCCGCCGCGGTTGTCCTGGCGGTTGTCCTGCTGGTTGCCGCCGCGGTTGTCCTGCTGGTTGCCGCCGCGGTTGTCCTGGCGGTTGTCCTGCTCGGTTCCGCGCCCGGTTGTCGCCGCCGCGGTCGTCGCTGCTGGTCCTGCCGCCCCGGTTGTCCTGGCGGTTGTCCTGCTGGTTGCCGCCCCGGTTGGCCTGACGGTTGTCGCCGCCGCGGTTCTCCTGCTGGCGGTTGTCCTGCTCGCCGGTTGTCCTGCTGGTTGCCGCCCCGGTTGTCCTGCCGGTTGTCCTGCTGGCGGTCGTCCTGCTGCCGGTTCCGTCGGGCGCGGTCGTCGCCGCCGCGGTCCTCGGACTGTCCGGACTCCTGGTCGCCCCGGTTGTCCCGCCGGTTGACCTGCCGGCCGCGCCGTGGCTGCTCGCCCGAGTCTGGCTCGGCACGGTCCCGGGCCTCGTCACCCCGGCCGGAGCCCTGGGTCTGCCGGTCGGTGCCCTGCTCGGGCTCCGGGCGCTCGGACCGACCACCGCTGCGCTCGGCAGCGGGCGCCGTGGCGTCCCCGCCCTCCTGCGCGCGGCCGTTGGCCTCGGCGCCGGCGTCGCGGCCGTCCCTGGCAGCACGTGCGGATCCACCTGCGGCGCCCTCCCGGGACCCACCCTGGCTTCCGGTCTGCTTCCCGCCCTGAGCGGCCTTGATCGCCTCGATGAGGTCACCCTTGCGCATCCCCGTGGCCTTGATGCCCAGCCCGGAGGCGACCTGGCGCAGCTCGGGCAGGAGCATCGAGCTCAGACCACCCTTCTTGGCGCGCGGCGCGGCCTCGGAGGCAGGAGCGGTCTCAGTGGTGTCGGTCATTGGGGTCCTTCCCCCTCGTCGGCTGTACGGCGACGCCGTCAGCTGCATCTGGTGCGTGCAACCGACCCCTGCGGGGCTCCGGACAGCACAAGGATCGGGAGTCCCCGGTGGGAGGTGGTCGGCTGGCGTCGAGATCGTCGGCTCCGGATGGGGCTCAACCGAGAGGCCGGGCGGGACGCTGATCTCAGGCTAGCACGCGGGCTCCGGGCCCACCGACGGTCTGCAGGAGTGTCCGCCACCCGGTCGGGGCGAGGTCCCCGACGTGCTGCACCGTCGGGGTCGCGCCCTCGACCACGAAGGCGAGCACGGTGGGTCCGGCACCGGAGACGACGGCCGGGACGCCGTGGGCCCGCAGCGTCGCGACCAGTCCGAGGGTCTCGGGCATGGCCGGCTCCCGCTGCTGCTGGTGCAGGAAGTCCTCGGTGGCCCGCAGGAGCATCCGCGGTGCGCCGCCGAGCGCGGCGACCAGCAGCGCCGCGCGACCGGTGTTGGCCGCCGCGACCGCGTGCGCGACGGCGTCGGGCAACAGGCCACGGGCCACCTCCGTGCGCACGCCGTACGGCGGGACGAGCACGACCGCCGAGACGGACGGGTCCACCGGGGCGTGCTGGGCCCAGACGACCTCACCGGCCTGTCCGGAGACCACGAACCCACCGAGCAGGGCGGGGGCGACGTTGTCGGGGTGGCCCTCGAGCCGGTTGGCGATCGCCAGCACCTGGGCGTCGTCGAGCCGGGTCGACCCGTCGACGACGAGGGAGCGGGCGAGCACGAGCCCGCCCACGATCGCCGCGGACGAGGACCCCAGCCCACGGCTGTGCGGGATCCGGTTGGTGCAGGAGAGCCGCAGTCCGGGCGGCTGCTCCCCCAGGGCCGCGAAGCCGGCCCGCATCGCGCGGACGACCAGGTGCGACTCGTCGCGACCCAGGTCCTCCCCCTCACCGGAGATCTCGACCTCGAGCCCGTCCGCGAGGACCTCACCCTCCAGGGAGTCGACCATCTCCAGCGCGAGTCCGAGGCAGTCGTAGCCGGGACCGAGGTTGGCGCTGGTCGCCGGGACCTCGACCCGGACCGGTCCGGGGGCGAACCCGCCGGTCATCAGGCCAGTCCGGCGGCCGCCGCGGCGGCGTCGACGTCGGCGTCGCAGACCGTGTCCACGAGGTCGGTGAAGGTCGACAGCGCCGTGTCGATGTCCTTCAGTCCGTGGCCGGTCACCGTGACGACCAGCCGCTGGTCGTCGTACCGGACGCCTTCGGTGACCTCCAGCAGCAGGCCCGCGACCCCGGCCGCCGAGGCCGGCTCGACGAAGACGCCGTCGCGCGCGGCCAGCTCGCGCTGCGCGGCCAGGATCTCGGTGTCGCTGACCTTGCGGAACCGGCCGCCGGAGGTGTCGGCCGCCTCCATCGCCAGGTCCCACGAGGCCGGGTTGCCGATCCGGATCGCCGAGGCGACCGTCTCCGGGTCGGGCACCGGGGCGCCGTGGACCAGCGGGGCGGCTCCCTCCGCCTGCCACCCGCGCATCACCGGCAGCCGGGTCGAGTCGCCCGCGGCGTGCGCCTCGCGGTAGCCCAGCCAGTACGCCGAGATGTTGCCGGCGTTGCCGGTCGGGAGCACGTGCACGTCGGGGGCGTCCCCGAGGAAGTCGACCACCTCGAACGACGCGGTCTTCTGACCCTGCAACCGCATCGGGTTCACCGAGTTGACCAGCGCGACGGGGTAGTGCTCGGCCAGGCCCCGCGAGACGCGCAGGCAGTCGTCGAAGTTGCCCCGGACCATGATCACCTGGGCCCCGTGCACGATCGCCTGGGCCAGCTTGCCGGCGCTGATCTTGCCCTGCGGCACGAGCACGAGCGGCTTGACGCCCGCGCGGGCGGCGTAGGCCGCCATCGACGCGGAGGTGTTGCCGGTCGAGGCGCACACGACCGCCTCGGCGCCCTGACCGACGGCCACGGAGAGGGCGACGGTCATCCCCCGGTCCTTGAACGACCCGGTCGGGTTGTCCCCCTCGACCTTGAGCCACACCTCGGCACCGGTGAGCCGGGAGAGCCAGCCGGACTCCACCATGGGCGTGCCGCCCTCGCGCAGGGTGATGGTCGGCGTGCCGGCGGGGATGTCGAGGCGGGGGCCGTACTCCTCGAGCACGCCCATCCACGCCCGGGTCATCCAGCGCTCATTCCGACTCACCCTCCACGCGCATGACCGAGGACACCTCGCGGACGTTCGCCAGCCCCTGCAGGGTCTCCACGGTCGCGGCCAGGTCGGCGTCGCTGGCGCGGTGGGAGACCACGACGAGCTGCGCGTCGTCGCCGCGGCCCTCCTGGCGCACGGTCTGGATGGACACGTCGTGCTCGGCGAAGACCTGCGCCACGGTGGCCAGCACACCCGCCTTGTCGTCGACGTCGATCTGCACGTGGTAGCGGGTCTGGGTCTGGCCCATCGGCAGCACCGGCAGGGCGGCGTACGCCGACTCCCCGGCGCCGCGCACCCCCTCCAACCGGTTGCGGGCGACGGTGACCAGGTCGCCCATGACCGCGCTGGCGGTGGGGGCGCCTCCGGCACCCGGACCGTAGAACATCAGCTGCCCGGCGGCCTCGCTCTCGACGAACACGGCGTTGAAGGCCTCCCGCACGCTGGCGAGCGGGTGGCTGCGCGGGATCATCGCCGGGTGGACCCGGGCGGAGACGGCCGGACCGTCGGGTCCGTTCTCCAGGGCGCAGATCGCGAGCAGCTTGACCACGCAGCCCATCTCCGCGGCCGAGGCGACGTCGCTGGCGGTGACGCCGGCGATGCCCTCGCGGTGCACGTCGGCGGCGGTGACCCGGGTGTGGAAGGCCAGGCTGGCCAGGATCGCCGCCTTGGCGGCCGCGTCGAAGCCCTCGACGTCGGCGGTCGGGTCCGCCTCGGCGTACCCGAGAGCCTGGGCCTCCTCGAGGGCCTCGTCGAAGCCGGCGCCGGAGGAGTCCATCCGGTCGAGGATGAAGTTGGTGGTGCCGTTGACGATGCCGAGCACCCGGGTGACCTGGTCACCGGCGAGGGACTCGCGCAGGGGCCGCAGGATGGGGATCGCGCCGGCCACGGACGCCTCGTAGAACAGGTCGCGGCCGGCCTTCTCGGCGGCGGCGAACAGGGTGCTGCCGTCCTCGGCGAGCAGGGCCTTGTTGGCCGAGACCACGCTGGCTCCGCCGTCCAGCGCGGCGAGGATCAGCGACCGGGCCGGCTCGATGCCGCCGATCACCTCCACGACCACGTCGACGTCGCCACGGGTGACCAGGGCCTCGGCGTCGGTGGTGAACAGCTCCTCGGGCAGGTCCACGTCGCGGGGCAGCCCGAGGCGGCGTACGGCGACGCCGACCAGCTCGACGGGTGCGCCGACACGGGCGGCCAGGTCACCGGCCTGCTCGTGCAGCAGCCTGGCCACCTGGGAGCCGACGACGCCGCAGCCGAGCAGGGCCACCTTCACGGGGCCGGTGCTCGCGCGGTCGGGGTGCGGGGAGTGCTCGTCCATCGCGGACCATCCTCGCACCCGGCCGTCCGCGGCGATGACCGTATCCGGCTGGTGGGTCGGTGCAGCGTGCTGCGCCGTCGGTTTCCCCGGGCGGGTCCGCAGCGTGGGCGGTCAGCCCACGTCGGTGGCGAGCAGGTCGTCCAGCGTCTCCCGGCGTACGACGACCCGGGACCCGCCGTCCCGGACGGCGACCACCGGCGGGCGCAGCGAGTGGTTGTAGTTGCTGGCCATCGACCGGCAGTACGCACCCGTGCCCGGGACGGCGACCAGGTCCCCCGGGGCGACGTCGCCGGGCAGGAACTCGTCCTTGACCACGATGTCGCCGGCCTCGCAGTGCTTGCCGACCACACGGGTCATCAGCGGCGGGGCGTCCGTGGCGCGACTGGCCAGCGTGCAGGAGTAGTCGGCGTCGTAGAGGGCGGTGCGGATGTTGTCGCTCATCCCGCCGTCCACCGAGACGTAGGTGCGGACCGCGCCACCGTCGAGCTCGACCGCCTTGACGGTGCCCACCTCGTACACGGTGCACACGGCGGGCCCGGCGATGGCGCGCCCCGGCTCGATGGACAGCCGCGGCACCGCCAGGCCACGCGAGCGGCACTCGTCACGCACGATCTTGGTCATCTCGGTGGCCAGCTGAGCGGCGTCCGAGGGGTCGTCCTGGGTGGTGTAGGCGATGCCGAAGCCGCCACCGAGGTCGAGCTCGGGCAGCTCCACGCCGAGCTCCTCGGAGATTTGGGCGTGCAGCGCGAGCACCCGCCGGGCCGCCACCTCGAAGCCGGAGGAGTCGAAGATCTGCGAGCCGATGTGCGAGTGCAGGCCGAGCAGCTCGAGTCCGTCGGCGGCCTCGATCTGCCGGACGGCGTCCAGGGCGTCCCCGCTGCTGATCGAGAACCCGAACTTCTGGTCCTCGTGGGCGGTGGCGATGTACTCGTGGGTGTGCGCCTCGACCCCGGCGGTCACCCGCACCATCACCCGGGCGGTGCGGCCCTGCTCACGCGCGACCGCGGACAGGCGCGCGATCTCGTGGAACGAGTCGACGATCACCCGGCCGACCCCGAGCTCCACGGCGCGGGCGAGCTCCGCGGGGGTCTTGTTGTTGCCGTGGAAGCCCACCCGCTCCATCGGGAAGCCGGCCCGTTCGGCGACGGCGAGCTCGCCACCGGTGCAGACGTCGAGGCAGAGTCCGGCCTCGTCGATCCACCGCGCCACGGCGGTGCAGAGGAACGCCTTGCCCGCGTAGTAGACGTCGTAGCCGGCGAACCCCTCCGCGAACGCGCGCGCCCGCGCCCGGAAGTCGACCTCGTCGAGGACGTACGCCGGCGACCCGTGCTCGGCCACCAGGTCGGTCATCGCGACGCCCCCGATCTCGAGCACGCCGTCGACCTTGCGCGCCGTCTGCGACCACAACCGGGGCACCAGGGCGTTGACGTCGTCGGGCTCCCGCAGCCACGCCGGACCACGCGCCGGCACCACGGCGTGGGCCCAGCCGGCCTCGTGCGCACGCACGACTACATCCGCTCCGGTGCGGACACGCCGAGCAGGCCGAGCCCGTTGGCGAGGACGATCCGGGTCGCCTCGACCAGGACCAGGCGAGCGCGGTGCAGGTCGTTCGGCTCCTCGTCACCCATCGGCAGCACCCGGCAGTTGTCGTAGAACCGGTGATAGGTGCCCGCGGTCGACTCGAGGTAGCGGGCCACCCGGTGGGGTGCCCGCAGCTCGGCAGCACTGGCCACCACCCGGGGGAACTCCGCGAGCGCCCGCAGCAGCTCCCCCTCCTTCTCGTGGGTGAGCAGGTCGGGGTGCGACTCGCTCGTCAGCTGCAGGTCGGCCGCGTTGCGGAGCAGGCTGGAGATCCGGGCGTGGGCGTACTGCACGGTGAAGACCGGGTTGTCGTTGGACTGCTTGGCCCACAGGTCGAGGTCGAGGTCGATCATCGAGTCCGAGCTGTAGCGCCCGAGGGCGTAGCGGGCGGCGTCCACCCCGATGGCCTCCACGAGGTCGTCGATGGTGACCACGGTGCCGGCGCGCTTCGACATCCGCAGCGGCTGACCGTCGCGGACCAGGTTGACCATCTGACCGATGAGGATCTCGAGGTTCTCGTGCGGGGTGTCGCCGAAGGCCGCGCACATCGCCATCATCCGGCCCACGTAGCCGTGGTGGTCGGCGCCGAGCATGATGAAGCAGCGGTCGAAGCCCCGCTCACGCTTGTCGAGGTAGTAGGCGAGGTCTCCCGAGAGGTAGGAACCGCGCCCGTCGGACTTGATGATCACCCGGTCCTTGTCGTCACCGAACTTCTCGGTGCGCAGCCACACGGCGCCGTCCTGCTCGTAGGTGTTGCCGAGCTCGGTGAGGCGCTCCACGGCGCGGCCGACGGCGCCGCTCGTGTGCAGGTTGTCCTCGTGGAAGTAGACGTCGAAGTCCACGCCGAAGTCGTGCAGGCTCTGCTTGATCTCGGCGAACATCAGCGCCACGCCCTCGGCGCGGAACACCTCGCGCACCTCGTCGTCGGGCAGGTCGAGCACGTCCGGCCGCCTGGCGAGCACGGCCTCGGCGATGTCGTCGATGTACTGGCCGCCGTACCCGTCCTCGGGGACCGGCTTGCCCTGGGCGCTGGCCATCAGCGAGCCGCTGAACCGGTCGATCTGGCCACCGTGGTCGTTGAAGTAGTACTCCCGCGTGACCTCGGCACCGGTCATCGTGAAGATCCGGCCGAGGGCGTCACCGACCGCGGCCCACCGGACGCCGCCGATGTGGATCGGCCCGGTCGGGTTGGCCGAGACGAACTCGAGGTTGATCTTCTCCCCGGCGAAGGTGTTGGACGAGCCGTACGCCGTGTCGGCAGCCACCACGTCGGCCGCGACCTGGCCCTGCGCGGCCGCCGCGACGGTGATGTTCAGGAACCCCGGACCGGCGACGTCGACCTGCGCGATCCCGGCGTCCTCGGCCAGCCGGTCGGAGAGCATCTGCGCCAGCTCCCGGGGCGGGAGACCGGCCTGCTTGGCCAGCTTCATCGCCACGTTGGTCGCGTAGTCGCCGTGGCTGCGCTCACGTGGTCGCTCCACCGTGACCTCGGCCGGCACCCCGCCGGGCAGGTCGAGCTCGCCGGCCTCGACGAGGGAGGTCAGGGCGTCGACGACGGCCGTGGAGATCTGGTGGGGAGTCACCGACCAAGCCTATCGGCGGCACCGGTTTCCGGGTCGGGTGGCCGGCCCGGTAGTGTGCGGGCTCGCGCCCCTGGGCGCAGGCCTCCGTAGCTCAGGGGATAGAGCACTGGTTTCCGGTACCAGGTGTCGCAGGTTCGAATCCTGCCGGAGGCGCCCTCCATGGCGTGATCCACAGCCGTCCAGGGACCGGCGGCTCCTCCCGTCGGGACCCCCTGTCGGGGCCCAGCGGAGAGGGTTGTCCGCCGGCGGGTGCTCCTGCGGTGCGGATCCCGGTGGCGGGGGTCTAGCCTTGGAGGGGTAGTCACCCACACGCGCGTTGGAAGAGGCGAAGCTGGCCGTGCCAGAGTCCGTAGAGAGTCCCGGGTCGGGGTTCGGGGCCAACCAATGGCTCGTCGACGAGATGTACGAGCGCTACCGCACGGATCCGGAGAGCGTGGACCGGGTCTGGTGGGACTTCTTCAAGGACGCGCGCGAGCCCTCCGACGACGACACGCCGTCGGACCGCCGGTCCAACGGCGGTGACCGGCCGGCCGAGGGCAACGGTCCGGTGACCGAGTCGACCGGCGCCCCCAAGCGGCGGCCGAGCAGCAGCGGTGGCGGCGACAAGAACAGCAGCGCGAGCACGAGCACGCCCACACAGACCACGACGCAGAAGTCGGAGACGAAGCCGGTGGCCCAGGAGTCGACCAAGCAGGACGAGCCGAAGAAGAGCGACCGGGCCGCCGAGCCCCGCGGGAAGGACAAGCCGGCGGAGGAGAAGAAGTCGTCCACGTCCGGCACGAAGTCGCGGGAGCCGGAGAAGAAGGAGAGCTCGCCGGCCGACGACGAGCCGACGTACACGGTCCTCAAGGGCGCACCGGCCCGCACCGTGCAGAACATGGACGCGAGCCTGACGGTGCCGACCGCGACGAGCGTCCGCGCGGTCCCGGTCAAGCTGCTGTGGGACAACCGCATCGTCATCAACAACCACCTCGCCCGTGCCCGCGGCGGCAAGGTGTCCTTCACCCACCTGATCGGCTACGCCCTGGTCAAGGCGCTGAAGACCATGCCCGAGATGAACGTCGGCTTCGAGGTGATCGACGGCAAGCCCAACCAGATCACCCCCGCGCACGTGAACCTCGGCCTGGCCATCGACCTGCCCAAGTCCGACGGCACCCGGCAGCTGCTCGTGCCCAGCATCAAGGCCGCGGAGACGATGGACTTCGCGCACTTCTGGACCGCCTACGAGGACCTGATCCGCAAGGCCCGCGGCGGCAAGCTCCAGGTCTCGGACTTCCAGGGCACCTCGATCAGCCTGACCAACCCCGGCACCATCGGCACCAACCACTCGGTGCCGAGGCTGATGAAGGGTCAGGGCGCGATCCTCGGCGTCGGGTCGATGGAGTACCCGCCCGCGTTCCAGGGTGCGTCGGAGGAGACGATCACCCGCAACGCGATCAGCAAGGTCATGACGCTCACCTCCACCTACGACCACCGGGTCATCCAGGGTGCCCAGAGCGGTGAGTTCCTCAAGCGGATCCACGGCCTGCTGCTCGGCGAGGACGGGTTCTACGACGAGATCTTCCGGGCCCTGCGCATCCCGTACGAGCCGATCCGCTGGTCCTCGGACATCTCCACCAACCACGACGACGAGATCAGCAAGCAGGCCCGGATCCTCGAGCTGATCCACGCCTACCGGGTGCGCGGGCACATGATGGCCGACACCGACCCGCTCGAGTACCGGCAGCGCAGCCACCCCGACCTCGAGGTCGAGTCGCACGGGCTGACCCTGTGGGACCTCGACCGTGAGTTCGCCACCGGATCCTTCGGCGGCGAGCGCCGGTTCATGAAGATGCGCTCGATCCTCGGCATCCTGCGCGACTCCTACTGCCGCACCGTCGGCATCGAGTACATGCACATCCAGGACCCGGAGCAGCGCCGCTGGATCCAGGAGCGCGTGGAGCAGCCCCACCAGAAGCCGCCGCGCGAGGAGCAGCTGCGCATCCTGCTCAAGCTCAACCAGGCCGAGGCGTTCGAGACCTTCCTGCAGACCAAGTTCGTCGGCCAGAAGCGCTTCAGCCTCGAGGGCGGTGAGACCACGGTCCCGCTGATCGACGAGATCTGCGAGGCGGCCGCCGAGAACGGCCTCGACGAGGTCACGATCGGGATGGCGCACCGCGGGCGGCTCAACGTGCTGGCCAACATCGTGGGCAAGTCCTACAGCCAGATCTTCCGCGAGTTCGAGGGCAACATCGACCCGCGCACGGTGCAGGGCTCCGGCGACGTGAAGTACCACCTCGGCGCCGAGGGCGAGTTCCTCGCCGACTCCGGTGAGCGGATCAAGGTCTCGGTGGCGGCGAACCCCTCGCACCTCGAGGCCGTCGACCCGGTGCTCGAGGGCATCGCCCGCGCCAAGCAGGACATGCTCAACCAGGGCGAGAAGTTCCCGGTGATGCCGCTGCTCGTGCACGGCGACGCCGCCTTCGCCGGCCAGGGCGTGGTCGCGGAGACGCTGAACCTCTCCCAGCTGCGCGGCTACCGCACCGGCGGCACCATCCACGTGGTGGTCAACAACCAGGTCGGGTTCACCACCTCCCCCGCCGCGTCGCGCTCCTCGCTCTACTGCACCGACGTGGCCCGGATGGTCCAGGCACCGATCTTCCACGTCAACGGCGACGACCCCGAGGCCTGCATCCGGGTGGCCCGTCTCGCCTTCGAGTACCGGCAGGCGTTCAACAAGGACGTCGTCATCGACCTGGTCTGCTACCGGCGCCGGGGCCACAACGAGGGCGACGACCCGTCGTACACGCAGCCGCTGATGTACGACCTGATCGAGCAGAAGCGCTCGGTGCGCAAGCTCTACACCGAGTCGCTGATCGGCCGCGGGGACATCACCCTGGAGGAGGCCGAGCAGGTCCTCAAGGACTACCAGCAGCAGCTCGAGCGGGTCTTCACCGAGGTCCGGGAGGCCACCAGCGTCCCGGAGTCGTGGACGACCGTTCCGGACTACCCGGAGAAGAGCCACGAGGACTTCACCACGGCGATCCCGATGGAGACCATCAAGCGGATCGCCGACGCCTACGTCAGCGCCCCCGACGGCTTCACCGTGCACCCCAAGGTGCTGCCGCAGCTGCAGAAGCGCGCCGCCGCCATGACCGAGGGGCCCATCGACTGGGGCGCGGGCGAGATCCTCGCCCTCGGGTCGCTGCTGATGGACGGCCGCCCGGTGCGGCTCGCGGGCCAGGACTCGCGCCGTGGCACCTTCGCCAGCCGCTTCGCCACGGTCATCGACCGCACCAACGCCAACGAGTGGACCCCGCTGACCAACCTCAGCGAGGACCAGGCGCAGTTCTACGTCTACGACTCCCTGCTCTCGGAGTACGCCGCGCTCGGGTTCGAGTACGGCTACTCCGTCGCGCGGCCCGACGCGCTGGTCGCCTGGGAGGCCCAGTTCGGCGACTTCGTCAACGGCGCCCAGATCGTCATCGACGAGTTCATCAGCTCCAGCGAGACCAAGTGGGGCCAGTCCTCGGGCGTGGTGCTGCTGCTGCCGCACGGGTACGAGGGCCAGGGTCCCGACCACTCCTCCGCACGCATCGAGCGGTTCCTCACGATGGCCGCCGACGACGCGTTCGTGGTGGCCCAGCCCTCCACGCCGGCGAGCTACTTCCACCTCCTGCGGCGGCACACGCTGGGCGACGAGCACCGGCCGATGATCGTGTTCACGCCGAAGTCGATGCTGCGCCGCAAGGAGGCGGCGTCCCAGCCGGCCGACTTCGCCGAGGGCGTCTTCCGTCCCCTGGCCGGCGACCAGAGCGTCGACCCCGACAAGGTCGACACGCTGCTGCTGTGCAGTGGCCGGATCACCTGGGACCTCGTGGTGGAGCGCTCCAAGCAGCAGGGGGACTCCCTCACCACGGCGATCGCGCGGTTCGAGCAGCTCTACCCGCGCCCGGAGGACGAGGTGCGTGCGGAGATCGAGCGCTACCCCAACCTGCGCGAGGTGCGCTTCGTCCAGGACGAACCGGAGAACATGGGAGCCGCGCCGCACATGCAGCTCAACCTGTTCCCGGGACTGGACCGACCGGTCCAGGTGATCTCGCGGCCGGCGTCCAGCTCGCCCTCGGTGGGCCAGCACAGCCGGCACGTCGACGAGCTCAAGGGGATCATGAGCGCTGCGTTCGCACCGGTCGACCGCCGCGTGGACGAGCACTACTGAGCGGTCGGGTACGGCGAGGACGGGCTGGGCATGTATTTCACCGACCGCGGCATCGAGGAGCTCGTGCAGCGCCGGGGTGACGAGGAGGTCACCCTGGCCTGGGTGGCCGAACGGCTCTCGGAGTTCACCGACCTCCACCCGGAGTTCGAGACCCCGGTCGAGCGGCTGGCGACCTGGCTCGCGCGGCTGGACGACCCCGACGACTGACTCCGCACTGGCAGCAAATCTGCTCTCGTAGGGTTTCTGCCATACTGGGGCCATGGCCCTCTCCGTCGTCGCCGTGGTCGTGCCGGACGACCCGTCCCTGTTCGAGCTCGGCGTGGTCCACGAGGTGTTCGGCATCGACCGCACCGACGACGGCGTCCCGGCTTTCGACTTCCGGTCGTGCTCGGAGCGCCCGGGCGAGCCGATCCCGGTGAGCAACGGCCTCACCCTGACGACGCCGTTCGGCCTGGACGCCGCGGAGGGGGCCGACCTGGTCGCCGTGCCCGCCTACGACTGGGACCGGCCCGCGTCCGAGGAGGTGCTCGACGTCGTGCGGCGAGCGCACGCGCGCGGAGCCTGGGTGCTCTCGGTGTGCTCCGGAGCCTTCCTGCTCGGCGAGGCCGGGCTGCTGGACGGTCGCCGCGCCACCACCCACTGGCGACACACCGACGACCTCCGCCGACGGTTCCCGCAGGCCACGGTCGACCCCGACGTGCTCTTCGTGGAGGACGACCGGGTGATCACCAGCGCCGGCACGGGGGCGGGGATCGACGCCTGCCTGCACCTCGTCCGCCGGGAGCTGGGGGCCGCGGTGGCCAACCGCATCGCCCGACGGATGGTGGTCCCGCCCCAGCGCGAGGGCGGGCAGCGCCAGTACATCGACCTCCCGGTGCCGGAGTGCACCGCGGACAGCCTGACCCCGGTACTCACCTGGATGCGCGAGCACCTGGCCGAGGAGCAGCCCGTCCGGGAGCTGGCCCGCCGCGCGGCGATGTCCGAGCGCACGTTCGCCCGACGCTTCGCCGCCGAGACCGGGACCACCCCGGGCAAGTGGCTGCTCGCCCAGCGGCTGCACCACGCCCGCGCCCTGCTGGAGAGCACCGACCTCCCGGTCGACACGGTGGCCACCCGGGCCGGGTTCGGCTCCAGCGCGCTGCTGCGTCATCACTTCGGCACGCACGTGGGGGTGGCGCCCGCGGAGTACCGGCGCACGTTCCGGACCCCGGCGGCGCGCGCCGGCTGAGCCGCGCGGGCCGCTAGGGTCCGCGCCATGGCCTATCCCCCGGCACCCTGGCACCTGCACGGGCAGCTGTGGCTCTCGCTGTTCCGGGTGCGTGCCGGCGACCACCACGACCGACCGGCCGGGGTGTACGGCGCCGCGTTCGTCCGCTACGAGGACCCGAGCCCGCTGACCTACGCCGAGCTCCTCGTCGCCCGCCCGGCCCGGGGACGGGTGGACGTGCCCGGTCGCGGCCGGCCCGCGTGGACCGGGGTCACCGTGAGCGACATCTGGGTGGACTCCTCCGACTCGCGCGACGGGGGCCGCGAGCTGTGGGCCATCCCCAAGGAGCTGTGCCGCTTCGAGCACACGGACCACACCGCCAGCGGGTCGCGCGTGCAGCGGACGACGTGGTCGGCCGCGACGGGCGACCGCGGGATCGCTCGCGCGCGCTTCAGCGACGTGTCGCGCAGCGCCCCGCGAGCCCCGCTGCACGGCGCCACGGTCCAGCCGGGTGGCCGAGGAGCACCGGTGGTCGCCCCGGTGCGCGGGAGCGCCCGGGTGCTGCCCTGCCGGGGGAGCTGGGAGTTCGAGGAGACCGGGCCGCTCGGGTGGCTGGCCGGAAAGCGACCGCTCGCGTCGTTGCGCGCGGCCGACCTCTCACTCGTCTTCGGCTGACCCCGACGCTGACCCCGACGCCGACCCCGACGCTGACCCCGGACCCGACCCCGGCTCCGCGGCCGGCGACGAGCCTGCCGCGGTCGCCGGCCCCGGGACGGTGTCGGCCCCGGATGCCGGGGTCGCTCCGTCGACGTCGACCTCGTGGTCGCGGCCCGCCCGGCGTGCGGAGTCGCGGATCTCGAAGATCTCGGTGGCGAGCCCGCCCAGGGTGCGGGCGACCTCGCCGACGGCCGTGGTCACGATGGTGGCCACCGAGCCGACGGCGTGACTGGCCGCGGTCACGCCCTCCTGGAGGGCGTCCTTGCGGATCTCGGCCTTGCTGAGCTTGTCGGGCATGGCTCCATCCTTCCCCAGTCCGCCGCTGGTCACGCGGCCAGGGGCGCGGCCGTCGCCTCTGGCTCGGGGGCGGGCGTACGCCGGCCCGGCAGCGCGAGCCGGAAGATCTTGCGGGCCACGCTGCCGAGCTGCCGGTGCAGCGGACCGGTCTGGTAGCCGAGCCCGTAGCGCTCGCAGATCTCGCGCACCTCCCCGGCGATCTCGGGGTACCGCCGGGCGGGGAGGTCGGGGAACAGGTGGTGCTCGATCTGGTGCGAGAGGTTGCCGGTCATCAGGTGGAACAGCCGGCCGCCGTCGATGTTCGCCGACCCGAGCACCTGGCGGTAGTACCAGTGCCCGCGCGACTCGCCCTCGCACTCCTCGGCGGAGAACGTGGCCACGCCGGCGGGGAAGTGACCGCAGAAGATGATGTTGAACGCCCACACGTTGCGCACCAGGTTGGCGGTCGCGTTGCCCACCAGGGTCAACGGGAACAACGGGCCGGTCAGCGCGGGGAAGATCACGTAGTCCTTCAGCGCCTGCCGGCGGACCTTGCGCATGATCCCCGCGTGCAGCGGCGCGTTGTCCGCCAGCGTGCGCTTCCCGGCCACGATGTTCTCGACCTCGAGGTCGTGCATCGCGACGCCCCACTCGAAGAACACCATCAGCAGGAACGCGTAGACCGGGTTGCCGAGGTAGTAGGGGTGCCACTCCTGGTCCTCGTCCATCCGCAGGATGCCGTAGCCGATGTCGCGGTCCTTGCCCAGGATGTTGGTGAAGGTGTGGTGGATGTAGTTGTGGGAGTACTTCCACTGCTCACTGGGGCAGACGTTGTCCCACTCGTACATCCGGGAGTTCAGACCGGGGTCGCCCATCCAGTCGTACTGGCCGTGCATCACGTTGTGGCCGATCTCCATGTTGTCCAGGATCTTGGAGACGCTCAGCGCCGCCACCGCGAGCGGCCACGCGGGCGGGAGGTACATCAGCGCCCGGCCCGCGACCTCGAGCTGGCGCTGGCGCTTGACCACGCCCCGGATGTAGGCCGCGTCCTCCTCACCGAGCTCGCCGATGAGCCGCTGCCGGATCGCGTCCAGCTCGGCGCCGAACGCGTCGAGCTGCTCGGCGGTCAGCCGGCCGGTGGCCGAGCCGGTCGCGGTGGTCGGGCCGGTCGTACCGGTGGTCGAGCCGGTCGTACCGGTGGTCGAGCCGCGTACCGGTGGTCGAGCCTGTCGACGGTGGTCGAGCCTGTCGTACCGGTGGTCGAGCCGGTCGTAGCGGTGGTCGAGCCCGTGGTCGGAGCGGTGGTCGAGCCTGTCGTACCGGTGGTTGAGCTTGTCGAAACCATGTCCATCCCAATCTGTGAGTCGGTCGGTGGGTCAGAGGTCGACGGCGCAGTCGCCGACGGGGGCGGAGACGCAGATCCGGACGTCCTCGTCGGGCAGCGAGGACTCCTCCCCGGTGAGCACGTTGCGCACCGTGCCGGCCTGCTTGCGGGAGACGCAGGAGAAGCAGATGCCCATCCGGCAGCCGTACTCCGGGGTGAGCCCCGCGGCCTCGGCCTGCTCCAGGATGGAGCTCCCGCTGTTGGGTGCCGTGGTGCCGGCAGCGGTGAAGGACAGCTCTCCCGCGGCCGGCCCGGCGGAGCTCCCGGCAGCGGCCGCGAGCTTGAAGAACTCGGTGCGCAGCCGCGGCGACCCGGCGTAGGCGTCGGTGACCAGCTCCATCATCGGCGCCGGTCCGCACGCCCAGGTGTCGGTGTCGCGGTAGTCGGGGACGAGACGGGCCAGCGCGTCGGCGCTGAACACCTCCTCGCCGAAACGCAGGTGCACCGCGACGTCGTTGTCCTCGAACTGCAGGCGCCGCAGCTCCTCGGCGAAGATCAGGTCGTCCTCGGAGCGGGCGTAGTGCAGGAAGGTCACCCGGCGGTTGGCGCGCCCGTCGTACCCGTCGCGGAGCAGGGTCCGCACGTGGGACATCACCGGAGTGATGCCGGAGCCGCCCGAGATCATCAGCAGGTGGTTGTTGGTGGGGGTCGCGGGGCTCTCGGTCAGGGTGAAGTCACCCTGCGCCTGACTCAGGTGCACGAGCTGGCCGGGCTCGGCCTCCTCGACGAGGAAGCGGCTGACCCGCTGCTGCCCGGGCCGCTCGGGGCGGTGCGAGCGGACGGTGAGGGTGAACCGCTCCCCGGCTCCGGAGGCGGCCGAGGAGATCGAGAAGCAGCGCGTCGTACGGCGGGCGCCGTTGATCTCCACGCCGACCTGCACGTACTGACCGGAGCGGTGCCCGCGCCACGTGCGTGTCGGCTGCACGGTGATCGTGGCGACGGGATCGGCGCCGTCGGTCTCCCGGGTGATCGCCACGATCCGGCCGCGCACCTCGGTGGCCGCCCACATCGGGTTCACCTGCTCCAGGTAGCGGTCCACGCCGTGCGGCGAGGTCAGTGCAGCCAGGGTCCGCGACCCGAGGATCCGTTCGGTGATCGTCATCAGGGCCTCCCGTCGAAGTTCGGTGAACAGATGTTCACTGAATCGAGCATGGGTCGGCGCCGGGGGTGCGGTCAAGCCACCCGGAGGTGACGCCGGACACCCCACGCCCCGGTGCGACCGAGGTCACGTGTCCTAGGGTCGGGACATGGCGCGCACCTTGTTCTCGGGCGGACTGGTCTACGACGGCAGCACCGCCGCTGCCGCCGAGGGCGACGTGGTCGTGGAGGACGGCCGGATCGTCGACGTGGGCACCGGACTCGACGGCGACGAGGTCGTCGACTGCTCCGGCGGCTACGTCGCTCCCGGCTTCTTCGACTGCCACGTGCACGTGACGCTCGACTCCCCGAGCCAGATGCGCATCGTCGAGACGCCGTTCAGCCTGCAGTTCTTCCAGGCCGCCGCCAACCTCCGCACCACGCTGGCCACCGGCATCACCAGCATCCGCGACGCCGGCGGGGCCGACCTCGGCATCAAGGAGGCCGTCGAGCGCGGCCTGATCCCCGGTCCGCGCATGCAGATCTCCCTGATCATGCTCAGCCAGACCGGCGGGCACGGTGACGACTGGGCCATCTGCGGCGGCGACGTGCCGTTCATGGTGCCCCACCCCGGACGGCCCAGCGGGCTGGCCGACGGGCCCGACGAGGTCCGCAAGCGGGTGCGCGAGATCATCCGGGCCGGCGCCGACGTGATCAAGGTGGCCACCACCGGCGGGGTGCTGTCCCCGCGCGACGACCCTCGCCACCCGCACTTCCGCGACGCCGAGATCGCCGTGATGACCGAGGAGGCGCGGGCCGCGGACCTGCACGTGATGGCGCACGCCCAGGGAGCGGGGGGCATCAAGGCGGCGCTGCGCAACGGCGTGCGCTCGATCGAGCACGGGATCTTCCTCGACGACGAGGCGATCGCGATGATGCTCGAGACCGGGGCCTGGCTGGTACCCACCCTGCACGCCCCGCGCGCGGTGATCGCCGCCGCCGAGGCGGGGCTGCCCCTCCCCCAGTCCTCGGTGGACAAGGCGCGGTCGGTGGCGGAGGCGCACAGCGAGAGCGTGCGCCGGGCCCACGACGCGGGCGTCCGGATCGCCATGGGCACCGACTGCGGCGTCGGTGCGCACGGGACGAACCTCGAGGAGCTCGAGCTGATGACGGCCAGCGGCCTCTCGCCTCTCGACGCCCTGCACGCCACCACCGGGTCCGCGGCCGCGCTGCTCGACGTGGCCCACGACCGGGGCACGCTGCGGCCCGGGCTGCGGGCCGACCTCGTCGTGGTGGACGGGGACCCCGACGACGTGAGCAAGCTCGGCCACCGGGTCCGCTCGGTCCATCTCGACGGTGTCGAGGTCAGCCGGAGGACGTGACCGCTGTGCTTCCCGGCTCTCCCCGGCCCCGCCACGGGCGGCCCTCGGCCCGCCCGGGGCCGCTAGTCTCGGTGACATGGTGCAGTCCGTGAGCCGGTCGGTCGACCCCGGCTCCGGGGCGGTCCCGGAGAGCCGCGGCGTGCGCAAGGAGCGCACCCGCCGCCAGATCCTCGATGCGGCGCTGGAGCTGTGCGAGGACAGCAGCCTGGTCGCTCTCTCGCTGCGCCAGGTCGCCAAACAGGTCGGCATCGTGCCCACCGCGTTCTACCGGCACTTCGACTCCATCGAGGACCTGGGCCTGACCCTGGTCGAGGAGTCGTTCGGGTCGCTGCGCGCGATGCTCAAGGACGTCCGCCGCAGCGACCCCACCTACCGCAGCATCATCGACAGCTCGGTGGACGTCGTCGCCGAGCACACGGCCGCCCGGCACGCCCACTTCACCTTCATCGCCCGCGAGCGCCTGGCCGGCCCCCCGGCCGTCCGGGAGGCGGTGCACCACCAGATCGAGCTGGTCGAGCGCGAGCTGGCCACCGACCTGGCCCGGCTCACCGACCCGCAGCGCTGGTCGGCCGCGGACCTCGGTGTGCTCGCCAACCTGATCGTCACCTTGATGGTCGGCACCACCGAGGCGCTGGTGAACGCCGAGCCGGAGACCCGCGACGCGCTCGTGCAGCGCGCTCGCACGCACCTGCGGATGCTGCTCGTCGGAGCGCTGGGCTGGCAGTCGCGCGAGACGTAGGCGGCGCTCAGGCCGGCTCGGCCACCGGGTCGCGCCGGTCCGGACCACCCGGGCCCTCCGGCCCGTCCGTCGGCCCCTCAGTCGGCCCCGCAGCCGGCCCCTCCGTCGGCCCCTCCGTCGGCGCGTCCTCCGTGCCCGGCACCCGGGCGGGCAGGCGCAGCACCAGGACGAGCACCACCAGGCAGAGCACGGCGGAGAACCCGAAGGCCCAGCGCAGCCCGTCGAGCTGTGCCGCGAGCGGGGCGACCCCGTCCTGCGCGCGGGCAGCGGCGCGGCTGGAGAGGATCATCACCACCAGGGCGGTGCCCATGGCCCCCGCGACCTGCTGGGTCGTGCCCAGCAGCGAGCTGCCGTGGGAGTAGAGGCGGGGCGGCAGCACGCCGAGGCCCATGGTGAACATCGGCGTGAACATCGCGGCCAGGCTGACCATCAAGACGATGTGCACCGGGAGGATCTGCCACAGCGGAGTCTCCGCGCCGACGAAGGCCAGCAACGACATCGAGACCAGCAGCCCCACGGCTCCGGGCCGGACGAGCACCCGGGCTCCGTGGGCGTCGAAGACCCGCCCCACCCGCGGCCCGAGGAGACCCATCGCCAGCCCGCCGGGCATCACGAGCAGCCCGGTGGTCAGCGGGGACATCCCCCGGACGTTCTGCAGGTAGAGCTGCAGCAGGATCATCGAGCCGAGCATCGCCATGAACGCGACCGACATCGCGGCCAACGAGACCCTGAACACCGGCAGCCGCAGGGTGCGCAGGTCGAGCAGCGGTCGATCGGCGCGCTGCAGCACCAGCTGGCGCCACACGAAGCACGCGACACCCGTGACACCGACGGCGACGGCGGCGTACGCCGTGCCGCGGTCGCCGGGCAGCCCGATCTCGCTGAGGCCGTAGACGAGGGTGCCGAAGCCGAGGGCCGCGATCACGACGCTCCACCAGTCCACGGAGCCCGCCGTGGGCTCCCCGACGTCGGTCAGCCGGCGCAGCCCGACCACGGCGATGCCGCCCGCGATCGGCAGCACCAGGAGGAAGATCCACCGCCACGACAGCGCCTCGAGGACGACGCCGGAGACAGCCGGGCCGAGGGCCGGCGCCACCGACATCGCCAAGGTCACGTTGCCCATCACCCGACCGCGGTCGTACGCCGGCACGAGCGACATCAGCGTGGTCATCAGCAGCGGCATCATCACCGCGGTGCCGCCCGCCTGCACGATGCGCGCGAGCAGCAGCACCGGGAACGCCCACGCGACCGCGGCCAGCAGCGTGCCGGTGCAGAACGTCGCCATGGCGACGCCGAACGCGAACCGGGTGGTCACCCGCTGGAGGAACCACCCCGTGATGGGGATGACCACGGCCATCGCGAGCATGAACGCGGTGGTGAGCCACTGCGCTGCGTTGGCGTCGACCGCGAAGCTCTCCATCAGCCGCGGGATGGCGTTGATCATGATCGTCTCGTTGAGGATCACGATGAACGCGGCCGCCACCAGCCAGCGCAGGACGCCGTAGTCGACGTCGGCGCGGCGGGGGGTAGCCGGTGCGGCCTGCATGACGGTGGTCCTCACTGCTCGGGAACGGAGTCCACCTTCGCCGTTGTACCGAACAGGTGGCAACCGAATAAGACCGGGCCGCGGGCGCGGACTCATCGGTGCGGCCGTGCCCTGCTCGCGCCCCCAGACGCATCCGATCGGACTACGGTGGACCGACGGGTCCGCAGGCCGCCGACGGGTCGGCCCGGGCCACGAGCGAGAGGGGACGGCCATGGTCGACGGGACCGGCACCGAGGAGGACCCGTGGCAGCTGACCACGGCACCCGGATCGTCGTCGTACACGATGTACCGCGACGAGCAGGCGGACCCGCCCCTGCTGGTGTGCCAGGTGGGGTCGACGAGGCTCACCTACCTGCTGCGGGTGCTCGACGACCTGCCCGCCTGGCTGCGGGAGCAGGGCGACTGGGTGCCGCTCGGCGCGGCCGACGAGAAGAAGGAGCCGGCAGCGGGCACGGTCGAGGCCTGGGGTCGCAGCCCGGACAACCCGGTCGGCGGCTGGTACGGCCAGCGCAAGGGCTACCGCGGACGGCTGGGCATGTACGTCCCGCCACTGCTGGAGGCGCTGGGAGTGGCCGAGCTCACCCACGAGGCGCGCAACAACACCGTCCGCGCCGGCTGAGCACCCGCTGGGTCCCGACCGGGGCCCTGCTCGGACTCAGGGTCCCGGCGTCACCGACAGCTCGGGGATGGTGGCATCGCGTGGCAGGTCGAGCACGTGCACGATCGCGGCGGCGACGGTCTCGGCGCTGACCCAGTCGCCGGCGTCGTACTCCTTGCCCTCCTGGTCGTGGACCTTCTGCTGCATCGGGGTCGCGGTGCGGCCCGGGAAGATGCTGGTCACCCGGATCCCGTGCTCCTGCTCCTCGCCGCGCAGCCCGTCGGCGAGGGCGCGCAGGCCGTGCTTGGAGGCGGCGTACGCCGACCACTGCGGGTGGGTGCGCATTCCGGCACCGGAGTTGACGAAGACCACCGTGCCCCGGCTCTCCCGTAGCGCCGGGATGGTCAGGCGGGTCAGCTCGGCCGGCGCGAGCAGGTTGACGTCGAGGTGCTCGCGCCACTGCCGGGCACCGAGCTCGGCGACCGGGCCGAGGTCCACCACTCCGGCCGCGTGGACCACCGAGTCCAGGGAGTCCGGCAGGTCCAGCGCAGCCAGCGACTCGACGTCGGCGAGGTCGGCGACCAGGCCCGACGACCCCGGGTAGCGCTCGGTCAGCTCCTCGGCGCGCTCGGGCGACCGGGCGAGCAGCACCAGGTCGTCGCCGCGCCCGTGGAGGATGTCCGCCAACGCCGCCCCGATCCCCGAACCGGCACCGGTGAGCAGGTGGCTCATCGGGTGAACACCACCTTGCCGAACAGGTCTCCGCTCGCCATCGCCGCGAAACCCTCACGGGCGTCCTCCATCGGCACCGTCCGGTCGACCAGGGGACGCACGCCGGTGGCGTCCAGCATCGTGACCAGGCTGGCGAGCTCGCTGCGCGTGCCCATGGTCGAGCCGATGATCCGCAGCTGCAGGAAGAAGACGCGGGTGAGCTCGGCGTCGTCGAGCTTGGGCCCGGACGTGGTCCCGGAGATCACGATGGCGCCGCCCGGACGCAGGGAGCGGATCGAGTGGGACCAGGTGGCCCGCCCGACGGTCTCCATCACCGCGTCGACCTTGACCGGCAGGCGGTCACCGGACTCGAGGACCTCGTGGGCACCGAGCTCGAGGGCACGCTTGCGCTTGGTGTCGTCGCGGCTCGTGGCGTAGACCCGCAGCCCGCCCGCACGGGCCAGGGTGATCAGCGCGGTCGCGACGCCGCCGCCGGCACCCTGCACGAGGACGCTGTCACCGGCCTTGAGCCCGCCCTGGGTGAACAACATCCGGTACGCCGTGAGCCAGGCGGTCGGCAGGCAGGCCGCCTCCTCGAAGGACAGGGAGGCGGGCTTCGGCACGACGTTGCGTCGAGGCACCGCGACCCGGTCGGCGAACGTGCCCTGGTGACGCTCGCTGAGCAGCGATCGCTTCGGGTCGAGGGTCTCGTCGCCCTGCCAGGACGGCTCGCTGATGACGGCGTGCACGACGACCTCGTTGCCGTCCTCGTCCAACCCGGCGGCGTCGCAGCCGAGGATCATCGGCAGCGCTTCCTCCTTCAGGCCCACGCCCCTGAGCGACCACAGGTCGTGGTGGTTGAGCGAGGAGGCCTTGACCGTCACGGTGGTCCACCCGTCCGGCACGTCGGGCTCGGGTCGCTCCCCGACCACGAGACCGTCCAGGGGCGAGTCGGCGGAGAAGCTGTCGGCGTACACGGCGAACATGCAGCGACCCTAGCGGCCACCCCCGAGCGACTCCCACGGCCTCGCTCCGGCGTACTCCGGGCGTCCGGCGACCAGCCGGACCTGCCCCGGACGAGGCCCGCCCGACCTACCGCCGGGCCACCCCGTCGCGCCGCGCAGCAGTGGCGACCGCCTCGGCCACGAGCGGGCCGACCCGGGGGTCGAAGGCGGACGGGATGATCAGGTCCTCGGTGGCCTCCGCGGCGACGATCGAGGCCAGCGCGTCGGCGGCGGCGAGCTTCATCCCCTCGGTGATCGCACTGGCTCTGGCGTCGAAGGCGCCGCGGAAGATCCCGGGGAACGCGAGCACGTTGTTGATCTGGTTGGGAAAGTCCGACCGACCGGTGGCCACCACCCGCGCGTGCCGGTGGGCCACGTCGGGGTGCACCTCGGGATGGGGGTTGGCCAGGCCGAAGACGATGGCGTCGGGCGCCATGGTGGCGACGATCTCCTCCGGCACCGTCCCGCCGGAGACTCCGATGAACACGTCGGCGCCGGCCATCGCGCTCGCCAGGTCGCCGCTGCGCCCGGTCACGTCGGCGGTCACCTCGGCGAGGGCGCGCTTGGAGTCGTTCAGTGCCCCCCGGCTCGAGGCGAGCACGCCACTGCGGTCGGTGACCGTGACATCCACGATGCCCGCGGCCAGCAGGATGCGGGCGACCGCGACCCCGGCGGCGCCCGCGCCGGAGATCACGACCCGGGTGGTCTCCATCAGCCGGCCGGTCAGCCGCAGCGCGTTCTCCAGCGCGGCGAGGACCACGACCGCCGTGCCGTGCTGGTCGTCGTGGAAGACCGGGATGTCGAGCGCCTGCTTGAGCCGCTCCTCGATCTCGAAGCAGCGGGGCGCGGAGATGTCCTCGAGGTTGATCCCGCCGAAGCTCGGGGCCAGTCGCACCACGGTCTCGACGATCTCGTCCACGTCGGTGGTGTCCAGGCAGATCGGTACGGCGTCCACGCCGCCGAACTGCTTGAACAGCACCGCCTTGCCCTCCATCACCGGCATCGCCGCGCGCGGCCCGATGTCACCGAGCCCCAGCACCGCGGTGCCGTCGGTGACGACCGCGACCGTGTTGGACACCCAGGTGTAGTCGTCGGCCAGCGAGGGATCGGCGGCGATCGCCTCGCAGACCCGCGCGACCCCGGGCGTGTAGGCGAGCGAGAGCTCCGCCGGTCCGGTCAGCGCGACCCGCGAGGAGATCTCCATCTTGCCGCCGGCGTGCAGGGCGAAGACGGGATCCTCGGCGCGGGGGTTCTCGATGTCTGGCATGTGCTCCGATGCAACCATGGCGGGCTCCCCTTGGACATCCGTGGGGTGATCTGGACGGGCGGCGCGTCGACGCAAGGCTGTGATGTCAGCCGCGGACGGGCAACGCAGGACGGCGGGGGTGACCCACGGTCATCGTCGCACAGTCGCCGGACCCGGCGTACCCGTCCGCCGCTGTGAGGTGTGCCTCAGCCCGAGGGGGTCAGTGGGCGCCCCGGCAGGCGCCACGGTCGCGGCCACAACCGCAGCAGGGCCACGGCGAGGACACCGTCGTCGGGAACCGTCCCGGCCGACCAGGAGTCGCGTCCTTCGCGGGGGTTGTCGCGGGCGACCCACCAGCCCTGCGGCGTGTGATGGTCCAGGCGCTTGACGGCCAGGACGTCGTCGGCGAAGCGGACCACGGCGACCGCACCGGCGCGCGGACGCAGGCCGTAACCGACCAGCAACCGGTCACCGTCGTGCAGGGTCGGCGCCATCGAGCGGCCGCGGACCAGCGCCATGCCGAGCCTGGGCAGCACGCCCGACCTCCTCCCCGACCTCCTGCTGGAACACCCGTGGAGTGCGTCTCCGGGTCGGGAGTAGTGTCGCAGTCCAGCGAGGGACGCTGGAGCCGACGGCGTCCCCGAGGACCGTGACGACATCTCTGCGAGAGGACTCCCACGCATGCTGAAGCACCTGTTCGCCCCGACCATCGAGGTCTCCGCACACTGCGACCTGCCCTGCGGCGTGTACGACCCCGCGCAGGCCCGCATCGAGGCGGAGTCGATCAAGGGGATCATCGCGAAGGTCGCCGACAACGACGACCCGGACTTCCGCACCCGGGCGATCGTGATCAAGGAGCAGCGCTCCGAGCTGGTCAAGCACCACCTCTGGGTGCTGTGGACCGACTACTTCAAGCCCCCGCACTTCGAGAAGTACCCGCAGCTGCACCAGCTGTTCAACGAGGCCACCAAGCTCGCCGGCGCCTCCGGCACCAAGGGTGAGCTCGACGCCGGCAAGGCCGACGAGCTGCTCGCCAAGATCGACGAGATCGCCGAGATCTTCTGGGAGACGAAGAAGGGCTGAGCCGGCTCCCGCCTGCTCCACCCACCGAACGCCGCTCGCCGCGCGAGCGGCGTTCGGCGTCTCCGCAGAGCGGCGCTGCGGGCGGCGCTGCGGGCGGCGCGCGGTGGCGCCGTGGCCGAACGCCCACGGCACGGGCGTTCTCGGCTTAGTCTGGTCCGACAGACCGCCCACACCTCGAGGACATCACCGTGAGCGAACGCCCCGACGTCGAGCTGCGCCTGCCTGCCGAGAGCGCCTACGTGGCGGTGCTGCGCATGACGACCGCGGGTCTCGCCGCCCGGCTCGACTTCACCCTCGACGACATCGAGGACCTGCGCATGGCCGTCGGCGAGGCCTGTGCGCTGGTGCTCGAGAACGCCGATCCCGGCGGCGACCTGCACGCCACCTTCGACATCAGCGACGGATCCATCCGGGTCTCGGTCTCCGCGGACTCCGCCGGTGACGCCGAGCCCGACGTGGACAGCTTCGGCTGGCAGGTGCTGACGGCACTGTCGAGCGAGGTGCTCACCAGTCGCGAGGAGCAGCTGCGCTGGGTGTCGTTCACCGTGCGCTCCAGCATTGCGGCCTGACGCCGTGGCCGACGCTGAGGCCACCGTGGCCGCGGACGACCGTGCCGCCAGCTCCCGCGCGACCCGGGAGCTGAGCCACGCGCTCTTCCTCGAGCTCGACGACTCCGGTACGACGGCGACCCGCCGGGCCACCTGCCGCGAGGAGCTCGTCGCCCTGCACCTGCCGCTGGTCGACCACTGCGCCCGTCGGTTCATGAACCGTGGCGAGCCGCTGGACGACCTCGTCCAGGTCGGCACGATCGGGCTGATCAAGTCCGTCGACCGCTTCGACACCGCGCGGGGCGTGGAGTTCTCCACCTACGCCACGCCCACGATCATCGGGGAGATCAAGCGCTACTTCCGCGACAAGGGCTGGGCGATCCGGGTCCCCCGCCGGCTGCAGGAGCTGCGGATGGCGATCGGAGGGGTGACCGGCGAGCTGTCCCAGGAGCTGGGGCGCTCTCCCACGCCGCGCGAGATCGCGGACCGGCTCGAGGTCTCCGTCGAGGAGGTGATGGAGGGGATCGAGTCGGCCAACGCCTACTCGACGCTCTCCCTCGACGCGGGGGACAACGGGGAGGAGCACAGCAGCATGCTCGACACCCTGGGCATCGACGACGCCGCGCTCGGCCACGTCGAGATCCGCGAGTCCATCAAGCCGCTGATCGAGCAGCTGCCCGCCCGCGAGAAGCGCATCCTGCTGCTCCGCTTCTTCCGGGGCATGACCCAGTCGCAGATCGCCGACGAGATCGGCGTGTCGCAGATGCACGTCTCCCGGCTGCTGAACCGCACCCTCGAACGGCTGCGGACCTCGCTGAGCGAGGTGGGCTGAGCCGCGCGGTCAGTCGGCCCGCTCGAGCGCGGCGATCGAGCGCGGGTGGAGCAGGCCGGCGAGGACCAGCAGGGCCCCGACCGCCAGGGCGAGCGCGACCGGCCAGGTGTCGCCGTCCCGGAAGCTCCAGGCCAGCCCCAACCACAGCAGCTGGCTGATCAGCACCGGGCCACGGGCCCAGGTGCGCACGGCGTACAGCCCGCGGGCGCAGACGACCAGCCCGACTCCGTAGACCAGGAAGAAGACCGAGGTGGTCAGGCCCATCACCAGCCGGTCGCGGTCGAGGTTGACCAGCTCGGTCACCCCGAAGATCACCGTGAGCAGGCCCTGGATCAGGGCCAGCCCTGCTGCCGTCGCCAGGGCTGCCGGCGTACCGTAGGGGGAGTACGGCGCGCGGGTGGTCGGGTCGGGCTCCGGGAGATCCGGGGAGGGCTCGGCATCGGACTGGCTCACGCTCCGACCCTATTCCTCGCGCCGTTGTGACCAAGGTGACCACCGAGGGGGTTGTCATCGCGGCCCGGAGTTGCAACGATCAAACGTGTGCGCCACCGCGCTAGACCTGTCGTGCGCGCCACCACCCCCAGATCCGGCGGCTCAGCACAGCGGTCGGACCAAGATCGTGAACGCGTTCACAAAGCAAAGTTCGGAGGGTTCCCACACCCATGGATTGGCGTCACCGTTCCGCGTGCCTCGACGAGGACCCGGAACTGTTCTTCCCGATCGGCAACACCGGTCCCGCGATCCTGCAGATCGAGGAGGCCAAGCAGGTGTGCCGGCGCTGCGACGTGCGCGAACAGTGCCTCGCATGGGCCCTCGAGGCGGGACAGGACCACGGCGTCTGGGGGGGCCTGAGCGAGGACGAGCGGCGTGCGCTGAAGCGCCGCAACGCCCGCGCCCGCGTGCGTTCGGCCTGAGCCGCCCGCCCAGGACCGACCACCGACCGAACCCGGTACGACCCACCCGCCCGTCCCAGCGATCGTCACTGCGCCCGTCACTGCGCCCGTCACTGCGCCCGTCACTGCGCCCGTCACTGCGCCCGTCACTGCGCCCGTCACTGCGCCCGTCACTGCGCCCGTCACTGCGCCCGTCACTGCGACCGTCACTGCGACCGGCCCGCCGGGCCGGCCCAACGACCTGAGCACCGGCTCACCGAGCCCGGGCGGACACGTCCGGGATCCACACCTCCACGCGGGTGCCGGGCCCGTCCCCCCGCGTCCCGAGGCTGATCGAGCCACCGAGCTCCCCGACCAGGGTGCTCACGATCGACAGGCCGAGGCTGGTCGTGCCCTCCAGGCTGAAGCCGGCCGGCAGGCCGACGCCGTCGTCCTCGACGGCGAGCCGCAGGCCGGTCCCCTCGCGCGCACAGCTGATCTCGATCGCTCCCGTCCCCTCGGGGTCGAACGCGTGCTCCACGGCGTTCTGGATCAGCTCGGTGAACACCATCGCCAACGGCGTCGCGGCGTCGGAGCTGATCGACCCGAACGACCCGGTCCGTCGGGCCCTGACCGGGGCCCCGGTGGAGCCGACGTCGGTCACCAGGCGGGTCAGCCGGTCGGTGACGTCGTCGAAGTCCACGGTCTCGTCGAAGGCCTGGCTCAGGGTCTCGTGGACCACCGCGATCGCCCCGACCCGGCGTACCGCCTCCTCCAGTGCCACCCGGCCCTCGGGGACGCCGATCCGGCGCGCCTGCAGGCGAAGCAGCGCGGCGACGGTCTGCAGGTTGTTCTTCACCCGGTGGTGGATCTCCCGGATGGTGGCGTCCTTGGTCACCAGCTCCCGCTCGCGCCGCCGCAGCTCGGTCACGTCCCGCAGCAGCACCAGCGCCCCGGTCCGCTCCCCCTCGGGGCTCAGCGGCAGCGAGCGCAGGATCACCGTCGCCGCCGCGTTGCCCACCTCGGTGTCCCGGGGGACCCGTCCGCCGAGGACCGCGCTGAGCGACTCCTCGTCGGGGCGCAGGGCCGCAGGCACCAGGGCGCGGGTGACGGCCGCCAGCGACTGGCCGCTCAGGTCCCCGGCGAGCCCCAGCCTGCGGTAGACCGAGAGCGCGTTGGGGCTGGCGTAGGTCACCAGGCCGTCGGCGTCGACCCGGATGAAGCCGTCACCCACGCGGGCGGCGTCCGCGTGCTCCGAGCGCTGGCCCGGGAACGGGAAGGCTCCCCGGCAGATCATCTGGGACAGCTCGCTCGCGGTCTGCAGGTAGGACAGCTCCAGGCGGCTGGGCGTCCGCACGCCCTGGAGGTTGGTGTTGCGGCCCACCACCGCGATCATCCGGTCGCCCCGGCGGACCGGGATCGCCTCCACCCGTACCGGGACGTCGTCGCGCCACTCGGGGTCTCCCTCGCGGGCGATCCGCCCGTCGCGCAGGGCGGCGTCGAGCAGGGGGCGACGCCCCGAGGCCACGAAGCTGCCCACCACGTCGTCGACGTACGCCGTCGGGCCGGTGGTCGGGCGCATCTGCGCTCCCGCCCAGTAGCCGGAGCCGTCGCGCGCCGGGAGCCACAGCACGAGGTCGGCGAAGCTGAGGTCGGCCACGATCTGCCAGTCCGCGAGCAGGCGGGAGAGCCACTCCAGGTCCTCGGAGGAGAGGTCGGTGTGGGCCCGGGCGAGCGCCTCCAGCGACGGCACCGCCCCAGCCTAGGAGAGGGTCCTCTCTGCGGGTGCAACGGATAGCCTTCGGCCCATGACGCAGGCACCAGAACAGTCATCGGGGCAGACCGGCGCGGACGGGGGCGCCGAGCAGGGCGTGGACCAGCACGCGGGAGGGGGCGCGGTCGAGGCCCACTCCGGCCAGCACGCCGTCGCGGTGGCCCGCGCGCACGGGGTCGAGACGATGTTCACCCTCTCCGGGGCACACGTCTTCCCGATGTACGACGGCGCGGTGACCGCCGAGCCGCCGATGCGGATCGTCGACGTGCGCCACGAGCAGACGGCGGCCTTCGCTGCGGAGGCCACGGGCAAGCTGACCCGCACCCCGGGACTGGCCGTGCTGACCGCCGGTCCCGGCGTCACCAACGCGGTGAGCGCGGTCGCGCAGGCCCAGTTCAGCGGGTCGCCGCTCGTCGTGGTGGGCGGCCGGGCACCGCAGAGCCGGTGGGGCAGCGGCTCGTTGCAGGAGCTCGACCAGCCACCGATCCTCGCGCCCGTCGCCAAGCTCGCCCGCACGATCCACACCGCCGCCGAGGTGGTCGACGGGATGCACGAGGCGTTCGTGCTCGCGGGGTCGTCGCACCGGGGCCCGGTCTTCGTCGACGTGCCCATGGACGAGTTCTTCGGCACCGCCTCCTCGACCCGGCCCGGGCCGACGCCGCGGGTGGCGAGCGAGCCCGACCCCGACGCGATCACCGAGATCGCCGAGCTGCTCGGCCAGGCCGAGCGGCCGGTGTTGGTGCTCGGCACCGACGTGTGGGCCGACGGCGCCGAGGAGGCGGCCCTGCGCCTGGTCGAGGAGACCGGGCTGCCGGTGATCACCAACGGGATGGGGCGGGGCGTCGTACCCGGCGGTCACCCGCAGCTGGTCACCAAGGCCCGGTCGGCGGCGTTCGGGGGTGCGGACCTCGTCGTCGTGGCCGGCACCCCGCTGGACTTCCGGCTCGGGTACGGCGTCTTCGGCGGCAAGGACGGCGCCACACCGGCCCGGGTGGTGCACCTGGCCGACGCGGCCGGTCAGGTCTCCCAGCACGCCGACCTCGCGGCCGAGGCGAGCGGCGACCTCACCCTGGTCCTCGACGGGGTGCGCGACGGGATCGCCGGCCTCGTCCGGCGACCCGACTGGTCCGCCTGGGTCACCCGGCTGCAGGACACCGCCAAGCAGGCCGCCGCCCGTGACGCCGACCTGCTCGCGGCGACGGCCGACCCGATCCACCCCGCGCGCGTCTACGGGGAGCTGGTCCCCCGGCTCGCCGAGGACTCCGTGGTCATCGGCGACGGCGGCGACTTCGTCTCCTTCGCCGGGAAGTACGTCGAGCCGCAGCGCCCCGGCGGCTGGCTGGACCCCGGGCCCTACGGCTGCCTCGGCGCCGGGCTGGGGGCCGCGATCGCGGCCCGGATCGCCCGCCCCTCGGCCCAGGTGGTGCTGCTGTACGGCGACGGCGCGGCCGGCATGTCCCTGATGGACGTCGACACCCTCGTCCGGCACGACCTGCCGGTCGTCATGGTCTGTGGCAACAACTCGGCCTGGGGGCTGGAGAAGCAGCCCATGCAGATGCTGTACGGCTACGACGTGGCCGCCGACCTGGCCCCGCAGACCCGGTACGACGAGGTGGTCACGGCACTGGGCGGCGCCGGGGAGACGGTCACGGACCCGCGGCAGATCGGACCCGCGCTCGACCGGGCCTTCGCCGCCGACGTGCCGTACCTGGTCAACGTGATCACCGACGTCGACGCGGCCTACCCTCGCAGCACCTTCGGTGTCTGAGCCGCTCTCCCCGCCAGGTGTCGAGATCCGGCTGGTGCGCCCGGAGGAGATCGTCGCGGTCGGCCGGCTCACCGCCGAGACCTACGTCGGGGACGGCTTCGTCGACGCGGCCGACGAGTACGTCGACCAGCTCGCCGACACCGCGCGGCGGGCGCGCGAGGCGGAGATCTGGGTGGCGGTCGACGACACCGGCCGGCTCCTGGGCTCGGTCACCTTCTGTCCCGTGGGCTCCCCCTTCCGCGAGGTCGCGCGTGCGGACGAGGGCGAGTTCCGGATGCTGGCGGTGAGCCAGGCCGCGCGGGAGCGGGGTGTGGGTCAGGCGCTGGTCGCGCAGTGCGTGCGGCGCGCCCGCGACCTGGGGTACGCCGGGTGCCGGATGTCGACGATGGCCGGAATGGCCTCGGCCCACCGGGTCTACCAGCGCCTCGGCTTCGTGCGCGCACCGGAGGACGACTGGTCCCCCGCCCCGGGGGTGGAGCTGCTCGCCTACGAGCTCAGCTTCGCGGAGCGAGCCGGCCCAGGAAGCGCTCGGCCTCCACGACCACCCGGGTGACCTCGCCCGAGGCGATCAGCGTGCCGTCCTGCCGGGCGGCCACGGTGCACCGGACCAGACGGCCGTCGACGTGCACGGTGCTCGCGGTGACGCTCACCGTGGCCCCGACCGGCGAGGGCGCGAGGTGCTCCAGCGACACCCGGGTCCCCACGCTGGCCTGACCAGGTCCCAGCGCGGGGTCGATCGCCGCACAGGTGGCCGCCTCGCACCACGCGAGCAGCCGGGGGGTGCCGAGCACGGGCAGGCTGCCCGAGCCGACCGCGACCGCGGTGTCGCCGTCGGCGACGATGCGCTCGAGGGTGGCGGTCAGTCCGGTGACGAGCTCCATGGGCTCATCCAAGCACCCCGCGGCCGGCCCCGGACGGGGCCGTCGGAGATGGCAGGAGCCCCGGACCGAGCGGTCCGGGGCCCTGCTGCACAGCTGACGTCGCCGGTGCGCAGCCCGAGCAGGGGCTCAGGCGTTGGGGCGCTTGCCGTGGTTGGCGCTCTTCTTCTTGCGAGCGCGGCGCTTGCGGCCGGTCTTGCCCATGTGGTCCTCCTAGGTCGCTGGCCGCGAGAGCTCACCCGGGGCCTGGACCATCCTCTCAGGAGGACCGCGCCAGGAGAAATCCGGCGTCGGGCGGTCAGTCGCGCCGGGTGATCTCGACCTGCACCTGGCGGATCGAGAGCATCACCCGCTGACGCAGCCCGTCGGGGGCCACCTCGCTGCAGGAGCGCGCGACGAGGGTCTTGACGGTGCGCTCGAGGTCGTAGCGGGCCAGGCAGGGACCGCACTCGTCGAGGTGGTGCTGGATCTCGGCACAGTCGGCCTGCTCGAGCTCGTTGTCGAGGAAGAAGAAGACCCGGCTGAGCACCTCCGAGCAGTCCGTCGGGGTCTCCGCGTCCGACTGGGCCTCCGCCGGGTCGGGCGAGGGCGTGGCGGCGTCGTGCGAAGTCATCTCGAGGCCTCCTTGGTAGCCCCGCTGGAAAGCAGGTCGTTGTCTCGGACGTAGTCGGACAGCATCTCCCGAAGCTGGCGACGCCCCCGGTGCAGCCGCGACATCACGGTGCCGATCGGGGTCTCCATGATCTCGGCGATCTCCTTGTAGGGGAATCCCTCGACGTCGGCGAGGTAGACCGCCAGCCGGAAGTCCTCGGGGAGCCGTTGCAGCGCGTCCTTGACGTCGGAGCCCGGCAGGTGCTCGAGCGCCTCCATCTCCGCGGACTTCAGGCCCGAGGAGGAGTGTGACTCGGCGCGGGCGAGCTGCCAGTCCTCGACGTCCTCGGCCATCGACTGCTGCGGCTGGCGCTGCTTCTTGCGGTAGGTGTTGATGAAGGTGTTGGTCAGGATCCGGTACAGCCAGGCCTTGAGGTTGGTGCCGGGCTTGAACTGGTGGAAGGACCCGTAGGCCTTGGCGAAGGTCTCCTGGACCAGGTCCTCGGCGTCGGCCGGGTTGCGGGTCATCCGCATGCCCGCGGAGTAGAGCTGGTCGAGGAAGGGCAACGCGTCACGCTCGAACCGCAGCTGACGTTCGGCCTCGGTCTCGGTGTCGCGGTCGACCTCGACGTCATCGAGGGTCTCGGGGTCGGTGTCACTCATCGCGGCCAAGCCTAGCGGGGTCGCGGACGACGGCCGGTCGAGTGTGGCGAGCACGGGCTGTCCTCCTCCGGGGTACGGCGGCCCCATCGGGGCGCTGCGAGGAGAACAACACCTCAGCGGGTTCGATTCCCCGCGATCTCCCGCACCACCCACTCCAGGGTCGCCTCGAGCACCACGGCGAGCGCGTCGGCCTGGCTCAGGTCGGCGGACGCCGGCACCTTCATCGAGTGGTCGGCAGCCGGGACGACGGCGAGGTCGAGCCCCTCGGGGAACTCCGCCGGCGTGCCGAAGGGGTCGCGCTCCCCCTGGATCACCAGCGTGGGCACCCGGGTGCGCAGGAGCTCCTCGAGCCGGGACTTCTCCGGCCGGCCCGGTGGGTGCAGGGGGAAGGACAGGGCCAGGACCCCACGGGCGCCGACACCCCGGGCGATCCGGCAGGCGGAGCGGGCGCCGGCGCTGCGCCCGCCGAGCACCAGCGGACTGCGGGTGCGCATGCTGTCGAGCGCGGCCGTGTAGCACGCGTCGATCACCGCAGGCGCCGGGGCGATCTTCTTCCCGGCCACACGCCACGGCATCTCCACCAGCGTCACCGAGATGTCCTGCTGGGGCAGCGTGCGGGCGAGTCGCAGCAGGTCCGGGGCGTCGATGCCCCCACCGGCGCCGTGGGTGAGCACCAGCATCGCGATCGGCCGCTTGGCCCGGCGTACGACGAGCCGGGCGTCGCCCTGGGGGGTGGGCACCATGCGCTCGGTGGGCATCAGCTCACGCCTTCCGCCGGGTCGTCGACGAGCGGCAGCGGATCCACCAGCTCGGGGCCGTTGTTGCGCACCGAGGACACCAGCGTGGAGACCGGGTAGGCCTCCAGCCGTCCGGGGGCCGCGGGCTCCAGGAGCGCGAGGAGGTCATCGGTGGCGGTGCGTCGGGGGTCGAGCCACGCGTCGTACCGCTCCCGGGCCAGCATCAGCGGCATCCGGTCGTGGATGTGTCCCAAGGAGTCCTCCGCGCTGGTGGTGAGCACCGTGCAGGTCCACCGGAACCGGGTGGGGTCGTCCTCGGCCTTCGCCGGGTCGCGCCAGATCTCGTAGAGCCCGGCCATGGCCAGCACCCCGCCGTCGGTGGGTCGGATGAAGTAGGGCTGCTTGCGTGGCTTGCCCGACGCCGTGAGCTGCTCGGTCGGGTACCACTCGTAGTAGCCGTCGGCGGGCAGGATCGCGCGGCGACGTTCGAAGGCACGGCGGTAGGCGGGCTTGTCGGCCACCGTCTCCATGCGTGCGTTGATCATCCGACTGCCCACCTTGGGGTCCTTGGCCCAGAACGGCACCAACCCCCAGCTGAGCACGCGCAGCTGACGCTCCGGCCCGGCATCGGTGGTGCCGGAGTCGCCCTCGCGCGGCGGGCGCTCGAGCACCGCGTAGACCTCCTTGGTGGGGGCCACGTTGAAGTCGGGCTCGAGGCTGGGCAGGTCGGACTGCCGGATCTCGAACTCCTCGACGAGGTCCTCGGGCTGCCGGCTCGAGGCGTAGCGACCGCACATGGCGGTAAGGCTAGAGGAGCCGGCCGACATCCCCCGTGCGGCCGACCGGCTCCCCCGCCTAGCTGCGCGCCAGCTCGTCGAGCAACAGGCCGGCGCCGTCGTCGGACGGCGGCAGCCTCTCCACCCAGACCCGCGCCCTCTCACCTCGCGGGCCGAGCTCGTCGACGAGCGCACGCAGCTGCCCCACCCGCCGGGCGAGCAGGTCCCCACGCTCGGTGACCACGACCAGCCGGGTCGGGCCGGCCTGCGCGATCGTCTCCCCTCCCGGAAACACCGAACGCGTCGTCTCCGCCAGCCGAGCCAGCCACAGGGCCACCTCGAAGCGGGCCGGGAACGGGCTGCCCTCCACCGGCAGCCCGCGAGCCAGCAGGGGAAGGTCGACGACGACCAGCGCGTGGCTCGCGCCGGCCGGCCGCTCCCCCTCCTCGGCCCCGCGATAGACCTCCGAGAGCCGGGCTCGTACGTGCGCAAGGCTCGCGAGCCCGGTCAGGGGGTCCTCACAGGAGAGCTGGTGCAGGTAGCCGAGCGTCTCCTCGCTCCAGGCCAGGCACAGCGCGCGCAGGGCCCGGTAGTCGGGCTCCCCTCCATGGACGTGCGCGTAGGTGGCTCTCAACCCGTCCAGTGCCTCACCCAGGTCGGCACCGTCACGGGCGATCTCCCGTCCCACCAGCGCGCACACGCTGCTCGCGTCGTGCCCGGCCGCGAGGCGTTCACCCACCGCTTCGAAGCGCGCGGGCAGCGTCGAACCGCCACCCGCGACCTCGGTCGGTACGGCGTCCGCCGTCGCCTCGGCCTGCGCGCCCCTGCGAACCAACGTCGCAAAGATGCCCATGGCCTGCTCCACCTCTCTTCTCGGTCGAGGCCACCCCCCTCGCGGTGGCCTCGCAGAAGAAACGGGCCGGTTCCGGGTTCATGACGGGAAAACCGGAATAAACTCAGGCAGTTCCGTCATCGACCCGCCGAAGGGCTCGGCCAGCATGAGCGCCAGCGACGTCACCGGTCTCGACCTGGCGGACCCGGAGCTGATCTCCCGGGTCCGTGAGGGCGACGTGGACGCCTTCGGCACGCTGTTCTCCCGGCACGTGGACGCGGCCACCCGGCTCGCACGGCTCCTGGTCGGCAGTCCGGACGCCGACGACCTGGTCTCCGAGGCCTTCGTCAAGGTGCTCAACGTGTTGCTCGGTGGCGGGGGGCCCGACGTGGCCTTCCGCGCGTACCTGCTGACCGCGGTGCGACGCCTGCACATCGACAAGGTGCGCGCCCAGCAGCGGCTCACCCCGACCGGCGACCTGAGCGACCTCGATCCCGGCGTGCCCTTCACCGACACCGTGGTCGCCGGCTTCGAGGGCGGCGCGGCCGCGAAGGCGTTCGCCTCGCTGCCCGAGCGCTGGCAGCTGGTGCTGTGGCACCTCGAGGTGGAGAACCAGAAGCCGGCCGACATCGCGCCGCTGCTCGGGATGAGCGCCAACTCGGTCTCGGCGCTGGCCTACCGGGCCCGCGAGGGGCTGCGCCAGGCGTTCTTGAACATGCACAGCGGAGACCTGGTCAGCGAGTCCTGCCAGGAGACGCACGACCTGCTCGGCGGCTACGTGCGCCACGCCCTCTCCCGGCGTGACACGGGCAAGGTCGAGGACCATCTCGACCGCTGCCGCCGGTGCACGGGGGTCTACCTGGAGCTGAGCGAGGTCAACTCCTCGCTCGCCGGCCTGCTCGGTCCCGCCCTGCTCGGCGGGATCGCGGCGGCGTACGTCGGCGGCGGCGCGGCCGCCGGTCTGGGCGCCGGCACGGGTGTGCTCGCGCTGGTCGGGCGCGCCCGTGACGTCGCGATGGGCAATCTCCCGGTCACCGCCGCCGCGACCGTCGCCGCGGTCGGCGTCGCGGGGGTGACCGCGATCGCGGTGATCAACCGGGCGCCGGATCGGGAGGCCGGCCGGGTCCCGGCCGCGGCCCGGCCGCCGGCCGCGCTGCCGCTCGCCCCCTCGACCGGTCCCCCCTCCGGCCCCACGGCCGGGCCGACGGGCAGTTCCCCGTCCGGTCGGGCTCCGGGCCAGGGCCCGCCCTCCACCACACCGTCCGCCGCCGCGGGCGACCCGGTGCCCGCCGCGGCGGGCGCGACCGAGACATCCCCCGGCACCTCCCTCGGCTCCCCCTCCACCGGTGCCTCCGCCCCGGGGGGTGGTGACACCGACGACCCGCCCCCGGCCGAGCCCCAGACCGCCCAGCCCACCCGGCCCCCGGGAGCCGGCCCGGCCAAGCCCCCCACCAAGCCTGGCAAGCCCCCGACGAAGCCCCCGTCGACGAAGCCGTCGACGCCCCCCTCGACCCCACCGCCGTCGACGACACCCACCCCCAAGCCCACCCCGAAGCCCAGCACGCCGACCCGGCCCAAGGCCGACGTGAAGGTCTCGGCGACGACCGACTACGACCTGCTGCGCCACTTCCACGCCACGGCCCGCGTCACCGGGGTCCCCGACGGGCTGCGGGTGCGGCTGCGCGCCACCATCACCGAGGGCGACCTGCACGTGCACAAGGGCAGCGCCTGCCAGCGCGAGTCCGGGGGCAAGGCCTACGTCTGCTGGGTCGGCGACGACACGCGCCTGCGTTTCGGGACGCACACCTACGCACGGACGACGATCACCTTCACCGTCTCACCGCCGGAGGGGTACGACGACCCGCAGCCCGGCGACAACTCCACCAGCGCCACCAGCACGGGCCGGGGCGACGGTGGTTGACCGCCCCGCGATGGGGTAAGCATGTAGCCATGACAGCCACCCGACTCCTCGCGCGCCCGCTGATCGCCTCGACGTTCGTGGTCGGTGGCGTGAACGCGTTCAAGAACGCACCCGACCTCGCCACCGACGCCAAGCCGGTCGTGGACCGGCTCCGTCCCGTGCTGGAGAAGGTGGCGCCCGGCGTGTCGATCCCCGACGACACCGTGCTGCTCGTCCGGGCCAACGCGGTCGCCCAGATCCTGGCCGCGACCACCCTCGCCCGGGGACGCGCGCCCCGCCTGGCGAGCACGGTGCTCGCCGCCTCGCTGCTGCCCACGACCGTCGCCGGGCACCAGTTCTGGAACGAGACCGACCCGCAGTCCAAGTCGGCCGAGCGGGTGCACTTCTTCAAGAACCTCTCCATGCTCGGCGGACTGCTGCTGGCCGCCGTCGACACCGAGGGCCGCCCCGGCGTCGCGTGGCGAGCCCGGCACGCGGCCACCGGAGCCCGCCGCGAGGCCAAGCACCGGGCCCGGGCCGCACGGCTCGAGGCCCGGCTCGCCGGGAAGCGCGCCGGGCTCTAGCCTCGGGGCGTGGAGACACGCCCTGACGCCCGGTCCGACCTGGGGCCCGACCTGTGGGCCGCCCCGGTCGCGCACGACCCCGTGGACGCCCGGGTCGGGCTGCCCGGGTCCAAGTCGCTGACCAACCGCGCGCTCGTGCTGGCCGCGCTCGGCGACCGGCCCAGCGTCGTACGGCGCGCGCTGCGCTCGCGCGACACCGAGCTGATGGCCGCGGCCCTCACCGGGCTGGGCGCCACGGTGGACACGGCCGGCGAGGACTGGGCGGTCACCCCGGGCCCCCTGCACGGCGGCAGCGTCGACTGCGGCCTGGCCGGGACGGTGATGCGCTTCGTCCCGCCCGTGGCCGCGCTGGCCGCCGGGGCGGTGCTCTTCGACGGTGACCCGCACGCGCGCACCCGGCCGATGTCGGGCGTCCTCGAGGCGCTGCGGACGCTCGGGGTCCAGGTGGACGACGAGGGGCGCGGCACGCTGCCGTTCACGGTCACCGGTCGCGGCGCGGTCCGCGGCGGGCCGGTGGTCATCGACGCCTCCGCGTCCAGCCAGTTCGTCTCCGCCCTGCTGCTGGCCGGCGCCCGCTACGACGAGGGGGTCGAGGTCCGGCACGTGGGGCCGCCGGTCCCGTCGCTGCCGCACATCGAGATGACCGTGCAGTGCCTGCGCGAGCACGGGGTCACGGTGCGGACCGACGAGCCGGGCACCTGGGTGGTCCCGGCGGCGCCGGTGCAGGGGGTCGACGTCCTGATCGAGCCCGACCTGTCCAACGCGGCGCCGTTCCTGATGCTCGCCCTGACCAGCCGCGGCCGTGTGCGCGTGCCCGGCTGGCCCCGGGTGACCACCCAGGCCGGCGACGCGCTGCGCTACCTGCTCACCCGGATGGGGGCCGAGGTGGCGCTCGACGACGACGGGCTCACCGTCACCGGCACCGGCGCGGTGCAGGGCATCGACGCCGACCTGCACGACGTGGGCGAGCTGGCACCAGCCCTCGCCGCGCTGTGCGCCCTCGCCCAGAGCCCGTCCCGACTGCGCGGCATCGCCCACATCCGAGGCCACGAGACCGACCGCCTGGCCGCCCTGAGCACGGAGCTGCGCGGGCTGGGCGCGGCGGTCACCGAGCACGAGGACGGCCTGTCCTTCGAGCCCGCGACCCTGCACGGTGGCACCTTCCACACCTACGCCGACCACCGGATGGCCCACGCGGGCGTGGTCGTCGGTTCGGCGGTCGACGGGGTCCTGGTGGAGGACGTCGGCACCACGGCCAAGACCTTCCCCGGGTTCGCCGAGGTGTGGGCCGGGCTGCTGCGATGAGCGGGCGGTACTACGAGGACGACCCGGAGAGCTACGAGCGGCCCCGCCGCCGCACCCGGCCCCGCACCAAGGACCGCCCCACCTACGACGACGCCGTCCCGGCGTTGGTCGTGACGGTCGACCGCGGCCGCTACACCTGCGACCTCGGCGACGGGTCGTCCCCCGTGACCGCGATGAAGTCGCGTCCCCTGGGGCGCAAGGGGGTGGTCGTGGGCGACCGGGTGCGGCTGGTCGGGGACACCTCCGGCGTGGACGGGTCGCTGGCCCGGATCGTCACCGTCGACGAGCGGGTCACCGTGCTGCGGCGTACCGCCGACGACGACGACCCCGTCGAGCGGGTGGTGGTGGCCAACGCCGACCAGCTGGTGATCGTCACCGCGCTGGCCGACCCCGAGCCCCGCCAGGGGCTCGTCGACCGCGCCCTCGTGGCGGCGTACGACGCAGGCATGGACCCGCTCCTGTGCCTGACCAAGGCGGACCTGGCCGACCCCGAGACCCTGCTGGCGGGCTACCGGCCGCTGGGGGTGCCCTACGTGGTGACCCAGCGGGGGGCCGACCTGGCGGAGATCCGGGATCGGCTGGCCGAGCGGACCAGCGTGCTCCTCGGGCACAGCGGGGTCGGCAAGTCGACCCTGGTCAACGCGCTCGTCCCCGACGCCACCCGCGAGGTGGGCGTGGTCAACGCGGTCACCGGCCGGGGCCGGCACACCTCGACCAGCGCGCTGATGCTGGCCCTGCCGGGCGGCGGCTGGATCGTGGACACGCCCGGCATCCGCTCCTTCGGCCTCGCGCACGTCGACCCCGACCGCCTGATCGAGGCCTTCCCGGACCTCGACGACCTCACCGGGGACTGTCCGCGCGGCTGCACGCACGGCGAGGGCGAGCCCGAGTGCGGGCTCGACGAGGCGACCGGCCACCAGGCGGAGCGGGCGCAGTCGTTCCGCCGCCTGCTCGCGAGCCGGGAGGCGGGCGAGCACTACTGAGCCGGGCGCGGCCTGACTCGCGAGCCGGGCTCGTGGGTCGGGCTCGTGGGTCGGGCTCGTGGGTCGGGCTCGTGGGTCGGGCTCGGGGTCGGGCTCGGGGGTCGGTCTCAGCCCTGCTGCCACACCGCGCGCGCCCCGGCGTCGCCGGTGAGCACGACGAGGACGAGCACGACCACCGCCGCGAGCGGCACCACCACGAGCAGCGGCTTCTCGAGCACCGCGACCCGGGCCGTCCGGTCGCGCCCGCCGGCCAGCCGGGTCACCGAGGGCCACGCCCAGAACGCGACGGCGACGACCGCCGCGAAGACCCACAGGGCGATCATCAGCCGGTCGCCCCACTCGGCGTGGGTCCGGACGAGGGGGGTGTCGAGGCCACGGGCCCGCTTCAGGTCCTCCCCGGTGAGCGTCGCGACGTACGCGGAGGAGGTCGCGCCCAGCGTGAGCAGCAGCGCGGGCCACCGGGCGAGCCAGCGCCACCTCGGCACGGTCATCACGAGGGCAGCGAGGGCGGCCAGCGGGACGAGCACCACGACCGCGTGGATGACGAGGGGGTGCAACGGCACCCCGTTGATCTCCATGCCCCAAGGCTACCGGCGTCGCTTGCGAAATCCTTGGGCTTACCCTGTGCCCCATGCCGTCCGACTACACCGACGACCTCCGGCTCGCCCACGTGCTGGCAGACGACGCCGACTCCACCGCCCAGGCCCGCTACAAGGCCCTCGACCTGCACGTGATGACCAAGCCGGACCTCACCCCGGTGACCGACGCCGACCACTCCGTCGAGGAGGGCATCCGCCGGGTCCTCTCCCGGGCGCGCCCCCGCGACGCCGTGCACGGGGAGGAGTCCGGCTCCACCGGACACAGCCAGCGGCGCTGGGTGGTGGACCCGATCGACGGCACCAAGAACTTCGTCCGCGGCGTCCCGGTCTGGGCGAGCCTGATCTCCCTGATGGTCGAGGAGGAGGTCGTCGTCGGGGTGGTCTCCGCCCCGATGCTCAACCGTCGCTGGTGGGCGATGAAGGACGGCGGTGCGTGGACCGGCAAGTCGCTGCTGCGGGCCACCGCCTGCCAGGTCTCCGACGTCTCCCGGGTCGAGGACGCCTCGCTGTCCTACAGCTCCCTCGGCGGGTGGGACGAGCGCGGCCGGCTCGAGGACTTCCTCTCGCTGTCGCGGCGCTGCTGGCGCACCCGCGCGTACGGCGACTTCTGGTCCTACATGCTCGTGGCCGAGGGGGCCGTGGACATCGCCACCGAGCCGACGCTGGCCCTGCACGACATGGCCGCCCTCGACGTGATCGTCCGCGAGGCCGGCGGGGTGTTCACCTCGCTGGACGGGGAGCCCGGCCCGACCGGTGGCAGCGCACTGGCCACCAACGGCAAGCTCCACGACCAGGCGCTCGCGTTCCTCGGCTCGCACGGCGACCACGGGGACGCCCAGCCCGGAGGCACCGTGCACGACCTGAGCGCGCGGCGTACCGAGCCGGTCACCGACACCGACTGAGGTCTTTCGTCCCTGTTGTCAGCACCCGCGCTGGCACTACATTCGACACACAGTCGCCTTCCGCGCCTACGAAGGAGCACCACATGAAGATCAGCGACGTGATCCGCGGCAAAGCCTCCAACGCCGTCGTCACCGTCACTCCGGACACCTCCGTACGCGACCTCCTGGCGCTGCTGGCCGAGTACAACATCGGCGCGGTGATCGTGAGCGGCGACGGGACCGCGGTCGACGGGATCGTCAGCGAGCGCGACGTGGTGCGAAGGCTCGTCGGGCACGACGAGGTCCTCGACGCCCCGGTCGAGCAGATCATGACCACGGTCGTGCAGACCTGCGACCCGGACTTCGACGTCGACGCGCTGATGGCCCAGATGACCGAGCACCGCATCCGGCACGTGCCGGTGATGGACGACGGCGAGCTGATCGCCGTGATCAGCATCGGCGACGTGGTGAAGAGCCGGATCACCCAGCTGGAGTTCGAGCGCGACCAGCTCGACTCCTACGTGCACCAGACCTGAGTCAGCTCGCGTCCAGCCACAGGCAGAACGCGTGCCCAGCAGGGTCGAGGCACACGCGCACGTCGTCCTGCGGTTGTGACGCCGCGAGCTCGGCACCGCACTCGATCGCGTGCGCGACGGCGCCCGTCAGGTCGGTGACGCGGATGTCGAGGTGCAGCTGGATCGGCGGCCGGCCGGGCGCGCTCGGCCACACCGGTCGCTGGAAGTGCACGTCCTCCTCGAAGGAGAGGGCGACGTACTCGTCCCCGGCGACCACCACCCACCCCGGCTCGTCGACCCTGACCTCCCAGCCGAGCAGCCGCGCGTAGAAGGCGCCGAGAGCGCGCGGGTCGGGAGCGTTGAGGTTGACGGTGCTGAGCCTGATCCCGTGCTTCATGCCTGGCGAGTCAACCACCGGTCCGGCGCGCAGGACAGGCGTGGCAGGGTGGAGCCATGACGAACGAGAAGCCCGAGATCGATCCCCCCGACGGCCCGCCGCCCAGTGACCTCGAGGTCACCGAGCTGAGCGAGGGCGACGGCCCCGAGGCCACGTCCGGCAGCACCGTGTCGGTGCACTACGTGGGCGTGGCCCACTCCACCGGCGAGGAGTTCGACGCGTCGTACAACCGCGGCACCCCGCTCGACTTCCGCCTCGGCGTCGGCCAGGTCATCTCCGGCTGGGACCAGGGCGTCCAGGGCATGAAGGTCGGCGGCCGCCGCCGCCTCGTCATCCCGCCCCACCTCGCCTACGGCGACCGCGGCGCCGGCGGCGTCATCGCCCCCGGTGAGACCCTCATCTTCGTCGTGGACCTCGTCGGCGTGAAGTAGGGCGCCGGGGGGTCGGTTTCCCCGTCAACCTGCCCGAGATGCCCGGTTGGTCACGCGCCGGCCACCACCCGGGCGCGTACGCCGGCCAGGGTGACCACGTCGCCGGGGACCAGCTGGCGCCCGCGCCGGGTCTCGACCTCGTCGTTGACGGTGACCAGGCCCTGGATCATCAGCTCCTTGGCGTCCGAGCCGGTATCGATGAGGTTGGCCAGCTTGAGGAACTGACCGAGCCGGATCGATCCGTCACGGATCGGTACGTCCTCCACGTCCACCAGTGTCTCCCGTCCTCAGAGGACCAGCGAGACGGCGTGGATGATCACGCCGACCAGCCCGCCCACGATCGTGCCGTTGATCCGGATGAACTGCAGGTCGCGCCCGACGTGCAGCTCGATCTTGTTCGCCGCCTCCACGCCGTCCCAACGCTCGATGGTGTGGGTGATCACGGTGGTCAGCTCGTCGCCGTACCGGCCCACCGCCCACACGGCGATGTCCGCGCCCCAGGCGTCCACCCGCGCGCGCAGGGGCTCCTCGCGGTCCAGTCGCTGGCCGAAGGTCACCAGCTCGCGCACGGCCCGGGCGCGCAGGGGCCCGGTCTCGTCCTCGAGGGCGCCGAGCAGCGCCGCCCGGAAGGCGGTCCACAGCGAGATCCCGGTGGTCACCATCTGCGGCTGGTCGAGCACCCGGAGCTTGAGCCGCTCGGCCCGCTCCTGGGTCGCGGGGTCGCTGAGCAGGTCCTCGGCGAGCTGGCCCAGCAGGCTGTCCAGGGCCTCGCGGGCGTGGTGCCGGGGGTCGCGGCGGATGTCGGCCACCCAGCGCACCGCCTCGAGGTGCAGCCGGGCGGTGACGACCTCGTTGAGCCGCTCCGGAGCCCACCACGGCGCCCGCTCCCCGAGTACGTCGGCGAAGGTCTCCTCGTTGTGCACCAGCCAACGGTGGGCCTCCTCCAGGGCGAGGTCGACCAGCCCGTGGTGCGCCTCGTCGGCGACGATCTCCTGGAGCAGCCCTCCGGCCACGGGGGCGATCGGCTCGGCCCGGAAGCGCGGGAGCAGCACCTCCTCGACCAGCGCGGCCACGTCGTCGTCGCGCAACCGACGCAGGCCGATGGCGAGCACGGACGCCGACTCGGCGACGACCCGTTCGGCGTTGGCCGGCTCGCTGAGCCACACCCCCAGCCGTCGCGCGACGTCGGCACTGGTCAGCCGCTCCCTGATCACCGACTCCTGCAGGAAGTTCTCCGCGAAGAACTCCTCCAGGCTCCGGCCGAAGTCGTCCTTGCGCCGCGGGATCAGGGCGGTGTGCGGGATCGGGATCCGCAACGGGTGGCGGAAAAGGGCGGTGACCGCGAACCAGTCTGCGATCGCGCCCACCATGCTCGCCTCGGCGCCGGCGTTGACGAACCCCCAGAAGCCGTCCTGCTCGCGGGTGACCAGGTAGACCACGGCGGCGAAGACGAGCAGGCCCAGGGCGACCGCCTGCATCCGGCGCAGCCGGGTACGCCGCTCCGCGTCGGCCGCGGAGTCGGTCGCCGACCCGGGGCCGGAACGGGGACCGGCCGGAGGCGATGTCGGGGGTGGGGTAGGTGGTCTGGACATGTCTGGGCCAAAACCTATCCAACCTCCATGCATCCGACGGAGGAGGACATAGGCTGCGCGCGTGCGCCACCCCCTCCGCGCCCTTCTGGTCGCTCTGCTCGGCATCCTGCTGCTCACCACCCCCACGGGAGTGTCGGCGGCGAGCACGGTCGCGGCCGACGACGCTGCCGGCACCGCGGCCGCCGAGGACGGGTCCGGACCCGGGACCTCGGACGCGGCGTCGGACGGCGCCCCTGCTCCGGCCACGACGGCTGAGGACTACACCCGGGCCGAGGCCCGCGCCGCCCTGCGACGCGCCGCCCGGATGCTGCGCGGCACCGCCGACCCGGATGCGCCCGGCGACCTGACCATGGCGCTGCGCGACCTGCACCTGGCCCGGCCCGCCCTGCGCGCGGCCGACCGCCGGGAGGCCACCCGGCTGCTCTCCCGCTCGACCGCCTCGGCCGAGCTGCAGGCTGCCGCAGGTGCTCCGCGGAGGACCTGCTCGACCAACATCTGCGTCCACTACGGCTCGGGGACCTCCGCTGCGTGGGCGGCGACCACGCTGACCACGCTGAACTACGTGTGGGCCCGCGAGGTGCCGCTGATGGGCCGCGCGCCGCTGCCCGACGGCGGCGTCGCCGGGGTCAGCGAGAACCCCGACGACCGGCTCGACGTGTTCCTCGAGGACCTCGGCGACGAGGGCTACTACGGCTACTGCACCACCGACGACACCACCGGCAGCTCCCAGGTCCCCGCCTTCTGTGCCCTCGACGACGACTTCGCCCGGTCCCAGTACGGCGCCGCGCCGCTCGACTCGCTGCGGGCCACGGCCGCCCACGAGTTCTTCCACGCCATCCAGTTCGCCGCGGACATCACCGAGGACACCTGGTTCATGGAGGGCTCGGCGACCTGGGTCGAGGACTACGTCTACGACGCGATCAACGACAACTACCAGTACCTCGCGCAGAGCCCGATCCGCTACCCCCGCACCGCCCTGGACCACGACGGCAGCAACTTCCCCTACGGCTCGTTCATCTTCTTCACCTACAGCACCGAGCGGCGCGGGATCTCGATGGTGCGGCGCTACTGGGACATGGCCGTCGGGCGGCGTACGTCGCTGCAGGCGATCCGCGCCGTCGTCGGCGCCGGCGGCTGGTCCAGCTTCATGACCACCTTCGGCAGCTGGAACACGCTGCCCCGCCACAGCTACAGCGAGCGGCTGGGCTACCCGCGGCCGGCCTGGTGGCAGCGGCGGACCCTGAGCAACCGGACCCGCTCCACCGGCTGGCGCCAGACCTCCATCGCCCACCTCGGCGATGCCGCCGTCCTGGTCTCCCCCGCCCGCACGCTGAGCGTCCGCAAGCGGCTGCTGGTCGAGATCGACGGCCCGCCGCGCGCCTCCGGCACCTCCGCGCTGCTCCAGCGGCGCTACCGCAGCGGCAGGGTGACGCACACGATGATCCGGCTGGGCGCCAACGGCAACGGACGCACGCTGGTGCAGTTCGACCGCCGGGCGGTGAGCTCCATCGCCGTGGTGGTGGCCAACACCAACCGGTACGGCGCCGCCCGCGTGTTCAAGGTCCGCGCCAGCCTGCGCTGAGCCGTGGTGTGACGCCGGTCACGTGCGGGAACAACTGCCGGCCTCGCGGTGGTTGCGACGGGTGTCCCGCCCGCCACCACGAGGAGCACCGCGTGCCCACCCTGAGCGACTTCACCGCCACCACCATCACCGGCGAGGACCACCCCCTCGAGGAGTACGCCGGCAAGGTGACGCTGGTCGTCAACACCGCCTCGCAGTGCGGCTTCACCCCGCAGTTCCAGGGCCTCGAGCAGCTGCACCAGGAGTACGCCGACCACGGCCTCGCCGTGCTCGGCTTCCCGTGCAACCAGTTCGGCAACCAGGACCCGGGCAGCAACGACGAGATCGGCGCCTTCTGCGAGCGCAACTACGGCGTCACGTTCCCGATGTTCGAGAAGGTCGACGTCAACGGCTCCGACGCGCACCCGCTCTTCGCCTGGCTGCGCGAGGAGAAGGGCGGCATCCTCGGCGACGCGATCAAGTGGAACTTCACCAAGTTCCTGGTGGGCAAGGACGGCACCGTGCTCAAGCGCTACGGGTCCACGACTGCCCCGGAGAAGATCGCCGCCGACATCGAGCGGGCCCTCGCGGCCTGACCCCACGGGCGCGGACAGGGCTTCGCGGACCGGCTGGTACTGCGCGGTAACGTGACAGGACCGTCGCCGAACAGGAGCCCTGATGCAGCTTGCGCTCTCGGAGGAGGAGACCGCCTTCCGCGAGGAGATGCGGACCTTCTTCACCACGAAGATCCCCCAGGAGCTGCGCGACACGATCGCCGCGGGCCGCCACGTCGGCCGCGACGGCATCGTGGAGTCGCAGCGGATCATGAATGCCGCCGGGATCGCCGTACCCAACTGGCCGGTGGAGTGGGGCGGCCAGGACTGGACGCCCCTGCAGCGGCACATCTGGCACGAGGAGATGCAGCTGGCCTGCGTGCCGCCGCCGCTGGCGTTCAACGCCACCATGATCGGGCCGGTGATCGCCAACTTCGGCTCCGAGGAGCTCAAGGAGCGGTTCCTCCCGCCCACGGCCAACCTGGACATCTGGTGGGCCCAGGGCTTCTCCGAGCCGGACGCCGGCTCCGACCTGGCCTCGCTGAAGACCCGCGCGACCCGCGACGGTGACGACTGGGTGCTCAACGGCCAGAAGACGTGGACCACGCTCGGCCAGCACGCGGACTGGATCTTCGTGCTCGCACGCACCGACCCCGACGCCCCGAAGAAGCAGCAGGGCATCTCGATGCTGCTCCTGCCCATGGAGACCGAGGGCGTGACCCTCCGGCCGATCCAGCTCATCGACGGCGGCCACGAGGTCAACGAGGTCTTCTTCGAGGACGCGCGCGTGCCCGGCGACCTCCTCGTCGGTGAGGAGAACCAGGGCTGGACGATGGCCAAGTTCCTGCTCGGCAACGAACGCGTCGGCGTCGCTCCGGTCGGCGCCACCAAGCGCGCCCTGGCCACGCTCAAGCAGACCGCGGTGGAGACCGGGCGTCTCGAGGACCCGCTCCTCGCCGCGCGCCTCATCGAGCTGGAGAACGAGCTGCTCGCCCTCGAGCTCACCGCACTGCGCGTGGTGGCCGACTCCACCGACGGCAAGCCTCACCCTGCGTCCTCGGTGCTCAAGCTCAAGGGCACCGAGCTGCAGCAGGCGGTCTCCGAGCTGGCGGTCGACCTGGCCGGTCCGCTGGCGATGGCCTCCGGTGCCGAGGAGGGTTCCGACGTGCCCGACTGGGCTCGCGTCGCGGGACCCAACTACCTCAACCTGCGCAAGGCGTCGATCTACGGCGGGTCCAACGAGATCCAGCGCCAGATCATCGCCGGCACGATCCTCGGACTCTGAGAGGCACGACATGGACTTCACCCTGGACGCCGAACAGACCGCCCTGCGCGACGCCGTCCGCGGCCTGCTCACAGGGGTACGACGCCGAGCACCGCCGCGCGGTCACCGATCAGGACCCCGGCTTCGACGAGGCGATGTGGAGCCGACTCGCGGAGATGGGCGTGCTCGGCCTGCCGTTCGCCGAGGACGACGGCGGCATGGGGGCGGGTCCGGCCGAGGTCGCGGTCGTCGCGGAGGAGATCGGCCGGGTGCTCGCACCGGAGCCGTTCGTCGAGTCCGTCGTCCTCGCCGGTGGCCTGGTCGCCGCGGCGGGCAGCGAGGAGCAGCGCAAGGAGATCCTCGGCGGTCTCGCGGCCGGCGAGCTGGTGCCGGCCGTCGCCTGGTGCGACCCGTCCGGCGGTGAGGCGGGCGTCCGGGTGGACGGCGAGACGCTCACCGGCGTCAAGGAGCCCGTCCTGGGCGGCGCCCGGGCCGACCTGCTCGTCGTGGTCGCCGACGACGCGCTGTTCCTCGTCGATCCCGAGCACACCGAGCGCACGTCGTACCGCACCCTGGACGGGGGCCGCGCGGCGCGGGTGCGCTTCGACCGGACTCCGGCGACCCCCCTCGGTCAGGGCGCCGCCGCAGACGTCGGCGAGGTCGTCAAGGACGTCATCGCGACCGCGATGGTCGCCTACTGCCACGAGGCGCTGGGGTCGATGGAGACCGCGCTGCGGATGACGACGGACTACCTGACCACGCGTCAGCAGTTCGGGATGACCCTCAACCGGTTCCAGTCGCTCACCTTCCGCGCGGCCGACATGTACACCTCGCTGGAGCTGACCCGCAGCATCGTCACCTGGGCCACGATGGTCCTCGCGGACCCCGACTCCACCGGGGACCGCCGCCGCGAGGCGGCCGCACGCGCCAAGCTGCAGGTCAGCCGTGCCGGGCGGCACATCGGCCAGGAGGCGATCCAGCTCCACGGCGGCATCGGCATGACCGCGGAGTACGCCGTGGGCCACCACACCACCCGCCTCACCGTGATCGACCACCTCCTCGGCGACGGCCACCAGCAGATCCGCAACCTCTCCCGCCGCCTCACCGACTACGACGTGGTCGAGCCCCTCCCCTGACCCCCGACCGGATAGTCCGCGACGTTCGGCATCCGATTCGTCCGAGCTGACCTGTCGAACGTCGCGGAGTATCCGTCCTCAGGGGCGGTCGTCGAACCAGAAGCCGCGGCCGCCGTACCAGTCGGAGAGGTGCTGGCTGCTGCGACGGATGCGGTCGCCGAGATAGCTGCCGACCACGGCGGCGCCGAGGTCGTCGAGCTCGGGCGCGACGACGCGGCCGTCGACCCGGGCGGCCATCTGGTCGATGAAGCGAGCCAGGCCCGGGTCGTCGCCGAGCCGGAAGATCGTCGTCTGGGCGCCGAGCCGGGCCGCGTTGTCGAGCTCGCGGACCGACCAGGCGACGGTCAGCGGGTGCGGCGGGTAGGAGAACCACACCTCCCCGTCCGGCTCGAGGTGGCTGGTCGGCTCGCCGTCGGTGACGATCAGCAGCACCGGCTGGGCGTTGGGGTGCTTGCGGAAGTGTCGGTTGGCGAGCAGCAGCGCGTGGTGCAGGTTGGTGCCCTTGTCCCACATCGCGTCGAGCGCGGTGAGCTCCTCGATCTCCATCACCCGGGCCGAGCGACCGAAGCCGACCAGCTGCAGGTGGTCACCACGGAACCGGGTGGAGATCAGCTGGTGCAGCGCGAGCGCGGTGCGCTTCATCGGCACCCACCGGTTGGCCATCGCCATCGAGAACGACGTGTCGACCAGCAGCGCGACGGCTGCCTGCGTCCGCGCCTCGGTCTCGTTGACCTCGAGGTCGCGCACGTCGAGTCGTACGCCGTCGCGCGCGTCCCCGCCCTCCCCCACGGTCCGGACCACCGCGTTGGTGATCGTGCGCGTGACGTTCCACGGCTCGGTGTCGCCGAACGTCCACTCCCGGCTGGCCCCGCTGAGCTCTCCGGCCGCCCCGGCGTGCCGCAGGTCGCGCTGCCCCTGTCGTCCCGACATCCGCTGGGCGACGTCCTTGAGCAGCGCCTTGCCCAGCTGGCGCATCGCCTTGGGCGACAGCTTCAGCTGCCCGTCGGAGCCGCGCTTGAGGTAGCCGGAGTCACCGAGCGCACGCTCGAGCTCGGCCAGCGTCCGCGCGTCCACCGAGGCCTGGTCGCCGAGCTGCCGAGCCAGCTTGTCGAGGTCCACGTCGTCCATCTGCGCGCCGCCGTAGGACTGGGAGAGCTGCTCGGCCAGGTCGTCGAGATCGGCCAGGTCCTGGAGCACGCCGGTGCCGTCTCCGAGGCCCAGCCCCTGGTCGCCGTCGAAGCTCTCCGCGCCGCCCCAGTCCTCTCCGGGCCGCAGTGCGCGGAGGTGGTCGTCGAGCTGGTCGAGGGACTGCATCAGCTCGGGGCTGCCGAACGCCTGCGCGGCCAGGGCGTCGAGCTCGTCGCGCTGCTCCTGGGTCATCGAGTTGCGCATCCGCTGGGCCGCGGCGGCTCGTTGCGCCAGCGCGTTCATCAGCTCGTCGATGTCGCGGGGGTTCTCGGGGAAGAAGTCGCCGTGCTTGTCAATGAAGTCGGCGAAGTCCTGCTCGGTGTCCTCCCCGCGCCGGTGCTTCTCGAGCAGCTCGTTGAGGTCCCCGAGCATCTCGTTGACGGCCCGCCGGTCCTCGTCGGTGGCGTTCTCCAGGGCCTGCTTCATGCCGGCGAACCGCTGGTCGAGCAGCTCGCGTCCCAGCAGGTCCTTGATCTGCTCGAAGTCGGCCCGGGCCTCGGGGCTGCGCCAGTCGTACTCGGAGAGCTCGGAGACGGCGGCGGCCGTGCTGGGCGGCAGGTTCTCGAGCTGCAGCTCGCGGAAGGCGCGGTCGGCGTCGTCCATCTCCACGTCGCGCGCCAGCTGACCGCGCTCGGCGAGCAGGGCGCGGTCCAGCAGCTCGCGCACCTCCTGCAGGGTGCCGTCGAGGTCGTGCCGGCTGAGCAGCTCACGCTTGCGCGCCGCGACCTGGCGGGCGAGGTCGTCCAGGCCGCGCTGACTCGCCCCGCCGCGACGCAGGAACTCGCGCATCGCCCGCTCCGGGCTGTAGCCGGCCATCACGTTCTCGCCGATGGCGTCGAGCGCCTCGGCGAGGTCCACCGGCGGCGCGAGCGGGTCCGGGCCGCCGGCGAAGCGGCCGTAGCGCGCGGCCCGGTGTCGGGACCGGTCGGGAGCGCTCATCCGTACACGGTCTCCCCGCGGTCGGACTCCTTGCTGACCTTCTGCGCCAGGAAGAGCCCCTCGAGCGCGAGCTCGATGGCCCCGGCCCGCTCCCCGTCGTTGCCCGCGTCGAGCCGGTCGCAGACCTCGTCGTAGAGCTCGGACTCGCCCAGGACGGGCAGGCCGCCCAGGAACTCCCGCGCGGTCACCTGCTCCCCGGTGCTCACGCTGGCCCCCTCCTCGATCGCCTGGACCAGCAGACCGAGGTCCACCCCCGCCAGCCGCGCCCGCACCGTCTCGGCGGTGGCCCGGCGGAGCAGGTGCTCGAGGATCTGCTCCTCCCGGCCCTCCTCGCCGGTCTCGAACTCGATCTTGCCGCCGAGCACGTCGACGGCCGTCTCCAGGTCCACCACGCGCGCGACCGGCTCGTCCTCCCCGCAGACGGTGGCCCGGTGCAGGGCGGCGGCCGCGACCGTCTCCGCGCCGGCGATCGAGAAACGCGCTGAAACCCCCGAGCGCTGGTCGACCGAGCTCGACTCGCGCAGCCCGCGGGTGAAGCGGGCGAGGATCTCCACCAGGTGGTCGGGTACGCCGGCCACCAGGTGCGCCTCCTGCCGGATCACGGCCACCTCGTCGACCAGCTCGATCGGGTAGTGGGTGCGGATCTCGGCCCCGAACCGGTCCTTGAGCGGGGTGATGATCCGGCCACGGTTGGTGTAGTCCTCGGGGTTGGCGCTGGCCACCACGAGGGTGTCGAGGGGCAGCCGCAGCACGTACCCGCGGATCTGGATGTCGCGCTCCTCCATCACGTTGAGCATGGCCACCTGGATGCGCTCGGCCAGGTCGGGCAGCTCGTTGATCGCCACGATCCCGCGGTGCGAGCGCGGGATCAGGCCGAAGTGGATCGTCTCGGGGTCGCCGAGGCTGCGCCCCTCGGCCACCTTCATCGGGTCGACGTCGCCGATCAGGTCGGCCACGCTGGTGTCCGGCGTGGCCAGCTTCTCGGCGTACCGCTCGTCGCGGTGGCGCCACTCCACGGGCAGGTGCTCACCCTCCTCGACGGCGCGGCGCCGCGACTCGTGGGTGATCGGCTCGTAGGGGTGCTCGCCCAGCTCGGCGCCGGCGATGACCGGCGTCCACTCGTCGAGGAGGCCGACCAGCGTGCGCAGCAGCCGGGTCTTGCCCTGGCCCCGCTCCCCCAACAGGACGACGTCGTGCCCGGCAAGGAGGGCGCGCTCGAGCTGCGGGATCACCGTGTCGGCGAAGCCGTGCAGGCCCGGCCACGGGTCCCGCCCCTCGCGGAGCGCCGCGAGCAGGTTGTCGCGCAGCTCCTCGCGCAACGTCCGGTGCTGGTGCCCGCTCGCTCGGAGCTGGCCGACGGTGGTGATCTCAGGTGCGGTCGTCACGCTCGCCACGCTACTCAGCCGCTGCAACGTGCGGGGCACGCTCCGAGGCACCGCCCGGGGCACCGCCCGGGGCACCGCCCGGGGCACCGCCGGGGCACCGGCACGGGCACCGCCCGGGGGCACCGCCCGGGGGCACCATGCGGTGCGCCGGCGACCGATGGGGGCTCGTGACGGCGCCGGCTCAGCGCAGGGGCCGGCGGGGAGTGCTGACCAGACCGGCGGCGACGGCCGCTCGGCTCGCGCTGTCCAGGAAGACGCGCACCGCCGGGCGGCGGCTGTCCGCCGCGTCGTGGGCGACCAGGATCTGGCGCCGGGGCGGGTCGAGGAGCTCCACGACGTCGACCCCCGCTGGCAGGAAGGCCCGCCCCAGGTCGGAGACCATCGTCACGCCCAGCCCCGCGGCGACCATGGCCAGGGCCGTGGGCTGCTCGTCGACCTGGTGGTGGACCCGCGGCTCGAAGCCCGCCTGACGGCATGCCGATCGCAGGGCCCGCCCGTAGTACGACCCCGCCCCCGGCAGGACCCAGTCGGCGTCGGCCAGGGCGGCGAGGTCGACGGGTCCGGACGCCAGCGAACCCGACGGTACGGCGAGATGCATCTGGTCGAGCCCCGCCGAGAGCACCGTGACGCCCGACGACCAGGGCTCGGGCGCGTCGGGGTAGTCGATCATGAAGGCCAGGTCGAGGTGGCCGTGGCGCAGGTCGTGCGGAGCCTCGTCCGGATCGACCTCCCGGGTGATCACCGTGACCTCGGGATGCCGCTGCGCCAGGTCCCGGACCAGGCCCGGCAGCAGCCCGGCCGCCACGGTGCAGAACACCCCCACGACCAGCTCCACCGCCAGGGTGTCGCGCGCGTGCTCGACCGCCGACCGCGCCTCGCGCTCGGCCTCGAGGAGGATCCCGGCGTGCTCCACCAGCACCCGCCCGACCTCGGTGAGCCGTACGCCGCGACCCTGCCGCTCGAGCACCGGCGCTCCGACGACCTCCTCCAGCGCGGCCACCTGCTGGGAGATCCCGGACGGCGAGTAGTGCATCGCCCGGGCAGCCGCGGTCACCCCACCGTGCTCGGCGACCTCACGCAGGATGCGCAGTCGGCGCAGACCCAGTTCCATGCACAAAGTGTAAAGGGTTTCTTCATCTTTCTTCACTGGACACGAACGTTCACGTGTCCGCACACTGGTGCCGTCCCCGCTGTTCGTGCGGGGACCTCGTGCTGCGATGAGGAGAGGCGGACCCGGGCGTGTTCTCCGTGCTGGACCTCGCCGGCTGGGCGGGCGGCGTGATGGTCGCCGCGGCGTACGCCCTGGTGTCCACGCGTCGGCTGGCGCCGGACTCGATGTCCGCCCAGGCGCTCAACGTGGGCGGCGCGGTGCTCCTCGGAGCCGCCTGCCTGGCCGAGGGCGCCCTGCCGTCGGCGTTCCTGAACCTGGTGTGGGTCGTCTTCGGCACCCGGACGCTGGCCGCTGCCGCCGCCCGCCGGCGCGAGGGCCGGGGCCCGGCCGTGATCGCGGGTCGCACCTGCCGGCGGAAGCCCGTGTCGAGCGCGCGGGTCCGGCACACTGGCCGGCATGACCCCCGGGATGACGCAGCGCCCGTGCCCGTGCGCGGCCGCGACGTACGACGCGTGCTGCGGGCCGCTCCACCGAGGCGAGCAGGAGGCCGGCTCGCCGGAGGAGCTGATGCGCGCCCGGTACTCCGCCTTCGCGACCGGGGAGGCCGACTACCTGTGGCGCACCTGGCATCCCCGCACCCGGCCGGACCGGGTCACGCTCGACCCGGCCGTGCAGTGGACCGGGCTGGAGATCCTCGAGGCGAGCGGGGACACCGTGGAGTTCCGCGCGCACCACACCACCGGGGTGCTCCACGAGCGGAGCCGCTTCGGCCGCCGCGCGGGCCGGTGGTTCTACGTCGACGGCGACGTGGATTGAGCGGGCCGGTCGGCGGGTGAGGCCGGGCTGCAGGTTTCCCCGGGCGCCCGGGGAAACCTGCACCGTGGCACGTGAGCGTCGCCGAGCCCGGCCGTGGACCACGCTGCCGTGACACGGACCGGCGTACGGCGCTCCGGGCGCGTCAGCGAGTGGCCCGGGCGAGCACCCGGTTGCTGACCAGGCCGTGCCGGATCCGCTGGGGGTGGTCGCCGACGGCGAGGTAGGCCAGCTCCTCCTTGGTCTCGAAGTCGAGCACCGCGACCGAGTCGGACTCGCTCAGCGAGACCCAGCAGGTGTTCCCCAGCCCCTCGGTGGTCCAGTACGGCTTGCCGTAGGAGTGGCCGGTCGTGGCGGTGTCGAAGATCGTGTGCCGCATGGTCCGGCGGTCGACCAGGGCTGCGTAGTCGTCCATGGTCCCGGCGACACAGAGCGTGGTGCCCGCCTCGTCCATGGACAGCCCGTGGTGGGCGGAGTCGTTCACGTACTGCTCCTTGGGCATGGTCGGCACCCGGTTGGGCAGGTTCACCACCCGGCGTACCGCTCCTCGGCGCGGTTCGGGCACGCCTCCGGAGGTGTAGCCGACCTCGCCGTCGAGGTCCCGTGCGCGGGTGTCGAACTCGACCAGCCCGTGGAAGTAGGAGACCTGGAAGTAGACGAATCGCTCGTCCGGCGCGAGCGCCATCGGCCGGACCGCGGAGCTCATCCCCGGGTAGCCCGCCTCGGCCAGCTCCTGGCCCATGTCCCAGCGCTGGGTCACCGCGAAGTCGGAGTTGCGCACGATCTGGAACCAGCGGTCGCCCTTGACGGCGTCGTGGGCAGGACCGAGCTGCACCGGGCCGACCTGCTGCTCGTCCCCCGGCGTGTAGACCTTGCCGATGCTGGCGTGGAAGATCCGCGCGCCGTCGGCGGTGTAGTTGTTCTCGTGCGGCGTCTCGCCCGACTCGAAGGACCGCAGCCGGTCACCCATCGCGATCCGCTGACCACCGACGCGCTCGGTGACCATGGAGAACTCGAGGACCTGGCGCTCCGTGGAGTCGCTGACGAGCAGGCGGCGGCCGTCGGGCGAGACCCCCATGTGGTCGGTGCGGAACCCGTCCATCTGCTGCTCGCGCACGATGCTGTCCGGCCGCCCCGCGACCGCCTTGGCCACGTCGATCCAGACGACGTCGGCGAAGCTCGGCCGGGAGACCGCGAGGTACTTGCCGTCACGGGTGGTGAACATGTCGTCGACGTACTGGTCGTGCCCCTCGCCGGGACCCTGCTGGATCGCGAGGTAGAAGGCGAGCCGCTGCGGGTCGCTCCGGATGTCGGCGAGCTCCTGCTCCTTGTCGGGGACCAGGTCGACACCGCGCGCGAGCACCTTCAGGCGACGTGCGTCGACGATCGAGGCCGTGCCGGCCCAGTTGTTCCCCACCCACATCACGTCGCGCAGCCCGCTGGGCGCCGCTGCGGGGGCAGCCGCGGCCGCGGGACCGGCCTCGGCCGCGGGGGCCGCGCCCGCTCCGGCCAGCAGGGCTGCGGGGAGTGCGAGCAGGGTCAGCACCGCGGTACGTCGCATGCCCGGTCAACGAGCCAGCCCGGAGCGCGTCACGCCGGCGGCCCTCGTCGCCACCGCGAGGGAGATCACATCCGGTGGTGGTGTCCGCTGTGCCAGTCTGGGCGCCGTGCTCACCGTCGTCGCCGTCGTTCTCGGGCTGCTGCTGTGTGTCGCCGTCGGGGTGATCGCACACCTGGCCAGCCAGCTGGGCTCCAGCCGTCGCGAGGCGGCCGAGCTCCGACGGGCGCTCGAGGCGGACCCGGGCGCACCGCGCAGCCCGCGAGCAGCCCAGGCGGCGCAGGCGGCGGGGGTGGCCGTCCGCACCGCGGTGGAGACCGTCTCCCGGCTTCGGGAACAGGGGGTGCGCAGCACCCTGCTCGCGTCGATCGACGACTTCACCGCGTGGGCGCTCGAGGACCGACGTCAGATCGCGCGCGTGGCCGGACCCGACGGCGAGGTCACGCTGCTGTTCTCCGACATCGAGAACTCCACGGCACTGAACTCCGAGCTCGGCGACGAGGAGTGGGTCAAGCTGCTGGAGGCGCACGACTCGCTGCTGCGCACCTATGTGGACAAGCACCGCGGGCTCGTGGTCAAGAGCTACGGCGACGGGTACATGGTGGTCTTCGCCACGCCCGAGCTGGCACTGGGCGCGGCGGTGGACATCCAGCGCGCACTCGGAGCCCGGCGTCAGCGCAACAGGCGGCTGCGCCGTACGCCGCTGCGGGTCCGGATCGGCCTGCACACGGGGACCGCCATCGAGCGGGAGGGCGACTACTTCGGCCGCAACGTGGCCATGGCCGCCCGGGTTGCCGCGATGGCCGACGGCGGCGAGATCCTGGTCAGCAGCGACATCGTCGACCGGTTGGCGGAGTCGCGCGACTTCGGCTTCGTCGCGGAGGACACAGTGGAGCTCAAGGGGTTGCAGGGCGAGCACCGGCTCTGGTCGGTGGAGCCGATCCGGTGACCGGCGGCACCCCGGGGACACCCGGCGCTCCGGACGGGGACCGACCGCTGACGCCGCAGGAGACCGCCCGTGTGGTCGAGCTCGCCCAGCACTTCGCCCGCGAGGGCATGACGGCGGAGCTCGCCGGCTTCGTCGACCACGGTCTGCCCGCCGACGTGGCCGACGAGGACGGCAACACCCTGCTCATGCTGGCCGCCTACCACGGTCACGCCGGCACGGTGCGGGCGCTGCTGGAGCGCGGCGCCGACGGCGACCGCCGCAACCGCCGGGACCAGTCACCGCTGGCCGGGGCGATCTTCAAGGGTGAGGACGAGGTGGTCCGTGTCCTGCTCGACGCCGGGGCCGACCTCGACGCGGGCAGCCCGACCGCCCGCGAGACCGCCGCGATGTTCGGCCGCTCGCTGGACTGACCGCGCGCCCCACCATGTCAGGATCGGACCATGTCCCGGGTCCTGGTCGTCGACGGCGCCAACGTGGTCGGGTCCCGTCCGGACGGGTGGTGGCGTGACCGCGCCGGCGCGGCCGCGAGGCTGCACGGCCGGCTCGCGGTCGCCGACACGTCGTACGACGAGATCGTGCTGGTGCTCGAGGGCCAAGCGAAGGGTGGCGTGCCTGCCGGACGCGACGCCCACCTCCGCACGGTGCACGCCGCCCGCGACGGTGACGCCTCGATCGTCGCGGCAACCGTCGCCGCGCGCGACCGGGACGACGACGTCGTGGTGGTGAGCGCGGACCGGGCCCTGTGCCAGCGCGTCGAGGTCCTGGGGGCTCGGACGATGAGTCCCTCCTGGCTGCTCGACCAGATCGGCTAGCTAGCGCTTCCGGCGCAACGGCCTGGTGGCGGGCCCCTCGAGGACCGCCCCGTCGGCGTCGAAGCGGGAGCCGTGCAGGGTGCAGTCCCACGTCTCCTCCGCGTCGTTCCAGTGCAGCGGCCCGCCGAGGTGGGTGCAGACGCCGACCACGGCGCAGTCCCGGTCCCGGCCCAGGGTCTCCACGAGACCGGCGGCGGCGCCGAGGCCGACCTTGAGGTTGATGGCGGTGAGGTGGGCGAGCGCGGTGGGGCCGGGCACCCGCCGGGTCAGTGCCGACGCCCACGGCGGCGGGGACCCGAGGATCTGGCCGGAGATCGCGCGGGCGGCCGCGACGCCGTTGGTCATCCCCCACTTGTCGAAACCGGTGGCCACGTGGATCCGGCCACGACCGCGGGCCATCGGCCCGACCACCGGCATGGCGTCGTAGGACTGGTAGTCCTGGGCCGACCACCGGTGGGTCTCGACCGCTCCGGGGAACCAGCGCTGGGTCCACTCCCGCAGCTGGTCGACGTGCCCCAGCTCGGACCGCGTACGGCCCACGGTGTGGCCGGCGCCGCCGACCAGCAGGAGCGGCCCGTCGGCACCGGGTGCCTGGCGCACGGAGACCGACGGCTGGCCGGTCGAGAGGTACATCTCCTCGGGCACGTCGCCCTCGTGGGCGAAGGAGAGTGCGTAGGAACGCAGCGGCTCGAGCTGGGAGAAGTACAGTCCCCGGTCCAGAATCGGCGCCCCCGTGGCGAGCACCACGTGCTCGGCGCGCACGGTCCGACCGTCGTCGAGCCGTGCCTCGGGGGCGCCGGTCAGCGTCACGCCCCGCACCCGGTGACCTTGGTGCAGGGTGCCGCCGTGGGCGCGGACCTGCGCGACCAGCGCGCCGAGCGCCTCCATCGGGTCGAACTGCGCCTGGTCGCGCAGGACGACGCCGCCCACCGCCGGGAACGCCACGTCGAACCGGTCCGACCAGGTGACGTCGAGCCCGAGGGAACGGGCCGCGTCGAGCTCCTCCCGCGCGCTGTCCACGTCGTCCGTCGTGGGGGCGTAGGTGACGGCGTCGCGACGCTGCACCGGCACCTGGTGGTCCTCGCAGAACCGCACCAACCACTCGAGGCCCTCACGGTTCGCCTCCACGTAGGACCCGGCGACGCGCCTGGACTGGTGGCTGAGCAGCCGCGAGTACTTCGTGCCCTGGAGCAGGGAGATCTTGGCCGTGGTGTTGCCCGTGGCCGCCGCGCCGACGAAGCGGGCCTCCACCACCGCGACCCGCCGCCCGGCCCGGGCGAGGAGCAGCGCGGTGGTCAGCCCGGTGATCCCGGCTCCGATGACGAGGACGTCCACCGGACCCTCGGGCAGCGGGTCGTCGGACACGGGGGCGGCGCGGTCGAGCCACAGGGACGTCATGGGCACAGCGTGCCCTGACGCGGGCGACTCATGCGGGTCGGGGTGGGCTGCAGGTTCCCCGGGCGGCCGGGGAAACCTGCGCCGGGCAGGTGAAGTTTCGCCCGTCCGGCGCAGGGATTGCCCGTCCACCCCAGCCGGAGGGGCGGTCAGTGCCCCGGTCGGTGCCTCGTCCGGTACGCCGACCCGCGGTACGGGCCGCGGACCCGGGTGGGGTCAGGTCGCCTCGCAGCGGGGCACAGCGGACGCGCTCACTTGCTGAAGCGGCGGTCGCGCTCCTCGGCGTTGCGGTCGGCCTTGGACTGGTAGTACATGACGACGTCGGTGAAGACCTTCCAGTCGACGTCCTTGGACCGGACCACCACCCAGCGGTCCATGTAGTTGGCGAAGGCGATCTCGCCGTCCTTGACCCGGATGTCGACGCCGGGGTCGGTGAGGTCGAAGCGCGCCTCGTCGCCGTGCCGCCGGATCGAGATCACCGAGCCGCGCACGGTGACCCGCTGCGGGATGCTGGCCTGCAGCACGGCCCAGCAGACCACGAACAGGACGGCCGAGGCCCCGGCGAGGACCATCGACCAGAGCTCGCGGTCGCGGATGGCCAGGGTGAGACCGACGCAGGTGCCGACGAGGGCGAGGAACCAGAAGACGCGCACGAAGAAGCGCCCCGGGTTGGGCGCGACGAACACGTAATCCGTCCGGTCGGCACTACGGCCCGACTTGGAATCCATCCGCACCTCCTCCCACGGCTCGATGACACGTCCCAAGCGTGCCACGGGGTGCGACCCCAACCCGAAGAATAGGCGAAAACCGCACGATCGACGCGTCGGCCCTCCGCGTCCTAGGCGTCGGGATACAGGTTCTGCAGCCGCACCTGCCCGCGGCAGACGAGCCGCCCACCGTCGTCGGCGACCGTCTCGACCACCCACACCTGCTGGGAGCGACCCCGGTGCAGCGGCGTGGCCGTGGAGGTCAGCCGGCCCTCGCTGACCGCGCGGTAGAAGTCGGTGTTGTTGTTCACCCCGACCACCCGGCCCTTGTCCCCCATCCACACCGCGCCACCCACGCTGGCCAGGGTCTCGACGACGCTGCAGTGGATGCCGCCGTGGACGATCCCGTGCGGCTGGTGCATCCGTGCCTCGGCCTGCCAGGTGCCGACCACCCGGTCACCGGTGAGCTCGGTGAACTCCAGACCCAGCCATTCGACGAAGTTGCCGCTGAGGGACGCGGCGTCGTCGGCGCTCACTCGGGGGTGTGCCCGGAGTCGATCTGCTGGGCGAGGTACTGCGGGGTGCCCACCCGCTCGAGCGCGTCGAGCTGGCTCTCGAACCAGTCGGCGTGCCGCTCCTCGTCGCGCACCATCTCCTCGAAGACCGCGGCCGTGCCGTGGTCGCCGAGCTCGTGGCACTCCGCTGCCGCGGCGTTGAACTGGGCCACCGCCGCCTTCTCGCTGTCCAGCGCCAGGCGCAGCATCTCCTCGGGGTCCTCGCCCACGGCGATGTTGTGCAGGCGCTGGACGTTGGGGTGCCCGTCGAACATCAGGATCCGGTTGATCAGCTCGTCGGCGTCCTTCATCTCGTCGATGGACAGGTCGTAGTAGACCTTGCCGAGCCTGGACAGCCCCCAGTTGTCGAGCATGCGGGCGTGCAGGAAGTAGGTGTTGGTGACCGTGAGCTCGAAGGTCAGTGCCTCGTTGAGAAGCTCGACGACGCGGGGACTAACTGGCTGCAACGTCCACTCCGATCGGTTGTCCGGGAGCGGCCTCGTGCTGGACCCGGTGGGTGCGATGGTCGCAGACGACCCGGCGTACCGAGAAGATGCAGGAGCCGCACTGCTGGCCCGCCCCGGTCGTCCGGCACACCGCGGCGACCGTGGTCGCCCCGGAGTCCACGGCCCGCGCGATCTCACGGTCGCCGACCACGGCGCAGTGGCACAGGATCACGGTCTGCCTCCAGCAGGCTCGCCCCCCGACCCCCGATGGGTAGGTAAGGCTTGCCTTAGTGTGCCACGGCGGGCCGGGCCTGACCAGATGACCTGGGTCTCACTGCGTCGCGCCTGCTCCCTCGGCCGGTCATCACACCTAGCCGAACAACAGCTTCGCCTGGTCGATGAGCAGGATCACCGAGAAGCCGCCGTAGAACACGACGGCCCACCCGATCATCACCAGTCGTCCGCCCTTCAGACCGATCTCGCGCGGCAGCATGCCCCGGTTCAGCTGGATCAGCAGACACGAGTACACGAACATCACCAGACCGTTCAGGGAGGAGGCGATGACCAGCAGGACGATCGGCTGCGTGACACCGGAGAGGAGGATCGCCGAGCCGAACCCGATCTCGATCCACACGGTGGCGAAGTAGAGCTTGCTCTCACTCCACCTGGCGTTGTGCTTCAGCGGTCCCGTCTTCAGCACGTCCGCGGTGATCCGGCCCACCATGTCGAGCACGGCCAGGTTCGTGGAGAACAGCACGACACTGCCGATCAGCCAGAAGGCCGTGCCCAGCCACGACCCGCTGGTGTCGCTGAGGGCGTCACCCTGGACCTTGATGAAGTCGAAGCTCTCCGCAGCACCTCCGGTGCCGACGGTGACGTAGGTGAGCGTCATGAACACGAACAACGTGATCGCGCCGATCACGAAGAAGGTGATGAACTGCTCGCGGTCGGCCACCTTCCACCACGCGTTCCAGCGGCGCATGTTCGCCTCGTCGCGCTTGAAGAAGTAGCCCGTGGTCGGGGCAGTGACCTCCTCGCCGGTGAACGGCGAGACCACCTTCGGGAGCCGAGCCCCCATCCCCAGGCCCTTGTCCCGGACCCAGTTGGACTGCACCAGGTTCAGAGCGCCGCCCGCCCCGGCGAACGCGATCGCGCCGAGCAGGGTCGCGGCGCCGAGCCCGCTCACCCCGTCGGGGATCTTGTCGACCTCGACGAACCCCCGGCCCAGAGCGGCGTACCCGCCACCACCGAGGAGGAACACCGCCGCATAGGCGACGAACAGCACGATCAGGGCCACCATGAAGAACTGGATCTTCTCCACCGTCTGGTAGACCACGGGCGACGCCGTGAGGATCGCGCCGATCAGGACGAGGATGCCGATCGTGATGTAGGGGATCGCCTCCGCGGAGAAGCCCAGCACGAAGCCGAGGGTCGTCGTGCCCCCGGTCGCCCACCCCGGCCATGCCCACGGGACGATCGTCATGATCACGAACAACAGGCCCCACGGTTTCCAGAGACGCGTGAAGCCGGTGACCGCGGTCTCGCCCGTGGCCAGCGTGTAGCGCTCGATCTCCATGTTCAGGAAGTACTGGGTCAGCACCCCCAACAGGGTCAGCCAGACCAGGGTGAGGCCGACCTGCGAGGTGATGTAGGGCCAGAGCACGAACTCCCCGGACCCGATGGCACCGGCGAGCAGCAGCACGCTGGGACCGATGACCTTCTTCATCGGAAGGGGCTCGGGAAGGTCTACGTACTCGACCGGAGCGACGTTCTTGCTCCGTATCTCCGTGGCAGCGCTCGCGGCGGTTCCCTGCCGGTCAGTCGACTCGGACATGATCGATCAATCTCCTTCGTGAGGTGAACCGGGGAGGCTGGCGCCGCGGATCGAGGCGTCGAGCACCTCGACCGTGTGCGCCATCTGCATGGGGTGACCGGAGCGTTCGATGGCGGAGGTGACCTGCATCAGGCAGCCGGGGTTGGCGGTGACGAGCACCTGCGCCCCCGTGGCCACGATGTTGCGGGCCTTCCGGTCACCCAGCTCCCGGGCGGGCTCGGGGTTGAGGATGTTGTAGATGCCGGCCGACCCGCAGCACAGCTCGGCCTCGGCGATCTCGCGCAGCTCCAGGCCGGGGATCGCCTGGAGCAGCCGCCGCGGCTCTGCGCGCACCCCCTGGGCGTGGGCGAGGTGGCAGGCGTCGTGGTAGGCGACGGTCATCTCCAACGGGTGCCGGGGAGCAACCGGGCCGAGCTCGTCCAGGATCTCCGAGACGTCCCGGACCCGTTCGGCGAAGGCCCGCGCGCGCTCGGCGTACGCCGGGTCGTCGGCCAGCAGCTCGGCGTACTCCTTCATCGTCGAGCCACACCCCGCGGCGTTGACCACGACGTGCTCGACGCCGGTGGAGTCGAAGGCGTCCACGAGCCGGCGCGCGTAGTCCTGCGCCTCGGCCTCGCGGCCGTTGTGCACCGACAGCGCGCCGCAGCACCCCTGGGTGGGGGGCACCACGATGTCGCACCCCTCGGCCTGCAGGACCCGCGCCGTCGCGGCGTTGACTCCGGGGAAGAACGCCCCCTGCACGCAGCCGGTGAGCAGGCCAACGACCGCACGTCGCTCCCCGCTCGCCTCGATGTACGGCGGCAGCGGGAGCGGCTTGCCCAGCCGGGGGGCGAGGCGTTCCATCGCCGCCAGCTGGGGCGCCATCCGCTCGAGCAGCCCGGTCCGCCGCAGGGCCCGGTCGAGTCCCGTGCGCTGGGCCAGCCGGAGCGGACCGCGCAGCAGCCGCAGCCGGCGCGGATGGGGGAAGAGGGAGAAGATCAGCCCCCGCAGCGCCTTGTCGCGGGCGGAGCGCTCGTGGCGGCGCTCGACCTGGGCGCGCGTCTGCTCGATCAGGGTGTCGTACTGCACCCCGGACGGGCAGGCGGTCACGCAGGCCATGCACCCCAGGCAGGCGTCCCAGTGGGAGACCATCGCCTCGCTCATCGGCTCGCCCTCCAGCCCCTCCTTCATCAGGTAGATCCGGCCGCGTGGGGAGTCCATCTCCTCCCCCCACAGCACGTAGGTGGGGCAGGTCGGCAGGCAGAAGCCGCAGTGCACGCAGTCGCCGATCAGCGCCGCGTCGGGCGGGTGGTGCTCGTCGAACGCGCCACCCGGGACCGGCGTGCCCAGGTCCACGATGCTGCCGGTCTCCCCCAGTGCCGGGGCCTCGCCCGTCCGGTCGGCTCGTTGGTCCGTCACGGTCAGATCCCTCCCACGAATCGTCCCGGCGCCAGTCGGTGGTCGGGGTCGAAGCGCGCCTTGACCCGGCGCATCAGGTCGAGCGCCGGCACGGGGCCCCACACGTCGACCGCGTCCTTGACCTCGGCGCGGCCGTCCACCACGACGAGGCTGCCGCCGGCCCGGGCACAGATCTCGCGCAGGCGGGGCACGGTGTCGCCGACCGTGTCGAGGGGTGTGCTCGCCGGGAGCGCCCCGTAGGCCACGCCGGCCCCCGCGGAGCCACGGAGGTGCAGGCCGGCCGAGGCCGCGGCGGCGAGGACGTCGCCGAGACCCGAGAGCGCGAAGGTCAGCTTCAGGGCGGTGTCCCGCTCGTCCCCCGTGGCGCTCACGTCCCAGGGGTACGTCCCGGACACCGGCGCGTCGGCCGAGTCGGTGGCCTGCGGGCCCAGCAGCCGGAGGGTCTGCGCCGTACGTCCCTCGACACCCTCGTCCCGGCCCTCGAGCAGTATGTGCACCGCGCCGCTCCCGCTCGCCGGCCACTCCACCTCCAGCGCGCCCGGCACCACCTGGGCCCCGAGCACCCGCTGGACGACGTCCGCCGCCTCCGCGGGGTCTGCGACGGGCAGGCTCACCCAGCGCCGGGCGGCGGGCACCGGGTGGAGCCGGAAGACGGCCTCGGTGACCACGGCCAGGGTGCCGAACGACCCGACCAGCAGCTTGCCGAGGTCGTACCCGGCGACGTTCTTCACCACCCGCCCGCCGGCCTTGGCGACCACGCCGTCCGCACGGACCACCGTGATCCCGATCAGCAGGTCGCGGGCCGTGCCGGTCGCGACGCGTCGCGGGCCACTGGTGTTGGCCACCAGGGTGCCGCCGACGCTGGCTCCGGGCACGGTCTCCTCGAGTGCGAGCCGCTGCCCGCCGCGACCTACGACCTCCTGGAGGTCGCGCAGCGGCGCGCCCGCCTGGGTGACCACGATCAGGTCGCCGGCGGCGTGGTCGACCACCTGGTCGAGGGCGCCGAGGTCGAGCAGCACGTCGGCGCTCGTCGGCGGGCGTCCCCAGGACAGCTTGGTCCCTCGGCCCCGGGGGACGACGCTGAGCGCGTGCGCGGCCGCGGCTCGGAGCACCTCGGCCACCTGCTGGGAGTCGGTGGGGCGGGCGACCAGTCCGGGGACGACGCCGTCGACGTGGTCCGCCTCGGTGCCGTCGCGCACGTCCGCGCAGGCGGACGCGATCGCGTCGCGCGCGCTCCCGCGCAGGGTCCCGGTCGCCATCAGAAGACCTCCGCCAGGCCGGCTTCCTGCAGCGGGTGGGCGCCCTTGTGCCGTCCCGGCACCTCACCGCACAGGCGCGGGGTGGGAAAGACCTTCCCGGGGTTGGAGATGGTGTCCGGGTCGAAGGCGCAGCGGACCAGCTGCATCGTGTCGAGGTCCTCGTCGGTGTACATCCGCGGCATGTAGGCGGCCTTGTCCACGCCGACCCCGTGCTCGCCGGTGATCGAGCCCCCGTGCTCGATGCACAGGTCGAGGATCGCTCCGCTCACCTTCTCGGCCGCCTCGCCCGCCCCCTCGACACTGTCGTCGAAGAGCACGAGCGGGTGCAGGTTGCCGTCGCCGGCGTGGAAGACGTTCGCCACCCGGACACCGGAGGACGACGACACCTCGGCGATCGCGCGGAGGACCTCGGGCAGGGCGGTGCGCGGGATGACCCCGTCCTGCACGATGTAGTCGGGACTGATCCGCCCGACCGCCGCGAACGCCGACTTGCGGCCCTTCCAGATCAGCGCCCGTTCGGCCGGGTCGACGGCGACGCGCTGCTCGAAGGCCCCGTTGTCACGGCACAGCCGCTCGACGTCGGCGTACTCCGCCTCGACCTCGATGGCCGGACCGTCCAGCTCGATCACCAGCACCGCTCCGGCCCCGGCCGGGTAGTTGCAGTGCACGGCCGCCTCCGCCGCCTCGATGGCGAGCGCGTCCATCATCTCGATCGCGGCGGGCACGATGCCGGCGGCGATGATCGCCGAGGTGGCCGCACCCGCCTGGTCGGTGGACTCGAACCCGACGAGGATCGTGCGCACCTCCTCGGGGAGCCGCACCAGTCGCACCGTCGCCGAGGTGACGATGCCGAGCGTCCCCTCGGAGCCCACCACGGCACCGAGCAGGTCGTAGCCGGGGGTGTCCGGCGCGGTCCCGCCGAGCTGCACCGTGTCCCCCTGCGCGGTGACGAACTCCGCACCGAGGACGTGGTTGGTGGTGAAGCCGTACTTCAGGCAGTGCGCTCCCCCGGAGTTCTCGGCGACGTTGCCGCCGATGGAGCAGATCTGCTGGCTGGAGGGGTCGGGTGCGTAGTAGTAGCCGTGCGGGCTCGCCGCCCGGGTCACGTCGAGGTTGATCACGCCGGGCTCGACGACGGCCCGCTCGTCCTGGGGCCGGACCGAGGTGATCGCGCGCATCCGGGAGGTGACGACCAGCACGCCCTCGGCGTGGGGCAGGGCTCCTCCGGAGAGCCCGGTGCCCGATCCGCGGGCGACGTACGGCACGCCGTGCTCGGCGCACGCGGCCACGATCGCCGCGAGCTGCCGGGCGTCCTCGGGCATCACCACCAGGGCCGGTGTCACCCGGTAGTGGGCGAGGCCGTCGCACTCGTAGGTGCGCAGCCGGGCCCGGTCGGTGATCACGCCGTCGTCGGGGAGCAGGCGGCGAGCCGCCTCGGTCACCGCGGAGACAGCGGGGGTCGGCCCGGTGCCCCCGGACGGAGTGCCGGGAGTGGCGGGCGTCGTACTGGTCACCGGATCACCCTCAGTCGGCCTGCGCGGTGAGACCGGCACCCTCGATGCCGGCCACCGCGGCCGCCTCGTCGTTGTCGGAGGTGTCCCCGGTGACGCCCACCGCGCCGAGCAGGGCGCCGTCGGCGTCGCGGACCAGGACTCCGCCCGGCACCGGGACGAGGGCTCCGCCCACCGCCGACGTGACCGCGGCGACGAAGTAGGGCTGCTGCTCCGCACGGCCCATGATCGAGCGCGACCCCATGCCCAGGGACAGCGCGCCGTGCGCCTTGCCGAAACCGATCTCGAAGCGCTTCATCGACGACCCGTCCTCGCGCTCGGCGGCGACGACGTGACCGCCGGCGTCGAGCACCACGACGGTCAAGGGCTTGAAGCCCGCCGACGCCCCGTGGGCGCGGGCTCCGGCGACGATCGTGCGCGCGGTCTCCAGGTCGAGCGCGGCGGGTGTGCTGGTCACGAGGAGGTCCTCCCGGTCGACGAGTGCTGCGACTTCTGCTGGGCCCGCATCCGGTGCAGGATCGGCTCGGTGTAACCGCTCGGCTGCTCGAGTCCCTCGAAGACCAGGGCTCGAGCCGCCGTGAAGGCGTGGTCGTCGAAGTCCGGCGCCATCGGTCGGTAGGTGGGGTCACCGGCGTTCTGCTCGTCGACGACCTTCGCCATCCGGCGCAACGTCTCCTCGGCCTGCTCGGCCTCGACCACCCCGTGGTGCAGCCAGTTAGCGACGTGCTGGGCGGAGATCCGGCAGGTCGCGCGGTCCTCCATCAGGGGCTCTCCGGTGATGTCGGGGACCTTGGAGCAGCCCACCCCCGCGTCGACCCAGCGGACGACGTACCCGAGGAGGCTCTGCAGGTTGTTCTCGATCTCCGCCTGACGGTCCTCCGCCGACCACGCGTCGGGGTCACCGAGCGGGATGAGCAGCAGGTCCTCGCGGTCGCGGCGCCGCCCACCCCGGGCCAGCTCCTCCTGCCGAGCGCGGACGTCGACCTGGTGGTAGTGCAGCGCGTGCACGGTGGCCGCGGTCGGGGACGGCACCCACGCGCAGCTGGCGCCGGCCTCGGGGTGGCCGGCCTTCGCGTCATACATCGCGGCCAGGCTGTCCGGCGCGGCCCACATGCCCTTGCCGATCTGCGCGCGGCCGAGCAGCCCGCACTCCAGGCCGATGTCGACGTTGAGGTCCTCGTAGGCCTGGATCCAGGTCTCGCCCTTCATGTCGTTCTTGCGGACCATCGGCCCTGCCTGCATGGAGGTGTGGATCTCGTCGCCGGTGCGATCGAGGAAACCGGTGTTGATGAACGCCACCCGCTCCCGCGCCTCGGCGATGCAGGCCTTGAGGTTGACGCTGGTGCGTCGCTCCTCGTCCATGATCCCGACCTTGATGGTCAGCGGCGGCAGCCCGAGCAGCCGCTCGACCCGGTCGAACAGCTCGACGGCGAGGGCGACCTCCTCGGGACCGTGCATCTTCGGCTTCACGACGTACATCGAGCCGGTGCGCGAGTTCGCGAGCGCCGACTCCCCGCGGAGGTCGGCGAGGCTGCCGAGGGCGGTCATCACCGCGTCGACGATGCCTTCAGGCACTTCCCGGCCGTCGCGGTCGAGCACGGCGCCGGTCGTCATCAGGTGGCCGACCTGGCGGATGAACAGCAGCGACCGGCCCCGCAGCGTGAACTCCTCGCCCGCGGGGGTGGTGTAGGCGCGGTCGGAGTTCATCGACCGGGTGAAGGTCTTCCCGCCCTTGGTGACCTCCTCGGCGAGGGTGCCCTCCATCAGCTGTTTCCAGTTGCGGTACCCGAGCACCTTGTCCTCGGCGTCGACGGCCGCCACCGAGTCCTCGAGGTCCATGATCGTGGAGACCGCGGACTCGAGCAGCAGGTCCTTGACGCCGGCCGTGTCGGTGGCGCCGATCGGGTCCTCGGCGTCGATCTGGATCTCGACGTGCAGGCCGTGGTGGACCAGCAGCACCGCCTCGGGGGAGTCCGGCGCACCGCGCAGACCCACCAGCTGGGCGGGGTCGGCGAGGCGCAGCACCTCGTCCTTGACCGTCACTGCGAGCCCCTCGGCGTCCACGGCGTACGCCGCCGCGTCGGCGTGCGACCCGGACGCCAGCGGGAAGTGCTCGTCGAGGAAGGCCCGCCCGCGGGCGATCACCTCGTCGCCGCGGGCCCGGTTGTAGCCCTCCCCCGGGGTGAGGTCCCCCTCGTGCGGCACCAGGTCGCTGCCGTAGAAGGCGTCGTAGAAGGAGCCCCAGCGGGCGTTGACCGCGTTGGTCGCGAACCGGGCGTTGAGCAGGGGGACCACCAGCTGCGGCCCGGCGATGCGGGCCACCTCGTCGTCGACACCGGAGGTGGTCACCTCGACCCGCTCGGGCTCCTCGAGCAGGTAGCCGATCTCGCGCAGGAACGCCTGGTAGCTCCGCGGATCGGGGCGCCCGGGGTGCTCGCGGTGCCACTCGTCGAGCGCGTGCTGGAGCTCCTCGCGCCGCGCGAGCAGGTCGCGGAGACGTGGGGCGAGGTCGTGGACGATCGCGCCCACGCCGTCCCAGAAGGACTCCGGGTCCAGCCCCGACCCGGGCAGGGCCTCGTCCTCGACGAAGCGGTGCAGGCTCGGGGCCACGCGGAGGCTGCCGACCTGAACGGACTGGTCCATAGGTACGTCCTTGCCATTAATTCCACGATGTGGAAATAATCATCCCTGTCATGGAAAACTAGGGACACTTCGTTCCCGGTGTCAACCGCCCCCGAGGAGTGCTGAGACCTCCCCATGCCCCAGCCGGACGAGAACATGCGCCCTACGGGCGGCGTGCAGTCGGTGCACCGCGCGCTGGACCTGCTCGAGGTGGTCGCCTCCCGAGGGGGCGCCCTGACCATCGGCGAGATCGCGGAGGCCGCCGCGCTGCCGCTGCCGACGACCCATCGCCTGCTGCGCACGCTGGTCGACCGCGGCTACATGCGGCAGGCCGCCGACCGTCGCTACGCCCTCGGCTTCCGGGTGCTGCCGCTCAGCGCCGCCGCGAGCGAGACCGTCGGCGCCGGGGCTGGCCGGGTGCTGCGTCGCCTCGTCGAGGACATCGGCGAGACCGCCAACCTCGCGATGCTCGACGGCGACCAGGTCGCCTACGTCGCCCAGGCGCCCGGTCGGCACGCCATGCGCATGTTCACCGAGGTCGGCCGCCGGGTCGACCTGCACTGCACCGCGGTGGGCAAGGCGCTGCTGGCCACCACCGCCAGCGAGGACGAGGTGCGCACCCTGCTGCGGCGTACCGGGCTACCGGCGCACACGCCGCACACGCTCACCGACCTCGACCAGCTCGTCGCCCAGCTCCGCGAGATCGGGGCGCAGGGGTACGCGCTCGACGAGGAGGAGCAGGAGGTGGGCGTCCGTTGCGTCGCCGTACACGTGCCCACCCCCGCGGTGCCGCTCGCCCTCTCGGTCTCCGGCCCGGCCGGGCGCATGAGCGACGAGCTGGTGTCGGCGGCCGTGCCGACGCTGCAGGCCGCTGCGCGCAGCCTGGCTGCCGAGCTGTCCTGACCGGCTCGACACCTCTCGCGCGGCACCCCGCCCGGTGGGGCCGGTCGGAGCGCTCAGCGCACGGGTTGCAGCTGGTCGGTGGCGGCATCACCCGCACCGGTCGACGGCGCGGCTCGGTGCTCCAGCGCAGCGCCCTCGATGTCGACGTTCGGCAGGAGGCGGTCGAGCCAGCTCGGCAGGTACCAGGCGCCGTTGCCGAGCAACGTCATCACGGCAGGCACGATGGTCATCCGGACCACGAAAGCATCGATGAGCACGCCGAAGGCGAGCGCGAAACCGATGCTCTTGATCGTGGCGTCGTCACCGAGGATGAACCCGGCGAACACCGAGGCCATGATCAGCGCTGCCGCCGTGACCACCCGGGCGCCGTGCCGGAAGCCCCCGATGACGGACTCCCTCGGGCTGGCGCCGTGCACGAAGTCCTCCCGCATCCGGCTGACCAGGAACACCTCGTAGTCCATCGCGAGGCCGAACAGGAGCCCGATCAGCAAGACGGGCAGGAAGCTGATGATCGGCCCGGTCTGCTCGACACCGATGAGGTCGGCGAGCCAGCCCCACTGGAAGACCGCGACCAACGCACCGAACGCGGCCGCCAGACTGAGCAGGAAGCCGGCCGTCGCCTTGACCGGCACGAGGATCGAGCGGAAGGCCAGCAGCAGCAACAACAGCGCGAGACCGACCACCACGAGGAGGAAGGCGGGCAGTGCGCTGGTGAGCTTGGCGGAGATGTCGATGCCGATCGCGGTGTTGCCCGTCACCGACATCTCGATCCCGGTCGCCCGCTCGAGAGCAGGGGCCAGCCCACGGATGGCTGCGACGAGGTCCTTGGTCGCCACGTCGGCAGGTCCGCTGCTCGGCACCACCGTGATGATCGCCGTGTCGCCGGCGGGGTTGAACACGGCCGGTACGACGGCGGTGACGTCCCCCAGCTGTTCGAACTCCGTGGTGGCCGCGTCCGCGGCGGCCCGCGGATCAGTGGCGCCACGAGCGTCGAGCACGACGGTCAGCGGTCCGTTGAAGCCGGGGCCGAAACCCTCGGCCAGCAGGTCGTAGGCCTGGCGCTGGGTGGTGCTCGAGCTCAGGTTGCCCTCGTCGGGCAGGCCGAGCTCCAGATCGGTCGCCGGAAAAGCCAGCGCACCCGTGCCGATCACGGCCACGACCAGGAAGGCCCACGGCCGACCCGTGACCACGGTCGCCCATCGTCCCCCGGCGGACGTCGACTCCTCGAGCCGCGCCTGGCGGCGGCGCAGGCCCGGGATCGGCCAGCGGTTGAACCTCGTCCCGGCGAAGCCGAGCATCGCCGGCACCAGCGTCAGTGCGACCAGCACGGCCAGGGCCACCATGGCCGCGGCCACCAGACCCATCTGGGTGAGGAACGGGATGCCGACCACGGCGAGTCCCCCCAGGGCGATCATCACCGTGGCACCGGCGAAGACCACCGCACTGCCTGCGGTACCGACCGCCGTCGCCGCCGACTCGCGAGGGTCCATCCCGTCGGCGACCTGCTGCTTGTGTCGGATCGTGATGAACAGGGCGTAGTCGATGCCGACCGCGAGACCGACCATGAGGCCCAGGGTCGGCGCAGTACTGGTCAGGTCGACCAGCGCCGACAGGGCGGTTACCCCGGCCATGCCTCCGGCCACCCCGATGAGGGCCATGAGCAGCGGCAGGCCCGCTGCGAGCAGACTCCCGAACGTGATCGCCAGGACGAGGAGCGCCACGAGGACACCGATGCCCTCGGTGGCGCTCTGGCCGACCACTGCCTGTGTCGCCTCGCCACCGAACTCGACGTCGAGCCCGGCGTCGCGGGCCGCCTGTCCGGACCCGAGCAGCTCCTCGCGCGCGGTGTCGGTGATGGCGTCGGGCTGCGCGGCGTACGACACCGTGGCGTAGGCGACCCGGCCGTCCGGCGAGACGGCGCCGGTCCGGAACGGGTCCGTCACGGCGACGACCTGCTCGGCCTGCGAGGCAGCGGACACGGTTTGCTGCACCGCCGTGCTGTTGCCGGGGGTCTGCAGGGTCTCCCCCTGCGGGGCCGCGATCACCACCCTGGCGGTGGCCCCACCGGCGTCGCCCCGGGGGAACCGGTCCTGGAGGAGCTCGGTCGCCTCGACCGACTCGACGCCGGGCACCGACAGTGGAGCGTCGGCGCTACGCCCGAAGGCGCCGGCGAGCCCGCCGAGCAGTGCCAGCAGGAGCAGCCACGCCAGCAGCACGGTCGTACGCCGGTCGTGGGCGAGCCGCCCGAGTCGGTACAGGTAGGTGGCCACGTGCTGCTCCGGGGTCGGTCGCGGGAACCGCCCTGGTCGAACGGCCAGTACAGGCTGCGCCAGTCACTAGCCGAGTGTCAAGTTGACCACTAGCCATTCGACTAGTGATCTGCTTGACGATCGACCAGTGCGAATCTACGCTGCCCGTCATGACGAGCACCGGGCTCAGCTCGAGCGGCGCTGCCCCCAGCAGCGACCAGCGGTTCCTCGACGCCGCCCTGGAGCTCTTCGCCGAGCACGGGTTCGAGGGCACCTCGCTGCAGATGATCGCCGACCGCCTCTCGGTCACCAAGGCGGCGCTGTACTACCACTTCCGGACCAAGGACGACCTGCTCGCGGCGATCGTGGCCCCGGCGTTCGCCGATCTCGAGCGGCTGCTGGACACCGTGGAGGGCACCCCGCGCGAGACCACGCGACGCAAGCAGGCGCTGAACGCCTACGTCGACTACCTCATCCGGCACCGTCACATCGCCACCTGGCTCGCCGGCGACGTGGCTGCCGTCGCCCACGAGGCGGTGTGGACCCCGGCCCAGTCGCTCACGGCGAGGCTGGCAGCGGTGCTGACCACGGGGAGGGAGGACGACCCGGCGACCCGGGTCTGGTCCACCGCCATCACCCAGGCGCTCACCGGGGCGCTCACCGCTCCGGTGGACATGCCTGACGAGTGGCTGCACGCCCAGCTGACCGAGATCGGGCAGGTCTTGGTGCGCGCCCACCGCAACGCCCGACGCCGCGACTGAGCCCGTCTCCGCCGTCGAGCCGACCCCGGGCGAGGGGGGTCCCGAGGCGGCTCGCTCACCGGGTCGCGAGGACGTCCAACCACCCCGTGCGCAGGCGTTCCGTCGGTAATCACCGCATTCCGACACCATCCGGACGCTCGACGTGCCACGATACGGGCAGTGGAGACGACTCAGGAGTGTGCATGTCCGGATACCGGACCGGGGCAGGAGCTCTCGAGATGAGGCAGACGTTGGCGACCGAACACGCATTGGCCGAGAGCATGGAGCGCTACCGCTCCCTGTTCTCCTTCAGTCCGCACGCCGCATTCTCCCTCGACCTCGAGGGCCGGTTCACCGACGCCAACGCGGCAGCCGAGCAGGTCAGCGGCTACTCGCTGGACGAGCTGACCGTCAAGGCCTTCGCCGACATCATCTGCACCGAGGACGTGGGTCGCGCGCAGGAGGCCTTCGCCGGGGCCGTACGCCGTGAGCCGCAGCGGCTCGACCTCAAGGTGCAGCACCAGGCCGGGCACTGCCTCGAGCTGCGCGTGACCGCCATGCCGGTGGTCGTGCAGGACGAGGTCGTGGGCGTGCACGGGCTGGCCGAGGACGTCACCGAGCAGAACGAGCTGCGCCGTGAGCTCGAGCGCACCCGCCGCTCCGCGGAGGACGCCAGCGCCACCAAGTCGCTGTTCCTCGCCAACATGAGCCACGAGGTGCGCACGCCCCTCGCGAGCGTGCTGGGTGCCGCCGAGATGCTCGGCGACGCCGACCTCGACCCGGGCAGCAAGGCCCTCGTGGCCATCGTGCAGCGCAGCGCCGCCAAGCTGCACCGCCTGGTCAACGACATCCTCGACGTCTCCAAGCTGGAGGCCGGCAAGCTCGAGGTGCAGGAGACCGTGATCAGCCTGCAGGAGGTTGCGGCCGACGCGATCACCTGGGCCGGGCCACTCGCCCACCAGGAGGGCCTCGCTTTCACCTGGGGCCTGGACCCCACGCTGCCCAACCGCGTCTACGGCGACTCGATGCGCATCTCGCAGGTGCTGACCAACCTGATCGGCAACGCGCTGAAGTTCACCGAGCAGGGCGAGGTCCGGCTGATCGTGGAGGTGGCCTCCCGCCGCGGGCTGTCCGTCGACGTCCGCTTCACCGTGGAGGACTCCGGCATCGGCATCGCCGAGGACCAGGTCAAAGCCCTGTTCGACTCCTTCACCCAGGTCGACTCCTCGGCCACGCGTCGGCACGGCGGTGCCGGCCTGGGCCTGGCCATCTGCCAGGAGCTGGTCTCGCTGATGGACGGCACGATCAGCGTGCACAGCCAGCTCGGCATGGGCAGCCGCTTCTCCTTCACCCTGCCGATGGAAGAGGCACCCGGCCCCGAGGCGTGAGCTTTTCGGGGGCTGGGCGGTGTCGGTTTCCCCGGGCGCCCGGGGAAACCTGTCCCGGACGGGTGAAGCTTCACCTGCCCGGAGCAGGCATCGCCCGTCCACCTGTCCGGTTCGCGAGGTACGTCGCACCGCGCCACCCGTCCGCCGCACCGCGCCGCGACCCGGGACTCGGGGCGGCTCAGGCCGCGGGCTCCCCGCCGCCCATCCAGGCGACGGTCCGCTCGGCGATCTCCACGCCGGCGTCCTCCTGCACGAAGTGACCACCGGCGACGCGGGCGTGCGGCTGGCCCTGGGCGCCCGGCACGTGCGCCTGCAGTGGGCGGTCGGCGCGGCCCAGGATCGGGTCCCCGGACCCGAACAGGGTCAGGAACGGCTTCTCCCACTCCCCCAGCCTCCGCCAGGCCTCCCGGTTCGCCGGGGCGGCGGGGTCGTCGGGCGCAGTCGGCACCAGCGACGGGAACGCCCGGGCCCCCGCCTGGTAGCGGCGGCTCGGGTACGGCGCGTCGTACGCCGCCCGCTCGGCGCGGCTCAGCCGACGGCGGGACCCGGTGGAGACGATCCGCCCCGCCGGGAAGACCGGGGTGCGGGTCGCGACCGTGCGCCACAGGCGGAACGCGAGACCGGGGTCCAGGTCCCCGGTCGGCAGGGAGCCGTTGGCGACGACGATCCGGCTGAACCGGGCCTCGTTCTCCATGGCGAGGCGCAGGCCCACCAGCGAGCCCCAGTCCTGGCAGACCAGGGTGACCTCGCGCAGGTCCAGCGTCTCCAGCCATGCGGTCACCCAGTCGACGTGCGCCTGGTAGGAGTGGTCGGCCGCCGCGCGTGGCTTGTCCGAGCGGCCGAAGCCGACCAGGTCGGGGGCGACCGCGCGCAGACCGGCGCCGGTGAACACGGGGATCATCGAGCGGTACAGGTAGCTCCACGACGGCTCGCCGTGCAGCATCAGCACGACCGGCGCGTCCGGCGGGCCCTCGTCCACGTAGTGCATCCGCAGGCCCGGTGGCACCGTGGCGTAGTGCGGCTCGAAGTCGTAGTCCGGCAGGCCGACGAAGCGCTCGTCCGGGGTGCGCAGGAACTCCATCAGCGCGCCCCCCGGACCAGGCGACGCTCGGCGACCTCGGCCAGGAACGCGGCGGCGTCCGGCAGCACCGAGTCGTCGAAGACCGCGCGGGACGAGTGGTTGTCCGGGGCGGTGAGCGGGTCGTCGGCCGCGCAGGCGCTGATCGAGACGTACGCACCGGGCACCCGTTCGAGCACGTAGGAGAAGTCCTCGGTGCCCGGGTCGGCGAACGGCTCCTCGTCGTACCGCTCGGGACCGAACAGGTCCTCGAGGGTCGCGCGCGCGAAGGCGTACTCCGCGTCGTCGTTGACCGTGACCGGGTATCCCGGGGTCCACTCGATCTCGGCCCGCAACCCGTGGGCGGCGGCCAGACCCTCGAGGAGCTGGGGCACGGCCTGGTGCATCATCGCCCGGCTGGCCGGGCTGAAGGACCGGATGGTCGCCTCGAAGACCGCGTCGTCGGGGATGATGTTCTCCTTGGTGCCGGCCGCGAACCGGCCCACGGTGAGCACCACCGGGTCGTTGATGTCGACCCGCCGGGTCACCAGCCCCTGCAGGGCGGTGACCATCTCGCAGGCCACCGGGATCGGGTCGCGGGTCAGGTGCGGCGCGGAGCCGTGCCCCCCGACGCCCACGACGCGCACCACGAACTCGTCCGAGGCCGCCCACACCGACCCGGGCCGGGAGAACCAGGTCCCCAGCGGTCGCCCGGAGGCCATCACGTGCAGGCAGTACGCCGCGTCGGTCGGTCGTCCCGCCGCCTCGAGCACGCCCTCCTCGACCATCACCAGCGCACCGGCCGTGGTCTCCTCGGCCGGCTGCCACATGAACACCACGTCGCCGGGCAGCTCGGCCCGCCGCTCCGCGAGCAACCGGGCGGCGCCGACGAGGGCCGCGGCGTGCAGGTCGTGCCCGCAGGCGTGCATCTGGCCGGGGTGCTCCGAGGCGTAGGGCAGCCCGGTCAGCTCGGGCAGGGGCAGCGCGTCCATGTCGCCCCGGAGCAGCACCACCGGCCCGGTCCCGTCGTGCGCCCCGCCGCGCAGCACGGCGGTGACCGACGACTGGGTCCGACCCGTGTGGACCTCCAGCCCGGCCCCCTCCAGCGCCTCGAGCGCCTCCAGCACCAGAGCCTGGGTCCTCGGCAGCGACCGGTCGAGCTCGGGCACCCGGTGCAGGGCGCGTCGCAGGGTGACCAGGTCGGGGGCGATCGCGGCGGCGCGATCCAGCACGGACGGCATGGGTGCATTGTGGCGTGCGGCCCCACGCGTTCGTCGGCGGCCTGCTGGGCAGGTCCCGGACGGGCTCGGCGGCGGTGGCGGGCTCGTCAGCCGGCCACGTGCAGGGCCCGGTCCACGGCCGTCGAGTCGAGGACCTCGGAGAGGGCCAGCGCCGCGCAGCCGACGACCCCCGACCGCTCGCCGTGGGTGACCGGCACGATCACCAGCTCGCGCGTGGCCAGCGCTGACGCCTGTGCGTAGAGGGACTCCCGGAGGCCGGCGACGAAGGTGTCGTAGGCGAGCGCCAGGTCGCCGCCCACGACGACCGCCTCGGGGTTCAGCACGTTGACCGCGGCGGCCAGTGCCTCCCCGATGCGGCGACCCGCGACGCGGACGAGGTGTCGCGCGTCGGCGCTGCCCCCGACCGCGAGGTGGACGAGGTCGCGGACGTGACTGATCTCGTGACCGCCGGTGCGGGCCGCCTGGACCAGGGCCCAGCCCGCGGCGACCGCCTCGAGGCAGCCGCTGTCCCCGCACCGGCAGGGCAGGCCCGCTGCGGCCGGGATCTTGCTGTGGCCGATCTCCCCCGCGGCCCCCAGGGCGCCGCGGAGCAGGTGGCCGCCGGTGACGATGCCGACGCCGATGCCGGTGGAGGCCTTGACGAAGAGGAGGTCTCGGTGCCGCTCGAGGTGACCGCGCCTCTCGGAGAGGGCCATCACGTTGGCGTCGTTGTCGACGTACACCGGGACCTGCTCCGCCCCGGGCAGCCGCCGCACGAACGAGGCCAGCTCGACGCCGTCCCACCCGGTCATGATCGGCGAGTCGAGGCTGGCCCCCCGTACGGCGTCGACGGTGCCCGGGATGCTCAGGCCCACCCCGCGCACGGCGCCGGCCTCCCGGCCCGCGCGCTGCAACAGGTCGGCGAAGCCGGCGACCACCTGGGGCATCAGGTCCTCGGGAGCCACCCCGACCTCCTGGTCGAGATCGGCCGTGGCCAGCACCGTCCCCTCGAGGTCGCAGATCCCGAGCTGGGTCCGGCTGCGTCCGATCGCTCCGGCGAGGACGACGCCGGCGTCGTGGTTGAGGCGCAGGCCGACCGGGGGACGTCCGCCGGTGGAGGGCTCCCGCTCGGTGTCGACACCTTCGACGAGCAGCCCCGCCTCGAGCAGGGCGCCGACCCGGGCGGCCACCGCCGTACGGGACAGACCGGTCAGCCGGCCGAGGTCGCTGCGCGTCCGGGCCCGGCCGTCGCGCAGCAGCGCGAACAGCTCACCCGCGCTCGCGGGCCCGGCTCCCAGGGTCGACACGCGCTCATTGAACCACCCTTTGACCTCGTCGTTCACACAACCGACCCTATTTTGTTCACGAAAAGTCATAACTATGTCTTGTCAGAGCGCATATCTGGGTTACCGTGGAGCCTCCGCCTCATCCGTCCCGGAGAGAGAGCCACGTACATGCCAACCACCACCGGCCATCCGGTCCCACCCGGCCCCGTCCCCACGGCCGACGTCGTCGTCTTCGGTGGCACCGGCGACCTCGCCGTCCGCAAGCTGCTGCCCGCCCTCTACCTGCGCGACCGCGACGGCCAGCTGACGCCGGAGACCCGCATCGTCGCGCTGTCGCGCGCCGGGCTCGACGTCAACGGCTACCGCGACAAGATCCGGGGCGACCTGCCCCGCTTCCTGCGCTCCGACGAGGTCGACCCCGCCGTGGTCGACCGGTTCATCGGCCGCCTGACCCACGTCACCATCGACATCGAGCACGAGGCCGGCTGGTCCGAGCTGGTCGACTCCCTGCGCGACCCCGACCGGGTCCGCGTCTTCTACCTGGCCATCGCCCCGGCGCTCTTCGGCCCGGTGAGCCGGCGGCTGGCCGAGCACGGCCTGGTGACCGAGCGCTCACGGCTCGTGCTGGAGAAGCCGATCGGGCACGACCTCGCCTCGGCCCGCGAGATCAACGACGCCGTCGGCGCGGTCTTCGAGGAGCACCAGATCTTCCGGATCGACCACTACCTGGGCAAGGAGAGCGTGCAGAACCTCCTCGTGACCCGGTTCGCCAACAGCTTCCTGGAGCCGTTGTGGAACGCCCACGCCATCGACCATGTGCAGATCACCGCCTCGGAGTCGTTGGGTGTCGGCACCCGCGGCGGGTACTACGACGGCTCGGGCGCCCTGCGCGACATGGTCCAGAACCACCTGCTCCAGCTGCTCTGCCTGGTGGCGATGGAGCCGCCGACCTACGTCGGGCGCGAGACCGTGCGTGACGAGAAGCTCAAGGTGCTCCAGGCCCTCAGGCCCATCGCGGGCACCGAGGTCGACCGCTGCGTGGTCGCGGGCCAGTACCGGCCCGGGTTGGTCGAGGGCCAGCCGGTCGCGTCGTACCAGACCGACGCGGAGCGACCCGGGTCGACCACCGAGACCTTCGTGGCGATCAAGGCCGAGGTGCAGAACTGGCGCTGGGCCGGCGTCCCCTTCTACCTGCGCACCGGCAAGCGCATGGAGCAGCGCTTCTCCGAGATCGTGATCCAGTTCAAGGACGTCCCGCACCCGATGTTCCCCGGCAGCGAGGGCACCAGCGAGCCCAACCGGCTCGTCCTCCAGCTCCAGCCCGACGAGGGGATGAAGCTCCACCTGACCGCCAAGGAGCCCGGTCCCGGCGGCATCCGGCTGCGGCCCGTCTCGCTCGACCTCAACTACGCCCAGACCTTCCAGCAGCACGCCCCCGAGGCCTACGAGCGGCTGCTGATGGACGTCGTCCGCGGCAACCCGACCCTGTTCATGCGCCGTGACGAGGTCGAGGCCGCGTGGGCCTGGGTCGAGCCCGTGCTCGAGCACTGGTCCCGTCCCGGTCACTCCCCCCGCCCCTATCCCTCCGGCACCGACGGTCCGAGCACCGCGGCCGGGCTTCTCGAGCGCGACAACCGCGCCTGGCACGAACGAGGTCCCCGATGAAGACGTCCACTCCCCTGCACCCCGTCGTCGCGGAGGTCACTGCGCGCATCACCGAGCGCAGCCGGACCGACCGCACCGACTACCTGGCCCGGCTCGACGCCGCCGCCGAGCGCGGCCCCGCGCGAGGGCGGCTCGCGTGCGCCAACCTCGCGCACGGGTTCGCCGCCTCGGGGCCGGCGGACAAGACCGCCCTGCGCGGCACGGTCAAGCCCAACGTCGCGATCGTCTCCGCCTACAACGACATGCTCTCCGCGCACCAGCCGTTCGAGAGCTTCCCCGCCCAGCTCAAGCGGGCGGTGATCCGTTCGGGAGGCATCGCCCAGTTCGCGGGCGGCGTACCGGCCATGTGCGACGGCATCACCCAGGGCCGTGACGGCATGCAGCTCTCGCTGTTCAGCCGCGACGTGATCGCGATGTCGACGGCGATCGCCCTGTCCCACGACATGTTCGACGCCACGCTCATGCTCGGCGTCTGCGACAAGATCGTGCCCGGCATGCTGATCGGCGCCCTGTCCTTCGGCCACCTGCCGACGGTGTTCGTGCCGGCAGGCCCGATGACCTCGGGCCTGCCCAACGACGAGAAGGCTGCGATCCGGCAGCGGTACGCCGCCGGCGAGATCGGCCGCGACGAGCTGCTCGAGGCCGAGTCGGCGTCGTACCACTCGGCCGGCACCTGCACCTTCTACGGCACCGCGAACTCCAACCAGATGCTGATGGAGGTCATGGGGCTGCACCTGCCCGGGGCGAGCTTCGTGAACCCCGGCACCCCGTTGCGCGCGGCGCTCACCGACGCTGCCGCGCAGCGCGCGACCGCCCTGACCGCGTGGGGCGAGAGCTTCACGCCCGTGGGTCACATCGTCGACGAGAAGGCGATCGTGAACGGCTGCGTGGCCCTGCTGGCCACCGGCGGGTCGACCAACCACACGCTGCACCTGGTCGCCATCGCACGCGCCGCCGGGATCACGCTCACCTGGGACGACCTCTCGGAGCTCTCCGCGGCGGTGCCGTCGCTGGCGCGGGTGTACCCGAACGGCAAGGCCGACGTGAACCACTTCCACGCCGCCGGCGGTCTCGCCTTCACCATCCACTCGCTGCTCAAGGCAGGTCTGCTGCACGACGACGTCCAGACCGTCGCCGGCCACGGCCTGTGGCGCTACACCACCGAGGCCCGGTTGCTCGGTTCGGAGCTCACCTGGGAGGAGGGTCCCAAGGAGAGCCACGACACCGACGTACTGCGCGGTGCCGACGCGCCGTTCGCCCCCGACGGCGGCCTGCGGATGCTGGGCGGCAACCTCGGTCGCGCGGTCATCAAGACCTCGGCCGTCAGCATCGAGCACCGCCAGGTCAAGGCGCCGGCGCGCGTCTTCGACGACCAGGGCGACTTCCTCACCGCCTTCTCGGCCGGCGAGCTGGTCGGTGACTTCGTCGCCGTGCTCCGCTTCCAGGGCCCGGCCGCCAACGGCATGCCGGAGCTGCACAAGCTCACCCCCGCGCTGGGCGTGCTCCAGGACCGCGGCCAGCGCGTCGCGCTGGTCACCGACGGCCGCATGTCCGGGGCCTCGGGCAAGGTGCCCGCCGCGATCCACCTCACCCCGGAGGCCTCGGTCGGCGGCCCGCTCGCCCGGGTCCGGGACGGCGACCTGGTCACCCTGGACGCCGACGCCGGAGTCCTCGACCTGCACGTGGCCGACTACGACCTCGAGGCGCGCGAACCCGCCCGGGTCGACGACTCCCGGGTCTTCGGCACCGGCCGCGAGCTGTTCCACGCCTTCCGCACCAACGTCGGCCCGGCCGACGAGGGTGCCAGCGTCTTCCCCGCACCCTCCCCCACCACGGAGCACTGACGATGACCGAGTCCCTGCTGAACCGCGTCCCCGTCATCCCGGTCGTGGTGCTCGACGACGTCACGCACGCGGTGCCGGTCGCCCGCGCGCTGGTCGCCGGCGGCGTGCCCGTCATCGAGCTGACCCTGCGTACGCCGCAGGCGCTGGCCTGCGTCGAGCAGATCGCGATCCACGTCCCGGAGATCCTCCTCGGGGCGGGCACGATCGTCGCGCCCGGACAGGCCAAGGACGCATTGTCCGCGGGCGCACAGTTCCTGGTCTCCCCCGGGACGACCGACGAGCTGGCCGCGGCGATGCAGGAGTCCGGGCTGCCCCACCTGCCCGGTGCCGCCACGGTCAGCGAGGTGCTCCGGCTGCTCGAGCTCGGCTACTCGGAGATGAAGTTCTTCCCCGCCGAGGCCTCCGGCGGCGCCGCGTTCCTCAAGGCGGTCGGGGCTCCGGTGCCGCAGGCGAGGTTCTGCCCCACGGGCGGGATCACGCCGGCCAGCGTCGCGGCGTACCTCGCCCTGGACAACGTCGGCTGCGTGGGCGGCTCCTGGCTCACGCCTGCCGACGCGGTCGCCACCGGCGACTGGGCCCGCATCACCGAGCTGGCCGCCGCGACGCGCGCCTGAGGCCGTGAGCTTCCGCGCGGGGGGCGGAAGTCACGGAGCGGTCGGCGGGGGTGGCCGGTGGGGGGCCGTGGGGCCAGCGGGGGGTCCTTGTCACGTCAGCGTGGTCGACATCCAGGTGCGACCACGCTGGCGTGACACGGTGCAGGTTTCCCCGGGCGCCCGGGGAAACCTGCACCACCTCGCGCCAGACCGAGACGCGTCCTGAGCGAGGATCAGGAGCTCTTCAGCACGACGCTGAAGCTGACCCCTCGCGAGCTGGTCGAGTTCGCTGTGGCCGTCAGCTGACCCTGTTGTCCGGCCGAGACGGGTCCGTTGCTGTCGGCGAGGAGCGCGGTGACGTGTCCGGTGCCGCTCGAGGTGGGATTCGGCACGGCTCCGCGCACAGTGTGTCCGGCCGGCGACGTGAAGCCGGTGGTGCTGTCGGCCTTGTCCGCCCAGTAGGTCACCAGCCAGCCGGTGTCACCCGGCGCGTTCACCGCGGGGCTGGTGTGCGTCGCCCCGGAGGTGTTGACCACCTTGCTCGCGGACGCGGAGATCGGGCCGGCACCGTCGGTTCCGCGGTAGGCCGCCACCGTCAGGTCGGACTTGACGTACCCGGTGGAGTTGCCCTGCGGCGCGGACGTCACGCTCACCTTGGCACCGGACGCGACGTCGGCAGCGGTGGCCGTGCGGGTCCAGGCGCGGGCCAGGACGCCGTTGCCGTCGAGGGCCTCCACGGGCGTCCATCCGGTGGGGAAGGTGTAAGCGGCGGCCGTGCTGTTGGCGGTGAAGAAGGCGAGCAGGGTGTCACCCACCTGCACGCCGGCCGGGATCGGGGTCGAGTGGTTCAGCCGGTTGGCGTTGGTGGACAGGGCGGCGACGAACGCCACGTTGCTCACCGGTGCCGCGGGGGGATCGGTCGGGTTCACCGGTTTGGTGTCTGTCGCGGTGTTGCCGCTCGAGTCGGTCACGGTCAGCGTGACCGTGCGCGCGCCTGCGGTCGCGTAGGTGTGCGAGGCAGTGACCCCCGTGCTGGCGGCTCCGTCACCCCAGGTCCAGCCGTAGGACAACGGGTCGTCCTCCGGGTCGGTGGAGGTCCCGCCGTTGACGCTGCAGGTGAGGTCGGCGCAGGAGACGCCGGTGATGGCAGCGGTGGGTGCGGCGTTCGCCGGGACGGTCGGGTCGACAGTGACGCTGTCGGTCGCGGAGAGCCCGCGGCCGTCGCTCACGGTGAGCACGACCGTCCGCTGCTCGGCGGAAGAGTACGTCCGCGAGGGGTTCGCTGCGGTCGAGGTGGTGCCGTCACCGAAGTCCCACAGGTAGGTGAGCGTGTCGCTGTCGGGGTCGCTCGAGGCGGACCCGTCGAAGGAGCAGGTGAGGCCGGAGCACGACACCCCGGTGATCCTCGCGGTCGGCGCTCGGTTGGCCGGCGGGTCGGTCGGCGTCGCCGACACGGTGGCCGTCGCCGAACCGCCCCGGCCGTCGGTCACCGTGACCGTGACCGTCTGCGGCCCGCCCCCGGCGTACGTGTGCGTCGGGGTGGGACCGGAGCCGTGGGTGCTGGTGTCGCCCCAGTCCCAGTCGTAGGTCAGCGGGTCGCCGTCGGGGTCGCTCGAGGCGGCGGCGTCGAAGGAGCAGGCGAGGTCGGTGCAACCGACCAGCCGGGCCTGCGCCACCGGAGCGCCGTTGGCGGGCGGGGGCGCGGCACCCGGCAGGACCAGGCTCATCGTCAGGCCCTGGGCACTGCTGTCGGCGGTCGCGTTGAGCCCTCCCTGGGGACCGGTGCCCACGCGGCGCCCGCTGTCCGCGAGCAGGGACGAGACGTGGCTGGTGCCGGTGGCGTTGCCCATCGAGCGCTGGGACTGGCCGTCCGGAGCCGCCCAGGAAGTGGTGCTCGAGGACTTGTCCGCCCAGAAGCTGACCAGCCAGCCGGTGCCGTCGGCGGCGTTGACCGTCGGGGTCTGGTGCACCGCGGTGGCGACGTTCTGCGCCGAGGCCGCTGCCGCCCCGAGCACCGGGGCGATGCCGCGGTACGCCGCCAGCGTCATGTCGTCGCGCACGGTGTAGCTCGAGCCGTCGGGGTTGCGGCTGGTCACCTTGACGGTGGTGCCGAGGTCGGCGGCGGTGGCTGTCCTGGCGTAGAGCCGGCCGACCATGCTCGTGCCGTTCTGCGAGAGCACCTCCTGCCAGCCGGACGGGCCGGCGTACACCGGTCCGACGGAGTTGGCGGCGAAGAACAGCAGCAGGGTGTCCCCGACCTGGGTCCCGGACGGGACCGTCACGGTGTGGTCGGCCCGGTTGCCGTTGGTGTTGGCCTTGGCCACGAACGTGATCGGGTCGGCCTGGGCCACCGGGCTCGCCGTGCGCGTGACGCTGGCGACGGCGCCGCGGTCGTCGGTGACGGTCAGCGTGACCGGCCGGTCGCCGCCCGTGGCGTAGGTGTGGGTGAGGGTCGCCGTGGTCCCGTGGGTGGTGGCGTCACCGAAGTCCCAGTCGTAGCTCAGCGTCGCCCCCTCGGGATCGCTCGAGCCGCTGGCGTCGTAGGTGCAGGTGAGCTGGTCACAGGTGACCGTGGCCGCGGCGAACGGCGCCTCGTTCGGCGCCAGCGGTGCGGCGTGACCGACGAACATCGCCCGGGAGGCCCAGCCGGTGCCGGCGCCGCTCAGCAGCACCGAGGTGCCCGCGACCGGCGCGTGCGCGGCCTGGTTCCACGTCGCGGAGTAGAGCTGCCCGCCGGTGGTGGCGTAGTAGAGCTTGCCGCCGGTCACGAAGGCACCCCGCACCGACGACCAGTTGATGCCGCTCGTGGTGGTCGAGAAGCGCTGCTGGCCGACGACGTCGTCCTCGATCTCGAAGCCGCGCCGGTAGAGGGCGTTGGTGCCGGACTTCGTGTAGTAGATCCGGCCCTCGGCGTAGAACAGGGTGGTGATCGTCTGCACGTCGGTGTGCCAGTCGCTCTGGTAGACCAACGCATCGGAGGTGCTCACCGGCTCGGCGGCGCCGTAGGCCGTCCCGTCGAAGGTCTGCTTGGTGACCGACCCGTCGGTGTTGGCCTTGTAGAGGACCCCGTTGACCATGAACGCACCCGCCGCGCTGCTCCAGCCGGGACCGGTCGGGACGGCGGAGGTGCCGGTCACGGCGGTGCCGGAGAAGGCGCGTCGGGTCAGCGCGGAACCACCCGTGGGCACGGTGTAGACGTCGGCCGGAAGGCTGCTGGCCGCCACCGTCGGCCGGGCGCCGCCGCCGGCGAGCGGCAGCACCGCGATGCGCGCGTGGTAGGTGTTGCCGGGCGTGTGACCGATCAGGGTCGTGTCCGAGCCGACGTACAGCCCGGTCTCGGTGGCCAGCATGTCCTGGACACCGACACCCCGGGCACGGGTGGGGTTCCAGGAGAGCGGCATCCCGTTGACGGGGTTGAGGGCGGCGATGCCCTCGCGGCTGACCGCACCCTGCCCGGGCACGTTCTTGCCGATCGGGTTGTTCTGCCAGTTCTGGTGGCCGCCGGCGTAGATGACGTCGTCGGTCACCTCGACGGTCCACGTGGTGTCGCCGCCGGTGTACGCCGTCCAGACCGGTGCGCTCGTCGCGGACGTGCTGCTGCTCTCGAACCGGGCCACCACGTCGCAGCCGTTGCCGGCGGTGGCGCTGCTCAACCCGCCCCAGGCGCCGCTGGTGGACACCGCGAAGTAGTCGCCCTTGGGCGAGTACTCGACGTCGGACATGTAGGTCTCGAACTTCGAGGAGCACGACGAGGTGTAGAACGCCGTCGCCCACGGCGAGAGTGCGTAGGTCGTGCTGCCGGAGATGTCGAACTGCGCGATCTGCGAGCGCGCCGCCCCGTTGACGCTGGTGAAGTTGCCCACCGCCATCAGCCGGGTGTTCGCGGCGTTGCTGGAGATCTGCAGGACGTTGGTGATGTCGGTGGTGCTGGTCGCGCGGTGCAGGCCGGCCATCACGCCGGTGAAGTAGGCGTCGTACTTGCCCGTGGTGGCGTTGAGCGTGCCGAGGGCCTTCTGCGCGTTGCTGCCGAGGTGGGTGAACTTGCCGGCCACCCACAGCCGGTTGCCGACGACCTCGAGGTCGCGGATGTCGCCGCTGATCGTCGGCGGCGCGAAGGTCGGGTCGACGGCACCGGTGGTCACGTTGGCCTTGATCAACCGGCTCGGTCGGGAGACCCCGCCGGCGGAGGTGAACTTGCCGGCGATGTAGACCTGCCCGTCCGTGGACGCCTGCACCTTGTAGACGGTGGCACTGGGCTCGGGGGCGAAGGTGGTGGAGATCTTGCCGGTGGTCGCGTCGAAGGCGAACACGTTGTTGCGGGTCAGCACCGCCGAGGTGTTGTAGTTCTGCACCTGCGTGAACTGCCCACCCACGACGATGGTGTTGCCCACCTGGGTGATCGAGTACACGGTGCCGTCGAGGATGTTCGGGGCGTTCTTCCCCGGCTCGTCGCTGACGACCCGTCCGCTCTGCGGCGCGCTGTTGCCGGTGTCGGCAGCGCTCGCCGGAGGGGTGACCAGGGCCAAGCCCGAGACCACGAGCGCGAGCAGGAACAGCGCGCTGCGCCAGCGTCGTACATCCATGGGGGCCCCCGTACCGAGAGCAGGACGGCTCCACCGCCGTCCTGCGACGGTTCATTGTTCAACGAAGCTCGGCGGACACCATCCGCCGACACCGGCTGGTCTGGACCACCCGCGCCATGCGGGCCAGGACGGATCTGCCGTTTCCACCGCGAATCCATCCGGAACTGCCTACGGTGGGGACATGAGTCCTGTCCGATTCGTCCGTTTCTTGATGGTGGCCGGTGTGGTGAGCGCGCTGGCCGTCGGCACGCTGCAGGTCTCCCCCGAGACCCCGACGCGGGCCTCAGCCGCCGACGACCTGCGGACGGCCTCGTCCTGGGTGCCGCCGAACCCCACCAACGCCGGCAAGATCTTCCGGTGGGGCAACAAGCAGTGGGGCGATGAGTTCAAGACCGCCCTGCAGCCGTCGTGGCGGGCCAGCCGGCCCCGGATGGTGCGCAACCAGCACGGCATGCTGACCCTCGACGCTCCCGAGACCAGCGTGAACGTGATCGCCACCCTGCTCGGGCACAACCGCCGCTACGGTCGCTGGGAGGCCCGGGTGCGGGGGCGCCAGTACGGCACGTCCGCGACGCCGTACAAGCTGGTCTGGGAGCTGGTCCCGCGCACCGGTGGGTACCGCTGCGGGGCTCGCGGCATCGTGCTCGGCCAGTACACGCTCGGGACGAACCGTGCGGAGATGCACGTGCGCAACCTGCCCGACGTGGACTTCACCGCGAGCCGGACGACGCCGTTGGCCGACAACGAGTTCCACACCTTCGCCGTCGAGGTGACCCCCGACCACGTCTCGTGGTTCGTCGACACCCGGGTGGTGATGACCGAGCGTCGCCCGGCCGCGCTCAGCGGCGCGGACTACGCCGTGCGGTTCAAGCTGGTCGGCACCCCGGGCGCGCGGATGAACCGTGGCCGGATGCAGATGGACTGGGTCCGCTACTACACCCTCGCCCGCCCCAACGCCCGCTCCATCGAGGCGCCTCCGGCCCGGCTGACGACGTACGCCGACGCCTGCTGAGCGCGTGCAGGGATTGCCCGTCAGGTCGTCCGGTATGTCGCACCGGTACGCCGTCCGACGCCGGCTTCGGTACGCCGCGCGGTCCGGCGGTCCGGCGGTCCGCGGCGCTGGGCACGCCTCGGGGGGCGTGGGATCATCTCGACAGGAGGGACCCATGCCCGAGCACGCCCCCGACAACAGGACCGACAACGCCAGCGAGAACACTCCCGACAGCGCCACCGTGGACGCTCCCGGGCTCGCCGAGATCCATGCCCGGAGGGACCGCCTGCGCGAGCAGCACGTGCGGCCGACCGGCGAGCGGCCCACGTCCTCGGCGCGCGGCCTGCACCACACCGCGCTGATCAGCAGCGACGTCGAGACGACCGTGCGGTTCTACCAGGACGTGCTGGAGTTCCCGCTCACCGAGCTCATCGAGAACCGCGACTACCCCGGCTCCTCGCACTTCTTCTTCGACATCGGCAACCAGAACCTGCTGGCCTTCTTCGACTTCCCCGGCCTCGACGTCGGCCCGTACGCCGAGGTGCTCGGCGGGCTCCACCACGTGGCGATCTCCGTCGAGCCCGACCGCTGGCACCACCTCGTCGAGAAGCTGCGCGCGGCCGGCGTGGACCACGAGGTGCACAGCGAGGTGTCGGTCTACTTCACCGACCCCGACGGCGCCCGGATCGAGCTGATCGCCGACCCCCTCGGGGAGATGTACGGCGACCAGGTGCTCTGACCCGGTCCACCGGCGCTCAGTCGCTCTTCAGCAGGATGCTGAAGCTGATCACCTTGCCGGCGCTGGCCCCGGAGGTGGCGGTGAGACCGCCCGCGGTCCCGGCCGGGACCGCGCCGTTGCTGTCGGCGAGGATGGCGGCCGCCCGGCCGCCGCCGGTGCCGGTGGTCGAGGCACGCGTCGACTGGCCGGTGGGACCGGTCCAGCCGGGAGCGCTGCTGGTCTTGTCGCCCCAGTAGCTGAGCAGCCAGCCGGTGCCCGCCGCCGCGGTCAGCGTCGGGCTGTCGTGCGCGGTGCCCCCGGCAAGGTCCAGCTCGGACGCCGAGGCGGCGATCGGGGTGGCACCGTCCGTGCCGCGGTAGGCGGCCACCGTCAGGTCGGTCTTCGGCGTGGTCCCGGAGAACGTGACCGTCACCGAGGCGCCCGGAGCGGCGTCGGCAGCGGTGGCCGTGCGCGTCCACACCCGGCCGGCGAAGTCGTTGCCGTCCTCGGACTCCACCAGCGTCCAGCCCACGGGGCCGGTGTAGGTCGCGTTCTGGCTGTTGGCGAAGAAGAACGCCACCAGGGTGTCGCCGACGTTGACCCCGGCTGGCACCGGCGTGGTCCGGTCGGTGTCGGCCTCTGCTCCGACGAAGGTGATGTTGCTGACCGGGTCACCACCCGGTGCGGTCGGGTTGGCGGTCGTGGTCGCGGTGCCGGTGTTGCCGTTGGTGTCGGTCACCGTGAGCGTGACCGTCTTGGCACCCGCGCTGGCATAGGTGTGCGAGGGGGTCGCCCCGCTGCCGGCGGCCGTCCCGTCGCCCCAGGCCCAGCTGTAGGTCAGCGTCTCGTTCTCCGGGTCGCTGGAGGTGGCCCCGCTGAACGAGCAGGTCAGGTCGGTGCAGCTCACGTCGGTGATCCGGGCCGTGGGCGACCCGTTGGTCGGCGCGGTCGGCGAGACGGTCGTGGTGGCCGTGTGCGTGTGCCCCTGGCCGTCGTTGACCGTGAGGCTCACCTGCTTCTGCCCCGCCGAGGCGAAGGTGTGGCTGGGGTTCGTGGCCGTCGAGGTCTGGCCACCACCGAAGTCCCAGCTGTAGGTCAGCGCGTCCCCGTCCGGGTCGGAGGAGGTCGAGCCGGTGAACGAGCAGGTCAGGTCGGTGCAGCTCGCGTTGGTGATCCTGGCCGTGGGTGCGGTGTTCGTCGGCGGAGCGACCGGGGCGGCCGTCACCGTGTCCACGCCCTCGGCACCCACCGGGTCGGTGACCGTCAGCGTGACGGTCTTGGTGCCGCCGGTGGTGAAGGTGTGCGACGGCGTCGCGGTCGTCCCGTGCGCCGTGCCGTCACCCCAGTCCCAGTCGTAGGTGAGCGCGCCGCCCTCGGGGTCGAACGACGTCGAGCCGTCGAAGTTGCAGGTCAGGCCGGTGCAGCCGACCAGGGTGGCGTTGGCCGTCGGCGGCTCGGTCGACGGCGCGGAGCCGCCGCCGGTGAGCAGGACGCTCATCGTAAAGCCCTGCGCGCTGGTGTTGGCGGTGGCGCTCTGCCCGCCCTGGACGCCGGTGTTCACCCGTCCGTTGCTGTCCATCAGCAGCGAGGAGATCGCGTTGGAGCCCGGGGACGGCGCAGTCGAGCGCTGGGTCTGGCTGACCGGTCCGGTCCACGACGTGGTGGTGGACTTGTCGGCCCAGTAGCTGACCAGCCAGCTGGTGCCGTCACCGGCCACCACGGTGGGGGTCAGGTGCACGGGATCGGAGACGGTCTGGGCGGTGATCGCCGACGCGTTGAGCGCCGGGCTGCCCAGGCCGCGGTAGACCGCCATGGTCAGGTCGGACTTCACCCAGTAGTTGGTGCCGTCCGCCTTGCGGCTGGTGACCGTCGCGGTCGAACCGAGGTCGGCGGCGGTGGCGGTCTTGGAGTAGAGGCGCGAGACCGAGCTGGTGCCGGTCTCGGCGAGCACCTCGGTCCAGCCGTCCGGTCCGGCGTAGACGGGGTTGGCGGTGTTGCCGGTGAAGAACAGCAGCAGCGTGTCCCCGACCTGGGTGCCCGAGGGCACGACGGTGGAGTGGTTGACCCGGTTGCCGTTGGTGTTGCTGCTGGCGACGAAGGAGATCGTGTCCGCGGAGTCGGTGGGGCTCGCGGTGCGGGTGACGCTGGAGGTCCCGCCCTTGTTGTCGGAGACGGTCAGGGTGACGGCGCGGTCACCGGGGCCGGCGTACGTGTGCGTCGCGGTGGCGGTCGTGGCGTGCGCCGAGCCGTCGCCGAAGTCCCAGTCGTAGGTCAGCGGGTCGTTCTCCGGGTCGCTGGTGCCCGCGCTGTCGAAGCTGCAGACCAGCTTGTCGCAGGAGACGCTGGCGCTGACCAGCGGCGGCTCGTTGACCGGCGGCGGCACCGCCTGGAACGGGAACAGGGACCGGGAGGACCAACCGGTGCCGGCTCCGGTCAGCTGGGAGACCGTGCCGCTGGTGATGTTGTTGGCCGACTGGTTCCACGTCGCGGAGTACAGGTTGCCGTTGCTGTTGGCGAAGTAGAGCTTGCCGCCGGCGACGAAGGCGCCCCGGGCGTTGGACCAGTTGACGCTGGTGGTCGTCGTGGAGAACCGCTGCTGGCCGACGACGTCGTCCTCCACCTCGAAGCCGCGCCGGTAGAGGGCGTTGGTGCCGGACTTGGTGTAGTAGATGTGTCCGTTGGCGTAGAACAGGCTGGTCAGCGTCCTGGCGTCGTTGTGCCAGTCGGTCTGGTAGACCAGCGCGTCGGAGGTGTTCACCGCGGAGACCGAGCCGTAGGTGGTGCCGTCGAAGGTCATCTTCGCGAACGACCCGTCGGTCTTGGCCTGGTAGAGCACGCCGTTGACCATGAACGCTCCGGTGCTGGAGCCCCAGCCCGGTCCGGAGGGGACGTTGCTCGAGGTGCCCACCGAGGTGCCGGTGAAGCTGCGCCGGCTCAGCGTGGACGCACCCGAGGACACCCGGTAGAGGTTGGCGGGCAGCTCGTTGGTCTGCAGCTGCGGCAGCCGGGCCCCGCCGGAGAGGGGCAGCAGCGCGATCCGGGCGTGGTAGGTGTTGCCGGGCGTCTGCCCGATCAGCTCGGTGTCCGAGCCGACGTAGAGACCCTCGGAGGTCGCCAGCATGTCCTGCACACCGACGCCGCGGGCGCGGGTCGGGTTCCAGGAGAACGGCAGGCCGTTGACGGAGCTGAGCGCTGCGATGCCGTCACGGCTCACCGCACCCTGACCGGGCTTGTCCGCGGCACCGGGGTTGTTCTGCCAGCGCTGGTGGCCACCGGCGTACACGACGTCGTCGGTCACCTCGACGGTCCAGGTGGTGTCGCCGCCGGTGTACGCCGTCCACGTCGCCGCCACGGTGGCCTCGGGGCCGCTCTCGAACCGAGCCACCACGTCACAGCCCGACGTGCCGGCCATGCTGCCGCTCAACCCTCCGTAGGCGCCGGTGGTGGAGACCGCGAAGTAGCTGCCGTTGGGCGAGTACTCGACGTCGGTCATGTAGGTCTCGAAGCTCGACGAGCACGCCGAGGTGAACAGGGTGGTGTACCAGCTGGTGACCGTGGGCGAGACGCCGGTGATGTCGAGCTGGACGATCTGGCGTCGGTTGACCCCGTCGACGGTGGTGAAGTTGCCGACGGCCATCAGCCGGGTGTTCTGCTTGTTGATCGAGATCTGCAGCACCGCGGTCACGGCGCCCGGGCGGGTGTTGTGCGTGCCCGCGAACACGTTGTTGACGAACGGGTCGCGCTTGCCGGTGGTCGCGTTGATCGACCCGAGGGCCTTCTGGGAGATCCCGTTGATGTGGGTGAACTTGCCGGCGATGAACAGCCGGTCACCGACCAGCTGGACGTCGCGGATGTCGCCGCTGATCGTGGGGGCGGTGAAGGCCGGGTCGACGGCGCCGGTGACCACGTCGACCTTGAAGATCCGGCCGGGCATGGACTTGCCGGCCGCGGAGGTGAAGCCACCGGCGACGTAGACCGAGTGCCCGTCAGAAGCCGGCAGCACCTTGTAGACGGTGCCCAGCGCGTCGGGCGCGAAGGTCTGGGACAGCTTGCCGGTGGTGGCGTCGAAGGCCAGCACGCCGCGGCGGGTGTAGGTCGCGGAGGTGTTGTAGTTCTGCGCCTGGGTGAAGTTGCCGCCGACGACGATGGTGTTGCCCACCTTGGCGATCGAGTAGACCGTGCCGTCGAGGATGTTGGGCGCGTCCTTGCTCGGCTCGGCGCTGACGATCTTCCCCGGGTGCGGGGCAGCGTTGCCGGTGTCGGCCGCCTGGGCGGCCGGTGTGTACGCCGCGAGACCCGTGGTCACCAGGACCGTGAGCAGCAGCATGGAAAGGAGCTTTCGCACTCCGACCGACCCCCGTAGGCAAAGAAGGATCGCAGCATCCCCCGGACACCGCGCGGATCATCTTCTCCCGCCACGGGGGAATCGCCCAGAAGCGCCCCAAACCGGTATGGTCCACCGCCGCCGCAGCGCCTCGACCGGGCACTGCGCGCACGCTCCAGTACGCCGACCGGGCACTGCGCGCACGCTCCAGCACGCCGACCGGGCACTGCACGCACGCCCTGGCACGCCGAGCGGGCACTGCGCGTACGCCGCCGGGCTCACCCCTCGACGGTGAGCTCGACCTCGTCGGTCTCGTCGACCACGTCGACCCCGTCGGCCCCGTCGGTGTGGGCCGCCTCGGTCAACGCGGAGGTGAGCAGCCCGACCAGCGCCTCGAGCTGCACGTCGACCGAGGACGAGAGCTCCTCGTCGGAGCCGTCGAGCGCCCGGGCGGCGAGCCCGGCCTTGCTGTCGATCAGCTCGGCCACCCGGGTGTCGATGGTCTGGGTGGCGATCACCCGCCACGCGGTCACCGGCTCGTCCTGGCCGATCCGGTGGATCCGGTCGATCGCCTGGGTCTGCTCGGCGTCGGTCCAGGAGAGCTCGGCGAGCACCAGGTTGGAGGCCACCTGCAGGTTCAGCCCCACCCCGGCAGCTGTCAGCGAGCAGACCACCACCGCCACGTCGGGGTCCTCGGTGAAGGCCTCGATCGCGTGGGCACGCTGCTTGGGCGTCTGGTCGCCCCGGATCGAGACGTAGCGCAGCCCGCGTCGGGCGAAGGTGTCCTCGGCGAGGTCCATCACGTCGACGTGGCGGGCGAAGAAGACCACCTTGCCCACGCTGCGGGCCAGCTGGGCGGCGTAGTCGGCGGCCAGGCCGGCCTTGGCCTGCCCGATCCGGCGCATCATCGTGAACACGTTCTCGCCGGTCTTGGTGCTGGTGTCCTCGCGCTCCCAGCCGGCGACCCGGCGGACGAGCTCGTGGTCGATGCCGTCGACGACCGGACCGGAGGTGCGGGCGGCCAGCGCGCTCTCGTAGCGCTTGACCAGACGGCGGGCGAGCTCCTGCTCGGCCTCGCGGATGGAGCGGCCGGCCTCGTCGTCGAGCTCGACCGGGAGGTCGGCCACACGGCGGGCGGGGATGTCGGCGGCGACGTCCACCTTGCGGCGGCGGACGATGCCGAGATCCACCACGCACTGGCGCGCCGTGCGGAAGAAGCCGCGGTCGAGCGGGGTCAGCCCGGTCTCCTCCAGCGCCTCCATCAGCTCGGCCCGGGGCTTCTTCTCGTCGATCCAGCCCAGGAACTGCCAGATCGCCCGGAAGTCCTCGATGTCGTTGATCAGCGGGGTGCCGGTCAGCGCCATCATCAGGGGGCGTCCCACCCGCGTGCGGATGCGCTCGGCGATGGCCAGCACGTGCTGCGAGCGCTGGGAGGTCTTGTTCTTGATGAAGTGCGCCTCGTCGACCACCATGCCGCGGAAGCCGAGGTCCCCGAGCCAGCCCACGTGCCGGTCCAGCACCTCGTAGTTGACCACCACGATGTCGGCGAAGCCGTCGACGGTGTGCCCGTCGCCGTGGACGACGGTGGCCTTGCGCCGAGGAGTCCAGAGCTCGGCCTCGTGGGCCCAGTTGGCCTTGACCACGTTGGGCACCACGCACAGCAGCGGGAAGGCCCCCGCGGCCTCGGCGGCCAGCAGCGCCTGCGCGGTCTTGCCCAGGCCGGGCTCGTCGGCCAGCAGGAACGTGCGGTGGCCGGCCTCGGCGGCCGCGACGACCTGCGCCTGGTGCGGCATCAGCTCGAGGTCGCCGGCCCTGGCCAGCGACGAGGGCGTGGGCAGCTCCATGGCGGAGGACCCGCCGGTGACCTCCTCGAAGGAGCGGAAGAGCGGGCCGAGCAGCTCCCAGGTGGCCAGCTGGCGGGGCTGCGCGGCGCGGGGCGTCGCGTTGGAGAAGTCCGGGACGAGGAACGGGTTGGCCAGCTGGCGGGACACGACGGACTGCGGGACCACCCGGCGCGGGGCGGAGCCCTCGGTCTCGGTCTCGGCCGGCCCGGACTCCTGCACGGGCACCTCGAGGCCGGCAGCGCGCATCATCTCGTGCTTGAGCTCCCGCGCGGTGTCGGAGACCTCGGAGTCCTCGGCGAGCAGCGCGAGCAGCGAGGTGTCCCGGGCGGCCGTCTTGGCCAGGATCGTCGCCACGCCGTCCAGTCGTTTGAGCTGGCCCTCGCGGTGCGCCTCGCTGTTGTCCTTGTCGGCCTTCACGCGCGCCCGCTCCTCGCGGACGAGCAGGGCCACCACCTGGAAGCGGGTGCGGGTGGAGGAGGTGACCGACCCACGCTGCACCGAGGTCTCGACCTCGCGCACGGCCCGGGCGAGCACCGGGATGAGGCCCTCCTCATCACGGTGGCGCGCTCGCTGCGGCGAGCGTTGCGCCGTACGACGACCGCTCGAGGTGCGCGTGCCTCGTCGAGCCAAGAAGCTTCTCCTGTCGAAAAGAGCCCGAACTGTCGAGGGCCACGGAGTGCACCGCGGCCCGTCATGCCGGGACCATCGCACTGCGCCGCCTGCGACCGGGTGGCCGCGGGCGACTCCATCGGCACCACGGACCCGGCAGGGTCGGTGTGTCGGACCAGAGCGGACCGGACACGACGTGACGCCTCTGCCCACCGGGTGGTGGCCAGCCACCCGGCACCGACCACGATCGCGCGCGACCGACGGTGCTGGGTGTGGCCTCCATGCTACCCGCTGGGCGCCCGGGCGGGCGAACTCGCACAGATCCGCTCCACGGCCTCCGGTCACCGGCGCCCGCAGCCGGTCACCGCGTGCGGCCCGGCGCTCTACCGTGGAGCCATGTCCGTGCAGGTGTGGCCCGCGTCGCCGGTGCGACCCCCGCGTCCCGGGCGCCCCCGCCACCCCCGCCACCCCCGGTGCCCGCGATGACCGGCGCGCTCGTCGCGGCGCTGCTCACCGGCGTCCTCGCGGGGGTCGCGCTGGGCTACGTGCTCCAGCGCGGGCAGCTGTGCTTCCACGCCGCGATCCGCGACTCGCTCGAGCGTCGGTTCCTGCTCGCCCGCGCCTGGACTCTGGGGGTCTCGGTCGCCGCCGTGGGCCTGGCGCTGCTGTTCCTGCTGCCGGGCACCGACGGCCTCAACCGCGGCCTGGCCTTCCGACCGGTCGCCAACCTGGTCGGTGGTCTGCTGATCGGGATCGGCATGGTCGTCGCCCGGTCCTGCGTCTCCGGGCTGTTCTACAAGCTGGGTGCCGGGATGCTGGGTGCCACCGTCGGGCTGGGCGGCTGGGCGGTCGGAGAGCTGCTGGCCCGGCAGATCAGGCTGCCCGGGCCGACGGTCCTGGGCGGCGGCGAGGGGGCCACGGTCCCGGGCCTGCTCGGCGTACCCCGGCTGCTCGTGGCCGCGCTCGTGCTGGTCGCGGTCGTCTTTTGGCTCCGGCGGCGACCCGGTCACGACCGTCCACGCCAGTCCTGGCAGTGGGGCTGGCTGCCGCTGGGACTCGGCCTGGGGGCGGCCACCGTCGTCGGCTGGGCGCTCGCCGCGCTCGGCGGCTCCAGCTTCGGTCCCAGCTCGGTGGGTGCGGTCGCGAGCCTGGCCCGGGGGTCGGCCAACTGGTGGCTGATCGCCTTCCTGCTCGGCATCGTCGCCGGCGCGACCGTGGCCGCCCGCACCGCCGGGGGCTTCTGGGTGCGCGGCGAGGAGCCCGTCCGGTACGCGCAGCTGGCCTCGGGTGGCCTGCTGCTCGGCGCGGGAGGCTGGATCGCGGGTGGCTGCAACCTGGGGCACGGGCTCTCCGGCGTGGCCCAGCTCAACGTCTCCTCGCTGGTCGTCGTGGCCGCCATCGTCGCCGGGGTCGCCCTGGCCCGCCGGGTCGTCGGACCGGCCGGCTATCGCAGCACCTCGGTCCCCGACCACAGCCCGGCCGCCGGCTGACCCTCCCAGCTGGAGACGCCCGGGTGACCCCCTCCGCGGACCCGTCCGCGGACCCGTCCCGGGTGCGGCGTACGTCGTCCGGCACGCGCGTGCAGGAATGTCTCGGCGCCCGGCGGGGTTCCTCCCTGTCCGAGCACCTTCCCCATCCTCGAGGAGTTCCACGATGCCCCGCATCCCCGTCCACACCGTTGCCGACGCCCCCGAGGCCACCCGGGACGAGCTGAAGAAGCTCGAGGCCAAGTACGGCAAGGTCCTGAACATCCACGGCGGGATGGCGCACTCCCCGGCCGTCCTGCACGCCTACGTCGCGCTCCAGGACGTGCTGCGCGAGCACGCCACGTTCGACGCCCCCACCCGCGAGGCGATCGCCCTGGCGGTCGGCAACGAGGACGCCTGCGACTACTGCCAGGCGGCCCACACCGGCGGCGGCAAGGCCGTCGGGCTCAGCGACGAGCAGATGGTCGCCGTACGCCGAGGCCACGCGGACTTCGACTCCAAGCTCGACGCGTTGCTGCGGCTGGCCCGCGAGTACACCGCCGAGGTCGGCAGCACCAGCGACGAGACCTGGCAGGCCGCGCTGGACGCCGGTTGGAGCACCGAGCAGCTGACCGAGCTGTCCACCCACGTGACGCTCAACCTGCTCACCAACTACTTCAACCACCACGTGCACACCGAGCTCGACGTCCCGGCGGCGCCGGCCGTCTGAGGCGGAGGGCCGACTGCCCGACTCAGCGGCAGCTCACGCCCAGCTGGCGGCCAGCTCGACCAGGTCGCCGGCGATCACGTCCGGCTCCCGGAAGTACGCCGGGTAGCCGGGCGCACTCCGACGCAGCCACCCGGTGCCGAGCCCGGCCCGGGAGGCGCCGTCGATGTCCCAGGGGTGCACCGCGACCAACATCGCGTCCTCGGCCGCGACCCCGCACACCTCCAGGGCTCGGACGTAGGCCGACGCGGCCGGCTTCCACGCCGGCCCGTCGGCCACACCCAGCAGCGCCTCGAAGTCGTCGAGGAGGCCGGCGCCCTCGAGCAGCGCCTCGGCGACCGAGGTCGCCCCGTTGCTCAGCGTGACCAGCCGGACGCCCTGCTCGCGCAGCGCCCGTACCCCCGGAGCCACGTCCGGGTGGCAGGACAGCCCGGTGAGCGCCGACAACACGTGGCGCACGGCCGTCTGCGCCTCCTCGCCGGTCCGTCCCGCACCCGCCAGGCGCAGCCGCAGCGACTCGGCGGCCAGGTCGGCGAAGGCGGGATTCTCCCCGACGCTGGTCAGCGCGAAACCGTCGCGCAGCAAGCCGGCGAACCACGGCTCGAGGGAGGCACCGGGCAGGCCGACGTCCTCGAAGCGATCGCGCAGCGGTGACATGTCCGAGAGCGTCTCGTTGACGTCGAACACCATGAGCCGGGGCTGCCTGGGGGTGGTGGTGGGAGTCATCGCGCTCCTGTTCGGGAAGGTCGGTCCTGGGCGACCCATCATCGACCACGCGCGCAACCGCCCGCTCGCGCCCGTCCGGGCCGCACCGTCGGGAAGTCAGGGCACGCCTGAGAGTGTTGCCCTGCCATGAGCTCCCCACCCGAGCCCGACGACGCGGGACGACGACGGTCGTTCCGCGAGTACGTCGAGCCCGAGATCGAGGTCCTGCTCCGGGTGGCCCGGGGCCTGACCGGCAGCGACGCCGACTCCGAGGACCTCGTGCAGGAGACCCTGGTGCGCGCGTACCGGGGGTTGCACCGCTTCGACGGGCGGCACCCACGGGCCTGGCTGCTCACCATCCTGCGGCGCACCAACATCAACCTGCACCGGCGCCAGCGTCCGCTGGTCGTCGATGACGCGGAGCTGGTGCGTTCCCGCCCGGCGTTCGGCGCCGGCACGCTGCCGAGCGCCGAGGACGCCGTGATCGACCTCGAGCTCGACGCCACGCTGGACCAGGCGATCCGCGCGCTCGGGCCGAAGTTCCGCAGCGCCCTCGTCCTCGTCGACGTGCACGACCTCAGCTACGCGGAGGCGGCCGCGGTGCTCGACGTACCCGTCGGCACGGTGATGTCGCGGCTCAGCCGGGCCCGGGACCGGGTCCGGCGCCAGCTGGGCCCCTCGATGCTGACCAGCGGAAGGACGTCATGAGCGGAGCACTTCGACAGATGCTGCGGTGCCACTGGTCGGCGGGCCGCATCCAGCGCTATCTCGACGCCGACCCCTCGGCTCCGCTGACCCCGGGCGAGGTGACCCGTCTCGAGGAGCACCTCGCCACCTGCGAGCGGTGCTCGGAGGTGATCGGCCAGCACCGGGCACTCCACCAGGCCCTGTCGCGGTGGTCCCGGGCTCGCCCCGACCCCGCGAGCGTGCGCCGGATGCGCGCCGTCGTCGACGAGCTGACCTCCGGGCCGCGCCCGTGAGCGGCTCGGGAGACGGCTCGGGACACGGCTCGGCGACCTCCGCCGCACCCTGGGACCTCGTCGTCGTCGGCGGCGGCACCGCAGGCCTCGTCGGCGCCAAGACGGCGGCCCGGTTCGGCGCCTCGGTCCTGCTCGTGGAGAGCGCGCGCACCGGCGGCGACTGCCTGTGGACGGGGTGCGTGCCGTCGAAGTCGCTGCTGGCCGCCGCCGACGTCGCCGCCGGCGCTCGTGCCGGCACGGCGCTCGGGGTCACCGCCGACGTGTCGGTCGACTTCGGGGCGGTGATGGACCACGTGCGCTCCGCGATCGCCCACATCGCGCCGGTGGACTCGCCCGAGGCGACCGAGTCCGAGGGCGTCACCGTCCTCTCCGGGCGCGCCCGCTTCACCGGCCCACGGCGGATGGTCGTCGACGGGCGCGAGATCGCGTTCACCCAGGCGCTCCTGGCCACCGGTGCGGCGCCGGTGCTGCCGCCCATCGACGGCCTCGACGAGGTGGAGGTGCTCACCAGCGAGACCGTGTGGGACCTGAAGGCGCTGCCGTCCGACCTCGTGGTGCTCGGTGGGGGCAGCATCGGCTGTGAGCTGGGTCAGGCGTTCGTCCGGCTCGGCTCGAGCGTGACCCTGGTCGAGGGAGCCGCACGCCTGCTGCCTCGCGAGGACGCGGAGGCCGCCCGGCTGGTCGCCGACGCCCTCCGCACCGACGGGGCCCGCGTGCTCACCGGGGCCGACGTGGTCGAGGTGAGGGCGACGCCCGCGGGCCGCGAGGACGCGTCGGCCGAGGAGACCTCCGCCGGTTGCCTGCGACTCTCGGACGGCACGCAGGTGGCGTTCAGCCACCTGCTCGTGGCGGTGGGTCGCTCCCCGCGCACCTCCGACCTCGGGCTGGACTCGGCGGGGGTCGAGGTCGACGACCACGGGTTCGTGCGGGTCGACGCCCGCCTGCGCACCACCAACGAGCGGATCTGGGCCGCCGGTGACCTGACCGGGCACCCGCAGTTCACCCACACCGCCGGCGTGCACGGGAGCCTGGCTGCGGGCAACGCCGTCCTCGGCGTACGCCGCACGGTGGACACCACCGCGATCCCCCGCGTGACCTACACCCAGCCCGAGGTGGCGGCGGTCGGGGTCGGCACCGAGAACCCCGGGGACGGACTGCGCGTGCTGACCTGGCAGCACGCCCACGTGGACCGGGCGGTGGCCGAGAAGAAGATGTCGGGGTTCACCCGGATCACCGTCGACCGGCGCGGGCGCGTGCTCGGCGCGACCGTCGTGGGTCCGCGCGCCGGCGAGACGCTCGGGGAGCTGGCCCTGGCCGTCACCCAGGGCTTGAGGACCCGCGACCTCGCCGCGGTCACCCACGCCTACCCCACCTGGAACGACGGTGCGTGGAACGTCACGGTCGCCGACGTCCGCGACCAGCTCGAGCGTCCGGGGCCGGTGGCCTCGGCGATCCGGGTCCTGTCCTCGACGCGCCGCTGGTGGCTGCGTCGCCGGGACCGGTGAGTCGACGCGCGTGCGCGCAGTGCCCGCTCGGCGTACTCACGCGTGCGCGCAGTGCCCGCTCGGCGTACCCACGCGTGCGCGCAGTGCCCGCTCGGCGGGCTCAGGGCGGGGGTGAGCGGAGCAGCCGGTGGCCGGTGACGATCCGCTGGACCGCGCTCAGGCCGACCACGACCGCCCACACCGTGGCCACGAGCTCCGCGTGGGTCGGCAGCAGCAGCCAGAGGGAGTGCACCACGACGGTCTCGGTGCCCTCGGCGAGCCCGGTGAGGAAGCTGAACGAGCGGCCGTCGTCGAGGCGGTGCCCGCTGCGCTCGGCGGCCGAGGAGTAGGCCAGGAAGGCCGTCCCGTTCACGTAGTAGGCGAGCAGCACCGCGGCGAACGGCTCCCAGGTCGCGCCCTCCCCCCGGGTGGCCCCGACCGCGACGCCGAGCACGGTGGCGCCGTACACGAGGAAGTCGGCGGTGATGTCGAGGAAACCACCCGCCGCGGAGCCCCCGTCACCGGCCGCCGAACGCCGGCGCGCGAGCGGCCCGTCCAACCCGTCGAGGAGCCGGGAGAGCAACCACAGCCCCAGCGACCAGCCCCAGAGCTGGGCCGCCGCGGTGCCGGCGCTGGCCAGGCCGGTGACCAGGCCGAGGAGGGTGAGCCGGTCCGGCGTGATCCACGAGCGGTCCAGTGCCGCGGCGGCTCGGTCCAGCGCCGGTCCGAGCAGGGTGCGCATGCGGGCGTCGAACATCAGGTCTCCCCGGGGTCCGCAGCCGCGCCGTCCGTACGCCGACCCCGGTCGTCGGCCGCCTGGCGCGCCAGCATCCGGCGCCCGAGGACGGCACCGCCCACGCCGAGCACCACGGCGACCGCGCTCCACGCGAACAGCGCCCAGAAGTCGGCGCCCCACGCCCCGAGCGCCGCATAGCTGAGGCTCCCCGGCAGCATCCCGATCGCGCTGCCCAGCACGAAGTCGCGACGGCGTACGCCGCTGACCCCGGCTCCGTAGTTGATGGCGGTGTAGGGCAGCACCGGGATCAGCCGCACGGTGAGCACCGCACCCAGCCCGTGGTCGCGCAGCAGCGCGTCGAGCCGGGACAGACGACCGCGCACCAGCCGGTCCACCGCGTCGCGACCCAGCCACCCCCCGACCTCGAACGCGACGACCGCGCCCACCAGCGCGCCGACGAGGGACAGCGCGGCTCCGGCCCACCAGCCGAACAGCAGCCCTCCCAGGGCGGTCATCGCCCCCTTGGGCGCCGGCAGCAGGGCGAGCGCCGCGTAGCCACCGACGAAGACGAGCCACCCGACGCGGCCGGCGTCGGCGACGCGGGCGCGCAGCTCGGCGACGTCGGGCAATCCGTCCGCGCGGCCGAGTACGAACAACCCGACGAGCACCGCGACCAGCGCGGCGACCCGCAGCACCGCACCCCGCCGCCCGCGCTCCACCTCGGGCGGGACGGGGCCGGTCGTCGAGGTCTCCGGTCGCTCATCCACGATGTGGGAAGCCTCCGCGGACCCCGTCGTGTTCCCCCAGCGTCACGTCCACCTCGCCTCGACCCGAAAGGTCCCCCGTGCGACAGCCCCTCGCCCGTCTCGCACTGCTGGCGGTCCTGGCCCTGCTCGGCACGGCCTGCACCTCCACCTCGGCCTCTCCCGGCCCCGCGGCCGACAGGCCCTGGGACCAGATCGTCGCAGACGCCGACGGCCAGGTCGTGGACCTGTGGATGTACGGCGGCGACGAGCGCGGCAACGCCTACGTCGACGACGTGCTCGCACCGGCGGCCGCCGAGCTCGGGGTGGAGCTGCGCCGGGTGCCGGTCGCGGACACCAAGGAGGCGCTGCGCCGGATGCTCGCCGAGAAGGCCGCCGGGGAGACGTCCGGCAAGGTCGACCTGGTCTGGGTCAACGGCGACAACTTCGCGACCGGTCGACAGGCCGACGCCTGGTGGTGCGGCTGGGCGCAGGAGCTGCCGAACCTGCGCTACGTCGCCGAGGACGACGCCCTCGTCCGCGAGGACTTCGGCACCGCGGTCGACGGCTGCGAGTCGCCCTGGCACAAGGCACAGTTCACCTTCGTCTACGACTCCGCGCGGGTCGACGACCCGCCCAGCACCTTCGAGGGGCTGGTCGACTGGGCCGAGGCCAACCCGGGCCGGTTCACCTACCCCGCACCCCCCGACTTCACCGGCTCGGTGTTCGTGCGCCAGGCCCTGTACGCGCTGTCCGGCGGCGCCGGCGAGGTGCCCACCTCCTACGCCGAGTCCGCCGAGCAGGAGCTGACGCCGGCGCTGTGGCAGCGGCTGGAGGAGCTGGAGCCGTCGCTGTGGCGCGAGGGCCGCACCTACCCGCGCGACGTCGCGGCCCTGGACCGGTTGTACGCCGACGGCGAGGTCGACTTCACCATGACCTACGGGCCCGCCACCCTGACCGGGCTCGTGGCCGACGGGACGTTCCCCGAGACCACCCGGGTGCTGCCCCTCGAGGATGGCACCGTCGGCAACGCCAGCTTCCTCGGCATCCCCGCCACCTCGGGTGACCGGGACGGGGCCATGGTCGTGGCGAACCTCGCGCTCTCCCCGGCCCAGCAGGCGGCCAAGGCCGATCCGGGCGTCTGGGGCCAGTTCACGGTCCTCGACACCGACCTCCTGCCGGCGGCGGACCGGGCGCGGTTCACCGACCTGCCGAGGTCCCCGGTCGTGCCGCCGTACGACGTCTTGTCGCGCAACGCCCTGCCCGAGCTGGCCTCGGACTGGGTGGGTCCCCTCGACGACGGATGGCGCCGGCAGGTCCTGGGCGCCGGGTCGTGAGCGGTCGCGCCGGCCCGGCCGTGGCCCTGGTGGCGGTGGTCACCGGGGCTGCGCTGGCCACGGTCGCGGCGACCAGCCTCGGGCTGCTCCCCCTCTTCGGGCCGGCCTCGCTCTCCCTGGAGGGCTACACCTCGGCGAGCGGTGACCTCGCGCTGGCCGCGCGCGAGACGCTCGTCATCGCCACCGCCTCGACCGCGCTGGCCGCCGTCATCGGCCTGCTCGTGGCCACCGTCGCCCTCCTCGTGCCGCACTCCCGGTGGCTGGTCGCCGGCCTCGCCGCGGTGGTCGTGACCGTGCCGCACCTGGTCGGGGCCGCGAGCGTCGACCTGCTCGTCGGTGACACCGGGGTGCTGCCGCGCGTCCTGGGCATCGGGCCCGGCCAGTGGCCCGACCTGGTCGGTGGGGCCTGGCCGGTGGCGACGGTGCTGGAGTTCACCTGGAAGGAGTCGGCCTTCGTCGCACTCGTGGTCCTGGCCACGGTCGGCCCCCGGCTGCGCGAGCTGCTCGAGGTGGCCGCCGTGCTCGGCGCAGGCCCCTGGCACCGGTGGGCCCGGGTGCTGGTGCCGGCTTCGCTGCCGGCCCTGTCCGGCGCCTCGGTGATCGTCTTCGTCTACACCGTCGGGTCCTACGAGGTGCCCTGGCTGCTCGGCCGGGCCTTCCCCGAGCCGCTCCCGGTGATGGCCTACCGCCTCTTCGGCTCCATCGACCTGGCCGCACGACCGCAGGCCGCGGCCACGGCCCTGGTCGGCGTGACCGTCGCCGTCGCGGCGGTGGCCCTCGCCGGTGCGCTGCGGCCCGCGGCGCGGCGCCTGCGCGTGTCGGGGCAGCGATGAGCACGGCCACGACCGCGGCGCCGGTCCTCCGCCGCAGCCGACGGGGACGACCGGGACCGTGGGGCCGGGCGGGCGCGGCCCTGGTCCTCCTGTGGCTGGCCGCGCCGCTGGTGCCGCTGCTCCTGTGGGCGTTCGCCACCCGGTGGACGGTGCCGGCCGCCTGGCCGCAGGACTGGGGCCTTCGCGGCTGGGACGAGGCCGCGGCCGCAGGTCTGCCGGCGGCTGCGGTGCGCTCCCTGGTGCTCGGCGTGCTGGTGGCCGCGGTGGCGACCCCGCTCGGGATGATGGCCGGTCGCGCGCTCGGCTGGCGCGAGGTACGCCGGCCCGGCGTCGTGGCGCTGGTCCTGCTCGCCCCGGTGGTGCTCCCGCCCTTCGCGGTCTCGATGGGTCTCGACGTGATCGTCCTCCGGCTCGGCGTGCCCGACGTCGTGGCGGTGCTGCTCGTCCTGTCGGTGTTCGCCCTGCCCTACACCTCCTACACGATGCGCGCGGCGTACCGGACGGTCGACGCCGAGCTCGAGGAGCAGGCGCGTGTGCTGGGCGCCTCTGCGCGCCAGGCCCGCTGGCGGGCGACCCTGCCGGCGGTCCGCTCCGGCATCGTGGTCTCGGCGGGCCTGGCGTTCCTGGTGGGCTGGGGCGACTACGTGGTCACGCTCCTGATCGGTGGCGGTCAGCTGCTCACCGTGCCGGTCCTGATCGGCTCCACGGCCGCCGGCACCGGGCGCGAGGCCACCGTCGCGGCGCTCTCGCTGGCCAGTGTGCTGCCGCCGGTGGCGGCGCTGCTGCTGGCCCGGTGGTGGGTACGACGAGCGGAGCGGCCGGTCCGCGACGGAGAGGACCGACGATGAGTGCCCTGGACCTCGAGCAGGTGAGCCACCGCTACCCGGGGGCGACCGCTCCCACCCTGGACGCCGTCGACCTGGCCGTCGAGCAGGGCGAGATGTTGTCCGTGGTCGGTCCCTCGGGCTCGGGCAAGTCGACCCTGCTGCGCGTGACCGCCGGGTTGGCCGAGCCCGAGTCCGGCCGGATCCTCGTCGGCGGCGCCGACGTGACCGCCCTGCCCGCCGAGCAGCGCGGCATCACCGCGATGTTCCAGCACCCGCACCTGTTCACCCACCTCTCCGTGCTCGACAACGTCGCGTTCGGACCCCGCCTGCGGGGGGCGTCCCGGCGGGAGGCGCGGGAGACCGCCCGTCGCTACCTGGACCTCGTGCACCTCGAGCACCTCGGTGCGCGCCGCTCGCGCCAGCTCTCGGGAGGACAGCAGCAGCGCGTGGCCCTGGCCCGCGCGCTGGCCACCGAGGAGCAGGTGCTGCTGCTGGACGAGCCGTTCAGCGCGCTCGACGCCGGCCTGCGGCGCTCCATGCACGACCTGCTCGAGGAGGTCCGGGCGGCGCTCGCGCCGACGGTCGTGATGGTCACCCACGACCTCGACGAGGCGGCCATCGCCGACCGGGTCGCGGTCATCGACCACGGCCGGCTCCCGCAGGTCGGCACCGTCGCGTCGCTCTACCGTCGTCCGGCGTCGGTGATGGTCGCCCGGCTCCTCGGCGGCTTCAACGAGATCGAGGGCGAGGTCCGGGACGGGCGCCACGTCTCCCCGTGGGGGGAGGCACCGATCCCCGACGCGTGCGAGGTCCGGGGACCCGCGACCCTGCTCGTCCGCCGGGAGCAGCTGGTGCTCGAGCCGCTGGCCGAGGCCGAGGGCCACGGCGACCTGAGCGGCACCGGCGCCCCCGTCCGCGTCGTCGGGGTCACCCGCGCGGGGCCGCGCCAGGTGGCCACCGTGGGACGGCCGGAGGGGTCTCCGGCCGCCGCGGGCCGCGTCGAGGTCGAGCTCCCGCTCGGCACCGAGGTGGCTCCCGGGCAGGTGCACCGGGTGCGGCTGGACCCGCGACACCCCGTCTGGGCGGTCCCCACGGCCACCAGCGACGACGTCCCCGCCCGGTCGCCCGTGTGAGTCCCTGGGTTCAGGTGCGCGCGGCCGTGGCGCCGGGCCGCAACGTCGGGAGGGGCAGCAGCGTGCGCAGCCGCGCGTTCTCGGCGGGATCGAGCACGGCGTGCTGCGCGCAGGCCGGCACCAGCTCGCCGGTCTCGGGATGCGCCATGTGGTAGCTGCAGGCCGCGAGGCGCTCCTGGGTGGCTCGCACCCGCGGGTCCTCCGCCACGACCCCGCGGCCCATCAGCTCCCAGGCCGGGCGCACGTCGGCGGCGTCCATGAAGGCGTGCACCACGAGCGTCAGCGGCCGGACCCGGCCACGGGCCAGGCAGGCGAGCGCGTGCCCGAGACCTCCCGACCGGCGCACCGCCCGGCCCACCCACGCCAGGACGACCAGCGCGTGGCCGGGGTGCCGGGTCAGGGTGGCCGCCACCCGGACGACCAGCAGACCCCGCTGCGAGGCGTCCAGCCCGTACCCGCCGTACCGGCCCAGACAGAGGTCGCGGGCGGCCAGGTCGCCCGCGGAGTCCGGGTCGACGGCCGGGATCCACCGGTCGCCGACGAGCAGCCCGAACGCGGTCCGGTTGCAGCGGGGGTCACCCACCTGGAGGGGCTGCCAGGCGAGCCGCTGGCCCATGCCGGACTCGATCTCCGCCCACAGCTCGTCCATCCCGACACCGGCTGCACCTGCGCCGGCACGGGCGCCGGCACGGGCGCCGGCAGCGCCGTCGCGGGGCCACCGGCGCTCGTCGCCGATCCTGGCCGCGGGCTGGAACGACATCAGCGCGAAGCCCATCGTGCGGACCTCCCGCACCACCTCGGCGACCTCGGCCAGGTTGCCCCGGGTGACGGTCATGTTGTGCGCCAGGTAGGCGCGGACGCCCGTACGCCGACGCAGCTCGGCGAACCGCTCGACGAACTCGCGCCGGAAGGGGTGCAGCTCCGCCTCCGAGCGCGGCCGCACGAGTCCCCGCCGCCCCCGCATCAGGGAGTCGAAGTGACCGGCGAACGAGACCCGGGGCAGCCGCACCCGGCCGTCCGGGCCGCGCACCAGCGCCTCGAGGTGGGCCAGGTCGAAGTCGCCGTGGCTCATCGACATCGGCTCGCGTCCGGCGGCCCGCATGGCCAGCAGCGCGGCCGCGTGGTCCTCGGGGTCGAGGAGCGAGACCTCGCCACCGATCAGCTGGGCGTGCGCCCGCGGCCCGCGCCGCTCGGCGAGGAGGTCCAGCTGCCGGCGCACCTCGGCGAGGGTGTGGTCACCGTCGACACGGACCTGGTTGGCGTCGGCGGAGTGGTAGCAGGGTGAGCACGTCAGGTTGCACCGGGGGAACACCCCGTGCGTGCCCTCGCAGCCCACGCCGATCCTTCCGAGCACCTGCTCCGGGGTGCGCACGTGCAGCGGCAGCTCCGCCCACCGCACCCGCAGCGCCTCGCGCACCCGGGCGCGCCGCGACGCTCCGCGGGACAACCCGCGCAGCCGGCTCCAGCGGGAGGTCGGCACGATGTGCACGCTCCGATCCTCCCCCGGCACGCCTGAGCGCCGCCAGCACGCGCACCTTGGACCGCACGCCCCGGGCGTTGTGTGAGCGCGCTCACCGACCACGTTGTGCGATCGCCCTACCGTGGAGGGGTGACCCGCCTCGTCTCCCTCCTCGTCCTCCTCGTCGTGCTCGCCGGCTGCGGCAGCACCGGGGCCGGGTCCGCGGCCGGCTCGGGCTCCGACTCCGCGGCCGGGTCGGGGTCCACCTCCGAGGCCGGCGCGGCACCCGCCGCGCTGGACTTCACCGCCACGACCGTCTCGGGGGAGACCTTCGAGGCCAGCAGCCTCTCCGGCAAGCCGGTGGTGTTCTGGTTCTGGGCTCCCTGGTGCTCGACGTGCCGCGCGCAGGCCCCCGGCGTGCAGAGCCTCGCCGAGAAGTACGGCGACGACGTCTCCGTGGTCGGCGTGGGTGGACTCTCCGACGAGGACGCGATCACCGACTACGCCGAGGAAGTCACCGGGTTCACCCAGCTGGTCGACCCCGAGGGCGCCGTCTGGCGCACCCTCGGTGTCGAGGCCCAGAGCACCTACCTGGTGCTGGACTCGGCGGGCGCCACGGTCGAGCAGGGCTACCTCGACGACGACGCCCTGGTCGCCGTCGTCGACGAGCTCGCCGGCTGAGATGTCCGAGAGCCTGCTGGCGCTGGCTCTCGGAGCCGGTCTCCTGGCCGCGGTCAACCCGTGCGGGTTCGCGCTGCTCCCGGCGTACCTCTCCCTGCTGGTGCTCGGGGACCGCACCTCCACCCGCGGCCAGGCGGTGGTCCGGGCGATCTGGCTCTCGGCGTCGATGACGCTCGGCTTCGCGGCCGTGTTCGCCGCGTTCGGTCTGGCCATCGCCCCCGTGGCGTCGGGGATCCAGCGCTACCTGCCGTGGTTCACGATCGGGCTGGGCGTCGTCCTGGCGCTGGTCGGGCTGGTGGTGCTGGCCGGCGGACAGCTCACCATCCCCCGGATCCGCTCCCGCGGCGGCGCGCGGCCGCTCACCGCGTCGTTCGGCTCGATGGTGGGCTTCGGCGCCGGCTACGCCGTGGCGTCGCTGTCCTGCACGATCGCGCCGTTCCTCGCCGTCGTCGTGGCCGGGTTCCGGACCGACTCCGTGGGCGTCGGGCTCGGCCTGTTCCTCGCCTACGCAGCGGGCATGGGTCTGGTCGTGGCCACGGTCGCCATCGCCACGGCCCTGGCCCGTGACGGTGTGGTGCGCACTCTGCGGAGCAGCGGCCGCTGGGTGTCGCGGGCCAGCGGAGCACTGCTGCTGGTCGCCGGCGCGTACGTCGCCTACTACGGCTGGTGGGAGGTCCGGGTCCTGGCGGGCGGGAATCCCGACGACCCGGTGATCTCGGCTGCCGCGTCCTTCCAGCGCACGCTGTCCTCGCTCGTGGAGTCCCCGGGTGCGCTCGGCTGGCTGACCGCCGGGCTGGCCCTGATCGCCGTCGCGCTGCTCGCGTCGTGGCGGAGCCGACGGTCCTCATGAGCAGTCCTCGCGGTGTGGCGCGGCCCGTCCGCGCGGCGGCCGCACTGGTCGCCGGGGTGCTGCTGCTGAGCGCCTGCGGTGGCGGGGTCGCGGGTGGCTCCGCCTCGTCGGGCGACGGCGAGGGCCGTACGGCGTCCCGGGCGCTCCCCAACGCGGCCGCCGGTCCTCGCGAGGACACCCCCTCCGCCCTCGACGACATGCGTCAGCGGAGCTTCCCGGCCGCCCTGGTCGACCCCGACCAGATCCTCTCCGGCGGCCCCCCTCCCGACGGGATCCCCGCGATCGACTCCCCCCGGTTCGTCCGCGCGGACGACGTCGAGTGGCTCGGGGACGGGGAGCCGGTGCTCTCGCTCACGGTGGACGGCGAGACCCGCGGCTACCCCCTGGAGGTGATGACCTACCACGAGATCGTCAACGACACCGTCGGCGAGGTGCCCGTCGCGGTCACCTACTGCCCGCTGTGCAACTCCGGAGTCGCCTTCCAGCGCCGGGCCGCGGGCCGGGTGCTGTCCTTCGGCACCTCGGGACGGCTGTTCAACGACAACCTGGTGATGTACGACCGGCAGACCGAGTCGCTGTGGCCGCAGCTGACCGGCACCGCCTCCATCGGGGTGCTCACGGGCACCCGGTTGACGCCGATCCCGATGGGCATCGTCGACTGGGACCGGTTCCGGCAGGACCACCCCGACGCGTGGGTGCTCAGCCGGGACACCGGGTTCGACCGCGCCTACGGCCGCAACCCCTACGTCGGCTACGACCGCGCGGGCACCGACCCGCTGTTCCCCCTGGCGACCCCCACCGACCCCCGCCTGGACGCCAAGACCCGCGTCGTGGGGGTGGAGGTGGGCACGGACTCGGTGGCCGTCGTCCGGGCGGCCCTGGCCTCCGCACGCGTGCTGACGATCTCCGTGGGCGGGGACGACGTGGTCCTGTTCCACGTCCCGGGCCAGCGCTCCGCACTCGGCGACCAGCGCATCGCCGACGGGGCCGAGATCGGCTCCGTGGCCACCTTCGACGCGAGCTTCGAGGGCCGCCGCCTGGAGTTCGAGGCCGTGGACGGAGGCTTCCGGGACACCCGGACCGGCAGCCGGTGGGACTTCTCGGGGCGGGCCGTCTCCGGCCCCTCCGCCGGGGCCAGGCTCGAGCCCGTCCGACACCTCGACACGTTCTGGTTCTCCTGGGTCGCCTTCCACCCCGGGACGGGGCTGGAGCCGGCCGGTGGGGGGCGGGCGCCGTGACGACCGGCGCAGCCGGTGTCGGGTTCGCCCCGGCCCGCCCACGTCCGGAGCGGGCTTCCTTGTCCGGGCCCCGGCCCGCTGACACGATGGAGGCCCACCCGCTGACGACGCCCTGCCTGGGCGCCCGGTTCGAGCGCCTCGTCGGCCGCTCGGCTCCGCCGTGGTCGCCGGCCCGACGGGAGAACGAGGGTCACATGGACCGCGTCACCGACAACGCCGAGCGCTGGTGCATGTCCGAGGTCGACATCTTCGCCGACCTCCAGCCCGCCGAGATGGACGCCCTCGGCGCCGCGGCGCCCATGCGCGAGTACTCCGCGGGCAGCCTGATCTTCTCCCCGCTCCAGCCGGTCGAGCAGCTGTTCATCCTCAAGGGTGGTCGGGTCCGCATCTTCCGCGTCGCCCCCGACGGTCGCGCCCTGACCACAGCGGTGGTCACCCCGGGCACGATCTTCGGCGAGATGATCACCGTCGGCCAGCAGATGTACGACAACTTCGCCGAGGCGCTCGACGACGTGGCGGTGTGCGTGATGAGCGCTACCCACGTCCGCACCCTGCTCCTGGGTGATCCGCGGATCGCCGCCCGCATCTCCGAGACGCTCGGTCGTCGGCTGGCCCAGGTCGAGCAACGACTCAGCGACGCCGTCTTCAAGAGCGTGCCCGAGCGCATCGCCGGGACCCTGCTGGTGATGGCCAGCACCCGCGCCCTCTCCCGCAGCACCCAGGTCCACCTGACCCACGAGCAGCTGGCGGCGCTGGCCGGCACGACGCGCGAGACCACGACCAAGGTGCTCGGCGAGTACGCCGACCAGGGGCTGATCGCCCTCGGCCGGGGACGGGTCACCATCCTGCGCGCCGACGAGCTCGCCCGCGCCGCCGGGGACTGAGCGCGGCAGCGGAGTAGTCCAGCGGCCGACGTCACCAGACCACCTCGGGGGGTGACAGAAGCCGCGAACCCCGGCACACCGGCGTGTCTCGTCCCGGGCTCGTCGGGCACCCGCGGGGCCCGGGACCGGGCACGTCCGCACCCGCGTTGCCCCGAGATGCGCACCGTCGCACAGTGACCCTGAAGGCAGACGGGCTCAGGGGCGCCCGGGGCCAGACGGGGCCAGACAGGGCCGGACAGGGGAGGCGCGGAACCATGCAGTGGATCGGACCCGGGGACGTGGAGTACGACGAGCGACGCGAGCTGTTCAACGGCATGATCGACAAGCGACCACGGGTGATCGCGGCGTGTGCCGACGCCGCCGACGTGCGGGCCGCGCTGGAGCATGCCGAGCGCGAAGGCCTCGCGGTGGCGGTGCGCTCCGGGGGTCACTCCGTGGCGGGGGTCTCCACCAACGACGACGGCCTGGTCATCGACGTCCGGCCGATGAAGGCGATCGAGATCGACCCCGCGGCCCGGCGGGCCCGGGTCGGTGCGGGCTGCACCTGGGGCGAGTTCGACGCGGCGGCCCAGGAGCACGGCCTGGCCACCACCGGTGGCCGGGTGTCCACGACGGGGGTGGTCGGCCTGACGCTGGGCGGCGGCTCGGGATGGCTGGAGCGCCAGCACGGGCTGAGCTGCGACAACCTGCTCGCCGTCGAGCTGGTCACCGCCGACGGGCACGAGATCCGCGCGGACGAGCGCCAGCACCAGGACCTGCTGTGGGCGTGCAAGGGCGGCGGCGGCAACTTCGGGGTGGTCACCGCGATGGAGTTCCAGCTGCACCCCGTCGGGCCCACGGTGCTCGGCGGGCTGCTGGGCTGGCCGCTCGCGCGGGGCGAGGAGGTCGCCCCGCTGTTCCGGGACTGGGCAGGAGACGCGGCCGAGGAGCTCGGTGCGGCGCTCGCGGTCATCAACGGACCGCCCGAGGAGTTCGTGCCCGAGCACCTGCAGAACCAGCCGATGGTCGGCATGGTGGTGCTGTGGACCGGTGCGGAGGCGGAAGGGTCCGAGCTGGTGCAGGTGATGCGTGATCTCGGGCCCGACCTCGACCTGGTCGGGCCGATGCCCTACGTGCAGCTGCAGTCGATGATCGACGACCCACCCGGCCTGCGGCAGTACTGGAGCGCGGACTACCACGACTCGTTCACCGACGAGGCGGTCGCGGTCTTCCTCGAGGGCGGTCGGCGGCGCCCGTCCGGACTCTCGCAGCACCTGCTGTTCCCCTGGGGTGGCGCCCTGGGCCGGGTCCCGGAGGACTCGACCCCGATGAGCCAGCGGGGCGCCCGCTGGGTCACCCACCCGTTCGCGACGTGGGAGGACCCGGCCGAGGACGAGGCGAACATCGCCTGGGTGCGCGACTACCGCGCCGCGAACGCTCCGTTCACGAGTGGTGGGGTGTACCTCAACTTCATCGGTGACGAGGGCGAGGCGCGCATCCTCGCGGCGTACGGCGCGGAGAAGCTCGGCCGGCTCGCGGCCATCAAGGCCGAGTACGACCCGCGCAACGTCTTCGCCGGCAACCAGAACATCCGGCCGAAGGTGTCGGCCTGACGGCGTCCGCCGACGGCGGGGCCGCCCGGGAGGCGGCTGTCGGTGCCGGGTGCGACGATCACGTCATGACCGGGCACCGGCTGCGCACCGAGCTGTGGGAGCACTCCCCGGGCGAGCAGGGGTCGTGGCACTTCCTCACGGTCCCGGCCGACCTGGCCGAGGACCTGCTCCTCGAGTCCGGCCCGCCCGGCGGGTTCGGCAGCGTCCGCGTCGAGGTGCGGATCGGCGGCACCACCTGGCGCACCTCGATCTTCCCCGACCGCGACGGCTCCTACGTGCTCCCCGTGAAGCAGGCCGTACGCCGGGCCGAGGACCTCCACGCCGGCCTGACCTGTGAGGTCGTGCTCACCGTGCTCAGCGAGAGGTGACCTCCAGGTCGGTCTCGCCGGTCGCTGGGTCGTGCTGCTCCCCGCGAGCCCGCCGGGTGCGCCGGACCGCCACGACGACGGCTCCGACCGCCACGACCAGGGCCACCGCCCACACCGGCACCCCGCCCAGCCACTGCTCGGCCAGCTCCTGCGCCCGGATCTCGAGGTCCGTCGTGTCGCCGATCCCGAAGGCACCGACGAGCCCCGCGGTGCCGTCGTAGCGCAGGAAGAGCGCCCCGACGACCACGAAGAGCGACCCGGCCACGACCGAGGTCGTGTGGGTGCTGATCGGTCCCAGGCGGAGCGGGCGCCCACGGACCCAGGAACGTCGAGAGACACCGAGCCGGTCCCACAGCGCCGCCAGGACGAACAGCGGCGCGGCCATCCCGAGGGCGTAGACCGCGAGCAGCGCCGCCCCGCCCGCCGGCGAGGTGGTCGCCGCCATGGTCAGGATCGCGCCGAGCACGGGCCCCGAGCAGAACCCCGCCAGGCCGTAGACGGCTCCCAGCACGACGAGCGACAGGGTCCCCGTCCCACGGACACGCGACGCGAGACCCTGCAGCCGCTGGGCGAACGGCAGCGCGAACCCGCCGCCGAGGATCTGTACCAGGCCGAGCACGACCAGGGTCCAGCCGGCGACCGCGACGAGGGTGCCGCGATGGCCGTAGAACAGGGTCGAGGCGAAGCTGGCGCCCGTGCCGAGCGGCACGAGCGTGACCAGGAGCCCGACGTAGAAGGCGAACGTCCGGCGCAGCAGCAGGGTGCGGCTGGCGAAGGCATAGGCGAAGAACGAGGGCAGCAGCAGCGCGCTGCAGGGGGACAGCAGCGCCAGCACCCCGGCCGCGAACGCGACGAGCAGGCCGATCTGGTCCATCAGTCGCGCTCGGCTGCCTCGGCGGCCCTCTCGATGGTCGCCTCGAACTCCTCCAACGGCATCGCACCGATGATCGGGGTGCCGTTGATCAGGAACGAGGGGGTCCCGCTCAACCCGACCGACAACGCCTCGTTGAGGTCGTGCTGCACCACCTTGGCCGTCAGCCGGCTGTCCATGTCCTCGGCGAACTTCTCGGTGTCGAGTCCGACCTCGCCGGCCACGTCGAGGAGGTGGCGTCGCGTGAGCTTGCCGCTGTTGGGCGGGAACTGCTCGGCGTACAACGCGTCGTGGTACTCCCAGAACTCGCCCTGCTCCGCCGCGGCGCGGGCCGCGTGCGCTGCCCGGACCGACTCCTCGCCGAGATAGGGGAAGTCGCGCCACTCGATGCGGAGCACACCGGACTCGACGTACTTCGAGATCAGCTTCTTCTCCGTGTCCCGCGCGAACTTGCCGCAGTACGGGCACTGGAAGTCCGAGTACGCGACCATCACCACGGGCGCGTCCCGGTCACCCAGGGCGGTCGGGTCGTTCGGCGTACGCCGCTCGAACGCGGCGAGGTCGCCGTACTCGGGGTCGACGTCCCGTTCGCTCGAGGCGGCGGTGGCATCGGCGCCGTCCGACGCGTCCTGGCCCGTCCGGGGAAGGACGAAGGCGACCAGCGCCACCAGTACTGCGACCAGCGCCACCGTCCAGGGCAGGGCGGCGGACCGGCGGCGTGAGGGCGTCCGGGTCGAGCTGGAGTCGGGCTTGGTCACGGGGCCTCCAGGAGGTCGGATCGGGAGTGGGGGTGGCCGAGGCGGTCGCCCGCCGAAGCTGTGTCGGTCGCGATGGGATAGCCGCGCGTTCGCCACTCGAGCATCCCGTCCTCGAGACGCCGGGCCTCCGTGCCGCGGGCGCGCAGCAGCCGCACGGCGTCGTGCGCGAGGACGCACCAGGCTCCGCGGCAGTAGGCGACGACGTCGCGGTCGCCGGTCCCGTCCAGGATCGCTTGCGCCGCGGCCGAGTCGAGCTCACCGAAGGGCAGCGAGCGGGCGCCGGGGATGTGCGCAGCCGCGAACTCCTCGGGCGGGCGGACGTCGAGGAGGACCACGGCGTCCTCGGCCAGGCGGTCGACCAGGTCCTCGCGGGTGACCTGCTCCACGTCGTCGAGGCCGGCGGCGCCGCCCAGGTAGGCGGCGAGGGCGCGATCGACGTCGGCGGAGTGGGAGCCGGCCACGGTCCGGATGGCGGCGTACAGGGCGTACACGTCGTCACCGGCGAGTCGATAGTGGATCTTGGTGCCGTCGCGACGGGTCTGCACCAGGTGGGAGAGCTTGAGGATCTGCAGGTGCGCCGAGACGGTGGTCAGCCCGATGCCGCTCTCCCGGGCCAGCGACTCGACCGTCCGCTCCCCCTGGGCCAGCAGATCGAGCAGCTGCAGGCGCTTCGCGCTGGCGAACGCCTTGCCCACCACCGCGAGCCGGTCGAAGAGGTCGTCCCGCTCCGCGGTGCGGGCCGTGCCCCGGGCTGCTGCCGACATGTCGAACACCTTCTTCCATAATTCTCTGGAATACCGTAGCAGCAGTCAGGGGAGGCCCGGGTCGGCGACCCGGAGGTGAGTGCACGACACCTCGGGGGACACCCCGGCGCGCGCTCGTCCTGAGCGTGGGAGTGTCCTGGCATGCGCTCCCCCGCCACCGCGGCCTTCGCCGTCCTCGGTCTGATCTGGGGCAGCAACTTCATCTTCATGAAGTGGGCCGCGGACACGATCGACCCTGGCCAGGTGGCCTTCCTGCGCGTGCTGTGCGGCTTCCTGCCGATCGCGGTCTACGCCGTGGCCCGGCGGGCGCTCTGCTGGTGGCACCTACGGCACCTGCACCACTTCCTGGTCATGTCGGTGCTGGCCACGAGCGTCTACTACGTCGCCTACGCTGCGGGCACCGCGCTGCTGCCGTCCGGCATCGCCGGTGCCCTCAGCGGCGCGATCCCGCTGTTCTCCTTCGTCGCGGCCACGGCGTTCCTGCGGGACGAGCCGCTGACCGTCCGCAGGCTGCTCGGCGTGCTGCTCGGCTTCGCCGGCGTCCTGCTCATCGCCCGGCCGTGGGAGAGCGACGGCACGGTCGACCTCGTGGGGGTGCTGTACATGCTGCTCGGCTCGGTGAGCGTCGGCCTGTCCTTCGTCTACGCGAAGAGGTTCCTGGTCGGGCTGCAGATCCCGGGCGCAGCGCTCACCACCTATCAGATCGGACTCGGCCTGCTGACCCTCGCGCTCGTGACCGACTACGACGGCATCACCGCCATCGGGTCGGACCTGCGCGCGCTGCTGGCCATGGTGATCGGCCTGGGGCTGCTCGGGACCGGGGTGGCCTACATCCTCTACTACTTCATCGTCGAGCGGCTGGGTGCCGTCACCGCGTCGAGCGCCACCTACCTGCCGCCGGTCGTGGCACTGGGGATCGGCTGGCTGCTGGTCGGGGAGCCGCTCGGCGTCCTGGACGGCGTCGCGGTGCTGCTGATCCTGGTCGGGGTGACCGCGCTGCGCAGCGGCCCCCGGGGCGACCCGGTGCCGGTCAGGGATTGATCGACAAGAACACGAACGCCGCCAGCAGGACCAGGTGGACCCCACCCTGCAGGGGCTTGGCCCGTCCGGGGACCACGGTGAGCACGGCGACCACCACGCTGACCGCGAGCAGCACCATCTGCACCGGCTCGAGACCCAGCTTCAGCGGTCCCTCGAGGAAGATCGAGGCCACCGCGATCACCGGGATGGTCAGGCCGATCGAGGCCATCGCCGAGCCGTACCCGAGGTTCAGCGCGATCTGTACCCGCTCGCGCGCGGCCGCCCGGGTCGCCGCGATGCTCTCGGGTGCCAGCACCAGCAGGGCGATCACCACTCCCACGAACGCGTAGGGGAAGCCCACGGCGCGGACGGCGCCCTCGATGGCCGGCGACTCGACCTTGGCCAGGCCGACCACCGAGACCAGGGCGATGACGAGGAGGACGGCGCTGACGGTGGTCTGGCGCGTCGTCGGCGGAGCGACGTGCGCGTCGTCCTCCGAGGTCTGGTCGCCGTTCCCCGCGGCGTACCCCCCGGGGCTGGGCACACGGTCGGTGAGCTCGACGGGCAGGAAGAAGTCGCGGTGCCGCACCGTCTGGGTGAACACGAACAGCCCGTAGAGCACCAGCGAGACCACGGCGGCGAACGCCAGCTGCACCCCCGAGAACTCGGGCCCCGGCTCGGTGGTGGTGAACCGGGGCAGCACGAGCGTCAACCCGGCCAGCGCGACCACCGTGGCCAGCGCGGCCCCGGTGCCCTCGGGGTTGAACCGGGCGAGGTGGTGACGCAGCGAGCTGACCAGCAGGGAGATCCCGACGATCCCGTTGAGGCTGATCATCACCGCCGCGAAGACGGTGTCCCGCGCCAGGGACGCGACGTTCTCGCCACCGGCGATCATCAGCGTCACGATCAGGCCCACCTCGATGACCGTGACCGCCACCGCCAGCAGCAGCGACCCGAACGGCTCGCCCACCCGGAGGGCCACCACCTCGGCGTGGTGCACGGCGGAGAGCACCGCGACGACGAGCAGGACCCCGACGACCGAGTAGACGACGGCGCCGACCGCTCCCCCCGGCTCCCGCCCCCACGCCAGCGCGAGCACGAGGGCTGCGACCACCGGCCCCAGGGACGTCCAGTCACGCCAGGTCGTCTCCCGCACTCCGCTCGCCATGGCCCCGATCGTAGGGAGGGGTCCGCAACGGCCAGCGGCCACCGGCCGGGTCGCGCTGACCCGGCCGGCGGCCGCCCCCCTGGTGGGGTGGAGCTAGAACTTCCTGGCGCACTCCGAGAAGTCGACCTTGGCCTGCTCGCCACGGTCCACCACGACCGACTCCTTCTGCAGGACGCGGCCGTCCTTCTCGCAGGTCATCGTCCAGTTCTCGATCAGGCCGGGCACCTCCTTCGAGTCGACGAGGGTGGAGTCGAAGAGCGTCGCGGTCAGCGTGTACGTCGGTGCGGTGGAGGCGAAGTTGATCACCCGCAGCACGTAGTCACCGGCCTCGGGAGCGGCGATCTCCGCGCGCTCCTTCTCGTTGACGAAGTTGCCCGACGAGCCGACCTCGGTCAGCGAGCCGTCGGCGTTCTTCTTGTACACCTCGAGGTCCATGTCGTCCGGGGTCGGCCAGTCCAGGTCGACCTGGAGCACGTCCATGCCGGTCTCGGTGACCGTGAACGGGTGGTCGACGCTCTGGCCGATCGTGGTGGGCCCGCCCTGGATGGTCTCGCTTCGGACCGGCTTGTCCTCGGTGATCTCCACCAGCTTGTCCTGCACGACCGGCCGCGTGGACTGGTTGACGTGCCAGGTGTACTTGCCGGTCGACCCGACCTGCATCGTGCTGTTCAGCGTGTCGATGAACGAGCTCTCCCACGTCGGGGTGGAGAACTGCTTGCGCAGCCGCAGCGTCGCGCCCTTGGGGGCCTTGCCGCGGATCACCGCGTGCGTCGCCGTGTCGACGGTGTTCTCCAGGGCGGCCAGGTAGGCCTCCCGGTTGCCCTTGCCGGACAGCTCCCCGGCGCCGAGGTACTCGTCGATCACGTTCGGGAACGGCGGGTGGAACTCGTCGGGCCCGATCTCGAAGGTGTAGCCGTAGCCGCCGGTCGCGTTGTAGGACCAGTCCTCGGTGGTGCCGGTGGTGTCGTAGAGCTCCCAGCCGTGGATGTTGCGGTAGCCGTTGGCGGCGGTCATCTCCGCGCCGAGCGCCTTCAGGCCCTCCTCGTCCGGGGCGTTGCCGACCGGGTGACCGTCGGGCCCGATGGTGTCGGGGTGCACGCCGTTGGGCCGCAGCACGAGGTTGGAGAAGGTGTGGTTGGAGATCAGCGTGGTGACCTGACGACCGCTGACCAGCTCCTGCACGTTCTGGATCTCCGGCTCGGAGAACGGGCCGGCGCCGCGGTAGGTCGGGTCGGCGAACAGGTCCGAGGCGCCCGGGCCACCCCAGAAGCCGCCGTAGTTGCGGTTCAGGTCCACCCCGCTGCCGAAGCCGCCGGGGCTGGTGGCGCTGCCGGCGCGGCAGGTGCCGTCCGGGGTGTCCTGCCCGTCGACGATGCGGCAGTTCTTCCGCTTGTAGGCGTTGCCCGGGGTGCCCAGGATCGAGGCGGTGCCGCCGTTGTCGGCCTCGCGGAGGTCGATCACGCCACCGTCGGTGCGGGAGAGGTCGAACCCGTCGACGTTGACGACGGGCACCACGACCACGCGGGCGCGGTCGAGCAGACCGGTGATCCGCTGGTCGGAGCCGTAGTTCTTGACCAGGTCGTAGGCGAACTCCATGGCCAGCTCACCCGAGGGCCACTCGCGGGCGTGGTGCACGCCGAGCAGCACGAAGGTGGGGCGCCCGTCCTGGGCGGCGTTGACGTCGCGCCCGATCTCCACGCCGTAGACGGTGCGGCCGTCGAGCGACTTGTGCGGCATCTCGATCCGCTTCGCGATCGAGGGGCGGATGGCCGCCAGCTCGCGGATGTCGTCGTTGTAGTCGGCCAGGGTGCGGTAGGTGTCGCGACCCGACGGGAGGGGGGACTCCAGCGTCGACGCGGCGTACTCGGCATTGGCCCGGTTGTTCTGCGCCGCGCGCAGGTTCAGGTCGGGGATCCGCACGTCGTAGGTGAGACCCGCGTCCACCAGCCGGCTCAGGTCGGCGCCGTTGTGCAGCACCACCTCGACGTAGTCGTGCCCGGCGTGCTCGGTGAGGTCCAGGCCCAGGGTCTGCAGCAGCGCCTTGTCGGCCCGGGTGGGGGTGTCGACGGTGACGAGCCGCGGCGCGAAGGCGCTGTCCTCGGCCTGGGCGGGGCTGCCGACCAGGGCCGGGGAGAGTCCGGCGGTGACCAGGGCGGCCACGGAGGCGGCGGCGAAGTAGCGGGAACGGCGGAAACGATGACGCATGGGCACAGTGCTCCTGTGGGTCGCAGTTGAGTGCCCAAACGACCGAGCGTGCTCCAGGTCACGGTGTGGCCCGCAGGAAACCGGTCGACAGGCAGTTCGTCCGGGCCCCCAGCCGCTCAGGCGGGAGGCCGCTGACGCAGGGCGGCAACTGCCTGTCCACCGGTCATCCGAGCCGGGCTCAGTGCACGTGCAGCGCGTGCTCCCGCGCGGGCACCAGCTCGCCGATCACCGGATGGCCGGGGAGCTCACCGGCGACCAGGAGCCCGCCCGAGGTCTGCGCGTCCGCGAGCAGCACCAGCTCGTCCTCGCCGACGTCTGCGGAGAGGTGCGGGCGGACCCACTCGAGGTTGCGCAGGCTGCCCCCGGGGAGGTAGCCGGCGGCCAGGGAGGGGCGTGCCGCCTCCAGGTAGGGCACGGCTGCGGAGTCGACCACGGCGGAGAGACCGCTGGCACGGCAGAGCTTGAACAGGTGCCCGAGCAGGCCGAACCCGGTGACGTCGGTGGCGCAGGTGTGACCGGCCTCCAGAGCCTGCCGGGACGCGGCCGCGTTGGAGATGGTCATCGTGGTCACGGCGTCCTCGAAGACCTCCCCGGTCGCCTTGTGCCGGTTGTTCAGCACGCCGAGACCCAACGGCTTGGTCAGGGTCAGCGGGACACCGGGGCGTCCCGCGTCGTTGCGCAGCAGCCGGTCGGGGTCGGCGAGACCCGTGACCGCCAGCCCGTACTTGGGCTCCCGGTCGTCGATGCTGTGCCCACCGGCCAGGTGGGCTCCCGCCTCCGCGCACACCTCGGCGCCGCCGCGCAGCACCTCGCCCGCCAGCTCGAACGGGAGCAGGTCCCGTGGCCAGCCCAGGAGGTTCACGGCGACCAGGGGCGTGCCGCCCATCGCGTAGATGTCGGAGAGGGCGTTGGTCGCGGCGATCCGGCCCCAGTCGTAGGCGGAGTCGACCACCGGGGTGAAGAAGTCCGTGGTCAGCACCAGGGCCCGGTCGCCGTCGAGACGCACAACGGCGCCGTCGTCCCCGTCCTCGGTGCCGACGATCAGGTCACCACCCGCCGCCGAGGGGAGGCCGGCGAGCACGTGCTCGAGCTCACCCGGGGGGATCTTGCAGGCACAGCCACCCCCCGCGGCGTACTGGGTGAGTCGTGGGGCGTGCTCGACAGCGGTCACGCTCGCGAGCATAGGCACGTCCGCCGTACGGCGCCGAGCGGGCACTGCGCGCACGCCGTACGACGCCGAGCGGGCACTGCACGCACGCCACACGCCCTGCGCCGGGGGAGGGTGTGGTCTCGACAGGCTCGACCAGCGCAGACCCGGCGGCTGGCTCAGGAGGTGCGCGTCGGCTGGCTCCCGGGCGCGTGGTCCGCGGCCGCACGTCGCGCCAGGCGCTCGCGCTGCGGGACGACGACGTACTTCGGGTCCTTCGCCGAGGCGAGCCCGGCCTCGAAGACCCCGAACCGGGTGAGCAGGGACGCGGCGAGGTACGTCGCGCCGCCGACCACCGCCGCCGCGCGCGACCTGCCGGCCAGGCCCGTGAGGATCGTCGCGCCCACGGTCATCCGGGACGCGGTGCGCATCAGGGTCCCTGGCCGGCCCTGCTCGTAGGGCTCGGCGAGCATGCCGAGGCGACGCTTCATCAGGTGGTCGGCACCCAGCTCCAGCGCAGCACCGGCCACCGCCAGGCGCCGCGCGGGCTGGTTGTGCCGAGCCGGGGTCAGCAGCATCGCGGCGCCCGCCCCGGCCGTCGCCGCCGACCCGGCGAAGAGGAACGGCAGCTCGCGGTAGGCCTCGTGCCACGCGGGGACGGCGGTGTTGGAGAACAGCGCGGCGGTGTAGGTGGCCAGCGGCGGGCCGAACGCCGCCGCCCCCACCCCGGCGAGCCGACCCAGCCACGGCAGCCGTCCGGTGAGGTGCGAGGCGGCGGCCGCCGTGGACAGGGCGCTGAACGGCGCCAGGATGTAGGACCCCACCGAGAGCGGCGAGGTGATCTTGAAGACGCGCAGCATGTTGAGGAACCGCTCGGGCCGGCCGAGGTCGTGCACCAGGAAGACCGTGCCCACCCCCGCGCCCGAGGCGGCCACCAGTCGGGAGACCCGCTCCAGGTGCGGGTTGTCGGTGGCTGCGGCCCCCTCGGCCAGCACGGCCGCGGCCCCGGCCATCCCGCCGAGGAACAGGTAGAGCGGCACGTCCGGGGTCTTCCACGTCGGAGTCTTGATGATCTGCTTGCCGTAGTAGGACTCGAACTCCGGCTCGGGGACCATGCTGCGCTCCCTCACGAGCGCCGTCCGAGGAACGAGGCGATGCCGAGGCCCACGAGGGCGCCGGCCGCAGCCCCGACGTGCTTCCACATCGAGGGCAGGTCCCGCGTCGTCACAATGGGGTCCGGCGGCAGCCCGTAGACCTCGGGCTCGTCGAGCAGCAGGAAGAAGGCGCCGTCACCGCCGACCCCGTCCTCGGGGTCGTGACCGTAGAGCCGGGCCACGTCGACACCCTTGTCGTGGAGCTCGGCGAGCCGCCGGTCGGCCCGCTCGCGCAGCTCCTCCACCTCGCCGTACTGGATCGACTGGGTGGGGCATGCCTGGGCGCAGGCCGGGGTCTGGCCATCCTTGAGGCGGTCGTAGCACAGCGTGCACTTGAACGCCCGGCCGTCCTCCTTGTTCAAGTCGATGACGCCGTAGGGGCAGGCGGGCACGCAGTACCCGCAGCCGTTGCAGATGTCCGGCTGGACGACGACCGTGCCGAACTCGGTGCGGAACAGCGAACCGGTGGGGCAGACGTCGAGGCAGGCGGCGTGCGTGCAGTGCTTGCACACGTCGGACGACATCAGCCAGCGGATACCGCCCTCGCCCGACTCGGTGGCCTGATCCTCCCCCGCCGGCGCCGCCTGCGGCAGGCCGCTCTCGTGGGTGTCCCAGCCGGGCGGCCCCATGCCGGGCAGCCCGAGGTCGGTGGTGGTGGGGTGCAGCGGCTTCTCCACGAAGGCCACGTGCCGCCAGGTGCTGGCTCCCAGCGCCTGGGTGTTGTCGTAGGACATCCCGCTGAGCTCGTAGCCGTCGTCGGGGACCTCGTTCCACTCCTTGCACGCGACCTCGCAGGCCTTGCAGCCGATGCACACCGAGGTGTCGGTGAAGAAGCCCATCCGGGGCGGGTGCGACGCGTCGTACCCGGCGTCGCCCTGCACGTCGTCGAGCCGGCCGTACAGCGAACTGCTCATCAGGCGTCCTTCTCCTCGCTCGACGTGGCGTTGCCCGGGCCGGGTTCCGCGCCCGCTCGACGACGGTAGTCCTCGACATACGTGGTCAGCGCCGGTCCGCGAGGACGGCGCCCCGGCTGGATGTCGCAGGTGCCGACCTTGTCCTGGATGTAGACGTTGGGGTCGAGGGTGAGGTTGACCAGGTCGTTGGGCGAGTCGCCGGTGGTCAGGCCGGTCCCGCCCCAGTGGTAGGGCAGCCCGACCTGCTCGACCATCTGGGTGCCGAGCCGCAACGAGCGCATCCGGTCGGTGACCAGGACGCGGGCCTCGATGGCCGTGCGCGCCGTGGTGATCGTGGCCCAGCCCAGGTGCTCGAGCCCGCGTTCGGCGGCCAGCCGCGGCGAGACCTCGCAGAAGAAGGCCGGCTGCAGCTCGGTGAGGTACGGCAGCGTCCGGCTCATCGCCCCGGCCGTGTGGTGCTCGGTGAGCCGGTAGGTGGTGAAGACGTAGGGGAAGACGTCGCTCAGGCTCGGGTTGATCGGGTTGGCCGGGTCGTGCACGTGCTTGCGCCCGGGATTGTTCTGCTGGCCGTAGATCGGGTTGCGGACCGGCGACTCGGGTGGCTCGTAGTGCGCGGGCAGGGGGCCGTCGGCGACGCCCAGCGGCGCGAACAGCCAGGCCTTCCCGTCGGTCTGCATGATGAACGGGTCCTGGCCGCCGATCGCGTCGGGTCCGGTGGCCCCCTCCGCGGGCACGTGGTCGGGAGCACGGTCGGCGATGAAGTCGGGTACGTCGGAGCCGGTCCACGACCCCTGGTCCGCGTCCCACCAGACGTACTTCTTGCGCTCGCTCCACGGGGTGCCGTCGGGGGCCGCGGAGGCGCGGTTGTAGAGGATCCGGCGGTTGGCTGGCCACACCCAGCCCCACTCGGCGGCGACGAGGTCCTGCTCCCAGTGCGGCTTGCGTCGCCGGGCCTGGTTGACCTCGTCGGCGTACACGCCGCAGTAGATCCAGCAACCGCACGACGTGGAGCCGTCGTCCGCGAGCTCGGTGTAGCTGCTCAGCGCCGCCCCGTCGGGACCGGTGCCGTTGATCTCGCGCAGCACCGCCTCGCCGTCGGGCTCACCGTGGTCGTCGACCGGGTAGTCCCAGACCAGGTCGAGCAGCGGCCGGTCCATCTCGTCGGTGGACCCGGCCAGCTTCTCTCGGATCCGGTTGCCGAGCTCGACGTAGAAGCTCAGCTCGCTGCGGCAGTCGCCCGGGGGCTCGACGGCCTGGTCGCGCCACTGCAGCATCCGCTGGGTCTGGGTGAACGACCCGGCCTTCTCCACGTGGCTGGCGGCGGGCAGGAAGAACACCTCGGTGCCGATGTCCTCGGTGACCAGCTCGCCGGTCTCGATCTCCGGGCCGTCCTTCCAGAACGTCGCCGACTCGATCATCTGCAGGTCGCGCACCACCAGCCAGTCGAGGTTGGCCATCCCCAGCCGCTGCATCTTGCCGTTGGAGGACCCCACGGCCGGGTTCTCGCCGACCAGGAAGTAGCCCTTGCAGTGGCCGTCGATCTGCGCCTTGACGGTGGTGTAGGTCGAGTGGTCCCCGGTGAGCCGGGGCAGGTAGTCGAAGCAGAAGTCGTTCTCCGCGGTGGCCGCGTCGCCCCAGTAGGCCTTGAGCAGGCTGACCGCGTAGGAGCGCATGTTGCCCCAGAAGCCGGTCTTGCCCGCGTCCGTGGCGACGTACCGCTCCAGGCTGGACTCCTCGGCGGCGTGGGGCATCGGCAGGTAGCCCGGGAGGATGTTGAACAGGGTCGGGATGTCGGTGGACCCCTGGATGCTGGCGTGGCCGCGCAGGGCGAGGATCCCTCCTCCGGGCCGGCCGATGTTGCCCAGGAGGGTCTGCAGGATCGCGGCCGTGCGGATGATCTGCGCGCCGACACTGTGGTGCGTCCAGCCCACGGCGTAGGCCAGCGCACTGGTGCGCTCCCGCCCGCTGTTGCTGGTCAGCGCCTCGGCCACCCTCAGGAACGCCTCCGGCTCGATCCCGCACACCTCCTGGACCATCTCCGGGGTGTAGCGGGCGAAGTGCCGCTTGAGGATCTGGAACACGCAGCGCGGGTGCTGCAGCGTCTCGTCCCGGTGCGGCTTGCCGGCGACCGCAGGGCCCCCGGAACCATGGGACTCCGAGCGCGCGGCCTCGTGCGCCTCCTTCGCCCCCGGCGGGTCGTCGGCGGTCGTCGAACCGGTCGCCTGGCCGGGGTCGCGCTGACCGGCTGCGGGCGACGCCTGGGTGTCCTCGTACTGCCAGGACGTGGGGTCGTACTGCATCTTCTCGGTGTCGAAGCCGGAGAAGAGCCCGTCGAGGTCCTCGGTGTCCTGGAACTCCTCGCCGACGATCGAGGCCGCGTTGGTGTAGGCCACGACGTACTCGCGGAAGTCGAGGTCGTTGCTCAGCACGTGGTTGACCAGGGCGCCCAGGAACGCGATGTCGGATCCCGCCCGGATCGGCACGTGCAGGTCTGCCAGCGCGGAGGTCCGGGTGAACCGTGGGTCCACGTGGATGATCGTCGCGCCGCGCTTCTTGGCCTCCATCACCCACTGGAACCCGACCGGGTGCGCCTCGGCCATGTTGGAGCCCTCGATGAGGATGCAGTCAGCGTTCTGCAGGTCCTGCAGGAAGGTGGTGGCGCCGCCACGGCCGAACGAGGTCCCCAGACCGGGAACCGTGGAGGAGTGTCAAATACGCGCCTGGTTCTCGATCTGGATCGCGCCCATCGCCGTGTAGAGCTTCTTCATGAGGTAGTTCTCCTCGTTGTCGAGGGTCGCTCCTCCGAGGCTGGCGATGCCGAGCGTGCGGCGCGTACGCCGACCCTCCTCGTCCTCCCACTGCCAGAACTGCTTGCGCGTCTTGAGCACGCGGTCGGCGATCATGTCCATCGCCACGTCGAGCTCGAGGTCCTCCCACTCGGTGGCGTGCGGTCGCCGGTAGCGGACCTGGGTGACCCGGCTCGGTGAGGTGACCAGCTGCTTGCTGGCACTGCCCTTGGGGCACAGCCGGCCGCGGGAGACCGGGCTGGCCGGGTCGCCCTCGATCTGGGTCACCTGCCCGTCCTTGACGAACACCTTCTGCGCGCACCCCACCGCGCAGAACGGGCAGACCGAGCTGACCACCCGGTCGGCCTGCGCCGTACGCGGCTCGAGGTCGGCGCTGCGGGCCGACATCGCGGCCGACCCCCGGCCGAGCTTGTCGAGGCCGCGCAGCTGGCGCAGCAGGGACCACGAGCTGACGAACCCCTGCACGCCCACGTGGATCCCCTGTCCTGTCGCGGCTCGGTCGCCCGCGCCGACAGGACCCACGTTTCCAGAACCGGCCAAACTAAACCAGCGCCCGACACACCACCTCGGGCTGCTTTCCGGCCTCCCCCTAGAGTTCGGCGTGGAGGCGTTCCTCGTCTGGTGACGGGCGCGGTCCTCAAAACCGTAGTGGCCGGGCATCCCGGTCAGGCGGGTTCGATTCCCGTCCGCCTCCGCCAGTTCGGTCCGGCACCGGGAGGGTGTGTGCACGACGACCCGCGACGCCGTACGCCGCGCACCGACGTCGTGCTCGCGGACGCGCGACTCGGCCCCGAGATCGACCGCCTCGGCATGCGCGCGGTGAAGCAGGCGGTGATCACGGCGCTGCAGTCGTGCCGCGACGGCGTGCTCGCCCCCGAGGACGTGGTCGGGGCCGCGCTCGCGGGCCTGCCCGCCAGCGCGACGTCGCTGCGCCCGGTGCTGAACGCGACCGGGGTGGTCGTGCACACGAACCTCGGTCGGGCCCCGCTGTCCGCGGCCGCCGTGGCGGCGCTGGGCGTCGCCGCCGGCGCCACCGACGTCGAGCTCGACCTGCACACGGGGCGCCGGGGCCGGCGCGGCGCCGGAGTCCTCGCCGCCCTCGCCGCTGCCGTGCCGGACGCCGGCGGCGTGCACCTGGTCAACAACGGGGCGGCTGCGCTGACGCTGGTCACCTGCGCCCTCGCCCGGGACCGCGAGGTCGTGGTGGCCCGCGGTGAGATGGTCGAGATCGGGGACGGCTTCCGGATACCCGAGCTGCTCGAGTCGGTCGGGGCGCGGCTGCGCGAGGTCGGGACGACCAACCGGGTCCGGCTGGACGACTACGCCGCCGCCGTCGGTGATCGCACCGCCTTCGTGCTCAAGGTGCACCCCTCCAACTTCCGCGTGGAGGGATTCACCTCCGCGGTGCCGGTTGCAGACCTGGCCACGCTCGGGGTGCCCGTGGTCGCCGACATCGGGTCCGGTCTGCTCGCTCCACACCCTCGGCTGCCCGACGAGCCCGACGCCGCCACGTCCCTGCGCGAGGGTGCCGACCTGGTGACGGCGTCGGGCGACAAGCTGCTCGGCGGGCCGCAGTGCGGGCTGCTGCTGGGCCGCGCCGACCTCGTCGAGCGCCTGCGCCGGCACCCCTTCGCCCGGGCGCTCCGGGTGGACAAGCTCACCCTGGCCGCCCTCGAGGCGACCCTCACCGGTCCCACGCCTCCCGTCCGCACGGCGCTCGCCTCGCGCGCGGAGGACCTCGCGGCTCGAGCGAGGACGATCGCCTCGGCCATCGGGCCGGAGGCCGCAGCCGTCGCATCGACGGCCGTGGTCGGTGGTGGCGGCGCGCCGGGGGTGGAGCTGGCCAGCGCCGCTGTCGCCCTGCCCGCGGCGCTGGCCGTCGCGCTGCGCCATGGAGACCGCCCGGTCGTGGGCCACGTGGTCGAGGGCCGGCTGCTCCTCGACCTGATGACCGTGCCGGAGGACCAGGACACAAGGCTGGTCGAGGCGGTGCGCCACGCACTCGCCGACCCGGTCGCCGAGGACCGCTGAGGTGCACGTCCTCGCGACGGCCGGCCACGTCGATCACGGCAAGTCGACGCTGGTCAGGGCGCTCACCGGCCAGGACCCGGACCGCCTCGAGGAGGAGCGCCGCCGCGGCCTGTCCATCCAGCTCGGCTACTGCTGGACCGCCCTGCCCGGCATCGGCGACGTCGCCTTCGTCGACGTCCCCGGCCACGAGCGGTTCATCGCCACCACGCTGGCGGGGATGGGACCGGTCCCCGCCGCGCTGCTGGTGGTCGCGGCCGACGACCCGTGGATGCCGCAGGCCGCCGAGCACCTCGCGGCCCTCGACCTCCTCGACGTCCGCCACGGGGTGCTCGTCGTCACCCGGAGCGACCTGGCCGACCCTGGTCCGGCTCTGGCCCGGGCGCGGGCCGAGGTGGCGCGCACGTCGTTGCGCGACGCGCGCATGGTCGTCGTCAGCGGACGGACCGGCGCGGGCCTCGACGCCCTGCGCACCGAGCTCGCGGCCGTGCTCGCGACCCTGCCGGCGCCGGACCGGGCCGCCGACGTACGCCTGTGGGTGGATCGACGCTTCACCGTGCGGGGCACCGGGACCGTGGTCACCGGGACGCTGCCGGCGGGCACGGTCACGGTGGGCGACACCCTGCTCTGCGAGGGCCGTCCGGTCCGGGTGCGCGGCATCGAGAGCCTCGGGCGCGCCGTGGAGTCCTGCTCGGGCGTCGCCCGGGTCGCCCTCGCCCTGTCCGGCAAGGCCGCCGACGACGTCGGGCGCAGCGGCGTCCTCGTGGCTCCCGACGCCTACGAGTACGCCAGCGTCGTCGACGTGCGCGTCCGCGGAGAGGAGCGGCTCCCGGAGCGACCCGTCCTCCACCTCGGGGCGACCTCGGTCGGCGTCCATGCCCGTCCGCTGTCGCCGGACCTCGCCCGGCTCACCCTCGAGCGCGCGCTCCCCCTGCGCATCGGGGACCGCGCCCTGCTGCGGGACCCCGGCAGCCGGGCGTTGTGGGGCGTCCGGGTGCTCGACCCCGCGCCGCCGTCGCTGCGTCGCCGCGGGGCCGCCGCCCGCCGCGTCGCCGAGCTCGCCCGCGCCGACGGCACCGTGGACACGGAGGTGGCTCGGCGCCTGGTCGTCGAGCGACCGCTGCTGCACCGACTGGGCGCCACAGGCGTGGCCGGCGACGACGTGCTCGCGGTCGGGCCGTGGCTGGTCGACTCGGACCATGCCCGCCAGCTGCGCGAGCGGCTGCAGTCAGTTCGTCGAGCGGACCAGCACGCCCCACCGCCCCGGGGTGCCGCTCGCTCAGGTCGCGCAGGCCCTGGAGCTGCCCGACGAACGCCTGGTGCCGCCCCTGGTGGACCCGCCGCTCGAGGTGTCGCGCGGGATGGTGGTCCCCGCCGCGCCGTCGCTGCCCCAGGAGCTGCAGCAGGCGCTGGACACGGTGCGAACCGACCTCGACGAGCACCCGTTCGCGGCACCCGATGCCGACCGGTTGCGTGCACTCGGGCTGACCGCGGCGGACCTCGGCGCGCTCGCCGGCGCAGGCCATCTCGTCCGGCTGGCCGAGGCGGTGGTGCTGCTGCCGGGGGCGGACGAGGAGGCCGTGCGACGCCTCACCACGATCGAGCAGCCGTTCACGGTCAGCGAGGCGCGCACGGCCCTCGGCACGACCCGCCGCGTGGTGCTGCCACTGCTCGCCCACCTCGACCGCACGGGGCGAACGGTCCGGCTCGCCGACGACCGGCGTCGGGTGCGCCGCTAGCGCGCAGCCGACCCGCCCGGACCGATCACCGCCCGGACCGGTCACCACCCGGCCTCGAGCGCCTCCCGGCCCCGCTCGACCCACCACGCGAGGTCCTGCTGCTCGTGGGCGCGTGTGTCCGGGTCCGCGTGCCGGGCCGCGTCCAGCGCCTTGTTCCAGCCGAGCCACAGCAGCCCGGCGAGCAGGGAGAGCCGCATGCCCCGTGCCGAGCTGTGCGGCGCCGCCCGCCGGTACTCCTCGAGGAACGCCTCCCGGGGGAGTCCCAGCGCCGGGGCGCTGCCCGCGAGCAACCGGGTCACGTCGAGCTCGCCCGGGGCGGCGACGGCCTGGCCCCAGTCGATCAGGGTCAGGGTCCCGTCGTCCTCGCGGGCGAGGTTGACCGTCGACAGGTCGCCGTGGCACAGCGTCGTGGTGCACTCACCGAGTGCCTCGAGGAGATCGGCCGGGTCGGCCAGCAGGCCCAGCACGGCATCGCCCACCTCGTCGGGCACGAGCGAGCCGAACAGCTCCCACCCCTCGAGCGCGGCCGCCACGATCGGGTGCCCGGTCGCGGCGAAGGGCAGCAGTCGTGTCGGGGCGAAGGTGGTGACGAGCACGGTGAGTGGCGCCAGGTCCGACGGCGGCGACCCGGCGAAGTGCGCGTGCAGGTCCGCGAGCCGGTGCACGAGGTCCCGGGTGCCGGCCTCGTCGAGCCGGTCGCGCCAGGTGAGCACGTGACCGGCCAGGTCGCGCATCACGATCAGGGTGTCGTCCCCCTCCACCCAACCGCCGAGCACCGCGTGCCCCACCCCGGCCGGCAGCAGGTCGAGCACGCCCCGCTCGTGGAGGGTCAGCTCACGCCCGCGGGTGTCCCCGAGGAGCCGCATCATCAGGTCCGACCCCGGGGACTGCCGCTTGACGACCAGGGTGCTCCCGTCCTCGAGCCACCACCGCTCGATCGAGGCCCCCGACACCCCCTCCGCACCGATCCTGGCCGTGCGACGGACCCGTTCGCGCAGTGTCGGGTCCGGGTGTGCCGCGGTGCTCACGTGCCGCGCTCCGGGTTCCGTTCCCCTCGGGCCTACGCGCCGGCCGTCGAGCCGGAGACCCGCCCGAAGGCACCGAGCAGCGTGGACTGCGGGTCGTCGTCCGCGGGCACAGCCGGGCCGACGACCCCGGCCGCGCGGTACATCTCCGCGCGCTCGGCGAACCACGCGCCGACCTCGAGGACCAGGTCGGTGTCGAGTGCGGGGTCCTGACCGGTGGCCATCGCCAGGTCCCAGGAGTGCACGAGGTGGTCGGCACTGAGCTGGCGCACGTACTCCTCCACCGGGGTGTCCCCGAAGGAGAGATGCACGAGGTCCGACGCCGGGTCCCCGGAGGACAGGTGCCGTTCCACGACGGCGACCGCCTCCGTCGCGGCGGCCGCAGCCCGCGGGCCGGGGTCCTCGCCCAGCACGTCGCCGTCGTAGCGGTCCCCCACCTCCGCGACGGTCGCGCCGTCGAGCAGCGGTGCGGTCCACAGCTCCTCGCCCACGACGTGGTTGACCAGTGCACGGACGTCCCAGTCCGCGCACGGGGTCGTGTCGGACCACCCGTCCTGGACCGCGGCCAGTCGCGAGCGCCAGCTCTCCACGCACCGGGTGTGCAGCTCCGCGAGGTCCATCGCCTGCTCCTTCTCGACCGGGTTCCGCCCTCCAGCCTGCGCCTGGTCGGGGCCGGTGTCGAGACCCGGTCGGGTGGCCGCACCGGGCTGGTCAGGACCAGCCCGACATGACCGGAAAAGGCCATGCCGAGACCCGGGAGCATGTTCTACCGTGTCGCTGAGGTGATGCTGTGGCCGACGCCGTACCGCTGCGGATCAAGTTGCTCGGCGAGCTCTCGGCGTCCTACGAGGGCGTCCTGCTGAACCTCGGCGGGCGTCGTCAGCGTGCCGTCCTGGCCGTGCTGCTTCTCGCCCGCGGGGAGGTGGTGCCCGCCGAGAGGCTGGCTGCGGCGGTGTGGGGCGAGCGTGCGCCGGACGACGCCGCCAGCGCCCTGCAGTCCTACGTCTCCCACCTACGGCGAGCACTGCAACCAGGGGTCCCCGCGCGCGGCCGGTCGGCGGTGATCGTCCGCGAGGGACCGGGCTACGCCGTCCGGCAACCCGTCGACGCCGTCGACGCCTGGCGCTTCGAACGCCTCGTCGCCCGGGCCGATGCCGCGCCGTCCCCCGACGAGGCCGCTCCTCTGCTGGAGGACGCCCTCGCCCTGTGGAGCGGCCCCGCTCTCGTCGACTACGCCGACGAGAGCTGGGCCGAGCCGGAGATCGCCCGCCTCACCGAGCTGCGATCCCTCGCCCGCGAGCGGCTGCTGGCGGCACGGCTGGAGACCGGTGACCCGGCGCTGCTCGTCCCCGAGCTGGAGCTGATGGCCGGCGAGGAGCCGCTGCGGGAGGACCGCTGGCGCCTGCTCGTGCTCGCGCTCTACCGCGCCCACCGCCAGGCCGACGCGCTCGGCGCCCTGCGCCGCGCCCGCACCGTCCTCGCCGAGGAGCTGGGGGTGGACCCGGGCCCCGGCCTGCGCGCCCTCGAGGCCGAGGTGCTCGCTCAGTCTCCCTCGCTCAGCGCCCCGCCACGCCCGAGCGATCGGGGCGCCGACACGACGAGCCCGGGGCAGACGCATTCGGGAACGGGGGTCGAGCTGGTCGAGCGCGACCGGGAGGTCGGCGTGCTCGCCGCAGCGCTCGACGACCTCTGCTCGGGGGGCCACGGGCTCGTCCTCGTCGAGGGGCCTCCCGGCATCGGCAAGACCAGGCTGATCGCCGAGGCGCGGCGGCTGGCGGCGACCCGGTCGGTCCGGGTGCTGGCGAGCCGGGGCAGCCAGCTGGAGAGCGACTTCGCCTTCGGCGTGGTGCGCCAGCTCTTCGAGCCGGCGCTCGCCGGGGGTGGCGAAGCGCTCCTGCGAGGCGCCGCCGGCCGGGCAGCAGGGGTCTTCGACCTCGCACCGGGCGAGGTGGCGGACGGCTTCGACGTCCTGCACGGGATCTACTGGCTGACGGTGAACCTCACCGAAGGTGGCCCGCTGCTGCTGGTGGTCGACGACGCCCAGTGGTGCGACCTCGCGTCGCTCCGGTTCCTCGGCTTCCTGGTGCGCCGGCTCGAGGCGGTGCCCCTCCTCGTGCTGGTCACCGCTCGTCCGGGCGCGCTCGGGCCGCAGCGAGAGTCGCTGCTGGCCGAGCTCGCCCACGACCCGTCGGCCAGCGTCCTGCAACCGGCGGGACTCTCGGCCGCGGCGACCGCCCGGCTGGTCGAGCACCGTCTGGGATCGTCCCCCGCTGCGCTGTTCACGACCGCGTGCCACCGGACCACCTCCGGCAACCCGTTGCTGCTCATCCAGCTCCTGCGCGCCCTCGAGACCGATCGCGTCCCACCCGACGCCGCCCACGCCGACCGGGTCGTGGCGATCGGTTCGCGCGCACTGTCCAGCACCGTGCTCCTGCGGCTCCGTGGGCTCTCCGACGAGGACGTGGAGCTGGCCCGCACGGCCGCCGTACTGGGGGACGGCGCTCCCCTGCCCGTCCTCGCCGGGCTCGCGGGTCTCTCCGAAGCCCGGACGGCGCAGGGACTGGCAGCGTTGGCTCGAGCCGGGATCCTCCGCGACCAGCAGCCGCTCGCGTTCGCCCACCCCGTCGTCCGGGACGCCGTCTACTCCTCGCTCCCGGCCGCTGACCGCGAGCTGCGGCACGAGCGCGCCGCCACCCACCTGCGTGCCGTCGACGCCAGCGCGGAGCACGTCGCCGCGCACCTGCTGCTCGCTCCGGCCCGCGGGGACGCGGCCGTGGTGGGGCTGCTGCGTCGAGCTGCCCGGACCGCCACCGAGCGGGGCAGCTCGGAGAGCGCCCTGACCTACCTGCGACGGGCGCTCTCCGAGTCGCCGCAGGGGCGGTCCCGGGCCGAGCTGGTCCTCGAGCTCGGCCTGGTCGAGGCCACGCTCGACGGACCCGCAGGAGTCGCCCACCTCACCGAGGCCTACGACCTGCACGACGACCCCCGCGTGCGCGGTGACATCGCGATCGCGGCCACCGCCGCCCAGCTGTTCGCGAGTCCACCGGGCGTGGCCACCGGTTTCGCCCACGCGGCGCGGGCCCGGTTGCCGGGGGACCTCGCCGACCACGACCAGGCCTTGGCGGCACTGGAGCGCTTCGGCGGCTACCTCCACGGGCTCGAGGAGCAGTGGCAGGCCGCGGTGCCACGGCTCACCGGCGAGGGGCCGGGCGCCCGCATGCTGGCCGCGGTCCTGGCCCTGCAGGCCGTGTTCAGCGGCACCGACCGCACCCGGGCGGTCGAGCTGGCCAGGTTCGCGCTCGGCCAGGATCTGCTGCTGGAGGTGGACGACGGGATCTTCTGGGTGACCGCCGCCAGCGTGCTCATGGTCGCCGACGAGGACCTCGGGGACTTCTGGAGCCGCGCGCGTGCCGCCGCCCGCACGCGGGGGTCGCTGTTCAGCACCCTCTCCACCAGCATCTGGGAGGGATACCACCGGTGGCGGCGAGGCGAGCTGCACGCAGCAGTGGCGTGCCTGCGGGAGGGCCTGGAGCAGGACGGCATGTGGCACGGCTCGGGCGTCGCCGAGCCGTTCGCTCGTGCCTTCCAGATCGGCTGCCACCTCGACCGGGGCGACCTCGTCGCCGCACGGGAGGTGGCGGACGGCGCCTCCACGACGCGCCTCGGCGAGGGGTGGCGGGTCTTCTCGCAGGTGGTGGCCGGCCTCCTGGTGGCGGAGGGGCGTCCTGCGGAGGCACTGGCGACGCTGGACGCCACTCCGTCCGGCGTGAGCGTCCAGAACCCGGCGTGGCACCCGTGGCGGGGCATCCGTGCGCATGCGCTGCTGGGGCTCGGTCGGGTCGAGGAGGCGCTGCAGCTCGCGGAGGAGGAGGTGGACCTGCTGCGCAGCTGGGGTGCTTCGAGCGCCCTCGGCGCGGGTCTGCTCCGGTTGGGGCTGATCCGGGGCGCCCTCGACGAACGGGAGGGGCTCGACGAGCTCCGCGAGTCGGTCCGGCTGCTCGCCACCACCTCCGCGACGGTCGACCTGGCGCGCGCCCGGTGCGCGCTCGGCAGCCGTCCCGAGCTCGCGGACCGGGAGGCAGTCGACCTGCTGCTGGCAGCGAACACGTCGGCGGAGCAGCGCGGAGCCCGGGAGCTGCAGGAGCAGGCGCGCCGCGCGCTCGAGCAGCGGGGCCACCCGGTCCCGCCCTGCCCGGCGGACGTGCGAGCGGTGACCGCGACCGAGCGCCAGGTCCTCGAGCTGACCGGCCAGGGCCTCGACGCGGTCGAGGTGGCCCAACGCCTGTTCCTCTCGCCCGGCACGGTGCGTGCCGTGCTCGACGAGCTCGGTACGACGACTCAGGTTTCTCTCAAGTGAGCGAGGAGAACATGGACCCAGGCGAGGACGGGAGGCACTCGTGACGGTGCAACAGGGTCTCCGCGCCGCGAGCCTGCACGGGCTCTGCGGAGGCGCGGTCCACCTGCCGGGCGACCCGGCGTACGACCTCGCGCGCACGCCGTGGAACCTGCAGGTCTCCGAGCACCCCGCGGCCGTCGCCTACCCCGCGGACGCCGCCGAGGTCGCCGAGGTCGTCCGGGCCGCGGGCGCGACCGGGCTGGCCGTCGCCTGCCAGGGCACCGGCCACGGCGCTGCCGCGCTGCAGGGCCGCCTCGCCGACGCGGTGCTGCTGCGCACCTCGGCGATGAACGAGGTCCGGATCGACCCCGACCGCCGTAACGCCCGAGTGGGCGCCGGGGTGCTGTGGGGCGACCTGACCGAGGCGGCCGGGCACCACGGCCTGGCCGCACTCCATCCCTCGTCGCCCAACGTCGGGGTCGTGGGCTACTCCTTGGGCGGCGGGTTGAGCTGGTACGCCCGACGGCTCGGGCTGCAGTGCAACGCGCTCACCGCCGCCGAGCTGGTCCTGGCCGACGGCACGTTCGTGCGCGCGACGGCCGACCGCGACCCCGACCTGTTCTGGGCGGTGCGCGGCGGGGGCACGCCCCTGGGGGTCGTGTGCGCTCTCGAGTTCGCCCTCGAGCCCCTGGACACGGTCGTCGCCGGCTTCCTGGTCTGGGACTCGGTCGAGGCCGAACGGGTGGCGTCGGCCTGGGTCCGCTGGTGCGCCGACGCACCCGAGGCGGCGACGACGGCCCTGCGCCTGGTGGCGGTGCCCGACTCACCGGACATGCCCGTCGAGATGCGAGGCCGCCACCTGGTGCTCATCGACGGCGCGGTGACCGGCACCGACGCGTTCGCCGCCGACGTCTGGGCACCCTTGCGTGAGCTCGGCCCCGAGCTCGACACCCTGGCGCGCGTGCCGGCCGCGTCGGTCATCCGGATGCACCTGGACCCCGAGGGGCCCGCCCCGGCGTACGCCAGCAGCACCCTGGTCTCCGAGCTCCCGGACGAGGCCGTGGCCGCGGTCGTGGCCGCGGTCGGACCCCGGTCCGGGAACAGCCTGGCGCTGACCGAGATCCGCCAGCTCGGTGGCGCGCTCTCCCGACCGGCACCCGGAGGCGGGGCGCTGTCCTCGGTCGACGGCGCGTTCCTCGCCCTGGGGGTGGGGCTGGAGACCGACCCGGCCGAGTGGCCACGCCAGCGTGAGGACGCCGGGCGACTCCTCGCCGCGGTGCAGCCGTGGGCGACGGGTCGCACCTACCTGTCGATGGTCGACGACAGCACGGACACCCGCAAGGCGTTCCCGCCCGACGTGCACGCCCGGCTGTCCGAGATCCGCCGCAGCGTCGACCCGCAGGGGCTGTTCATGGCGCCGCACCCCTCGCCGCCGCAGTCGACCGAACGGACTTGAGCCGCCGCCTCAAGTCGGCCTCAACTCCGCGCCAAGGGTGTCGCGGCACGGTCTGTCCAGCATCACACCGATGGACAGAACCAGGAGAGCACCATGACGACCACCCTCGACCCCTCGACCACCCGGCCCGCGCCCTTCGAGGAGCTGCGCGGCCAGCTGACCGGAGCACTGCACACCCCCGAGCAGCCCGAGTACGCCGACCTGACCTCACCGTGGAACCTCGCCGTGCCCATGCAGCCGGCCGCCGTCGTCGCCGTACGCTCGGCCGCCGACGTGGTCGCCACCGTCAGGTTCGCCCGTCGACACGGCTGCACCGTCGGCGTGCAGGCCACCGGACACGGCGCCAAGAGCGCCCTGGCGGGCCACATCCTCGTGGTCACCCGGGAGCTCGACGAGCTGACCGTCGACCCCCGCGGCTGGGCCCGGGTGGGCGCCGGCGTGAAGTGGCTGCGCGTCATCGAGGCAGCGGCTCCGCACGGGCTCGCCCCGCTCAACGGCTCGAGCAGCGACGTCGGCGTCGTCGGCTTCACCACCGGCGGCGGTGTCGGGCCGTTCTCCCGCACCTTCGGCCTGGCCGCCGACCGGGTGCGCGCGTTCGAGGTCGTCACGGGCGACGGCGCGTTCCGCCGGGTGACCCCGACCGAGGACCCGGACCTGTTCTGGGCTCTGCGGGGCGGCAAGGGCGCGACCGGCATCGTCACCGCCGTCGAGTTCGACCTCGTCCGCCTGCCGTCCTTCTACGGCGGCGCGATCTACTTCGACGCGGCCGACGCGGCTGCGGTGATCGACCGGTGGAGCAGCTGGCACCTCGACCTGCCCGAGGAAGGCACCACCTCGTTCGCGCTGTTCCAGCTGCCCGAGATGCCCGGCGTGCCGCCGCAGCTCGCCGGCCGGATGACCATCGCCGTCCGGCTCGCCTGGACGGGCGATCCCGAGGAGGGGCGCCGCCTCCTGGACCAGATGCGCGCCGTCGCTCCGGTGGTCCTCGACGACGCGGCGGAGAAGCCGTACACCGCCGTCGACTCGGTGCACGCCGACCCGGTCGACCCGATGCCGGTCACCGACCCGGCGATGCTGCTCGACGAGCTCCCCCCGGTTGCGGTCGAGCGGCTGCTCGAGCTGGCGGGCCCGGGCTCGGGGTCACCGCAGGTGCTGGTCGAGGTGCGCCACCTCGGTGGGGCCTACTCCCGCGAGGGCACCTACCCCAACGCGTTCGACCACCGGTCGGCCGGTTTCAGCGTGCTCGCGGTCGGGATGGCCGGCACCGGCGCGGGAGAGCACGCGGAGCAGCTGTTCTCCGCACTCGCCGAGTGGGACACCGGCGGTGTCTGGCCCAACTTCGTGCCGGCGTACGACGCACGGACGGCGCGCCGCGCCTACGGCGAGGAGACGCTGCAGCGCCTCGCCGAGGTCGTCCGGGCCTACGACCCGGACGGCGTGCTGCAGATCGGCGAGTTCACCCGCGAGTTCGGTGAGCAGGTGCTCGCCCGCCCCTGAGCGGTGGCACGGCGCCGCTCGGACGACGGTGAACGACGGGGCTCCCACCTCACGGGGCCCCGTCGTTCACCGTGCCACAGATCGACCCACCGGTCGGGTCGCCCGATCGCGTGCCCACAACAGGTGCCGATCGCCGCGACACGGCCTAGCGTGAGGGGCGTGACCGACGTCCAGTCCCGTGAGCCGCGCTGTCCCACCTGCGCGCAGCCGTTGCGGCACGGCGGACACCTCTCTCCCGAGAACGCGGCCCTCGTCGCCGCGACGGGCAACGCGGGGGTGAGCTTCGAGACCCAGGGGCGCTGCGAGAACGAGGCCTGTCCGGACTTCGGCAGCGAGTTCGCGCCCGGCGCGTGGCTGGAGCCCGAGGACGAACCGGGTTCGTCCGGCCAGCTGCCCTGACCTAGAACTCGTCCGTACGGCGCAGCCGGCGCGGCCGCCCGTCGGGGTCGTGCAGCAGTGTGTACGGCACCGAGGCGAACCTGCGAGCCACCGGCCCGAGCACGGGCGGGTCGATCCGGCGCAGCCGTCCCGGAGGGCGAGGACCGACCCGGCCGCCGTCCCACCACGCGTCCAGCCGGGCGGCACTGGCGGCATAGGTGGCGAACATGTCGGACGCCTCCAGGCAGTCGGCCATCACCTCGGGATCGGCGGCGTCGCGGTCCAGGTGCTCGGCGGCCAGGGTGAGTCGGAGGCGGGTGGCGTACTCGCCCGCGCGGTCGACGACCGCCGCGGAGAGCTCGGAGTCGTGGGTCCACGAGCGGCGGTTGAAGTTGTCGGACCCGATCGAGGTCCACGTGTCGTCGACGACGCAGGCCTTCGCGTGCACGTAGACGGGGGTGCCCGCGTGGTTCTCCAGGCCGTAGATCGCCACCCGGTCGGGAGCCGTGCGCAGCAGGTCCTGCACGGCTCGGCGCTGGCCCTCCTGCTGCGGCAGCCGACCGAACGTGCCCTCCAGGTCGGTGTACATGGGCACCACCGCGATGACGTGCAGGTCGCGATGCCGCTTCAGCGCCTCGCCGAACATCCGCGCGACGTGGCCTCCCCACAGGTACTGGTCCTCGAGGTAGACCAGCCGACGGGCACGCTCGATGGCCTTGGTGTAGCCGCGCGCCACGCTGCGCTCCCCGCCCGGGGCGAAGGGGTAGCCCCTGCCGAACGGCAGGTCGGGGTAGGTCCGCAGCAGCTGCACCACGTGGGTGCCGCCGGGGACGGTCGGCGGTGGGGGCAGCTGTGCCGGCAGCGGGCTGGGGACCTCAGATCTCTCACGCCGGCGCAGTCTCCGCCACCAACGGGGGCTGCCGTCCAGCGGCGCCGGGTCCGCCCAGCGTTCGCGGAAGACGGTCTCGACGTCGTGCACGGCCGGCCCCGAGATCGCGGCCTGGAGGTCGTGCCACGGCGGGGTGTCGCCGTACTCGGCGGCCATCTCGAAGGACTGCGGGTCACCGCGGTGCTCGGCGTCGTCGCGGCGGGAGTGGCACAGGTCGATGCCCCCGACGTACGCCACGTCGCGGGTCGCGTCGTCGCGGTGCCGCAGCACCACGAGCTTCTGGTGGTGGGAGCCGCGGTGTCGCACCCGCATGTCCAGCCAGGCCTCGACGCCGAGTGCGCGCAACCGGGCGCCGAACTCCGCGTTGTCGCCCTCGGCGTCGGCCACGGCCGCGGCCCGGGAGTGCCACACCAGGCCGCGCACGTCCACACCACGGGCGGCGGCCCGGCCCAGCACGGCCAGCACCTCACTGCCCGGCTCGCCGGTGAGCCGCTCGTCGGCGTCGCCCTCCCAGTCGGCGAAGACGATGACGTCACCGGCCGCCGTGGCCTCGATGCGCTCGTGGAGCTCGGCGAAGTACGTGGTGCCGTGGACCAACGGCCGCACCTGGTTGCCCTCCGACCACGCCCGGCCCGGGTGGGCGGCGTCGAGCGAGGTCTCCGCGTTGTCGCGCTCGGACGACGTCAGCAGCCACGCGGAGGACTCATCCGGCTCGGGCACGCACCCACCCTGCCACTTCTCATCCCGCCTGGAGGTCGAGGTCGAACCACACCGTGGTCCCCGCCGGGTCGAGGCCGGACCCCCACCGCGCGGCCAGCGCCTCGACGAGCTGCAGGCCACGACCGTGCACGCGCAGGGGGTCGTCGTGCTGGTCCGGGACGGCGACCTGGTCGCCGCTGTTGCGGACCGTGACCGTCAGCACGTCCCCGTCGAGGAGGGCGCGTACGGCGCAGCCTGCGTCGGCGTGGATCAGCGCGTTGGTCACCAGCTCGGAGAGGCAGAGCACGGCCGTGTCGGCCACCTGCTCGTCCACGTCCCAGCTGTCCAGCGTCCGCCGCAGGAAGCGGCGAGCCTCGGCGACCGCTGCCGGGTCCGGGGCGACCTGGACCGTCGCGGCCGCCGCGCCGGACGGGGTCGGCTCCGAGGTCAGCCCCACGTGCGCCCCCGACTCGGTGCGCTGCGTGCGGTGCAGGGCCGCGCCGAGCTCCTCGCCCGTCGCGACCAGCTCCCGCCGGTCGGCCGGACCGAAGGCCTGGGCTACGTCGAAGAACAGCACGAACCCGCCGAGGACCCGGCCGTTGGTGACCAGCGGGACCGCGGCGAGCGCCGTGGTCGGGGTGTCGCGCTGCAGGTCCACGAACGACGTGAAGCCGCCGCGCAGCTCGGACAGGGCGCCGAGCACGGGTTGGCCGGTGCGGATCGCGGTGTTGAGCGGAAGGTCCTCGTAGGCGTCGACGAGGCACCACTCGCCGATCCCACCCGAGCGGTCGCTGGCGGTGAACCGCAGCCGACGACCGCCGCCCTCGGCGAGACCCAGCCCGGCCCGGTGCACCCCCGGACGCCCCGTCAGCAGCGCCAGAACCTCACGCGCCCACGCGGTGGTGGTGGCCACCACCGCGTCCGGTGTCGGACCTGCGCTCCCCTGCACCCTCCCGAGAGTAGGCCAGGACACCCGTACGAGTCCGGTCATGAGCTGCATCTGTCCGGGTTTGGCACGATGAGCCCATGCGCACCCGCCGTCACCGTGGAGGCGGCTCTCGATGAGGGCAGTCGTCTACGACGCGTATCGCGCGACCCCGCGGCTCGCCGAGGTGCCGGAGCCGGAGTGCCCGGTCGACGGGGTCGTCGTCCGGGTCGGCGCCACCGGGGTGTGCCGGTCGGACTGGCACGCCTGGCAGGGGCACGACCCGGTCGCACTGCCCCACGTCCCCGGTCACGAGCTCGCCGGCACGATCGCCGCGGTCGGCCCCGACATCCGGCTCTGGGAGGTTGGCGCCCGCGTCACCGTCCCGTTCGTCTCCGGGTGCGGGCGCTGTCCGACCTGCGCTGCCGGGGACTCCCAGGTGTGTCCCGACCAGACCCAACCCGGCTTCACCGGCCCCGGGTCGTTCGCGGACCTGGTCGCGCTGCACGCCGCCGACACCAACCTGGTCGCGCTCCCCGACGACATCGACTTCGTCACCGCGGCCTCCCTGGGCTGCCGCTTCGCCACCGCGTACCGCGCCGTCACGGTGCACGGCCGGATCCGGCCGGGCGAGTGGTTGGCCGTGCACGGATGCGGCGGTGTCGGTCTCTCCGCCGTGATGGTCGGTGCCGCCCTCGGTGCCCGGGTGGTGGCGGTCGACCTCGAGCCGGACGCGCTCGACCTCGCCCTGCGGGTGGGGGCAGAGACGACGGTGGCGGCCGCGGACGTCACGGACCCGGCCACCGTCGTCCGCGAAGCCACCGCCGGCGGCGCGCACGTGTCCCTCGACGCTGTCGGGCTGCCCGCCACCGCGGCGGCGTCGGTCCGCTCGCTGCGCCGGAGAGGGCGGCACGTCCAGGCTGGCCTGCTCCTCGGTGCGGCCGCGACCACTCCGCTGCCGATGGACCGGGTCGTCGCGTGGGAGCTGGAGCTCTACGGCACCCACGGCATGGCGGCCCGCGAGTACCCGGCGATGCTGGCGCTGGTCGCCGACGGCACGTTGCGACCCGACCTGCTCGTCGGGGCCGTGGTGGGGCTCGCGGACGCTCCGGACGCGCTGGTCGCGATGAGCGGCGCCGCGCCCACCGCCGGGATGACGGTCGTCGACCTCGACGCCGGCCCCGACGTCGGCTAGGCAGGCCGCGCCCTCCGCCGGGTCAGGGACGGCCGTGCCGCCGTCACCGATCCTCGAGCACCCGCAGCGTCTCGAGCGTCGGGTCGGCTGAGTAGGCGATGCGTACGCCGGAGGCGCGCGCCGCCTCGAGCGCGTCGAGCACCTGCGAGGTGACCCGCTCCCCCGGCGCGAGCACCGGCACGCCCGGCGGGTAGGGAGCCACGATCTCCGCACTGACCCGTCCGAGGGTCTCGCGCAGCGGGACGGCTCTCCCGGGCCGCGAAGAAGGCCTCGCGGGGGGACCGCGCCTGCTCCGGCGTCACCCGCCACGCCGCGGCCGGAGCCACCGCGCGGGCGGGCCCGCGGCCGGCCTCGAGGGCGTCGACGAGGACCCGGCCGAACGTCTCGAGGTGGTCGTCGTCGTCGGCGAGCGTGACCATCGGCACCAGCGTGTCGCGGTCGGCCATCTCCACCGGCATTCCCCGAGCCACCAGCGCTGACTCGACGGCGTTGCCGTCCGCGCCGGTCCCGTGGAGCAGCAGCACGAGCTTGACGGGGTCGACGTGCGGGCCGTCGAGCACGGTCAGCCCGGGCACCGCCGCCAGGCGATCGCGGAGCCGGCGTACGCGCTCGATCAGGCCACCCAGCAGCGCCTCCCCGTCGCGGGCGAGCAGCGCCACCGCGGCGTCGGTGCTGGCCAGGATCGCGCCGGCCGGGCTGGTCGTGTGCGTCGCCTCGAAGGCCGCGTCGAACCGGACCGGGTCGACCCGCTCGGTCCGCGCCAGGACGAGCGCGGACTGCGACCACGCCGGGAGCGTCTTGTGGGCGCTGGTCACCAGCGCGTCGGCACCGGCCTGCAGGGCGTGCGGGGGCAGGTCCGGGTGGAAGCCGAAGTGCGCCGCCCAGGCCGCGTCGACCACCAGCGGGCACCCGTGGGCATGGGCCACTGCGGCCAGGCCGGCCACGTCACCGACGGTCCCGACGTACGACGGCTCGGTGACCAGCACCGCGACCACGTCGGGGGCAGAGCGCAGGGTGGCGTCGAGGACCTCCGGCGCCACCCCCAGCGGTACGCCGGTCACCGGGTCCAGCTCCGGCTGCACCCAGACCGGTTCCAGTCCCGCGAGGACCAGGCCGATGAGCATCGACCGGTGCAGGGTGCGCTGCACCACGACCCGGTCCCCCGGGCGGCCCACGGCGAGGGCGAGTGCCTGGTTGCCGTGGGTGGAGCCCGCGACCGAGAACCGGCACACGTCGGCTCCCCAGACGGCGGCGGCGCGAGCCTCCGCCCGCGCGAGCACCCCGGTGCCGAGCTTGACCGTGTCCAGGCCGCCGTACAGCGGGACGTCGGCCGACGTCAGCGTGCCGACGAGATCGGTGCCGCCCTTGTGCCCGGGGATCGTGAACGGGTGGGGGTCGCCGTCCCGGAAGCGCAGCCAGGCGTCCAGCAGCGGGGCGTCCGCGCGCAACCCGCGCGGGTCACGCGGGTCGCCGCTCACGACGGGTCCCCCGCGCAGAAGCGGGTGGCTGCGTGCAGCACCGCGGCGGGGAAGGCCCGGACCTGCCCGAGGTCGACCCACTCGTCGACCGCGTGCAGGCCACCCCCGGTGGGCCCGCACACGACGGCAGGGACACCGGCCGCCTCCCACAGCGCCGACTCCATCCAGTACGGCGCGCCCACCGCGTCGGGAGCGGCCCGGCCGGTCGACGTCAGCCCGTCGGCCAGCCGGTCCCGGAGCTCACCCGCGGCGCCGGCACCGTCGTGCTCCCAGGCCTCGCGGGTGGCCGGCACCGTGAGGGTCGCGGCGACGGAGGGGTCGCGCCGGTGCAGGGCGGCGACGAGCGCCTCCACCTCCCGCAGCGCGACGTCCGCCGACTCGCCCGGCACGGTGCGTCGCTCGACCACCGCGACGGCCTCGGCGGCCAGCACGAAGGGTGAGGACCCGCCCGACGCCACCGTGGCCATCAGCGACGGACTCCCGACCAGCGGGTGCGGCGTCCTGCCGGCCAGCTCCTCACCGGCCAGCTCGACGGCGTGCAGGAGGCGGCCGAGGTGCGTCACCGCGTTCACGCCCTCCGCTGGTTGTGAGGAGTGCGCGGCCCGGCCGCGCAGCACCACCTCGACGAGCGCGAACCCTCGGTGGGCCACCGCGACGTCGAGCCCCGTGGGTTCACCCACCAGGCACGCGTCCGGCAGGGCGTCCCGGCGCGAGAGCACCTCCAGCACGGCCTCGGTGCCCAGGCTCGCGTCCTCCTCGTCGGCGACGAGGGCGAGGACGAGCTCGCCGGGCAGGTCGGCGGTCGCGGCCGCCTCCGCCGCGACCACCAGTCCCGCGACCCCGGCCTTCATGTCCGCGGTGCCCCGGCCGAGCATCCGGTCCTCCACGACGCGGGCGGCGAACGGGGCGTCCATGCCGGCCACCCCGACCGTGTCGAGATGGCCGTTGAGGACCAACGTGCGTCCGGGACGGCTGCCGCGGTGGGTCGCCAGCAGGCTGGGCCGGTCGTGCCCGTCGGCCTCGACCAGCTCGACCCGCAGGCCGCTCCGCCGTAGCCGGTCGGCCAGGACCAGCACCGCCTCGCGCTCCCCGGCCGCGCCGGGCACCAGACCGGGGTTCACCGTGTCGATGCCGACCAGCTGCGCGGTCAGCGCGACGGCACGCGCGGCCAGGTCGTGCTGGTGGGGGTCTACGGGCTCCACTCGGTCGGCACCTCGCCTCCTCGGTGACGGCTGCCCAGCCTAGGGGTCCCGCTCGCACAGCGGACGGGGGCGGGTGGTCTGTACAGCGACCGCTCCCTGACCTATCGTCGATCCTGACTGTTCGATCAGTCAGTGACTGGGATGGGGACGTCATGCGGCGGACCGCGGCGGTGCTGGCAGGCCTGCTCCTGGGCGCCCTGGTGGCGTCGGGGTGCTCGACCTCGGCCGACCCGGAGCCGCGGGCGGGGTCCGCTGATCCGTCCGGCGCACCCTCCTCCGCCGCCGCGGCGTCCGGCGAGCCGCTGGCGCTGTCCCTCCTGGTGTTCAACGTGGAGTACGGCGGCACCCGCGCCACCGACGCCGTCATGGCCGACCTCGACGCGGACGTGGTCGCGGTGCTGGAGTCCTACAACCGGCTGCCCAAGATCGCGGAGGCCGCGGGCTACCCCTACTACAACGTGGGGCTGCAGCTGCTCTCGAAGTACCCGATCCTCGAGCCGTCCGGCGCCGACGGCCTGTACGCGTTCATCGAGGTGCGCCCGGGCGAGGCGGTCGCGATCGTCAACGCCCACCTCGACTACGTGCGGGACGGGCCCGACCGGCTGGCCCGCGGCGTGCCCGTCGCGCAGGTGCTGGCCACCGAGCGTGAGGTGCGGCTGTCCTCGATGCAGACCCTGCTGCCCTCCGCCGTGCAGCTGATGGGTGCGGAGTGGCCGGTGCTGGTCACCGGCGACTTCAACGAGCCCTCGCACCTGGACTGGACGGCCGCCACCGCCGACCAGCACGGCGGCCTCGGTCCGATGGCCTGGCCGGTCAGCGAGGCCCTGGTCGAGGCCGGGCTCCGCGACGCCTACCGGTCCGCGCACCCGGACCCGGTCACCCACCCGGGCCACACCTGGGGCGGGGTCGCGGGCAACCCGAGCACCCCGCGACGCATCGACTACGCCTACGTCGGCGGTCCGGTCGAGGTGGTGAGCAGCGAGCTGGTCGGCGAACGCGGCGCCGACGGGGTGGACCGCGGCTACCCGAGATGGACCTCGGACCACCGCGCCGTGTACTCCCGGCTCTCGCTGGTCCCCGCACCCGTCCCGACGACCATCGCCCTGTCCAGCCGGATGGTCACGGTCGGCGACGACGTGACCGCGACCTACCGGATGCCCGAGGGAGCCGCACGCGGCGAGGTCACCCTGACCGGGCCCGCCCCGGAGTCGAACTCTGCGTTGTACCCGACGTCGGGCCCGACCGGTGAGGTGACCGCGCCCACCGCGGACCTCTCGCCCGGGGCCTACCGGGTCGCGCTGGTGGACGCCACCGGCTCCGAGCTCGCCACCAACGAGCTCTACGTGCGACCGAGGGACGCCCGGGTCGACCTGAGCACCGACGCCACCACCTACCGGCAGGGGGCCCCGATCACCGTGCGGTGGGCCGACGGACCGGCCAACCGCTGGGACTGGATCGGCGTCTACCGCGCGAACGCGAACGACCCGGAGAAGGACGACTACCTCGTGTGGGCCTACACCGGCGGCCACGACGCCGGCGCGGTCCCGCCGACCACCGCGGGTGAGCTGGTGCTGGGACGCGAGCACCAGGGCAGGCCCTGGCCGCTGCCGCCCGGCCGGTACACCGTCCACTACCTGCTCACCGACGAGTACACCAGCGTGAGCTCGACCCCGTTCACCGTGGAGTGAGCCGTCGCCCCCTGCCCTCGGCGGCGTCGCGACGGCCGTCGTGGGGTAGGACTGTCGCATGGCGAAGGACCGACTCACCGACTACCGGGGCAAGCGGGACCCCGCCCGGTCAGGCGAACCGTCGGGAGGCCCGTCGGCGACCACCAGCGCGAGCGACGGACCGTCGGACGGACCGCAGTTCGTGGTGCAGCGGCACGACGCGTCCAGCCTCCACTTCGACGTCCGGCTGGAGGTCGACGGCGTGCTGGTCTCGTGGGCGGTGCCGAAGGGGCCCTCGCTCGACCCCGCGGACAAGCGGCTCGCGCACCGCACCGAGGACCACCCGCTGGACTACGTGGACTTCGAGGGCCGCATCGGCGAGGGGTACGGCGCGGGCACCGTGATCGTCTGGGACACCGGCGGCTTCGAGAACCTCACCGAGAGCGACGGCGAGCCCGTGCCGCTCGCGGACGCCCTGGCCGACGGGCACCTGAAGGTGCGGCTGCACGGCGAGAAGCTGACGGGAGCGTTCGCGCTGACCCACACCAGGATGGGCGGCGACGAGGCGAACTGGCTGCTGGTCAAGGTCGACGACGAGGGCGCCGACCGACGCCGCAAGCCGACGTCGACCCAGAACGAGTCGGTGCTCACCGGCCGGACCAACGCCGACCTCGAGGTCGAGTGACCGCCCCGGGCGCAGCCGGTCCCCGGTCGGCGTGCCGGTGCCGCCGGCGACGGAGTTGACTACCGGCATGACCCCCGAGGAGTTCCGCGCGGCCGCGCACGAGCTGGTCGACTGGATCACCGACCGGCGTCTGGAGATCGAGTCGCGCCCGGTGCGCCCCGACGTCGAGCCCGGCGACATCGCCGCCCGCCTGCCCGCGACCCCCCCGGTCGGGGGCGAGTCCGCCGCGAGCGTCCTGTCCGACCTCGAGTCGGTGGTCGCACCCGGGATCACCGAGGTGCAGCACCCGATGAACTTCGGCTGGTTCCCCTCCAACGCGAGCCTGTCGTCGATCCTCGGCGACCTCGCCTCCTCCGGGCTCGGCTCGCTGGGCATCTCGTGGGAGTCCTCACCCAGCCTCACCGAGGTCGAGGAGGTCGTCGTCGACTGGCTGCGCCAGCTCACCGGGTTGAGCGAGCGCTGGTCCGGGGTCATCCAGGACACCGCGTCGACCTCGTGCCTGGTCGCCATGCTCGCGGCCCGCGAGCGGGCGACCGGCCACGCGCAGGCGGGAGGAGGGCTGGTGCGGTTCGGACGCCCCCTGCACGTCTACACCACCGTGGAGGCGCACTCCTCGGTGCGCAAGGCGGCCCTGCTCGCGGGGTACGCCGCCGAGGACATCCGTGTCGTCGAGGTCGACCCGTGGACCCGCGACCTGCGGGCCGACCACCTCGGGCAGGTCATGGCGGCCGACGTGGCGGCCGGCGGCGTGCCCGCGATCGTGGTCGCCTCGCTGGGCTCGACCGGGGTGACCGCGTTCGACCCGCTGCCGGAGATCGTGACCGCGGCCGCGGCGTACGACGTGTGGGTGCACGTGGATGCGGCGATGGCGGGAGCCGCGATGCTGCTGCCCGAGCGCCGGGACCTGTTCGCGGGCGTCGAGGACGCCGACTCGGTCTCGTGGAACCCGCACAAGTGGATGGGCACCATCCTGGACACCTCGCTGCTCTACCTGCGCGACCCCGAGCACCTGGTGCGGGTGATGTCGACCAACCCCAGCTACCTGCAGTCCACGAGCGGCGGCGAGGCCACCCAGTACCGCGACTGGGGGATCCCGCTGGGCCGTCGGTTCCGGGCCCTCAAGCTGTGGTACCAGCTGCGCATCGACGGCCCCGACGCCATCCGCGACCGCCTGCGGCGCGACCTCGACAACGCCGCGTGGTTCGCCGCGGAGATGTCACACCGTCCGGGCTGGGAGGTGGTCGCGCCGGTCCGGCTGCAGACGGTCTGCCTGCGCCACACCCCGGCGCACCTGGCCGCGGACGACCCGGTCGACCGCGACGCGGTCAGCCGGCACAACCTGGCCTGGGTGCGGGCGCTGAACACCTCCGGCCGCGCCTTCGTCTCCCCCTCGCTGCTCGACGACGTCTGGATGGCGCGGGTCTCCGTCGGCGTCGAGGCCACCGAGCGCTCCCACCTCCTGCGCCTCATCGACCTGATCGAGGAGTGCACGGAGGCGGCCGCCGCGGACGCCGGGTGACCCCGCGGACGTCATCCGGCGTGGCTGCCCCGACGACCAGCTCGTACGACGTCGGGGGCCGGCTCGCGCCGTGACTCCACCATCCCGACGGCGAGCCCGACCAGGGCCGCTCCCAGCAGGGCGAGGCCCCCGAGCAGACCGAAGGCGGTCGCGTGGCTGCCGGTGGCGTACGCGAGTGCCGCGCCCAGCACCGGACCCGTCGCGGCGGCGAACGTGACCGGCGCGCCCAGCACGCCGTTGAGCGACGCGTACCGTTCGGGACCCCAGAGGTCGGTCACCAGGGTCGCGCCGACCAGCGTGAAGAGACCACGGGCAGCGCCCGCCACGACCGACACCGTCAGCAGCACCACCACCGGACCCGGCACCACGGCCAGCGCCACGATGGTGACCCCCACCCCTCCGGACACCAGGACGGCGCGGAGCTGCAGCCCGAGGTGTCGGTCCATCCTGGCGTAGAGCAGCCGGCCGGCCACCTGGCCGGCCCCACCGAGGCCCAGCGCCCACGCGGCGGCGGACAGGGACAGCCCGCGGTCGACCAGCAGCGGGACCAAGGACACCAGCGAGGCGTACATCGCCGCGGTCACCAGCGCGGCACCGACCGCCAGGCACCCGAACGCCGCACTGGTCACCACCTCGCGGTCGCGTGCGCGGTGTGCCGCGGTCGACGGCAGGTCCCAGGGGTGGCGCAGCGCCAGCAGGTGGGCCGGCACCGCGACCACGAGGAGCAGGGTCGCCAGCACGACGTAGGTGCCTCGCCAGCCCAGCTGCTCGGCGAGGGCCGTCGTCGTCGGCGCGAAGATCGTGCTCGCGAACCCCGCCACCAGGGTCAGCGTGGTCAGCGCCCGCACCCGGGCCGCGCCGTACCAGTGGGTGATCGCCGCGAAGGCGGGGGCGTAGAACAGTCCGGCGGCGCCGGCGCCGCTGAGCACCATCGCGGCCAGGAACCACCCGTACGACGGGGACGCCGCGACCGCGAACAGGCCACCGGCTCCGGCGGCCGCGCCCCACACCATCACCCGCCGCGGGCCCTGCGCCTGGATCGTCCGACCGGCCGCGATGCCCACGACGCCCGAGGTCACCTGACCGAGCGAGAACGCACCGGTGAGCGCCGGCAGCGACCACCCGGTGTCCCGCGCGATCTCCGAGGCGAGCACGGCGAAGGCGTAGTAGAGCGTGCCGTAGCTCACCGTCACCGTCAGGCACAGCGTCGCGAGGACCCCCCGCGGTGCGTGGCTCACGCGAGCGGCAGCGACAGGCGCCCGGCCGGGACGGGCTCCGCGATGACCGTCGGGCCGCAGCACCCGCCCGCGCCGGCACCGTCCGGCTCGTCGTACAGGCCGGCGCCGCCGCACACCCCCGTGTCGGGCAGCACCAGCTCGACCCGGGCCGCGGCCTCGGAGTCGCCGGCGAGGGCGGCGACGACGCTGCGGACCTGTTCGTAGCCGGTCATCGCCAGGAACGTCGGGGCCCGGCCGTAGGACTTCATCCCGACCAGGTAGAGGTCGGGCTCCGGCTGGGCGAGGTCGGCCGCGCCCGTGGCCCGCACCGAGCCGCACGAGTGCACGTTGGGGTCGATCTCGGCGGCGAGGTCACGGGGCGCCTCGAGGGTCGGGTCGAGGTCGAGCCGCAGCTCGGTGAGGAAGGAGAGGTCGGGGCGGAAGCCGGTCAGCACCGCCACGTGGTCGGCGGGCTCCAGGGACCGGCCGTCCTCGGCGGTCAGGACCACCCGCTCGTCGAGGACGTCCACCTGCGCGGTGCGGAACCCGGTCACGAGCCGGACCACGCCGTCCTCGACGGCCTGCCGCGCACGGGCACCCAGGGCACCGCGCTGGGGAAGCTCGTCGGCCGCCCCGCCGCCGAAGGTGGTGCTCGAGACCGCACGACGGATGGCCCAGGTGATCGTCGTGCCGGGGTACGCCGCCGCGACCCGGGTCAGCTCGATGACCGCGTTGAACGCCGAGTCGCCGGACCCGACCACGACGGTGTGCCGGCCGGCGTACGGGCTGGATGTCGCGCTGTCGGGGACCTGGTAGTCCAGCAGCCCGGCCGCTGCGGCCCTGCCCTCCCCGATGGCGGGCAGGCCGTCCGCCCCGGCCGGGTTGGGCCGGCGCCAGGTGCCGGATGCGTCGATCACCGCGCGGGCCTCGAGCCGCTGCTCGTGCCCGTCGGCGCCGGCGACGTGGACCGTGAAGGGCTGCTCGGCCCGCTCGGCGTCGACGAGCCGGTCGCGTCCCTTGCGGGAGACCCCGGTGACGCGCACGCCGTAGCGGACGTGCTCGTCGAGCGCCTCGGCCAGCGGGCGCAGGTAGTGCTCGATCCACTCCCCACCGGTGGGGTAGCCGGAGGTCGGCGCCGACCAGCCGCCCTGCTCGAGGAGCCGACGGGAGGCCGCGTCGACCAGCTCGGGCCAGGCGGAGAACAGCCGCACGTGGCCCCACTCGCCGATGGCCGAGGCCGGACCAGCCCCCTGCTCCAGCACCAGTGGCCGGAGGCCGCGCTCCAGCAGGTGGGCGGCGGCGGCCAGGCCCTGCGGACCGGCTCCGATGACGACGACCGGCAGATCGGTCATGGCGTACTCCTCGCATTGATGAACGTCGATGGATCCGACTGTACCCATGCATCGACAGATGTCAATACGTTGGCTATCGTCGGACCCATGACCTCGAAGGCCCTGACCGTGCTCACCCCCGAGGACGTCGCCTGCTGCGCGCCGGTGACCGGCGACCTGATCGACGAGGGCTCCGCGGAGACCGTCGCGCGGATGTTCAAGGCGCTGGGTGATACGACGCGGGTCCGCCTGCTCTCCATGATCGCGGCGACCGAGGGTCACGAGGCCTGCCTGTGCGACCTCACCGAGCCCACCGGCCTCGCCCAGCCGACGGTCTCCCACCACATGAAGCTGCTCGTCGACGCCGGGCTGGTCACCCGCGAGCAGCGCGGCCGGTGGGCCTACTTCCGCATCGTGCCCGGCATCCTGGAGTCCCTCGCCACGATCCTGCACCCCGCACGCTGAGCCCGGCCCTACTTGGGCGGCAGCGTGCGCACGTGGTCGACCCCCACGGTGACCCAGCGGTCGAGGTCGTCGGCGGTCGCGACGCCGTCCTCGCGGATGCGGAGCCAGCCGGCCGCGTGGCGCCCGTGCATCTCGAAGGGTTCGGCGTGCGGCTCCTCCAGGAGCATGTCGGTCCGGTCCGGGGGCACGCGCAGCATCAGCCCGCCCTGACCGCTGACGCCGACGGCCATGTTGCCGTCCAGCATGAAGCCGATGCCGCCGAACATCTTCCGCTCGGTCAGGCCGGACTCCCCCGCCAGCACGTGTCGGACCCGCTCGGCCAGCTCCTCGTCGTACGCCATGTCCCCAGCGAAGCACCTGCCGTGCCCGGTGTCATCCGCCGACGAGCCGGATCGCCACGAGCAGGACCGGCGCTACACCCGCTCCACCGGCTGCCGCAGGATCGTCCTGAGCCTGGCCGCCTCCACCCGGCGCGGGTCGCTGAGGTAGATCTCGTGGTGCTTCCCGGTCATCCGCAGTCCGGCGCCCGGGACGAAGTCGTCGTGCAGGGTGGCCAGGACCCCCGCCTCGTCGTCGTAGGACCCGACGTGCAGCGTCTGCACGCACAGTCCCTCCTCCAGCGCCTGGAGCCGGACCCGGTCGAGGAGGGTCGGCGCGCCCTTGGTCGCGACCGAGGCGAGCGCCTCCGCCACCATCTCCGCGGAGATCCAGTCGGGCACCATGAGCATCACCGTCCAGTCCCACTGCGACTTGTCGCGGGCGGTGGTGAAGGCTGCCATGTCCGCGGCCCACCACAGCGCCTCCAGCGGCGGGACCACGTAGTCGTGGCCGAGACGTCGCCTGCTGGCGAACTTGAGCGTGTACGCGACCGGGTACAGCGCGGCGACCGAGTCGGCGTACGCCGGCGAGCCGGGTGCACCGTGTCCGTCGACCATCAGGTAGCGCAGCGGGGGGACCTCGAGGACCCGGAACTCGCCCGCGGGCGCCCGGTAGGAGTCGAGGCTCTTCTTGAAGTCGGTCTTCGACATCGTTGCCCTCCTGGTCACCGGCCGGTCCGGCCGTCAGGTGGCGGCCAGGAACGCCCGCAGGGTCCCGACGAACGCCTCGGGCTGCTCGGAGTGCACCCAGTGGCCGGAGTCCTTGATGGTCACCAGCCGGGTGGTCGGGAAGAGCGCACGCATGGTGTCGCCGTACTCGTCGCGGACGTACGGCGAGCGCTCGCCGGCGACCCAGAGCACCGGCCGCTCGAAGGTGCCGTCCACCTCCGGGAACCCGGCGATCGTCGGCAGCTCGGCGCGCAGCAGGTCGAGGTTGGCCTGCCAGCCGAACCCGTCCGTCCCCCGGCGCAGGTTCTGCAGGAGGAAGCCGCGCACCCGCTCGTCGCCCACCTGCGCGGCGAGCTGGTCGTCGGCGTCGGCCCGGCGCTCGATGCTCTCCAGGTCGAGGCCGGCGAGGCTGTCCAGCAGGTGCTCGAACTCGTCCGCCCCGTCGCTGGTCACCGGGGCGATGTCGACGACGACGAGCCGGTCGACGAGGTCGGGGTGCCGCAGGGCCAGCACCATCGCGACCTTGCCACCCATCGAGTGGCCCACGAGGTGGACCGGTCCGTCGTCGACGTAGCGGTCCCGTACGACGGACGCGACCGTGTCCGCGACGAGCTCGTAGTCGGTGGACTCCAGCCATGGCGACTGTCCGTGGTTGGGCAGGTCGACGAGCACCGAGCGCAGGTCGGGGACGAGTGCCTTGGCGATCTGGGTGAAGTTGCGCCCCTGACCGAACAAGCCGTGCAGGAACACCACCCGGGGCCCCTCGTCACCGACCTCGGTCGTGTGCAGCGACGACGACGATGGGGCGGTGGGACTCACGCACTCACCCTAGTGAGCCGGCTCCGCGCCCCGCCGAGCAGCCCAGGCGTCGCTGACGGCGTAATGGTTGTCGAACTCCCCCGACGACGCAGCGATGTCCGCGACCCCTGCCGTGCCCAGGTGCACCCGCTCCAGCAGCCGGTAGTAGTCGAAGCGGCGCATCCCCGGGGTGAAGACGACCAGGACGTCGGCGGCCTTGCCGAGAGGCGGCGCGAACGCGTGCGTCGTGCCCGGTGGCACGAGCAGGAAGTCACCCCGGCGCAGGTGCACGATCTCCTCGTCGACGAGCACGTCCAGCTCACCGTCCAGGACGAAGAAGCTCTCGGCGGCACGGGTGTGGGTGTGCGGGGGCGCGCCGGCGGACCCGACCGCCAGGGTGGCGCGGTTGATGGTCACGGCTCCTCCGGTCTCCGGGGCGTCGGCGAGCAGCGTGATCAGGCTGGTCGGTCCGTCGGTGACGGTCTCGGCCCGGTCGGCGCGGACGAGCACTGGGGTGATGGACATGGTGAGTTCTCCCGAGGTGGTCGGTGGTGGGGGTCTGGTTGCGCGGCGTACGGGTCAGCCGACGTCGCGGAGGTGCTGCAGGGTCGCCTCGCGCGTGTGTGGATAGCTGCGCACGACGTCGGCCCGGACGTCGGCGAGGCTCTGCTCGGCGAGCGTCGACCGCCAGGCCAGCTCGGCCCTGCGCATGGCGGCGGAGAGCAGGCAGGAATCGCGGTAGTCGACGTGGTCCGACCCCCCGGGGCCGTGGCGCAGCACCTGGTCGCACCTGAACAGCTCGTCGCGACCCTCGATGGCCACGACGACGTCGAGCACGGTGATCTGGTCGATCCCCCGTGCCAGCCGGAACCCGCCGCGCGGGCCCGAGACCGACGACAGGATGTCGGCGCGCACCAGGGCCTGCAGCTGCTTGTTCAGGTACGCCGCAGGCAGGTCGTAGAAGGCCGCCAGCCGGGTCGCAGTGACCGACTCGTCGGCGCCCACCCACGACAGGTTCAGGCAGGTGTGCAGCGCCCACTCGACACCTCGGCTCGTCCGCATGTTCTGGATATTACACGTCCAGGATAACGGGGCACGCCCCGGTCGGGACGACCTACGAGGGCTTCGCGGTGCGCGTGCCGAGCTGACCTCGCGGAGTGCCCAAGTGAGACCCAAGTGCGGGACAAGCCGCCTGGTCGACGCTCGGCGCGTATCCGTCACCAGTGTCAGGAGCCACTCATGTCGACCTTTCTCTACCGTCTCGGCCGCGGCGCCGCGCTGCACCCCGTGCGCGCCATCGGTGGCTGGCTCGCCGTCACCGCCGTCATCCTGGGCCTCGCGGCCGCCTTCGGTGCCCCGACCCAGGACGACTGGCGGGCCGAGGGCACCGAGTCGCAGGCCGGCTACGACCTGATCCGAGAGCACGTCCCGGGGGCCGGCTCGGCCTTCGCCCGGGTCGTCGTCCACGACGACAGCGCCGTCCCTGCGACGATCCTCGCGGACCTCGACGAGAGGTTGCAGGCGATGCCGCACGTCGTCACCGTGCTCGACCCCGTGGTGTCCGCCGACCAGCGCACCGCGGTGGTCACGGTGACCTACGACGTGAAGGTGACCCACCGCGACCTGATGGGCAACCTCGAGCCGCTGGAGGACGCGGTCGCCCCGCTCCAGGAGGCCGGACTCCAGGTGGAGTTCAACGGCGAGGTGCCCGACACCGCGGCTGCTCCCATGCGCGGGTACGGCGAGATCATCGGCCTGGTCGCCGCGCTGTTCATCCTGGTGCTCGCCTTCGGCTCCATCGTCGCGGCGGGGCTGCCGATCCTGACCGCGCTCGCAGGCCTCGCCGCGGGAGCGGGGGGCCTCACGCTCCTCGCCGGCTTCATGGACGTCTCCACCACGGCACCCACCGTCGCCACGATGGTCGGTCTCGGCGTGGGGATCGACTACGCGCTGCTGATGGCGACCCGCCACACCGAGTACCTCCGCGCGGGCTACGACGTGCCGGAGGCCGCCGGTCGGGCGGCCGCCACCGCGGGTCGCTCCGTGGTCTTCGCCTCGATGACGGTCCTCGTCTCGCTGCTGGGGCTGCGCTGGGCCGGGCTCCCGACGTACGAGAGCTTCGGCTTCGCCACCGCCATCACCGTGGTCTGCGTGCTCGCCGCGTCGTTGGTCCTCGTGCCGGCGCTGAGCCGCTTCGGCGGCCGTCGCCTGCTGCCCCGCCGCGTCCGCCGTGGCGGCACGACGGCGGTCGAGCACCCGTTCACCGCCCGGTGGGCGACCCGCATCGGGCGTCGCCCGCTCCCCTGGGCCCTCGCCGCCGTCTTCGTGATGCTCGCCCTGGCCGCGCCGCTGCTCGACATGCGCACCTGGCCGAACGACGCGAGCAACAGCAGCCAGGAGACCACCAGCCGTCGGGCCACGGACCTGGTCACCGAGGCCTTCGGACCCGGTGCGAACACCTCCTACACGGTGGTCGCCGACCACCGGCGCCTGGACCACGACGCCGTGGCCGCCCTGCACGAGGAGCTGGCCGGCCGTGACGACCTCACCCTGGTCTCACCCGTCACGACCTCGCCGGACGGAGCGGTCTCGCTCATCGAGCTGCGACCCTCCTTCGACAGCATCGACGCCCGTACGCCGCAGCTGGTCGCCGACCTCCGGGAGGACCTTCCCGAAGGGGCCCTGCTCACCGGGCTCACGCCGCTGTTCGACGACCTCGACGCCATCCTCGGCGAGCGGCTCTGGCTGGTCATCGCCTTCGTCGTCGGCGTCTCGGTGCTGCTGCTGACGATGGTGTTCCGGTCGGTGCTCGTCCCGCTCAAGGCGGCCCTGATGAACCTGCTGTCCATCGGTGCGGCGTACGGCGTGCTGGTCGCGGTCTTCCAGTGGGGCTGGGGCGTCTCGCTGTTCGGCCTCGACGGCCCGACCCCGGTGTCGAGCTGGATCCCGATCCTGATCTTCGCGATCCTCTTCGGGCTCTCGATGGACTACGAGGTGTTCCTGCTCTCCCGGGTGCGTGAGCACTGGCTGGCCTCCGGGGACGCCCGCACCAGCGTCGTGCACGGGTTGCGCGACACCGGCCGGGTGATCAGCTCGGCGGCCGCCATCATGGTCGCGGTCTTCCTCGGGTTCGCCACCGAGACCGACGTCATCGTCAAGATGCTCGGGCTGGGGCTGGCCGTGGCAGTCTTCCTCGACGCCACCCTGGTCCGGATGGTCCTCGTCCCCGCGACGATGGCGATGCTGGGACGCCTCAACTGGTGGATGCCGGCCTGGCTGGACCGGCTGCTCCCCACCGTCGACGTCGAGGCGGACGAGCAGCGCGGCCGGTCGGACGGCGACGAGCCCACGACGCGCCCGTCGGACTCCGAGCTCGCCCCGGTCTGATCGGCGGGCGGTGCCGGGGCGGGCAGGCCCCGGCACCGCTCGGCTCAGAAGTGGTAGCGGTCCCGCTGCTCGGCGAACCAGCGTCCGAACAGCGGGATCCGCCACGCCTGGGCCAGCCGGTCGGCGTCGTCGGCGTGCCGGGTCGCCGACTCGCGATCGCCCGTGGCCAGGGCGGCGAGCGCCAGGTAGGCGTCGATCGGCCCCGACGCCACCCCCGATCCCGCCGAGCAGCTCTGGCCGGCGTACGGCGCCAGCAGCGCGTAGGCCTCTGCTCCGAGCCGGGCGTCCTCGACGTACGCCGCCATCGCGGCCGCGGCGCCCCAGCCGAGCTTGGAGTACCACAGCTGCGTGGACAGGACGGGGCGTCGCTCCTGCATGCGCTGCCGCGCCCGGTCGTGCTGGCCGTCGCGCCAGAGCAGGTAGGGCACGACCGCATCGGTCGGCAGCGAGCTCTCGTCCAGACCCTGCACGATCGCCTCGGGCAGGTCGAAGCCCTCCCGCCACATCGCCAGGGCTGCGACGTTGCCGCCGATGGCGTCCTGGCCGTGGCTCAGCTCCGACTCCTCGAGCAGCGAGACGGCGACGCCGAGGAGGCGGTCGCACTCCTCGAACTCCCCGGCCATCGCGTGCCAGGGCAGCACCATCGAGTGCAGCACGATCAGCGCGTAGGTCAGGCGCAGTGGCTCGGCGCCGGCCAGCGCCTCGTCGTGCCGCTGCCACATCTCGCGCGGCCGGCCGAGCTCGCCGTACACCTCCGCCGCCTCCACCGCGGCGATGACCGCCGCGTGCGCGTCGCCCAGCTCGCGTGCGAGGCCGAGCGCTTCCTCGGCGAAGGCGAGGCGCTCCTCCTCGGTGCCCGGCACCCAGATCGCGGTGAAGCCGCTGAGGAGCACGTCGGTCAGCAATGCCTTGTCGCCGATCCGCCGGGCCATCGCCAGCGACTCGGCGACCAGGGCATGCCGCTCGTCGTTCCCGGCCACGTAGTAGAGCTCCGCGGCCAGGGCGACCAGGCACCGGCAGCGGATCGAGGAGTCCTCGTCGGGCAGCTCCTGCAGGCTGCGCTGCAGCGAGGCGACCAGCCGCTCGTGGACCTGGCCGTGCGCGGCGGACTGCCACAGCGCTCCCCGCAGCGTGAGTGTCGCCGCCTCCGCCGCCAGGACCGGGTCCCCCAGCTCTTCGGCGAGGTCGACCGCCTCCTGCGCCGTCACGGCCAGCCGTCGCCAGCGCGCCGCCCAGCGGTCGGCGACCGCCTGCCGCATCAGGACGTCGTACCGGTCACGCGGGCCGGCCTGCGCGTCGCGCTCGAGCGAGGTGAGCGCCTGCGCGAACAGTGCGGCGGCCTCCGGGTGTGCGTGCGACCTCATCGCGACCTCGCCGGCGGCCGCGGCCGCGCGCCAGGCGGGGGCGGCGTGGGCGGGACCGGCGGCCAGCCAGTGCCGCGCGGTCTCGGTCTCCGTGCCCGTACGCCGGGCGAGGGTGGTCGCGACCGCCGCGTGCAGGCGGGCCCGCCGTGAGGGTCGCAGCCGGCTGTAGAGGGTGTCGCGGACCAGGGCGTGGTCGAAGGCGAACCGGTCCACCCCGAGCTCGCGCACCAGCCCGCTGGCCAGTGCGGGGTCGAGCAGGTCGTAGAGGGCGTCCTCGTGCTCGGCCGTGCACTCCGCCAGCACCGACAGCTCGACCTGCCGACCCACGACCGACGCGATCTCCACCACCCGCCGGGTCTGCTCGGGCAGTCGGTCGACGCGTCGCGCGACCACCTCCTGGACCACCGTCGGCGGGTTCTGCTCGGCGAGGAGGTCGCCCAGGTCCCGACCCTGCCCGGCGAGCCGGGCGTACTCCACCAGGAAGAACGGGTTGCCGGAGGTGCGCTCGCGCAGCGCCGCCGACGCGGCGTCGCTGGGTTGCTGCCGGGTCAACGCCGTCACGATGCCGGCCGCGGCCGCGTCGTCGAGACCGCGCAGCTCGAGGCGTTCGGCGTGGGCGCGCGCCATCGCCTCCGCGACGTCGGCCAGGGCCCCGGTGGGCTCGGGGTGGTCGCGCCAGGTGCAGATCACCAGCAGGCACGCGTCCGGTCGGGTCTCCACCAGCAGCCGCAGGACCCGCAGCGTCGCGGTGTCGGCCCAGTGCAGGTCGTCGAGGACGAGCACCAACGGCTCGTCGCGCGCGGCTGCGACGACCGCGGCGACCAACCGCTGCCACGCCTCGAACTCACCGCCCTCGGCCGTCGGGAACACGTCGGGCGGGGCGCCCAGGCTGGTCAGCACCGACCTCCACGGGTACAGCGGCGGTGCGCCGTCGTCCTGCGAGCAGCGACCCTCGACGACGCGGACGCCACGAGCGGCAGCAACCTCGGCCACCTCGGCGCACAGCCTGCTCTTGCCGATGCCGGGCTCGCCGGTGAGCACCGCGAACCGGGCCACCCCGCTCCGCGCATCCTCGAGCGCGGCCACCAGGCGGTCGCGCTCGGCGGCGCGTCCGACCAGCGGCCAGCGCGCACGCCCCTCCCCGTCGGGACGCTCCGGTCCTGCGTCGTCCACCTCTCGTCGCGCGTCACGAGGCGACCGCTCGCGCGGTTGAGCGACATCGGCCTCGTCCGGCGGCGACCACGCCAGCGCGGGGTCCTGCGCCAGGATGCGGGACTGCAGGTCCTGGAGCTCGGAGCCCGGGTCCAGGCCGAGCTCGTCGGCGAGCACGCCCCGCACCGTGCGCAGCGCGCCGAGGGCCTCCGCCTGACGTCCGCTGCGCACCAGCGCCAGCGCCAGCAGGGCCCACAGTCGCTCGCGGAGCGGGTGCGCCGCGGTCGCCTGCTCCAGCTCGGCTGCCACGGCCGCGTGTTCGCCCAGGGCCAGGCGAGCGACGGCCCGGTCCTCGCGCGCCACCAGGCGCAGCTCCTCGAGGCGCGCCCGGTCGGCCACGGCCGCAGGGGCGTCACCGAGCTCGGCGTACGGCGTGCCGCGCCACAGCGACAGCGCCTCGTCGAGCCGCTCCGTCGCAGCGGTCAGGGTGCCTTGGTCGTGCGCCTGCCCGAGGAGCGGGCCGCTCAACGACCGGTGCGTGCCATCGACCAACCGACCGAAGCGCACCACGTCGAGGGCGTCGTCGGGGATCCGCAGCGCGTAGCCGGGCGCGGCCGTGACGAGGATCGACGCGGGCGCGCGGGCGGCGCGCTCAGGCTCGAGAGCCTTGCGCAGGCCCGAGACGTAGGCATGCAGGGTCGTGGTGACCCCGGCGGGCTGGTCGTCCCCCCACAGCAGGTCGATCAGCGTGTCGACGGCCACGGGTCGGCCACCCGACAGGGCGAGAGCCGCCACCAGTGCCCGCGGCTTGGTGCCTCGCAGGTCCACCGGACGGCCATCGCGCCGGGTCTCGACGAGCCCGAGCACGGAGACCTCGACGCGGGCAGACGCGTGCGCGACGACGCCGTCGGCTGCCGCGGCCGACCGTAGGCCCTCCACACGCAGGAATATAGGCCAGCCCGCGCCCGTCGTCGGTCGGCCGATCAGCGTGACGGTGCCATCTCTCGGCGCCGGTGGTGACTCAGGCGCCGAGCGGGATGCGGTCGACGGCCGAGGCGAATCCCAACCAGGTGTGCCGGTTGCCGGCCCAGCACCACCCCACCTTGGGGGCCTCGCGGTTCGACCGGCCGTCGCGGCCGGTCCCGTTGCTGATCCACACGGCAGGCGTACGCGCGTCGATCTTTCCGGAGTCCTGGCGCAGCCGCGAACCGATCGTCATGAAGCAGTGGTTGCGTTCGAGCGCCTCCGGCTGCTGCACCAGCCAGTGCAGACCCTCGGTCAGCGTGAGCGGGGTCCGCTGCGCCGCGAGGATCGCGGGGAGGGCCTCGTCGGGGCTCCAGTTGGCCATGGCGTCGCCCCGCTGGACGTCGCGCAGGACGTAGATCGGGGAGTCCGGCAGCGTCAGCTCGTCGATCTCGGTGAACCGGTCGACGTCAGGCATGTCCACCACGACGAAGCCGCTCTTGCCTTCTCGCGTGAGCAACGGGGCGAGGGCGGACGCCGGGGCACGACGCCGATGGATCACCAGCAGGCCCTCGCGGTCGTCGGCGGCGGCGCGCAGTTCGGACGCCGAGATCTCGGCGATCTCGTGCACCCCGAGGTCGATGAGCCGCTCGGCCTGGTCCGACGTGCTCGGCAGGGCTGTCTGGAGAGATGACACGTCGGGGCGCCTCCCGGGCGTTGTCGCTGAACCGGCAGATCGTCAACGCCTCAGGACCGCGCTGAGTTCCTCCGATCGCGCGTCGACACCACGTGGCAGCGGTGCCCGGGCGGCCGCTGACGGGTCACTAGGCTCGCAGGCATGGTCTCCCGCCTGTCCCACACGACGTTCAACTGCTCGGACGCCTTCGAGCTCTCCGAGTGGTGGAAGTCGGTGCTCGGGTACGTCGACGTGGCCGGCGACCCCAATGGGCCGGGCGACGAGGAGTGCATGATCGTCGAGGCGGACGGCGACCACCGGCTGCTGTTCATCGAGGTCGACTCGCTGCAGGAACCCGAGGGCCGGATCCATCTCGACCTCGTGCCCACCGACCGACGACGCGACGACGAGGTCGCCCGCGTGCTCGGGCTCGGGGCGACCCAGGTGGGCGACGAGCGCAACGCGGACGGCACCGGCTGGGTGGTGCTCGCCGATCCGGCCGGGAACCGCTTCTGCGTGCTCCGCAGCGACGAGGAGCGGCGCGCCTGACGAGCACGACCGACGCGGGCGATCACGCCCTGGCGGTGACCAGCCACGCGGAGGAGTCGAACAGGACACCGTCGGGCGTCTCGCGATCGTCGACCAGCTGGCGCAGGGTGACCAAGGCGCGCTCCCTGGCGTCGTCGTCGAGATCGCGGAGCAGACCCTTGGTCAGCCCCATCGCGCGCAGGAACGTGTACAGAGCGCCGAGTCACAGTCGATCCCCCAGGACTACCTGGAGGGACGCGGCACGTTCCCCGAGCGGCTGCCCTGGCTCATCCTCACCGGCCGGCTGCTCCACGACCTGCAGCGCACCGTGGACGCCTGGGCGCAGTGCGCGATCGGGGTGGTCGAGACCTGGCCCGACGACCTTCGAGATGCCCAGCCCGACTGGCAGGCCTTCGAGGAGATGGCTGCGCTGGCCGACCTGCTGAGACGTGACGTGTCGGCCGACCGGCCCACCACCACCGGCAACCGGGGGTGAGAGACCCCTGGAGCGTCGTCAGCCACGACGGGTGAGCCGCCGGGCCACACGGATCAGGTTGGTGCGCACCAGGCGAGCGTCGACCGAGAAGAGGATCGGGAGGGTGACTCCGTCGCGCCACTGCGGGTTGAGCTCCTCGTAGCGTGCCGCCAACCGACGCGCCGCCGCAGACCGCGGCAGCGACTCCTTGTCGGCGACGTTGGCCCCCCGCACCACGCCCGCTGCCGCGTCGAACGAGCCCGGGTAGAACGCCTCGGCGAACGCCGTCAGCGCGCCACGTGCCCACGCCGGAGCAGCTGCGTCACGCAGCGACCAGGTCCGTCCGGACGTGCGAGTCAGGGAGACGTAGCTCTGCGGGTAGGCCGTGGTGACGAAGTGCAGGCTGCGCAGCCCGTGGCTGCGCAGCGCGATCGGCACCAGGCGCCAGGGCGCGAGGATCGTCTTGGGGTGCCCGCGGTAGGCCGGCCGGAAGTAGAAGAACTTGGAGAACATCAGCAACATCCGCCGACGCTCGAGGTCGACCGGCAGCATCGCGATGGTGAAGAAACCCTGCGCCGTGTCCTGACGGTCGACGAAGACGAACACGTAGCGGCCCGGCCCGACCACGGCGCGACGGAACTCCTCCCAGTCCTGCGACTCCGGGCGGGTGAGGGTGAGCATCTCCAGGCGCACCCGCCAGATCTCGCGCAACCGCTCCTCGCTGACCTCGTGGCTGGGCATCAGCACGGTGCGCAGCGGTGGGGTCATCAAGCGGCTCCGGGGTCTGGGTGGCTCGAGAGGGAAGGATGAGAACGCGCCACTGGAGGCTAGTCGGCCGTCACTGCCCTGCCTCAGCAGGGTTTCCCGCTGTCGGCATCCCGCGGTCCGTCCGGTCTAACGCGCGACCGGGTGCAACGTGACGTCGCGCAGCCGGCCCGCGTCGGCGGTGAGCGTCAGGTAGGTGCAGTGCGGCTGACGACGCCGGTCGGTCGGCGAGCCGGGGTTGAGCAGCCTCAGCCCGCTCGCGCTGGTGGTGTCCCACGGGATGTGGCTGTGCCCGAAGACCAGGACGTCGAGGTCGGGGAACCGGGCACTGCACCGCTCCTCGCGCCCCTTCGCGGTACCGGTCTCGTGGACGACGCCGAAGCGGACGCCCTCGATCTCGGCGTACGCCACCTCCGTCAGCCGTTCGCGCAAGGCCCCGTGGTCGTTGTTGCCCCACACCGCCACCAGGCGGCGCGCCCTGCTCTCGAACTCGTCGAGCACGCGCTCCTCCACCCAGTCACCGGCGTGCACGACCACGTCGGCGTCCTCGATCGCGCCCCACACCTCCGCCGGGAGGTCACGTGCCCGCTTCGGCAGATGGGTGTCGGCCACCAGCACCATGCGCGTCGTCACCGCGCCAGTGAACCGACCGACCGCCCGAGGGGCAAGCGGCGACCGGCCGGCCGCGCCAGACATCACGCTCATGAACGTGCTGTGGAGGGGTACGGGCCGTGCTGGACGGACGGGTGCTCCGCGCACCTGCACACTCGACGACAGGGGAACGGCGATGACACAGACGACACGCGGACGCAGGATCGGCTCGGCGGCGGGTCGTGGCGTCGTAGCAGGCCTGGCCGGGGCAGCGTGCATGACGCTCGGGGAGAAGCTGGAGCAACGGCTCACCGGTCGACCGAACTCCTACGTCCCCGGACGGGGGATGATGGCGCTCGCCGGACGAACTCCCTCGGAGCGGGAGACCCCGGTGATCTCGAACCACGTCATGCACTGGGGCACGGCGGGGCTGCTCGGCGCCCTGCGTGGCGTGTGGTCCGCGACCGGGATCCGCGGAGCCCAGGCGACGGCGACCCACACCGTCGTCCGGCTCGCCTTCGACCAGACCCTGGAGAACCTGGCCGGTGTCGGCGCACCGCCGGCCACCTGGCCTGCGGGCGAGCGCGCCGTGGACGTCCTGCACAAGGGGGTCTACTCGTTCGCGACCGGACTGGTCGCCGACGCCTGGATCGGCCCGGCGGCCGAGTCACGGCGCGGTCGGACGAGTCACTGACCCGCGTCGCTCCCCTCGGGTCGTCCTCGTCCGGGGGCGGCCCGCTCGAGGATCGCCTTGAGGTCGGCCAGGTCCTTGCGGTTCGCGCGCCGCATCGCCATCGACATGACCGGTGCGGCGACGGTGGCGAACCCGGCAGGCTCACCGGCGTTGCGCAACGTCATCCGGGTGCTCGTCGGTGAGTCCGCGGCCCAGGTGTAGGTCGTCTCCATGGGGAAGGGGCCTTCCTCGGTGCGCATCACCAGCCGCTGCCCAGGACTGTGGACCGCGATCTCGTAGGTGTAGACGAGCCGTCTGCCGAGGAAGTGGGCCACGAACGTGACCAGGCTCCCCTGCCGGACCGGCGGCGCGGTCTTCCACTCGACCGACGTGATGTTGGCGTACCACGACGGGGCGTTGTCGGGGTCGGCAGCGTAGGCCGACACCTCGCTGACCGGTCGGTCGATGACGATCTCGGTGGTCACGTCGACGTTCATGATGCTGCCCTCCCGTCGGTGAGTGTCAGCCCAGGGCCGGGCCAGGCGCTCCGCCCTCGGCGTGGGACTTGATGGCCTGTTGCACCAGAGCCCAGGTCTGGCTGGTGAAGGCCAGGTCCGCCTCGGGGTAGCCGTCCTCGAAGCCACGGTGACGGAAGAGCAGGTTGGTCCCACTCTCCGCGCGCAACGCAGGGCCGAGCTCCCACTCGAAGACCGAGCCGTTCCAGAACGGGAAGCCGGACTCGATGGTGTAGCGCACGCTCGTGCCGTCGACGGCCAGGGTGCAGTCCAGGTCGACCGGGGCCATCGCGAACCCGAATCGCGCCGTGCCGTCCGCGACCTCGCAGTTCGACGTCCACACCGAGCGCATGCCCTCGGTCGTGCTCAGGATCTCGACGAGCTCGTCAGCCTCGGCCTCGACGTCCAGGGCCAGGATCGTGGTGTCCATCGGTGTCTCCGTTCCGTGTGCGACCCGCCGTTGCGCGTCGTTGTTTAAGTAGACACTTAAATATAGGCTGAGCCGGGACGACGACGCAACCATCGACGAAGGCAGCCATGGACCCGCTCAAGGTCATCGCCGTGGAACGACGCCGCCGGATCCTCGAGATGATCTGGCGCGACGAGTTGTCCGCAGGCGACATCGCGGCCCGTTTCGACGTGTCGTGGCCGGCGATCTCCCAGCACCTCGGCGTCCTCAAGGCGGCCGGGTTCGTCACGGAGAGGCGTGACGGACGCTCGCGCCTGTACCGGGCGAACCCGGAGGCGATGGGTCACCTGCGCGCCGTGGTCGAATCCATGTGGCAGAGCCGACTCGACGACCTGAAGGCCGCGGTCGAGGCGGAGCCGGACAACCAGGAGGACCGATGAACACATCCCCGCTCGAGGTGACCACGCACATCGCCGCGCCTCCGGAGGTGGTGTGGACCTACCTCACCGACCCTGCCCGCTACGCGCTGTGGATGGGCACCGACGTGCACCTCTCCCCCACGCCGGGCGGCCTCTACCGGGTACACATGCGTGAGGGGGTCGAGGCGCGCGGTGAGTTCGTCGAGCTCGACCCGCCACGTCGCCTGGTCTTCACCTGGGGCTGGGAGGACCACCCCGTCGTCCCGCCCGGCTCGACCACCGTCGAGGTCACACTCGAGGCGACCGACGACGGCACCCTCGTGCGGCTCACTCATTCCGGGCTCCCGGACCCCGAGTCTGTGGCCCACCACCGCCAGGGGTGGGAGGGATACCTGCCCAGGCTCGCGATCGCGGCGACCGGTGGGGCACCCGGGCCCGACCCGAACGCGGACATGACGCTCTGACGCCCGGACGCGGGGACCCGGCGTACGGCGACCTCGTCGACCTCACCCCTTTTTGCCCTTCGTGGGACGCTCGCGTTGTGAGGGAGCATCGCGTCAACCCGGTCGACGCCATCTGGATGAACATGGACCGGGTCCAGAACCTGATGGTGATCGAGTGCGTCATGTTCCTCGACGGCCCGATCGACCGGACCAGGTTCGACCGCGTGCTGCAGCGCCGGCTGATCGACGCCTATCCCGTCTTCTCGCGGCGGCCCACCGTGGCCGGAGGCCGCAGGGCGAGACAACGCTGGCGCGACGTACCCGACTTCGACCTCACCGGGCATGTGCGCGAGGTGCGGCTCCCGCCGCCTGGGGACGACGCCGCCCTGCAGGAGTACGTCGGCCGCTTCCTGGCCACGCCGCTGCCGCGTGACCGCCCCTTGTGGGACATCCACCTCATCGACGGGCTGAGTGAGGGGTCGGCGATCTACGTCCGGCTGCACCACGCACTGGCCGACGGCATCGCGCTCACCCAGGTCCTGCTGTCGCTCACCGATGCCACGGCCGAGGAAGCCGGTGACCGCCCGGGTGATGGTGGGGTACGACACCACGGCGTCGGCGACCTCATCGAAGCAGCCCGGCGGGCCACCCCGGAGCTGTCGCGCGCGCTTCGTCCCGCGCGGATCCGGAACGCTGTGGTCGCGGCGGCTCGGACCGGACTCAGTGGAGCCGGGGTCATCGGCAAGCTGTTGCTGACCCGCAACCCCGAGTCGGCTCTGGCCGGTGCGGCGGGGACGCACAAGAGGGCCGTGTGGTCCGACCCCATCGATCTGCAGCTGATCAAGCGCATCGCCAAGGACTCGGATGCCACGGTGAACGACGTCCTGGTCTCGGCACTCGCGGGCGCCCTCGAGCGGTACCAGCTCGAGCACGGCGGCCCCACGGTCGACATCCCGACGATGATCCCGGTCAACCTGCGCCCGATGCACCTGCCCCTGCCCCGCGAGCTCGGCAACCGCTTCGCGCTCGTCCTGCTGCTGCTGCCCTCCGGGGCGGGCACCGCGGCCGAGCGGCTCGCGGAGACCAAGCGTCGGATGGACCAGATCAAGCGGTCCCCGGAACCGGTCATCACCTTCGCGTCTGATCCAGGGGATCGGCCGGTTGGGCAGACGGCTGAGCCGAGCCCTGGTGACCTTCTTCGCGGGCAAGGCCAGTGGTGTCACCACCAACGTTCCCGGCCCGCGCGAGTCCCGCTACCTGGCGGGGACCCGCATCACCAGCCTGTTGGGCTGGGTGCCCGGATCGGGGGACCAGACGCTCGGCACGTGCATCTTCACCTACGCCGGGACGGTGCGGGTCGGCTTCAAGACCGACACCACTGTCATCCCGGACCCGGACCGCATCCTCGTCGCCTTCCACGACGAGATCGATGCCCTGGGCCACGGCTTGACGTGACCGGCTGCTGCTGAGCAGCCCGGCCCTCGACGGTGTGCGCTGCAGATCAGGGGGTGGACGTCGACACCGGTGGCGCGTCGAGGAGCAGACTTGTGGTCGTGCGCACCTCCACCAGGATGATCGCGACCGTGCGGCTCAGCGCGGCCGGCATGATCGCGCTTCTCCTCGCTGCGTGCGGGAACGACGACCCGACTGCTACCCCGGAGGCCACGGACAGTGCGTCCAGTGCCGCACCGCGACCGAGCCCGGAAGCGTCGAGCCGCACCGTGCCACCGAGGCAGACGCCCGACCGTGAGGAGCAGGCGAGCCTCGACGAGCAGCTGCGTACTGCGGCCTGGGCCGACGACGTCGACCGGGCTCGACGCCTCGTCGGTCGGGGTGCGGACGTCAACGCCAAGGACGACACCGAGCAGTCGGCCTATCTCATCGCCACGAGCGAGGGCTACCTCGACCTGCTCCGGCTCACCCTCGACAACGGCGCCCGGGTCGACGACAAGGACAGCTGGAACGGCACCGGCCTGATCCGCGCCGCCGAACGCGGGCACGCCGCGGTGGTCGGCGAGCTGTTGCGTGCGGGTATCGACCGCGACCACGTCAACCGGATCGGCTACCAGGCCATCCACGAGGCAGTCTGGCTCGGTGCGGACACGCGGTCCTACGCGACCACCGTGCGGGTCCTGGCTGCAGGCGGTGTGCAGCTCGACCTGCCATCGCCGTCGGCCGGACTGACCCCCCTGGAGATGGCCCGCCAGCGCGCCTTTCCCGGACTGGAGAGGGTCCTGGACACCGCGACGACCGCTGACCGACCCGCCGACCCCGACAAGGCCCTGCTCCGCGCCGCGAGGGGCGGGGACGCCGACGCCGTCGCTGTTGCCCTGCGCGCCGGCGCCGACATCGAGGCTCGCGACGAGCAGGACCGTACCGCGCTCCTGCTCGCCGCCACCGCCGACCGTCTCGCGGTCGCCGAGCTGCTCGTCGCGATGGGCGCCGACCCGGGCGTCGTCGACCGCGACGGTGTGACACCCCGCCAGCACGCCGAGCAGCGCGGGCACCGGGAAGTCGCTCGATTGCTGCGTCGCGATTGAGGCCGAGGACCGTCGGTTGTTCACGCTGGAGTCCGTGGTCGTCGTTGCCCCAGCCGGCCAGCAGGCGACGCGCCCGGCTCTCGAACTCGACGAGCAGACGCTCCTCCACCCGGTCAGGTCCTTCAAGACCACGTCGCTGGCCTCGGTGCACACCTGCGGAGCGTCGGCAACGTTGCCCGAGATTGCCGCATGAGGGTGAACCTCGAGCGTCGTCAGACTCAACGACGCGCTCCCACCCGGGCTACACCCGGGTCGATCGGCCTGGACGGCGGGTGACACCCGATGGCGACCCCGTGACTTCCGATGGTTCTCGCGACGAGGCGGACTGCGCTGAGACTTTTCGGCGGGATCAGAGCTGCGAGCGGAAGAATGCGTCGGCCTCGTCGTCAGCGGGGTAGATCAGCTCGATCCTCAGCTCGTCCAACGTCACGTCACGGGCCCCACCGAACTGGGCCACCACCGTGATCGTGCGGACGAGCTGCTCGCCGATCCGGAAGTGCGGGCACAGCACCCGGGCGCCGCCGTCGGTGGTCGGCCGCTCGCGCACGTCGCGGCACGCTTCGCTGGCCAGGGACACGAGATCGGCCAGCTCTTCGTCGTCAGGTCGCCGCGCCGCCTCCGCCTGAAGCCGGTGCACTCCTGCCCAGGCGATGTCCGTCCAGTTCGCGATGAGCTTCCGCCACGGCCCGGCGTAGGTCAGGCGCACCACGTTGCGGTCGACACCCCCGGGCAAGAACATCGTGGCAGCACGGTTCGCCCGAACGATGTCCCAGTGCCGGTCGATGGCGTACGCCGGATACGGGTCGTGCTGAGACAGCATCTGCTCCACGACCGCGTTGAACGGTGCCAGGTCACCGGCAACCAGCGGCGTCTCCGGAAACGCGGCGGCCAGGCCCGCGGCGCGGAACAGGTCGTTGGTCTCCCTCAGCGGCAGCTCGAGCGCCTCCGCGAGCCGAGCCACCATCTCGCCGCTCGGTCGCGACCTGCCGGTCTCGAGGAACGACACGTGCCGGCTCGTCGTGGCCGCGAGGTTCGCGAGAGCGAGCTGGGTGGCTCCGCGCGCCAGACGCCAGCGCCGCAGCGCTGCTCCGAACGGCGTGACGGCGACAACCGGAGAACTCATGTGCCCCATCCTCGAAGAACCTGGTGGCGTCATGCCATTCCCTGTCGGGGAATCGACGCGGCCCCCCGCACACCGGACGCTGGAGCTATGCGGATCACCACGAGCACCATCATCGAACGGCCAGCCTCGGATGTCTGGGACCTTCTCGGCCCGCGGTTCGGGGAGGCCTCGATCTGGGCGAGCAGCATCTCCGCCTCTCACGCCACCGGCGAACCGACCGTCGCCGGCGCTCCATGCGGAACGCGCGTGTGCCGGGTCGCCGTACCCGGCGCTGATCGCCTGGTCGAGGAGCTGGTGGCCTACGACGATGCGGCGATGACTCTCACCTATCGGCTCACCGAGGGGATTCAGCGAGTCGCGCTCTCGGCGTACAACACCTGGAGCGTCGTCCGCCTGGGAGAGACCACGTCGCAGTTGCGGATCGAAGCGGAGGTCGACCCGACACCGACCGGGCGCGCACTGGGACTCGTGCTTCGGCCCTACCTGTCGGCCATGGGGCGCCGCAACGCCAGCGACTTCAAGACCTACGTCGAGACCGGACGACTGAGCGAGCGCAAACGGCGAGCGGAGGCGGGAACGAGCAGGCTCGCCACCCTGGTCGCCGCCAATGCCGTCTTCACCACGGTGTGCGGTGCCGCGCTCGTCATCGGCTCGGGGTGGTGGGCCATCCAGCTCGGCGGGGTGGCCGTGCCGATCCTCACCGTCCTCGGCATCTCGCTCATGGGGTATGCCGTCGGCTTGGCGTGGATCTCCGGGCGGGGGCCCAGCCCGCGGACCGGACGGACGCTGGCGCTGCTCGACGCATTCTGGGTCATCGGCAGCGCAGCCATGCTCGCCGCGTTCGGCCGGGAATTCAGCGGTGCCGGGTGGACGGCCGTGACCGGCACCGCCGGCATCGTCGCCGTACTGGGTTGGTCACAGAGGGAGGCCGGCAGCAGGGCCGAGGCGCTGGCGAGGTCTCAGCTGTTGCCAGGCTCGGAGGCAGGGGAGATCCGAGTCTGAGATCGGTGGTCGCAGTTGTCGATCATGCTCGTCCGGGGGCTCGACGGGCTGTGGTCGTCGCACCGAGTCTCGGGGGCAGAGCACGCGACCGGTCCCATACCGACGCCACTCGTCCCCACCCCACCGACTACGGGTCGCCTGCCACCCAGGCGGGAGCGGCATCACTCGCGCCCGGCTGTGACCCAGGTAACCTCGCGGCGTTCGCCTCGTTGGGCAGGTCAATGCACCCGACGAAAGCGACGTCATGACCCTCCGCCACGTCTCGCGTCTCGGTCTCGTGGCCGGCGCATCAGCACTCACCCTCGCCCTGCTGCCGGCAGCCCCCGCCCTGGCGCACGGCGACCGCCCCGGCGACAAGCCCACCAACACCCGCAGCCAGCAGGTGGCGACCGAAGGGGCCGGCACCTCGATGCGGCACGTCGCCAACCTCCAGTACGACGAGTCGGGTGAGGCGCAGAACGGCTCCGACATCGAGTTCGTGAAGGTCGCCGGCAAGGAGTACGCGCTGGCCGGCACCTTGCGCAAGGGCATGCAGATCGTCGACATCACCAAGCCCGAGACGCCACGGATCGCAGCGGTCTACGACTGTGACGTCAGCCAGGGCGACGTCCAGGTCTGGCGCCACGGCAAGCAGGTCCTGGCCAGCTACACCGCGGACGGCACCTTCGGTGCCGCAGGAGCAGCCTCCCAGTGCGCCCGCGACCTCGGGCTGAGCGAGACCGCCTCGGGGACGGTGATCGTCGACATCACCAAGCCGACCTCACCGAAGACCGTCTCCTTCGTTCCTGTGGAGCGCGGCTCGCACAACATGACGATCCACCCGAGCGGTGACTACCTCTACAACTCCAACTCCGACCTGATCACGAGCACCAGCCCGACGATCACGATCTACGACATCTCCGAGCCGAGGAACCCGCACCGGGTCGAGGACTTCGCGATCCCCTTCGTGCCGCTCTCGCTGGGCTCGGAGTCGCACGACATCACCTTCAACGAGTCAGGCACCCGCGCCTACTCCGCGGCCCTGTCGCAGACCCTGATCCTCGACACCACGGACCCGGCGAACCCCTCGATCGTCTCCCAGACGCTCGACCCCGCCATCAACGTCGCGCACCAGGCCGACCCGGTCACGCTCGAGCGTGCCGACGGCTCGAAGCGTGACGTCATGGTGATCACCGACGAGCGTGCCGGTGCGGCGGCCAGCGCCGAGTGCCCCGGTGGCGGTCTCCACCTCTACGACATCACCGGCGAGAAGGAGAACGCGCCCGAGAAGATCGGCACCTGGTTCATCCCGGCCGCCACGGTCCAGGACGGGGCCACCTGCACCTCGCACGTCCTGCGGATCCACCCGAAGCAGGAGCTGATGACGATCGCCTGGTACGCCCAGGGCGTGCGGGTCATCGACATCTCCGAGCTCGCCGACTTCGAGGGCTCCGCCACGGCGGTCGGCTACGGCGACGGCGTCGGCCTGAAGGAGGTCGGTCACTACGCGCTGCCGGACTCCGACACGTGGTCGTTCAAGACGAACAAGATCAACCGCGACGGGTCGTTCTACGGCTACGGAAACGACCTGGTGCGCGGCTTCGACGTCTACCAGTACTCCGGCGACACCGTCGGTGACGTCACGCCACTCGTGCCGACCGACCTGCTGCCGGTGGCTGCGTCCGGCGCGAGCGGCCCTGCCGGGGTCGAGTCGACGCTGCTCAAGGCGTCGTCGAGCGGCCTCGGCCTCGTCGTGCCGGCGGTGCTGATGGCTGCCTGGCTGCGTCGCAGGGCGGCCCGGGCGTAGCCGGGCCCGTCCTGACGCCGAGGTGAACGGCACTAGCCCGACTCATCGGCACGCTCGCCGCTTCAGGTGAGGCGTGCGGTAGGCGTCCTGCGCGTCGGACGGCACAATGCCGGGGATGACCAGGTCGTTCACGCTCGTGCAGCTGCGCTACTTCTGCGCGGTGGCAGAGCAGGAGAGCATGACGGCGGCTGCGGAGATCCTCAACGTCACCCAGTCGACCCTCTCCTCGGCGATCTCCCAGCTCGAGCACACCATGGGCGTGCGGCTGTTCACCCGGCTGCACCGACGTGGGCTGCGGCTCACTCCGGCCGGCCAACGACTCCTCCGGAGCAGCCTCGTCCTGCTCGAGGAGGCCGACCAGCTCCCCCAGGTCGTCCGGGAGGGTGGGCCCGACCTCGTCGGCGAGCTCAGCGTCGGTGTCTTCGCGCCGCTCGCACCGTCTCGCGCCCCGGTGATCCTCCAGGCCTTCGAACGTGCCCACCCGGGCGTGCACCTGTCGTTCCTCGAGGGCGATCAGGAGGAGATCCGGCAGGCGCTGCGTGACGGCAAGTGCGAAGTGGCGCTGATGTACGACCTCGGCCTGGGCGCCGAGCTGCCGCGTCGACTCCTGCAGCGGATCCCGCCCCACGTCATCGTCTCGGCCGACCATCCGCTCGCGGCGGACCCGGCGCGGCCGGTGAGCCTGCGCGAGCTGGTCGACCAGCCCTTCATCCTGTTGGACCTGCCACACAGCCGCGAGTACTACCTGAACCTGTTCAAGGCGTGCGGGGTCGCGCCGATGATCCGGCATCGTGCCAGCGGCTACGAGACCGTCCGGTCGTTCGTGAGTCGCGGTCACGGCTACTCGGTGCTCAACCAGCGGCTCCCGCAGGACGCCACCTACGCGGGCCGCTCCGTGGTCCGCCTGCCGATCGCCGAGGACCTGCCGCAGATCGAGGTCCTGCTGGTCCACATCGCCGGGGCTCGGCTCACCCTCAAGGCACGGGCCTTCGCGGAGGTCTGCGCGCGGGTCTTCGAGGTCGAAGACTGACGCTCTTGCATCGACTGAGTCGATGTCTGATAGCGGATTGTTTCGTTAGACAGATCACAAGCCCGGGTCCGAGCATGGAGGCACGCACGTCACCTCGGAGGACATCGCATGCGCACAGTGAGAATCGGTCTGACCCAGGTCGCCTGGACCGGCGACGAGGAGTCGATGGTCGCCAAGCACGAGGCCCTGGTCGCACAGGCGGCCGAGGCGGGCGTGCAGGCGATCTGCTTCCAGGAGCTGTTCCACGGGCCGTACTTCGGCATCGTCCAGGACGCCAAGTACTACGAGTACGCCCAGTCCGTGCCCGGGCCCCTCACCGAGCGCTTCGGCGCGCTGGCCCGCGAGTACGGCATGGTCATGGTGCTGCCGGTGTACGAGGAGGACATCCCGGGCGTCCTCTACAACACCGCCGCCGTCATCGACTCCGACGGCTCGTACGTGGGCAAGTACCGCAAGAACCACCTGCCACACCTGGACCGGTTCTGGGAGAAGTTCTACTTCCGCCCCGGCAACCTCGGCTGGCCGGTGTTCGACACCGCCGTCGGTCGCCTCGGGGTGGCCATCTGCTACGACCGGCACTTCCCGGAGAGCTGGCGAGCGCTCGGGCTGGCGGGGGCGGAGCTGGTGTTCAACCCCAACGCATCGAAGCCCGGCCAGTCCGAGCGACTGTGGGAGCTCGAGCAGCCGGCCGCCGCCGGCGCCAACGGCTACTTCGTCGCCGTCCCCAACCGGGTCGGCATCGAGACCGACGAGTTCGGCGCCGAGGCGGTGCCCTTCTACGGCTCGTCCTACGTCGTCGACCCACGCGGCAACTTCGTCGGGGACATCGCGAGCCGGTCCGACGAGGAGCTTCTCGTGCGCGAGGTCGACCTGGACCAGGTGCGCGCCACCCGCTACGACTGGCAGTTCTACCGCGACCGGCGCCCCGACAGCTACGAGCTGATCACCCACAGCTGACGTCAGCGCATCTGCCCGGCAGCCGGCCTCGGATCGACCTGGTCCGTCCCACCTCGGGCTCTCCCGCTGACCCGTGACCGCAGAGAGAAAGGCCTCCACCTCATGCACAGGCGAACCACGAACCCACGCTCGACAGCCATCTGGGTGCTGCTCCTCGTGGGATTCGGCGCGATGGAGTTCCCGGGCGTCCTCTTCTTCGCCAACAAGTCGGAGCCCGAGATCCTCGGCCTGCCGTTCATCTACGGCCACATGCTGCTGTGGTGGGCCTACATGTGCGTGGTCCTGCTCTACGCCTACCGGGTGCACTGGGGTCAGCCCGAGCACGTCGAAGGAGCCGAGCAGTGAGCGGCAACGACCTGGCAGCCATCACGATCATCGGGGTGTTCCTGCTCATCCCCCTGGCCATGGGGCTGGTCGCATCCCGCAAGAGCCTGCCCACCACCGAGGACTTCTTCGTCCAGGGCCGCACCATGGGCTCGGTCGCCGTGTTCTTCACCGTCGCCGCCACCTGGTGGAGCGCCTACGCGTTCCTGGGCTCCAACGCCCTGTTCTACACCGAGGGACCGCTGTACTGGACCGCGATCGCGTGGAACATCCTGTTCGGCGTCCTGTACTTCGCGATCGGCAAGCGTGTCTGGGCCCTGGGCAAGAAGCACCGCTACATCACGCCCAAGGACTTCTTCCGCCACCAGTACGGATCGACCGCGGTCGGCAACGTGGTCGCCGTCATCATGCTGGTGTTCACGCTGCCGTACCTGCAGATCCAGCTGTCCGGCGGCGCCTACCTGATCGAGGTCGCCTCCGGAGGCGTCATCGGCTTCGAGGTGGCCGCGCTGCTGTTCTACGCGGTCATCATCGGCTACGTCTGGTCCGGAGGGCTGCGCGCGGTGGCGTGGACCGACGTCTTCTACGGCGTCCTGCTCTTCTTCGGCATGGTCTTCGCCGGCTTCTACGTCGCCGACATCGTCGGCGGACCCGGGGCTCTCTTCGACCAGCTCGCCAGGGAGGACCCCAGCCACCTGGTCCTCGGATCGGGGTCGCAGCTGGCGTGGGTGACGCTGTTCCTGATCACCCCGATCGGTGCGTTCATGGGACCCCAGATGTGGACGCGCATGTACGCAGTGAAGAGCGGGCGTCTCTTCGACCTGATGCCGTTCCTGCTGGCCTTCGCCGCCATCGCCTACATCGGCTCGATGCTGGTCGGGAACGCCGCGGTGCTGCTGGAGCCGGACATCGCGGAGCCGGACAAGGTGCTGCCGGTGATCCTGTACGAGTACGCCCCGTTCGTGCTGGCTTCGGTCCTCGTCGCCTGCGGGGCGGCGGCCGCGATGTCCACGGCGAACTCGCAGATCCACGCCATGTCCGCCGGGTACACCGTCGACTTCCACAACGCCTACATCAACCGCAACATGACGGAACGGCAGCTGGTGTGGGTGGGCCGCTGGTGCATCCTGGTGCTGTCCGCGGTGGCGTACCTGATGGCGCTGTTCGTCCCGGGCCTGCTGGTCACCATCGGGCTCGTCGCGCTGGCCGGGACCGCGCAGGTCATCGTGCCGACCGTGGGTGCACTGTTCTGGAGGAGCCGAGCCTCGGCGACCGCCGCGATCGCCGGCATGGGGGTCGGTATCGCCAGCCTGGTGCTGCTCACCTTCGTGCCGGCCCTGGTGCCCGACGTGCTCGCCGGCGGCACGACCCTGGTCTCGCTGCTGCTCAACGTGGTCGTGTTCGTCGCCGTCAGCCTGGCCGGTAGCGGCAGCATTCGGGCCGACGCCGAGGCCGACTCGTCGCTGGCCCGCACCCCACGATGATCCGACGCCTCCGCGAGCGACCCGGACGGTTCGCGCGAGCGCCTGTTCACCTCGCGCCGCGTGCTGGCCCTGGACGGCACGGAGCCCGACGCGTTCCTGGTCGCCGACGGCGTGGTGACCGCCACCGGGACGGTCCGGGAGCTGGCGGCACGATCACCGCGGGCCGAGCGGATCGACCTCGACGGCGCCATGGTGGTGCCCGGCTTCAGCGACGCCCACTGTCACGTCTCCCAGGCCGCGTTGGCGCGGGTGCGGGTGGACGTCGGCGACATGCGCACCGCCCAGGAGCTGCTGGCCGCGCTGCAGGCCCGAGCGGCCGTCACGCCGGCCGGTGAGTGGGTCGTCGGGCAGGGGTGGAACGACGTGGTCGGGGAGCGGATCGACCGGACGGTGCTGGACCAGGTGTCCCGCGACCATCCGGTGCTGGTCATGCAGCACACCTTCCACCGCGCCGTGGTCAACAGCCGCGCGCTGGTCGAGCTCGGCTACCACGACGCCGCCGACGCCCCGCCGGGCGGACAGCTGGGCGCGGATCCCGACGGGCACCTCGACGGCTGGCTGGTGGAGCGGGCCTGGCTGGACCCGTGGCTCCCCGGTCCGCAGCGCGCCAGCATCGCCCCGTCGGGTGAGCTGCCGCAGCAGCTGGTCGCGCTCGCCGAGGTGAACGCAGAGCTGCACCGGGTCGGCATCACGTCGTACTGCGACGCCATCGTCACCCCCGTGGAGCAGGCGATGTACCAGCGCGCCCTCGACGACGGCACCCTGAGCCCGCGCGTGGCGATGCTGCAGTGGCACAGCTACTTCGACGCCGGCACCTGGCCCAGTCAGACCGAGGGTGACCACGGCGCCGCGGTCGACGATCGGCTGCAGCTGATCGGGGTCAAGCTGATGCTCGACGGCGCACTCTCCGGTGGGACCTGCCTGTGCCAGCAGCCCTACGCGAGCGCGACGGGCACCGACAACGGCCTGCAGGTGCTCGACGACGCGTCGTTCGCCGAGACCGCCAAGCAGGCAGCTGCCGCCGGTGCGGCGGTGGCGGTGCACGCCAACGGGGACCGTGCCGTCGCCAAGGCGCTCGACGTCTTCGAGACGCTCCCCCGGCCGAGGGCCGGTCTGTCTCACCGGATCGAGCACTGCAGCATCGTCGACAGCACGCTGCTGGAGCGCATGGTGCGAGCCGGGGTGGTGCCGGTCCCGTTCGGCGCCTTCGTGCGGCTCTACGGCGAGGCGATCCTCGGCTTCTACGGTGAGCACCGCGCGGACTCCGTGTGCGCCCACCGCTCGATGCTCGAGGCGGGGCTGCCGGTGGCCGGCTCCTCGGACTTCCCGATCGTGCCGGTCGACCCGCTGCTGGCGCTGCAGAGCATGGTCACCCGGCGCACGGTCGCCGGCGTGCCAGTTGGCCTGTCGCAGCGGCTGGACGTGCAGCAGGCCCTCGGTGTGTACACGCACGGATCGGCGGCGGCCGTCGGGCAGGAGCACCGCCGAGGACGACTCGCGCCCGGGCAGGTGGCGGACTTCGTGGTGCTGGACGACGACCTCACCACCGTCGACCCGGACGCGATCGCCGGGGTCGGCGTCACCTCGACCTGGGTCGGCGGGGAGTGCGTCTGGCGGCATCAACCGGGCGGGCTCGAGCCGGTGTCGGGCTGAGCCTGTCGGCGACCTCCGTCTCCGTGCCGGTGCGGCATCCCGTACCGATCACGCTCGGCGCAACGATCTGGGAGTGGATGGGCTGCTCGTTCGGGCCATGGTGCCGGAAGTCGGGTCAGGAGCGGACGAGCCTGGCGATGGCCGAGGAGGCCTCCTTGATCCTGGCGTCGGCTGCGGCGCCGCCCGCTCGGCTGGCGTCGGCGACGCAGTGCGTCAGGTGCTCCTCCAGCAGGCCCAGCGCGACCGCCTCGAGAGCCTTGGTGGCGGCGGAGACCTGGGTGAGGATGTCGATGCAGTAGGCCTCCTCGTCCACCATCCGGGTGATGCCGCGTACCTGGCCCTCGATGCGGCGCAGTCGCCGCTGGTAGTCGGCTCGCTGGGTCAGGTAGCCGGGGGCCGTCGAGCCGGCGGTGACCTCCGCGACGGGTTCGATGGTGGGTTGCGTGGTGGCGCTCATGCCCGCACCTCGATTCGATCGAGGGTCTGGGCGTCCGACGCGTCTGACTCGACGATCGGCGCCGCGGCCTCCGGGCTGAGGTCGAGGCGGCGAAGCAGCTGGGCGTTGAGGGCCACGACGACGGTGGACGCGGACATCAGCACCGCCCCGACCGACATCGGCAGCAGGAACCCGATGGGCGCCAGCACGCCGGCGGCCAGCGGCACCGCGGCGAGGTTGTACCCCGCACCCCAGGCAAGGTTCTGCAGGCTCTTGCGGTACGTCGCCTTCGACAGGTCGATGACCGAGATCACCGAGCGCGGGTCGTCGGAGGCCAGGATGATGCCGGCCGACCCGATCGCCACGTCGGTGCCCGCTCCGATCGCGATGCCGACGTCGGCCTGCGCCAGCGCAGGTGCGTCGTTGACGCCGTCGCCGACCATCGCCACCCGGCGTCCCTCGGCCTGCAGGGCGGCGACCTTGGACGACTTGTCCTCGGGGCGGACGCCGGCGTAGTACCGGTCGATCCCGAGCTCGCCTGCGACCGAAGCCGCCACGGCCTCGGCGTCGCCGGTGATCATCACCACCTCCACCCCGCGCGCGTGCAGGGCGGCCACGGCGGCGCGGGACTCGGCTCGGATCGCGTCGGCCAGACGAAGAGCTCCGGCGACGGCGCCTTCGACGACGACGTGCAGGATGATGGCACCCTCGTCGCGCCAGGCGTCGGCGATGGCGAGCTCCCGACCGTCCACCTCCTCGAGCAGGGCCGGGCCGCCGACCTGGACTCGCTTGCCGTCGACCGTGGCGGAGACGCCGACCGCCGGCGAGGAGCTGAAGTCGCTGGCGGTGGCCACGCTGAGGTCTCGCTGTCGCGCGGCGCGGACGATGGCACGCGCGAGCGGGTGCTCAGAGTCGGACTCGGCCGCCGCGGCCAGGCTCAGCAGCGCCTCCGAGCCGAGGTCCCACGAGTCGCTGGTCTCGACGGCCGTGACGGTGGGCTGACCCTTGGTCAGGGTGCCCGTCTTGTCGAAGAGCACGCTGTCGACGCTGCGCATGGCTTCCATCTGCAGCCGGTCCTTGACCAGCACTCCCCCGCGGGCTGCCCGCTCGGTGGAGATCGAGATGACCAGCGGGATCGCCAGGCCCAGGGCATGTGGGCAGGCGATGACCAGGACGGTGATCGTCCGGATGACTCCTTCGCCGGGGACCCCGATCAGGGTCCACACGGCGGCGGTGATCAGGGCAGACCCGAGCGCGAACCAGAACAACCAGCCGGCGGCGATATCGGCGAGGCGCTGCGCCCGCGAACCGGAGGCCTGGGCATCGGCGACCAGCTTCTGGATGCCGGCCAGCGCGGTCTCGTCACCGGTCGCGGTGACCTCGACGCGCAGGCCCGAGTCGGTGGCGACCGTGCCGGCGACGACGTCGTCGCCGACGCTGCGACGTACCGGCTTGGACTCGCCGGTGATCATCGCCTCGTCCATCGACGCCGTGCCGTCCACCACACGTCCGTCGGCGGGAACGCTTCCTCCGGGACGGACGATGACGACGTCACCCACGACCAGCGCGGCGGGGTCGACGACGACGACCTGGTCCCCCTCCAGCCGCTCCGCCTCGTCGGGCAGCAGCGCGGCCAGGGAGTCCAGGGCCGAGGTGGTGCGGGCCAGCGACCGCATCTCTACCCAGTGGCCAAGGAGCATGATCGTCACCAGCAGCGCCAGCTCCCACCAGAAGTCGAGGTGGTGGGCCAGCAGTCCGAGGGTGGCGCCCCAGGAGGCGGTGAAGGCGACCGTGATCGCCAGCGCCACCAACAGCATCATCCCGGGTCGACGCGCGCGGATCTCCGAGACCGCTCCGGTGAGGAACGGCCGACCGAACCAGCCGTACAGCACGGTGCCCAGCACCGGGGAGACCCACTCGAGCCCGGGAACGTCGGGAAGGGGGTAACCCACCAGGTCGGCGAACATCCCCGAGAGCAGCACCGCCGGGATCGCCAGGACCAGCGATCCCCAGAAGAGACGCCGGAACATGGCCACGTGGTCACCGTGACCACCGTGTCCCTGGTGGCCGCCCTCGTGGGTGGCCCCGTGTCCGGCAGGGTGCTCGGCACCGGGGTCCGTGTGGCAGTGAGCCGCGCCGTGATCGGCGGTCATGTCAGCTGCGGGGAAGTCATTCTCATGTGGCATTGCTGGTCCCTCCTCTCAGATACCCCCTGGGGGTATAAGCACGGTATACCCGTAGGGGGTACGAAGCAAGAGCCGCCGAAGCACGCCGAACCCGGGACACACGGTCCGTACTGGGGTCAGAGCGAAGGCTCTGTACAGGCGCTCGAGGTGGGCCTTCGCTTCGCGGCGAGGACGCCGTACTGGTTCTCCGATTGCGCGACTTCGGAGCGAGGGCCAGACCCGGGTGGCAGCTGTGGAGGCCACCTCTAGCATGGCCGGTGATGACCGGGAAAACGTCACGATGGCGTGCGGGTGGGCTGGGTCGATCGGACGGGCCTTTCCCGCTGGCGCGGCGCTGCCGCACGGAGGTGCGGCCTCGCCTCGCGCTCGGCAAGGTGTGGTGGCTGGCATTCGCGGTGCTGGCGGGCCTGTTCGCGATGCACGGACTCGGCGCGCACGGCGTGCACTCCAGCGAGGCCTCCACGGCGATGCACCAAGCGAACTCGCACGGTGCCCCCATGCCTGCCTCGGAACACCTTCAAGGCGCCGCCGCCACGTCCGACGACCGTCTACACGCTCCCTCGGCCTCAGAGGCTGAAGGGACACCAGGGCCGTCCGGTGGCGCTGGCTTGCTCGGGCTGTGCCTCACCGTGCTGGCGTTCGGCGTGTTGTGGCTCCGGCGGTCTTCCGGGTTCCACCATGCGTGGACCTGGTCGCGGCACGCCCTCGACCCGCGTCCGACCTCGCTGCGGGTGACCGCGCGCAGCCTGAGCCCCCCGCTGAGGGCGGAACTCTCCATCTGGCGGTGCTGAGGAGCATCCCCCGGACGCCCCGCGTGTCCGGGGGCTCCAACCTGCCCGAACACAGACCTGAAGGAGAGAGACATGCACAAGACCAGGACCATGAAGCTCCTCGCCACGGTAGTGGCGTTGGGGCTGGCGCTGAGCGCTTGCGGTGGTGGCGACGACGACAGCGACAGCGCAGCCGCCGCAGATCACAACGACCAGGACGTGTCCTTCGCGACCCAGATGATCCCCCACCACGCCCAGGCCGTGCAGATGTCGGAGATGGCCGTCGCCAACGCAGAGAGCCAGGAGGTGAGGGACCTCGCCGCCGACATCAGCGCCGCGCAGGAGCCGGAGATCGAGCAGATGAGCTCGTGGCTCGAGGTGTGGGGCGAGGAGGTTCCCGACACCGACATGGGCGGCATGGGGCATGACGGCATGGACGGCATGTCCGGCATGATGTCGTCCGACGAGATGGACGAGCTGGAGTCTGCGTCCGGGTCGGCCTTCGACGAGATGTTCCTGACGGCGATGATCGAGCACCACGAGGGCGCGATCGAGATGGCGCAGGAGCAGCAGGCAGACGGCGAGTACCCCGACGCCATCGACCTGGCCGAGACCATCGAGGAGACGCAGATGTCCGAGATCGACACGATGCAGGACCTCCTCGCGCCGTAGACCGTCTCTGCTGTGGCGCAACCGGATGCGGCTCGGGGCCCTGGCAGCTGTGCCGGGGCCCGAGCCGGTTCCGCTTGCTCTGCTGGCCGCGGACGCTCGTCGCAGATCTCCATCCGGCGAGGTGCGTGACCTCGGTCAGTAGTCCTGTCCCAGCGGAGCCACTCCGGCGCGGCGCGCCTGATCCGGCGGGAGCTGCGTGATCGACAGGAGCTCCTCGCGGCCGCCGGCTGCCTTGTCGACGGTGAGCACCAGCCCGACACCGCTGGCGTAGTACTTGTGCTCCAGCACGTTGGGTTCGATCGTCGAGGTGTCGGCGGTCATCACCAGGTCGTCGTACTCGCCGGCGCGGACGCGGGCCTTGCGGTCCAGCGCGAGGACCTCGCCGTTGTCCTCGGCCTCGCCCTCGTAGTACTCCTGCCGGTAGGTCATGCCCACCTCGGGTGAGGCGGCCATGATGACTCCGGCCTGGGCGCCGTCGACCCCGACCTCGAACGATCCCTTGCGCGTGGTGATCTTGCCGTTCTCGAACTCGGCGGTGTCCTCACCGAGGTACCAGACGGTGCCGTCCGCGTGCTGGGCGTACCAGTCGAGCGTGTCCTCGATGATCTTGCCGTCGAGGGTGACGGTGTCGCGGACGACCCGGGCGGTGACGCCGTTGGCGAGCTGGCGGGTGACCGTCGTGGCGGTCACGACCACCTCGACAACCTCGCCGTCCTCGGTGGTCTCGCGATAGGTCCAGCGGGTTCCTGGCTCGAGCGGGAACCACGGGTTCGTGACGTCAGGGCTGAACGCGGCCGGGTCGAGGTCGACCGACTCGTCGGACTGGGGGAGGACCGACGCGGCCCCCTCGGTCCTCGTGGCGACGCTGGGCTCGTCAGTCGACGACTTCGCGGGGTCAGTGGCGCCGCAGCCTGCGAGTGCCAACAGGCAGCAGAGGGCGGCGGCAGCACGGCGGAACATCGGATGACCTCGGGTCAATCGGCGGAGCCGGACGTGTCGTCCGCTCCGTCGGTCTCGGTGCCGACGACCCGGAAGCCGTCGTCGAGCTGGACGTCGACCTGGGTGCCGTCCTCGAGGGTCACCTCGACCTCGTACTTGCTCTCCTCGTCGTCGACCTCGGTCTCGGTGACCTTGCCGCCGCCGGTCTCCGCGAGCGCGGCCTGTTCGGCCTGCACCAGTGCGGAAGCGGGGATGGGCTGGTCCTGGGCATCGTCGTCACCGGAGAGGGCGCCGGCCGTGCCCATCGTCGCGGCGGTGACTACGGCCGCGCCGCCGATGACGATGGCGATGCGCCTGCGGTTGTTCGGGTTCGGGTTCGGGTTCGGGTTCATGGCATCGACGCTAAGTCGGGCAGATGAGGAGCCGATGAGGCTCTCATGCCGCACTCATCTGCGTCCCTAGCATGGGCGTGTGCGGGTACTGCTGGTCGAGGACGAGGACAAGCTCGCCGCGCTGGTGGCCCGCGGGCTCACCGAGCGCGGCGACGTGGTCGACTCCGTGGGCACCGGGACCCAGGCGCTCAGCTCGGCACGCGGCGGTGAGTACGACGTGATCCTGCTCGACGTGATGCTGCCGGACCTCGACGGGTTCTCCGTATGCAGAAGGCTGCGTGCCGAGCGGGTATGGACCCCGGTCCTGATGCTGACCGCGCGCACCTCGATCGGCGACCGCATCACGGGGCTGGACAGTGGTGCCGATGACTACCTGGCCAAGCCGTTCGCGTTCCAGGAGCTGCTGGCCCGCATGCGCGCCCTCGCCCGACGTGGGCCGGTGACGCGGCCGGCCGAGCTCGAAGTCGGCGACCTGCACCTGGACGTCGCGGCGCGACGGGTCTGGCGCGGGGAGGCCGAGGTGTCCCTCTCGACCAGGGAGTTCGCCCTGCTCGAGAGCCTCATGCGCCGACCCGACCAGGTCCTGACACGCCAGCAACTGCTCGGTCTGGCATGGGGTGACAACGACGTCGCCTCCAACGTCGTCGACGTCTACGTGCGCTACCTGCGAGCGAAGATCGACCGGCCCTTCGGCAGGGACACGCTGCGGACGGTCCGCGGGGTGGGTTACCGGCTCACTACGGAACCCTCATGAGGCGCTGGCATCCGGCCCGGTGGCCGCTGCGCATCCGCGTGGCGCTCGCCTTCCTCGCCGCGACCGGCGTTGCGCTGACTCTCCTGGGTGTCTTCGTCCAGGTGCGGGTGAGCGACGCGCTCGACGACCGGCTGCGGGACACGGTCAGCGCCGAGGCTGACCGACTCGGGGCCATGTCAGACCCGGACCGCTCAGCTGCGGTCGCGGCTCTCGGCGGGGAGGTACACGCCCAGGTGCTCACCGCGCGGGGCGATGTCCGGGCATCCTCGAGGCTCGTCGCGGACCCCCTCGTCCGCAGCCCCGATGACTCAGCGTCCAGGAGCACTTGGTCCGGGTGGAGCGAGGGCACCGTGACCGTCTTCGACGACGACGCCGCCACCTCGGATCGGCGGGAGCCGGAGCGCGAGCGGTTCGTCCTGCTGGTCAGGCCCGTCGGCGAGGGCTTCCTCGCGGTAGGGACGTCGCGGGAGGACGCGGACGACGCGCTCGCGGCCCTGCGCACCCAGCTGCTGATCGCTGGCCCCCTCGCCTTGGCTGTCGCGGGCGGGCTCGGCTACCTGGTCGCGGGGGCGGGGCTGCGACCCATCGAGCGGATGCGCGCCCGCGCCGCCACCATCTCCGCGCGCACCGCAGGCGAGCGGCTCCCCCTGCCCGCTGCGGACGACGAGCTGCGGCGGCTCGCGCTCACCCTCAACGCCATGATCGAGCGTCTCGACGACGGCCTGCAGCGTGAACGTCAGTTCGTCGCCGAAGCCAGCCACGACCTCCGAACACCGCTTGCGCTGATGCTGACCGAGGTCGAGCTGGCACTGGCCCGACCTCGGCCGCCGGAGGAGCTGACTCGAGCCCTGCACTCGATCGACGACGAGGTGCGCCGGCTGATCGTTCTGACCGAGAACCTCTTCGAACGGGCCGGCTCCGACGAAGCCGGGTTGGCGATCGAGTCCCGTCCCGTCGACCTCGTCGCCCTGGCACGGCAGGCCGTGAACAGGTTCACGATGGCCGCCGGAGCACGAGCCATCGGGGTCACAGCGCCGCGACCGGTGCAGGTCCAGGGCGACGCCACCCGCCTCGACCGGGTGCTGTCGAATCTCATCGACAACGCACTGCGTCACGGCGACGGCGACGTCGAGGTGGAGATCCACCCCACCGACGACGGCGCGGAACTCACGGTCACCGACCGTGGCCCAGGGTTCGCAAGCGACCCTGGGGCGGGCACGGCGCCCGACGGTCTCGGGCTGGCCATCGTGCGGGAGATCGTGCGTGCCCACGGCGGCACGGTCCGGGCCCAGCACGCCGACGGGCAGACCAGCGTGCGCGTGCAGCTCGCCTCGCCGACATCGTGAGGCCCGAGTCGGCGCGAAGCCGAGGTAGCGGTGGGGTCGTCTCTCGAAGGCGACCACCGTGTGGCGTCGCGCCTCCCGAGCACCGCTCTCGCTCCGATCGGTGCGCACTCGCATTCGGGGCCACCGGCTAGCTGCCAGAGACGGCGGGGATCGGTGACATTGGGGACTCCTGCACCGCCCTCGCCGCGGCGGTTCAGCCGAACCGTAGCCGCGCTCAACGCGACACACCGGACGGCTGCAACGCACGATGCCCGGGGGCGCTGACGGGTTGGCCGCTCGGGCACGTTGTCACAGGAGCGTTGGCAGATCCGCGGGCGCGCAACCATGGTGTGACAAGGACGTCGATCCGAGCCCGCTTCGAGCATGCGAACGCGCCCCGATCCTCGACACAGCGCAGCATGGATCACATGACAAGTGGCCCCTGGCCTGCGTTTCCGCAGGTCAGGGGCCACTTGGTTTGGTAGCGGGGGCAGGATTTGAACCTGCGACCTCTGGTCATCCGGCGCGAGCGTGCGCGAGTCGTCGACCATTTGCTGGCGTGTGCGCATTCGTGCGCTGACCTGCGCAAACGCTACGTACGGCGGTGACGCAAGGCCCCCAATTCTTGCCGCCATGTGACCCGTCGCGGCGACTCTTGTTCCAGTTTTCGGGGCCTAAACGCGACACGACTAGGATCTCGAGCGCCCTCGCTCACCGCAGCCTCACCCCGCTTCGTCGAGCTCCGTCTCTGCATCGCTGACGAGGCCTTCCAGCGAAACCCTCCACGCCGGCAAGTCCCGGGAGAGGGTGAGCCAAGTGAGCTCGCGATTGATCTCGTCGTACTGATGGATGATGAAGTTCCGGTTCGCGACGGCGAGTGCCCACTCGACGCCATCGGGTGCAAGAACCTCGAGCCGGGACAACCGGTTCGCTGCCTCACCGAGCTTCATCATGAGCGAGTCCCCCGCCTCCTGGAGCAGGGCCTCAACCAGGTATGCCTCCTTGCCGCGCTGCACGACCTGGTCGACGCGTATCAGCCAAGCACGAATGTGGAGCAGTTCCTTGGCCGCCTTGACGTCCATCAGAGCGGCACTGCTTCGCGACTGACGTCGTCATCCAGCCTCGGCTTCAAACCGCCGTAGTCGACCAGGTCGATCTGCCGACCGAGCACCTGCTCGATCAGTTGCTTGAACTTGACGAAGCCGAACGAAGACGTCCCCTCTGGCGCTTCGACCAGCAGATCGATGTCAGAGTCTTGCCCTGCCTGCCCCCGCGCCACCGAGCCGAACACCGCGAGCCTCCCGTAGCCCGCATCCTCGGCGAGACGCAGGAGCACCGGAGCCGCCGCCTCGATCAGCTTCTCCGGATGAACAGTTGACAGAACCGAGGCCGCCCTGAGTTGCTGACTCACCGCCGGCTGACTGATCCCGAGCGCCATCGCGATCTCCCGCTGGCTCATCCCGGCCGCGATCATCGCCCTCAGCGCGAGCACACGCCGAAGCCTTGCGACATCCTCGTGATGTCGCGCCGCGCGGTACTCAGCGACGAGCGTCATAAGGACACCTTATCACCGCTCGTTGCTGCCCGCCTTCAACCGACGGCTGAACCGACTCAAGCAGCGTCACTCCACCCAGTTAGACGCAGCGGCCACGAGTGCATCGCTCGATCAGGATCGATCCTCGCACGGCGATGATCACCCGGGTGCATGTGCTCATGGCGGTCTCGCTGCATGCGGGCGTTGTCGACCAAGGGGTTGAGCCCGTCGGACGACCCGCAGCCCGGCGTACATCGGCGGGCCAGGGCCTCGCATGCGTGTCCTGGCTTCCGGAACGCCTCGACCGGTTTCGTCGCCCCGAGCCCCCGACGAGCGATCCATCTGGTCTGTACCAGGAGGCGCACTTTCCCGGCCCTGGGTCAATGTCATGTCAATCGGGAACCGAGCTGGGCTCTCAGGCTCCTTGAGTGCGAGAACGTGGCACCAGGAGGGAGAGGTGGCATGACCGGCATCAGTGATCTGGACACCCTCTACGCCGCGTCGTATCGGCGGCTGGTCGTGCAGGTCTACGCCATCTGCGGCGACCTGGCCGACGCCGAGGACGCCGTCCAGGAGGCGTTCGTCGCGGCGCTTCGCAAGGGCCGCGAGCTGGACGGGGTCGCGAACACCGATGCCTGGTTGCGCCGGGTGGCGCTGAACCGGTTGCGCGCGGGTTGGCGGCACGCATCGGTTGTGCGCAGGTACCAAGCTGCCGTACCCGGCCCGCAAGCACCGGTTGAGGTCGGCCCCGAGCACGTCGCGATCGTCACCGCGCTGGCGCAGCTCGATCCCAATCAGCGCCAAGTCATGGTCCTGCACCACCTGGCCGACCTCGGCACAGCCCAGATCGCCGACGAGCTCGGCATCCCCGAAGGAACGGTCAAGTCCCGGCTCAGCAGGGCTCGCGGCCAGCTGGCCGAGATGCTCGACGAGGAGGAGTCACGTCATGCCTGATCTCAACCTGCTTCGTGACCTGGGTGACGAGGTCCGCCCGCCCTCCCTTGACTCGTTGCGCGAGACCGCCAAGCGTCGCAACCGGCGCGCCGCGGCGTTCACTGTCGCAGCGTGCGCCGCTGCCGTGGTCGCCGTGATCGCTGGAGGCGCCCAGCTGACCGGCCGTGAGGACCAGTCCGCCCCGAAGCCGGCCTCGGAGCCGACACCGTCCGAGACCACCACTCCCGTACCTTCCGAAGCGCTCGAGCTGCCACTGCCGAAGCGGTACGGCGACTCGGCGGTCCTCGACGACGGCCGGTACAGAGTGAGGCTGCGCAATCTTCCGAGGGAGCTCGACCGGGGTGGGCTGCTGCTCGTCTTCGACATGGACGTTCCCGAGGGGTGGAAGGTCACCAAGCCGGCGAACGAACGGATCAGGCCGTCACCCATCCGTCCCGAGTTCACCCCCACCAGGGCTTCCGGCGGGCTCGGACGGCTCTCTGTCCAGCACGTCACTGGTGGCGTCGTAGTTGCGGGAAACCCATGTCGCGACACATCCGACCCCAGGTCCACGCGCACGATCAGAGGGATCGCGGCGGCGATCGCCGAGCTGCCCAGGGTCGACGTCAGCACCCCGGCAGTGACCATGCTCGGCGGAGTGGACGCGGTGAGCCTGACGATCACCGTCCGCCCCGAAGCCGACCTCACCCCCTGCCACGACGACGCCTTCAAGTTGTACTCGGGCGGGGACCTCGGTGCCTCTCACTACGAGACCGTGTGGGCCGACCAGCCTGGCGACATCATCCGGTTGTGGATCGTCCAGGTCGCCGATGAGCGGTTCATCTTCACCGCCGAGACGCCACCCGACGCCACCCATGCCGACGTCGATGCGCTCAGACGCATGGTCGAGTCGATCACGTTCCGCGAGTAGCCTTTCGGATCCGCTGCGCAGGACCCGGCGCGGACCGTCGGCACAGGCCATGCACTTGGCGCGGACGATGACTCCGGCGATCGAGCACTGATTGTGGTCGAGCATCGAGCGGAGAGCCGAGACCAAGGTCACCGAGAATACGGACGGATGCCCCCGGAGTTTGGTTGACACCCGACCTCACGGTCCATCGCTTCTCGGGGAATGGGATCTACCCTGACGGACACGCCATACGCGACGCACGCAGCTTGATCCACTCGCGCAGTTTGGGCGCGTCACACCGCCGCGCGAGGGACGCCACGTCTGATAGCCGCGACAGGGACGGGGCTTGTAAGGCACTCCCCTGCGGGCTGAGTACGAGAGCGGATGCGCTGGCGGTCGGCATCGCGGTTCGATGCACCTATGACCTTCTTCGCATTGCGGAACCCGCCGGCACGCCTTGCCCAGACGGGGGTGCCTTGCGGCATCGCCGTGTTGGTCTTCATCGCCTACACCTTGCCGTTCCTCGGATTCTTCGCCTCCCTGTCCCTTCCCTTCGTAACGCACGCCGCTCGCCGCTACCTGTGGCCTGAGGCCCCTCGCGCCCTCTCCATCGCCTGGTCACTCTTGGGGTGGGCCGGCCTATGGCTGCCGGCCCTTCTCAGCACCTACGCCCTGGTGTCCACGGGGTCTGAGGAGGGGGGTGGGTTCGAGGTCTCGACGGTGTGGCTGCTCATGCCGCTTTGCGCCCCGGACAGCCTCAACGCCGTGCTGCTTCCCGCTCTGGCAGCCGCGGCGGCCTGTCTCGCCGGCGCACTAGGCACTACCGCGACCCGACGTGGATGGCCATGGGTAGCGGCCGCATGGCTCGCACCCTGGGTGCACTACTTGGTCGCCACCCGGATCCCCGGCGACTTCTTCTGCTGACCTCGGCTCCTCCCGCCATCTCGAGCGGCCCAACTGCCGCTGTTCCCGAACTCCGTGCCTCACGCGCGTCCAACCGCCGTGTACGCAACCTGGATAGGTGGCGTCGGCAGGTGCCCCTTTCCGCCGCGAATGAAGCCGCACCGCCGACTCCGCGTTGGGCCGACGGGATCACTCTGGGCCTCCTGGGACTCAGCGAGGGAATCCTCTTCGGGGCACTGACGCACGGGTTTCTGGGTCACAAACAGCGACACACGTGAAGATGCGTCAAATGCCAAGTGGCCCCTGGTCTGCGTTTCCGCAGGTCAGGGGCCACTTGATTTGGTAGCGGGGGCAGGATTTGAACCTGCGACCTCTGGGTTATGAGCCCAGCGAGCTACCGAACTGCTCCACCCCGCGTCGCTGACGACAACGTTACGGGACGCCGCGGGCGTCCTCCAAATCGGGGCCGTCGCGATCCGGGTCACCCGCGGCGACGCAGGTCAGGTCATCGCGTCGATCCGCTCCTGCACCTGCTCGGGGGTGAGGTCCTCGACGGTCTGGGAGACGATCCACTGCACGCCGTACGGGTCGCGCACGCGGCCCTGGACCATCCCGTAGCCCTGGGCGGCGACCTCGAAGACCACCTCGGCGCCGGCCTCGACGGCGTGCTTGGCGAGCGTGGCCGCGTCGTCGGTCTCGACGGTGAGGACGAGCGAGGCGGTCGGGCCGGCCGGGTCGGTGGCGTCGGCGTCCTTGACCTGCAGGCGTACGTCGCCAGCACTGGCCTCTGCGAACACGACGGTGTCCCCGTGCGTGTAGCGCTGGGTGACCTCGAGCCCGAAGGCCCGGGAGTAGAACGCGAGAGCCTCGTCGGCGGAGGGGGCGACGATCTTCGGCACGATGGCGGTGAGTGCACTCATGCTCCTCATTCTCAGCACACCGACGCGGCGATGTCACCACCCGCGGTTCCGCGACCCCGACCCACGGTGGTTGAGTCGGGGCATGACGTCGTCCACACCCGAGACCGCCGACGGGCCCCTCGCCGACCTGCTCGTGCTCGACCTGACCCGTGCTCTGGCGGGTCCGCACGCGGCGATGATGCTCGGCGACCAGGGGGCCCGGGTGATCAAGGTGGAGCCGCCCGCCGGGGACGACACCCGCGGCTGGGGCCCTCCCTTCGTCGGCGAGGGGGACGAGCGGGAGTCGACGTACTACCTCTCGGCCAACCGCAACAAGGAGTCGATCGTCCTCGACCTCAAGGACGCCGCGGACCGGGACGTGCTGGCGCGGCTGGTGGTGCGGGCCGACGTGCTGCTGGAGAACTACCGGGTCGGGGTGCTGGACCGCCTCGGCTTCTCCGTCGAGCGCCTGCACGAGCTCAACCCGAGACTGGTGATCATGTCGATCACCGGCTTCGGCCACGACGGGCCCGAGGCGACCCGCGCCGGGTACGACCAGATCGCGCAGGGCGAGGGCGGGCTGATGTCGATCACCGGCACCGAGCAGGCGACCAAGGTCGGGGTGCCGATCGCCGACCTGCTCGCCGGGATGAACGGCGCCTTCGGCGTGCTGGCGGCGCTGCACGAGCGTGCAGTGACCGGCCGCGGACGTGTCGTGCGTACGTCGCTGCTCGCCGGCGTGGTCGGCGTGCACGCCTTCCAGGGGACCCGCTGGACGGTGGGCGGCGAGGTGCCCGGTCTGGCCGGTGACCACCACCCGGCGATCGCGCCGTACGGCCTCTTCGAGACCGGGACCGCGCCGATCCAGATCGCCTGCGGCTCCGAGGGCCTCTGGCTGTCGCTGTGCAAGGCACTGGACCTCGAACCCACGGACCCGCGCTTCGCCACCAACCAGCTGCGCGTGCAGCACCGCGACGAGCTGATCGCACTCCTGGAGGCGCACTTCGCCACCGACACCGCCGAGCACTGGCTGGCCCAGCTCGCCGAGGCCGGCGTGCCCTCGGGCAAGGTCCGCACGCTCGACGACGTCTACGGCTGGGACCAGGTCCGCTCGCAGGGGCTGCTGCTCGAGGTCGAGCACCCCACGCAGGGCACGCTCAACCTGCCCGGCTCACCGCTGCGGTACGACGACAACCCGCACTCCGGCGGACGGGCCGAGCACCTCGCTCCCCCGACGCTGGACCAGCACGGCGCCGCGATCCGGGAGTGGTTGGACGACTGATCGCGTGGGCGCTGTCCGTTCGCCCAGACGGGTCCCGGCACTGCCCCTCGCTGCACCGCGCGACGCCCAGGGCATCAACGCCCGGTGCCGGGGTACACGCAGGACCCCGCCCCGCCCCGACCCCGTGCCAGGAGCCCCCATGTCGAACGACGCCATCGTCATGCTCAAGGACGACCACAAGCAGATCCGCAAGGCTTTCTCGGACTTCCGCAAGGCGGGTCCGAATGCGACCAAGACCAAGGGCCAGATCGTCGACCGGATCATCGAGCTGCTGACCGTGCACACCTATCTCGAGAACGAGGTGATGTACCCCCGCGTTCGTGAGCTGCTCCCCGAGGTGGAGGACGACGTCCTGGAGTCCTACGAGGAGCACCACGTCGCCGACGTCCTGGTCGTCGAGCTCGCCGCGATGAAGCCCGACCACGAACGCTTCGACGCCAAGACCACCGTCCTCATCGAGAACGTGGAGCACCACATCGAGGAGGAGGAGCAGGAGTGGTTCCCCAAGGTCCGCGAGGGCCTGGGACGCAAGGTCCTGCAGGAGATCGGCGCCGAGATGGCGGAGCGCCGACCGAAGGCCCCTACCCGCCCGTCGCAGCCGGGCGCGTTGAAGAAGACGGTCGACGCCATCGTCAAGTGACCCGAGTCGTCGGCCCCAGCCGAGGTCGACGGCCAGCAGGCGGCGACCCGGCAGCGGCCTGATCGACCCTCGCCCCTGGGATCAGCGCGAGGGTGACGGGAACCGCTCGGCGTACTGGCTCAGCCTCCGACGCACCACGCTGCCCGGCGCGAAGTGCTCGGCCACGGTCTTCACCTCGCCGAGCACCTCGTCGAGGATCGGCTCGACCTCCGCATCGGTATGGACATCCGGGTCGATCCAGCCCCCCGCCTCCAGGCTCGCCCGCAGCGCCACCCGCACGTCGTCCTCGGACAGCGGGCTCTCCACCACGAGCGCCGTCGTCGTGGCTCGATGGGAGTTCATCCCGCTGAACCCGCGGCCGCAGCCGCACGGCCCGTCCGGGTCGCGCGCGTCCGAGGCGCAGGGCGGTTGCATGTAGACCACTTCCCCCTCGATGCAGAAGTCGTAGTCTCCGTCGGCAGTGCCGTTCGTCCGATGAGTTGCCACCAGTGTTCGCATGTCGTACCTCCGGTCGCGAACCTAGGACCCCGCACCGACAGGCTCCGGAGCCCGCAGCGGCCGGCCTCAGCCGAGGTCGACGATCGCGGCCACCGGGCCGCCGCCGTCCGGTCCCTGGTGCGCCGCGGAGACCGACACGAACACCGCCGGGTCCCCGGTCACCGACGCCGTGACCCCACCGACCGCGGCCTTGATCTGCCGGTGCCAGTGCACATCGGAGTCGTCGAGCATCGCGTTGCGTCGCCCGCGTACGACGCCGTCCTGGGAGACCTCGCACTTGAGGAACACGTTGACGAGCCGGCCGTCGAGGTCGGAGGGGTGGGGCCGCTCGGGCAGGTCGAGCCCGGCGTCCTTGATCGCGGCCCAGATGCCGTCGGCGTCGAGCGCGTCCTTCATCACCGAGTGACCGATCCGGTAGCGGCCGCCGACCCCGGGCGCGTTGCCGACCACGACGACCTGCGCCTGGTCGAGCTCGACGCCCGAGGAGCAGGAGGCCACCGCGGAGTACAGCGAGCGGTCGTGCATCACGTCGGCGTCGCTGGGCATCTCGATCTCGCCGAGCGCCACCGCGATGCCGAGCGCGGTGGTGCCGTTGGAGAGGTCCATCGACTCGTGGGTGTGCTCGGTCCACACCGTCTTGCCGCGCGACTTCGCGTCGCGGATGGTGTGCACGGTCAGCAGCGGGGTCTTGGTCTGCACGTAGTGCACCTCGGCGGGGTCGGTGATCCCGGCGCGCTCCATCGCCACCCGGGTGGCGTCGGCGACCTTCTCCACCATCGCCACCCGGCCGATGTCCTCGGGCAGCAGCACCTCGCTCATCGCGAAGCCGACGGTCAGCCGCGGCTCGTCGCTCGGCGTCACGTCCTCGGGCGGGACGGTCGCGAAGATCGTCGCGTGCGGGCTGATCACGCCGTCGGTGCCGCCGGACCAGACGATCGGGATCTGCTTGACCTGGTCGGCGGGGGCGCCCTTGTCCACCAGCACCTCGCGGAACGCGCGGTCGGAGATGATCCGGGTGTAGTCGTTCACCCCGCCGTTGCCCTCGGTCTTGCCGATGATCGCGATCACCCGGTCGGCGTGCATCACCCCGTCGTCGATGAGCTTGGCCAGCTCGCTGGCGTCGGCGACCGAGTGGATCGGGACCTTGCGTACTTCGATGGCGTCGGGCATGTCACTGCTCTCCTCGGGTGGGGTCGGACGGGTGGGTGTCGGGTACGACGACGGTGCCGGCCTCGCCGGACACCGCCTGAAGGATGTGGTCGAGACTGGTGATCACCGAGCGGCTGCCGCCCTGCTCGACGAACCGGCAGGCGGCGTCGACCTTCGGGCCCATCGAGCCGCTCGCGAAGTGGCCCTCCGCGGCGAGGGCGCGCAGCTCGGAGACACTCACCCGGCCGACCGGGGTGGCGTCGGGCGTGCCGAAGCGGAGCACGGCCTGCGGCACGTCGGTGGCGATCACCAGCACGTCGGCGGCCACGGAGCGCGCCAGCAGCCCGGCACCGAGGTCCTTGTCGATGACCGCCTCGACGCCGCGCAGGCTGCCGTCGTCCTCGACGACGACCGGGATCCCGCCGCCACCGTTGGCGATCACCGTGAACCCACTGCCGACCAGCGCCTCGATGGCGGCGGCGTCGAGGATCTCCCGTGGCTCGGGTGACGCGACGACGCGGCGCCACCCCTTCTCGCCGCGGTCCTCCCAGGTCTCGCCGTGCTCGACGAGCAGCCCGGCCTCGTCGGCGGAGAGGTAGCGCCCGATCGGCTTGGTCGGCCGGGTGAAGCCGGGGTCGTCGGCGCTGACCCGGGTGCGGGTGACCACGGTCGCCGTACGCCGGTCGACGCCGCGCTCGCGCAGGGCCGCGTCGAGGGCGTTCATCAGCACGAAGCCGAGCGTGGCCTGGGTCTGCGCGCCGCACCAGTCCAGCGGCACCGGGGGTACGACGGCCGCGGCGAGCTCGTTCTTGACCAGCAGGTTGCCCACCTGGGGGCCGTTGCCGTGGGTGACCACGACCTCGTCGCCGCGGGCGATCAGGTCGGCCACCGAGTCGGCGGCGACCCGCGCGGCCGCGATCTGGTCCTCGGGGCGGGCGCGTCCCTCGGCGTTGGTCATGGCGTTGCCACCGAGCGCGAGCAGGACCCTCATGGCTCGAACCTAGTGACCGAGGGCGCCGGCCGTCCCAGCAGCGCGCGCAACGGCAGCGTCCCGACCGGGAGTCCGTAGGCGTCGTAGTGGGCGAACATCGCCGCCAACCAGTCCCGTTCGCGGTCCGTGAGCCCGTGGTCGTCCCGGTCGCGGTCGACGACCACGTCGACGCCCGCCTCCGCGGCCAGCTCGGCCACGGTCGCGCTCCGCGTCGCCAGCTCGTACGTCGCCCCGGCGTGGCCGCCCTGGAGCAGCACCACCGCGGCGGCCTCCCCGACGTCGGCGAGGTCGACGAACCCGAAGACCGCGTCGGCCCGGTAGGGCAGCCGCACGGTCGTGGTCAGGTCGAGGTTCTGCAGGTAGGGCCCGGGCTGGAGGATCGTCCAGGTGAGCCCGCTGCGCCGCACGAGGTCCTCGGCGATCGCCTTGCCCAGGTGGTGCGGCATCGTCGGCGCGTAGGGCGAGGCCACCGAGTGGTGGACGACGCGGGTGATCCCGGCGAGGCGGGCGGCCTCGAGAGCGTGCGCGACGTACGCCGGCTCGTCGGGGTGCAGGTTGGGCGCGATCAGGTACGCCGCGTCGCACCCGCGCAACGCGGCCGCCAGCCGGACCACCGGACCGTCGTGCTCGGAGCGCCCGGTGGTGACCACGTCGGCGCCGTGGGCCACCAGTGCGTCGGCCACCGCACGACCGGTCTTGCCGTGCCCGCCGACGACCGCGACCCGCGTGCTCACACCCACCTGCCCGGCCCGCTCACACCAGGTCCACGTCGGCGTACGCCGCTCCCCCGGCCAGCCGGGCGTAGCCGGGACCGCGGTCGAAGAACGCCGCGGAGGCCGCGGGTCGCGACTCCCGCTCGGCCGCCGTCGCGTCGGCGTCGAAGCCGAGCGAGTCGTCGTCGAGCGAGCCGGTGAGCACCACGCCGTAGTAGGTCAGCGCCGCCTCCGGGGAGACCTTGCGCCAGACCACGTCGCGCACGACGAGCGCCGGATCCCGCTCGAGCGGGTTGCCCCAGCCCGCCGCCGCCGGTGGTGCGGATCCGGATCACCTCACCGGCCTGCACGGGCTCGTCGTCCGCGAGGGCGTCGACGACCCGCTCGTGCGGTCCGTCCGGGTCGATGACCACCTCGAAGGGCGACCCGGCCAGCCCGCCCTTGACCCCCCAGCAGGCCAGGATCGACCGGTCCGCGATCGACATGAAGTGGCCGTCCTCGAGCATCCGGATGTGCTTCTCGTAGCCGAGGCCGCCGCGGAACTTGCCAGCCCCTCCGGAGTCCATCGCCAGCCCGAGGCTCTCGACCAGGAAGGGGAAACGCGACTCGGTGAACTCGCTGGGCAGGTTGCGCGAGTCGGGGACCACGTGGATGGTGTCCTCGCCGTCGGCGTAGTAGCGCCCGCCGGAGCCGCCGCCGAGCACCTCACGCATCAGGTAGGGGCGGCCCTCGCGGTCCTCGCCGTACACCCCGGTGTAGCGGATGGTCTCCTGGTCGGCCGGCATCCGCCCGTCCACGGCCTTGGCGACAACCCCGGCGAGCACGCCGAGCAGCCGGAGGATCACGAAGGTCCGCGCGTTGGTGGGCGCCGGGAAGACCGGCGTCAGCAACGTGCCGGGCGGCGGGAAGCGCAGGTCGATCAGCGGCACGATGCCCTCGTTGACGTCGAGCTCGGCCATCCGCTCGGGGCTCTCGGCGAGGTTGCGCAGGATCGGCGCGAGCCACTTCTTCAGGAACACGCCGTCGCTGTAGTCGCCGCAGTGGTTGATCGGCCCCTTCGCCTGGGCGCTGGTGCCGGCGAAGTCGAGGACGAGCCGCTCGCCGTCGGGATCGTCGGCGGGCGTGCGGGTCAGGGTGATCCGCTGGGCGTGCAGCTGCGGCTCGTCGACGCCGTCGTGCTCGGCGTAGTCCTCCCACACCCACTGCCCGACGGGGATCTGGGAGAGGATCTCGCGGCGGTACGTCGTGGTGGTCCGGTCGATGATCGCGTCGAAGCAGGACTCGACGGTCTCCACGCCGTAGCGGTCGAACAGCTCGCCGAGGCGGCGCGCCCCCATCAGGCAGGCCGAGCACTCGGCGTCGAGGTCGGCGGCCAGGCTCTCCGGCATCCGCGAGTTGCGGGTCATGATCGCCAGCGCCGCCTTGTTGGGCACGCCCGCGTCCCACAGCCGGATCGGGGGGACCATCAGGCCCTCCTCGAAGACGCTGGTCGCGTGCGAGGGCATCGATCCCGGGACCGCTCCCCCGATGTCGTCGTGATGGCCGAACGCCTGCACGAACGCGACCACCTGCCGGTCGTCGTCGGGACCGGCGAAGACCGGCACGGTGACGCACAGGTCGGGCAGGTGACCGATCCCGCCCTCGGAGCGGTAGACGTCGTTGTGGAAGAACACGTCGCCCTCGGCCATCTCCGCCAGCGGGAAGTCGCGGGCGACCGGGTGCACCAGCGCCGAGTACGAGCGACCGGTGAGCTTGCGCAGCAGCCGGTCGTGGATGCCGGCGCGGAAGTCGTGGGCGTCGCGGATCATCGGGCTGCGCGAGGTGCGCCCGATCGCGGTCTCGACCTCCATCTCCACCGAGGCCAGCGAGCCCTGCACGATCTCGACGAGCACCGGGTCGGCGCTCGCGCCCGCGTCGTCGGTGAGCATCCCGAACGGGAACTGCGTGGGCGCGCGGCGGCTCTCGCCGGCGGTCGGGTCGTGGCCGGTCGTGGTCACTGCTGGCTCCTGGTGACGATCAGGTTGAGGTACTCGTCGACTCGCGCCGTGAAGCCCGGGTGCAGCGGCACCGTGGAGCCGAACTCCTCGACGACGGCGGGTCCGGTCAGCACGGTGCCGGGCGCGAGGTCGGCTCGCCACAGCACCGGCGTCTCGGCGTACCCGTCGGCGGGGTCGAAGCAGACCTTCCGGTGACCGGTGGGCGTGACGGCCGGCGACTCCGCGCGCGGGTGCCGCTGGATCTCGGGCCGCTGGATCGGGCCGATGCCGGAGACGCGCAGGTTGACCCACTCCACCTGCTGGCTGTCGTCGTGGGCGAAGTCGTAGCCGTACAGCGCGCGGTGCTCGGCGTGGAAGCGGTCGGCGACCCCGGTGAGCACGTCCCGGTCGACCGCACCGTCGGGTACGCCGACCCGCACCTCGTAGGCCTGCCCGAAGTAGCGCAGGTCGGCCGTGCGCACGAACTGGTGCTCCTCGTCGGCGAAGCCCTCCTGGACCAGCGCGCGCCGGGCCTGGTCGGTGAGCTCGGCGTAGATGCCACCCACGTCGTCGGGCGACAACGCCTCGGCGAGGGCGACCTGCGTGCGCACGTAGTCGTTCTTCACGTCCACGGTCAGCAGGCCGAAGGCGGAGACGTTGCCGGGGTTGGGCGGCACCAGCACCGTGCGCACACCGAGCACGTCCATCAGCCGGCACAGCAGCAGCGAGCCCGAGCCGCCGAAGGTGGTCAGGGTGAAGTCGCGCACGTCGAGCCCGCGCTTGACGGTGACCTGGCGCAGCGCGTTGGCCTGGTTCCACGCGGAGATCTCCAGGACGCCGCTGGCGCAGGCCTCCGGGCTGAGCCCGAGCTGCTCGGCCAGCGTCTCGACGCCGGCGCGGGCCGCGTCGACGTCGAGCGGGATCTCCCCACCCAGCAGGTGCGGCGGGATCCGGCCGAGGACGACGTGCGCGTCGGTGATGGTGACGTCGGTGCCGCCCTTGCCGTAGCAGAGCGGGCCCGGGTCGGCGCCGGCCGAGTGCGGACCGACCTTGAGGGTGCCCTCGGGCGAGAGCCACGCGATCGAGCCGCCGCCGGCGCCGACGGTGACCACGTCGATCATCGGGATCTTGGAGGGGAACGCGCCGACGGTGCCCTCGGTGGTCAGCGTGGGCTCGCCGTCGATGACCACCGAGACGTCGGTCGACGTCCCGCCGCCGTCACTGGTGAGCACCCGGTCGAACCCGGCGACCTGGGCGATCAGCGCCGCCCCCAGCGCCCCGGCGGCGGGGCCGGAGAGCACGGTGGTGATCGGCTGGTGCACGACCTCGTCGGCGGAGAGCACGCCGCCGTTGGACTTCATCACGTAGAACGGGATCTCGCGCCGGTCGAGGGCGTCGAGGCGGGTCTTGATGTTGGTGACGTACGCCGAGAGCCGCGGCTTGACGGCGGCGTCGACCAGCGTGGTCATCGCCCGCTCGTACTCGCGGTACTCGCGCAGCACCTCGCTGCTCAGCGAGACCACGGCGTCCGGGTGCTCCTCGGCGAGCACCGCGCGCATCCGCTCCTCGTGCTCGGGGTTGGCGTAGGCGTGCAGGAAGCAGACGCCGAGCGTGGTCACGCCCTGCGCCCGGAACCACCGGGCGGTGGCGCGGGCGGACTCCTCGTCGAAGGGGCGCACCTCCGCCCCGGTGAAGTCCAGCCGCCCCCCGACGCCCCGCACGAGGTCGCGCGGGACGATGCGGCTGGGCTTCACCCAGAAATAGGAGTTGCCGTAGCCGTCGGGCACCGACTGGCGGGCGATCTCCAGCATCGACTCGTAGCCGGCCGTGGTGACGAACCCGAGCCGGTCGACCTTGCCCTCGAGCAGCTGGTTGGTGGCCACCGTGGTGCCGTGACTGACCGCGTCGATCGCCCCGGCGTCGGCCCCGAGCAGCTCGAGCACCTTGTCGATGCCGGCCAGGAACCCGTCGGCCGGGTTGGCGGGCGTCGAGGGGGTCTTGGTGGTGACGACGTCCCCGGAGACCTCGTCGAAGGCCACCACGTCGGTGAAGGTGCCGCCCGTGTCGATGCCGATCCGGATCGTGCGGGAGGCGCGCGGGCTCATGCGTCGATTCAAGCGTGCGAGGCGGGGCCGAACCACGGCAGATTGTGCCCAGCGGGCACCTGGTCGTGGCCAGATCCTGCCAACTGATCCTCCAGCGTCGGACCGGCGCTTTCCGGTGCCACCGGGCCTAGACTGAGGGCCGAGCCTCGAGGTGGCCATGACCGTTGCCCAGAAGCGGATCGAGACGTTCCGCCGCCTGCACGACTCCGGGATCTTCGTGATGCCGAACCCGTGGGACGCGGGGACTGCGCGCATCCTGGAACGGCTCGGTTTCCCGGCGCTGGCGACGACCAGTGCCGGCCTGGCCTGGACGTCGGGTCGTGCGGACACCCAGGTGACCCTCGACCAGACGCTCGACCACCTGCGCGTGATCGCCGAGGCGGTCGACGTGCCCGTGAACGCCGACTTCCAGGGCGGCTTCGCCGTCGACCCGGGCGGCGTGGCCACCAACGTCGCCCTCGCCACGCAGACCGGCATCGCCGGCCTCTCCATCGAGGACTGCACGGGAGACGCGGCCGACCCGCTCTTCGAGTTCGGCCTGGCCGTGGAGCGGGTCAGCGCAGCCCGTCAGGCGATCGACGACAGCGGCACCGGGATCGTGCTGACCGGCCGCTCGGAAGGCTTCGTCTGCGGGCGACCGGACATCGACGAGACCATCCGCCGGCTGCAGGCGTACGCCGAGGCCGGTGCCGACTGCGTCTACGCGCCCCGCATCGACGACCTCGACCACGTCTCCGCGATCGTCTCCGCCGTCGCCCCCACCCCGGTGAACCTGCTCATCAACGCCCCCTTCACCACCGTCGCGGAGGCGGCGGAGCTGGGGGTGCGCCGGGTGAGTGTGGGCGGCACCCTCGCACGGACCGCCTGGGACGGTTTCCTGGCGTCCGCCCACGAGATCGCCGAGCAGGGCGCGTTCTCGCGGTTCCAAGAGCTGCCCGACGTCGAGGGGTTGTTCGGACCATGACCACCGGGCCTTCCGTCGCGGCGCGTGACCGCCGTACCGGGGCCGGCTGAAGGCCGATCGGCTCCGCGATGAAGCAGTCCAGACCCGCGCGCGTGGTGCTGCTGTGCGTAGCCGCCCTCCTGGTCGCGAGTGCCTGCGCCGGCGAACCGACCGAGCCGACGGCTGCGACGCCGGCCCGGGCCGACCTGCTCGACGAGCTCACCCACCAGGCCGAGGTGATCTCCGACTTCGACCAGGTACGGGCGATCCTGGTCTCCCACCGGGGGCGGATCGTCCTCGAGCAGTACTACGACAGTGGTCCCGACGCGTACTGGGACGTGCAGTCGGTCGCCAAGAGCGTGGTGTCGACCCTGGTCGGCATCGCCATCGACGAGGGGCTGATCGCCGGCGTCGAGGAGCCGCTGAGCCGGCTGCTCCCCGCGTACGCCGACACGATGCCGCCCGCGGTGGCCGGCACCACGCTGCGCCAGCTCCTCACGATGACGTCGGGCCTCCCGACCGGGGAGTACCTGCCGGTGCCCGACTTCATGGCGTCGCGTGACTGGGTCCGCGCGATCGTGACCTCGCCGGAGTCGCCGCCGGGCGGGCCGTTCGTCTACTCCAACGGCGCCTCCCACGTGCTGGCCGCGATCGTCACGGAGGCAGCCGGGATGTCGCCGATGGAGTACGCCCGGACACGGTTGTTCGCGCCGCTGGGCATCGACACCCGACCCGCCCTCGAGACCGTGTACTCGGCACCGCCCCGACGCGAGCAGCTCGCGGCCCACGCAGCCGCCGGGTTCGCCTGGCTGGTGGACCCCCAAGGAGTCAACACCGGCTGGGCCGGGCTCAAGCTCCGGCCACGTGACCTGATGAAGCTCGGCCGGCTCTTCCTCGCGCAGGGGCGCTGGGGGGACGAGCAGGTCGTCTCCTCCCGCTGGGTCGCCGAGGCAACCAAGCCACAGGTCGCCACCGACGTGACCGGTGCCGGTTACGGCTACCAGTGGTGGACCGGCGAGGTCGAGGGCAGCGACTCGTTTCATGCCGAGGGGTTCGGCGGCCAGCTGGTCGAGGTCGTCCCCGATCGCGACCTCGTCGTGGTCACCAGCGCCGAGGTCCGCGACGACGACGTCACCAGCCGCGGTGTCGAGGTCAAGCTGCTGCACAACCTCGTCGACGACGCCATCGTCCAGCACTTCCCCACACGGTGAACCGGCCCGGGCCGCTCAGGGTTCGGCACGCCACGGGTGGGTGGCGACCACCGTGACCGTGCCGGGAGCGACCTCGGTGAACCCACCGTCGGTGACTACCACAGGTGCGCCGGCCACCAGGCGATCCCAGTCCTGCTCGGAGGCGGTCCGCACCTGCACCAACGCCCCCGCGGCAACCCACGACGCGGCGACCTGCGGGGGCAGCGACTCGAGGACGAGCTGGGCCGCGTGGCCGACCTGGGCGGCGGCCTTGCCGGTGGTGACGGCCACGTGCGGGTTGAGCACGAGCACCACCTCCGCCTCGCCACCGGTCGGCCCGTCGTCCTCGAGGGTCAGCCCACCGACCTGGAGCCGGGAGATCTCCGGGTGCACCTGGTCGACCGGGCCCGGGACGTGCACCGCCACCGCCACGCCACCGGACTCGTGCACGAAGACGCCCGGCACGGCGAGCTGCCGCGTCCAGCCCGCGCCGCGCGCCCGGCGTACGACCTTGCGGATCGGCCCGGAGCGCCAGCGCTCGGTGCGCGCCCGGACCTCGGCGTCGGCCTCGTCCCCGGTGAACGCCGCCAGCGCCAGCGCGACCGCGGAGCCCGTCGCGGTCAGAACAGCGGTGTGCTGCGGCGCGGGGTCGCGCTCGACCCGGACGACGACCTGCATCGCCCACGGCACCGTGGCGTCCTCGGTCTCGCCCTCCTCGGTGCTCATCCGGTGATCCACCCAGCGCTCACCGACGGCCCACGTCGAGCCCCACGCTCACCACCGAGTCCGGCTCGATCCCGGCGGAGCGGCGTACGGCGTCCTTCAGCGGGAGCAGGTAAACACCGTCCTTGGGGAACAGCGCGGTGGTGAACTCGACCTCGCCGACGCGGACCACGACCGGCACCTGGCCCCAGTACTCCACGCCCTGGGCGGCGAGCTTGATGTCCTCGCACTCCTCCTCCGGGATGCGCACGAAGTAGAACGGCGCCGGACCCCGCCACTCGACCACCGGGCCCGCGAACTCGAACTCCATGCCCGCTCCGCTGCTCATGGAGCCAGTATCACTGCGGGAGGCCGCGGCGCACCTGCCGCAGCATCCGGCGGGTCACCAGCGCGTGCGCACCGGTGCCGATCACCAGGGCGCGGTAGGCCCGACCACGCACTCCGGGGAAGGTGGCGTACGTCCTGGCGTGCAGCAGCGTCCGGCCTTCCGGTACTGCGTCGAGCGTGAAGCTCAGCCGGTAGCGCGAGAACCGGTGTCGGCCGGCCAGGTCGAGGCGCTCGGGCTCGACGGCGCGGACCACTTCGAAGCCGGATCGGGGCTCGGTCCCGAGCACCCGACCGAGCGGGTTCCGCTCGGCGGAGCGGAGCAGCGCGTCGACATACGAGCGCAGCGCGACCCACACCTCGTCGGGCGAGGCCGTGCTCGTGATCGTGTGCTCGTCCACGAAGGGCAGGTCCGCCTCGAGTGCCGCCACCCTCGGCACCCTACGACCGGGCCACCGTCCGGCAGCGTCCGCGAAACCTCTTGAGGGTCCGCTGGCAGCGATGTACCATCTGGTACATGAACCGATCCTTCACCACCACCCGCCACATCGACGCGCCGCCCGCGGCCGTCTTCGAGGTGCTCGTCGACGTCGCCCGCTGGCCTGAGTGGACACCGACCGTCGACAGCGTCGAGCTCCTCGACGACGGGCCGCTCCGCCCGGGCACCCGGGCCCGCCTCCGCCAGCCCAAGCTCCCCACGGCCCTGTGGGAGGTGACCGAGGTCGACGACGACCACGGCTTCACCTGGACCGCACGCGGTCCGGGGATGGTCACGATCGCCACCCACACGGTCACCGCCGACACGACCGGGTCGACGCTCACGCTCGGCATCGAGCAGACCGGCCCGATGGGCGCCGTCGCCGCCCTGGTCTGGGGGCGGCTGACCCAGCGCTACATCGAGCTCGAGGGCGAGAGCCTGGACCGGCGCGTCACGCACGCCACCGCGTGAGCGGACCGCCCGCAGCCGCGGGGTCATCGCCGCGGACGCGCCTGCTCGACGCCGCGATCGACCACTTCGGGCGGCACGGCATCGGGGACACCAGCCTGCGCGCGATCGCCGAGGCGATCGGGACCAGCCACCGGATGCTGATCTACCACTTCGGCTCGCGGGAGGGGTTGCTCGCCGAGGTCACGCGAGAGGTGGAGGCACGCCAGCGCGCGGTGATGACCGCGACGTACGCCACCGACCTGCCGCCGCTCGAGGCCGCTGCCGCCTACTGGGAGGAGACCGTCGAGGCGACGCTGCGCTACGGGCCGCTGTTCTTCGAGCTCTCCGCGCACGCCATGCAGGGCAAGGCGCACGCGGCGGTCCTGCGTGAGGAGCTGATCGCCGCGTGGCTGCCGTCGGTCACCGACCTGTGCCGGGCGATCGGCCTGCCCGAGGCGCAGGCAGCGACCCACGCACGGCTCGCGCTCGGCGCCGCGCGAGGACTGCTGCTCGACCTGCTGGTGAGCGGCGAGCGTGCGGAGGTGGCGCGGGCGGCGGACCTGCTCAACCGGCTGCTGCTGCTCTCGGCCGAGGTGGGCGGGGCGGGTCAGGACGCGTGAGGTCCCTCGGTCAGGAGACGAAGATCCCGGCGTAGGGCTTGGGGTCGAAGTACGTCGTCTTCGGCGGCATCACCTCGCCGCGGTCGGCGATCTCGGTCAGCTGCTCGAGCGACGGAGGCCGCAGCGCGAACAACACGCCGCCGTCCGCGTCGCAGGCGGCGGCGAGCTCCTCGAGGGGCGTCAGGGCAGAGGTGATCTCCAGCCGTCCGGCCGCGGGTCCGTGGCCCAGCACGGGCGCGAGCACGTCGGCGTCGAGGATGGAGATGTCGAGGCCGGCCACGCCTGGTGGTCGGTCGCCCGGGTGGACGACGTCGTACCAGCGCCCCGAGACGTACGCCGCGAAGCAGCCGGTCGCCTCGTCGGGCCCCGCGATCGCCCGCACCTCGAACCGCTCCGCCAGCACCGCGTGCAGCCGGTCGGTGTCGGCGGGTCCGGTGATCCTGCGGTGGAAGGCCAGCATCTGCAGCCCGCCGAACGGGTAGATCACGCACATCAACGTCGACTCCGCGGGTCGGCCGGCCCCTCGCCACACGCTCAGGTTGGCTGCGACGCGGTGGTGCCCGTCGGCGATGTAGTGGACCCCTTCGCCCAGCTCGGCGGCGAGCACCCGGCTCGCCTCGTCGGCCACCCGCCACACGGTCTGCTCCCACCCGTCGGGCCCGGTGAAGTGGATCAGCGGCGGGTCGAGCTGGGTCCGCGCGACCACGTCGTGCGCGGCCGGCCCGGAACGGTGGAGCAGCGCGACCAGCTCGGACTGGGTCGCCGCGGACGCCCAGTGGTCCACCAGACCCTGCACCCGGTCGGGCTGCACCGCCTCGTGGCCGCGCACCCGGCCGTCGACGAACGCCGCGGACAGCACCGCGCCCACCACGCCGACGTGCTCCTGCTCCTCCCGGCGCAACCGGTAGACGTAGAGACCCGCTGCGGCGTCGTGGTAGTCCGCGGGGTCGACCTCCCGCAGCGGCGCGGGGGTCGCGGCCAGGAGGCCCGCCGGGCGCGCGTCGGACATGTGGGACACGTGCTGGGCGGCGTACTCCTCCCGCACGACCCGGGCCCGGAGGGGCCGGACGACGCCCGTCACGCGGCGTCCACCGGCGACCACGTCATCTGGTCGCTCCGCCGGCCGGGCCGGCGAACGGGGCCACGGACGCGCCGAGCACGTGCGGCAGCGCGCCGATCTCGTCGAGCAGGCCGGGCGGCAGCGCGCCGGCCAGGTCGATCGAGGCCACCGCTGCCTCCCCTCCCCGGAAGATCCGGTTCTCCATGTGCTCGACGTTGAGCCTCGCCACACTCAACAGGTCGAGCACGCCGGCCAGCACACCGGGGCGGTCGAGGTGACGCACGGTGAGCGTGGCCGACCCGAGGCGGGTGGGGGCGAGGTTCACGCAGTTGCGGACCTCCCCCTCGACGAACGCGTCGACGATCTCGATCACCCCCGCCGCGGTGGCCCGTTGCGCCTGCTCGGTCGAGGCCCCGATGTGGTGCGTGCCGACGACCCGGGGGTGTCGGGCCAGTGCGGAGTCCCAGTCGGCCCGTCCACCGGCGGGCTCGTCGGCGTACACGTCGAGGCCGGCGCGGACGGCACCCGAGTCGAGCGCCGCCAGCAGGGCCGTCTCGTCGACGGTGTCCCCGCGGCAGGTGTTCAGCAGGATCGCGCCGGGGCGCAGCTGCGCGAGGAACTCTGCGTCCACGAGGTGTCGCGTCTCCGAGGTGGCCGGCACGTGCAGGGAGACCACGTCGGCCGACGCCAGCAGCTCGGGCAGGGTCGCGCACAGCTCGATGCCCAGCTCGGTCACCCGGGCCTCGGTCTCCGGGGAGCGCGGCTTGTCCAGCGCCCGCACGCGCATGCCGAACGCGGCGGCGCGCTCGGCCACGCCCAGCCCGATCGCACCCAGCCCCAGGATCGCGATCGTCGAGCCGAGCAGACCACCCGCCTGGCTGTAGGTCTTCTTCTCCCACCGCCCCGCGCGCAGGTCGGCGACGTTGTCGGCGATCCGGCGGTCGACGGCGAGCAGCAGCCCCAGCGTCAGCTCGGCCACCGCGGCGGAGTTGCGGCCGGGCACGTTGGCCACCAGCACCCCGCGAGCGGCCGCGGCGTCGGTGGCGATCGTGTTGGTGCCGGCGCCGGCGCGGATGACCAGGGCGAGCCGGTCGGCGCGGGCGAAGACCTCCTCGGTCACCTTGGTGCTGCGCACCACGAGCACGTCGTACCCGCAGATGTGCTCGGGCAGGTCGTCGGCACCGAGTCCCGGCTCGACCACGCACTCGTGGCCACGCGACCGGAGCTCGGCCACGGCCTCCTCCGGCAGGGAGTCGGCCAGGAGCAGGCGCAGCCCTGCGTCCGCGTGCGCTTCCTCGTGACGTGCCTGCATCGCAACACCCTCCCGCTCGACCGTCCGTCGACCGGTGCGGTCTGGCTGCACGCTAGTGCCTGAGCGCCGTACGCACCACGGATGCGGGACCGCGGCGAGGTGACGGACCACCGGGGTGGACGTGCTCGGTGACGGGCGCAGACTGGACCCATGGCACAGCGGGTGACGGGCGGCGGCGACGGCCGGGACCGGGCGGCAGCCGCGCAGCTGCTCCACGACTTCAACACCGAGTACGACGAGCCGACGCCCTCGCCCGAGGAGCTGGCCGACCGGCTGGCCGAGCTGCTCGACGCCGACCAGGTGACCGTGCTGCTGGCCCGCGACCCCGTCTCGGCGGACCCCGTCGGGGTCGCGGTGCTCCGCCTGCAGCCCTCGGTGTGGAGCCGGGCTCCGGAGGCGTACCTCTCGGAGCTGTACGTCATCCCCGGCCGGCGCGGCCACGGCTTCGGCCGGGAGCTGATCACCGAGGTGCTTCAGGCCGCCACCGCGGCCGGGGCGGACTACGCGTTCCTGATCACCACCGAGGAGGACCTGCTCGCCCAGCGGCTCTACGAGGCGGCCGGGTTCCGGCGTACGGAGGGAGCGGACGGAGCCCTGATGCTGGCCTACGAGCGTGACCTGTAGCGCGATCGCGCGTTGTACATACTCACGGTATGGTCGACCCACGTCCACGCCTCCCTACGCCCGGTCCTGCCGGGTGACGCTCCTTCGCGAAAGGCCCCGCAGTGACGACACCCAACCCCGCCTCCGCGGCCCGTGCGACCGTGCGGTGGTCGCTGGGGCACGCCCTCCCCGACGCCCTGCTCCGGCGGGCGGCCCGGCAGGGGGACGTGCACGGCCGGATGTTCGTGGCCTCGCAGGACGACGGGTTCGAGAAGCTGCGGGGCGTCATCGAGGAGCTGCGCCGACACGGCTCCTTCTACCGGGGGAAGTACGCCGCGGTCAGTGCCGACAACGCGGCGATCCGGGCGATGCTCTCCGACCCGGCGGCCGGTTCCGGGTTCGCGATCGCCGACGGCGGGAGCCGGCTGGCCCGCCTCCAGCAGTGGTCGATGAGCGATGCCCCGTTGGGCCCGCTGACGCCGCCGTCGCTGCTGGTCACCGACCCGCCCGACCACACCCGCTACCGCAAGCTGGTGTCGCGGGTCTTCAGCGCCCGGGCGGTGGAGCGGCTCCGCGACCGGACGCAGTCGCATCGCCGAGGACCTCCTCGACCGGATCGACCCGAGCGAGCCCGGCGACCTGGTGGCGACGTACTGCAGCCTGCTCCCGGTCACCGTGATCGCCGAGATCCTCGGCGTGCCCGAGCGCGACCGCGACCTGGTGCTCCGCTTCGGGGCTGCGGCAGCCCCCAGCCTCGACCTCGGCCTGTCCTGGCGGGAGTTCCGGCGGGTCGAGGCTGCCCTGCGCGACTTCGACCGCTGGCTCGCGCATCATCTCGACGGCCTGCGCCGCGAGCCCGGTGAGGACCTGCTCAGCCAGCTGGTGTCCGCGCAGGAGGACGGGGTCGGCCTCACCGACGCCGAGCTGCGCTCCACCGCGGGCCTCGTGCTCGCCGCCGGGTTCGAGACGACGGTCAACCTGCTGGGCAACGGGATCGCCCTGCTCGCGGACGACCCGAAGCAGCTCCGGCTGCTGGAGGAGGGGCCGGACCTGTGGCCCAACGCGGTCGACGAGGTGCTGCGGGTCGACCCGCCGGTGCTGCTGACCGGTCGGATCGCCACGGCGGACACCGAGATCGAGGGCACCCGCATCCCCCGCGGCTCGATGATGGTCGGGCTGCTGGCCGGCGCCAACCGGGACCCCGCGGTCTTCGCCGACCCGGACACCTTCGACGTCACCCGGGAGAACGCACGCGAGCACGTCTCCTTCTCGTCGGGACGGCACTACTGCCTGGGCGCCGCACTGGCCCGGATGGAGGGCGAGGTGGGTCTGCGCACCCTGTTCGAGCGCTACCCCGACCTGCGTCTGGAGCCCGGAGCAGCGCGTCGGCGTACGCGCATCCTGCGGGGGTACGAGCGGCTGCCGGTCACGCTGCGTCCCTGATCGGTCCCCGACCGTGGGGCGCGCCGCACCCTGCTCGCGGACCAGCTCGTGATCGGGACTCCGGGAGTGCGCCCGGGGAACTAGAATCTGTTCGTGAACCCCGTGCACGTGCTCGCCCACTTCGGCGACGACCCGACCCGGACCTATCAGCTGGTCCAGTGGCTCGACGTGCTCGGCACCCTGCACGAACGACACCCCGTCGCGATCGTGGTCCGCGACCCCGCGTCGGCGACCGTGCTGGCCGAGCGGACGAGCCTGCCGATCTTCACCGCCCAGACGTTCCCCGAGCTGACCGCGCTCTACGACCGGCTCGACGCGAAGGTGGTGCTCTACTGCAACAACTCGATGCTCAACTTCCAGTCGCTCGTCGACGGCCGGATGCTGCACGTGCACATCAACCACGGCGAGAGCGACAAGCAGAGCATGGCCAGCAACAACGCCAAGGCCTACGACCGGGTGTTCGTGGCCGGCGAGGCCGCCGTGCAGCGCCACGCGGCCGGGTTGCTGGAGTTCGACACCGCCCGGCTGGTGCGCACCGGGCGCCCCCAGCTCGACCTGCGACCGGCGCCGCTGCTGGAGCCGAGCGCGCGGCGTACGGTCCTCTACGCGCCGACCTGGGAGGGCGACGCGCAGTACAACGACTACACCTCGGTGGACACGCTCGGCCCGGCGATCGTGCGGGCGGTCCTGGCCGTGCCCGGCGTACGCCTGGTCTACAAGCCGCACCCCAAGGTGACCACCAGCCTCACCCCCGCCGTCCAGGACAACCACCGCGAGATCGTCGCTCTGGTGGCCGAGGCCGCCGCACACGAGCCGGACGCCGGCCACCGGTCGATCCTCGTCGGCGACATCCTCGCGGTGATGCCCGACTGCGACGCCATCGTCACCGACGTCTCCTCGGTGGGCCTCGACTGGCTCTACCTGCGCACCGACAGGCCGATCTTCCTCACCGACCGGCACCACGACGCCGACCGGCTGCGCCAGGAGGTCCCGGTCAGCCGCTGCGCCGACGTCGTCGACGAGTCCAACGTCGCGGACCTGACCGGGCTGCTCGCGTCACGGCTCGAGCACGACGAGCACCACCTGGGCAGGCTCGCCATGCGCCACCACTACTTCGACGACCTCCAGGTCGGTGACAGCACGCACCGCTTCCTCGACGCGGTCTCCGAGCTCGTGGAGCTGCGGGACAGGTTGCTCGGCGGTGCCCACCGAGGCGACGAGGGCGCGGCGATCACCGCCTGACCGGGCGAGGCCTCAGGCGCTCTCCCACAACCCGATCAGGTTGCCCTCGGTGTCGGTGAAGTAGCCGGCGAAGCCCATGTCGCCGACCTTCATCTTCTCCCCCGCCGTCTTCCCACCGGCCGCCTCGACGCCCTTCAGCGCGTCGTCGACGCTGGGCACGTCGATCACGACCGTGGGCCCCTTGCCGGGGAAGTCGTTGCTGCGCTGGAACATGCCGCCGTTGATGAACCCGGCGTCCGTCGGCCCCTTCTCCGGATCGGTCGGGCCGGTCATCACCATCGTGTAGTCCATCTCAGGGATGGTCATCACCTCCCAGCCGAACGCGTCACGATAGAAGGTCTGCGCCCGCTCACTGTCGTCGAACGGGATCTCGAAGTGCACCACCTTGCCGGACATGCTGCCTCCTCAGGCGTGGGTGTGGAACCTCCACCCAACTCCTCCCCCCTTGACGCGTCAAAGGGCGACTAGGCCACCCGGTCCCCGGTCGGACCCACCGCAGTTGTCGGTCGAGCCCAGTCGAGACCCGTACGCCGAACAGCAGCCTCACCCCCCGGTGGTTGAGCTTGTCGAAACGAACGTAGTCGAGCTGGTCGAGCAGCGCTTGTCCTGAGCCTGTCGAAGGACGAGCGGCGATCAGTCGAGACCCCGTACGCCGAAAAGCAGCCGCACCCCACGCTGGTTGAGCCTGTCGAAACCACCCCGGATGTTGGTCGAGCACGTTGGTCCGAGCCGAGGGAGCGAAGCGCTTGTCCTGAGCCCAGTCGAAGGGAGCGATCAGTCGAGACCCCGTACGCCGAGAAGCAGCCGCACCCCACGCTGGTTGAGCCTGTCGAAACCACCCCGGATGTTGGTCGAGCCCAGTCGAGACCCCGTACGCCGAGAAGCAGCCGCAGCCCACGCTGGTTGAGCCTGTCGAAACCACCGCCGCCGTACGCCGCAACGCCGGTCGAGCAGGGAGCGAAGCGAGCGATCAGTCGAGACCCCGTACGCCGAGAAGCAGCCGCACACCCACGCTGGTTGAGCCTGTCGAAACCACTCGACCGAGGCCGCGACGACGACCTGCCCGCCGGGTCCATGGGGGCTGCTCGAGCTCGCTCGGAAACCCGTCGAAAGATTCTTTCCACGGATCTCGCATAGCTGAGCAAAACCGCAGGTCAGAGCCGGTTGCCTGTCAGTGGTCGGTGCTTGAATTCACCCATGAGCAGCAGCCGGAACGACGACCACCAGCAGCACCCGGTGGCCGAGTTCGCGCGCCGGCTCACCGGCCGTCTCGACGGTCTGGCGGGAGTGCCGCTGCTCTCGATGAGCCCGGAGGAGAAGCGGGCCGCGCTGGTCGAGCTCGCCCGCGGCAGGCGCCCAGCTGCAGGCGATGGAGCTGCGGCTGCTCGCCGACGCCGAGCAGAGCGAGGCCACCGTGCACACCGGCGCCCCGACCGCGGCCGACTGGGTGGCGGTCGAGACCCGGCAGGTACGCCGCGACGCCCGCTCGGACCTGCGCCACGCCCAACGCCTCGAGCACCACGACGTCCTCTCCACCGCCATGGCCGCGGTGGCGGTCAACGTGGCTCAGTCCCGCGCGATCGTCGCGGCCCTGGACCGGCTGCCGCGCACCGGGGCCTTCGCGGTCACCGCCGAGCAGCGCCTGGCCGCGGAGAAGCATCTGGTCGACCTCGCCGCGCACCACGACGCCAAGGAGCTGCGCATCCTCGGCCGGCGGGTCTTCGAGGTCATCGCCCCCGACGTGGCCGAGCAGTTCGAAGGCCGCGCCCTGGAGCGCGAAGAAGCCCAGGCCCTGCGGCGGACCACGCTTGTCGCTGTGGGAGGACGACGAAGGCACCTGCCACGGCCGCTTCCGCATCCCGGCGCTGCACGGGCAGATGCTGACCAAGATGATCCTCGCCCTGGCCTCACCCAGCCGGGCCACCACCCGAGCGCGCCGCCGAGGGCACCGTGGTGATGGACCGCGACTCCGGCATCGACCCCGACCTGCCCACCCCGGTCCGCCACGGCATCGCGCTGACCCAGCTGCTGGAGACCATCTCCGCTGATGACCTGCCGAAGACCGGCGGCTGCGGCGCCACCGTCGTGGTCACCATGCGCCTCGACCAGCTGCTGGCCGACCTCGAGACCGCGGGGGTCTGCACCCTGGACACCGGCGCCCGCATCTCCGCCGGCGAAGCCCGCCGGCTCGCCTGCCGGGCCGGGATCATCCCCATGGTCCTCGGCGGGCGCAGCCAGCCCCTCGACGTCGGCCGCCGACGCCGACTCCACACCGAAGCCATGCGACTGGCCATGACCGTCCGCGACGGCGGCTGCACCACCAGAGGCTGCCAAGCAGCCCCCGGGCATGTGCCACGCCCACCACGACCATCCCTGGGGCAAGGACGGCAAGACCAACGTCGCCACCGGCCGGTTGTTGTGTCCGCACCATCACCGACGGGTCCACGACCCGACGTACGACACCCGCCACCACCCCGACGGCACCATCACCTTCCACCGACGCGAATAGGCCGAACATCTCCGCTGGCGGGCGTCGAACACTCGTGGCAACCTGCCCGCATGGAACCCGCTCGGCCCCGCGTCGGCCAAGTAGTCACCGTCTTTCGCAACCGGCTGCGTCCCGAGTCCCTGGACGCCTACGGCGCGGAGCTCGCCGAGGTCACCGAGCTCGCCCGCGCGATGCCCGGGTTCGTGGAGACGAAGCTGTTCGTGGCCGAGGACGGAGAGCGCGCCACGATCGTCACCTTCGCCGACCCGGCCAGCCACCAGGCCTGGCGCGACCACCCGCGCCACCGGACGGCCCAGCGCAACGGGATCGCGGAGTACTACAGCGAGTACTCGATCGCAGTCGGAGAGACCTCGTACGCCAGCGCGTTCACGAGGTGACGAGCACGAGACGTACGGCTCGTCACGCGGCGCGGGTGCCACGACGGCCAGTGGTTTCGACAAGCTCAACCAGCGTTGGGTTGCGGCTGCTGTTCGGCGTACGGGGTCTCGACTGACCGCTCGCCTTCGACTGGGCTCAGGACCAGCGCGTTACGGCAGCTGTTCGACGGGCTCGACTCGCTCGACCGGCGCGGTGGCTCGACCAGCGGAACAGCTGGCAGCGCTGCTGACCGGCAGGACAGGTCGCCTGCTCGACCGGCGCGGGATGGTTTCGACAAGCTCAACCAGCGTTGGGTTGCGGCTGCTGTTCGGCGTACGGGGTCTCGACTCTGCTCGACCAGCATCTGCGGGGCGCGACCGACGACAGGGCGTCAGCCGAGGCAGCGGGCCGCCAGCAGCCGGGCCACGGCCCAGTCCTGGACCGCCACGCCGACGGACTTGAACGAGGTGCGCGGGGTCCGGGTGACGCCGTCGGTGAGTGCGGCTCCGAGCTCGACCAGGTCGTCGGCGACGCACCAGGCCGGCGTCGATCGCGTGCAGGATCTCGCCGGACTCCTCCAGGATCGCCTCCCGCTCGTCGACGACCACGAGGCCGCCCGCGAGCAGCTCGTCGGGGAGCTCGCGCATCGTCGGCCGGAAGGCGCCGATGGCGTTGACGTGCACCTGCTCGGGCAGCGCGTCCAGCGCGAAGAGCGGCTCCTGGGCGGTCGTCGCGCAGCAGACCACGTCCGCCTGCGCCAACGGCTTCTCCGCGTCCAGGGCTGTCTCGACCTCCACCTCGCCGAACTCGGTGCGCACCCGGTCGGCCAGCCGCTCCGCTCGCGCGGCGTCGCGGCCCACCAGGGTGACGTGCTCGACGGGCCGTACGGCGAGCACGGCGCGCACCTGGTCGGGGGCCTGGGCACCCGTGCCGAAGACGACCAGCCGGCGCGCGTCCGGCGAGGCCATCAGGTCGGTGGCCACCCCCGTGACCGCGCCGGTGCGCAGGGTGGTGACCGCCCCCGCGTCGGCGACGAGCTGGTCGGCCCGCGCCAGGTCGCTCCAGACGACGGTGCCGACGATCGCGGGATCGCGTCCGTCGAAGTTGAGGCTCAGCGTCTTGAACATCGCCGTGCCCGACGGACGGTGGTGCACGGCCATGTCGAGGAACTGACCGTCGCTCAACGCGGTCCGGGTCGGCATCTCGAAGTGGCCGGCGGCGAGGTCCAGGAAGCCCTGCCGGACCGCCTCGATGGCGTCGGGCATCGGGACCGCGTCCCGGATCGCTTCTGCGTCGAGGGTCGTCACTGCCACGTCGTCCTCCTCATCCCGGCACCCGGTCGAGGACCGGGGCCCGTCGGGTTTCGTGCACCAGTTGTTCGTGCCGGACCACGCCGACCACCGAGCGCAGCACTCCGGGGTCGCTCAGCGGGTCGCCATCCACGATGAGCAGGTCGGCGGGGCTGCCGGGCTCGACCCGCCCGACGGTCGGCCGTCCCAACGCATCCGCGGCGCGCGACGTGGCCGCCTTGAGCGCGTCGAGCACGGACATCCCGCAGTCGACCAGTGCCTCGATCTCGTCGACGAGGCTGGGGTGCGGCATCCCGGGTGCGCCGGCGTCGGTGCCCGCGATCACGGGGATCCCCGCGTCCAGCGCCATCGTCACGCTCGTCCGGTGCGCCGCCACCACGTCGAGCGCCTTCGCGACCGCGTAGTCCGGCGCGTGCCCGGCCGCCATCCGGCGGTAGACCGCGACCGTGGGGCAGAGCACCGTGCCCTGGCGGGCCATCCACTCGACGATGTCCTCGGTCAGGAAGACGCCGTGCTCGACGGTGTCCACCCCGGCGGCCACCGCGTTGCGGATCCCCTCGCTGCCGAGCGCGTGCGCGGCGACCTTCCGCCCCCGCCGGTGGGCCTCGCTGGTCAGCGCGTCGAGCTCGTCGTAGCTCAGCTCGCTCGCGCCGACCTCCTCCCCCTCGGCCTGGCCGTACACCCCGCCGGTCGCGGCGGTCTTGATGACCTCGGCCCCCTGGGCGACCTGTCCGCGTACGCCGCGCACCACCGCGTCGGTCCCGTCGCACGGGACCCCCCAGAACGGGTCGTGGCCGCCGGTCATGATGATCGTCCGACCGGCGGCGATCACGGTCGGGCCCTCGATGGCGCCCCGGTCGATCGCCCGCGCGACGTGGATGGCCACGTCCCAGTTGCTGCCGAGGTCGCGCACCGTGGTGACGCCGGCGCGCAGCTGGTCCCGGGCGTGCCCGGCCGCGCGGAGGAGGGTGAGCTGCTCGCCCTCGCGGTCGACCAGGCCGACCGGGTCGGACCCGCCCGACCACACCAGGTGCACGTGCGCGTCGACGAGACCGGGGACGACGGTGGCCCCGTCCAGGTCGAGGGCGACGTCCTCGTCGCCGGCACGCGCCGCGCCGGGGTCGGTGATCTCCGCGACCCGGCCGTCGCGGCACACCACGTCGCAGCGGCGTACGTCGGACGACAGGCCGTCCCACAGGTGGGTGTCGCGGAGGACGAGCGCCATGTCAGGCCAGCCGGTCGAGGACCATCCGGCCGTCCTGGACCACCGCACGGAGCGTCTTGTCCGGCGAGGCCAGCACCTCGGCGTCCTCGAGCGGGTTGCCGTCGACGACCAGCAGGTCCGCGGTCGCCCCCTCGGCGACGACGCCGGCCCGGCCGGTGAGCCCGAGCAGGTCGGCGGCCACGACGGTGGCCGAGCGCAGCACCTCGGCGGCGGGCTGGACCCGTCCGCGGATGCGGAACTCCTCGCTCTGGTGCACCTGCATGCTGCCGAGCAGGTCGGTGCCGAACGCGATGTTGACGCCACCCCGCCACGCTCGCTCCAGGGCCTCGAGGCCGGCGTCGAGGACGATGCCGACCTTCTCCTGGCTCTCCGCCGGCAGGCCCGCGGCCGCGCCCTCGGAGCGCAGGAACTCGTAGGTCACCAGGGTGGGCACCAGGTAGGCGTCCTTCTCCACGAACAGGCGCACGCTCTCGTCGTCGATCAGGTTGCCGTGCTCGATGCAGCGCACCCCGAGCTGGAGTCCCCGGTTGACGGCGGCGGCGGTGTAGGCGTGGCCGGTCACGTAGCGGTTGGCGTTGGTGGCCTCCTCGACCACGGCGGCGATCTCGTCGACGGAGAACTGCAGCGAGTCGATCCGGTCGGTCGGCGAGGCCACCCCACCGGAGAGCATCACCTTGATGTGGTCGGCCCCGGTCCGCAGCTGGTCCCGCGCGGCCCGCCGTACGCCGTCCACGCCGTCGCACACGACGCCGATGCCGGCGCAGCAGACGTGGTTGTCGAGCACCTGCCGGCCGGGACCGCGCATGTCGGCGTGGCCCCCGGTGGGCGAGAGCGCCTTGCCGCCGAAGAACACCTTCGGTCCCGCCCAGAGGCCCTCGCGCACGGCGCGGGCGATCCCGAAGTCGGCACCACCGACGTCGCGGACCGTGGTGAACCCGCGGTGCAGCATCCCGCGCAGGTGCGCCGAGGTCTGCGCCGCCACGTAGTACGGCGAGTCCTCGGCCTGCTGCCCGAGGTCGGCGCTGGCCGCGGTGACGTGGACGTGGGCGTCGATCAGCCCCGGGGTGACGTAGCGGCCGTCGAGGTCGATCTCCACGGCACCGGACGGGGCGGACAGCTGGGTCCCCACCGCCTCGATCCGGCCCTGGGAGACGACGACGTCGTGGCCGGACAGCACCTCCTGCGACTCGACGTCGCACACTCGGCCGTTGCGCAGGACGAGGACGTCCGCGGTCATGCACCCACCTCTTCTGCTCGGTTGCTTGTCTCGCGATCCTGCCCCACCTCTGTCGGTAGATGCAACATCTGTTGCACAATGCTGGCGTGACCACCACGCACGAGCCCGGGCTGCAGGACTGGCTGCGCCAGCGCCTCGGCGACCGGGACCCCAGCCAGGGCGCGCTCAAGGTGCTGCGGGCGCTCTCCGCGCACGCCGACCAGATGTCCTACGCCAGCACCTCGGACGCGGCCGACCTGGCCGGGGTCAACGTCGCCACCGTGGTGCGCGCGGCGCAGCTGCTCGGCTTCACCGGCTGGCCGGCCCTGCGCGCCGAGGCCCGGTCGCGCTACCTGTCCAGCCTCTCGGCGTCCGAGGTGCTCAGCGAGCACGCCGCCGGCGCGGAGTCTCCGGCCTGGGCCGCCGTCCGGGGCGACCTGCGCAACCTCCAGGCCCTCTCCCAGATGCTCGACCCGGAGCAGGTCGAGAGCGTCGCCCGGCTCATCCACGAGGCACAGACCACGGTGGTGCTGGGCTCGGGCAGCTTCGCCGCCCCCGGACTGCAGCTGGCCCACATCGCCCAGACCGTCGGGTACGACGTCCGGCTGCAGCGTGAGGGCGGCACCGCGCTGCTCAACGCCGTCTCCCGCCTGGCCGAGGGCGACTGCCTCGTCGTCTTCCGGCTGTGGCGCTCCCCCACCGAGATCATGAACGCCGCCCGCGTTGCCGCAGACCTCGGCGTACGGGTCGTCCTGGTCACCGACCACACCTCCGGCGACATGCTGGACCTCGCCGACGAGCTGGTGCTGGTCCCCAGCGAGGGGGCCAGCATGTTCCCCTCCCTGACCGGGCCGGTGACGGTCGTGCACGCGGTCCTGGCCAGCCTGATCGCGCTGGACGAGGAGCGGGCCCGCACCGCCAGCGACCGGGCGGAGTCGTTGTGGACCCGCTTCGGGCTGTTCCCCGACGGGGGCTGAGGGGCGACAACACAGTTCTGCAACAACCGTTGCACTCTGTGGACGACTCGGGTTTCATGGACGGTTCGAGGCCGGGCTCGAGCGCCCGGCGGAGCCGAGCTGAGTAGGGAACCCCACGTGCAGACAACTCATGTGACGATCCTCGTCGTCTACCTCGCCGTGATGGTCGGCGTCGGGCTGTGGTTCAGCCGTTCCCGGCAGGTGGCGACCGGGGACGACTTCGTCTTCGCGGGCCGCAACCTGCCCCGCCCCGTCATGATCGGCACCCTGCTCGCCACCTGGGTGGGCTCCGGCACGATCATCGGCGGCGCCAGCTTCGCCTACACCTACGGCCCGCTCGCCTCGATCTTCTTCATGGCCGGCACGCCGGTCGGCATCATCGTGCTCTACTTCGTGGCCAAGCGGATCCGGCAGCAGTCGACCTACACGGTGCCCGAGCTGCTCGAGAGCCGGTACGGCGTCACGGTGCGCCTGATCGCGGCCGTGATCACGATCCTCGCCTACACCGGCATCGTCGCCTACCAGTTCACCGGCGGCGGCCGCATCCTCAGCGTGATCACCCCGCTGTCCCCCGGCCAGGGGGCCGTGGTCGTCACGCTGCTGGTCACGTTCCTGGCCGTCGGCGGCGGCCTGAAGTCGGTCGCCTGGACCGACTTCCTCTCCGCGCTGGTGATCGTGATGGGCCTGGCGGTCGCACTGCCGCTGGTGCTGGGCGGCGACCTCGGCGGCGTGGGCGAGTACTGGTCGAAGCTGCCCGAGACCTCGACCTCGATCAGCGGAGGCCTCTCGCCGCTGCAGCTGCTCGGCTTCTTCCTGCCGCTGTTCATGCTGATCCTGGCCGACCAGAACATGTACCAGCGGCTCGGTGCCTCGCGTGACGAGGACGAGGCCCGCAAGGCCACCGCGGGCTTCTTCCTGACCAGCTTCCTGGTCACCGTGCCGGTGGCGCTGCTGGGCTCGGCCGCGGTGATCCTGCTGCCGGACATCGCCCCGGACAGCGCGGTCCTCTCGCTGGCCTCCGAGGGCTACCTGCCCACCGTCATCGGCGGCCTGCTCCTCGCCGGTGCGCTGGCGTTCATCATCACCACCGGCTCGTCGTTCCTGCTCTCCGGCGCCGGCAACGTCGTGTACGACGCGGTGCAGCGGATGTTCGGCGTCAAGATGGGCGACTCCCAGCGGCTGAAGGTGCACCGGCTCGCGATCCTCGGCATCGGCGCCGTGGCGTACATCCTCGGCCGGTTCTTCCCCACCGTGCTCGAGCTGCAGATGTACTCCTACACCGTCTACGGCGTGGCCATCGCGCCGCCCGTGCTGGCCATCTTCTTCTGGAGCCGGGCCAGCAAGTGGGGCGCGATCTCCTCGATGGTGGTGGCCACGGTCGTGACCGTCACCTGGGAGCAGCTGGGCCGCCCGTTCGACCTCAACGCGATCATCGTCTCGCTGCCGGTCACACTGGTCACGCTCGTGGTGGTCAGCCTCGCCGTCCCCGGCGGGCCGAGCCAGAAGCGGACCGCGCCAGACAGGGCCGCGGTGTCCTGACGACAACACGGAGGAGCGCGCGATGGACCTCACCGCTGTCGAGGTGCTGAGCTTCGACTGCTACGGCACGCTGATCGACTGGGAGGCCGGCATCGCCGCCGTGCTCCGCCCGTGGGCCGACGAGGTGGGGCTCGACGCGAGCGACGAGGAGCTGCTGACGACGTACGCCGGTCACGAGGCGACCGTCGCCCGCAAGCGCCCCGGCGCGCTCTACCCGGAGGTGCTGGCCGCGGCGTTCCGGCGGGTGGGCCGCGAGCTCGACCGGCCCGTCGACGACGCGTGGGCCCAGCGGCTCGGCGGGTCCGTGCCGGACTGGCCGGCGTTCCCCGACTCCACCGACGCCCTGGCCCGGCTGGCCCGCCACTACCGGCTCGTCATCGTGTCCAACATCCACCGCGACGGGTTCGCCGCCAGCAACGAGCGGCTGCGCGGTGAGTTCGCGGCGGTGATCACCGCCGAGGACGTGGGCGCCTACAAGCCCGCGGACCCACACTTCCGCGTGCTGGAGCGCACGCTGGACGAGTGGGGCGTGGACGCCACCCGCGCGGTGCACGTGGCGCAGAGCCTGTTCCACGACCACGTGCAGGCCCGGCAGCGGGGGCTGCGCTCGGTGTGGATCAACCGGCGCCACGACCGGCCGGGCTGGGGGGCCACCCCGGAGCCCGCCGAGGAGTGGCACTACGACCTGGAGTTCCCCTCGATGGCCGCGTTCGCCGACGCCGTCGACGCCCAATTCGACGGCTGAGCTCGACGGGGCACGCACCTCCGGCCACGGCGGCTCGTCGCGCCCGGCTGGCCTACCCTCGGGTCAGGCCCCACGCAACGCGCGGGGCACGTCGAGCGGCAGCGAGGGGCACACCATCAGCAGACGGTTCGAGGAGCTCGCCGCCGAGGAGACCCGGCTGGGCCTGATCACGTTGCGGCGCCGGGTCGACCCGCAGCTCGAGGTCGAGCTCTACGAGGTGAAGCTCGACGACGAGTTCCTGATGTCGAGCCTGTTCACCGTGGCCGAGCGGGCCCTGGCCACCATGGGTCTGGCTGCCACCCCGGGCGCGGACCTCGACGTCCTGGTCGGCGGCCTCGGCCTCGGCTACACCGCGGTCACGGCGCTGGACGACGACCGGGTGCGCACCCTCACCGTCGTCGACGCGCTCGGGGCCGTGATCCGCTGGCACCGGGAGGGCCTGCTCCCGGACGCCGCCGTCCTCAACGCGGACGGGCGCACCCGACTGGTCGAGGGTGACTTCTTCGCGCTGGTGCGCGGCGACGAGATCCTTCGACGACGCGGTCCCCGAGCGCTTCGACGCGATCCTGCTGGACATCGACCACACCCCGCGACACGTGCTCCACCCCAGCCACGCGGCGTTCTACACCGCCGACGGCCTGCGCGACCTACGCCGACACCTGGCTCCGAGCGGGGTGTTCGCGCTGTGGTCGGACGATCCTCCGGACGCCGACTTCCAGGCAGCGCTGGACGAGGTCTTCGCGAGCACGGCCGCCGAAGTGATCACCTTCCCGAACCCGCTGACGCGGGGCGAGTCGACCGCCACCGTGTACGTCGCGACGACCTGACCGACGCCGGTCGGGCCCGGACCGGGTGTCCCCCTGGCGGGACCACGTCATGGCGCCAGACCGGCGAAGCCACTGGTAGTGTGATGGTTTCCGGCACATCTGCCGGGCCCTCAGGGCGGACGCCTCGTTCTCTGCCGGTCCACTGGTCCGGTGACGATCCCGTCGCCTCCTCTGAGCCTTTCAGAGGAGCAGCATTGCCCGTGTCGTCGCCTGTCCACTCTTCCTCGCCGTCGCTCCCCGCGGGCAGCACTGCCGTCGTCTACTGCGAGGGCCAGTTCGGCGAACAGGACGGCAAGACCGCCAATGGGCTGGTCCGGCACTCCGAAAAGTACGACGTCATCAGCGTCGTCGACAGCCACGCCGCCGGTGCCGACGCCGGGGAGTTCCTCGACGACCTCCCCAACGGCATCCCGGTGCTGGCGAACCTGGCCGAGGCCGTCGCGCACGCGGGCCACGTGCCGGACTACCTCATCTGCGGGCTGGCACCGGCCGACGGGCTGCTGTCTGCCGAGCAGCGGGTGGTCCTGCTCGACGGCATCGCGCAGGGCATGCACGTGGTCAACGGGCTCCACGAGTTCCTCAACGACGACGCCGAGTTCGTGGCGGCGGCTCTCCTGCGCGACGTGACCATCACCGACGTTCGTCGCCCGCGGGAGAAGAAGGACCTCCGGCTGTTCTCCGGTCGCATCACCGAGGTCACCTGCCCGCGCATCGCGGTCCTCGGCACCGACGGGTCCATCGGCAAGCGCACCACCGCCACCCTGCTCGTCCGGCGCGCTCAACGAGCACGGTGTCCGGGCCGTGCTCGTCGGCACCGGCCAGACCACGATCATGCAGGGCGGCCGGTACGGCGTGGCGCTGGACGCGCTCGTCCCCCAGTTCTGCTCCGGCGAGGTGGAGGCTGAGGTCGTCGCAGCGTTCGAGGGCGAGCACCCGGACGTGATCGTCGTCGAGGGGCAGGGCGCGTTGAGCCACCCCGCGTACCTGACCTCGGCCCACATCCTGCGAGGCAGCCGACCGGCCGGCGTCATCGTCCAGCACGCCCCCGAACGGCGCGTGCTCGGTGACTTCCCGATGGTGGCGATGCCGAGCGTGGCCAGCGAGGTCGCCCTCATCGAGAGCTTCGCCGAGACCCGGGTCATCGGCATCACCGTCAACCACGAGGGCATGGACGGAGACGCCGCGATCGGCCGGGCGATCGACGAGATCGAGCTCGACCTCGGGCTGCCTGCGACGGACCCGCTGACGCGCCCGCTCGACCAGCTGGTCGCCATGGTCCTCGACGCCTTCCCAGCGCTCAGGAGCACGCGCGTCACGTCCACACGATGAGCGACGCCCCCCGCCTCGAGGTCGATCTCGAAGCGGTCGAGACCAACACCCGGACGCTGGTGGACCGCCTCGCTCCTCAGAGCATCCGAGTCACGGGCGTGACGAAGGCCGCGCTCGGGTCGCCGGGCATCGGCGCCGCCATGGTGCGTGGAGGCGCGAGTGCGCTGGGCGACTCGCGGGTGGAGAACCTGGAGCGGCTGGAGATCGCCGGCGTACCCGCCCCGCGCACGCTGATTCGCCTCCCCATGATCAGTCAGGTCGACGCTGTCGTACGACATGCGTCGATGAGCTTGAACACCGAGAGATCGGTGCTCGAGGCCCTCTCCCGAGCCGCGGCTCGACTGGGTACGACACACGCTGTCGTGCTGATGGTCGAGCTCGGCGACCTTCGGGAGGGGGTGCTGCCGGCCGACCTCGTGCCGCTCGCACTCGTCGTCCGCGACCTGGAGGGCCTGGAGCTCGCCGGCATCGGCACCAACTTGGCCTGTCAGAGCGGTGTGGTGCCCGACGAGACCAACATGCACCTGCTCTCCGTCCTCGCCGACGAGGTCGAGGAGGCCGTCGAAGCGCCCCTGTCCGTGGTCTCCGGCGGCAACTCCGCCAACCTGGGCTGGGCCCTGGACTACGGGCGACACCGGCCGGATCGACGAGCTGCGTCTCGGCGAGGCCATCCTGCTGGGGCTCGACCCCCTGTCCCGGCATCCCGTGGCCGGCCTGCGCACCGACGCGATGTCCCTGGTCGCCGAGCTGGTCGAGGTGCGCACCAAACCGGCCGTCCCCTGGGGCGCCCTCGCCGAGACAGCCTTCGGCCTGCCGTCTGTACGACCGGGTGGCGTACTGGTCCGGCAGGGCATCCTCGCGGTCGGTCGTCAGGACGTCGAGCCGGCCGGGCTGGTCGCGCCGGAAGGCGTCGCCGTGCTGGGTGCGAGCAGCGACCACCTGGTGGTCGACCTCGGCGACCACGGAGCCGTCGTCGGCGACGAGCTCACCTTCGGCGTGGGATACGGCGCGCTGCTGCGTGCCATGACCTCGACCTTCGTGACCGTCGTGGAGCAAGCAGCGCCGTCCGGCGCGCCCCTTCACATGCCCGCCTGACACGCGTCCCAGGTGGCGCGGCGTCGACGCCGTACCCGGCCGCTACGCACACAGAGAAGTCAGCGCGATCGTTGCCAGGTGCTGCGAGCGAGCCGTGGCAGACCTGGGGCCGGTCCGCCGTCCGGCAGCGGACGGAGGTGGACGATGGGGTGGTCAGACTCACTCGTTGATCGCCTCGATGCCCTGCCGGGCGAGCTCGGCCACGCGGTCCCGCATGTGCTGGAGCACCTCGGGAGGGTGTGGCTCCCAGTCCAGCACCTCGTCGACGACGCGCAGCGGGTCGCGGGTGCGGTAGGACCGCGTCGGGTTGCCGGGGAACTTCTGGTCGGTGAGGTTGGGGTCGTCCTCGAACGGGCCCGTCGGCTCCACCCGGTAGATCCTCCCGGCCCCGTCCCCCGTCGCCAGCTCGGCTCCCCACGTGGCCGCGTCGAGGGTCGCGGTGAGGTAGATGAAGTTCGCCGTCACGCGCTTGCCGAAGTTGGAGCTGTACCCGGGCCGGAGCAGGTCTCCCGGCTTGAGGTCGGCCTTGGTGCCGTGGAAGAAGGGCCCGGTGTCCGCGGCCGCGTCTCCCGCTCCCCGTGCGTCGTCCATCCCGCCATGATCACCCCGTCCGGGGTTCGGGCGAAACAGGCGCAGCCGCCTACTCGCTGCGGTGGAAGGTGATGGTGCCGTCGGCGTGGTGTCGGGTGTCGGATGTCGTAGGTCGGGTCGGGTCGGGACGCGGCGCGTGATGGTTTCGACGAGCTCAACCCAAGGGGGCAGAGCAGCCGTCCGGTGGTGACGTTGGCCTTGGCCGCGTCGGATGCCCGCCGAGGCAGCACGCTATCGACCGCGTGCCTCCTGCAACAGGCCGATCGCTCGTGGGCCGACACCGTGCAGGTCGCGGAGATCTGCCAGGTCTTCGGGAAGGTCCGCGAGTGATGTGTAGCCAGCGTCGATCAGTCCGCCGGTCGCAGGACGGCCGATCTTGACGCCATCGAACTCGGGCCCGCGATCGCTGGTGCTGGTGCTGGTGCGGCCTTCTGACATGTTCACTCCGTTCTCGAGAAGTGTGGGAATGCCGTGTCGACCGTTGCCGTCATCCGAACTCATCGGCACGTCGTGCCGCAGGACCTGGCGTCCTTCCACACGCTGGGCAGCATCTCGTCAGGCTCCTCGAAACCGTCCCGCATGAGGATCACCGTTCGGTGACCGTGACCTGTTCGGCCGTGGTCCGAGCGCTGCGCCTCGCGGTCACCTCGAAGCCTGCCTGCGACGGCATACAGGCGCAGCGCTGATCGCAGCCCCGACGAGGGCCAGAGACCACGACAGCGGTGGTGCGTGCGCCCTGACGTCCCGCGGTTCCTGACCGACGGGTGGAGCGCGTTGACACTGACGCACCCGACGGCGACGCCGGCGTACTTGCGCCAAGCCCGGCCCCGCCGGGTGGGACCCAGTCAGCTGAGTTCGGCGATCAGCTCCGCCTTGGTCATCGCGTTGCGGCCGGTGACGTCGCGAGAGCGTGCGAGCACCAGCAGCTCCTGACGGGTCTTGGACGACAGATCGCCCGATGACGTACTCGCCGACGTTGCGGTCCGGCTGGACGCCGAGGTCGTGGCGGAGGATCTCGCCGCGGTGGCCGACTTCGAAGCCGACTTCTTGGTCGTCTTTCGTGTCGTGGCAGGGGCCTGCTTTGCCGCCGACTTGCTGGTAGGGGACTCCAGGGACGGCGTCGGGGCCGGCTTGGCCTTCGTCGGGGCCTGGAAGGTCGACGTGCGAGCCGGTGACGTTTTGGTTGGATTCGCGGCTGTGTTCGACTTCTCAGCAGCGTCTCCGGACGGGAGTACGTCGTGGGCAATCTTGCCCGGCAGCTCGGCGACCTGCTGTGCCTTCTTTGCTAGCTGCTTGGCGGCCTTCTGCATCTGCTTCGCCGCAGACTCCGCGACCGCGACCGATTCTTCGAGCCGAACCTCGAGCTTCCTGATTCGCTTGTCCACCTCGGCGGCCTTGGCCTTGACGACGGACTTCTGCTTCTTGGACGACTTCTCCTTCGCGACGGGCTTCGACTTCCCGCTGGACTTCGTCTTCGCCTTGGCCATGGTCCCTCCCTGGGATCGTGAGTGAGCCCTAGCATGCCCGTTAACCGGTCATCCACGTAGTGGCCGAGTTGATTCGCCGCACCGCCCGCGACGACCCACCCTGAACTTCCCCTTCGTCGCCCAAGCAGCCGCAGGTTCAGTCACCTCGCATCGCAGCTGTGGTTGCGGAGCGTGACCGGTACGGGATCCGTCTCCGGCGCCATCGTCGTACGTCGACAGGCCAACCAGGGTCCGAGGGGGACGGCTGTGCCGACCCTCAGCGAAGGGCGGTCAGAGCTGGATCGCTACGACTGCCCGCCGAGCTGACGGCCGGTGTACTTCGACAAAGCCCGCGCCCAGGAAGGCGCTCAGCACCCCGGGATGCAACTCCTCGTTGAGAGCCGAGCCGGTGGCCATCGGGTATCCCTCCAACACCCGCGCTCCGGCATCCCGGGCGTGCACCACCGCGGCCCGCACCAGCGCGCGGCTGACGCGGCGCCGTCGGTGGCCGGCCCTCACCAGCACACACGTGACCGCCCAGACACCGGCATCCGCGCGGTCCTCCTCGCGTCCGGTCCAAGCCGCCATGCTGGCGTTGCGGACCAGTCCTTGATAGGCCGTCCGCGGCTCGACGGCGCACCAACCCACAGGCTCACCGTCCGCGTAGGCAACCAGGCCGCTCGTGGCATCAGACCCCGGATGGCCCGCGTCGGTCTGCTCGCGCAACCGGTCCGCGCGGGATTCCGGTGGACAGGAGGCAAAGGCCTCGCCTGGGGCGAGCTTGTAGCGCTGGCACCAGCAACGCGCGGCGGGGCCGCGAACCCCGAACACCGCCGCCACGTCGGCCCAGGCCGCCTCGTTGGCCGGTATCACGTCGTAGGACGGATCGTTCACGGCCCTGATTATCCGGGTCCGGGAACGACCTCACGCACTGGACTCGCAGTCCACCTTGGGCAAGCTCGAGCACCAGATGTGGATTTATCACCGGGGCGTCCGCCCGCCCCACGGCTCAGATCAGGTCGTTGGCTTGGGGCTTCGCCGCTGCGCAAGCACCGACGCTGCGAGCGCATGTCGGCGACCTGGCTCGGTGAGGACGTCGACGTTGTCGGTCTGCTGCTCGACGCTGCCGACACCCACACCGGGAGGACCTGGACCTCGGGGGTTCTCGAGGAGGGTCTCGAGCAGTCCCGGTACAAGGCTGCGCTTCAAGTGGACGTACGGGCGATCCCAGGAGGGTTCGAGTGCTGACTGAGGAGCCGGCAGCTCGTTCTTCTGCTGAAGCCCGCGAGCTCGGTCAGGGCGTGACTGAGGGCTGCCTGGAGGTCCTGCCAATCGCGAGCGTCGAGGGCGCCATAGGTCTGCTGCAATGGCCGCACACCCGGTCAGGTGCCCGAATGCCGTGCGGGCAAGCGGAGCGACGTGAAGGGCGCCCTATCTGGGCGGAATGACCGTCCGGACTTGTCTGGATCCAGCGATCGGCCGCGGTGCCATCGCAAAGCGACTCGTCACTCGCGTCGGTGGAAGGTGATGGTGCCGTCGGGGTGGTGGCGGGTGTCGTAGGTGGGGTCGTGAACGCGGCGGTGGTGGTGCGGGCACAGGAGCCGGCCGGTCTGGCGACGTTGGTCCTGCCGTCCTTGCCCCACGGATGGTCGTGGTGGGCGTGGCACATGCCGGGTGCTGCTTGGCAGCCGCGGGTGGTGCAGCCGCCGTCGCGGACGGTCATCGCCAGGCGCATGGCTTCGGTGTGCAGGCGGCGTCGGCGGCCGACGTCGAGGGGTTGGCTGCGACCGCCCAGGACCATAGGGATGATCCCGGCGCGGCAGGCCAGGCGGCGGGCTTCGCCGGCGGAGATGCGGCCGCCGGTGTCCAGGGTGCACACCCCCGCGGTCTCGAGATCGGCGAGCAGCTGGTCGAGGCGCATGGTGACCACGACGGTGGCGCCACAGCCCCCGGTCTTCGGCAGGTCCTTGGCGGTGATGGACTCCAGCAGCTGGGTCAGGGCGATGCCGTGGCGGACCGGGGTGGGCAGGTCGGGATCGATCCCGGAGTCCCGGTCCATGGGGACCGTGCCTTCGGCGGCGCCGTCGGGGGGTTTCGACGGGCTCAACCAGCGGGGGCGGCTGGGTGAGGCCAGGGCGAGGATCATCTTGGTCAGCATCTGCCCGTGCAGCGCCGGGATGCGGAACCGGCCGTGGCAGGTGCCCTCGTCGTCCTCCCACAGGCTCAGCGTGGTCCGCCGCAGGGCCTGGGCCTCCTCGCGCTCCAGGGCGCGGCCTTCGAACTGCTCGGCCACGTCGGGGGCGATGACCTCGAAGACCCGCCTGCCGAGGATGCGCAGCTCCTTGGCGTCGTGGTGCGCGGCCAGGTCGACCAGGTGCCTCTCGGCAGCCAGGCGCTGCTCGGCGGTCACGGCGTAGGTGCCGGTGCGGGGCAGCCGGTCCAGGGCGGCGACGATCGCGCGGGACTGGGCGACGTTCACCCGCCCTCGGCCATGGCGGTGGAGAGGACGTCGTGGTGCTCGAGGCGTTGGGCGTGGCGCAGGTCCGAGCGGGCGTCGCGGCGTACCTGCCGGGTCTCGACCGCGACCCAGTCGGCGGCGGTCGGGGCGCCGGTGTGCACGGTGGCCTCGCTCTGCTCGGCGTCGGCCAGCAGCCGCAGCTCCAGCGCCTGCAGCTGGGCCTCACCACGGGCCAGCTCGACCAGCGCAGCGCGCTTCTCCTCCGGGCTCATCGAGAGCAGCGGCACTCCCGCCAGACCGTCGAGACGACCGGTCAGCCGGCGCGCGAACTCGGCCACCGGGTGCTGCTGGTGGTCGTCGTTCCGGCTGCTGCTCATGGGTGAATTCAAGCACCGAGCACTGACAGGCAACCGCCTCTGACCTGCGGTTTTGCTCAGTATGCGAGATCCGTGGAAAGAATTTTCGAAGGCGATCGAGCAGGCCCTGGCGAGCGCCTTCAGACCCGCTCCGCGGGTCGGTCCCCTCGGCGCTCCGCCGCGCCGTCGTTCTCGACGGCGCTCCCACCAGCGTTGGGTTGCTGCCTGCTCCCCGGCGCGACCGTTCGCGGCGCTCGCCACCCTCGGCTCGCGGCTCGACGAGCCTCCTCCTCGGTGCCGCTGATGGTGCGGCGCACCTCGCGGCGCCACGCCATCAGCGCCCGGGTGAGCTCCTCGCGGCGCGCCTGCGGGATGGCGGGGTCGGTGGCCCGCCACCGGCGGCCGTCGATGACGAGGTACCGCCCGTCCTCGGTGGTCTCCGGAGGCTCGCTCACCGGGCCAGCCTACGGAGCCGGGTGTCGGGTGGTCAGGACTCCAGGATCGTCTTGGCCTTCTCCAGGTTGGAGCGCACGTCCCGGGAGTAGAGCTTCATCACGACCGGGTCGGCGAACTTGAAGACCCCCTTGAGCGACTCGCTCTCCTGGTGCCAGGTGACCCGGGTGCCGTCCCCTTCGTCCTCGTAGGTGACGGTCAGTGCGTAGGGGATGGTGGCGTCCTCGGAGACGATCCTGTTGCGGTGTCCGGGCTCCACCTCCACGAGCTCGTCGGTCAGCTCGAGGCGTCTGCCGGCCACCTTGACCACCCCGCGGCACTTCCGGCCCTGCTCGAACTTCTCCCCGGAGATCAGCTCGTACTCGACGATGTTGCTGTTGTAGACCGGGATGTTGTCCGGGTCGGACATGAACTCCCACACCTCCTGGCGCGGCTTGTTGATCACGATGGACTCGTCGACCGTGAGCATGATGAGACCCGACCTCTCCGTAGGGACCGGCGACGCTGCCGGCGCTCCAGCAGGCTATTGCGGCACGCGCGGCCGCAGGAAGGTCTCGCAAGCGGACACCGGCGCGTGGACTAGATGCCCTGGAACCCCGCCGCGACCAGCCGCCGCTCCGACCCGCGCGGCCCCTCGTCCGGACCGGTGACGGAGGGTTCGGCGACGAGCGTCACTGTGCCGTGTTCGGCCTGCGACCCACGACGTAGAGCCGCTCGGTCTGCTCGCCGCGCGCGGCGACGGGACCGCGGAGGTACCACTCCACGTCGGTGAGTCCGGTCGACTCGACGAGCCCGACCACGGACGCCCGGTCGTGCAGCACGACGTCGATGTCGACCGGCCGGTCGAACCACTCGTCGAGGTGGAGCACCTCGGCACCGACGTGCAGGCCGAGGACGAGCCACCCGTCGCTCGCCAGCGGCCGGGCGAGGGCGGCGACCGCGGCGGGCAGCTCGGAGGGCGCCAGGTGGGTCAGGGAGTACCAGGCGAGCACGGCGGCCCAGCCCGAGCCGTCGGCCGGGTCGGACAGCGACCGCAGGTCACCGACCTCGTACCTCCCCTGGGGGAAACGTCGCCGGGCCTCGCCCACCATCGCGGGCGACAGGTCGATGCCGGTGGCCGCGGCGCCTGCCCGGGCCAGGTACGCCGTGACGTGCCCGGGGCCCGACCCGACCTCGACCACCGGCCGGCCGCCCGCGTGCGCCGCGACGCGGTCCAGCAGCCAGGTCTCGAAGGGCAGCTCGGAGAGCTCGTCGGCGAGGTGCTCGGCGTACGCCGTGGCCACGGCGTCGTACGACGACCGCACCTTCGCGTCACGCTCCTCGGCACCGCCGGCGAGCACCGCCTCGCGGTCGACCGTCCCCGCCGACGCCCCCGCAGACGAGGCCGCGGCCCCGGAGGACGCGGCGGCCTGCGGCACCGGGCCGAGCAGGTGGACCCAGCGCTGGTCGTGCTGCCCGGGGCGCCGCTCGAGCTCGCGGACCAGCGGCACCTCGCGCTCCGCCAGCCGGCGCAGGCGTCGCCTCGACCTCGTCGCGGTCGGCGAAGCGGTGCAGCCGCTCGGTGCGGGTGCGCAGCTCGCCCGGGGTCTGCTCACCGCGGAGCAGCAGCACGGTGAGCAGGGCACGTTCGTCGGGCTCGAGCCCGAGCCGCTCGTCGAGGATCTGGTGGTACTTCAGCGTCCGTCGACCGGTGGGCGCCCACACGATCCGCAGCAGCCCCCGGTCCTTGAGCGCGCGCGCCGTGCGCTCCACGGTGTCGAGGTCGAGGTCGACGACCGGGTCGCGGCTGCTGGTCTGGTTGCAGGCCGACCGGAGCGCGTTCGCCGTCAGCGGGTAGGTGTCCGGGACGGTGGTCTGCTTCTCCATCAGGCTGCCCAGGACCCGCTGGTCGAGGGCGTCGAGGACGAGCTGCTCGGTCACGCCACGACTCTAGGGGCGGGTCGGGGTGTACGCCGCCTCGAAGCCCGCCGCGATCTCGAGCAGCCGCCGCTCCGACCCGTGCGGGCCGACGATCTGGATGCCCACCGGCAGCCCCTCCGGCGTGTGCCCGGCCGGCACCGAGATCGCCGGGCAGCCGGTGACGGTGATCAGGTACGCCGCCCGCATCCAGTCCAGGTAGGTCTGCATCGGCCGGCCGTTGATCTCGGTGGGGAACTCCTGGTCGGCCGGGAACGGCGGCACCTGCGAGACCGGCAGCACCAGCACGTCGTGGTCGCGGAAGAACTCCCGCATCCGCTCCGAGAGCGCCGTCCGCTGGGCGTAGGCGCGGGCGACGTCGGCGCCGGTCAGCGGCTCGCCGGCCCGGATGTTGTCGGCCAGCGACTGCTTGAACGAGTCCGGGTGCGCGGCCAGCAGGTCGGCGAACTTGGCGTGCAGGTGCCAGGCCCGCAGGGTGCGGAAGGTGTCGTCGGCCTCGGCCAGGTCGGGGTACGCCGGGGCCACCGACGCGCCACCCGCGGCGAAGAGCGAGGCCGACGACTCGACCACGGCCGCCACGTCGTGGTCCACCTCGAACGCGCCGCCGAGGTCGACCGACAGCGCCACCCGGACCCCGGCCAGCGACGCCGCGACCGGCGGTGCGAACGCCGCCCCCGGGTCGCCCAGCGCCTGCGGCGCGCGGGGGTCGGGGCCGGCGACGACCGAGAGCAGCAGCGCCAGGTCGCCGACGTTGCGGGCCATCGGCCCGCCCACCGAGGTGGTCTCCCACTGGTTGTACAGCGGCCACTCCGGCACCCGGCCCAGGGAGGGACGCAGGCCCACGACCCCGCAGAACGACGCCGGGTTGCGCAGCGAGCCGCCCATGTCCGACCCCTCGGCGAGCGGGACCATCCCGGTGGCCAGCGCGCACGCCGCTCCGCCGCTCGACCCGCCCGCCGACCGGGTGGGGTCGACCGGGTTCAGCGTGGTGCCGAAGACCGGGTTGAACGTGTGCGAGCCGGCGGCGAACTCCGGCACGTTGGTCTTGCCGATCACCACCACCCCGGCCCGCGCGGATGCGCTCGACCAGCAGCTCGTCGGTCTCGGGCACGTGGTCGGCGTACAGCGGCGAGCCGTACGTCGTCCGCCAGCCGGCGACCGCGTGGGTGTCCTTGAACGCGTGCGGCAGGCCGTGCAGCGGCGCCGACCTCGGCTCCGGACGCCAGCACCTCGTCGGCCGCGGCGGCGCCGTCGCGAGCGCGCTCCTCGTCGAGCGAGACGATCGCGTTGAGCTCGGGGTTGCGCTCCGCGATCCGATGCAGGTGCAGGTCGAGCAGCTCGCGGGCGGAGATCGACCCGGCGCGCACGGCGGCCGCCTGCTCGCGCGCCGTGGAGTCGACGCCCAGGTCGCTCATCGCCGGCTCACCGGCGGCCGAGCACCACGCCGGCGGCGACGCCCAGCAGCACCAGACCGGCCCCCACGGCCACCCCGCGGTAGAAGTCCTGGCTCGGCGCCCCGGACGCGGCACCCGCGGGTGCGGTGAACACCTGGCCCTCGCCCGAGGCGGCAGCCGACACCTCCACCGCGGGCGGCGCCGCCGTGCCGGTGAGCACCGCGTCGATGTTGCCGAAGAACTCCGCCGCCATCCGCCGCGAGACGCTGGTCAGCATCCGCTGGCCGACGCCGCCGACCATGCCGCCGACGACGGCCTCGGCGTCGTAGCTGAGCGTGGTGGTGCCGTCGCCGCCGTCGCGGAACCCGACGCGTACGTCGGCCCCGATCGTGCCCGGCGCACCGGACCCCTCGAGCTTCATCAGCAGCGACTCGTGCGGCTGCAGGTCGGAGAGCACGCACGAGCCGGCGTAGGTGCCCCGGATCGACGCGACCCCGGCGGTGACCGTCATCGAGTAGGCGTGCTCCCCCGCGGACTCGAGCCGTTCGCAGCCCGGGATCGTGCGCACCAGCACGGTGGGGTCGAGCACCGCGTCCCAGACCCGCTCGACCGGGGCGTGCAGGACGGCCTCGCCGCTGATCTTCATCGGGTCTCCTCGGGGTGGTCTCGAGACGGACCCTGCGCGCCCGCGTCGAGCGACGACTGGCGCAGGGTGAACAGGTCGGAGGGCGAGATCGGCATCGCGGTGATCGCGATGCCCTCGGCGTCCTCGATCGCGGCGGCGAAGACCGCTGCGGAGGGGATCACCCCGGCCTCCCCGGCGCCCTTGATGCCGAGCGGGTTCAGCGGGGAGGGGGTCTGGAGGTGGTCGATGTCGATGGTGTCGGGGACCTCGGTGACGTAGGGCATCAAGAAGTCCATGAACGAGGCGTTCTGCAGCTGCCCGTTCTCGTCGTAGGCCATCCGCTCGTAGAGCGCGCCGCCCACGCCCTGGGCGACGCCGCCGTGGATCTGGCCCTCGACGATCATCGGGTTGATCAGGTTGCCGCAGTCGTGGACCACGGCGTACTTCAGGATCGTGATCTCCGCGGTCTCCGGGTCGGTCTCCACGATCACCGCGTGCATCCCGGCGGCGAAGGTCGCCCGCTCCGGGGAGTAGAAGTCGCGGCCCTCCAGGCCCGGCTCCTCGTCCTCGGGCACCGGCGGCTTGCCCGGGTCGCCGACGGAGAACTGGGTGGCCGCCTTGGACGCCTCGTCGAAGGCGTAGCGCAGCGGGTTGGAGAGCACCGAGACCGTGCCGAGGTCGATCGAGGCACCGGGGGCCCCCTTCACCGAGACCACGCCGTCGGCGATCTGCAGGTCCGCCGGGTCGACCTCCAGCGCCTCGGAGGCGATCTGGAGCACCTTCTCCCTGGCGCGCTGGGCCGCCAGGTGCACCGCCGAGCCGCTCATCACCGCCGCCCGGGAGGCGAACGTCCCGACGGCGTACGGCATCCGCCGGGTGTCGCCGGTGACCACCTCGACGTCCTCGAACCGGCAGCCGAGCTCGTCGGCGACGAGCTGGGCCAGCACGGTGGCGTGCCCCTGCCCCTGGGTGGTCAGCCCGGTGGCCACCTTGACCTTGCCCGAGGTCTCCACGTGCACGTGCGCCCCCTCGTAGGGACCGACGCCGGTGCCCTCGACGTAGCAGGCGAGGCCGAGTCCGACCCGGCGTCCCTCGGCGGCCATCTCGGCCTGGAACGCGGGGAACTCGTCCCAGGCGATGAGGTCCTTGATCTTGGTCAGCAGCGCCGGGTAGTCGCCGGAGTCGTACTCCAGCTCGCGGCCGTCCTGGAAGACCAGCCCGTGGTCGTAGGGGAACTCCTCGGGCTGGATGAAGTTGACCGCGCGGACGTCGGCGCGGTCCTTGCCGAGGTGCGCGGCGATCGCGTCCATGGTCCGCTCCATCACGTAGCACCCCTGCGGCCGGCCGGCGCCACGGTAGGGCGTGACCATCACCGTGTTGGTGTAGAGCGACTCGAAGACGACCCGGTAGCTCTTCGGCTTGTAGGGGCCGAGCAGCTGGGTCGAGGTGATGATCGGCACGATCAGCCCGTACGGCGTGTACGCGCCGTGGTCGTGCCAGAACTGCACGTCGAGGCCGAGCAGCCGGCCCTCGTCGTCGAAGCCCACCTCGACGTGGTGGACCTGCCCGCGCTCGTGGGCGGAGGAGATGAAGTGCTCGCGCCGGTCCTCGGTGAACTTCACCGTCCGGCCGAGCGTCCGCGCAGCCAGCGGGACGAGCAGCTCCTCGGGCCACGGGTGGTTGATCTTCACCCCGAAGCCGCCGCCGACGTCGGGCGTGATCACGTCGACCTGCGCGAGGTCGAGCCCGAGCTTGGTGGCCACCACGGCCCGCACCCCGGTCGAGGTCTGCGTCGAGCTCCACACCTGCAGCCGGTTGATGTCGGGGTCCCAGCGGGCCACCGTGCCGCGCCCCTCCAGCGGCGTCGACGCGCTGCGCTCGATGGTCAGGTCGAGCTCGAGCCGGTGCGGCGCCGAGGCCACCGCCGCGGGCGCGTCGCCGTTGTGCTGCTCCATCCGGGCGCCGACGTTGCCGGGCACGTCGTCGTGCACGAGCCGGGTGGCGGCCCGGGCCTGCTCGAGACCCACGACCGGCTCGAGCACCTGCCAGGTGACGTGGATCCGGTCGACGGCGTCCTCGGCGAGGTAGCGGTCCTCCGCGACGACGAAGGCGACCGCCTCGCCGACGTAGTTGACCTCGTCCTTCGCCAGCGCGTACTGCGTGCGGCCCTGGGTCAGCGTCGGGTGCGGGATCAGCAGGGGCAGCGGCTCGGCCATCGGGCCGGTGAGGTCCTCGTGGGTCCACACCGCGTGCACGCCGTCGACGTCGAGCACGTCACCGACGTCGATGTCGACGATGCGGGCGTGGGCGTGCGGTGAGCGCAGCACCGCGGCGTGCAGCGTGCCCGGGCCGACGGCGACGTCGTCGGCGTAGCGGCCCAGGCCGCGCAGGAGCCGCTGGTCCTCGACCCGCTGCACCGGGGTGCCGAAGAGCTTGGTGGTCATCCGCGCTCACCGGCGATCCCACCGGCGATCTCGGCGGCGCGCTCGACGGCCGCGACGATGTTCTGGTAGCCGGTGCAGCGGCACAGGTTGCCGGCCACCATCTCCTTGGCCTCGGCCCGCGACGGCTGCGGGTTGTCGCGCAGACCGGCGGTGATCGTGGTCAGGAAGCCCGGCGTGCAGAACCCGCACTGCAGGCCGTGGCACTCGGCGAACGCCTGCTGCACCGGGCCGAGCGAGCCGTCGGCCTCGGTCAGCCCCTCGACCGTGGTGACCTCCGCGCCGTGCGCCGACACCGCGAGCACCAGGCACGACCGCGTGGGCCGACCGTCGAGCAGCACCGTGCAGGCGCCGCACACGCCGTGCTCGCAGCCCACGTGGGTGCCGGTGAGCCGCAGGTCGTGCCGCAGCGCGTCGGAGAGCAGCCGGCGGGCCGGCACCCGCAGGTCGTGGGCGGCTCCGTTGACGACGAGGCGGACGTCGTGCAGCTGCTCGCTCATCCGGTCCTCCCGATCGGGTCGGCGCCGGCGCGTGCGCGCGCGTCCTGGTGGGCGGCGCGCAGGACCCGCGCGGTCAGCACCCGGACCAGCTGGGCGCGGTACGCCGCGGTGGCGTGCAGGTCCTCGACCGGGTCGAGCGAGTCCAGGGCCAGCTCGCCCGCTCGCACGTACGCCGGGTCACCGCTGCCGTCCGCGAAGGCGGGGGTCAGGTCGACGACGACCGGGACCTCGCCGACCGAGACGTACCCGGCGTGCGCCCGGGTGACGGTCTCGTCCTCGACGTGCACGACCGCGGCCACCCCGCACATGGCGTAGTCGCCGTGCCGGCGCGCGACCTCCTCGAAGCCGACTCCGGCCCCGGGGTCGAGGGCCGGGAACCATGCCGAGACGGCGACCTCGTCGTGGCGCAGCGAGGTCTCCAGCGGCCCGAGGAAGAGGTCCGCGGCGGCGACGGTCCGTCGACCGGCCGACGACTCGGCGTCGACCGACCCGCCGAGCAGGGTGAGCACCACCGGCATCTCCGCGGCCGCGTCGGCGTGCACGATCGAGCCGACCGTGGTGCCCCGGTTGCGGATCGTGGCGTGGGCCACGTGCGCCAGGGCCAGCGAGACCAGCGGCTGCACGCGGCGTACCTCGGCCGAGGCGAGCACGTCGGCGTGCCGGGCCAGCGCACCGACCCGCACGCCGGCGTCGGTGACCTCGATGCCGGCCAGGTCGGGCAGCCCGTTGATGTCGACGAGCAGCGTGGGCGCGGCCAGCCGCATCGACAGCAGCGGGATCAGGCTCTGCCCTCCCGCGAGCACCTTCGCGTTCGGCTCCCCGGCCAGGGCCGTCGTCGCCTCGGCGAGCGACCCCGGCCGGAGATAGTCGAACGGTGCTGGCTTCACAGGGCCTTGGTCACCTCGTCGGCGCCGCGTTCGTCCCCGGACCGTCGGCCCGAGCCCACCAGGTGGAAGTAGGCGATCACCAGGATCGTGCCGAGCGCGATGCCGCTGAGCTCGAAGTCGTCGCTGAACTTCAACGTCACGCCACCGATGCCGGCGATGATGCCGGCGGCCAGCCCCACCAGGTTGACCGGACGACCGAAGTCGACCCGGTTCTCCACCCAGATCTTGGCTCCCACCAGTCCGATCATGCCGTAGAGCACCACGGTGATCCCACCCAGAACGCCACCGGGGGTGGCACTGACCACGGCGCCGAACTTGGGGCACAGCCCGAGCAGGATGGCCACGCCCGCGGCGACGTAGTAGGCCGCGGTCGAGTAGACCCGGGTCGCGCCCATGACCCCGATGTTCTCGGCGTACGTCGTGGTCGGCGAGCCGCCGAACGCGCTGGCGAGCGCGGTCGCGAACCCGTCCGCCCCGATCGCGCGGCCCATGTAGGGGTCGAGGTCGTCGCCGGTCATCTCCGCGACCGCCTTGACGTGGCCGGTGTTCTCGGCGACGAGCGCGATCACGCCGGGCAGCACGAGCAGCACGAACGTCAGCGAGAAGCTCGGGCCGTGCACCACCGAGACGCCGTCGGCCAGCGTCCCGCTCGGGAAGCCGATCCAGTCGGCGGCCTGCACCCCGGCCCAGGTGACCCGGTCGTGCTCCTCGACGGCGAAGTTGTTCAGCGAGTTGGGCGAGTTGATCTGGCCGAAGACGCCGTCGAAGAGCCAGGAGACGACGTAGCCGAAGATCAGCGCGAGGAACACCGCGATCCGGGACCAGAAGCCCGGGAACAGCACCGCCGCGCAGATCATGAAGGTGGCGGTCAGCAGCGCCACCCACTGGTCCTGGGGCCAGTAGATCTCGGCGACCACCGGGGCCAGGTTGAAGCCGATCAGCATGACCACCGCGCCGGTCACCGCCGGCGGCAGGATCTTGTGGATCGTGCCGGTCCCGGAGAAGTGCACCAGCACGCCGACCAGGAGCAGCACGATGCCGGCGATCATGATCGCGCCGGTCACGTCGGAGGAGTCACCGCCCTGCGAGCGGATCGCCGCGACGCTGGCCACGAACGAGGCGCTGGTGCCGAGGTAGCTCGGCACCTTGTTGCTGCAGATCAGCAGGAACAGGATCGTGCAGATCCCGGAGAACATGATCGCCAGGTTGGGGTCGAGCCCCATCACCAGCGGGAACACGAAGGTCGCACCGAACATCGCGACCACGTGCTGGGCTCCGAGGCCGGCGGTCCGGCCCCAGGTCAGGCGCTGGTGCGGCGCGACCGCCTCACCCGGCGCGGGATGGACCACGTCCCACTTGAACAACGACGCCATGGCACTGCCTCCTCGCTCGGTGGTCACCGAGAGAACCACAACCTAATGAGGCCCATGAGACCGCGACGACGGCGAGTGGTGCCAAAGGAACGCCGGTGGCCATGGCAACTATCTGGTCACGGTCTGGACCAGTCCACCGGTCCGGACAGGACCTCCAGCACCCGCAGCGCCACCGCCACGTCGAGGCGCAGGTGCGGGTCCCGGGACAGCGGGCCGAGGAGTCGCTCGAGCTTGCCCACCCGGTAGCGCATCGTGTTGTAGTGGAAGAACTGCAGCCGGGCCGCCTCGGCGACGTTGAAGTTCGTGTCCAGCAGCACCTGCAGCGTCTCGCGCAGGTCCCGCGCCTCGGTGGTCTCCTCCGCGAGCGGGCCGAGCACGTCGGTGACGAAGGCGCGCAGCTCGCTGCGGTCGGGCACCAGCGCGATCAGCCGGTGCACGCCCAGCTGGTCGAAGTAGGCGCGGGAGCCGCCGCCGTCCACCCACCGGCCCACCTCGACCGCCCGCCGGGCCTGGCCGTACGCCGCCGGCAGGCCGTCGAGGCTGCCCGCGGCCCGGCTCACCCCGACCGAGAACGGCCGCCGGCCACCGCCCTTGTCGCCGGAGACCTCGCGCACCACCCGCTCGACGACCGCGTGCCCGGCGACCGGCTGCTCGCCGGTGTCGCTGAGCGGGAGCAGGGTGACCACCTCGGAGGAGAAGTCGACGCTCGGGATCGTCGGGTCCAGCGACCGGGCGACCTGGGCCCAGGCCGCGGAGAAGCGCTCCTGCCAGGCGCGGCGGACCTCGCGGGCGACCGGCTCCTCCTCCGGCAGCGGCGGGTCGAGCTCGGCCACCACGACGACGACGGGGCGGCGCAGGTTCCAGCCGAAGGTGTCGGCGTGCTCGGCGACGTACTGCTCACCACCGGCCCGGCGGAGGAACACGTCGCGCAGGAAGTCGCCCTGGTACTTGTTCTCCACCGCCGTGACGGCCTGCTCACGGGTGATCAGCAGCGCGGCCACCGCTGCCGCACGCTCGAGGGCGTGCACGTCGGCGGTCGCGATCGGCGCGGTGGCCCGCAGGCACACCAGCCGCCCGAGGTCGGCTCCCCCGGCGACCACGCGCAGGGACCGCACCTCGCCGAGACCCAGCGGATGGCCGCCGCCCTCCTCGATGCGCTCGACCCGGATCCGGCCGGTCTCGTCGAGCAGGTGCTCGGCCGCCAGCGAGGCGCGGACCTCGGGGCTCGCCGCCGACGCCTGCTCGCGCCCGTCGGTGGAGGTGACCACGACCGCGAGGTCCAGCACCCGGGCCACCTCGGCGGCGATCCGGTCGAGGTCGCCGCCCTCGAGCACGATCTCGGTCAGCGCGGTGTGCAGGGCGTCCACCCGGGCCAGTGCCGCGCTGGCACCCTGAACGCCTCCGGCGCCCGCCACGGCTGGCAACATGTGCACTCCCCTGTCGAGATCGTTGGCACAACCTCACGTCGGCAAACGGTAACCCGCAGGACTAGCGTCGGGTGCTGTGATCCCCGCCAGCGCCCCGCCGCGCGTCCACGCGCGGCTCTCGGACGCGGCCGACGGACCGGTCCCGGTGGTGCACCGGGGGGCCCACGCGGTGTACGTCGACCTCGACGGCTGGTGCGTCGGCGTCGTGGACCAGCACGCCACCCGGGTCCCGTGTGCCCTGCTCACCCGCAGCCCCGACCTGGGCCGGCTGGGCGGCGGACCGGCCGAGGTGCGCGCCGGCGTGCTGCACCTCTCCGGCGTCCCGTTGGTCGTGGGTCGTCTTGCACTCCGTGACCGTGCCCCGGGTCCGCACGGCGGACCTGCCCGCGGGTCCCGGCGGCCCGATCCCCTGGCCGCCGGGTGCCTGACCTCCTCGGCGCCGGTGACGGACTCACCCCGCGCGGCGACGACGTGATCTGCGGATGGTTGGCGCTGCACCGGGCAGCCGGCCTGCCGACCCCGGCCGTCGACGAGGCGACCCGGGCAGCCACCGCCCGCACGACGCTGCTGTCGGCCACCCTGCTGGACTGCGCCCGGCACGGCGAGGTGCTGCCGCAGTTCGCGGCGTACCTCCGCGCGCTGGGCACCCCGGACCTGCCGCTCGCCGAGGCCGGCCTCCTCGGAGTGGGGCACTCCACCGGCTCCGGGCTGCTCGAGGGCGCCCGGTGGGCCGCGGCCGAGATCGCGGCGAGCATGATGGCCGCATGAGCGAGCCCACGACCCACGTCGAGCTCCGCCCCGGGGCGTACGCCGACTCGGTGACCCTGCTCCAGGTCAGCCGGACCGTCGCCTCGACCGAGGGCGTCCTCGCCGCCCAGGTCGCGATGGCCACGCCGCTCAACCTCGAGGTGCTCACCTCGATGGGGTTCTCGGTGCCGGACGAGGCGACCCCCAACGACCTCGTGGTCGCCCTCCGCCTCGACGACCCCGGCGCCCTCGACGCGGGTCTCGCGGCCGTCGACGCCGCGCTGCGCGAGGTGCGCACGCCTGCCGGGGAGACGCGCGACGTCGCCCCGCCACGGACCACCGCGACCGCCCTGCGCGGGGTGTCCGACGGCCTGGTGCTGGTCTCGGTGCCCGGCGCGTCGGCAATGGTCGAGGCGATGGACGCCCTCGACGCCGGCTGCGACGTGATGGTCTTCAGCGACAACGTGCCCGTCGAGCAGGAGGTCGCCCTCAAGCAGGTGGCCGCCGAGCGCGGGCTGCTCGTCATGGGTCCCGACTGCGGCACCGCCGTCGTCGACGGGCTGGGGCTCGGCTTCGCCAACACCGTGCAGCCCGGCCCGGTGGGTCTGGTCGCCGCCTCCGGCACCGGCTGCCAGCAGCTGCTGGCCCTGCTCGACCATGCCGGGGTCGGAGTCACCTCGGCCCTGGGGGTGGGTGGCCGCGACCTGTCGACCGACGTCGGCGGTGCCGCCACCCTGGTGGCCCTCGACCGGCTCGACGCCGACCCGGCCGTGGAGCTCGTCGTGGTCGTCTCCAAGCCGCCCGCCGACACCGTGGCCGAGGTGGTGCGGGCCCACGCGGCCACGCTGACCACCCCGGTCGAGCTCGCGCTGCTCGGCCCCGGGCAGCCGGACCTCACCGCCGCTGCGGAGTCCGTCCTCGCCCGGCTCGGCCGCCCGGTCCCGACGTGGCCGACCACCCTGCCTTCCGCACCCCGGGAGCACGCCGGCGGCCGGTGGCTGCGGGGGCTGTTCGTCGGCGGCACGCTGTGCGACGAGGCCATGCTCGTTGCCGCCGCCGGCCTGGGTGAGGTGCGCAGCAACATCCCGCTCTCGCCCGAGCTGGCGCTCGACCCCCACGGCGACCTCCTCGACGCGCACACGATGGTCGACTTCGGTGACGACGGGCTGACCGCGGGGCGGGCGCACCCGATGATCGACCCCTCGCTGCGCCTCGAGCACCTCGCCCGCGCCGCGGCCGACGACCGGACCGCGGTGATCCTGCTCGACGTGGTGCTCGGCCACGGCGCCGAGCCCGACCCGGCGGCCGCGCTCGCCCCGGTCCTCGCCCGCGTCCGGCAGCCCGTCGTGGTCGCCGTCGTCGGCACCGGCGCCGACCCGCAGGACCTCGACCGGCAGGTGTCCCAGCTCGCCGAGGCGGGAGCCGAGGTCCACCTGTCCAACGCCGCCGCCACCCGGCGCGCGGTCGAGCTGCTCGGAGGTCCGGTCATGAGCCCCCACGTGGTCAACGTCGGCGCCGGCCTGTTCGCCGACGCGGTGTCCGCCCAGGCGGTCGAGGTCACCCGCGTCGACTGGCAGCCCCCCGTGGCCGGCACCGAGGCCGACCTGGCCACGGTGGCGGCCGACCCGCTGCGCCGCGACGCCAACGACCGGGCGCTGGCCGCGTTCCTGGGCTCCACGGCGACGCTCGTCGACGTGGCCCCGGCCGCCGAGGTGCTCGGCCTCCAGCGCGGCGAGTTCCTGCACGCGGGCCCGCCGATCACCTGGGAGCACGCCTCCGGCCCGCTGCGCGGTGGGCTGATGGCCGGCGCCGCGCTGGAGGGCCTGGTCGAGGACCCGGAGGACGCGGTGGCCCTGTTCGAGGCGGGCACCTCGGTCTCGCTGGAGCCGTGCCACCACCGGAGCACCGTCGGCCCGATGGCCGGGGTGGTCACGCCGGGCATGTGGATGTTCGTGCTCGAGGACCCGGCCACCGGGCGGCGTACGCACTGCTCGCTCAACGAGGGCCTGGGCAAGGTGCTCCGCTACGGCGCCTACGGCCCCGAGGTGCTGAGCCGCCTCCGGTGGATGGGCTCGGTGCTGGGGCCGCTGCTCCAGCGCGCGGTCCGGGACACCGTCGAGACGGCGGGGCCGGTCGACGTGACCGGGATCCTCACCCAGATGCTGCAGATGGGCGACGAGGCCCACAACCGCAACCGGGCCGGCACGTTGATGCTGATGCGCGACCTCGCCCCCGCGATGGTGACCAGCGGTGCCGACGCCGCGGACGTGGCTGCGGCGCTGCGGTTCGTCGGCGGCAACGACCACTTCTTCCTCAACCTGGCGATGCCGGCCTGCAAGCTCGCGCTCGACGCCGCCCGCGACATCGACGGCTCGACGATGGTCGTGGCGATGGCGCGCAACGGCACCGAGTTCGGCATCCAGACCGCCGGCACCGGCGACGAGTGGTTCACCGGACCCGCCCAGGTCGCCGACGGCCTCTATCTCGGTGACCACGGACCCGAGGACGCCAACCCCGACATCGGCGACTCGGCGATCACCGAGACCGCCGGGCTCGGCGGCTTCGCGATGGCCACCGCCCCCGCGATCGTCCGGCTCGTCGGGGGCTCGGTGCCGGACGCGCTGGCCACGACCCGGCGGATGCACGAGATCACGCTCGGGGAGAATCCCCGCTGGTCGGTGCCGGTGCTGGAGTTCCAGGGGGTGCCGACCGGCATCGACGTCACCCGGGTCTGCCGGACCGGGATCCTGCCGCAGATCAACACCGGCATGGCCGGCCGGGTCGCCGGCGTGGGTCAGGTGGGGGCCGGCCTGGTGACGCCGCCCGCCGAGATCTTCCCGCGCGCCCTGGCTCGGCTCGCCGAGCTGACCCGCGCGCGGCGTACCGGCTGAGCCCGGCGGCTCCGGCCCCGCGGACCCACCGGACCGGTCGACTCACCCGGTCAACCCCTCCAGCGCCGACCCGTTCCCGACCTGGCTCCGGGTGACCACGCTCAGCGACCCGTCGCTCTCCAGGACGACCGCGGCGACCTCGGCGAGGTCCCCATGACCGGCACCGCGGACCGCGGACCGCACCTCGTCCGGGGACAGTCGCTGACGACGCAGCGCCTCGTCGAGCAGGCGGCCGTCGCGCAGCACCAGGGTCGGCCGGGAGGTCACGACCGCGCGCCCCGCCGGCAGGTGCGTGGTGAACGTGGCCACGGCGAACTGGAGCACGGCCAGCACCGCGAGGGCGGTGACGCCCTCCACCCACGAGACGTCCGTGCTCAGGAAGATCGTCGCCAGGGTGGAGCCCAGGGCCACGGTGACCACGAGGTCGAAGGCGTTGAGCTTAGCCAGCGTGCGCTTGCCCGACGCGCGGAGCAGCACCACGACCGCCACGTAGGAGGCGGGTCCCACCAGGAGGACACGGAGGACGTCGGACCAGGAGTCGAACCACATGGGGGCTGTCTACCAGCCGCCGGGCCGCGGAGCGCCATGCCGGTCACCACCCTCACCGTGCCGCCGCGGGAACCCGCCCGCGGTGCGCCCGCCCTGGTTTCGGGGGTGCCGACCCCGAGGGCGCTGCCGCCGCGCTGCGCTCGATCAGCTCGACGAGCTGGTCCCGGGTCGGCCCGTCCGAGAGCGGCGGGCGCCACCCGGTCTCGTACACCGCGCGGGCGAGCGGTTCCGCCGGACGCAGCGTCTCCGGGAGGCCGGTCATGGAGAAGTACTCGCCGGCGTAGGGTCCGATCCTCGGCTCCACCTGCACGGCGTCGGCGATCAGGTTGGAGGTCAGCGGCGCGCCCAGGTCGATGTCCTCACCCTGCCAGCGCCGCACCATGCCGCCGTCGATGTCGATGTGATCGGCCACCCAGGGCTCGATGTTCGCGGCGCACCACGCGTCGAAGGGGTCCGCCACCGTCGACGGCTCCGCGCCCTCGTCCAGCAGCCGGAGCAGGGCCGCGATCTGCAGGCACGCCATGGCGACCCCACGACCCCGCGTCGGTGTCGTCGTGGCCACGGCGTCGCCCACCGTCACCAACCCGGGGAGCAGGGCCTGGCTGCGGTAGACGTTGCGCAGCGCCCCTCCCACCATGACCTCCGAGGTCGGCACGGCCCGGGACCGGTCCGTCCACTCGGCCAGCACCGGGATGGCCTGGCATGCGGCCTCGTAGGCGGCGCGCACGCGCAGCGCCGCGAGCTCGGCGTCCGCCGTCGGCCGGACCAGCGCCACCGAGAAGTGCCCGCGCTCGTGCGGGAAGACCAGGCACTGGTAGCCGTCGAACTCCTCCAGGCAGCCGAACGAAAGGTTCATCGGCCCCGGCGTCGCTCCCCGACGGAGCCGGTAGGTCCGGTCGATGTAGGCCAGACCGCAGTCCCCGTCCAGGCGGCTCGTGCTCCGCGGCCCGAGGCTCGGGTGCCCCACCCGCCCCGACCGGCCGGAGGCGTCGACGACCAGGTCCGCGGCCACGGGCGTCCCGTCCACGACCACGCCGCGCACCCGACCGCCCTCGACCAGCAGGCTGTCCACGTGCCCGGTGCGCAGCTCGAGACCGTCGCGGTCGCTCGCGGCCCGGCGCAGGGCACGCTCCAGGGTCGACCTGCGCGAGAACATGCCCGGACTCGCCGGGCCCGGGACGCTCGGATCGGCCACCAGCGGAGTGGCGCCGAGCGCGAGCCAGGCGTCGTACGCCGCCGGCCACTCCGCCCGCAGCAGCTCCGCGACCTGGTGCCGGAAGTTGTGGGCGTGCTCGAACTGCATCACTCCTCGGCGCCGCCACCCCGAGGGGGTCGGTCCGGGGTCCCGGTCGACGGAGACGACGTCGTGTCCGCGAGCAGCCAGCGCCGCGCCCAGGACGAGGCCGGTGGGGCCGGAACCGATGATGAGAGCTCTCATGGTGGTGTCCTTCTCGTTGGTCTGGTCGCTGGTCGCTGGTTTGGTCGGTGGTCTGGTCGGCGCCCGACGATCGGTGCCCGCGCCGCCGTGCGTCGGGCGGGTACGTCAGGCGGGTGCTGCCACCCGGTCGTGGTCGCTGGGCCGGAGTCCGGCGCCCGGCCGGACGGTGCTGCGCCACACCGCCCAGGCCAGCCCGATGGCGCCTGCGGCCATCGGGAGGCTGGTGAGCAGCCCGACGGCACCGCTGCCGGGGACCACGAACGTGAGCACGGTGAACAGCAGGCCGACCGGGATCCACCGCGGCACGACGTGCGCCCGCAGCAGCCCGACGCTCTGCAGGACCGTGCCGAGCACCACCAGCAGCGCACCGGGGACCAGCAGCCCGAACAGATGGGCCTGGTCGCCGTTGGCCGCCGCGACCACCGCGCTGCCGACGCTCGGCTCGAGCGCGGGGTCCGTCGCGTAGAAGTACGCCGACGCCCAGCCGGCCACGCCGGTCGCCTGCAGAGCCACGCCCAGCCACATCAGGCAGCCACCCACGGTCACCGCGGCACTGCCCCGGCCACGCACCAGCTGCATCGCCGCGAGCGCCTGGAGGGGGACGTTCACGATCGCCACGACGGCCAGAGTGGAGAGGAGGCCCCACCACAGCCCGCGGACCGGGGCGATGTCGGCGTACGCGTAGGTCTCGCCACCGCCGGCCGGCTCGGGCCAGAGCAGACCTCCGACGAGGACGGCGAGGGTGGTCACCGCGAGCGCGACGGCCAGCAGGGCGGTCCGGGTCACGGTCGTCCGGTCGGGGGCCCGATCAGGGGTCCGGTCGGGGGTGGGGTGCGCGGTGCTCATGGCTGCTCCTGCTAATGTAAGGATACCTGTCGAACTATGCAAGGATTCCTTACAGATGTCAAGCCCTGAGCCGCGGGTGCCCGCGCGCACTCCCCTCATCGCCCTGGTCGACCGCGCCAACCGCGCGATGCAGCACGACATGGTGCGACAGGCCCGCGCGGCCGGCTTCGTGGAGGCCAAGCCCTCCCACAACGCCGTCTTCGGCACCCTCCCCAGCGGGGGCGCCCGCACCTCCGACCTGGCCGCCCGGGCCGGCGTCACCCGCCAGTCGATGGGCGAGATCGTCCGCGAGCTCGTCGACCTCGGCGTCCTCGAGATGGGACCCGACCCGCACGACCGCCGGGCCAAGCTGGTGACCTACTCCGAGACCGGTCTCGAGCAGGTGCGGAGGGGCAAGGCGCACATCGTCGACGTCGACGAGCGGATGATCGCCGAGCTCGGCGAGGACGGCTACGAGCGCCTGCGTGAGGGCCTGCGCACGGTCGTCGAGATCCTGCGGGACGACCCTCCCGGGCGCTGACGACTCCGGTGCCGCAGCGCGCGCCGGTCGGCTGGCATGCTTCGACCCGACGTCTCCACGGGCACGACGCCCCCGACCAGCCAGGAGTGACCGTGGCCAGCAGCGGGACCCGGGTCTACGGGTCGATCCTCCTCGGCTCGGCCCACCAGTCCGCCCGGCGCCTGCGCTGGCGGGTCCAGGTGCTGCTCACCGTCCTGCTGCTCGCCACCAACCTGATCGGCGCGGCCATCGCCCTGGTGCTGGCGACGCTGGTGATCCCGAGCCCGGACCCCGGACGCGCCACGATCCTGTCCCTGGCCATCGGCGTCCCGGTGTACGTCAGCGTGGCGGTCCTGATCGGTGCCGGCTGGGGCACCGCCGGGACGCTGCACGCGCTGCGCTGGTCGATCGAGGACCGGGAGCCCGACGAGCAGGAGCGGCTCACCGCCCTGGGCGTGCCGTGGTTCCTGACCCGCATCCAGGCGGCGCTGTGGTTCGGCGCGACCGTGCTGTTCACGGTGATCGCGGTGCTGGTGCAGCCCGAGCGCGCGATCACGACCTTCCTCACCGTCGGCATCGCCTCGCTGGTGGTGTGCGGCATCGCCTTCCTGCTCAGCGAGTTCACGCTGCGTCCGATCGCGGCCCGTGCGCTGTCCGGTGAGGACCGGTTGCGCGTCCGCGGTCTCGGCGTACGCCGGCGCATGGTGCTGTTCTGGGCGCTCGGCACCGGGGCGCCCGTGGTCGGCCTGGTGGTGGTGGCGATCCTGGCGCTGACCATGGGCGACGTCTCCCTGACCAAGCTGGCCGTCGTCGTGCTCGTCCTCGGTGGCGTGGTGCTGTGCTTCGGGCTGTTCGTGACCTGGCTCAACGCCCGGGCGGTGGTGGCGCCGATCCTGGCGCTGCGCGACGCCATGCAGGTGGTCGAGGACGGCGACTTCGAGACCGAGGTCGAGGTCTACGACGGCACCGAGCTCGGGCAGCTCCAGGCCGGCTTCAACCAGATGGTGGCCGGGCTGCGCGAGCGGGAGAACCTGCGCGACCTGTTCGGCAAGCACGTCGGCCGCGACGTCGCCGCGGCCGCGAGCGCGGGCGAGGTGGAGCTGGGCGGTGAGACCCGCACCGTCTCGGTGCTGTTCGTCGACCTGGTGGGGTCCACGACCCTGGCCACCGAGCGGGAGCCCGCCGAGGTGGTCGGGCTGCTCAACCGCTTCTTCGACGTCGTCGTGCAGGAGGTCAACGAGCACGAGGGACTGGTCAACAAGTTCATCGGCGACGCCGTGCTGGCCGTCTTCGGCGCCCCGGTCGAGCTCGCGGACCACGCCACGCACGCCCTCGCCGCGGCGCGGGCGATGTCCCGGCGGCTCGCGGAGGAGGTCCCCGAGCTGCAGGCCGGCATCGGGGTGTCCACGGGCGAGGCCGTCGCCGGCAACGTCGGTGCGGAGTCCCGCTTCGAGTACACCGTCATCGGCGACGCCGTGAACGCCGCCGCCCGGATCACCGACCTGGCCAAGGACGTCGAGGGCCGCCTGGTCGCCGCGTGGGACGCGGTGGCGGCCGCCTCGGACGAGGAGCGCGCGCACTGGCGCGAGCACGACAGCGTCACCCTGCGCGGCCGCAGCTCCGCGACGGTGCTGGCCGTGCCCGCCTGACGCCGTGGGACGCCGACGGGCAACCACTGTCGGCAACTCCAACTTCATCTCAACAGGACTCGGCGTGTGGGTTTCGGGTGCAGGCTCACCTCGACACGACAGCTGGACGCAGATGAGAGTTCACGTAGATGGTGGGATCGGCGGTCGGGAGGTCCGGCTCGTCGACGGGGACGGAGAGACCGTCGCGAAGGTGACGCGATCGGCCCGCCGTTGTCGTGGACCGATCGGTGCGGGCGCTCGAACTCGAGACACGCAAGCTCCATCGACTTCGCGGTCGGGGTTCCACTCGAGTTCGTTGCGAAGGTCGACGCAGTAGTCGAAGAGTTCCTCTGGCGCGGAGGCGACCGTGGTGTGGTTCTCGATGACGGTCATGTGGTGTTCCCGTCCCTCCGCAACCGACCTCTCAGCTGACGCAGACCGATCAGTCGTCGTGCTGCCAGAGCGCGTAGCCGAGCGCCGCGAAGACCAGCATCCAGACCGTGATGGCCAGCCGCGCGAGAATGAACGGGCCCATCAATGCAGGCATCATCGGCACGAACACGAAGATGCCGGCGACCAACACCACGACCCCTCGCCATCCCGTCCAGAGTCCCCGACGGCGGACGGCGATACCGGCCAGAATCAGTCCCACACCGACCGCGACGCTCGAGACACCGTACAGCGCGTCGACGGTGCCCGTGCCCGCGCCGGGATAGGTCGAGCTGCGTGCCGTGAGGGCGATCAACTCGGTGACCGCCAGCAGTGCCATGCCCGCGACAGCGAGGCCGCTGCCCCAGCGCGCGCTGCCGCCCTGGCCCATGACCGCCGCGCGGGCGAGTGCCGCGATGCCGGCGAGCAGACCCAGATGCTGGACGAAGAACCAGATCTGCATGACGGTGAAGCCGCCCGCCGTGAGCGGATAGCTGAACATGTCCTCGGACACCTGGGCCGGGTACACCGCCAAGAAGATGCCGCTAGCTGCTCCGAGGAGGCCGGCCGTCATGCAGATCGCGCCGGCACGAGTCACCCAGCCGGGAGCCGTGGTGGCGGGCAACCTGCCCACTTCGATCTGGGCCATGGTCATCGCTCCTCTTGCTTGGAAGCCAACGCTCCGAGCGGAGTGTGCTAGAAACTACTCAGGTAACCTGAATACTCTGCGGATTCGGGAGTTGTCAATGGCAAGAGACCTGAACACGATCTCGATGCTGGGCCAGGCCTACAGCCTGTTGGGCTTCCAGATCGTCGAGGGCGTGGTCGGGGCCGGCTATCCGCAGAAGCCCAAGCACTCGGCTGTCTTCGCCCAGATCTCTCTCGACGGTTCGCGGCTCACCGAGCTCGCCCGCAGGGCCAACATGACCCCGCAGTCCATGGCCGAGCTGGTCGACGAGCTGGTCGACATGGGGTACGTCGTCCGTCAGCCCGACCCCAGCGACGGGCGAGCGAAGCTGATCGTGCTCACCAAGCGTGGGCGAGACGCGGTGGCAGCCGGTCGCCGAACGATCGATGGCCTCGAAGAGCAGGTGACCGCAACTCTGGGTGAGCGCGGACATCGCGAGCTCCGACGACTGCTCACGAAGCTGCTCGACGCCACGAATACCTGACGCTGCCTCAGCCTCCGACTGCGTGCAGGCCTTGCCACTCCCGCCGGCACGGCGTCGCACCCCCCTACTACAACCGTGGGGAGGACCGATGCGTACCGACAACCGCATGCGCGACGAGACGATCGCCGAACGCAACGCGAAGCTCGACGCGCTGCAAGCCAAGCTCTCCCGACGCTTGACAGCGGACCTGTCCAGATAGTTGGTGGAACCGCTGCCCGCGGGCGACCTGGTCGTCAGCCGGTGCTCCCGCAGCAGCACCGATCGACAGGCAGTTCGACAGAGTCGGCCGCTGGACCCCGCTCACGTCGACCGCTCGACGAGGGCCAGCAGCCCGAACTGCCTGTCCACCCGTCGTCGTGCAGGCGTTCGGTGGCTGCCGGGAGGTGTCGGCCCACGGGTCAGCCGCGGTGCCGGGCGCCATCTGCGGCGGAGTCGGCGGCGTGGGATGGTCCGATCCGGCGCACCACCAGCGTCGTGACGGTGCTGACCACGGCGGCCAGGACGGCCCCCCAGGCCAGGTCGATCGGTACCAGCGCGGCCGGGAAGCCCTCCAGCACCGAGAGGCTGGTCAGGTCCCAGGTCGCGTAGGTCACCAGTCCGAAGAAGGCGCCGGAGCCGGCCGCCCAGCGGATGCTGTCGCGCTCCAGAGCCGGGAGCACCACGAAGTGCACGATGCCGGCGACGAAGAGCGCGTAGAACGCCACGGCCGGCACCGGGCGCACCGGGTCGGCCAGCAGGGGGCCGAGCTGGTCGTCGTAGAGGTCGGCGGCCACCACGGTCAGCCACACCAGGTCGACCGCGACGAACACGATCACCCCGACGGCGTACGCCAGCAGTGCTCGGCGGAGGGCGGGGGTCACCCGACCAGCCTACGGACAGGCGGGTGCCCGCGTCCGCGGCGTGGCACGGACCCGCCCGTGAGCTCGGGCCGGGGCACGAGGCCCCGGCCCGCCGGCTCACTGGTTCTCGAGCGCCTGCCTGACCAGCGCCTTGGCCTCCTCGACCGCCGCGGAGTAGCCGGCGAGGTCGCCGTCCTTGAGCGCCTGGTCGGCCTCGTCGAACTTCTCCGAGGCCTGCCGCAGCAGCTCCAGCGCCTCGGTGGACGGCGGCTGGCCGGATCCCGGGTCGGCGGGCTCCTCGTCCGGCGGCGTGGGTGTCACGTCCTCGGGCACCGGCGTCTCGTCGCCGGGCGCGTTCTCGAGCAGGTCGTCCAGCGCTCCGGTCAGCGTCGGGCCGATGCCGACCTCGCGGCCGAAGGACACCAGCACGAAGGTCAGGCCCGGATAGTTGCCCTCACCGCCCTCACGCAGCGTGTACAGCGGCTGCACGTAGAGCAGTCCCTTGCCCAGCGGAAGAGTCAGCAGGTTGCCGTACCGCGCGGTGACGTCGGTGCGCCGGAACGCCAGCAGCTGGCTGGCCACGTCGTCGTCACGCTGGAACTGGTTGGCGATCTGGCCGGGGCCGGGCACCTGCGTGTTGTCGGGCAGCCGCAGGATCTGGAACTTCCCGTAGGTGTCCGGGTCGGCCGCATCCGCACCGACGGACATGTACGACGCGAGGTTCTGCCGCTTCGACGGCGTGTACACCGAGGTCAGCGAGAACACCGGGTCCTGACCGGACTGGGTGGCCACCGAGAGCCGGTACGGCGGCTGCTTGCGCGTCGAGGTCACCGGGTCCTGGGGGACGACCCACTTGTCGTTGCCCTCGTAGAACGTCTTCGGGTCGAGCACGTGGTAGGCCGCCAGCATCTCCCGCTGCACCTTGAACAGGTCCTCGGGGTAGCGCATGTGATCGAGCACCTTCTCGGGGATCTCCGACTTCGCCTTCACGGTGCCGGGGAACGCCTGCGACCACGCCTTGAGGATCGGGTCGTCGGTGTCCCACTGGTAGAGGCTGACCGTGCCGTCGTAGGCGTCGACCGTGGCCTTGACCGAGTTGCGCATGTAGTTGATCTGGTCGGTCGGCAGGGTCGCGTACGCCGAGCGCGGGTTGATCGCGTCGGAGGTCATCTCCTGCAGCGAGTCCTTCTCCGACAGCGGGTACTTGTCGGTGAGCGTGTAGCCGTCGAGGATCCAGACGATCTTCCCGTCGACCACGGCCGGCAGCGCGTCGGAGTCGACGGTCAGCCACGGTGCGACCTTCTGGACGCGCTCGCGCGGCGAGCGGTCGTAGAGGATCTTGCTGTTCTCGTTGACGCGCGAGGACAGGACGATGTTGGCGTCGCCCATCTTCGCGGCGTAGAGCAGCTTGCGGAAGAGGCTGCCGACCTCGACGCCGTCCTCACCGTCGTAGGTGTTGGTCTCCGACTGGCCGGGGGTCCCGCTGCCCTGCGGGATGTCGAGCTCGACGTCGCGGCCACCCTGGTCGGTCCGGCCCACGATCGAGTACGGCGGGCTGTTCTCGCCGAAGTAGATCTGCGCGCGGTAGCTGTCGTCGGGCTGGGTCTGGCTGATCGGCCCGCGAGGCGGCAGGTCCTCCTCGGCCCACACCGGCTCGCCGTCGTTGCGCACCGGCTGGTCGGTGGTGTTGCGCTGGTTGCCGAAGGCGCCGATCACGCCGTAGCCGTGGGTGTAGACGGTCTTCTCGTTGGCCCAGTTCTTCTGGGCGTCGGGCAGGCCGTCCAGCGACATCTCGCGGGCGGCGATGACCACGTCGCGGTCCTGCCCGTTGATCGGGTAGCGGTCGACGTCGAGCACGGAGGGCACGGTGTAGTAACCGCGGACCTGCTGGAGCTGCTCGAAGGTGTCGGAGACCAGCTGGGGGTCGACCAGCCGGATGCCGGGCAGGGAGGCGGCATCGGTGCTCAGCTGCTGCTGGGACAGCTGGGTCTGCGCCTGGTAGGTGCTGACCGTGGTGTCCTCGAGACCGAACGCCGCGCGGGTCGCCGCGATGTTCTTGGCGATGTACGGCGCCTCCTTGTCCGGCTCGTCGGGCTTGACCTGGAACCGCTGCATGAGCCCCGGCCAGACGCCGCCGAGCAGCACCGCCGAGATCGCGAACAGCGCCAGGCCGACACCGGGGAGCAGCCAGGTGCGGCGGATGATGTTGGCGAAGAACAGCAGCGCGCAGATGACCGCGATGAAGATCAGGATGTTCTTCGAGGGCAGCACCGCGTTGTCGCGGGTGTAGGTCATGCCGGTGATCAGGCCACCGGTCTGCGAGGTCAGGTCGAAGCGGTCCAGCCAGTAGTCCCCGCCCTTGAGCAGCAGGAAGATGCCGAACAGCGCGGAGAGCTGGGCCTGGGCCGCCCCGGAGACCTTGTCGGTCGCCGACTGCAGCCGGATCCCGCCGTAGAGGTAGTGCACGACCGCGGCGAGCAGCAGCGCGATGAACACGGCGGTCATCAAGAAGTCGACCAGGAAGTGCAGCCACGGCAGGCTGAAGATGAAGAAGCCGAGGTCGCGGCCGAAGTAGGGATCGGCCTTGCCGAACTCCTCCCCGTTGCTCCACAGCAGGAACGTGCGCCACTTGCCCGCCGCCGAGATGCCGGCGAAGACACCGAAGACGATCGCGACGCCGGCCATCAGCGGGCGACGCAGCGGGGTGATCACCTCGCGGTAGCGCTCGAGGTTGGCCTGCTCGGGCGAGTGCGGGCGGAACATCGGCCGCAGCCGGAAGGCGAGGTAGAGGTTGAGGCCCACGATCGCGGCCATCACCAGCCCGAAGACCGTGAACAGCAGGACGCGGGTCCAGATCAGCTTGGTGAACACCGAGGAGTAGCCGATGCTCGTGAACCACAGCTTGTCGGTGTAGATGCCCGAGAAGATGGAGAACCCGACGACGAGGACACCGACCACGAGCAGGGTCAGCAGCAGCGGACGGGGCCGTCTCGGTCCACGGTTGGCGGGTCCGCGCGGCGGGGCGGCCGGTCGACCGCCGCCGGGGCGGCCCTCGGGCTGCTCGGAGAAGAAGTCACTCATGGTCAGTCATGTTCTCTGGGGGGTCTCCTGCGTCGGGTCGGAGGGTGGCGTACAACAACTCTAGGAGGCCGGGTACAAGGTCGTTGCCCGTGAGCACCATGTCGTCCTCGTCATGGGCCCGTTGACGGATGGCGCACCAGGTCTCCCCGGACCGGAGTACACCCGCGACGATACGGGCCTCCTCGCGCTCCGGGTGGGCCGCGGCGTACTCCGCTGCCGCCTCCGGGTCGTCGGGCACCTCACCGGGCGGCAACGTCATCGCCTCGACCACCACGGCGCACCCGGCGACCTCCGGGGGCCACAGGATCGTCGGCAGCAGCTCCTCGAGGCTCTCGGAGACCGTCTCCTGCTCGACCGGCGTCAGGCCGGGTGCTCCTGCGGCCTCGATGCCGAGGACCTCGGCGAGGTGAGGCTCACGCTCCAGCAGGTCGGCGGTGTCGACCAGCGCGAACAGCTGCGCCGGCTGGTCCCAGCCCGCCGAGGCGGCGTGGCTCTCGACCTCGCGGACGACGGCCGCCAGCAGGTCCTCGGCGCTCATCGGGTGCACCTCGTCAGCTGCGCGTCGGGGTCGGCGACCCAGGCCTCGACGTCCTCGACGGCCTGCTCCAGGGAGCTCACCTTCACCAGCCGCATCTTCTCGGGGTCGTAGTGGCCGTCGAGCGCCTCGGCGCAGTTGTCCGCCGGCACCAGGAACAGCTGCGCCCCGTCGTCCTGCGCCCCGACCAGCTTCTGCTGGATGCCGCCGATCGGCCCGACCTGGCCCTCGCCGGTGATCTCGCCGGTGCCCGCGATCGTCCGGCCGTCGGTGAGGGACCCGGGCGTGAGCACGTCGTAGATGCCCAGGGCGAACATCAGGCCCGCCGAGGGCCCACCGATGTTCTCGTTGAGCCGGACGTCGACGTCGAACGGGAAGTCGTAGCCGGCGGCCATGATCGAGACCCGCAGGGCGCTGGCCTCGTCGTCGTCGGGGGCGCCGGTGGTGGTGACCCGGACGGTGCGCCGCTCACCGTCGCGGCGTACGACGAGCGCCACCTCGGTGCCGACGGGCAGCGGCCGGATCAGGTCGGTGACCTGGGTGACGCCGCGCACCGGCGTGCCGTCGACCTCGATGATCCGGTCGCCGGGCTCGAGCTTGTCGGCTGCGGGGCCGTCCGCCTCGACGGTGGCGACGCCCACGCGGGTGCGGTAGTCGATGTCGAGCGCGTCGAGCGCCGCGGCGACGGCGTTGTCCTGGGAGGAGGCCATCTGGGCGGCCGACTCCTCGCGCACGCTCTCGCGGGTGTCGTCCTCGCCGTACAGCGAGTCGTAGGGGTAGACCGCCTGGTCGGGGTCCAGCCACGCGGTCAGCAGGGTGGGGATGCTGATCTTCTGGGTGGGGCCGCTCGGGACGATCGTGGTCAGGCGCAGCGAGCCCTTGTCGCGGTAGGTCTCCCGCCCGTCGACGGCGATGATGTCCTTGCTGTCGTAGCTGCCCAGGACGTTGATCGTCGGGCCCGGGGCGAAGGTGACGTAGGGCACCCGCTGCCGGGTGGCGAGGACCACCAGGACGACCAGGAGCGCCACCGCGAGCAGTCCCGCCCACGATCGGCGGCTCAGGGTGGGGAGGCCCCGGGGCGGCGTCATGGCGTCACCCTCTCATTCGCTCGCAAGCCTCGGACGGCGGCCGGACGGGCGTGCGGTCAGGCGGTACGGCGGGACTCGTCGCCCTCGGCGGCGGCACTCGGCGCCTGCTGGGAGGGGCGTACGGCGATGCCGGTGCTGCGCTCGCGCAGCGGGCGGGGCTCGCCGACCTGCCGGGTGACCTCGCTGGGCAGGTCGCGCAGGATCGCCTCGGCGAAGCGCTGCTGCGCCGCGTCCGACCGGTCGCGCCCCGTGGGTCGGGCACGTCCCAGCCAGCTCACCCACGCCATCGCGATCAGGGTCACGACCGCGGGCGGCACCCACCACCAGAGGATCTCCACGCTCCCCATGATGGGCTCGCCGGCGCTCGTGGCCCACCACCAACACGCCCGGGGGGACTCCCCAGCGGGCGCGGACGGCGGCATCATCGGTCCATGAGCTATCCGGATCCCGACTACCTCGGCACCTCCGGCGAGGTCTCGGCGCGCTACCGCAGCCGCGACACCCGACCGGACCTGGTCTTCCCCAACGGCACCACGGTGGAGTACCTGGCCACCGGCGACAGCACCGGCGGTGACTTCGGGCTCTACCGGTGGACGATCGCCCCCGGGCCCGGCGGCGCGGACCTGCACTTCCACCGCACGTTCAGCGAGTCCTTCTTCGTGCTCTCCGGGACGGTCACGCTCGACGACGGGCAGCGCTCGATCGAGGCGGACCCGGGCGACTACCTCTACGTGCCGCCCGGTGGGCTGCACGGCTTCGCCAACCACACCGACGAGCCCGCCTCGATGCTGATCCTGTTCTCCCCCGGGGCGCCCCGGGAGGGCTACTTCGAGGGGCTGCTGGAGCTGCGGCAGGGGCGCGAGATGTCCGCCGAGGAGCTGGCCGCGTTCTTCGCTGAGCACGACAACATCTACGTCGACCGGGACTGACGCCAGCACGCCGAGCGGGCACTCCAGGCACACGCCAGCACGCCGAGCGGGCACTCCAGACACACGCCAGCACGCCGAACGTGCGCGCAGTGCCCGCTCGGCGCCGTACGGCGTGCGCGCAGTGCCCGCTCGGCGCCGTACGGCGTGCGCGCAGTGCCCGCTCGGCGAGGCTAGGGCGTGCCGACCCACTCGTCGCGGCCGTCGGCGAAGACCTGGTGCTTCCAGATCGGGACGGTGGCCTTGAGCCGGTCGATCAGCGCGCGGGAGGCGTCGTAGGCCTGGCCGCGGTGGGCGGCGGAGACCGCGACGACCACGGCGGTGTCGCCGACCCGCAGGTGGCCGGTGCGGTGCACGGCGGCGAGGGCCACGACGTCGAACTCCTCGGCCACCCCCGCGGTGACGGCGTGCAGCCGGTCGAGCGCGGTGGGGTGGGCGCTGTAGTCGAGGTGGTCGACGGTCTCGCCGCCGTCGTGGTCGCGGACCACGCCCACGAACAGGTTCACCCCGCCGGCAGCGGGATCGTCGACGGCGGCGAGCACCTCGGCAGGGTCCAGCGGGGTCTCGCGCAGGTCGACCAGCCGGACGGCGGGAGACGGCTTCGGGGTCACCCGGCGAGACTACGACGCCCCGCACGGGAGGCGTCGGGACGGCCACCCCCCACCGGCCGGTGCCGGTTGGGCGGAGACCGGTAATTTGGAGTCATGAGCAGCAACCCCGGCGACCCCGGCGACAACCCGTTCAAGGGCACGCCCTTCGAGCAGATCTTCAACGCGCTCGGCGGGTCCGGAGGCCTCGGCGGCCTCGGTGGCGCCGGTGGGCAGGGACAGGGCGGGCTGCCCGACCTGTCGGCGCTGATGGGCCAGATGCAGGCGATGATGGCGCCGTACGACGGCCCGGTGAACTGGACCCTGGCCACCGACATCGCCCGCCGGACCGCCGCGCAGGAGCCCGACCCCAGCCCGGACCGCAAGGACCAGGACCGGGTCGCCGACGCGATGCGCCTGGCCGACCACTGGCTCGACAGCGCCACCGTGCTGCCCTCCGGGGTGACCACGACCGCCGCGTGGAGCCGGGCCGAGTGGATCGAGCAGACCACCGAGGTGTGGCGCGTGCTCGTGGAGCCGGTGGCCGAGCACGTGGTCGGCGCCATGGGCAAGGCGATGCCCGAGGAGGCCAAGGCGATGGCCGGGCCGCTGATGGGCATGATCGGCAAGGCCGGTGGCGCGATGTTCGGCAGCCAGGTGGGCGCCGCGCTCGGTGGCCTCGCCGGTGAGGTGCTCACCGCCAGCGACATCGGTCTCCCCCTCGGCCCGGCGGGCAAGGCCGCACTGGTCCCCCACAACATCGTCGCGTTCGCCGACGGGCTCGACGTCGAGTCCGGGGACGTGCTGCTCTACCTCGCCCTGCGCGAGGCGGCCCACCAGCGGCTCTTCGCGCACGTCCCGTGGCTGCGCCAGCACCTGATCTCCGCCGTGGAGGACTTCGGCCGCGGCGTGACGATCGACGTCTCCGGCATCGAGCAGGCCATGGGCCAGCTCGACCCGACCAACCTCGAGGCGATGCAGGAGGCCCTGCAGGGCGGACTCTTCGAGCCGCAGCAGACCCCCGAGCAGAAGGCCGCCCTGGTCCGGCTGGAGACCACGCTCGCCCTGGTGGAGGGCTGGGTCGACGAGGTCGTCGGTCAGGCCACGGTCGAGCGGATGCCCGCCGCGTCGAAGATGCAGGAGGCGATCCGGCGCCGCCGGGCCGCCGGCGGACCCGCGGAGGAGACCTTCGCGGCCCTCGTCGGCCTCGAGCTGCGGCCGCGCCGGCTGCGCGACGCCTCCACGCTGTGGGGCTCGCTGCGCTCCCGGCAGGGCACCGAGGCCCGCGACGCCGTCTGGGCCCACCCCGACCTCCTGCCCACGGCCGCGGACCTCGACGACCCGCTGGGGTTCCGCGAGGACCTGCCCGAGGTCGCGGAGCTCTCGGAGGCCGACTTCGACAAGGCGATCGGCGAGCTGCTGGACCAGGAGACCGGGTCGGCCGGCGATGCGGAGAACCCCGACGACCCCGACGGCCCCGACGACACCGACGGCCCTGACGACACCGCGGACGGGCCGGGCGGCTCCGAGCCCCGCTGACCCGCGCCGAGCCGACCCGCGAGCCCGCGATCTCCACGATGTCCGCGACGCCTGACCTGACCGCGGACGCCCGCGCCGTCCTGACCGGGTGGTCCGCGCCGACGGCCGAGCAGGAGTCGCTGCGCGAGGACTACCTGGGACACCTCGCCGCCCACCCCGACGGGGTGTGGCGCGCGTGCCTGCCCGACCACCTCACCGCCGGGGCGCTGGTGCTCAGCCACGACCGCCGCCACGTGCTGCTCAACCTGCACCGCAAGGCGCGCCGGTGGTTCCACTTCGGCGGGCACCTCGAGCCCGGGGATCCCACGCTCGCCGGAGCCGCGCTGCGCGAGGCCACCGAGGAGTCCGGGATCGCTGGTCTGGTCGTCGAGCCGGAGCCGCTGCACCTCTCCTGCCACCCGGTGGAGTTCTGCGACCCGGGCGGCACCGTCCGGCACCTCGACGTCCGGTTCCTGGCCCTGGTCGCGAGCGACACCGCGCCCGTGGTCAGCGAGGAGTCGGTCGACGTCCGCTGGTGGCCGGTCACCGCCCTGCCCACCGAGGAGCCGGACATGGTGGAGCTGGTCGAGCTGGCCCTCGCCCGAAAGTAGAGACCCGCAGGTAGCGACCCGCAGGAAGAGACCCGCAGCTAGACCTCGGGGACCGCCGGGTCGGGGCACGGGGAGAGGTCGAGCGCCGCCGCGTGCGCCGCGCCCTCGAGGTAGCCCTGCGCGCGCTGCGAGCGCGGGTAGCGGTCGACCCACTGCCAGAACCGGCGGTCGTGGCTCGGCTCGATCAGGTGGGCCAGCTCGTGGAGCAGGACGTAGTCCACCACCCACGCGGGCATCGGCTGCACCCGGTCGGAGAGCCGGATCTCGCCGGTGGACGTGGTGCACGAGGCCCAGCGGGTGGTCATCGTGTCCACCCAGCGCACGGCGGTGGGCCGGACCTGGTCGTCGAGGTACTCCCGAGACAGCTGCTCGGCCCGGCGCATCAGCTGGTCGTCGGTCCGCCGGCGGCGTCGCTCGGAGCGGTCGATCCGCCCCAGCATCGTCTCCACCCACTCGGCCTCCTCCTCGGAGGTGAACCGGTCGGGGATCATCACGATGACCTTCCCCTCGCGGCGGTAGGCCGACACGGTGCGTGTGCGGCGCCGTGAGCGGCGTACCTCCACCTCCGGCGCTGTCTCGTCTGGCATGTCGGAGAAACTAGCCCGCGGCACCGACAGGCCCGCGCAGGCTCAGCGGGGACGGGCCCACTCGAGCAGCCGTTCGGCCGGCCAGGTGTTCACCACCCGGTCGGGGTCCAGCCCGAGCTCCTCGGCCCGCGCGCAGCCGTAGACCTGGAAGTCGAGCTGGCCGGGGGCGTGGGCGTCGCTGTCGATGGAGAACAGGCAGCCCAGGTCGATCGCCTGCCGCAGCAGCCGGGTCGGCGGGTCGCGGCGCTCGGGGCGGGAGTTGATCTCCACGGCCGTACCGGTCTCGGCGCAGGCGGTGAACACCGCCTCGGCGTCGAACTCCGACTGCCCGCGCACCCCCCGGTTGCCGGTCACCAGCCGACCGGTGCAGTGCCCGAGCACGTTGGTGAACCGGTTGCGTACGGCGGCCACCATCCGTCGCGTCATCGCGGCCCGGTCCATCGCCAGCTTGGAGTGGACCGAGGCGACGCGCACGTCGAGACGCCCGAGCAGCTCCTCGGTCTGGTCCAGGGACCCGTCGTCGAGGATGTCCACCTCGATGCCCGACAGCAGCCGGAACCCTCCGTCGGTCTGCGCACCGAGGTGGTCGTTGACCGCACTCACGACCTCCAGCTGCCGGGTCAGCCGGGCCGCCGAGAGCCCGTTGGCGACCTTGAGCCGCGGCGAGTGGTCGGTGAGCACGAGGTAGTCGTGGCCGAGCTCGATCGCGGTGAACGCCATCTCCTCGATCGGCGACCCGCCGTCGGACCAGTCGCTGTGCGAGTGCAGGTCACCACGCAGCTGCGCCCGGAGCTCGGTGCCGCCCTCCACCAGCGGGCCACCCTCCTCGCGCTCGAGCCGGGCCAGCCGGTCGGGCATCCGGCCCTCGACGGCGGCCTCGATCACCTCCGCGGTGGAGGCGCCGATGCCCGGCAGCTCGCGCAGGGTGCCGGCGCGCACCCGCTCGGCGACCTGGTCGCCGAGCGGCAGGATGGTCGCGGCCGCAGCCCGGTACGCCTTGACCTTGTAGGTCTCGGCACGGCTGCGCTCGAGCAGGAACGCGATCCGGCGCAACGCGGACACCGGACCCCCGGAGTAGGGCGTCATGAGCCCATTGTCGCGCTTGCCCCGCACAGGCGGTGATCCACAACCCCGGAGCGGTCCTCCACACGCTATCCACAGGGTTTTCCACAGCCGGTGGGTAACTCCCGGCGAGGTCTTCCGAGCCCGGTCCGGCGAATCCATTGACCCGGGTGGCTCGGCTCACTAGCGTTACCGCCCAGAGGAGGCCCTCGATGAGCCTTCTGCGTTCGCAAGGGGAAGGCAAGCGCAGGAACTCATCGGGGGCCTTTCCTTGCCCTCGACCCTCGGTGAGACCCCGGGTCAGAGGCCGCGGAAGCGCGCGGGCCGCTTCTCCCGGGCGGCGCGGATGCCCTCCTGGAGGTCTGCGGTGGCGAGGGTCACCGGCTGGGCGAGCGCCTCCCACTGCAGGCACGACTCGAGGTCCTGGTGGCCGCCACCGCGCAGCGCCAGGGTGGTGTAGCGGCTGGGGATCGGTGCCGTGGCGGCGATGCCCTCGGCCACCTGCTGGACCTCCCCGGCGAAGGAGTCGGCCGCGAACACGCGCGAGACCAGCCCGAGCTCACGTGCCTCGGCGGCCTCGACCACCCGGCCGGTGACCAGCAGCTCGCGCGCGTGCGCCTCGCCGACCACGTCGGGCAGCAGGAAGGTCGCGGCCATGCCCGGGTTCATCCCCAGCTTGACGAACGGCGCTCCCAGCTTCGCGCCGTCCGCGGCGTACCGCAGGTCGCAGGCGAGCGCCAGGCACAGCCCGGCCCCGATCGCAGCGCCGTTGACCGCGGCGATCGTGGGCACCTCCAGCTTCCGGATCGAGAGCCAGGCCCGGTAGAAGGCCAGCATCCGGTCGCGCAGGTGGTCCACCTGGGCATCGGGCTCGCTGGCGATCCAGGACGTGTCCCCGCCGGAGCAGAAGGCACTGCCTGCCCCGGTGACCACGACGACCCGCACGCTGCGGTCCGCGGCGATCTCGTCGACGGCCCGCACCCACGAGTCGGTCATCGCGGCCGACATGGCGTTGCGCTGACCGGGGTTGTCGAGCACCAGCCGGACCACGCCGTCGGCCGGGCGCTCGAGCCGCAGGTGCTCGTACGCCGGATCGCCCGAGGTCGCGGAACCGGACTGCCCGGGGGTGTCCGCCGTGGTGTCCGCCGTGGTGTCCGGCGTGGTCTCGGGGGTCGTCTCGGGGGGCATGGGCGGGAGATTACCGCCGCAGGACACGCCTGAGCGCCGCGCGACCGCTGCGTGGATTGAGCGTGCGGGTGGTCTAGGGTCGATTGAGGTTCGGGTACCGAACCCCGGCGGGTCTCCCCGAAGCCCCCGCCGAGACGACCAAAGGATGATGAGGAGGCCGTCATGGCGGAAACCTGGAGCGGCGAGTTCTACTGCGTGAAGTGCAAGGCGAAGCGCGAGGCCGAGGGCGAGGTCCGGGTCAACGACAAGGGCACCCGGATGGCCAAGGCCGTCTGCCCGGTCTGCGGCACCAACCTGAACCGCATCCTCGGCAAGGCCTGAGCCCAGCCGACGACGTCTCACGGCGGGATCCTTCCTCGGAAGGGTCCCGCCGTCGGCGTCTGCGGACCGGACCGGGGTTGTGGACGCCGCCTCGCACCCGGTGCCGGCCCGACCTACCCTGCGGCGCATGCGCCTCCCCCCGGCCCGCCCGGCGACCCTGCCGCGCCTGGCTCCCGGCCTGCGCGTGGTCCCGCGCGGGCGGGACCGGCTCCAGGTCGGCCTGCACGCCGAACGCCGGGTGCTGCTGCCCCGCCGCCCCGTCGTGGAGGCCACGTTGGCCGCCCTGCTCGGCGGTGGCGACCTCCCCGAGGACCCCGAGGCGGCGCGGGTGCTCGACCGGCTGGCCACGGCGGGATGCCTGACCACCCGCGAGCTCCCCCGGCCGGTACGCCGCCCGCACCGGGTCGCCGTGCTGGGCTCGCTCCCGGGTGCCGACCCCGCGCCGCTCCTCGCCGGGGCGGGGGTGCAGGCGGCTTCCGCTGCCGCGTGCGACGTGGCGCTCGTGCTCAGCCGGGGCGAGGTCGCGCGCGAACGCCTCGACCCGCTGGTCCGCTCGGGCACCAGTCACGTCGTCGCGCGGCTCGTCGACGGCACGGCGGTCCTCGGGCCGTTCGTGGTCCCCGGCGTCAGCGCCTGCCTGCGCTGCGTCGACGCCGAGTGCAGCGTGGCCGACCCCGACCACGCGACCGTCGTCGCGCGCTACGCCCGGGCCGGCGCCCGGGCCCGCGAGGACGGCTGTCCCGACGTCGCCGACCCGTTGCTGCCGCTGCTGGCACTCACCTGGGCGCTGCGCGACGTGGTCGCGCACCTCGAGGGTCAGCGACCCACCACGTGGTCCCGCACGCTGGTGCTGGCCTCCGAGACGGGACCACCACGGGTCGAGGAGTGGCGCCGCCACCCCGAGTGTGGCTGTTCCTGGCCCATCCTTGCCCACGCGTCGGGCACCATGGGCTCATGACCGCGCCACCGCCCGGGGCGCGGTCCCTCGCCGGGGACGGAGTGACGCCGTGAGTGAGCTCCCGCGCAAGGCCGTGGCGCGCACCGCACGCCTGGCCGCGCTGCCCCTCGGGTACGCCGGCCGGACCGCCTGGGGGCTGGGCCGACGCCTCGGCGGCGCCTCGGCCGAGACCGTGCTCACCGACGTCCAGCAGCGCACCGCCGAGCAGCTGTTCCGCACCCTGGGCGAGCTCAAGGGCGGAGCGATGAAGTTCGGCCAGGCGATGTCGATCTTCGAGGCGGCCCTGCCCGAGGAGATCGCGGCGCCGTACCGCGAGCAGCTGACCCGGCTGCAGGACTCGGCGCCACCGATGCCCACGATGACCGTGCGCGAGATCCTCGGCCGCGAGCTGGGCAGCGACTGGCAGGAGCACCTCGTCTGGTTCGACCCCGAGCCGGCGGCTGCGGCGTCGATCGGCCAGGTGCACCGCGGCACCTGGGTCGACGGGCGCGAGGTGGCGGTCAAGGTGCAGTACCCCGGCTCGGCCGCGGCGCTGACCGCCGACCTGCGCCAGCTCAGCCGCGTGGCCCGCGGTCTCGGCCCGCTCGTGCCGGGGCTCGACGTCCGCGCCCTGGTGGCCGAGGTGCAGGCCCGGGCGGTCGAGGAGCTCGACTACCAGCTCGAGGCCGAGGCGCAGCGCGCCTTCGCCGCGGAGTTCCGTGACGACCCGGCGATCGTGGTCCCCGACGTGGTGCAGGAGTCCGGCACGGTCCTGGTCACCGAGTGGATGGACAGCACGGGGTCCCTGGCCCGCGTCATCCGCGACGGCACCGAGGAGGAGCGCCGCCACTACGGCCGGCTGTTCCTCGAGTTCATGTTCGAGGGCCCCCGCCGCACCGGGCTGCTGCACGCCGACCCCCATCCCGGCAACTTCCGCACGATCCCGAACGCCGACGGCTCCCCCGGCCGCCTCGGGGTGCTCGACTACGGCGCCGTGGCGCGACTGCCGGACCGGGAGCTGCCCCGCTCGATGGGGGCGCTGATCCGGATCGCGCTGATGGACGACTACGACGCGCTGGCCGCGGCGCTGCGCGACGAGGGCTTCATCCGCGAGAAGATCAGCATCGACCCCGCCCAGCTGCGCGCCTACCTCGGGCCGTTCCTCGAGCCCGCCTCGGTGCCGGAGTTCCAGTTCTCGCGGGCGTGGATGCAGGACCAGTTCCGCCGCGTCAACGACCCCCGCGGCGAGGCCTACACCACGATGCTGCGGCTGAACCTGCCCCCGGCGTACATGCTCATCCACCGCACCTTCGCCGGCGGCATCGGGGTGCTCAGCCAGATCGAGGCGGCGCTGCCCTTCCAGCAGGTGCTGACCACCTCGCTGCCCGGCTTCGCCGAGTAGCACGGCACGGCAGGGTCACCACCACTCGGAGTCGAGCTTGCTCTCCATCGCGCGCAGGTGCTCGCGCGAGCAGTCGTCGCAGAACCAGCGCGGCTTGCCGTTCTCCACCGCCGAGGTCCAGGTGAGCGGCGGCTGGTCGGACTCCACGGTGGTGCCGCAGAACGCGCAGGTGGTCATCGCTCCACGATAGGCGGGGCGCGGTGGGCCGGGCATGACTGAGCCCCGGGGACGACGACGTCTCCGGGGCTCAGCGGGGGGTGGTCGAGGGGCCGCGGCGGTGCCGCACGCGGGCCGCCTAGCCCACCCGGGCGACGGCGAGCCGCGCCCGGGAGGCCGCGCGGGCGGCGCTGCGGGTGGCCCGCTCCGCCCGGTGCGACAGCCGGTCGGCCCGACGCTCCAGTCGCCGTACGGCGCTGGCGGTGCGGGCGCGACGCAGCGCCTCGACCTCGGCCTGACGGGAGCGGTGCAGCTCGCGTGCCAGGTCGGCCTGGTTCATGCTCATCGGTCTCTCCGATCTCGGTCGGTGCTTCGGTTGGTGGATGGGTGGGGCCGGTCAGGCCGCCGGGACGGCGTCCTTGCGGGGACGACCGCGCGGGCGCTTGCGGGGGATCACCGCTCCGGACAGGAGCAGCTCACCGCCCCACACGCCCCACGGCTCGCCCCGGTCCAGGGCGCCGGCCAGGCACTCGGCCCGCACCGGGCAGGCCTGGCAGAGCGCCTTGGCGAGCTCGACGTCGTGGGGCGACTCGGCGAAGTAGAGCTCGGGCTCCCGCCGGCAGGGCAGCTGCGCCGCGTCGGTCACCGCGGGTTCGGCAACGCTGGTGCTCATCTGAGACTTCCTCGGTTCGTGTGGTGCAGGGTCGGGTTCAGGTCTGGGGAAACGAAAAGGCCGCGGATCCCGGTGGGGTTCCGCGGCCTGGAGGCTGCTGAGACGTGAGCGTGCGCTCACGTGATCAGAGGACTCCAGGGGCGGTGACCCGTGGTCAGGCCGGCGACGCCGGCGACCGAGCCGGTGATCGGGGCGAACTGGGTGTGGCCATCCATCCGGACGCGGACAGAGTTCTCCCCGGCGGCACCGATGGTGGGCACAAGGAGGGCAGCCGGACGCCCAGTCGCGTAGCCGGTCTTGGTGAACTCCATGTCGCACCTCCTTCGGTCGGGCCGGGGCCGGGGTGGCCCACTGGTCAGTGACAGGTACGGTACGCCGCCCCGAATCGGACGCGCAAACGATTTATTGCCGAATCCTCGAGATTTCTTCCGACGTCCGGTGGGGCCCCCTCGCGACCGGCGATTCTGAGGCTGCCGAACCCCGCCGGACCGGACCGGCGGTCTAGGTCAGCAGCGCGAGCAGGTCGTCGGCGTACCGGTCGAGCTTGGCGGCCCCGATGCCGTTGATGGACTGCAGGCCGCGCCGGTCGGTCGGCTTGACCTCGGCCAGCGCCTCGAGGGTGGCGTCGGAGAAGACCACGAACGCCGGCACGCTCTGCGCCTCGGCCTGCTCCTTGCGCCAGGAGCGCAGCGCCTCGAACAGCTCCTCGTCGTAGGGCACCGGGCAGTCGGCGCAGTACCCGCGGTTGCGCTCCCGCGAGCTCGCCAGCGGTTGGCGGCACTGCTTGCAGACCGCCGCCTTCTTGCCTCGCTTGACCGAGCGCTCACCCGACGTCCCGCTCCGCCGGTCGGTCACCGACGCGGGCCGCAGCCCGTCGAGGAAGCGTGAGGGCTTGCGGCGCGCCTGCCCTCCGGGGTTGCGCGCCAGGGCCCAGGACAGCCACAGGTGCTCGCGCGCCCGGGTGACCCCGACGTAGAGCAGCCGCCGCTCCTCCTCGACCGCGGCCGGGGTGTCGGCGTAGGTGATCGGCATCGATCCCTCCTGCATCCCGCACACGAACACCGCGTCCCACTCCAACCCCTTGGCGGCGTGCAGCGTCGCGAGCGTGACCCCTTCGGCCACGGGCGCGTGCTGCTCGTGCGCCCGACGGTCGAGCTCGGCGACGAAACCGGCGAGCGTGGGCGCCACCTCGCCGGCCGCGTGGTCCGCGGCCTGCGAGACCAGGGCGTGCAGGGACTCCCACCGGTCCCGGGCCTGTCCGCGCGCGGTGGGCGCCTCGGCCGACCAGCCCATCCCGCTGAGAACGGCGGCGACCCGGGCGGCGAGCTCGCCGGTGGCGGCCTCCCCCGCCCGCGCCTCCCCGCGCAGCAGGGCCACGGCCTGACGGACCTCCTGGCGCTCGAAGAAACGCGCGGCACCGCGCACGACGTAGGAGAGGCCGCGCGAGGTGAGTGCCTCCTCGAAGGCCTCCGACTGGGCGTTGATGCGGAACAGCACCGCCATCTCGCGCAACGGCACCCCGGCGTCGCGGAGGCGGACCACCTCGTCGGCCACGGCCTCGGCCTCGTCGACCTCGTCGGTCGCCTCGCGCCAGGTCACCGCGGGGCCTGCGGGGCGCTGTGCGCGTAGCTGCACGCTCGAGGTGGCCGAGCCCTTGAGCAGGGTGTTGGCGGTCTCGATCACCTGCGGGGTGGAGCGGTAGTTGCGGACCAGCTCGACGCTGGTGGCTCCGGGGTAGCGAGCCGGGAAGTCGGTGAGGTAGGCGGCCTGGGCACCGGCGAAGGAGTAGATCGTCTGCGCGGGGTCGCCCACGACGCAGATCTCGTCGCGCCCGCCGAGCCAGAGGTCGAGCAGCGCGGACTGGATCGGGCTGACGTCCTGGAACTCGTCGACGACGAACCACCGGTACTGCCGCCGCACCTCCGCGGCGACCCGCTCGTCCTCGCTGAGCAGGGCGGCGCCGATCAGCAGCACGTCCTCCATGTCCATCCGGCCCTGGTCGCGCTTGAGCTCCTCGTAGCTGGCGAACACGTGGCCGACGGTGGCGGCGTCGAGCCCGCTCACCTCCCGCCCGCGTCGCGGCGCCAGCCGCTCGTAGTCGTCGGGGCGCACGTTGCTGACCTTGGCCCACTCGATCTCCGCGGCGAGGTCGCGCAGCGTCGCCTGGGTGACCTCGACCCGGTTGCGGCGGGCCGCGCCGGCCACCACGGGGATCTTCGAGGCGGTCAGCTCGGGGGGCGCGCCGCCGTACACCTTGGGCCAGAAGTAGCGCACCTGCCGGAGCGCGGCGGAGTGGAAGGTGCGTGCCTGGACGGCGGCAGCACCCATGGTGCGCAGCCGGCCGCGCATCTCCCCCGCGGCCCGGGTGGTGAAGGTGACCGCGAGCACCTCGCGCGGGTCGTAGACGCCGGCGGCGACGCCGTAGGCGATCCGGTGGGTGATCGCCCGGGTCTTGCCGGTGCCGGCCCCCGCCAGCACCCGCACCGGACCACGCAGGGCCAGGGCGACCTCACGCTGCTCGGGATCGAGCGCCGCGAGCAGATCGTCCGCATCCATCGGAAATGTTCTCCGTCCCCGGGTTGTTGTGACCAGTGACGAGCGTAGACGCGAGAGAGGACAACCGTGACCGACCCTGCCCGCCCGACCACTGGCACCTTCACGATGTACACCACCCCCTGGTGTGGCTACTGCCACCGCCTGCAGGGACAGCTGGACCGTGAGGGCATCGCCTACGACGTCGTGGACATCGAGCGGGATCCCACCGCGGCCACCGTCGTGATGCAGGCCAACAACGGCAACCAGACCGTGCCCACGCTCGTGTACGCCGACGGCAGCGCGCACACGAACCCCTCGGTCGCCCAGGTCAAGCAGAAGCTGGCCGCGATCGCCTGAGGCGGCGACACCCTGGCCGGCTCGGTCGGGGTGTCACCAGCGGCCGGGCAGCGGCCCGCCGTACCAGCTCTCGACCAGGGACCGCGAGATCGAGACCCCGGCCGGGAGCAGCAGGCTGCCCTCCCCGGCCTGCTCGCGCATCTCCTGACGGGTGAACCAGCGGGCGTCTGAGATCTCCGAGCCGTCCACGTCGATGGCGCTGGTGACCGCCCGGCCGGTGAACCCGACCATCAGGCTGGCCGGCAGCGGCCACGGCTGGCTGCCGAAGTAGGCGACGTCGCCGACCCGGACCCCCGTCTCCTCCTGCACCTCGCGGCGAACGGCGTCCTCCATGGTCTCGCCGGGCTCGACGAAGCCCGCCAGCGTGGAGAACCGCCCCTCGGGCCAGTTCGGCCCGCGCCCGAGCAGCGCACGCTCCTGCGAGCTGCCGGGCTCGCCGTCGGTGATCAGCATGATCACGGCCGGGTCGGACCGGGGGAACTGGTCGCGCCCGCACGCAGTGCACCGCAGCACATGACCCGCCTGCCGGGGCTCCAGCAGCCCACCGCACCGGGGGCAGTGCCGGGTGGCCCACAGCCACTCGGCGAGCCCGATCGCGTGCAGCACCAACGGCCCTTCCTCGACCGTCTCGTCGACCAACGACTGCACCAGCGCCCGGAGCACCACCCACTCCTCGGGGTCGCCCGGGGCGCGGTCCGGCTCGACCACCACCGCGAAGTGCTCGACCCCGTCCCGCTCGCCGAGCAGGATCCGCAGCCCCTCGGGCGCCTCCTGCGGCGAGACCCAGGTCAGCCGGCCGCCGACGGGACGGACCCGGGCGCCGGCGATCACCAGCACCCGCGTGCGGGGGTCGGCCCAGCGCTCCTCGAGCCAGCCGTCGTCGGTGCGCAGCAGGCCGTGTCGGTCGTGCGCCCGGCGCGAGAGCGCCACGTGCGGCAGCATCCGCGACGACGCGGTCACCCTTGCCACTCCATGCTCGCGACCCTAGCGGGGCCTAGGCTCGTCGCCCATGAGCACCCACATCGGCGCGGAATCCGGTCAGATCGCCCCCACCGTGCTGCTGCCGGGAGACCCCCTGCGCGCCCGCTGGATCGCCGAGACCTTCCTCGACGACGCCGTCTGCTACAGCGAGGTCCGGGGCATGCTGGGCTTCACCGGGACCTGGCGCGGGACGCCGGTCTCGGTGCAGGGGTCGGGCATGGGCCAGCCGTCCATGTCGATCTACGCCACCGAGCTGTTCACCGACTACGACGTCCAGCAGATCGTCCGTGTCGGCTCCTGCGGCGCGGTGAGCGATCGCCTGTCGCTGCGGGACGTGGTCATCGCGAGCGGCGCGTGCACCGACTCCGCGATGAACCGGCTGCGCTTCTCCGGCCTCGACTACGCGCCGGTCGCCGACTTCGGACTGCTCCGCGCGGCGGTCGAGGCCGCGGAGCAGCGCAGCGACGTGACCAGCCACGTCGGCCTGATCTTCTCCGGCGACAGCTTCTACAGCCCCCGACCCGAGCTGCTGGACCCGATGGTCGCCCACGGTGTCCTGGCGGTGGAGATGGAGGCCAGTGCGCTCTACACGCTGGCCGCGGCCCACGGCCGGCGGGCGCTGGCGATCTGCACGGTCAGCGACCACATCGTGACCGGGGAGGAGACCACGGCCACCGAGCGCGAGCAGACGTTCGCCGCCATGGTCGAGATCGCGCTGGCCGCGAGCGCCACCGGTGGTTGAGCCCGCCGAGAACGGCGGTTGAGCCCGCCGACCACGGTGGTCGAGCCCGCCGAGAACGGTGGTTGAGCTTGTCGAAACCACGTCGGCGCGACCGGCGCCGAGGTCAGCTGGCGTGCGCGCTGGGCGGCTCGGGCGCGATCGGGCCCGCGGGCGCCACGAACGGGTTCTCCTTCGCCGGGACCTGCGGGACGCTCTCCTGACCCGGCATCCGCACGGCCATCACGGCCTCCTGGCGGACGACGCACAGGTCGCCGCCGCTCTCCAGGATCGCCACCCCGTGACCGTCGCTGTTCACGATCCGGCCGGTGACCCACTCCCCGCTGACGTTGACGCGCACGGTGAGGCCCTCGTCCTTGGCGCGGTCGAGGGCGTGCCCGACGGTCAACAGCATCGTTGATCCGAACACGGTTCCCCCTCCCGATCGCCCGGGGTCTCGGGGCGCTGGACCCGATCTTCCCGCAAAAAGGGTCGATTGGCGTATCAAACGTTCAAAAAACTCTCATGGGGTGGAACCACCCCGTGGTGACGGGTGCGGTCAGTGCCCGTCCCGGCGCGCAGCGTCCAGCGCGGTCGGCTGGGCCGGCACCTGGGGTGGGGGGCCGGCGTAGGCACCGGGGAGCCGGACGCACGTGATGTCGTTCTGTCGCACCAGGCACAGGTCTCCGGAGGTCTCCAGGATGGCGACCCCGTGGCCGTCGCTGTTCAGGATCTGGCCGGTCATCCAGCTGCCCCCGACGTTGAGCCGGACGACCAGCCCGTCGTCCTTGGCCCGGTCGATCGCGTGCCCGACCGTCAGCAACATCGTGGATCCGAACACCGTCTGCCCCCTTGCGCGTCCTGCGGACCAGGAACGCCTCCAGTCATGATTTTTATGTACTCATGCGTATTTGCACAGGTGGTGGGGGAAAGCGGGGGTTTGCGGTCTACACCGCGGGCGCACCGGCCCTGCCCTCGGGTGCGGGCGGATCGACGTCGGGCCGGACGAGTCGCTCGAGGTCCGACCGGTCCCCCAACGCCTCCGGCTCCACGGTCTCGCCGGTGCGCACGTAGTGGAACGCTGCGGCCACTCGCTCCACCGGCACGCCGGTGAGCTCGGCCCAGGCCACCCGGTAGATCGCGAGCTGCAACGGGTCGGCGGTCTGCCGCTGGTTGGTCTTCCAGTCGACGACCAGCCAGCGGCCGTCCGGCTCGGCGTACACCGCGTCGATGCGGCCGCGCACGACCTGCCCGGCGAGGACCAGCGCGAACGGCGGCTCGACGGCGTGCGGCACCCGGTCGGCGAACGGGCCGGACTCGAAGCCGGCGATCAGCTCGCGCAGGTCGTCCTCGTCGTCGATGCCGAGATCGGCCCGTCCGGAGAGCTCGTCGGGGTCCAGCAGCGACTGCTGGCCGAAGCGCGCCTCCACCCAGGCGTGGAAGCGGGTGCCGAAGCGGGCCGCCGCGGAGGGCCGGCGCGGCATCGGCCGGGCCAGCTCGGCGGCGAACTCGTCGGGGTCGTCGCGCAACCGGGCCACCGCCGTCGCCGACAGGCTGCGCGGCAGGGGCACCTCCACCACCGCCGAGCGGTCGGCACGAGCCTCGTCGAGCAGCCGTTCGAGCTCGGCGTCCCAGTCCCCCACGCGCGCGGTCTCCACCATGTCGAGGCCGTCGTCGAGCGCGTCGGGGTCGGCCGCGAGCACCACGTCCGCGGCCGCCCGCCGCAACCGAGCCTCCTGGCCCACCCCGGCCACGGGCCAGGGGCTCGAGACCTCGCGGCCCGCGTAGGGATGGGGCGCACCCTTCGGTGGCCGGTCGAGCCAGCTGACCTCGACTCCGAGCGAGGCCGGCAGGTCGGCCATCAGCTGCTGGTACTCCGACGGGCCGAACGGGGTGGCCCGGGGGCTCCACAGGAACGACGAGACCTCCAGCCGGTGGGCGGCCCGGGTGAACGCGACGTAGGCGAGGCGCCTCTCCTCGGTCAGGTCGTGCGCGCGCGTCGCCGCGCGGTAGTCCTCCAGCGCCTGCTTGTCCCACCCGCGCAGCTGCGGCTGGTCCGCGGCGTCGCCGCGCAAGGGCGCCGGCAGCACCGAGGGCGAGGAGGTCCACAGGGTCCGCGACCTGTTGGACGGGAACCTCGTCTCGCACACACCGACCAGGAAGACGGTGTCCCACTCCAGCCCCTTGGACCGGTGCACCGTCAGCAGCTTCACCGAGTCGGCCTCGGTCGGGGTGGCCACGTCGAGACCGTTGCCCTGGTCGTCCTCGGCGGTCAGGTAGGCCAGCAGTGCCGGCAGGGTCACGTCGCCGTCGATCGCCTGGAACTCCGCCACCGCCTTGAGGAACAGGTCGAGGTTGTCCCGGCGCGCGGAGGCCGCCGGGCTCACCGCCGAGGCGAGCTCGGTGTCGATCCCGGTGACGTCGACGATGCGCCGCACCACGTCGAGAATCGGCTCACCGGCGTAGGCACGCAGCTGGCGGAGCTCGGCCGCGAGCAGGGCGAACCGCTCGAGCGCCTCCCGGGAGTACGCCGCACCGCCCGGATCCTCCAGCGCGTCACTGAGCGCCGGCAGCTCGGCCGGGTCGATGCCGTCGGCGATCTCGGTCAGCTGGTCGTCGATCGAGGCGCCCGGTGCCCGGCCGCGGCGACCGGCCAGCTCGGCGGCCCGGTGCTTGAGCAGGGCGAGGTCGCGGGGGCCGATCGCCCACCGTGGACCGGTCAGGAGGGTGAGCACGGCGGCGTTGGCGGTCACGTCGTGCAGCAGGTCGAGCACGGCGACGATCTCGGCCACCTCGGGCAGGCGCAGCAGGCCGGACAGGCCGACGATCTCCACAGGGATCCCGTCGGCGGTGAGCGCGTCGAAGACCGACTCGGCAGTGGCGTTGTCGCGCGTCAGCACGCCGATGTCGGCCCAGGACTCGCCGTGGGCCTCGCGGACCGCCTCGGTCAGCCAGGCCAGCTCGTCGTCCTGGGTCTCGAAGACACGGGCGCCGACGTGTCCGTCGGCGGCCTCGGCGGCGGCCTCGAGCGGGCGCACCATCGAGGTGGCGGCGTACAGCGGGCCGGCGAGGGCGTTCGCCACCTCCAGGATCCGTCGGTCGGAGCGGCGGTTGACGCTCAGCGGCAGCACCGGGACCTCGCCGGTGCGGGCCGGGAAGGTGTCGGCGAAACCGAGGATGTTGGACACCGAGGCACCGCGCCAGCCGTAGATGGCCTGGTTGGGGTCACCCACCGCCGTCACCGCGTGCCCGCGGCCGTGCTGGTCATCGGGGCCGGAGAACAGGCTGGAGAGCATCCGGGCCTGGGCCACCGAGGTGTCCTGGTACTCGTCGAGCAGCACCACCCGGAACCGGGACCGCTCGAGCGCGCCCACGTCGGGCTGCTCCTCGGCGAGCCGGGCCCCCAGCGAGATCTGGTCGGAGAAGTCCATCAGGCCGAGCTCGTCCTTGAGCCGTCGGTAGGCGGCCACGAGCTGGAGGAGCTCCCCGCGACGCTGGATCGCCGAGAGCGCCTTCTCCATCACTGCGCAGTAGGTGGTGCGGGCCCTGCCCGCGCGCTCCTCCTCCAGGGCGATGGTGAACCCGCGCCGGGCCTCCTCGTCCTGGGACCGCACCCGGTCGAGGTCGACGAGGTGCTCGCTCATGGCTCCGTCGAGCGCCAGGAGGTTCTGGATCACCGTCGGCGGATGGTCGCTGAGGGCCTCGACCTGACCGGTGAACCGCTCCACGGTGCGGGCGCCGAGCTGATAGCGCGAGGCGTCGGTGATCACCCGGGTCTCCGGCTCGTGCCCGATCCGCAGACCGTGCTCGGCGAGCAGGTTGGCGGCGTAGGCGTTGTAGGTCGCCACGGTGGGCTCGAGCACGTCGACGTCGTCGGCACGCACCGCGGTGGCCTCGCTCAGGGCCCCGGCCGCGAGCAGGGAGTCGCGGATCCGCTGGCGCAGCTCGCTGGCCGCCTTGGTGGTGAAGGTGAGTCCGAGCACCTCCTCCGGGCGCACCTGTCCGGTGACCACCAGGTAGACGACCCGGGCCGCCATCAGCGTGGTCTTGCCCGAACCGGCTCCGGCGATGACCACCGACGGCGAGAGCGGGGCGGTGATCGCCGCCCACTGCTGGGCGCTGGGTGCCCAGGCTGTGCCCATCACCGCCTGGAGCTCCTCGGGGGTCCGGATCGCCCGGGCGTGACCGGTCACGACGAGACCACCGACCCCGCACTCTTGGCCGGGCAGATCGGCACGAACGCGCACTCGCGGCAGTGCGCGCCCGGCACGGCCGGGAAGACCTCGTCGCGGATCTGCCGCGCCGCGACGGCCAGCTCGGAGCGCAGCGTGGCACGCACGGGCCCGTCGTCGGGCGTGACCGGCTGTGCCTGCACCACGGCCGGCCCGTCCTCGGGCGAGCCGAGCTGGACGAGCTCGGCGCCGCCGCTGCGCAGCACCGGGGAGACCTCGTCGGGCTCGGTTCCGGTCCGGGCGTCGAGGGCGCCGCTGTCCACGGCGTACTGGTAGAGCGCGAGCTGGCGGTGCTCGGTGACCGCGCGCTGCGAGGGCTTCGACCGGCCGGTCTTGAGGTCGACCACGACCACCCGACCGTCGACGTCGAGCTCCAACCGGTCGGCGTACCCGGTCAGCTCCACGTGCTCTCCGTCCTCGAGCGCGACCACGGTCGAGAAGCGCCTCTCGGTGTCCAGCAGCTCGCGCTTGTCGGCGTAGTGCCACTCCAGGAACCGGGTCAGCGCGCGCTCGACGCGCGCGTGCTCGCGGTCGCGGGACCACGGGGTGCGGAACTGCAGCCGCGGCCACACGGCCTCGACGCGCTCCATCAGCTCCTGCACGTCGGCGGGGCCCTCGGTGAGCTCGCCCCGGGCCACCTGCTCGGCGAGCGCGTGCACGAGACTGCCCACGTTGGCCTCCTGGTGCGCACGCTGCACCCCGCCGGCCTCGTCGCGCAGGAACCACTGCGCCGGGCAGGTGCTCATGGACTCGAGCATGCTGGCCGAGATCGGGACCGGACGCTCCGGCTCCCGGACCGGGCGCGCCGAGCGGCTCATCGAGCGGGTGCCCCACCACGACGCCGGGTCCGCGTGCGGCACGAGCTGGCGGCTGCCGACACTCTCGCCCGCGAGCCGGGCCAGCCGACGGGCCGCGGCCTGCCTCAGGGCGTCGCTGGTGGCCGGGTCGGTGACCGTGCGCCGCAGCTCGCTGACCAGCCCCGCCAGCGAGAGCGGGCGAGTGGGGCGCCCCTTGACGTGGTGGACCTCGACCCCGAGCTCCCCGAGGAACCGGGAGGGCTGGTCGCCGTCGTCCTCGCGTGAGGCGACGGCGGTCACCACGAGCCGTTGCCGGGCCCGGGTGCAGGCGACGTAGAACAACCGACGCTCCTCGAGCAGCAGCTCGCGGGGGGTCACCGGCGGGAGCAGTCCGTCGCTGCCGATGCGGTCGGCCTGGAGCAGCGTCGAGCGGCGTCGTACGTCGGGCCAGGCCTCGGCCTGCACGTGGGCGACCACCACGAGCCGCCACTCCAGGCCCTTGGACCGGTGGGCGGTGAGCAGCCGGACCGCGGCACCGCGAACTCCTCGCTCGGCGAGGGTGTCTGCCGGGATCTGCTGGGCCGACAGCGTGGACAGGAAGTTGCGCACCCCCACGTGGTCGCGCTGCTCCTCGGCGCGCGCCGCCGCCTCGAACAGCGCCACCAGCGAGTCGAGGTCACGGTGCGCCCGCCGCGCGGAGCCACCCCCCGCGGCCACGGCGCGGCGCAGCCGTCGCGGCCAGGGCGTCCCGGACCACAGGTTCCACAGCACCTGCTCCGCGGTCGCCCCCGTGGCCAGCTCGCGGTGCGCACCGGTGAGCAGCCGCTGCAGGGCGCGGGCCCGCTCGACGGCAGGGTCCACGGCGGGATCGACGGCGGGCTCGGTCAGGTCGTCGAGGAACCCCTCACGGACGACAGCCAGCCGCAGCAGCTCCCGGGACGAGCGTGGCGGGGAACCGGTCTCGTGCGTGAGCTGCTTCTCGCGGGTCCGCAGCCGGCGGCCGAGGCGGCGTACGTCGCCGGCGTCGAGACCGCCGAGAGGCCCCATGAGCAGGGCCTCGGCACGTCCGGGATCGACGTACTCGGGGTGGTCACGGTCGTCGTTGTCGAGGTTGAGCACGGCCCGCAGCCCGTCGAGCACCGGGAGCACCGCCGGGTCGCGCACGAGCGGGACCTCGTCGCCCGCGACCTCGACGGGCACTCCGGCGGCGCCCAGCGCGCGCCGGAGCCCGGGGATGGAGGTGCGTCCCGAGCGGACGAGCACGGCCATCTCGTCCCAGGCGATCCCGTCCTCGAGGTGGGCGCGACGCAGCAGGTCGGCGAGGTGCTCGGCCTCGGCGCGCTCGGTCTCGAAGGTGCTGACCTCGACCCGTCCGGCTCCGAGCGGCCCCGCCTCGGCGGCGGGGGCCAGGAAGGAGGCCCGCGCCGCGGCGTCGATGGTGCCCGGCAGCGCCAGCCGGCCGGCCACCCGCTGCGTGGCGGCGAGCATGCGCGGACCGAAGCGCCGGGTCGTCCGCAGGGCGATGACGTCGGCCGGGGTGCCGTCGGGGCGGGCGAACGCCCGCGGGAACTCCAGGATGCCGCGTACCTCGGCGCCGCGGAAACCGTAGATGGACTGGTGCGGGTCACCGACGACGGTGAGGTTGCGCCCGTCGCCCGCGAGGGCCCGGAGCAGCCGGACCTGGGCGGGGTCGGTGTCCTGGTACTCGTCGACGAAGACGTGCGCGAAGCGCGCCCGGAGCTCGTCGCGGTGCACCTCGGCCTCGATCACAGCGCGGCGGATCAGGTCGGCGTAGTCGGTCGCGCTCTGCTGGTCGAGGTTGGCGAGGTACTGCTCGAGGAACAGACCCGCGGCGACGTACTCCGGCAGGCCGCCGGCCTCACCCAGCGCCCGGAGCGCCTCTCCGTCCAGCCCCTTCTCGCGGGCACGGCCGAGCACCGCCTGCACCTCGGAGGCGAACCCGCGGGTGCCCAGAGCCCGGCGCAGCGACGCGGGCCAACGCACCGACTCGGGGGCGTCGGTGAGCAGCTCGCGCAGCACGACGTCCTGCTCCGGGGCGCTGAGCAGCCGCAGCGGCCCGGCGTACAGCTCCGGCGGGGAGTACTGCCGGATCAGGCCGTAGGCGAAGGAGTGGAAGGTGGAGGACAGCGTGGTCGAGGTGGTCCGGCCCAGCCGGGCGGTCACCCGGTCGCGCAGCTGCTCGGCGGCCTTGCGGCTGAAGGTCAGCGCCAGCACCGAGTCGGGCGCGGCACCCCGGTGCTCGATCCGGTCGACGATCGCCTCGACCAGCGTGGTGGTCTTGCCGGTCCCGGGGCCCGCGAGCACGAGCAGCGGCCCGCCCGGGTGGTCGACCACCGCGCGCTGCTCGGCGTCGAGCTCGGGAGCGGCGAACACGGCAGCGTCGGGTCGCACCAGCCGGTAGGTGGGATCAGTCGCTCGCACCGGACCACCCAAACACGTCGCGCCGACACAGCCGGTCAGGGCACGGCCGGTCAGGGCACGGCCGGCTGCCAGAAGGCGTGCGGCAGGTCGACGCGACCGGAGGCCCGCAGCGGCGTGCCCTCCTCCAGGTACGCCGCGCGCGCCTCCTCCCCGTGGCTGGGTGGCAGCGACCCGTCGCTCCGGACGACCCGCCACCACGGGACCGGGCCGCCGTACGTCGCGAGCACCCTGCCCACCCGGCGGGGTCCCGAGCCGACCACGTCCGCGATCGCGCCGTAGGTGGTGACCCGTCCACGCGGCACCTGCTCCACCACCGACAGCACCCGCTCGGCGTACTCCTCGGGATCCACCGGGCGATGATCGCACCGCGGGCCGGACGGCGCAGCGCCCCACCTGCCAGTGGCGGGTGGGGCGCTGCGTCCGGTCCGACGTCGGGAGGCCTGTCCCTCGGCGTCAAGGACCGGAGGCCGGTCGGGCCGGGATCACGGAAGCGGCGTGAACGGCTCCGTGCCGTTGGCCAGCGCGAGGCCGGCGATGCCCGAGTGCTGCTTGGCGAAGGCCAGCTCGCGGCTGTAGTCGCTCACGCCGTTGGAGCCGGCCAGCGGCGCGATCTGCACGGTGGACAGTGTGCCGAGGGCCTTGCCCGAGGGGTCCAGGAACGCGCTGCCCGAGTCGCCGGGGATGCCCGGGGTCGCGGTGTAGACGTTGTGCGTCCAGCCGCCCCCGCTGCTGCCCAGGCTGACGCCGCGCTTCGGCGAGAGCGGGTCGGCGTCGGCCCGCAGGCTGGAGTTGCCGTAGGAGTAGACGTCGTCGCCCGCCGAGGTGCCGGCGGTGTTGATGCCGACCGGACCACCCCAGAACGGGACGGTCGGGTTGACCTTGTCCTTGGACCCGGCGTCGACCTTGACCAGCGCGAAGTCGTTGTAGTCGCACGCGTTGGCGTCGGTCGTGCCCGCCTTCTGCATCGACAGCCACGAGCTGTAGACCAGCGTGCCGGTGCCGACCGTGGTGCCGCCGACCGGGAACGCGCCGTCCTCGACGAACTCGACCTTGGTGCCGAGCGGGAGCGACCCGGAGTCGCAGCCGTTGGTCTCGGTCGCCTCACCGGTGCCGGCGCAGTGCGCGGCGTACCCGACATAGACGTTGCCCGCCCCGTCGGTGTGCACGAAGTTGGCGGTGCACTGGCCACCGTCGGTGTACATCATCACGCCGGGGTGGATCTTGGCGGTCGAGGCGGGGGCCCAGGCGACCGCCACCGACTTCTTCGGCTTCTTGGCCTTGGCTGCCTGCGCAGGGGCGCTGGCGACGCCGACGCTGGCGGCGGTGAGCAGCGCTGCCACGCCGGTGGCGAGCAGGGCACGGGTCCGGGAGACGTGCATGGGTGTCCTTCCACGAGGGGGTCGTAGAGGTCCCAACGACCCGTCCCCGGGAAGGTCACGCAGCGCCGGTCGGAGCGCCGGTCAGGGCGCCGGTCAGGGCGCCGGTCAGTACGACGGCTGCGAGGGGTCGATCTGGTCGACCCAGGCGGCGACACCGCCGCCCACGTGCACGGCGTCGGCGAACCCCGCGCCCTTGAGCACCGCCAGCGCCTCGGCGGAGCGCACCCCGCTCTTGCAGTGCAGCACCACGGGCTTGTCGGCGGTCAGCTCCTCGAAGACGTTGCCGTTGAGGAACTCCCCCTTGGGGATCAGCACCGAGCCCGGGATCTTGTTGATCTCGTACTCGTTCTGCTCGCGGACGTCGACGAGCACGAAGTCCCGGCTGCCCTCCTCGCGCTCCTTGAGCATGTGCTCGAGCTGCACCACCGAGATCGTCGAGCCGACGGCCGCGTCGGCGGCCTCTTCGGAGACCGCACCGCAGAAGGCGTCGTAGTCGATCAGCTCGGTGACGGTGGCGTTCTCGCCGCACAGGGCGCAGTTCGGGTCCTTGCGGACCTTCAGCGTGCGCCACTCCAGCTCGAGGGCGTCGTAGATGACCAGCTTGCCCACGGCCGGGTCACCGATGCCGGTGAGCAGCTTGATCGCCTCGTTGACCTGGATCGAGCCGATGCTGGCGCACAGCACGCCGAGCACCCCGCCCTCGGCGCAGCTCGGGACCATGCCCGGCGGCGGGGGCTCGGGGTAGAGGCAGCGGTAGCACGGCGCGTCGGCGCTGCGCCCGTCCTCGTCGGTCAGCGTCGGCCAGAACACGCTGGCCTGGCCGTCGAAGCGGTAGATCGAGCCCCACACGTAGGGCTTGTTCAGGAAGTACGCCGCGTCGTTGACCATGTAGCGGGTGGCGAAGTTGTCGGTCCCGTCGACGATCAGGTCGTAACCCTCGAAGACCTGCAGGACGTTGTCGTTGTCGAGCCGCTCGTCGTGCACGATCACCTCGACGAGCGGGTTGGTCTCGGCGATCGACTCCTTCGCCGACTGCGCCTTCGACTTCCCGATGTCGGACTGGCCGTGGATGATCTGGCGCTGCAGGTTGGACTCGTCCACCTCGTCGAACTCGGCGATCCCGAGCGTGCCGACGCCCGCCGCGGCCAGGTAGAGCAGCGCGGGGCTGCCCAGTCCGCCGGCGCCGATCACGAGGACCTTCGCGTTCTTGAGCCGCTTCTGCCCACTCATGCCCACGTCGGGGATGATCAGGTGCCGGCTGTAGCGGCGTACCTCGTCGATCGACAGGTCGTCGGCGGGCTCGACCAGAGCGGGAAGTGACACGACTGCTTCTCCTACGTCTCAGGGGGCTTCGCTGGGTCCAACACCAGCCCTCCCGACCATGTTCCCTGCCTCGCGACGCCCCCGGCTCTGCGACCAGCATCCGGACACCGGGTCCCGTGCAGTGTGTACGGCCAGGACACGCGCTGCTTGTAGGCTGCCTGCCGTGAGCACCATGGAGGACCGTCCCGTGCCGCAGGGCGGCAATGCCAAGGGAGTACGCCTGCCCCGGCGGGCGCGGCGCACCCAGCTCCTCGGCGCCGCCCTCGAGGTCTTCGTGGCGCAGGGCTACCACGCGGCCGCGATGGACGACATCGCCGAGCGTGCCGGTGTCTCCAAGCCGGTGCTCTACCAGCACTTCCCCGGCAAGCTGGATCTCTACCTCGCGCTCCTCGACCAGTCCTGCGACCAGATCATCTCGGCCGCGGCCGTGGCGCTGGAGTCCACGGAGGACAACAAGCAGCGGGTGACGGCGACGATGCACGCGTTCTACGACTACGTCGCGGACGCCGAGGGTGCCTTCCGCCTGGTCTTCGAGTCCGACCTGACCAACGAGCCCGCCGTGCGCGCCCGGGTCGACCGGGTCACCATCGAGTGCGCCAAGCTGATCGCCCACGTGATCAGCGACGACACCGGCCTGCCCGACGAGCAGTCCCAGCTGCTTGCGGTGGCGCTCGTGGGAATGGGCCAGGTCAGCGCCCGGTTCTGGCTGCAGGACCAGGGGACGATCGACCTGGGCGAGGCCGCCTCGCTCGTGGCCGGACTGGCCTGGCGCGGCATCGGCGGCTACCCCCGCACCGACGAGCTGCGCTGAGCCCGGACGGCCGCGTTCCACCACCCCCCTGACAGAGTTCTGCCCACAGCACCACCCGACGTCCCAAGGAGGTCCTCCCGATGGAGGTCAAGATCGGCGTGCAGAACGCCTCGCGCGAGCTCAGCATCGACACCACGCTCGACGCGGACGGCGTCGAGAAGGCGGTCGTCCAGGCCCTGGAGAAGGGGGCGGTGCTCGCGCTCACCGACGCCAAGGGCCGCCGGCTCGTCGTCCCCGGCGACAAGCTCGCCTACGTCGACATCGCCACCAGCGCCGTGGGACAGGTCGGCTTCCGCTCCTAGAGCCCCGCCCGGCTCGTCGGGCCGCTCAGCCCCAGGTGAGGCCGTGCGCCTCCATGATCGGGGCGGTGCGCTCGAAGTCGGCGACGCAGCCGGTGTCGGCCAGCGCACCCGCCATCACCGAGTCGGGGTCCTCGGCGAGGTCGACCGCTCGGAAGAACGCCTCCAGGCCACCGGGCGAGATGATCTCGAGCAGCCGGGCCGGCTCGTCCCCGGCGTTCCAGAAGGTGTGCCACTCCCCACGCGGCTTGAAGACGAGGTCGCCCACCTCGGCGACCACCTCGGTGTCCCCGAAGACCGCACCGACCCGGCCCTCGAGGATGAAGCTGTACTCGTCCTCCCGCTCGTGCCGGTGCAGCGGCGCGGCGATCGCCCGCGGTGCGAGCAGGTGCTCGAGGAGCGCGAAGCGCCCGCCGGTGGCGGCTGCGTCGATGAGGAACCGGTCGCGGCACCCCGCCGCCGGTCCGAGGGTCTCGCCCCCACCGGGGCCAATGATCCTGGTGTCCATGCAGGCACGATGCCCCGGACGGAGGCACGGTCGCCAGACCCGAACGGGTCATCTGCGCCCGCAGACGTCAGGAGTCCAGGCCCAGCTCCGCCATCCGCTTCGCGTGGTTCTCGGTCAGCCGGCTGAACATCCGGGACAGTGCGGCGAGATCCATGCCGGGTCGGTCGACCCCACCCGCCAGCAGGGCCGCCAGGGAGTCCCGCTCGGCGGCGACCCGCTGGGCCTGCGACAGCGCCTCCCCCATCAGCCGCCGGCCCCACAGCGCGAGCCGGCCACCGACGCGGTGGTCGGCCTCGATCGCGCGTCGCACCCGGTCGACCACGAAGGCCGACTGGCCGGCGTCGTCGAGGCTGTCCACGATGAGCTGGCGGGACCCGGAGTCGAGGTAGGCGGCGATCTCGACGTAGAAGTCCGCAGCGAGCCCGTCACCGACGTAGGCCTTGATCAGGCCCTCGAGCCAGTCGCTCGGCGCGGTGGCGGTGTGGAAGACGTCGAACGGCGTCACGAACGGCGCCATCGCCTCGATCGGGTCGGCCCCCAGCGTGGCGATCCGGTCCATCAACGGCTCGATGTGCCCGAACTGCACCACCGCCATCTTGCTCAGCGCGAGCTTGTCGGGCAGCTCGACGGCCAGCTTGGCGTCGTCGGTGAGCCGCTGGAAGGCCGAGATCTCGCCGTAGGTGATCGCACCGAGCAGGTCGACCACCGCGGCCCGGTAGGCCGGGTCGTCGAAGGCGACGGAGTCCTCCTCGGTGACCGTGCTCTCGGACGTCGCGTGGGGCTCCGCAGGCGAGGGTTCGGTCATGTCGGCAGCCTACCGATAGACTGAGGACCAGCCGTGGCCTTGATGCCCCCTTTTCGACGTACCACTGCGGGCGGCTCGCCCCCGGCGATTGCACAGTCTTCGACACACATCCGGCCCGCGCGACGGGCCAGCACAGAACAGGCGACATCCTGACCACCTTCAGAGAGCTCGGGGTCCTTCCCGAGATTGCCGACGCCCTCGAGCGCGTCAACATCACCACCCCGTTCCCGATCCAGGAGATGACCCTCTCGGTCGCCCTGATGGGCACCGACCTGATCGGCCAGGCCCGCACGGGCACCGGCAAGACCCTGGCCTTCGGCATCCCGGTGATCCAGCGCAGCGTGGCCCCCCACGACCCGGACTACGAGGAGCTGGTCGCCCCCGGCAAGCCGCAGGCGCTGATCGTGGCGCCCACCCGTGAGCTCGCCCTCCAGGTCAGCAAGGACCTCTCGGTGGCCAGCAAGGACCGCGGCATCCGGGTGCTCACCGTCTACGGCGGGGTGCCCTACGAGCAGCAGCTGGACACCCTGGCCGCCGGTGTCGACGTGGTCGTCGGCACGCCGGGACGCCTCATCGACCTGATGAACCGCCGGGCCCTGGACATCTCCCACGTGAAGTCGCTCGTGCTCGACGAGGCCGACGAGATGCTCGACCTCGGCTTCCTGCCCGACGTCGAGCGCCTGCTGCGCCAGACCCCCGAGACCCGGCAGACGATGCTGTTCTCGGCGACCATGCCGGCGGCGATCGTGGCGCTCGCGCGCACGCACATGCGCCACCCGATGAACATCCGTGCCGAGTCCGGGGAAGACACCCAGATGGTGCCGGCCACCGCGCAGTTCATCTACCAGGCCCACGACCTCGACAAGCCCGAGATGATCGGTCGCCTGCTGCAGGCCGAGGGTGCGGACCTGATGATCGTGTTCACCCGCACCAAGCGCCAGGCGCAGCGGATCGCCGACGACCTCGAGGAGCGCGGCTTCAACTCCGCCCCCTTGCACGGGGACATGGCGCAGGCGGCGCGCGAGAAGGCGCTGACGAAGTTCCGCGACGGCAAGCTCCAGGTGCTCGTCGCCACCGACGTCGCCGCCCGCGGCATCGACGTGACCGGCGTCACCCACGTGGTCAACTACACCTGCCCCGAGGACGAGAAGACCTACGTGCACCGCATCGGTCGCACCGGCCGGGCCGGTGCCACCGGCATCGCGATCACCTTCGTCGACTGGGCCGACCTGCACCGCTGGAAGATGATCAACAAGGCGCTGGACCTGCCCTTCGACGACCCGCAGGAGACCTACTCCAGCAGCGAGCACTTCCTGCACGACCAGGGGATCCCCCCGGGCATCAAGGGGCGGCTGGTGCCGGAGGGCACCATCGAGCGCAAGCCGCGCCCGGAGCGCACCGACCGCGGTGGCCGGGGTGGCCGCGGCGGCGACAAGGGCGGCCGCGGCTCGCAGGGCGGCCGGGGATCGCAGGGCGGCGAGCGCCGACGCGAGCAGTCCGGCGAGCCCGCCGCGGGAGCCGCGGCGGCCGAGTCCGGCGACCGACCGCCCCGCAAGCGGAAGCGCAACCGCAGCCGCACCCGTGGCGGCCGCCCCGCGGCCACCGGCGAGAACTGAGCGGTCGCGCGTCGCTCAGGCGGTGACGACCACCGTCGTGCCGACCGGGGCGAAGCGCCACAGGCGGATCGCGTCCGGCCGCGCCTGACGGATGCAGCCGTGCGAGAGCGGGGTGCCCAGCTGCGCCCTGCTCTGCAGGGCCCGGCCGTCCTTGGTCGGGATGCTGTGGAACCCGATGGCGGCGTTGGCGCCCCGGGTGAACCGGACGAAGTACTCCATCGTCCCGGAGTCGTCGATGCCGTAGGCGTGCCGTGAGCGGGAGTACACCTCGTAGGTGCCCGGCTGCAGGTTGTCGTAGACGCTGCCGGACACCAGGTAGGTGCGCCGCACCCCGTCGTCGGGTGCGGCTCTCGAGTCCGGCGCGACCAGCCAGACCCGCTGCTCGCTGATGTCGAAGACCACCCGTCGGCCCGTCCCGCTGTCCGGGGGCAGCGCCGAGATCGTGTTGGGCTCGATGTCGGGTGTGATCTCGGGCGCCTTCTGCACGGCGCCGTCCGGCCGCGCGTCGCTGAGCGTCGCCTGCTCGGCCGGCCGGGTCGTCGAGCCGTTGCCGGTCGCTGCGGGCGCGGCCGTGGCCGCGGCGGGCGGATCGGTGGGCAGCACGCCGACGTCGCCGAGCACGGCCACGAGCGTGACCAGCACCGCGCTCCCGGCGAGCCCGGCCCGGGTGCGTCGGATCACGCCTCAGGCCCGCTTCAGCAGAGCCGTGGCCACCTCGCGGTAGGCCTGGGCACCCTTGTTGGTGCGTGAGGTGCGCAGGATCGAGCGTCCCGCCGCAGGCGCCTCCGCGAACCGGATCGACTTGGGGATCGGAGGCTCGATGACCTCCAGGTCGTAGGTCTCGGAGATCGTCTCCAGGACGGTGCGCGCGTGGTTGGTACGCCCGTCGTACAGCGTCGGCAGCACCCCCCACACCTCGAGCTCACGGTTGGTGAAGCGCTTGACGTCGTGCACGGTGTCGAGCAGCTGGCCGACCCCCCGGTGCGAGAGCGTCTCGCACTGCAGCGGGATCAGCACGCCGGTCGCCGCGGTCAGCGCCGCGACCGTCAGCACGCCCAGCGACGGCGGGCAGTCCAGCAGCACCCAGTCGTAGCCGTCGGTGTCCTCGACCGCGGTCCGGATGACGTACTCGCGGCCGGTGCGGGTGAGCAGGTCGGCCTCGGCCCGGGCCAGCTCGATCGTGGCAGGCAGCAGGTCGACCCCGTCGTCGGTCTCGAGGATCACCTCGGCGGGGTCCAGGCCCTTGGTGAGCACGTGGTGCACGGAGACGTCGAGGTCCTCGGGGTCGATGCCGAGGCTGAAGGTCAGGCAGGCCTGGGGATCGAGGTCGACGAGCAGCACCCGCTGGCCCTGCTCGGCCAGGGCGGCGCCGAGCGAGGCCACCGTGGTGGTCTTGGCGACGCCGCCCTTCTGGTTGGCGACGGCGACCACCTGGGTGGTCGTCATCGGACGACCACCGGGGAGGCCGGGAGACGGGGGGTGTGCGCGTGAGGAGCCATCAGCGCACATTGTGCCGCACGCCGGCGCGTGTTCGCGGCACGCTCCCGCCCGCGGTCACCGGGTGTCTCGACAGCCGGTCGGTCCGGAGCCCGGGCCGCGGTAGGCACTGCCCGCGGCCCCGGTCACCAGGTGGGGCGGCGACCGCCGAACGGCATCTCGAGGGCCTCGGGGCCGAAGCCGGTGACGTCGGCCAGCAGCCAGTCGTCGTGCAGCAGCAGCGCCGCGGACGCGGGCCGGATCACCAGCCACAGCCACCGGCCGTCGGACTCGCCCGCGAACACGGCGCGGGCGAGCACCCCGCTGCTCAGCCCGGCACCCAGCTCGGCGTCGAGCAGCTCGGCCACGCTGATCTCGCCCGGTGCGACCTCGCGCGACTCGGCCTCGGCCCCGGCTTCGGCCAGGTCCTCCACGAGCCACATCGGCACGGTCCGGCCGCCCGCCCGCACGTGGATCGCCGGCGGACCGTTGCTGATCTGCGGCCCGGGGTCGTCGTACGTCGCGCCGGCGCAGCGGGCGCCGAGCCCGATGCCCGGGTCCTCGGAGACCACGGTCACCTCGACCTCGCCGTCGAGGTCGCTGGTGCCCACCGTCGTGGTGACCGTCGCCCGCACCGGCCGGCCCTCCGCGCCGACGCAGCCGAAGTCGCCGATCGACCAGCCCGGGCTCATCGGCCACGGCAGGTAGGTGGGGATGTCGTCGATGCGGCTGACCAGCTCGGCGAACGAGTCGTAGTCGACCTCCGCGGGACGCCACAGCGGGTCGACGGGCCCGTGCAGGGTGCACGCGAACTCGGCTCCCTCACCGGTGACCGGCGAGGTGCATCGAGGACACGACGCGTCGAGCGGCACGGGACGAGGGTAGTGGGTCAGGAGTTCCAGCGCGCCACGACGGGGAACTCGCGCTCGTAGGAGAGCACCGAGACGGTGGCGGTGCCGAGGGTGAACAGCCGGCCGTCCTCGACGGGCAGACCAAGCCACCGGGCGGTCAGTGCCCGGGAGGCGTGCCCGTGGCTGAACACCAGCACCCGGCCCCCGTGGTCGCGGACCCGCTCCACCACCCGGTCCATCCGCTCGCTCACCCGCTCGGCGGTCTCCCCGCCGGGGCAGGGGTGCGTCCACACCGTCCACCCCTCGACGTGCTCGCGGATCTCGGGCGTGGTGATGCCCTCGTAGTCGCCGTAGTCCCACTCGGTGAGGTCGCCCTCCACCTCGGCGTCGCCGAAGCCGGCCAGCTCCGCGGTCACCGTGGTGCGCACCCGTGGACTGGTCAGCACCAGGTCGAAGTCGACCCCGGCGAGCCGCTCGGCCAGGCCGCGGGCCACCTTCTCGCCCTCGGGGGTGAGCTCGACCTCGGTGTGCGAGGTGTGCTTGCCGTCGCGGCTCCACTCCGTCTCGCCGTGGCGGATCACCCACAGCTCACCCGTGGTCGTGCCGGTCCCCGCCTCGGCCATGCTCACTCCCCCCGGTCGGGGCCGGGCCAGTTGCGGTCCGGCTGCGGTACCGGGCGGCCGGGCTGCTCGCCGCCCCGCTCGGTCAGGTAGCTGTCCTTGGGCACCATCACCTTGCGGCGGAAGATGCACACGACCTTGCCGTCCTGGTTGTACCCGATCGTCTCGACGTGCACCACGCCCCGGTCGTCCTTGCTGGTGCTCTCCCACTTGTCGAGGACCCGCGTCTCGCCGTACAGGGTGTCGCCGTGGAAGGTGGGGGCCACGTGGCGCAGCGACTCGATCTCGAGGTTGGCGATGGCCTTGCCGGAGATGTCCGGGACGCTCATCCCCAGCAGGATCGAGTAGACGTAGTTGCCGACCACGACGTTGCGACCGAACTGGGTGGTCTCCTCGGCGTAGTGGGTGTCGAGGTGCAGCGGGTGGTGGTTCATGGTCAGCAGGCAGAACAGGTGGTCGTCGTACTCGGTGACCGTCTTGCCGGGCCAGTGCTTGTACGTCGCCCCGACCTCGAACTCCTCGTAGCTGCGACCGAACTGCATCGTGCCTGCTCCTTCGTCCTGGGCCGGGATCGGGCCGAGTCTGCCACGGCGCTCTCACCGTCCCGCGGGCACCTGAGGTCGGGCACCTGGGACCGGGCACCTGGGACCGGGCGACCGGAAGCCCGGGAGAAGGGCCCGGCCACCCCGCGGTTCGACGTACGGGAGGCGGGGATCCCCCACGTATGCTGCGCCCATGCTCGGCTTGCGCAGTCAGGCCGTCGAGGACCGTGCTCCGGAGTCGGACGACTCTCCCGGAGACCGACCACCGGCGACCTCCACCACTGACAGCCGGCCCCCCTCCCGGACCCGCCAGGCGATCACCGCAGTCCTGACGCTCGTGGTCACCGTGCTGTGGGCCCGGCTGGTGGTCGTCGTGCTCGACGCCTCCACCCAGCCCGCGCCGCTCGCGGCCCTGCGCGAGCGCAGCGTCGAGTACCCCGCCGTGGTGCCGAGCGTGCTGGTGGTGTGGGTGGTCGTCCTGCTCGTCCTCGCCCTGGTGGGACGGCTGTGGCTGACCCTGGGGATCGTCACCGCCCTGACCGTGGTCGTGGGAGCGGTCAACGTCACCAAGCTGGAGTACCGCAACGACCCGGTCTTCCCCAGCGACGTCGTCTTCCTGACCCAGCCCGGCTTCCTGTTCGACATGGTGCCGAAGTCCACCCTGCTGCTCGCCACGCTGGGCCTGGTCGTCCTGGTGGCACTCTCCGCCGGCTTCGGCTGGGTGGTGGGCAAGGCGTTCCCGTCGCTGCTGCGCCGGGCCACCCGTCGCGGCGTCACCGCCGTGCGGGTGACCCGGGTCGTGGTCGTGCTGCTCTGCCTGGGGCTGCTCAACCTGGCCAACGACTTCAACGAGCCGGACAACCCGTGGCGCGCGGCCTTCGACTCCACCGGGCTGCGCTGGCGCTACTGGGACCAGCGGGTCAACTACCTCCGCAACGGGTTCGTCCCCGGCCTGCTGTTCAACACCCACGTGACCGCGATGGCCAAGCCGAAGGGCTACTCCGAGGCGGCCATGGACCGCCTGGTGGCGCGCTACACCGCCGAGGCGGAGCAGCTCAACCGCGGCCGGACGGCGACCCTGGACAACACCAACGTGGTGATCGTGCTCTCCGAGAGCTTCACCGACCCCACCTGGCTCGAGACGGTCACCTGGCCGCGGAACCCGATCCCGCGCACCACCGCGCTGATGGAGGAGACCCTGGCGGGCCGGATGCTGGCGCCGGGCTTCGGAGGTGGCACCGCGAACGTCGAGTTCGAGCTGCTGACCGGACAGTCGCTGAGCCAGCTCAAGCCGCAGCTGTCCACGCCGTACGAGCAGCTGGTCTCGCGCTACGAGGAGTTCCCCTCGGCGGTGAGCTACTTCGAGGACCACGGGCTCAAGCCGATCGCCATCCACCCGTTCGCGCCGCGCATGTACAAGCGCCCCGAGGTCTTCAACATCTTCGGCTTCGACCAGTTCGTCACCAAGGACGACATGACCCACACGGGTCGGCGCGGTGGCCGGTTCATCGACGACAAGTCGCTGTTCGACGAGTCCCTGGACAAGATCCGGGACAACGACGCCCCCGTGCTGCTGCACCTGATCAGCATGCAGAACCACATGCCCTACGGCGGGCAGTACGACGACCCGATCACGCCCACCGGCCTGCCGGCCAAGAACGCCAAGCTGGCCGGCCAGTACGCCCGCGGGCTGGCCCGCACCGACCTCGCGCTGTCGAACTTCCTCACCGAGCTGAAGCGGAACCCCGAGCCGACCGCGGTGATCTTCTACGGCGACCACCTGCCCGCGCAGGTCTATCCCGAGGACCTCGAACGGCGCGAGGGGCGGCTGACCTCCCACCAGACCCCGTTCCTGATCTGGAGCAACAAGACCCCCCTCGAGCCCGCCGACCTGCCCACCACCAGCCCGACCCAGTTCGTGCCCAAGCTGCTCAACGCGCTCGAGGTCCCGATCCCGCCGTACTACGCGCTGTTGGACGCCGTCGACCGCGAGGTGCCGGCGATCGACCGCGGCTTCGCGATCACTCCGGACGACGAGGTGGTGCGGACCAAGGAGCTCGACGCCGCGGCCAAGCAGGTGCTCGCGGACTACCGGATGGTGCAGTACGACCTGAGCATCGGGGAGCGCTACAGCGAGAAGGCGATGTTCGAGGACGCCCCGGCCGACTAGAGCCGGCCCCGCGTCAGACGATGCCGTGGAAGCGCTGCGGGATGCGCACCAGCGGGCGGTCCTTCATCAGCTTCATCTGGCTGCCCTTGGGGGCGCGGAAGTTGCCCGGCGGGTCCTCCACGACGAGCCCGGCGAGCTTCTCCCCGGTCGGCGGGACGAACTCCGGCACCTGCGCCGCGTCGACGCCTGCGGTGATCTGCTCGAGCAGCTCGACCAGGGCGTCGCCCCCCTGGCGCCACTGGGTGTCCCGGGAGCGGCCGTCCGCCTCGACCATCCGCTGCCGGTGGTCGGCCGCCTCCTGCAGGTGGTCGCGGTCGCCGAACTTCATGTGGAACATCCACAGGTCGGGGTCGACGGCGTACGGCGTGCGGACGCCGTGGGTGCCGGCGCTCCAGTGCTCGGGCACCCACTTGATCGCCGGCTTGCACATCAGCGGCAGGAACTTGGCCAGCTGGCGCTGGCCGAGCAGCGGCTGGGTGAGGTCGAGCGGCGGCTCGACGCCGACGTGGTGCACGACGTTGAAGCCGAGTGAGCCGACGGCGTTGATCCCCTCGCCCGACCTGGTCTCGACGTACTCCTTCAGGCCCGACCAGCGCTCCGGGTCGGGCACGATGAACTCGTCGGTGTCGCAGAACATCACCACGTCGTACAGCTCGAGCAGCGAGCGGCCGAGGTTGCCGACCATCGCCATCCGGGTGCTGTTGAACTTGCCGTCGCGGATCGGCGGGATGTGCAGCACGTCGCAGGGCAGGTCGTCGGTGGAGCCGTCCACCGAGTTGTCGTCGACCACGTAGAGGTTCTCGGTGCCGAAGGCCGCGCCGTAGTAGCGGATCCACAGCGGCAGCATCCGGCCCTCGTCACGGCAGAACGTGATCGCCGCGATCCGCAGCGGGTCGGCCGGGTCGCGCTGCGGTCGCGCCTGTGGTGTCGTCTGGGGTGTCGCCCGGGGTGCGCCCTGCGGCTCCTCCTCGGGCCGTCGGCGCAGCAAGCCGCGTACGACGCTCATCTCGCCTCCTGGTCTGTGCGGGCACGCCGCTCGGCGCCACGCCTCATGTGCCACTGGGCCATGAAGGCCAGCCCGTCGAGTGCCGCCTCGAGCTGCTGCTCGGCGGTCACCTGCCGCGTGTGCACCCCCGGGACGGGCCGGCACTCCAGCTCGTCGAGGTCACCGACCACGCGCACGTCGAGGGCGCGGAGCCGGTCGAGCTCGTCCTTGGACCTCCGGCGCACCCAGCGCTCGTCGAGGCCCAGCGGCACCGACTCGCGGCCGCGCCGCACCATGCCCTGCTTGGCGAGCACGCCCTTGACCACCCGCTCGTAGTCGCGACGGGTGAAGCCCTCGACCTCGAGGCGCTCGTTGACCTCGCGCAGCACCATCGCCGAGGCGGCGTCGATGCCGGGGTTGCTGCGCACGTCGAGGTCGCAGACCCCCTCGGGGATGCCGGCGACGGCGGCGAACCGGTCCCACAGCAGCGTCGGCGGTGCACCCTTGGGCGGCACCGTGACCAGGGTGAAGTGGTCGCGCCCGACGGCCTCGGACCAGCGGGCGGCGATCCCCGAGATGCGCTGGTTGCGCCAGAACCACGGGCCCGGCTTCTCACCGCGCTCCTCGTGGCGCACCGCCTCGAGGAACTCCTCCCAGGTCTTCACGCCCCGGTTCTGCATCGACTCGGTCCACATCGCCGGCAGCGAGCGGGTGAGGTCGCGCGCGGTCAGCACGACCTGGAGGTCGGACCCGGCGAACGCAGCCTGGATGATCTCGATCTTCGGCCGCTGCCGCGGGGCCAGGAACTCCATCGAGACGATCGCCGTGCCCGGGTGGTCGTTGATCTCCTCGACCATCCGCAGCCAGGGGCCGTCCGGGGAGAACGGCGGCTGCTCGGGGCCGCCGTGGTCGATCAGGTCGTGCACGGCGAGCACCTGATGACGCCAGCGCTCGCAGGCGAAGGAGATGTCGTGCTCCGCCAGCACCGCGCGATTGCGGTGCAGCACGTTCTGGATGAAGCTGGTCCCGGATTTCATCGCTCCGATGTGGAGCACCACCCGCTTCGCCACACCGGGGAGCATAGGCCATCGCCGGCCGCCCGCCCGCCCGGCTCGCGTGGGTCAGGAGCCCCCGCCACCGGCCTTGCGCCGGTGCATCTTCGGGTGCGGCCCCGCCGGCCACCTCCGAGCCGTGGGCCTTCTCCGGCACCGGTCCGTCCTTGGGCACCCCGCGGTCGTTGGCCTGCTTGCGCTCGAGGGCCTCGCGCATCTTGGCCTTGAGGTCCTCGTTGCCGCTCTGCTCAGCCATGGTGTCCTCCAGGTGGTGCGTCGGGGTCGTGCCCACCCTCGCACGGCTCGGTGCGAGGGGCGAGGGATTAACGCCCGGCCGCACCTGACCCCGGTTCGCCGGTCGCGGGCTCCCAGGTCACCGGCAGGCCGTGCGGTGCCGCCGCGCCGAGGACCCGTCGGCCGCCGCCCGGCCACGACTCGAGGACGACGAGGAACCGGTGCTCGCTGTCCGGGGTGGGCCGGGTCGGCTCGAGCGACAGGTGCACGAACGGGCTCTCGGGTCCGGCGGCCTCGGCGAGCTGCCCGATCCGCGCCCGGACCCGGTCCTGCTCGGCGCGCGGGAGGTACTGCCACATCACGCTGTGCCACAGCACGGTCGTCGTGCCGGCACGCAGGTCGATCCCGTCCACGAAGTCCCCGGCACCCTGGCGGCGTACGTCGGGCGGGTGCTGCTGGACCAGCGACAGCGCGCCGCGGAGCCGCTCGATGCGGGCCTGCTGGTCGGGCCAGACGTACGCCGTCAGCGTCAGCCGGCCCTCGGTCGTGGAGGCGTCGACCGGGTTGACGTCGCACCCCGAGCGCTCGACCACACGGAGGTCGGGCCAGTCCGGCGGGGACGGGCCGCGCCACGCGGGCGCCAACCGGACCGGTGAGTCGGCGTCGCCGTGCACGACACCGTCGGCGTCGACGTAGGCGAGACGGTCGGCCAGCAGGTTGAGGCCGCCGGAGGCGCCGATCTCGCACAGCCGCACCGGCAGCCGGAGCGCCTCCGGGAGCAGGCAGAGGCCGCCGTACAGCGCCGCCGCGCGCCCCACCTCGTTGGTCTGCGGGGCCCGGTCGAGCCACTCACGGACGGCCGCGGGCTCCTGCTCCAGCAGCGCGAGGAACGCCTGCGTGCCGGCCCCGTCGTCCCAGACGCCGCCGACGCTCGGGTAGTACGTCGCCAGCGCCCCCGCGCGTCGCTCGAGCACCAGCCGGTGCACGCTGCCCAGCAGGCGCAGGGCCAGCGCCGACGGGCCGGGGTCGTCGGCGTGCCCGTCGAGCACGGCCGCCGTCGGTCCCCCCGCGTCGATGTCGTCGGCGAGCCGGGCCAGCAGGGCGGCGTACAGCGGCGAGCCGAGCTCGGCGCAGGCCCTCCCCTGCACCCGGAACGCCTCACTCGCCCGCATCGGCCCGACCGCCTGTCGCTCAGGCCCAGGGCACGGTGGCCTGGAGCACCGCCTCGGTCAACGCGCCGGTCCGCAGCGCGGTGACCTCCTGGTACTCCGGGTCGGCGACCATCTGGCTGAACGCCTGGCGCGACGGGTAGCGCACCAGCAGCACGGCGTCCCAGGCCTGCCCCTCCTCGGCCACCAGCGCGGTCGCACCGTCGCCGGCGTACACGACCTCCGCGCCGTACCGCGGCAGGAACGTCTCGGCCAGCGCCTCGGCGTACTGCTCGTACTGCTCGCGCCCACCGTCCTGCCACCGCAGCAGGTTGAGCATCACGACGGGACCCCCCGGGTCCTCGGACAGGTAGCGCTTGAGATCAGCACCGCGCGGGTCGATGGCCATGCCCCACCCCACCACAGCCCCACCCCCGCCGTAACCCACGCTGCTGCGCCCCGCCGATGCCGGACGAACAGCGCTCGCCCCGAGCTCGTCGAAGGGAGCGATCAGTCGAGACCCCGTACGCCGAGAAGCAGCCGCACCCACCGCTGGTTGAGCTTGTCGAAACCACGCGTACGCCGAACCGCTGGTCGAGCAGCGCTTGTCCTGCGCTGGTCGAGCAGCGAGCGAAGCGAGCGGTCAGTCGAGACCCGGTGACCTGGCAGGCGGCCGCACCCCACTGCTGGTCGAGCAGCGAGCGAAGCGCTTGTCCTGAGCCCAGTCGAAGGGAGCGGTCAGTCGAGACCCCGCAAGCCGACAAGCAACCGCACCCCACCGCTGGTTGAGCTTGTCGAAACCCCTGGTACGCCGAACCGCAGCGGCCGACCCCGCTGGTCGAGCAGCGCTTGCCCTGAGCTTGTCGAAGGGAGCGAAGCGCTTGTCCTGAGCCCAGTCGAAGGGAGCGGTCAGTCGAGACCCGTCCGCCCACAAGCATCCGGATCCACTGGTTGAGCTTGTCGAAACCACTCCGACGAGTCGGTGGGTCTGAAGATTTTCGAGGGGTGTGGTCGACGCGGGTGCCGGGTTGCGGTGGTGTTCCCCGACCCCGGCACTCAGCCAGCCGTTGCTCAGCTCGACCGTCGTGGTCACCGTGGGTTCGTTCGCGTGTGGTTGCTCGGGTCCGGGGTCCGCGGTGGTCGCCATGAGGCTGCGAGCCGCCGGTGTCGGTGGCCGCGAGAAGTTACACACAGATTCGAAAACACTATCGATCCTGTCAGTGCTCAGATCTATCATTGAGGCATGGACACCACCACGACACCTACCACCGGACAGGTCTCCAGCCTGTCCGCGGTGCAGGTGCTGGACCGGGTCCGCGCCGCACGCGCTCGCGCTCACCAGGCCGAGGTGGAAGAGCTCGAGCTGGCCGTCGCCTGGGCGCACCTGCACCCCTGCGCGGCCGACGACCTGCCGGCCGCCTGGGCTTATGCCGACGGGCTGTTCGACGAGAGCCACGCCGCGCTGGCCGGGCCCGGCACCCCGCAGGTCGCCGAGTTCGCGCCGGCCGCGTTGGCCGCCCAGCTCGGGATCAGCCTGACCGCGGGGCGGCACCTGATCGGCGACGCCCTGGAGCTGACCTACCGCCTCCCCCGGCTCTGGGACCACGTCGCTGCCGGCCGGGTCCCGGTGTGGCGGGCCCGGCAGATCTCCCGCGAGACCCACGACCTGTCCCTGGACGCCGTCGGGTTCGCCGACCGGCTGGTCGCGGCCACCCCGGAGCGGATCGACCAGGTCGACGCCGCCCGCCTGGTCCACGAAGCCCGCCTCTACTACGACCCCGACCGCGCCACCGCCGACGAAGACGAAGCCCTCGCCCGCCGCGGAGTGTGGCTGCGCACCGGCGGCGCACCAGCGACCACCGACGTCTGGATGACCCTGGACACCCCCGACGCGCTGTTGCTCGACTCCACCGTGGGTCGGATCGCCGCCGACCTCCGCGACCTCGGCGACAGCGACCCCCTCGACGTCCGCCGCGCCCGCGCCATCGGCGTCCTGGCCGACCCCCAGTACGCCCTGGACCTCATGTCCGGCCGCGACAACGCCGCCCCCACCCCGGGACGCTCCGGGATCGGGGACGCGCAACCTCTACCTCCACCTCACTCCCCACGACCTCCAGGACGACCTCAACGGAGAGACCGGCGCGGTGTCGATCGAGCGGCTCGGCGCAGCCACCACCCGGCTGCTCACCGACTGGCTCACCCGCCACGCCCAGGCCGGTGGTCGGGTGATCGTCCGCCCCGTCCTCGACCTCGCCGACCCGCGCACCAGCGACGCCCACGACCCCCCGGCCTGGATGCGCGAAACCGCCGTCCTGCGCGACGCGACCTGCGTCTTCCCCGGCTGCCGCCGCGACTCCCGAGCCTGCGACCTCGACCACATCGAGGCCTACCAGCCCCTCGACGACGGCGGACCACCCGGCCAGACCTCGCTGGCGACTCTCGCGCCGCTGTGCCGCACCCACCACCGCCTCAAGACCCACACCCCCTGGACCTACCAGCCCAACGCCGACGGCAGCTACACCTGGACCGCGCCCACCGGCCACCGCTACACCGTCCGGGTCCCCGACCGACGACCCCCACCCCGCGGCCCCTCACCCCGCCGACGACCCTGACGCCCCGCACCCCGACCACCCAGCCCAGGTCGGGGCCACCGGCACGCCCAGAGGCGTGGTTTCGACAGGCTCAACCACCGTTCGGTTGCGGCCCCGGTTTGGCTCACCGGGTCTCGACTGATCGCTCCCTTCGACTGGGCTCAGGACCAGCACTTCGTTCCCCTTCGACAAGCTCAGGACAAGCGCTGCTCGGCAGCGGCAAGCGCCGACCAGCGGCTCTCGTGGTTTCGACAAGCTCAACCACCGTTGGGGTTGCGGCCGCCGTTCGGCTCACGGGGTCTCGACTGATCGCTCGCTTCGACAGGCTCACGACAAGCGCTTCGGCGTACGGCGTGGTTTCGACAAGCTCAACCACCGTGTGGTTGCGGCCCCGGTTTGGCTCACCGAGTCTCGACTGATCGCTCACTCCGTTCCCTTCGACAAGCTCAGGACAAGCGCTGCTCGACCAGCAGCCGCAAGCGCCGGCGAACGGCCATGGTTTCGACAAGCTCAACCACCGTGTGGGTGCGGCCGCCGTGCGACCCACACGGAGCTCGGCCGGCGGGGTGCCGGGGCGTCGGGTTCGCGGGGAGGGTGTTCGGGGCGTCGGTGGTGGGTAGGGAGCGACCATGAGCCTGCGCTGGTACACCACTGTCATCGACTGCCGCGACGTCGCCGCCCAGGCCCACTGGTGGGCCGAGACGCTGGGGTGGCAGGTGGCCTACGAGGAACCCGACGAGATCGGGGTGGTGCCGGCGCACGTGACCGAGGAGACGCTGCGCACCACGCCGTGGGAGCAGGTCGGGCCCGGGCTGGTCTTCGTGCCGGTGCCGGAGGGCAAGACGGTCAAGAACCGGCTGCACATCGACCTCGCGCCGCACCTCTCCGACGACCGCGACGCGCTGATCGCGGGGCTGGTCGAGCGAGGCGCACGCGAGAGCGACGTCGGGCAGGGGCCCGAGTCCACGTGGACCGTGCTGATCGACCCGGAGGGCAACGAGTTCTGCGTGCTCTCGGCCCGGGAGGCCTGAGCCGCGCGAGGACGGGGGTCAGCCCTTGAGCTTGTACTCCTTGAGCAGCGCCCGGCCGATGATCATCTTCTGGATCTCCGCGGTGCCCTCCCCGATCAGCAGGAACGCCGCCTCGCGGTAGAGCCGCTCGATCTCGTACTCCTTGGAGTAGCCGTAGCCGCCGTGGATGCGGAAGGACTGCTGGACGACCTCGTTGCAGTACTCCGCGGCGAGGTACTTCGCCATCCCGGACTCGACGTCGTTGCGCTCGCCCCGGTCCTTCATCCGCGCGGCCCGGACCATCATCGCGTGCGCGGTCTCGACCTTGGTCGCCATCTCCGCGAGCTGGAACAGGATCGCCTGGTGCTGGGCGATCGGCTTGCCGAAGGTCTCGCGCTGCTGGGCGTAGGAGATCGCCAGCTCGAAGGCCCGGTTGGCCACCCCGACCGCGCGGGCGGCGACGTTGACGCGGCCGACCTCGACGCCGTCCATCATCTGGTAGAAGCCCTGGCCCGGCTTGCCACCCAGGACCTGGTCCTCGCGGACCTGGTGCCCCTCGAAGACGGCCTCGGTGGTGTCGACGCCCTTGTAGCCCATCTTGTCGATCTTGCCGGGGATGGTCAGACCCGGGGCGGTCTCGCCGAAGCCCGGCTCCTTCTCCACCAGGAAGGTCGTCATGTTCTTGTAGACCGAGTCCGCACCCTCGTCGGTCTTGACCAGCGTGGCCACCAGCGTCGAGGAGCCGCCGTTGGTCAGCCACATCTTCTGGCCGGTGATCGCGTAGCCCTCGCCCCCGCCGTCGAGCTGGGTCTTGACCGCCTTGGTCTTGATCGCCGACACGTCCGAGCCCAGCCCGGGCTCCGACATCGAGAACGAGCCGCGGACCTCGCCGGTCGCCATCTTCGGCAGGTACTTCTGCTTCTGCTCGTCGGTGCCGTGCTGCATCAGCATGTACGCCACGATGAAGTGGGTGTTGATCACGCCGGAGACGCTCATCCAGCCCCGGGCGATCTCCTCGACGGCGAGCGCGTAGGTCAGCAGCGACTCGCCGAGCCCGCCGTACTCCTCAGGGATCATCAGTCCGAAGATGCCGAGCTCCTTGAGCCCCTCGACGATCTCGGTGGGGTACTCGTCGGCGTGCTCGAGCTCGGTCGCCACCGGGAGGATCTTGCTCTCCACGAACTGCCGGACGGCGCTGATGATCTCTTCCTGGATGTCGGTGAGACCTTCGGTCTCGCAGAGGCGAGGCATGCGGGCATCCTTCACGGGGTCAGTGGCAGGGCGGAGGGAACGCTACTGGTGCGTACGGCGTCGCCGCCATGACGCACCTCACGTCGAGACTACGGCGCGGGCGGTGGCGCGACCGGGGGCGCGTGCCGGCCTCGCGTCAGCATGTGCCGGAGGGCCGGCAGCCGCCGGACCAGCGCGGCCCGCAGCCCCGGCTGCGCCCGGCCCTGGCTGATCCCGAGGTCCTGGCGCAGCCGCCGCCGCTCGTGCCGCAGGTCGCGTACGTCGTGCAGCATCCGGGCCGCGAGCTCGACGGCGACCTCGGCGACCTCGCTGTCCGTCACCGACTCGGGCGTACGCCGCGACGCGACCGCCTCGGGGACGAGCAGCGACTCCAGCTCGCCGACCACGTCGAACCCCTGCGCGGCGACGTACTCCACCGCCTCGCGCCCGCGGACCCGGCACTCCTCGACCCGGTCCGCCTCGGGCCAGAACGCCTCCCCGTCGCGGGGGACGAGCCGCTCGTCGGCCAGGAACGTGCGGATGTAGGTGCCCCGGTCGATCGCGGAGTTGAACTCCCCGAGATGGGCGTTCATCCGGCGCAGCGTCTCCGCCTCCGCGACCCCCATGGAGGCGTTGGAGAAGCTCTGCGAGAGGTCCACGGAGTCGGGGTCGATCCCCACCAGGGTCGCGAACCGGTCCCAGATCGCTCGCTTGGGGGCGTCGCGGCCCGGCAGCGGGAGCACGTGCACCCGGTCGGCGGGCACGGCCGGCGACCACCGCTCCAGCACGAGCCGGACGTCCAGCGTCCGCCAGTTCCAGATGGCGGTGCTGTCCGGCGACTCCGCGCGGCTGTAGTCGGCCATCGGCGTGGTGCTGCGGTTCTTCAGGCTCTCCTGCCAGCTGGCGGTGAACAGCCCCAGCGGCTCCCGCGCCGTGACCACCACGTGCACCTCGGTGTCGCCGAGCTGGTCGACCATCGCCGCCGCCTGCTCCGCCGAGGCCGCGGCGAAGAACTCGTGGCTGACCAGGGCGGTGCCGCTCCACGCGGCGATGTCGGTGCGCAGCCGGTCCCAGGCGCCGCGCTGGTGCTCGCCGGCCTTGGCGAAGGCAGGGTCCTCGCGCACCGTCCGGCTGGCCCAGAGGTGCTCGCGGCGTTCCCGCCCCGGCAGCAGCACACCCTGGTCGGCCAGCTCGGCCTGGTGGGCCCACATCAGGGTCTGCAGGTAGGTCGTGGCCGTCTTGGGGAGACCGATGTGCAGGAAGACGCGCGCCGCCATCGCCCGCTCAGACCGTCCGGGTGTACTTCTCGACGGCCGCGGCGATCTGCTCCTCGTCGCGGGCCGCCATCGGCAGCAGCAGCTGCTCGACCAGGTCGGTCACCTCGGCCAGCCGGATGTTGAGCTGGCGGCACTCCTGCACCTCGGCCTCCAGCTGGTCGAGGCGCTGCTGGAGCTCGTCGAGCCGTCCGCCCGCGACCGCGCGGGCCAGCCGCTCGACCGCCCGGTCCTTGAGCCCGCGGGTCCCACCCGACGTCACTTCCGCCATTCCGCCACCAATCGCGCTTGCGGACGGTCCGTCTCCGGGAACTCCCGCGGAGTGGACCGGTCCTCGACCTGAGTGCCCTGCACGATAACGGCTCCGGCGTCCTCGAAGGCCCGGCGGACGCGGTCGAGCCGCTTGGGCCGCAACCGGTCGCCCCGACCCGCCGGGACGTAGGACCCCTCGTCGGGTGCCAGCACGCAGAAGTCGGCGTAGAACCGGCCGCCGCCGCTGGTCGCCATCCGGGCGAAGCGCGCCAGCGACTCCACGCCGGCCAGGTCGGTGGCGTCGAGGAGGTGGTTGGCCATCACCGTCACCGGCTGCTCCGCCCGGGCCACCTGGGCGCCCCAGGCCAGCACCGAGCGCAGCTCGTGCAGGTTCATCCAGCCCAGCTCGAGCGGGGACTCGTCGTCGGCGGCGGCCCGGCGTACGGCGTTGGACGCCCCCCACGCGTAGTCCAGACCCAGCGTGCGTACGCCGCGCCGGGCGAACCACAGCGCGTCGGCGCCACGGCCCGTGCCGACGTCGACGAGGTACGCCGGGTCCGGCTCGACGGCAGCGACGTACTGCGCCAGCGGGCTCGGCGCGACCTTGGGCAGCTTCTCGCGCAGCGTGCTGTAGCGCCGGTCCCACTCGTTGCGCAGGATCCGGCCGCCACGGAACCACCCGTTGAGGCGGCGGTACGTCGTGCGCGGGGTGGCGAAGTGGAACGCCGGGTCGGGCACCCGCCACCCGGGGCCGTAGGTCGCCTCGAGCAGCTTCTCCGGCCGGGCCGGCGCCGGCAGGGTGCGACCGGCGAGCGTGCACGTGCCGAGCGGGAAGATCCACTCCTCCTCGAACGGCGTGCCGATCTCCCCCATCAGGTAGAGCCGACCGTCGAGGAAGTAGCCGCCGAACACGTCGAGCCCGCGCAGGCCGCCGTCGGCCTCGACCACGGTGACCTTGAAGGCGGCGGCGCTGTAGCGGTCGACGGCGTACCCGCGCTCGCGCAGGGTCCGCTGGAGCCGGTAGGACTCCCGGATCACGTCGAGCGGGTGGGTGTGCCGGCTGACGTAGCCGAGGTCCACGTCGTTGTCGTGGCCGATGAAGTCCTGCTCGCGCACAGCGCCGAGCAGCGTGCCGTACGCCGGGAACGCGTCCACCCCGGCGTCGTGGAGCGCGGCGAGGACCTCCTCGGTGGAGTCCAGCAGCGGCGCGACCTGCTCGGCGTCGCGGGAGTCGAACATGGTGGAGATGCGGTTGGACTTGTCCAGCCCGAGCGGACGGCCGGCGGCGTCGACGACCGCGATCCGGGTCGGCTTCGAGCCCAGCTGCACCTCGGCGTCGTAGGCGACCGCGCCGGAGACGTGCTCGACGACCTGCAGCCGGGTGGTGCCGTCGAGGAAGCGCTTGAGCACCGGCGGCCAGTCGGCGACCCGGTGGCCGGCGTCGTCACGGGTGTCGCGGACCGTCCAGAACGACCAGATCCGACGCTCGTCGAAGAGCACGTCGACGACCGTGTCCGTCCCGGCCCGCAGGTGCACGCCGGTCTCGTCCACCGCCTCGACCCGGGTCGGCGCGGGCGGCTGGTCGGGCACGGGGTCAGCGCTCGACGAACTCGTTGGCCCGGGTCAGGTCCTCGTCGAAGTCGACCTCCACGATGGGGTACTGCGAGATGTCCAGCGCCTCGACGCGCAGGCCGTCCTCGGCGATCGCCACCTCCAGGCCGCGCTCGAAGTAGTCCTGGTCGCCGACGTCGTCGAGCCGCTGGATCAGGGTCGCCTTGTCCTCGGCGGAGATGAAGTTGATGCCGACCGCCTCGCCGAGGCCGCCGACGACCTGCTTGGAGAGCTCGGCGATGTAGCCCTCGTCGTCGAGGGTGTACTTCACCTCCTCCTCCGCGACCGACTCGGTGTTGACGCACACGAAGCTGCGCCCCTGCTCGATGTGCTCCTGGATCATCGGCAGCACCGCCGGGTCGAAGACCACGTCGCCGTTGAGCCACAGCACGCCGCCGGGCTGGGAGAGCCGGAGTGCCTTGAGCAGGCTCTTGGAGGTGTTCGTCGAGTCGTAGACCTCGTTGTAGACGAAGGAGATGTCCGGCATCGCCTCGATCACCAGGTCGAGCTTGAAGCCCACCACCGCGGTGACGAACGCGTCGTCGCCGTAGGCCCCCCGCAGCGCGTCGACGGCGCGCCGCATGATGCTCTCCCCGGAGCGGAGGGGGGTCAGCGGCTTGGGGTGCGGCCGGCCCAGCCGCGTGCCGAGACCTGCCGCGAGAATGACCACCTGCTTGGTCATGAACAACTCCTTGCCTGCATCCATGCTGCGAACGATTCCGCTGAGCGTACCTAGCACTAAGGTTCGGCAGGTGAGTACGACACCCACCCGCGTCTACGCGGCCCGGCTGGCCGGCCTCCCGGTCTTCGACCCCCAGGGGGACGCGGTGGGCAAGGTGCGCGACGTGGTGGTGGTGCTGCGGTCCGACGTACGGCAGCCGCGGGTGGTCGGTCTGGTCGTCGAGGTCTTCGGCCGCCGGCAGATCTTCGCCCCGATGACCCGGGTCACCAACATCGACCCCGGCCAGGTGATCACCACCGGCCTGCTGAACATGCGCCGCTTCGAGAAGCGGTCGACCGAGACGCTCGTCATCGGGGAGATGCTCGACCGCAAGGTCGTGGTGCGCTCGACCGGGGTCGAGGGCGTCGTCTTCGACGTGGCGATGGAGCAGGCCCGGACCCGCGACTGGGTGCTCTCCCGGGTGGCGCTGACCGAGGCCGCGACGGGCTTCCGCCGGCGCGGGCAGACCCACGTCGTGGAGTGGGACGACGTGGACGGGCTGCACGACCGGCAGCAGAACCAGGGGGCCGAGCACCTCATCGCCGCCCTGGCCGACCTGCGCCCCGCCGACGCAGCCAACGTGATCCACGAGCTGCCCCGCGAACGCCGGGCCGAGGTCGTCGCCGGGCTCGACGACGAGCGGCTGGCCGACGTGCTCGAGGAGCTGCCCGAGGAGGACCAGGTCGAGATCCTCGAGCACCTCGACTCCGAGCGGGCCGCGGACATCCTCGAGGAGATGTCGGCCGACGACGCCGCCGACCTGATCGCGGACCTACCGCCGGAGACCGCGCGCCAGCTGCTCGAGCTGATGGAGTCCGAGGACGCCGCCGAGGTCCGGCGGCTGATGGTCTACGGCGAGGAGACCGCCGGCGGGATGATGACCCCCGAGCCGGTGATCCTGCCCCCGGACGCCACCGTGGCCGAGGCGCTCGCGCACGTGCGCAACGAGGACCTCACGCCCTCGCTGGCCGCGCTCGTGCACGTGTGCCGGCCCCCGATGGAGACCCCGACCGGCAAGCTGCTCGGGGTGGCGCACATCCAGCGCCTGCTGCGCGAGCCGCCCTCCACGCTCGTGGCCGGGGTGCTCGACACCGGCATCGACTTCCTGCGCCCGGAGGCGACGCTCGAGGACGTCGCGACCTTCCTGGCCACCTACAACCTGGTGGCCGCGCCGGTCGTCGACGAGGAGGGCCGCCTGCTCGGCACCGTCACCGTGGACGACCTGCTCGACCACCTGCTGCCCGAGGGATGGCGCGACCGCAAGATCGGCAGGAGGTGACCGATGGCCGACAAGCCCGACCCGACGCCGGAGCGCAGGTCCGACCGCAAGTCCGAGCGCAAGCGAAGTCCGAGCGCCGTCCCGTACGCCGGATCGCCGCGATGCGCCACGAGAGCCGCGACCGCCACCGCCAGCAGGACTCCGAGGAGCGCGCCCGCCTCGCGCGCCTCGACACCCCCCGCGAGCTGCGCCGGTCGCTGGTCCGGCGCCCCACGGTGAAGCAGGACGCGTTCGGCATCTTCGCCGAGCAGTTCGCCCGGTTCATGGGCACCGCGCGCTTCCTGATCTACATGACGCTCTTCGTGCTCATCTGGATCGTCTGGAACCTGGTCGCCCCCGCCGCGGTCCGGTGGGACGACTACCCGTTCATCTTCCTCACCCTGATGCTCAGCCTGCAGGCGTCGTACGCCGCACCGCTGATCCTGCTCGCCCAGAACCGGCAGGAGGTCCGCGACCGCGTCATCAACGAGCAGGACCGCCAGGCCAACGCCCGCGCGCACGCCGACATGGAGTTCCTGGCCCGTGAGGTCGCCTCGCTGCGGATGGCGATCGGCGAGGTCGCCACCCGCGACTTCCTGCGCTCGGAGCTGCGCAACCTCGTCGATGAGCTGCAGGACGACGACGAGGACGAGGACAGCGACCACTCCCCGGACGGCGCCGGGTAGCGCCACGTACGCTGGTGACCATGACTTCCCCTGCAATCGACCGGATTCAGGCTGCGCTGGCTCGGGTGAACGACCCGGAGATCAAGCGACCCATCACCGAGCTCGGCATGGTCGAGGGCATCGACGTCGACGACACCGGCATGGTGACCGTCCGGGTCCTGCTGACCGTCGCCGGCTGCCCGCTGAAGGAGACCATCACCCGCGACGTCACCACCGAGGTGACCACCGTGGAGGGCGTGACCGGCGTCGACGTCCAGCTCGGCGTGATGACCGCCGACCAGCGCTCCTCGCTCCAGGAGACCCTCCGCGGCGGCCAGGCGCAGCGCGAGATCCCGTTCGCGCAGGCCGGCTCGCTGACCAAGGTGCTCGCCATCGCCTCCGGCAAGGGTGGCGTCGGCAAGTCCTCGGTCACCGTCAACCTCGCGGTCTCCATGGCCCAGCAGGGCCTCAAGGTCGGGGTGGTCGACGCCGACATCTACGGCCACTCCGTGCCGGCCATGCTCGGCGTCGCCGACACCCGGCCCACCCAGGTCGAGGACCTGATCATGCCGGTGCCCACCGCCAGCGGCGTCTCGGTGATCAGCATCGGCATGCTCAAGCCCCGGCGCGACCAGGTCGTCGCCTGGCGCGGCCCGATGCTCGACCGGGCCCTGGTGCAGATGCTCGCCGACGTCTACTGGGGCGACCTCGACGTGCTCCTGCTCGACCTGCCGCCGGGCACCGGTGACGTGGCGATCTCGCTGGGCCAGCACCTGCCCAACGCGGAGGTGCTCGTGGTGACCACGCCGCAGGAGGCCGCCGCCGAGGTCGCCGAGCGCGCCGGCACGATGGCCTCGATGATGCACCAGCGCGTCGTGGGCGTCATCGAGAACATGTCCTTCCTCCCGTGCCCCCACTGCACCGCCGAGGGCGTCGAGCACCGGCTCGAGGTGTTCGGCAGCGGCGGCGGCGAGCGGGTGGCCGCCACGCTGGGCAGCCGGTTCGGCTACGACGTACCGCTGCTGGGCGAGATCCCCCTCGACGTGAGCCTGCGCGAGGGCGGCGACTCCGGCAAGCCGATCGTCGAGTCCGACCCGACCGCCCCGGGGGCCACCGTCCTCGCCGGAATCGCCCGCACCCTCGCGGGCCGCGGCCGCGGCCTGGCCGGCATGCAGCTCGGACTCAGTCCCACCGCCAAGGGCTGATCAGGCATGTTCGGGGTCGGGCTGGCGGAGCTCGTGGTCATCGCCTTCGTGGCGGTCGTCGTCTTCGGCCCCGACCGTCTCCCCGAGTTCGCCCGCCAGGCCGGGCGCTTCCTGCGCCAGGTGCGCAACCTCGCCCAGAGCGCACAGACCCAGCTGCGCGACGAGCTCGGTCCGGAGTACGCCGACCTCAAGCTCACCGACCTCGACCCCCGCCAGGCGATCCGCAAGCACATCCTCGAGGCGATGGAGGACGACTTCGACACCCCGGCCCCCGCCAAGGCCACCCCGGTGCTGGGACGCGACGAGCGGCCGCCGTTCGACCTCGAGGCGACCTGACCGGACGACCTCCGGGCTGGTCCTGACCAGCCCGTCAGGGCTATGGCGGCCCCCCGGGGGCTGTGCGATCATCCCGGCACGCTCAGAGCACGGCCTGGTCGAGGGGAGCCATGAGGCGACGGTTCGGACGCGTGGTCCGCGTGGCGTTCAGCGCCCCCCTGCTCCGCCGGCTCGCCTTCCACGTGAACCGGCTGACCGGCAACGTCGACCGCTCGTTCTTCCTGCGCCTGTTCGCGGGGCTGCTCGGCTTCGTGCTCGTCGCCGCCCTGCTGGTCACGCTGATCGAGGGACCGCGCGACGGCGTCGGCGAGTTCTTCGCCTCGCTGTCCAGCAGCTTCTACTGGGGCGTCACCACCGTGATGGGGTCGGGTGACTCCTCCTACGTCCGCACGCCCGGCGGGTTCGTCATCTCCTGGGTGCTCGTGCTGTTCGGCGTGGCGATCGTCGCCTCGATCACCGGCGCGCTCGTCGGTTTCGTGATCGACTTCATCCTCAAGGAGGGACAGGGCATGGGTGCGGCTGGCTATCGCGACCACATCGTCGTCTGCGGGTGGAACCCCACGGCGCGCGACCTGATCGCCGAGCTCAGCGGCGACGAGTACGAGCACCGGATCGTGGTCATCCACGACTCCGACAAGAACCCCGCGGGCAGCGAGGTCTACTTCGTCAGCGGCGACGTCACCGCCGCCGACACGTTGCGCCGGGCCGGCATCGAGGAGGCGATGGCCGCGGTGGTGTGCCCCTCCGACGCGTCCAACGAGGCCGACATGCGCTCGATCCTGGCGGTGATGGCGATCGAGTCGGTCGCGCCGCACGTGCGCACCGTGGTGGAGGTCAACAACCCCCAGCACGTGGCCCACTTCGAGCGCGCCAACGCCGACGAGATCATGGTCACCTCCCGGATCTCCTCCCGGCTCCTGGCCCGCTCCTCGCTCTACCCGGGCCTGGCCCAGATCGTCACCGACATCGTCTCGGGCGGCGAGGGCTCCGAGCTCTACCGGATCGCCCTGCCCGAGGACTTCATCGGCCTCTCCGTGGACGAGCTCTCCGCCCGCCTCCGGGGCGAGCACGCGGCCACCCTGCTGGCGATCGGCCGCGACGGCCACGCGCGGGTCAACCCGCCGGCCGACTTCCGGCTCGAGGCCGGGGACGACGCCGTCGTCGTCGCCGAGGGCCTGGGCACGCTCGCCCCGCTCGAGGTGCAGAAGAAGGAGTGAGCCCGCCCCAGGGCTCAGCCGGGGCTCAGCCGGTCTTGGCGTCGAGCCCGACCTCGACCTCGAAGGTCTTGCCCTTGCGGTCGACGGTGAGCGTGACCTTCTCCCCCGGCTGGTGGGTGCGGATCGCGACCACGAGCTCGATCGAGCCGCCCACCGGCGTGCCGTCGACCCTACGGATCACGTCGCCCACCTTCAGGTCGGCCTCGGCAGCCGGCGTCCCGGGGGTGATCGACTCCACGCGCACGCCGTCGCGCTTCTCGGTGCCGCGGATGTTGGCGCCGATGATCGGGTACTGCGCCTTGCCGGTGCGCAGGATCTGGGCGGTGGTCACCTGCACCTGCTCGATCGGGATCGCGAACCCCACCCCGATGTTGCCGCCCTGGTCGGAGACCAGCTGCGAGCCGAGCGAGGCGATCGCGGAGTTGACCCCCACGACCTGGCCCTGGAGGTTGACCAGCGGCCCCCCGGAGTTGCCCGGGTTGATCGCCGCGTCGGTCTGCACCGCGTTGATGTAGGAGTTGTCGTTCTCGCCCTCGCCGGTGGTCACCGGCCGGTTGACGGCGCTGACGATGCCCGAGGTCACCGTCGCCGAGAGACCGAGCGGGGACCCGATCGCCACCACGGTCTCGCCCACCCGCATCTGGTCGGAGGAGCCGATCGCGGCCGGGGTCATGCCGGTGGCCTTGGGCACCCGCAGCACCGCGATGTCGTAGACCGTGCTGCGACCGACCACGGTGGCCTTGAGCCGGTTGCCGTCCTGGTCGATCACCTGGATCTTGCCGCCGGTGTCGTCGGCCTCGGCGACCACGTGGCTGTTGGTGATCACGTGACCCTCGGTGTCGAAGACGAAGCCGGAGCCGGTGGCACCCTGGCCCTCGCCCCCGAACGCGGCGGAGATCTGGACCGTGCTCGGCAGCACCTCGGCGGCCACCGAGGCCACGGACTCGTTGTCGGCGGGCAGCGGGGCCGCCGTACGGCGCTCCACCCGCAGCACGCCCGCACCGCCGCCGCTGCCGTCACTGACCAGCGCGCCGGCGATGGCGCCCCCGGTCAGCCCGAGCACCAGGGCGGTCACCGCGACGGCCGGCAGCATCCACGCCGGGACCCGGGCTCGCGACGGCTGCTCGACGACCGGCGCCGGGTAGGGGTCCGGACCCACCGGCGGATAGGGGCCGGGGTAGGGGTCGGGGTACTGCTCCCCCGGGGGCGGACCGGCCGGGCCGGACGCGGTCGGCTCGGGGGGGTCGTACTGGCTCACGCGCCTATCTTGACCTATCGACCCTGATCGGGCTGACGTTGGTCTCAGCCCCCGTCGGGGACCCGACCGGCGGACGCTGCTGGAGGTCGGCGCGGATCGTCGCCGGCGACGGCCCACCGGGCTGGTCGCTCCGGGCCAGCGGGCCACCCGCGGCGGTGACCAGGGTCAGCAGGCAGGCGCCGACGGCGCCACCGCCCACGACACCCACGGCCGTACGCCGGCGCCGGTGCCGCTTCTCGATCTCGTCGACCGCCGACCAGGCGTCCACGGCGTACAGCGAGCCGAGCAGCTGGGGCGGCGGGGCCACCGGTCCGTGGCCACCCAGCGCACCGAGCCGGCGCTTGGTCCAGCCCTCGTGCTCGACCAGCCGTCGGCAGCCCGGGCAGGTCAGCACGTGCGACCACGCCCGCTCCTCCTCGGACGCCGGGAGCTGACCGTCGACGAGGGCGGAGACCTTGGAGCCGATGTGACCGCTGAGCGACAGCATCACCGCACCTGAGGGGCCAGTCCCCGGCTGGGGAGGGGCCCGGCGAACCGGGTGCGACCCCGGCTCGGGGCCCGGTGGGCGAGGGCCGAGCGCAGCTGCGCGCGGCCGCGGTGGATCCGGGAGCGGACCGTGCCCAGCTTGAGGTCGAGCACGTCGGCGATCTCCTCATAGCTGAGCCCCTCGACGTCGCAGAGCACGACGGCGGCGCGGAAGTCGGGCGCCAGCGAGGCCAGGGCGGCCTCGACGTCGGCGTCGAACAGCCGGTCCATCGAGGCCATGTCGGGGGTGGGCAGCGCACTGGGCAGCCGGCCCGCGGCCTCGTCGCTGAGGGCGTCGAAGCGGATCCGCTGCTTGCGGCGGGCCTGGTCGAGGAAGAGGTTGGTGGTGATCCGGTGCAGCCAGCCCTCCATGGTGCCCGGGGTGTAGGTGTGCAGCGACCGGAAGACCCGCACGAACACCTCCTGGGTGAGGTCCTCGGCGTCGTGCCGGTTGCCGGTCAGCCGGTAGGCCAGCCGGAACACGCGCGCGGAGTGATCGGCGACGATCTGCTCCCAGCTCGGCTGGGTGGCGACGTCACCGGTCGGGTCCTGCGAGGGGTTCACCATGGCACCACGCTAGGGACGCTCCCTGAGACGGACCTGAGGGGAAGCCAGCAGGACCCCGTGGGTTCTGCGAGGGCTTTGCGGGTGCCCATCCGGGTGCCCTTCCGAGTGCTCTGGCTCACGCTGGGAGAACGTCCGGTGCCGCCTCCGTGTTCCCGCCGCGCGTGCGGGTAGGGTCCGGTGCCATCACCGACGCACGTCAGGAGCCCGTCATCGTCACCCCACTGAAGCCCGCGAGCTGGACCTACGCGGAGGAGTTCGTCGCCGAGGACGAGATCCTCGCCGCCGCACGCGCGCGCGCCGAGGAGGTCGGCGTGGTGCCGATCGGCTCGGGAGCCGGTGCCGCCCTGTGCCTCCTGGCCTCGGTCCTCGAGGCCCGCGCCGTGGTCGAGATCGGCACCGGGACCGGCGTCTCCGGTCTCTGGCTGCTGCGCGGGATGCGTCCGGACGGCGTGCTGACCACGGTCGACACCGAGGCCGAGCACCAGCGGCTGGCCAAGCAGGGCTTCACCGAGGCCGGCATCGCCAGCCAGCGGGTGCGCCTGATCCCCGGTGCCGCGCTCGAGGTGATCCCCCGGCTCACCGACGGCCACTACGACCTGGTCTTCTGCGACGGCGACAAGGAGGAGTACTCCGACTACCTGACCGAGGCGCTGCGCCTGCTGCGGCCCGGTGGGGTGGTGGCCTTCGACAACGCCCTGTGGCACGACCGGGTCGCCGACCCGGCCCAGCGCGACCCCGAGACCGTCGCGATCCGCGAGCTCGGTCGCGCGATCAGCGAGCACGAGTCGCTGGTGCCGGCGCTGCTGCCGGTCGGTGACGGTCTGCTCGTCGCCAAGAAGGTGTGGACCCCGGAGGGCTGAGCGCGCCTCAGGCGTCGTACGACGGGACCGAGACGAACCCCTCGGGACCACCCGCGACGGCCACCACCGAGCTCTCCTCGACCAGCTCGGGACCGGCTCCGAGGAGCTGGGAGACCGGCGAGTCGTCCGCGGCCGCGGTGAACGACTCCTGGAACGCGGCTCGAGTGGCGTCGTCGACGAACACGTAGCACCCCTCGAACCACTCGCCGGCACGCATCCGCCAGGTCTTGAAGCGCAGGCCCTCGCGCTGCTCGAAGCGGGCGTGGGAGGACTGCGCGACGTACTCGCGCAGCTGGTCCTCGACGCCGGCCGGGCCGCCGCGCAGCGACCAGCGGACGGTCAGGGCGGAGGCGCTCATGCGCCCACCCCCTCCAGCGGGGCCGGGCCACCGAGCCACTCCAGCAGCAGCCGCGCCCCGAACCCGGTCGGGCCCTCGGTCCACTCGTGGCGGTCGCGGGGGGCGTCCCCCACCGAGGCGATGTCGAGGTGGGCCCACGGCAGACCGCCGACGAAGTGCTGGAGGAACAGCGCCGCGGTGATCGCGGGCGGCCCGCCCGGGGCGTTGTCGGCGTCGGCGATCTTGGAGGCGAGCTTGTGCTCGTACTCGTCGCTGAGCGGCATCCGCCACACCGGCTCGCCCGAGCGCTCCCCGGAGGCGTCGAGGTGTCCGGCGAGGGCGTCGTCGTTGGCGAACAGCCCACCCGTGTGCTGCCCGAGCGCGACCTTGATCCCCCCGGTCAGCGTGGCCACGTCGACCAGCACGTCCGGGTCGAGCTTGTCCACGGCGTAGGCCAGCCCGTCGGCCAGCACCAGCCGTCCCTCGGCGTCGGTGTTGGTGACCTCGGTGGTGCGCCCGCCGTACTGGGTGATCACGTCGCCGGGCCGCATCGAGGTGCCGCTGACCGAGTTCTCCGCGATCGCCAGCAGACCGGTCACCCGGACCGGGCAGTCCACCTCCGGCAGGGCCGCCATCACCGAGGCGACCACGGCAGCGCCGGTCATGTCGCGCTTCATCGTGACCATCGACTGCCCGGGCTTGATCGAGAGGCCGCCGCTGTCGAAGGTGATGCCCTTGCCGACGAGGACGACGTGACGCTGCTTGCCCGGACCGCGTGCCGAGCGCGAGGGCTTGTAGTCGATCTGCACGAAGCGCGGCGGCGCGGCGGCGCCCTGGCCGACTCCGACGACCCCACCGAACCCACGGGCGGCGAGCTGCTTCTCGTCCCAGACGGTGGCGTTCAGGCCCGCCGCCTCGGCGGCCTCGACCGCCTGCTCGGCCAGCCACTGCGGGGTCTTGATGTTGGAGGGCACGCTGGCGAGCAGGCGCGACTGCCAGCCGGCGCCCGCGACCGCGACCGAGCGCCGCAGGCGCGCCCCCGTGCCCTCGCCGTCGGGGGTCAGCGCGAGCACGATCCGGCCGGCCGGCCGCTGCCGCGGACCGTCCTGGCGCAGCGAGAACCCGAAGCTGCCCAGCGTGGCCCCCTCGACGAAGGCGGCCATGCCGTCGTCGTCGCCGACCGCGCTCAGGGTGGAGGCCACGGTGTCGACGTCGGTGGTCCGCCGGGCGAGCGCGGCACCGGCGCGACGCAGGTCGGTGGTGGTGCCCTCACCGACACCGATCATCAGCACGCGCACGAGCGCGGTGCTGGCGGGTCCGTCGGGGCGCACGACCGGCAGCTCGACGACCTCGCCGGTGCTGCCGGTCGCCGAGGCGGCGGCCAGCAGCTCGGTCAGGTCCAGGTCCAGGTCCTCGCCCAGCTCGGCGGCACCCGGGCCGAGCACCGGGTCGTCGTACCCGCCGAGCACCGGGACGGCGACCACGACCGCCCCGTCCACACGGGAGGGCGGCCCCTCGGCGAGGGCGAACTCGGGGGGCTGGACCTGCGGTGGGAGCGGCACGGGACGACCCTAGACGACCCCGGGACCTGCCGGGACATGCCGGGGCCCCCGCACTCCGTCACGGTGTGCGGGGGCCCCAAATGCTCCGGGTCGGTGGGGTGGGCTCAGCCCACCACGTCCTTGAGGGCGTCGCCGAGGGACCTGGCCTCATCGGCGTTGAGCTCGACCACCAGCCGGCCACCGCCTTCGAGGGGAACCCTCATCACGATGCCGCGACCCTCCTTGGTGACTTCGAGCGGGCCGTCGCCCGTCCGCGGCTTCATGGCCGCCATGTGCACACCTCTTCCCGTGTCATTCGTGCGCAGGACGCGCCCAACTCCGCCCCATTATTCCTCATCGGGCACTGACACCCGACCACCTGTCCGTACTGATGGGGCAGACTCTGGCGCGACCCACCGCCTCACCGAGCAGGAGTCCCGCGATGACCCCGTCCGACGAGGGGCCCGAGCCCCCGGTGCACTACGCCGTCGACGGGGGCGTCGCCACGATCACGCTCAACCGTCCGGGAGCCATGAACGGTCTCGACGTCGCCACCAAGGAGGCGCTGCTCGACGCCGTCCGGCGGGCGGAGGCCGACAGTGCTGTCCGGTGTGTGGTGCTGACCGGCACCGGCCGCGCCTTCTGCGTGGGCCAGGACCTCAAGGAGCACATCGAGATCCTGGAGAGCTCCGACGCCGAGTCGCTGTTCCGCACGGTCGAGGAGCACTACAACCCGATCGTCACCGCGGTGGCGACGATGGCCAAGCCGGTGGTGGCGGCGGTCAACGGCGTCGCGGCGGGTGCCGGCGCGAGCCTGGCCTTTGCCTGCGACCTCCGGGTGCTGGCCCCCTCCGCGGGGTTCAACCTCGCCTTCGCCGGGGTCGCGCTGTCGTGCGACACCGGCTCGTCGTGGACCCTGCCCCGGATGGTCGGCCGGGCCAAGGCCCTCGAGCTGCTGTACTTCCCGCGCACGATCGGGGCCGAGGAGTCGCTGGAGCTCGGCCTCGCGACCACGGTGGCCGAGGACCTCGAGGCCGAGGTCGCCGAGCTGGCGCGTCGCCTCGCCGACGGTCCGACCGTGGCGTACGGCGCGATCCGGCGCGCGGTCGAGTTCGCCGCCGGTCACGGGCTGGCGGAGTCGCTGGAGTTCGAGGCAGCGATGATGACCCTCACCGGGGGGACCGAGGACCACCGCGCCGCGGTGACGGCGTTCGTGGGCAAGCAGCAGCCGGTCTTCCGAGGCCGCTGACGCCGATCAGCGTCGGGCGCCCACGGCCCGCAGCAGGCCGGTCGGCCCGGTGCGGGTGGCCTGGTGCCGGCTGAGCCCCCGGCCGTACTCCACGGTGACGGCCACGCCCGGGAAGCTCGCGTTGAACCACTCGGTCATGGTGCCGTGGCAGCGCCCCGAGCAGTTGAACGACTTCACCGGCAGGCGCAGCCCGCGGTGCAGGCGCTGCACCAGCGGCCGACCGCGTCGCACGGTGCGCCCCACACCACGCAGCGGCTGGTGGAAGCTGACCACCTGCTGGGGCCGGACCTCGCGCAGGAACGCCATCACCGCGCGCGTCTCCGGCTCGGAGGCCGGGCGCGGGCCCGAGTCGTAGGGACCGGAGGCACGTCGCCACTGCCGCGGGAAGTTGCGGTTGAGGTCCACGCCGCGCGCGTTCTGGCGGGAACGTCGGAGCACGCCGTCGCGGTTGTACTGCGGGACCACCCAGATGTCCGCGCCCCGGATCGGTCGCCCGTCCCGCAGGTTGCGCAGGATCCGCGAGGGGCCGGCCTCGTTGCCGTGCATGGCCGCGAGCAGGACCACCTTGCGCGGTGACGAGGGCTGGCCCAGGCGCCAGGCGAGGATGCCGCGACCCCGCACCGTGCGGCCGATCGTGCGCGCCTCGACGACCGCGGGGCGAGCCGGCCGCGCCGCCGCCGACGACTGGGTGGCGACCGAGGCCGAGACGGTGTCCGTGGCCGAGACCGTCGGGGCGGAGGTGACCGGGGCGGCGACGGCCAGCGCGACCAGCACCGGGAGCAGGACCCGCGTGGGGCCTCGCCGCGACCTCATCCGACCGAGCCGGCGAGGAAGAAGGACGACCAGACCACGGCCCCCACCAGCGCACCGAGGTGGCCCACCATCGAGAGCCAGGGCCCCTGGGTCCAGGAGTCACCGGCCCCGTCCGCGGCGTGCTTCCCCCGCGCGGGCAGCCAGCGCATCAGGATCAGCAGGCCGACCGCCGTGGTCCCCCACCACAGCAGCAGCCCGAGGAAGCCGACCAGCCAGTCGACGTCGAGGAAGAGGAAGGCCGCCCAGAGCAGCAGGGCGACCGAGCCCAGCCCGGTGTGCAGGTTGACCAGCGTCCCCGGGATGTCCAGGCGGCCCGCCGGCGTCTGCGACCGGGCCAGGCGGAGCCGGGTCAGGACGACCAGGACCACGGCGAGCGCGAGCAGGATCGCGGAGACGACGGTGGCCACGGCCTCATTGTGGACCCTGGGGGCCCTCCGCGGGGTCGGAGTCGTCGAGCTGGGCGGCCAGCCGGTCGATCAGGGCGTCCACCTCGCTGGCGCGGTAGCCGCGGAGCACGGTGTTGAAGCGCAATCCGCGCAGGTCCTGCGCGGTGACCGGCCGGTGGGCCGGCAGGCGGACGTCGGCCCGGTCGTCGTACGCCGGGCCCATCGAGCCGCCGCGTCCCACGGCCACCACCGCGACCGCCCCGATGACCAGGACGATGAGCACCGCCAGGAACCAGGTCACCGGCGCGCTACCCCTTCGACCATCATCGCCACCGCCTCGTCGACGTCGTCGGTGACCGTGAGCAGGTCGAGGTCCCCCGCCGACATCTTCCCGTCGGCGAGCACGGTCTCGCGCAGCCAGCCCAGCAGGCCGGACCAGTACTCGGTGCCGACCAGCACCACCGGGAAGGAGGTGACCTTCTGGGTCTGCACGAGGGTCAGCGCCTCGAACAGCTCGTCCAGGGTGCCCAGGCCACCGGGCAGCACGACGAACCCGCGGGAGTACTTGACGAACATCGTCTTGCGGGCGAAGAAGTAGCGGAAGTTGACGCCGACGTCGACCCACTCGTTCAGGCCCAGCTCGAAGGGCAGCTCGATGCCCAGGCCGACGCTGGTGCCGCCGGCCTCGGAGGCGCCCTTGTTGGCGGCCTCCATCGCGCCCGGCCCGCCACCGGTGATCACCGCGAAGCCGGCCTCCACGAGCCCGCGGGCGATCTGCTCGGCCATCGCGTAGTAGGGGTCGTCGGTGGAGGTGCGGGCGGAGCCGAACACGCCGATCGCCGGGCCCAGCTCGGCCAGCGCCCCGAACCCCTCGATGAACTCCGACTGGATCCGCATCACCCGCCACGGGTCGGTGTGCACCCAGTCGGTGGGGCCACGGGAGTCCAGCAGCCGCTGGTCGGTGGTCGACAGGTCGACCTGGGCTCCGCGGAGGACCGTCGGGCCCTTGTGCTTCTCCCGGCGGTCGCCCGGGGTCCGGCCGTCCTGCCTCACGGTGCCCCCAGCCAGGTGCGCAGGGTCGACTCGCAGGACCGCAGCTGGTCGATCGGCACGAACTCCTCCTGCTTGTGCGCGAGCATCGGGTCTCCCGGCCCGTAGTTCACCGCGGGGACGCCCAGGCCGGTGAACCGGGCGACGTCGGTCCAGCCGAACTTCGGGTTCACCGTCCCGCCCACGGCGTCGACGAACGCCCGGGCGGCCGGGACGGAGAGTCCGGGGAGGGCTCCGGGGGCGGAGTCGGTGACCACCACGTCGTACCCCGCGAACACGTCCTTGACGAAGGCCAGCGCCTCGGCCTCCGAACGGTCGGGCGCGTAGCGGTAGTTGACCGTGACCACGCACTCGTCGGGGAGCACGTTGGTGGCGACGCCGCCGGTGATGCCGACGGCGTTGAGACCCTCGTGGTACTCCAGCCCGTCGATGACCGGCCGCCGGGCGTCGTACGCCTCCAGCCGGCGCAGGACCTCGGCGGCGGCGTGGATCGCGTTGGACCCGCGCCACGAGCGGGCGGAGTGGGCGCGTTCGCCGCGGGTGGTGACCTCGACCCGCAGCGTCCCCTGGCACCCGGCCTCGACCACGGCGTCGCTGGGCTCCATCAGGATCGCGAAGTCACCCTCGACGAGGTCGGGCCGCTGGGCCGCGATCAGCCCGAGGCCGTTGTAGACGTCGTCGATCTCCTCGGCCTCGTAGAAGACGTAGGTGACGTCCCGGTTGGGCTGCGGGACGCCCGCGGCCAGGCGCAGCGCGACGGCGACGCCACCCTTCATGTCACACGTGCCCAGCCCGTGCAGCCGGGTGCCGTCGTTGCGCACCGGCAGGTTGCGGTTGAGCGGCACCGTGTCGATGTGCCCGGCGATGACCACCCGCTCGGGGTGGCCGAGGTCGGTCCGCGCGACCAGGGAGTGCCCGATCCGGGTGGTCTCGAGGTGCTCGACGCCGCGCAGCGCCTGCTCGATCGCGTCGGCGAGCTCCTGCTCCTGCCCGCTCACCGACTCGATGCCGACGACGGCCTCGGTCAGCGCGACCACGTCGGTGGTGAGGTCCAGTGCCATGCGGGCAATCCTGTCACCCCGCAGTGCGGCGACCGGCTGCGGCCGGTCAGCGACGCGCGGCGGCGAGCCGGCCCTTGAGCAGCGCCTTCGCCGGGTGGGGACGATCGCCGATCACGGCGAGGCAGACCTCGATGACCTCGGTGTCGTGCGGGGCCAGCTCGGTGTAGCGGGCGACCGCCTGCGGCTGCGGGTCGGCCAGCAGGGCCTCCCGGACGGCGACGGCCACGACCTCGGCGAGCTCGCCCAGCGCCGGCGACTCGGTACCCGGCATCAGGTCACCCCCGTACGCCGCCACGGCGGCACGCACCTGCCCGGTGCGCAGCAGCCGCAGCACCTCGTTGACGTCGACGGTCACCGGCATCATCAGCCGGTAGGGGCGCGAGGCGAGCTGCCCGTCGAGTGCGCTGCGCAGGTGCGAGACCTCCGCCTTGAGAGTGGAGAAGGTGACCGCCTGGTCGCCGTACAGCAGGGCGTGCAGCTGCTCGAGCGACAGCCCGGCGGGGTGCAGCGCGAGCAGGGCCAGGACCTCGGTCTGCCGGCGGTTGAGCAGCAGCCGGCGACCGTCGAGGCGGGCCTCGGCGGCACCCAGCAGGGTCAGGTCGAGACCGGGCACCTCGTGGGTCCCGGTGCCCGCGGACTCGGGCCGCTGGCGTGAGTCGGGCATCGCGGTCTCGATCAGGCGCGCCAGCACCCGGGCGGTGGCCAGCCCGATCGGGTGGGTCCGCTCCCAGGTCGTCGACAGGTCGATCACGCCGAGCTGCTCACCGGTCACCGGGTCGTGCACGGGCGCCGCCCAGCACACCCAGTTGTGCACGATCTCGGCGTAGTGCTCCGCGCTGAACACCATCGAGGGTGCGTCGGTGCGGTTGGCCAGGTCGAGGGCGTTGGTGCCGACGCTGGTGTCGTCCCACCGGCCCCCGGCGACGAAGTTCACCGACTCGGCCTTGCGGCGCATGACGCGTCCGCCGTAGGTCCACAGGATGCGGGTCTCCGGGTCGGTGACCGCGACCACGAGGTCGCCGTCCTCCGCCGTACGGCGCAGCTCGGACTCCACCCGCTCCACCGCCACCTGCAGCGGGCTGTCCCTCCAGTAGGACCGGGTGTCGGCCTCGTCGGCGAGGGGCGCCTCGCTCACGTCGATCCCGACCGCGGGGGCCGAGCGCTCCCAGGACCTCAGGATCTCCGGCCGGACGAGTCCCCGGGCCCGGTCACCGTGCTCGACGAAGCTCACCCAGGCGCGCACGGCGTCCAGTCGCCTGGTCTGCAGCTCGTCGCGCGCTGTGGTCATCGAGACCCTTCCGGGTGGGGTGCGGCCACGGTAGCCAGTGGGCGCAACCCCGTCAGCCCCTCAGCTGGCGGCGCAGGAACCGCACGGTGCGGTCCATGGAGAGGGGCCACTGCGGACCGAACGCGTGCTGCTCCCCGGGGTAGACCTCGAGCCGCGAGTCGACGTCGGCCCGCTGGAGCAGTCGGTGCGTGGTCCGCGACCAGCGGATCGGGCAGGAGTCGTCCTCGGTGCCGTGGTGGATCAGCACCGGCTCGGTGATCCGGTCGAAGTGCGTGCGCGGGGAGAGGCCGCGGTAGAAGGCGGGGTTCTCCTTCGGCGTCCCGTGGCGCCGGTAGGTGGCCGCGGCCGCTTCCGGCCTCTCGGCGAGCGTCCAGCGTCGGAAGTTGTCCAGGAAGTCGGAGCTGACCGGCGCGAACACCACCGCCGCCCGCACCAGGCCGGGTTGCACCGCCAGCGCGTTGTAGGTGATCCCGCCCCCCATCGACCGACCCAGCAGGGCGACCCGGTCGGGGTCGACGTACCGCAGCCGCTTGACCGACGCCACCGCGCTGATCACGTCCTCGGTGTAGCCGAGCCGGCTCTCGCGGTCGCGAGCGGACGCCGGGTCCGAGGCGGCGTGCCCGCGGTAGTCGGTGTGCAGCACCACGAAGCCCGCGCGGGCCAGCCGGTCCTGCTCGCGGGCCAGACCCTGGCCGGTGACGTAGATCGCGGGGTCGATGTAGCCGTGGTTGAGCACCACCGCGGGGAACGGTCCCGGTCCACGCGGCCGTAGGAGCACCCCGGAGACGGTGACCCCGCCGCGCGGGCCGCTCGGATAGGTGATCTCGGTGCGGGTGTAGGCCTCGTTGGCCAGCACCCGGCGACGCTCGGTGATCCGCCCACCGGGGAGCGGGGTCCGCATCAATGCCGCCAGCGAGCTGCGGTCGCGCACGGGCGGCAGTGCCGGGCCGGTCTCTGGACTGGACTCGGGACTGGTGTCCGGGCTGGTCTCGGGACTGGTGTCCGGGCTGGTCTCGGGATTGGTCCGGGCCGTCGGGGCCGCGCTGCTGCGGGGCGACGCCGCCGCATCCGGTGCCGGCTCGGCGCCGGACGAGCAGCCGGCCAGCAGCGTGACGACGAGCGCGACCGCGCCGACGGTCATGACCGCGGGGCGGAACCGGACCGGCTGCGTGCGCACGGATCCATCGTGACCGCTGGCGCCAACTCTGGACATGTGACCAGATGGTCTCATATTATCGAGGGCATGCCGGACGTCGAGACCGAGGAGATGGACCGGGTCTTCCGGGCCCTCGCGGACCCGACGCGCCGGCTGCTCCTCGACGCGCTGTACGTCGAGGACGGCCAGAACGCCGGGCAGCTGTGCGCCCACGTGCCGACGATGAGCCGGTTCGGGGTGATGAAGCACGTCGGCGTGCTCGAGGAGGCCGGGCTCGTCACCTCCCGCCGGGAGGGTCGCCAGCGGCTGCACTACCTCAACCCCGTGCCGATCAGCCTGCTGGCCGACCGGTGGATCAGCAAGTACGCCGCTCCGTTCACCCGGGCACTGGTCGGACTGCGCGCCGGCCTCGAGTCCGGCGCCTGAGCACCGCCGAGAGGAACCGTCATGCCCGCCGCCCGCCACCAGTACCAGATCCACATCCAGGCCACCCCCGAGCAGGTCTGGGCCGCGCTGCTCGACCCCGACTTCACCCGGCAGTACTTCCACGACACCGCCTTCGAGCGACCCCTCGTCGAGGGCGAGCCCTACCGCACCTCCCGCTCCGACGGCGCGCCCGTCGTGGAGGGTGTCGTCGAGGTGCTGGACCCACCGCGGCGACTGGTCCTCACCTGGCACCCGCTGTACGACGCGGCGCTGGCCGCCGAGCCGGTCAGCCGGGTCGAGTGGCTCGTGGAGGCCGCGGGCCCCGGCCTGACCCGACTCCGCGTGGTCCACGCCGACCTCGCGCAGAGCCCGCTGACCTGGGCCGACACCGAGCACAGCTGGGTGTGGGTGCTCGACTCGCTGAAGACCCTGCTCGAGACCGGGTCGCCGCTTCCCCCGGTCGAGGAGGAGCCGGCGGTCGTGCCCGAGCCGGACGCCGCGTGGCACCGGTTCTGCGCGGTGGAGGCGAACAACGCCACGTGGGAGCTGATCACCCGGCCCGAGCGCGACGGCGAGGCCGACGAGGACATGCTGCGGCGGGCGTACGCCGCGGCGTACCACTGGGACCGGGCCGCGGGCCGCACGCCCGCGAACGCCGTCCGGGCGGACTGGTTGCTCGCCCGGGTGCACGTGCTCGCCGGCCGGCCCGAAGTCGGGCTGCAGCATGCGCGGCGCTGCCTCGACGGGTGCGAGCGGCACGGGCTGGCGGACTTCGACCTCGCCTACGCGCACGAGGCGCACGCCCGCGCCCTGCAGGCGCTGGGCCGCACCGAGGAGGCCGCCGCCGCGAGGTCGGCGGCGCTGGCCGTGCCGCTCGCCGACGAGGAGGACCGGCAGCACCTCGAGGCCGACCTCGGCCCGGGCTCTGACCGGGGGCAGCTCACAGCCCCTTGAGGGCCTCCGCGGGTCCGTGGATGCGGCCGTCGGTGGCCGACAGCGGGTCGCCGGAGCCGCCCCACCGGCGGGCGATGATCTCCGCGGCGATGCTCACCGCGGTCTCCTCGGGCGTCCGCGCGCCGAGGTCCAGGCCGATCGGGCTGGACAGGCGGGCCAGCTCGTCCTCGCTCAGCCCCGCCTCCCGGAGCCGTGCGAGCCGGTCCTCGTGGGTGCGCCGGGATCCCATCGCCCCGACGTAGGCGACCTCCGGCAGCCGGAGCGCGTGCTCCAGCACCGGCACGTCGAACTTGGGGTCGTGGGTGAGCACGCAGACGACCGTACGGCGGTCGATCCGGCCGGCCTCCTGCTCGGCGGCGAGGTACTTGTGCGGCCAGCTGACCACCACCTCGTCGGCCGCCGGGAAGCGGCTGGTGGTGGCGAACACGGGCCGCGCGTCGCAGACCGTGACGTGGTAGCCGAGGAACTCGCCGACCCGGGCCACGGCCGCGGCGAAGTCGATGGCGCCGAAGACCAGCATCCGCGGAGCCGGGGCGAAGGCCCACACGAAGACCCGCATCCCCTCCCCACGACGCTCCCCGTCCGGCCCGTAGGTCACCGTCGCGTTGTGCCCCGCCGCCAGCAGCCCCAGCGCGTCGTCGGTGACCGCGGCCGTCGCCCGGTCACTGCCCAGCGAGCCGGATACTCCGCGACGTTCCGCAGCGTCGTCGGGCGATTCGTCCTGCGGATCGTCGCGGACTATCCGCTCCGGGCGGACGACGAGGCGGCGGCCGAGCCAGGCGGGGTCGGGGTGCTCGATCACGGTGGCGAGGGCCACCGGGCGTCCGGCGCGTACGTCGGCCGCGACCTCGCCGAGCTCGGGGAAGGACTCCTGGTCGACCCGCTCGACGAAGACGTCGAGGATGCCGCCGCAGGTGAGCCCGACCGCGAAGGCGTCGTCGTCGGAGACGCCGTACCGCTCGAGCACCGGGGCGCCGGTGTCGACCACGCTCTGCGCCAGCTCGTAGACGGCGCCCTCCACGCAGCCACCCGAGACCGACCCGACTGCCTCCCCCTGCGGCCCGACCAGCATCGAGGCCCCCGGAGGGCGGGGCGCGGACTGGAACGTGGCCACCACCGTGCCGACGCCGACGGTCTCCCCCGCCGCCCACCAGTCGACGAGGTCGTCGAGGACCTCACGCACGGCCGACCACCTCCAGCACGTCGGCGAAGGACCGCAGCGAGTGCCCGGCCACGAAGTCGTCGCAGTGCGGCAACGCCGCGGCCATGCCCTGCTGCACCGGCTCGTACCCCGCCTTGCCGCGGTGCGGGTTGGCCCAGACCACCCGGTGCGCGAGCCGCTGCAGGCGAGCCATCTGCTCGCCCAGCTCGACGGCGTCACCGCGCTCCCAACCGTCGCTGAACAGCACCACCACCGCACCGCGGGCCATCCCCCGGGCGCCCCAACGGTCCAGGAACGCCTTCAGGGTCTCCCCCAGCCGGGTGCCTCCCGACCAGTCCGGCACCTGCTCGCCGGCGCGCACCAGCGCCCGCTCGGGGTCCCGCGTGCGCAGCGCACCGGTGACCCGGGTCAGCCGCGTGCCCAGCGTGAACACCTCGACCCGCCCCGCCGGGGCGCTGCCCGCCACGAGGTGGCTCAGGCGCAGCAGCGCGTCGGCGTAGGGCCGCATCGAGGCGCTGACGTCGACCAGCAGCACCACGCGCCGGGTGGTGGTCGCGCGTCGGCGGTGCACCACCCGCCCGGGCTCCCCCATCTGTCGCAAGGTGGCCCGCAGCGTCCGGTGCGCGTCGATCTCGCCCCGCCGCCACGGCGTACGCCGGTGCGCCCGCCGGCGTGGCAGCCGCACCGTCAGCGCCCGGAGCATCGCGTCCAGCAGGGCCTTCTCGCGTGCGCTGAGCCCGGCGATGTCCCGGTGCTGGAGCACCTCCTCGGCGCTCGCGGCCGCCTGCACCACGTCCGGGTCGGACTCCCCGGCCGACTCCCCGGCGTCGCCGGTCGGGAGCGGCGTGCTGACCTCCCACGGGCGTGCGGACGCGACCGGACGGGGCAGGCGGTCCCACTCCCCGAACCACGCGTCGAAGACGTGCCCGTAGCGCACCAGGTCGTCATGGCCCGCGCACAGGGTCGCCCGTCCGGCGCGGTAGGTCGCGGCCTGGTCGTCGGCACCGACGAGCGCCACCGCCCGCAGGAAGCTGGCGCTGCGGTCGTGGGTCACCGGCACGCCGGCCGCGCGGAGAGCATGGGTGAACCCGAGCAGGATCTCGTCGGGACGTGCGCCTGGCTCAGCGGCATCGGTCACGGTGGACACGGTCACCCGGCCAGCATCCGGTCGAGGGCGTGCCGGACCCGCTCGGTGTCCTCGCGGTACTTCACCACCGCACCCAACGTCCGGGCGGCGGCCTCGAGGTCGAGGTCCTCGACGCCCAGGCGGTGCAGGGCCCGAGCCCAGTCGAGGGTCTCGGCGACCCCGGGCGGCTTGAGCAGGTCCTCGTGCCGCAGCCGCTGGACCAGGCCGGCCACCTGGCTGGCCAGCTGCTCGCCGACCTCGGGCAGCCGGCTGCGCACGATGGCCACCTCGCGGGCCAGCCCGGGGTGGTCGATCCAGTGGTAGAGGCAGCGTCGCTTCAGCGCGTCGTGCAGCTCCCGGGTGCGGTTGGAGGTGAGCACCACGAACGGCGGGGTCACCGCGGCGACCGTGCCCAGCTCGGGGATGCTGACCGACCAGTTCGAGAGCACCTCCAGCAGGAACGCCTCGAACTCGTCGTCGGCGCGGTCGACCTCGTCGACGAGCAGGATGGCCGGCGACTGGCGCAGCGCCTGCAGCACCGGCCGGGCCAGCAGGAAGCGCTCGTCGAAGAGCGACTTCTCGGCCTCCACCGGGTCCAGCCCCTCGCCTCCGGCCGCCCCACCGGCGGCGACAGTCGCCTCCAACGTGCGCAGGTGCAGGATCTGGCGCGGGAAGTCCCAGTCGTAGAGAGCCTGGCTGGCGTCGATGCCCTCGTAGCACTGCAGGCGCAGCAGCGGCACCTCGACCAGCTCGGCCAGCGCCTCGGCCACCGCCGTCTTGCCGGTGCCGGGCTCGCCCTCGAGCAGCAACGGGCGCTGCATCTCCAGCGCGAGGTAGAGCACGGTGGCCAGGTCGTCGTCGGCCAGGTAGCCGGTGCTCCCGAGGGCGGCGACCACCGCGTCGGGGGAGGACAGATCCATGCTCCGAGGCTACTCAGGACCGGGTTGGCTCCCGGTTGCCCGGGATTGCGCGCAGCAATGCCGCGGCAATGTGAGGCTAATTTAAGGTTTGGGTGTCATATAGCCCGGTTTGTGTTTAATGTACCTCTATGACCCCGCGTAGATACCTGTCCAGCCTCGTCACCCTGGGCCTGGTCGCGAGCGGCCTGCTGCTCGCCGGCCCCGCCCAGGCCGCCGAACCCATGCCGCGCATCCTGCTCAAGGGCGGCGCGGCCCAGGTCTCCCGGACCTACACCGCCACCCCGGTCGGACGGGCCTACCCGTCCTCGACGGTGCGAAAGTACCAGTGGTACCGCGGCAACAAGCAGGCGGACCCCAGCAGCTTCGCCGCGATCCCCGGGGCGACCGGGCAGCGCTACACGCTGCGACAGGTCGACCACCGGCACACCGTGAAGGTCGTGGTGAAGGCCGTGCGCAACGGCCGCGTGGTCGGAGAGACCTCCTCGGCGACGAGCAACTGGATCATGCACAACATGGCGCCGCCGGTGCTCCACGGCAAGGGCCTGGTGGGCGAGCGGATCACCGCGACGCTGGGCCCGTGGGCCGAGGAGTGGCGCACCCGGTTGTGGTGGCGGCGTACGGGCGTGAACATCCCCGGCCAGACCGGCCTGTCCTACCGGGCCCGTCCCGCCGACGCCGGCAAGGAGATCTCGCTGCTGGCGATCGGCGACTACCGGTTCCCCAACGGGGTCTACGCGATCGACCGGTACGCCGCGCGGATGCGGATCAAGTGGGGCACGCGCGCCATCCTCAAGGGCGCCTCGAAGGGCCCGGGCCGGCTCGGCATCACCGCGATCTCCTACGCCAAGGGCGCCAAGCAGTCCGGCGTACGCGGCCGCCTCGCGATCTACGACGGCGACAAGCTGGTCAAGCGCACCTGGCTGCGCGGTGGCCGCAAGGTGGTCCGCTTCAACAACCTGCGACCGGGCTACCACCAGATCAAGATGGTCTTCGTCAGCAACCCCTGGTACGCCGGGACGCGGACGACGCGCACCTTCCACGTGCGCGGCTGATCACTCCTCGTCGACGTCGAGCCCGGTGGCCAGGTCGCCACACTCCACGGGCTCGACGTCGTGCGTGGCGAGGTAGTCACGCGCACCACGGTCCCCGGTCGCCGTGTCCACGACCCCGGCCCAGTGCGTCCGTCCGAGCAGCACCGGGTGGCCCGGGCGACCGGCGTACGTGGCTCGCGCCAGCACTGACGTGGTGTCGGCGCACCCCAGCATCCGTCGGGCCACGCCCGCACCCACGTCGGGCAGGTCCACCAGCGTGACCAGGCACCGGGTCGCGTCGCCCTGCTCGAGGTGGCGCAGCCCGGCACGCAGCGAGGCACCCATGCCCTCGGCCCAGTCGGCGGCCACGAGCACGGTGGCCGGGGTGCCGTCGAGGCGCGGCCGAGCGCGCTCGGCCTCCGCGCCGAGCACGACGACGACGTCGTCGCAGTCCGCCAGCGCCTCGACCGAGCGGGCCAGCCAGTCCCGCACCAGCGCCTTGGGTCGGCCCATCCGGCGGCCCGCTCCCGCAGCCAGCAGCAGCCCGGTGGTGGTCACGGCGCCATTGTGCCTGTCCGCCAGCCCGGACAAGACAGCCGGCAAAGGTGCTCGCACACCTGTTCGAACCGGCGTACCGTGGTGACATGACGATCGAGTTCCAGGCCTCGCTCCTCGACGGCGCCGCCGTCGGCGTGGGCCCGCTGACCGGGCGGGTGACCCGCACCGAGCTGACCCGCGGCGCGTGGGTCGACGTGCTCCCCGGCTGGTTCGAGGGTGCCGACCAGGTGTTCGCCGACCTCGTCGAGGCAGTCCCGTGGCGCGCCGAGCGCCGGCCGATGTACGACAACGTCGTCGAGGTGCCACGCCTGCTGCACACCTACGGCGTCGGCGCACCACTCCCCCACCCGGCGCTCACCGAGGCGCGCGACGCGCTCTCGGCGTACTACGCCCCGGAGCTCGGCGAGCCGTTCGTCACCGCCGGCTGCTGCTACTACCGCGACGGCCGCGACTCCGTCGCCTGGCACGGCGACACCCTGGGCCGGGGCCGGGCGCACGACACCATGGTCGCGATCGTCTCCTTCGGCTCCCCGCGCGCGCTCCAGCTGCGCCCGCGCGGCGGCCGGGTCGAGCTGAGCCACGCGCTCGGTCACGGCGACCTGATCGTGATGGGCGGCTCCTGCCAGCGCACCTGGGAGCACGCGGTGCCGAAGACCGCCCGACCCGTCGGCCCCCGGATCAGCGTGCAGTTCCGGCCGCGCCACGTCTTCTGAGCCGAGGCCCGACCGGTCAGCGGCGCCGGAGGCGGATCGGTCCCCGCGCCGTGGCGAGGTCGACCACCTCGCCGCGCTGGGTCACCTCCACCTCGCCGGCAGCCACCAGCCCGGCGGCGGCGTGCCGGGCGGGCTCCATCAGGTCTCGCCAGCGCTCGGAGGTACCCACGGCGCGGGCCGCCTCGGAGGGGCAGATCGTGGCCCCGGGAGCGCGCTCGTCCAGCAGCTCGAGGATGGCGTCCGCCAGCCGGCGCTCGAGGTCGTCGTCGCTCACCGTCATCCCCTCCCTCGGCTCCGCGCTCAGGCCGTCCGGTCCGCGCTCTCGAGGTCGGCCTTCATCGCCGCCAGCGTGCGGCGGATGTTGCCGCGCTGGAAGTCGGCGAAGAGTCGCCCTCCGGTGGCCAGCCGGTCGAAGACCGCGGCCACCGGGTCGGGCCAGCCGCGGCGCTCGTCGGTCCAGGTCTCGGTGACCCGGGTGCCGCCCTCGACCGGCTCGAAGGTGTACGCCCAGGAGGCGATCCGGCCCGGGAGCAACGGCGTGCGGGCGCCGATCTTGCGGACCACGAAGGCGAAGCGCCGGCCGGGATCGGCCGCGGTGACCACGCACTCGGTGCTCCAGCGGGCCCGGCCGCGCCGGTTGGAGCCGGCGAACACCTCGCCCACCTCCAGCGGGCGGTCGTCGGCGCCGGTGACCGCCCCGGTGTTCTCGGGGCTCCACCGCGGCATCTGGGTGGGGTCGGCCACCAGGGCGTAGACCGCCTCCGGCTCGAGGCCGGTGATCGTGACGCTGTCGCTGACCTGCAGGTCGCGGCTCATGCTGCTCCTCGGGTGGGCGAAAGGGCCCCCGCCGGAGCGGGGGCCCTTCCTGGGTCCAGCTGTGGTGGAGCGGTGGCTCCTGGGTCCGTCGAACGGATCAGAAGTCCATGCCGCCCATGCCGCCGGTCGGGTCGCCACCCATGGGGGCGGCCTTCTCCGGCTTGTCGGCCACGACGGCCTCGGTGGTGAGGAACAGCGCGGCGATCGACGCGGCGTTCTGCAGCGCCGAGCGGGTCACCTTGGCCGGGTCGATGATGCCCTCGGCGACCATGTCGACGTACTCGCCGGTGGCCGCGTTGAGACCGAGACCGGCCTCGAGGTTGCGCACCTTCTCCGCCACGACGCCGCCTTCGAGGCCGGCGTTGATCGCGATCTGCTTCAGCGGGGCCTCCGCGGCGAAGCGGACGATGTTGCCACCGGTCGCCTCGTCGCCCGAGAGCTCGAGCTTCTCGAACGCCGCGTCGGTGGCCTGCACCAGGGCGACGCCGCCGCCGGCGACGATGCCCTCCTCGACGGCCGCCTTGGCGTTGCGCACGGCGTCCTCGATGCGGTGCTTGCGCTCCTTGAGCTCCACCTCGGTGGCCGCGCCGACCTTGATCACCGCAACACCGCCGGCCAGCTTGGCCAGGCGCTCCTGCAGCTTCTCGCGGTCGTAGTCGGAGTCGCTCTTGTCGATCTCCGCGCGGATCTGGTTGACGCGACCGGCGATCTGGTCGGCGTCACCGGCACCCTCGACGATGGTGGTCTCGTCCTTGGTCACCACGACCTTGCGGGCCTGGCCGAGCAGCTCGATGCCGGTCGACTCCAGCTTGAGGCCGACGTCCTCGGAGATGACCTGTCCACCGGTGAGGATGGAGATGTCCTGCATCATCGCCTTGCGACGGTCACCGAAGCCCGGGGCCTTGACCGCGACGGACTTGAAGGTCCCGCGGATCTTGTTGACCACCAGCGTCGACAGGGCCTCGCCCTCGACGTCCTCGGCGATGATCAGCAGCGGCTTGCCGCTCTGCATGACCTTCTCGAGCAGCGGGAGCAGGTCCTTGACCGTCGAGACCTTCGAGTTCGCGATCAGGATGTAGGGGTCGTCGAGGACGGCCTCCATGCGCTCCGGGTCGGTCATGAAGTACTGGGAGATGTAGCCCTTGTCGAAGCGCATCCCCTCGGTCAGCTCGAGGTCCAGCCCGAAGGTGTTGGACTCCTCGACGGTGATGACGCCTTCCTTGCCGACCTTGTCCATCGCCTCGGCGATGGCCTCACCGACGGTGGGGTCGGCGGCGGAGATCGACGCGGTCGCGGCGATCTGCTCCTTGGTCTCGACGTCCTTGGCCATGCCGAGCAGCTGCTCGGAGACGGCCTCGACGGCCTTCTCGATGCCGCGCTTGAGCGCCATCGGGTTGGCTCCGGCGGCGACGTTGCGCAGACCCTCGCGCACCATGGCCTGGGCCAGGACGGTGGCGGTGGTCGTGCCGTCACCGGCGACGTCGTCGGTCTTCTTGGCGACCTCCTTGACCAGCTCGGCCCCGATCTTCTCGTACGGGTCCTCGAGCTCGATCTCCTTGGCGATGCTCACACCATCGTTGGTGATGGTGGGGGCACCCCACTTCTTCTCGAGGACGACGTTGCGGCCCTTGGGGCCGAGCGTGACCTTGACCGCGTCGGCGAGGGTGTTCATACCCCGCTCCAGCCCGCGGCGGGCCTCCTCGTTGAAAGCAATCAGCTTCGGCATCTCTTGGGATTCCTCTTGGATCTAAGAGTTGGGTGGCCGCATCGTCGCCCGCGACGGACGGACCGTGCTGTCCCGGCGGACCCTTCCCGCCGGCGCGTGCGGACCTCGACTCAGACGGCCTCGGTGTGGTGCTGTTCTGTCACTCTCACTAGGAGAGTGCCAACTGCATTTTTAGCACTCGCCCTCGGGGAGTGCAAACGTCTCTCGTTCCCCGGATGGGACCGGGGCTCAGCCACCCAGCCGGTCGAGGACCAGGTCGGCGAAGGCGTCCGCGTTGCCCGGGAGCACCTCGAGGTAGAGACCGGGCTCGGTCACCTCGAGCTCGCTGACCGCCAGGGTGCCGTCCGCGAGCCGCATCTGGTCGACCCGGGCGTAGTCGAGCCGCTCGCCCAGCAGCCGCTCCGCCGCCGCGACCGTACGCCGGGCCAGGTCGGCCGCCTCGTCGGAGACCGCGGTCGCGACCGTGCTCCCGCCGTACTGCTCGTGCACCCGGATCTCGCCCGACGCGGGCACCTTGCGCGCCTGGGAGACCACGCGTCCGTCGATCACGAACACCGAGGTCTCGCCCTGGGTGCGGACCGACTCGACCAGGGGCTGTACCACCCAGGGACCCGGACCGAGACGCGACTCGTCGAGCTCCTCGGGCCCGCCCTCGACGAGGTCGAAGACCACGACCCCACGGCCGCCGGCGCCGACCCGGGGCTTGACGACCGCGGCGGTCTCGACCTGCTCGACCATCACCTCGGCCAGCGCGGCCGGCAGCTCGGGTTCGCCCTCGACCAGCAGGGTGGGGACGACCGGCACCCCGGCGGCGAGCAGGTCGGCCAGGTAGCGCTTGTCGGTGTTCCACGCGAAGACGGCGGCAGAGTTGAGCAGCCGGGGCACGCGGGCGGCCCAGGCGAGGAACTCCTCGCGCCGACCCTCGTAGTCCCAGGTCGAGCGGGCCGCGACCACCCCTTCGGACCAGTCCACCCCGGGGTCGTCCCACACCACCCAGCGCGGCTCGAGCCCGCGCGCCCGCAGCGCGTCGGGCAGGTGGGTGGTGCCGGCCCACTCCTCGCCGTCGGGCATGGCGGCGCAGGTCGCCAGCAGCACGGTCCGGTCTCGGGGCCTGTCCTGGGGCCGGTCTCGGGGCCGGTCCTCGGGCGCGCTCACGGCGCTCGGTCGGCGTGCTCGGGCGGGAACCCGCCGGTGGCGATCGGTCCCCAGTGCTCGATCGTCACCCGGATCAGCGACTTGCCCTGGTCGTGCATGGCCCGGCGGTACTCCTCCCAGTCGGGGTGCTCGCCGGAGATGCTGCGGAAGTAGTCCACCAGCGGTTCGACCGAGTCGGGCAGGTCGAGCACCTCGGCACTGCCGTCGAGCTGGACCCACGGCCCGTCCCAGTCGTCACTGTGGATCAGGACCGTGACGGCCGGGTCGCGGCGGAGGTTGGCGACCTTGGCCCGCGCGGGATAGGTGGAGATCACCACCCGACCCTCCTCGTCGACGCCGCACGTGACCGGGGAGAGCTGCGGGCGTCCGTTGCGGCGCGTGGTGACCAGCGTCGCGCGGTGCCGTGGCCGCACGAACTCCAGCAGCTCCTCGCGGTCGACGCGGTCGGTGGTGGCGATGTTGCGTGGCATGCCCGCCAGTCTGCAGGATCGACCGATGAGCCGACACGGGCCGACCGTCGCGGAGATCGCCTCCCCGGCGACCCGGCCATCGAGGTCCGGGTCGTGCCCGGGGCGGGCCGCTGCTGGACCGACCTCGTCGAGACGCCTTCCACGCCGAGGTCGATGCCTGGCTGGCGGCGCACACCGCCCGGAACTGAGCGCGCACCCTGCCGGCACGGTCCGGTCGACAGGCAGTTCGACGGACACGGTGATCGCCCCACGCTCACCGGGCGCCGCCACGGGGGTCCGGTGGCGCGAACTGCCTGTCGATTCGTCGCCGACCGCGACCTGGGAGCGCTCAGCCCCCGGCGACCGCCGGGATGATGCTGACCTGGGTGCCCTCGGGCGTCGGGCTACCGAGGCCGTCGAGGAAGCGCACGTCGTCGTTGCCGACGTAGACGTTGACGAAGCGCCGGATCTGACCGGCGTCGTCGAGCACGCGCGCCCGGATCCCGCGGTGGTGGGCCTCGAGGTCGTCGAGGACCTCGCCGAGGGTGTCGCCGTCGGCGTTCACCTCGGAGGCCCCGTCGGTGTAGGTGCGCAGGATGGTCGGGATACGGACGCTGACACTCATGCTCGAAGCTCCTCTCAGACGATGCCGCTGCCGGTGAAGGCGGCGTACGACGGGTCGATGGTGGCAGCCGGACCGACCTCGTCGGCCACCGCGTCCAGGGTCTTCAGGCCCATGCCGGTGTTGATCACGACGGTCTCCAGGGTCGGGTCGAGCTGTCCGGTCTCCACGAGCTTCTTCAGCACGCCGACCGTGGTGCCGCCGGCCGTCTCGGTGAAGATGCCCTCGTTGCGCGCGAGCAGCAGGATCCCCTCGCGGACCTCGTCGTCGGTGATGTCCTCGACCGCGCCGCCCGTGCGGCGGCAGATGTCGAGCACGTAGGGCCCGTCGGCGGGGTTGCCGATCGCCAGGCTCTTGGCGATGGTGTCGGGCTTGACCGGGCGCACCACCGACTGGCCGTCCTTGAACGCGGCCGAGACCGGGGAGCAGCCCGTGGCCTGGGCGCCGAAGACCTTGTAGGGCTTGTCCTCGACCAGGCCGAGCTCGACGAGCTCGCGGAAGGCCTTGTCGACCTTGGTCAGCTGGGACCCGGAGGCCACCGGGATCACGATCTGGTCGGGCAGCCGCCAGCCGAGCTGCTCGGCGATCTCGTAGCCCAGGGTCTTGGACCCCTCGGCGTAGTAGGGCCGCACGTTGACGTTGACGAACGCCCAGCCCTCCTCCTCGCCGGCGATCTCCGAGGCGAGCCGGTTGACGTCGTCGTAGTTGCCGTTCACCGCGACCAGGTTCTCGGTGTAGACGGCCGAGTTGACCTGCTTGGGGCGCTCGAGGTTCGCCGGGATGAACACCACCGTCTTGATCCCGGCGCGGGCACCGGCCGCGGCCACCGCGTTCGCGAGGTTGCCGGTGGAGGGGCAGGCGAACACGGTGCTGTGGAACTCCGTGGCCGCGCTGAGCGCGCAGGCCACCACCCGGTCCTTGAAGGAGTTCGTGGGGTTGGTGGAGTCGTCCTTGACCCACAGCCGGTCGATGCCGAGAGCCCGCCCCAGGTTGTGCGCCTTCAGCAGCCGGGTGAAGCCCGGCTCCATGTTGGGGCTCTGCTCGATGTCGTCGGGCACCGGCAGCAGCGCCTTGTAGCGCCAGATGTTGCGGGGGCCGGCCTCGATCTCCGCCCGGGTCACGGCCGGGAAGTCGTAGGCGATCTCCAGCGGACCGAAGCACTCCGGACAGGCGTAGTGGGGGCCGAGCGCGATCTGGTGGCCGCACTCGCGGCAGGCGAGCCCGGTCGCGTTGCCGAAGGCCCCCTCGCGGAGGTCCGCGGCCTGGGCCCGCTCGGTGGTCGGGTCGGTGGCAATGCTCACGGAGGCCTCCTTCTCATCTTCCCCGGGCCGACTCTCGGACCAGGACGGATTTGGCACCGCACCGCACCGGTCCGACTGGGCGGAGGCTCGTGTGGCGGTTGCCGGGACTTCAGCGGGCCGTTTCCCTCTGTCCCTCTCGATGAGCTGTGCCCCAGCCTAGGCAGGCGTCTCAGAATGTGCACACCCGTCCCGCCATCCGAGATGCGGTGTCTCAGCCCCGCGCCTCGCGGATGTCGGCGCTCAGCTGCCGCAACAGGTCCATCACCCCGTCGGGTCCGTGCACGACGAGATCGGCACGGTCGGCGAGCGCGCTCGCCTCGTCGGAGGCGGAGCAGACGAGCAGGCCGGCGAGGCCCTGGTCCCGCAGCTCCTCGACGGCCTTGAAGGCCTCCACGTCGCCGAGGTCGTCGCCGCAGAAGATGATCGCGGTGGCCCCGACCTCCTCGACGAGCTTGGTCAGCGCGGTGCCCTTGTGCATGCCGTGGGCGCGCACCTCGATCACGTGCCGCCCCGGCTCGACGTCGAGGTCGTGCGCCTCGGCGGCCTCGGTGAGGACGGGCACCAGCCGCTCGTAGGCGGTCTGCGCGTCGTCGAGCCGCCGCGTGTGCACGGCGACGGCGAGGCCCTTCTCCTCCACCCACGCCTCTCCGGCGCCCGCGTCGCGCAGCAACCGGGGCAGGACCGCACTGAACGAGGACAGCCCCCGCGGCGGCTTGGGCGAGATCACCCGGCGGTTGTTCGAGGTCCAGCGCTCGTTGCCGTACTGACCGAGCACGTAGAGCTCCCGCCCGTGCTCGCCCACCTCGTTGCCCACCTCCTCGAGGCCACCGAGGTCGAGCGCCTGACGCGCGGGGCGACCGGTGATCACCGCGATCGTGCGGACCTGCTCGGCGAGGGTGACGAGCACCTCGGGGGCGTCGCGGTGGATGTGCGCCTGCTCGGGGTCGTCGACGATCGGGGCCAGGGTCCCGTCGAAGTCGAGGCCGACCACGAGGTGCTCGGCGGCACGCACGACGGCGTCGTAGGTCTGCTCGCCGGTGCTCGAGACGTACTCCATGGGCGTCACTGTGGCAGCCCGCCGCGGTGGTTGTCGAAGCAACCAGAAGGCGCCCGGAAGCGCCCGTCAGCTCGCCGGGGTCAGCCCTGGTAGTCGTCGGTGAGGATCACGGTGAGCCGGTCGAAGCGCATCGGCTCCTCGGCCGGCCGGACCTTCTTGATGCCGAGGTCGCGCCCCAGGGCCTTGCCGGCCTCGCGCAGGCGCGGGGGGTAGAAGACGGAGGTGCCGGCGACGGTGCCGTACCAGTTGTCCGAGCCGACCACGTTCCAGCCGCCGGCCTTGGCCTTCTCCGCGACACCACCGGCGAGGCCGCGGGTGCGGGTGTTGTTGAAGACCTCGACGAAGATCTCGCCGCGCTTGATCGGTGTGGGCTTCGGCTTGTCGGGACTCGGGGTCGCGCTGGCGCTGGGGGTCGCGGTCGGCGACGGCGTGGTGCGGGCCGGGGCGACGGCCTCGCTCGGAGCCGCGTCCGGGTCGTTGGCGATGAACACGAGACCGGCCATGGCCACCGCTGAGATGGACAGGGCCAGCAGGCGCGTGGGCAGCACGAAGCCGCGTTCGTCGCGCAGACGCAGGGGCACCGGGCTCACTCCGAGACGTCGAAGCCGAGGCGGCGGGCCGAGCGCTGCCGCTGCCGGCTGGCCCGCAGGCGACGCAGCCGGCGGACCAGCAGCGGGTCGTGGACCAGCGCCTCCGGACGGTCGATCAGGGCGTTGAGCACCTGGTAGTACCGGGTGGCGGACATGTCGAACTGCTCCCGGACCGCCTGCTCCTTGGCGCCGGCGTACTTCCACCACTGCCGCTCGAAGTCGAGCATCGCGGCGTCGCGGGCGGAGATCTCGCCGGGACCGTCGGGCTGGGAGCTGTTGAGCGCGTGGCTGGCGACCATCGGGACGACTCCTGGGACCGGGACGGGCATCGGATCTGTCTCATCATAGGCGAGAGAAATACAACGGTGTCATTTGCCTCCCGGCGTGGCGCGACGGCCCGCCGCTAGCGTGACGCCCATGACCACCAGCAGCCACGCCCTCAGCGACAGCATCGGCTGGGGCGTCCTGGCCCCCGGCCGCATCGCCCGCTCGCTGGCCGCCGACCTCGCGCTGGTCCCCGACGGGCACCTGGCCGCGACCGGGTCGCGCAGCCTGGAGCGGGCGGAGGCGTTCGCCGCCGAGTTCGGGGGCCGGGCCCACGGCTCCTACCGGGCACTGGTCGAGGACCCCGAGGTCGACGTCGTCTACGTCGCCTCGCCGCACACGCTGCACGACGAGCACGTCCGGCTCGCCCTGGCGGCCGGCAAGGCGGTGCTGTGCGAGAAGCCGATGACGATGGACGCCGCCTCCACGCGGGCGCTCTTCGCCGAGGCCGCGGACCGCGGACTGTTCCTCATGGAGGCCATGTGGATGGCCTGCCACCCGACGATCCGCACCCTGCTCCGACTGCTCGCCGAGGGCGGGCACGGGACGCCGCGGCAGGTGCACGCCGACCTCGGCTTCCCCGTCGAGGCCGACCCCACCGACCGGCTGCTCGACCCGGCCCTGGGCGCGGGGGCCCTGCTGGACATGGGCATCTACCCGCTGACCCTGGCCCACCTGGTGCTCGGTGAGCCCGAGCGGCTGGAGGCGGTGGCGGACATCTCCACGACCGGGATCGACCTCGACGTGGCGATCGCGGGCCGGTACGCCGGCGGGGCGACCGCCGCGCTGACCGCGTCGATGACCTCGCAGTCCCCCCGGACGGCCAGCATCGCCACCACGGTCGGTCGCTTCGACCTGCCGCGCAGCGCCCACCACCCCAGCCGGATCCTGTGGACGTCGTACACCGATCCCGAGGGTGTCGCGGAGTGGGTCGAGCCCGACGAGCCGGTCCTCGGGCGGGGCTACGGCAACGAGATCGTCGAGGTGCACCGGTGCCTGCGCGCGGGCGCCCTGACGAGCGAGCTGGTGCCCCCCGCACAGACGATCTCGGTGATGGAGCAGATGGACACCGTGCTCGCGGCGATAGGGATCCCCAGCGCTGGGTAGTGTCACAGGTGTGAGCACATCGTCTCGGGACCGCAGCGCCTCCGACCTCGTCGTCGTGGCCAACCGGATGCCGGTCGACCGCGTGGTGGGCGAGGACGGCGAGACCACCTGGCGCCGCTCCCCCGGCGGGCTCGTCTCGGCGCTCGAGCCAGTGATGCGCAAGAACAACGGTGCCTGGATCGGCTGGCCGGGCGACACCGGCGAGGACCTCGACCCCTTCGAGGACGACGGTCTCACCCTGGTGCCGGTGTCGATGACCGAGCAGGAGCACAACGAGTTCTACGAGGGGTTCTCCAACGCCACCCTGTGGCCGCTCTACCACGACCTGGTCGCCAAGCCGTCCTTCCACCGGGAGTGGTGGGAGTCCTACGTGTCGGTCAACCAGCGCTTCGCCGACGCCGCCGCGAAGTTCTCCGCGGAGGGCGCGACCGTCTGGGTGCAGGACTACCAGCTCCAGCTGGTCCCGGCCATGCTCCGCGAGCTGCGCCCGGACCTCCGCATCGGCTTCTACCTGCACATCCCGTTCCCGCCGGCCGAGCTGTTCTCCCAGCTGCCCTGGCGCCGCCAGATCCTCGAGGGCCTGCTCGGAGCCGACCTGGTCGGGTTCCAGCTCTCCGGAGCGGCCCAGAACTTCGTCCGCCTGGTCCGCCAGCGCGTGGGCCACAAGACCCACCGCGGGTCGGTGTACCTCCCCGACGGCCGGGTGGTGCACGCGCGGGCCTTCCCGATCTCGATCGACACCGAGGAGTTCGAGGAGCTCGCCCGCTCCGAGCCGGTGGCCGAGCGCGCCGCGGAGATCCGCCGCGAGCTGGGCAACCCGCAGAAGCTGTTCCTGGGCATCGACCGGCTCGACTACACCAAGGGCATCCACGCGCGGCTTCGAGCGTTCAGCGAGCTCATCGCCGAGGAGCACCTCAGCCTCGAGGACGCACTCTTCGTACAGGTGGCGACGCCGTCACGCGAGCGCGTCGACCAGTACCGCATCCTGCGCGACGACATCGACCGGCTGGTGGGACGCATCAACGGCGACCTGGGCCGGATCGGCCGGCCGGTCATCCACTACCTGCACTCCTCGTTCCCCCGCGAGGAGATGGCGGCGCTCTACCGGGCCGCCGACATCATGGTGGTCACGCCCTTCCGCGACGGGATGAACCTGGTGGCCAAGGAGTACGTCGCCTGCCGCTACGACGGCGACGGCGCACTGGTGCTCTCCGAGTTCGCCGGCGCGGCCGACGAGCTGCGGCAGGCCTACATGGTCAACCCCTACGACATCAACGGGATGAAGTCGCGGATGCTCGAGGCCTACCACGCCGAGCCGAAGGACCGCACCAAGCGGATGCGCGCGATGCGCAAGACCGTGGCGGAGAACGACGTCTCCCACTGGGCCACCACCTTCCTCGACGCCCTGACCGAGCCGAACCCCGCCCACACCAAGCAGATGCGGCCGGCGCGGAAGTCGTGATCTGCAGGTTTCCCCGGGCGCCCGGGGACACCTGCACCGTGGCACGCCAGGGTGGTCGTACGCCGCCACCGACCACGCTGGCGTGACAACGACGCTCGCGGGGGCTGGTCGGCGCGACACCGGTGCGCCGTGGGCAGCTCGCGTGCCGACAACGCGTATGCGAATGTCGCGCGCTGGCCCGTTGAACTCGCCGCGCTCTCGAGCCCCACGCGACACATGTGCATGCGCGCTGTCGCCCCCACCGCCGTCCAGGCACCGGGACCGGCCGCACCGCCGCGGTGCGGGGAGCGGTTCCTTGCTAATTTTCGCCCTATGGATCTGATCCCCAAGCCGGACCAGGTCGCGTCCGCCGCCAGCAACGTCGCCCACAAGGTGATCTACGGAGGGCTGGCCGACCTCCGACCGATGCCGCGGACACTCATCGACGACGGCCCGCTGCGCGAGGTCTACCACTACCGGCCGCAGAAGGGGACCCGCGAGACGGGCGACCCGGTGCTGATGGTCACGCCGCTCGCAGCCCCCGCGCTGTGCTTCGACCTGCGGCGCGGCTGCTCCCTGGTGGAGCACTTCGTGCAGGGCGGCCGGCCCACCTACCTCGTGGAGTACGGCGAGATCTCCTTCAAGAACCGCGGACTCGGCATCGAGCACTGGGTGGAGGAGGTGATCCCCGAGGCGGTCAAGGCGGTCAGCGAGCACGCCGGCGACCGCCCGGTGCACCTGATCGGCTGGAGCCTCGGCGGCATCTTCGCCGTCCTCGCGGCCGCCGACCGACCCGACCTGCCGATCGCGTCGATCACCACGCTGGGGTCGCCGTTCGACGTCAAGCAGGTGCCGATGGTCGCGCCCCTGCGTCCGATCCTGCGGCTGACCGACGGCGGGCTGGTGACCCAGCTCTACCGGCTGCTCGGTGGCGCCCCCAAGCCGTTGGTGCGCCGGGCCTTCCAGCTCAGCTCCGGCACCAAGATGTTCACCAAGCCGATCGCGATCCTGCAGAACCTCGACGACGCCGAGTGGCTGGCGCAGATCGAGGCGGTGGACCGCTTCACCGACAACATGATCGCCTATCCCGGCCGCTCGTTCGGGCAGCTCTACCACCGGATGCTGAAGAACAACCAGCTGCTCACCGGCAAGGTCGACCTCTCCGGGCACGAGATCGACGTCGCCGACATCAAGGCGCCGGTGCTCGTCTTCGCCGGCAACACCGACGGCATCGCGCCGGTCAACGCGGTCAAGGCGCTGGTGGGGCTGCTGCGCAGCGCCGCCGCGGTGCGCTTCGAGATCGTGCCGGGCGGCCACCTGGGCATGCTCACCGGACGGGCCGCGCGGCAGACCACGTGGGTGGTGATGGACGAGTGGATCGAGCAGTACTCCACCCCCGACGACCGCGCCGTACGCCGCGCCCGGGCCGGGGCGGCGAAGAAGTCGACCCGCAAGCCAACGAAGCGGCCCGTAAAGGACGCCGCCAAGGTGCCCGCCGCGAAGGTGGCCCCCGACCGGGCCGCGATCGGCTCCAACCCCGAGCGCCGGTTCGCCTCCGCCTCCTCCAGGAACCTCGCCCGCAAGCCCTGAGGTGAGCGAGCACCCCGTCGCCCGGCAGGCGCTGCGGCTGGTCGCGGCGGTGCTGGTCGTCGTGGTCACGGTGCTGCTCGGTGGGCTCGGGACCGAGGACCCGCCGGGCCCGGCGTACCACCACTACGTCGCGCTGGGCGACTCGTTCACGGCGGCGCCGTACGTGCCGCTCCCGGACCCGGCCAACGGCTGCAGCCGCTCGACCAACAACTACCCCCGGCTGCTCGCGCGCGACCTCGGCATCGAGGACCTCGAGGACCGCTCGTGCACCGGCGCCCAGACCGTGGACCTCTACGGTCTGCGTCAGGAGACCGGCCGGGGACGCTCGGTGCCGCCCCAGTTCAGCGCGCTCACGCCGGAGACCGACCTGGTGACGGTGGGCATCGGGGCCAACAACGACCGCCTGTACGCGCGGGTGGCCACGGCCTGCCGCCGGTCCCGGACGGTCTGCCGGCTCCACGACCAGCGGGGCCTGCTCGCGCAGATCGTCGGCCGGGTGCGCCCCGAGCTGGCCTTCACCCTGCGGGAGGTACGTCGGGACGCTCCCCGGGCCCGCGTCCTGCTGGTCACCTACCCCCGGCTGCTCCCCGAGCGAGGCAGCTGTCGCCTGCTGCCGAGGATGCGCTCGGCGGACCGGGCCACCTTCCGCGACCTGTGGGCCCGGCTGCACGAGGCGATGGTCGGCGCCGCAGCCGACGCCGGGGTGGAGGTGGTCGACGCCTACCGAGCCTCCGTCGGGCACGACGTCTGCTCACCGGACCCCTGGGTGCAGGGACGCACCGGTGACGCGCAGCGGGCCGCCGGGTTGCACCCACTGGCGGACGGGCAGGAGGCCGTGGCGCGGATGCTGCGCGACGCCCTGCGCCGCGAGCCGCCCCGCACCTAGGGTGGGCGCCGTGAACGCACTCGCCGGCCTCGTCGACCGCGGCCTGGTGGCGCCCGACTGGGCCGAGGCGCTGGCACCCGTCGAGGAGCAGCTCACCCGGATGGGCGAGTTCCTGCGGGCGGAGATCGCTGCCGGTCGCGGCTACCTGCCGCACGGCGACCACGTGCTCCGCGCGTTCGGCCGACCACTCAGCGCGGTCAAGGTCCTGGTCGTGGGCCAGGACCCCTACCCCACTCCCGGGCACGCGGTGGGGCTGAGCTTCTCGGTCGCACCCAGGGTGGCGCCGCCGAGGAGCCTGGCCAACATCTTCACCGAGCTCGTCGACGACCTCGGCGTCGCCCGGCCCTCGAGCGGCGACCTCACCCCGTGGGCCGACGCCGGCGTGATGCTGCTCAACCGGGCGCTCACCGTGACCCCGGGGCAGCCGGCCTCGCACCGTGGCCGCGGCTGGGAGCAGGTCACCGACCAGGCGATCCGTACCCTGGCCGACCGGGCGCGCCACGGTGCGCCGTGCACCGCGATCCTCTGGGGCCGGGACGCGCAGGCGCTCAAGGGCGAGCTGGCTCCCGTCCCCTGGGTCGAGTCGGCGCACCCCAGCCCGCTCTCCGCCCACCGGGGGTTCTTCGGCTCCCGACCCTTCAGCCGGGTCAACCGGATGCTCGAGGAGCAGGGCGGTACGCCGGTGGACTGGCGGCTCCCGTGAGTTCGGAGATATGATTGAACTCTGAACTACCTGGAGACCACATGACCGCCCCCGCCCGGATGCCCGCGCTCTACCTCGGGCACGGCGCGCCCCCGCTGCTCGACGACCCCGTCTGGTCGGGTCAGCTGAGCGCGCTGGCCGCCGACCTCCCCCGCCCGACGGCCATCCTGATCGTCAGTGCGCACTGGGAGTCCGCCCCGCTGTCCCTGTCCGCCTCCGGCCCGGGCACCGACCTGGTCTACGACTTCGGCGGCTTCGCCCAGCGGTACTACGAGATGACCTACCCGACTCCCGACGCGAGCACGCTCGCCCGCAGGGTGGCGGCGCTGATGCCCGACACCGAGCCGGTGCACCAGCAGCCGAGTCGCGGACTCGACCATGGCGCCTGGGTGCCGCTGCGGATCATGTACCCCGAGGCGGACATCCCGGTGCTGCAGATGTCGATGCCCTCCGTCGAGCCCGACCGGCTCCTGGCGATCGGCCACCGACTGCGCGAGCTGCGCGACGAGGGCGTGCTGGTGATCGGGTCCGGCTTCTTGACCCACGGCCTGCCGTTCCTGCGCGACCTCACCCTCGAGGCCCGTCCGCCCGGGTGGTCGGTGGAGTTCGACCAGTGGGCCGCGGAGGCGCTGGGCCGCGGGGACGTCGCCGAGCTGGCGGCGTACCGGAGCCGTGCACCCGGCATGCCGTACGCCCATCCGACCGTCGAGCACTTCTCGCCGCTGTTCGTCACCCTCGGGGCGGCCACCGACCCCGGGGCCGCCGGCGACCAGGTCATCGACGGCTACTGGATGGGCCTGTCCAAGCGCAGCCTGCGGGTCGCCTGACTCACGCCGGGACGCCCCGGGTCGGGCACCGGTTGCGGCGGGCGCGCCCGACCGGTGGGATGTCCCCATGGAGCTGCTCTCGATCCAGTCGTCGGTCGCCTTCGGGCACGTCGGCAACAGTGCCGCCGTCTTCCCCCTCCAGCGACTCGGGATCGAGGCCTGGGCCGTGAACACGGTGCACTTCTCCAACCACACCGGGTACGGCGAGTGGCGCGGCCCGCTGCTCACCGCGGAGGACCTCGCCGCCGTGGTGCAGGGGGTCGAGGAGCGCGGGGCGCTGGCCCGGGTCTCGGGGGTGCTCAGCGGCTACCAGGGAGCCGAGGAGGTCGGCCAGGTCGTCCTCGACACGGTGGCCCGCACCAAGGAGCTCAACCCGGCGGCGGTGTACTGCTGCGACCCGGTGATGGGCGACGTGGGCCGCGGCATGTTCGTGCGGCCCGGCATCCCGGAGTTCATGCGCGACCGCGTGGTCCCGGCCGCCGACGTGATCACGCCCAACCACTTCGAGCTCGACTACCTCGCCGGCCGTGAGACCCGCACCGTGGCCGAGGTGCTGGAGGCCGTCGACCAGGTGCGCGCCACCGGCCCGTCGACCGTGCTGGTCACCAGCGTGCTGAGCGACGAGACGCCGGACGGGTCGGTCGACGTGGTCGCGGTCTCCGAGGACGGCGCCTGGCTGTGCCGGACCCCGCTGCTTCCGATCACCCCCAACGGGTGCGGTGACGTCACCGCCGCCGTGTTCCTGGCCCACCTCCTGCGCACCGGCTCCGCGGCCACCGCGCTGCAGCGGGTCACCTCCACGGTCTTCGGGATCCTCGAGCTGACCCTTCGGGCGGGCACCCGCGAGATCCAGCTGGTCGCCGCCCAGGACGTCATCGCCGACCCGCCCGACCGGTTCGCGCCGACCCCGCTGGTCTAGTGCAACCGGAGCCCGACCGGGCACGCCGAGGCCACACTTTGGTTACGCCCGGAGGCCGAACCCACTCGTAATTGGCCTGTTTGGCCCAGTTAGGGGCAATTATCGCTGCCCAAACGGGCAGCGAATGGGCGCCTGCAGCCGCCCGTTCGGGCTCACGTCCTTGCCGATGTCGGAGGCACACTGACAACGTGACACCAGTCACACCAAGCACTCGGAGTCGAGGGAGGTGACCGGCCGATGGAAGCAGACGAGCGCCAGCGGCAGATCCTCCTCCGAGCCCGCAATGACGGTGGGGTCCAGGTCGCCGAGCTGGCGACCGAGCTCGACGTGGCGCCGGAGACGGTACGCCGCGACCTGCGCCACCTCGTCGAGCGGGGCGTGCTCCAGCGCGTGCACGGCGGCGCCCACCCGGTCGAGAGCGTGGGCTACGAGAGCGACCTGCGCCATCGCACCACCTCGATGCTCGCGGAGAAGCACCGGATCGCCGCGGCCGCCGCAGCTCGCCTCGAGGGGGCGGAGTCGGTCTACATCGACGAGGGAGTCACCCCGCAACTGGTGGCCGAGGCGATCGTGGCCGACCTGGCGCCCGGGAGCTCGTTGACGGTGGTGACCTCCTCGTTGCTCGCGGCACAGGCGTTGGCCGAGGCGGACAACGTCACCGTGCAGCTGCTGGGCGGCCGGCTCCGGGGTCGCACCATGGCCACGGTGGACCACTGGGCGACCCGGATGCTGCGCGAGCTGGTGATCGACCTCGCCTACCTCGGCGCCAACGGCATCTCCCGAGAGCACGGCCTGACCACACCGGACCCGGCCGTGGCCGCGGTCAAGACCCAAGTCGTCGCGAGTGCCCGCCGGCGGATCTTCGTCGGCGTGCACAGCAAGTTCGGCGTCTCCAGCTTCTGTCGCTTCGCCGACATCCCCGACTTCGAGTCGCTGATCACCGACACCGGCGTCAGCGCCGCCGATGCGCACCGCTACAGCGTGCTGGGCCCACACGTGGTCCGCACCTAGGTGCCCCCGGCCCGACTCAACACACCCACAGCTCGAGAGAAGTAGCACCGTGACGTCCCCGTCACCCAATGTATGGAGGTAATCGTGACCATCAGGTCCCCCAAGCGCAGGATCGCCATCGCCGCATCGGCGGCGATGACCCTGCTTCTGACCGCGTGCGGAGCCGGCGGAGGAGGCGGCAGCAGCGACGCCAAGTCCATCAACGTGCTGATGGTCGGCAACCCGCAGATGGTCGACATCGAGAAGCTGACCGCAGATCACTTCACCGAGGACACCGGGATCAAGGTGAACTACACGATCCTCCCGGAGAACGAGCTGCGCGACAAGGTGACCCAGGACATCGCCACCGGTGCCGGGCAGTACGACGTGGCCACCATCGGCCTCTACGAGGTGCCGATCTGGGCGAACAACGACTGGCTCACCGGGCTGAACCAGTACACCGACCAGGAGGGCTTCGACAAGGACGACCTGATCGAGCCGATCGTGGAGTCCCTCTCCAGCGACGGCGAGCTCTACGCGATGCCGTTCTACGGCGAGTCGTCGTTCCTGATGTACCGCAAGGACGTGCTGGAGTCCGAGGGCATCACCATGCCCGACCAGCCGACGTGGGACGAGGTCGCGGACATCGCCGCCAAGGTCGACGGCGCGCAGCCGGGCATGAAGGGCATCTGCCTGCGCGGCCTGCCGGGCTGGGGCGAGATGTTCGCTCCGCTGACCACCGTGGTGAACACCTTCGGCGGCACCTGGTTCACCGAGGACTGGGAGGCCCAGGTCAACGCCAAGCCGTTCAGCGACGCCGTGAACTTCTACGTCGACCTGGTCAAGGCCCACGGCGAGCCCGGTGCAGCGCAGGCCGGCTTCACCGAGTGCCTCAACGCGATGAGCCAGGAGAAGGTCGCCATGTGGTACGACGCCACGTCGGCCGCGGGCTCGATCGAGGACCCGGCCGTCAGCAAGGTGGCCGGCAAGGTCGGCTACGCCTTCGCCCCGGTGAAGGAGACCGACTCCGCCGGTTGGCTGTGGGCCTGGGCCTGGGCGATGCCGAAGACCACGAAGAAGGCCGACGCGGCCGCCGAGTTCATGACCTGGGCGTCGAGCAAGGACTACGAGCAGCTCGTCGGCGAGGAGCTCGGCTGGGCACGGGTCCCCGCGGGCAAGCGCCAGTCCACCTACGAGATCCCGGAGTACCAGGAGGCATCCGCCGCGTTCGGCGAGAAGACGCTGCAGGCGATCGAGAACGCCGACCCGACCAACCCCGGCGTCCAGCCGCGGCCCACGGTGGGCGTGCAGTTCGTCGCGATCCCGGAGTTCCAGGACCTCGGCACCAAGGTCTCCCAGAACATCGCCGCAGCCATCGCCGGCCGGGGCACCGTCGAGGAGGCACTCGACAAGGGCCAGAAGCTGGCCGAGGACGTGGCCCAGCAGTACCAGTAGCCACCGTCTGAGTGGGGGGTGGGCCGTCGCCGGAAGGCACGGCCCACCCCCGGCTCCCCAGCACCGAGTGGGTCATCGCGTGACCCCGAGCCGACGACCCGACCGTCCGAACCACCGGAGGCAGCAATGAGCACCGCCACCATCACCGACCGCGATGCCGAGGCACAACCGCCTCCGCAGAGCCCACCTCCGCGCGAGATGTCGCGCAAGGAGGCCTGGCTGCGCCGGGGACCCCTCCTGCCCGCACTGATCTTCACGATCATCATCACCCAGATCCCGTTCCTGATCACGATCGCGATCTCCACGGTGAACTGGAACATCCAGCGTCCCGGTGACAAGAGCTTCCTGGGGCTGGGCACGTTCACCTCGTTCGCGGGGCTGGACAACTTCGGCACCGTGTTCACCGACTCCCGGCTGCGTGCCGCGGTGTTCAACACCATCGTGCTCACGGCGTCCGTGGTGGTGATCAGCCTGCTGATCGGCCTCGCGCTCGCCATCCTGCTCGACCGCAAGTTCCCCGGTCGTGGCGTCGCCCGCACCCTGCTCATCGCACCGTTCCTGGTGATGCCGGTGGCCGCGGCGCTGCTGTGGAAGCACGCGCTGTACAACCCCGACTACGGCCTGTTCAACGGCATCCTCAACTGGATCGCCCAGCTCTTCGGAGGCGAGGGGCCGACGACCAGCTACATCTCCTCGTTCCCGATGCCGGCCGTCGTCGCGGCACTGGTGTGGCAGTGGACCCCGTTCATGATGCTGCTGCTGCTCGCGGGGCTGCAGTCGCAGTCCGGCGACATCCTCGAGGCGGCGCGGATCGACCGGGCCAGCCCGATGCAGATCTTCCGCCACATCACGTTGCCGCACCTGCGTCGCTACATCGAGCTGGCGGTCCTGCTCGGCTCGGTCTACGTGGTGCAGACCTTCGACGCGATCTTCACGATCACCCAAGGCGGGCCGGGCTCGGCGACCACCAACCTGCCGTACGAGATCTACCTGACCATGTTCCGCAAGTTCGAGTACGGCGAGGCAGCGGCTGCCGGCGTCGTCGTGGTGATCGGCACGATCATCGTCGCGACGTTCGCGCTCCGCGTGATCTCGTCGCTGTTCAGCGAGGAGGAGATGTCCCGATGAGCACGCAGACGAAACCCGCACCCGCCGCACTCGACGCCACCGAGGAGGTGCCGCCGAAGCCTCCGGGGCGGCGACGCTTCGGCCGTGCCAAGGACGACGCCTCGGAGTCGGCCGGTCCGTTGTGGACGGTCATCGCCTGGTCCTTGACGGTGATCTTCTTCCTGCCGGTGGCGTGGATGTTCCTGACCTCGCTGCACATCGAGGCCGACGCGGCGACCAACCCGCCGTCGGTGTTCGCCCCGCTCACCTTGCAGAACTACGGCGACCTCTTCGACCGCGACGTGCTGCCGTACCTGCTCAACTCGCTGATCGCCAGCGTGGTCTCCACGCTGCTGGTGCTGGCGCTGGCGATCCCGGCGGCGTACGCGCTGTCGATCCGGCCGGTGAAGAAGTGGACGGACGTCATGTTCTTCTTCCTCTCCACCAAGTTCCTGCCGCCGATCGCTGCGCTGCTGCCGATCTACCTGATCGTGAAGAAGGTCGGCATGCTCGACAACATCTTCACGCTGGTGATCCTGTACACCTCGATGAACCTGCCGATCGCGGTGTGGATGATGCGCTCGTTCCTGGCGGAGGTACCGGTCGCGATCCTCGAGGCGGCCCGCATCGACGGGGCCGGGCTGATGCGCACCCTGATCTCGGTGGTGGCGCCCATCGCCGGTCCCGGGATCGCTGCCACCAGCCTGATCTGCTTCATCTTCAGCTGGAACGAGTTCATGTTCGCGGTCAACCTGACCTCGGTGCAGTCCGCCACCGCGCCCATCTTCCTGGTCGGGTTCATCTCCAGCCAAGGGTTGTTCCTGGCGAAGCTCTGTGCGGCAGCCACGCTGGTCTCGCTGCCGGTGCTGATCGCCGGGTTCGCGGCCCAGGACAAGCTGGTCCGAGGCCTCTCCCTCGGAGCGGTCAAGTGACGGCGCTGGCGACCGGTGCACTGGCCGAGATCGGGCAGCGCCTCCCGGTCCCGTCGTACGACCGCGCCCAGGTGCGCTCGGGCATCGTGCACCTGGGGGTGGGCGGCTTCCACCGGGCCCACGAGGCGATGTACGTCGACCGGCTGCTCGACGCCGGGCGGGACGCCGACTGGGGCATCACCGGGGTGGGCCTGCTGCCCCAGGACCAGCGGATGCACGAGACGATGCAGCAGCAGGACTGTCTCTACACACTGGTCGTCAAGGACAGCGGCGGCTCCCTGGAGCCGCGGGTGATCGGGTCGATCGTCGACTACCTGTTCGCGCCCGAGGACCCGGAGGCGGTGCTCGACAAGATGAGCGACCCGGCCACCCGGATCGTCTCGCTGACGATCACCGAGGGCGGGTACCACGTCAACCAGGCGACCGGTGCCTTCGACGACACCGACCCCGGCATCCAGGCGGACCTCGACGCCGCTGCCACCGGTGGGGCCCCGCGCACCGCGTTCGGCTTCATCACCGAGGCCCTGGCTCGTCGTCGCGCCGCGGGCACCGCGCCGTTCACGGTGATGTCGTGCGACAACATCCAGGGCAACGGCCACGTCGCGCACGACATGGTCACCGCCTTCGCGCGGCTGCGCGACGAGGAGCTCGGGGACTGGATCCGGCAGGAGGTCGCGTTCCCCAACTCCATGGTCGACCGGATCACGCCGGTGACCACCGACGCCGACCGCGAGCTGCTCGCCGAGCAGTTCGAGCTCCAGGACGGCTGGCCGGTGGTCTGTGAGCCGTGGACGCAGTGGGCCCTGGAGGACAGCTTCCCGCTGGGACGTCCGGCCTTCGAGGACGTCGGGGTCCAGGTCGTCGAGGACGTGGCCCCCTACGAGCTGATGAAGCTGCGGCTGCTCAACGCCTCCCACCAGGCGCTGTGCTACCTCGGCTACCTCAGCGGCTACCGCTACGCGCACGACGTGGCCGCCGACCCGCTGTTCGGCGACTTCCTGCTGGCCTACATGGACCGGGAGGCGACCCCGACCCTGGCACCGGTGCCGGGTGTGGACCTCGACGACTACAAGCGCCAGCTGATCGAGCGCTTCGCCAACCCCGAGATCAAGGACACCCTCGCCCGGCTGTGCGCCGAGAGCTCCGACCGGATCCCGAAGTGGCTGGTCCCGGTGATCCGGCACCAGCTCGAGCACGACGGCGAGATCCGGCTCTCGGCGCTGGTCGTCGCCTCTTGGGCGCGCTACGCCGAGGGCGTCGACGAGGAGGGTCGGCCGATCGAGATCGTCGACCACCGGCGCGAGGCCGTGATGGAGCGGGCGCGACGTCAGGCCGAGGAGCCGCTGGCCTTCCTCGAGGACCGCGACCTGTTCCACGACCTCATCGACCGCCCCCGGTTCACCGAGGCCTACCTCGCCGCCCTGGAGTCGCTGCACACCCACGGCGCCCGGAAGACGCTCGAGCGCTGGCAGGCCTGAGGCCCGCCGGCCGACGGTCGGCGGCGGGCTCTCAGCGGCCGAAATGGCGGACGGTGGCCGCGACCTGGTCGCGGGTGAGCCGTCGGTTCTGCTCGGGGGTGAGCCGCCAGCGCGCGGGCACGGCGGCGCGGCAGGCGTCGCGGCGGCAGTCGGTGTAGGTCGCCTGCAGCCGCTTCAGGGCGGCGAGCACCCCGGCGTGGCGCGGCACGCGGGACAGGTTGCGCAGCTCCAGCGGGTCGGTGGCCAGGTCGTAGAGCTCCACCTCCCCGGTGGAGTAGCGGGTGATCTTCCAGCGCCCGAGCCGCAGGCCGCGGGTGTTCAGGGGCGAGTCGCCGAGCCGCTGCCGCTCGGCGTAGCGGCCCTCGGGCATCATCCCCTCGGTGACCACGGCCCGGTCCCAGCCGCGGTCGCCCTCCTCGATGAGGCGGGTCAGGTCGGTCCCGTCGGCTCGCGGCATCCGCACCCCGGCGTACGCCGCCAGCGTGGGTGCCAGGTCGACCGTGCTGACCGGGTCGTAGCGCCGACCCTGCGGCACCCCCGCTCCGGCGATGACGAGCGGCACCCGCAACGAAGGCTCGTGCAGGTTGATCTTCCCCTGCCGTTTGCGGTGCTCGCCCAGGTAGTAGCCGTTGTCGGAGGTGAACACGATGACCGTGTCGGTCAGCTGACCGGTCCTGCTGAGCCGCGAGATGGTGCGGCCGATCTGGACGTCGAGGACGAACAGCGACTCGGCCCGCTGCCGGGTCACCTCGGTCACGGCCGCACGCTCGGCGCCGGTCAGCTCCGGCAGCCTGCGGAGGTAGCGCGGCTTGTCGCTCACGTCCTTCTCCGCAGAGCCCGTCGACGGGGTGCCGGAGCCGTGGGTGACCTGCGCGTCGAAGCGGCCCTTGACCCACTCGGGCCGCGCCGGAGTCACCCAGTCGGTGGTGGACCCGTCGGTGCGACGGCTCTGCGCCGGGTCGTCGGGTTCGACCGGCGACCCGTGGTGCGGCGCGACGGGAGTCCACCAGATGAACCACGGGGCCCGCTTGCGACCGAACCGGGTGACCAGCCGACGGGTCTGCTCGGCCAGCACGTCGGTGGAGTAGCGGCCGGGGAAGGCCCGGATCGTGCCGTTGACGTTCTGGGTCAGGTCGAAGTACGCGTAGGTGTCGCCCGCGAACGGCTCCCACGGCTGCCAGCGGTGGTCGCTGCCGGCCAGCCACTGGGTCCAGCCCGGCGGGCGGTAGAGCAGCGAGGGCTCGCCGGTCGCCCGGACGGGCTGCTCGCCGTAGCCGTTGAGGTACTTGCCGACCAGGGCGGTGCGGTAGCCCGCCTGCTGCAGCACCGTCGCGATCGTGGTGCGGTCACGGAACGAGGCGAAGCCGAAGGGCTCCTGGTGGCTGTGGACGTGATGGTTGTGCGCGTAGCGCCCGGTCAGGAAGCTCGCCCGCGACGGGCAGCACAGCGGGTAGGGCGCGAAGGAGTTCTCGAAGGTCAGCCCACGGCGTTGCAGCAGTCGACGCACGTGTGGCATCCAGCGCAGGTCGTCCCACCGCATGTCGTCGGTCTCGATGACGAGCAGGTTGGGCCGCGCCTGGGGCGCCTCGGTGACCTCGGGCGGCGCGGGGGTGACTGTCGTCTGCGGGGTGGCGCGGCTGGCCGGCGGCTCGGCAGGCGTCGGCGTCCCGCACGCGACCAGGACCAGCCCGGCCGCGAGCAGCAGGAACCGCATTCCCCCTGGACCCACACCGTCGACGATAGGTCGACGTCGGGACCCGCGGGGGACACCACGCGTAGGCGTACTGTCGGGACACGAGGCCGTCCGGGTCTCCCCGCAGAGAGACCCCCCATGGGCGAGACGCCGCACGACGGACAGCAACGATGACCCTCCTCGGACTCGGGGTTGTCGGCTCGTCGACGAAGGAGAACGAGCACCGCCTCCCGCTCCACCCCGAGCACATCCCGCAGCTGGAGGCCGACGTCCGGGAACGCATCACCCTGGAACACGGGTACGGCGCGCGGTTCGGGGTCTCCGACGAGTCCCTGCGCGGGCACGTGGCCGGGTTCGCCTCGCGCGCACAGATCCTGGCCGACTCCGAGGTGGTGCTGCTCCCCAAGCCGCAGCACTCCGACGTCGCGGCCCTCGGAGCCGGAGGGGTGCTGTGGGGCTGGCCGCACTGCGTGCAGGACCCGGAGATCACCCAGCTCGCCATCGACCGGCGACTGACCCTGATCGCCTTCGAGGCCATGAACCACTGGACCCGGGACGGGCAGGTCGGCCTGCACGTGTTCCACAAGAACAACGAGCTCGCCGGGTACTGCTCGGTGCTCCACGCGTTGGAGCTGGCGGGTTTGACCGGCGACTACGGACGCCGCCTGAGCGCGGTGGTGATCGGTTTCGGCGCGACCGCGCGCGGCGCCGTGACCGCCCTGAACGCGCACGGCGTGCACGAGGTCGCGGTCCTGACCAACCGGGGAGTGGCAGCCGTGGGCGCTCCGATCCACTCGGTGCGGATCCGCCAGTTCGACCACGCGCCGGACGGCGCGCACCTGAGCCACGTGATCACCGAGCGCGGTCGCGAGCCGTTGGCGGCCTACCTCGCCGAGAACGACATCGTCGTCAACTGCACCTTGCAGGACACCGCCAGTCCGCTCGTCTATCTGGAGTCGGAGGACCTGGCGGCGTTTCGTCCGGGCAGCATCATCGTCGACGTGTCCTGCGACGTGGCGATGGGCTTCGGCTGGGCCAGGCCGACGACCTTCGACGAGCCCACCTTCGAGGTGGGTGAGCACGTCCTCTACTACGCGGTCGACCACAGCCCGTCCTACCTGTGGAGCTCGGCAACCTGGGAGAACAGCAACGCCCTGATCCCGTTCCTGCGCCCGGTGCTCGAAGGCGGTGCCTCGTGGGATGCCGACGAGACGCTGAGCCGAGCGATCGAGATCCGTGACGGCCGGGTGGTCAACCCCCGGATCCTCGACTTCCAGGGGCGCTCGACGGTGCCGCCCTACGCGCTGGCCTGAGCACCGTCGGGGTGGTGCCAGAGCCGGTTCGAGAGCCGGTGACAGGAGTCGAACCCGCGACATCCTCATTACAAGTGAGGCGCTCTACCAACTGAGCTACACCGGCCGGTCGGCCAAGCCTAGGTGAGCCCGGTCCCGTCCCGATCGACAGGCAGTTCGGCCGGTGCCGCGTGCACTCAGGCGGGAGGACGCGGGGAGGGGCGGCGAACTGCCTGTCCATCGGACTCCGACGCCTCGTCGTCGAGGTCGAGCTCGACGTAGTCTGCCACGCCGATGGTGCCGCGGGTGGTGACGTTGACGGGCTGGATGCCGACCGGCCGCCCGTCGCGGTAGGTGACCAGGGTGAACTGCGCGGTGCGGCGCAGCTTGCTGCCGACCGCGATCGCGAAGGCCGCTCCGCCGGTGGTGCCGTTGGTGTAGGTGTAGCCGGCCTTGCCGTTCTCGCCCACCACGCGGTCGGGGCCGACCTGGGCGTGCAGGTGCCCGGCCAGGACGAGGTCGGTGCAGCCACGCGCCAGCGCGGTGCGGGCCAGGTTGGCGTCGTGCACCAGCAGCGTCGCGATGCGCTCGCCCTGCTCGTCGAGGGCGCAGACGTCGTCGGCGATCCGGTCGCGCACCTCGGCGAAGGTGAGCTCGCCCTCGTCGCGCCAGGTGCCCAGACCGCTCGAGCGCGGATCGTCGACCCCCGTGACGCGCACGTCGGCGAACGGCTCCACGGCCTCGCCGTCGAGGTGGGTCCAGCCCTTGTCCTTCAGGTAGCCGCTCACGAAGCCGCCGTGGTCGTGGTTGCCGGCCACCGCCACCTTGGCGTCGTAGCCCTTGAACGCACGGTCGAGCGACTCCAGGCTGAACTCCTCCCAGGTCTCCCCGGTCGAGGTGTCGTCCCCGGCGTCGAGCACGACCGTCGCGCCCGCCTCGTCGGCCACCGCGCGCACGACCTGGTCCATGCCGATGTTGTCGTGACGGTCGCTGACGAGGACGGCGACGGTCTCGTCGTCGGTGGGCTCGTGCAGGTCGGGGGCGATCTCCTCGACCCGGTCCAGCACGCCGTTGTAGAAGACCTTGCTGCGGTCATAGGTGTCGAAGAGACTGAGCAGCAGCTTGCGGGTGCCCTCGGTGACCAGACCCCCCTGGATCTCCCAGGTGCTCAGTCCCTCCGGGACGGTCACCTCGGTGATGGCCTCCTGGACCGGGATCCAGACGTCGGACTGGACCCGCTCCCGCTCGGGACGCCAGGGCTGCACCACCAGCAGCACGACCACGGCGATCAGGAGTCCCCCGACGCCGAAGGTCCGCAGCTCGCTGCGCCAGTCGGGTCGCCGCATCCGGCGCCAGAGCTCGCGCCGCCGTCGGCGACCGATGATCAGCCACAGCGCGATCGGCAGCAGGCCGATGCCGGCGGCGCGCAGCGCGGAGTCACGGGCCAGCCCGGTGACCGCGTCGGTCACCTGGGCGATCTCCGCCTCCGGGTGGGCTGCGATCGCCGCGTAGCGCTGGGCGAGCTCGGGGGTGGTGCTCGCCCGGGTCTTGCGCAGCTCGACCGCGACCCCGAAGCGGGACTCCGACGGGATCCGCAGGTCCGGGATGTAGGGCCCCATGTCCACGTGCGCGTAGCCGTCCAGGGTCGGCTGGACGATCGCGTCGTGGCTGGCGAGCACCAGCTCCTCGGTGGAGTGGGTGAAGATCACCACCCAGCTGGGGATGGCCACCAGCAGCCAGGCCAGGGCGAATGCCGCCCCGGTCAGGACCCGACGCCGCACCACGCTCAGCGTCCTTGCTCGCGTTCCCGCGCGACGGCGTAGAGCGCGACGCTCGCCGCGACTCCCGCGTTGAGCGACTCCAGGTTGCTGGCCATCGGGATCGAGACCAGCTGGTCGCAGGTCTCGGCCACCAGCCGGGACAGGCCCTTGCCCTCGGAGCCGACGACCAGGACCAGCGGCCCGTCCGCGAGGTCGAGGTCGGGCAGGGAGACCTCACCGTCGGCGGCCAGCCCGACCACCATGCACCCGGCCTGCTGGAACGCCTTGAGCTGGCGGGTCAGGTTGGTCACCTGGGCCACGGGCACCCGGGCCGCGGCACCGGCCGACGTCTTCCACGCGCTCGCCGTCATCCCGGCCGAGCGGCGCTCGGGGATGACCACGCCGTGCGCGCCGAAGCCGGCGGCGGAGCGGACCACCGCGCCGAGGTTGCGCGGGTCGGTGACCGAGTCGAGCGCGACGATCAGCGGCGGCTCCGCATTGGCGGCCGCGGCGTCGAGGAAGTCGGCCGGGTCGGCGTACTCGTACGCCGGGATGCGGGCGGCCAGGCCCTGGTGCACGGCCCCCGAGGTCATCCGGTCCAGCTCGACCCGGGGCACCTCGAGCAGCGAGACGCCCTGGTCGGCCGCGATCGCGAAGACCTCCCGCAGGCGACCGTCACGCTCGGCGCCCTCGGCGACGTAGACCGAGGTGATCGGCAGCCCGGCCCGCAGTGCCTCCACCACCGAGTTGCGCCCGGCGATCCACTCCGAGTCGCCCTTGCCGGCGGGGCCTCGACGGGGCCGGCCCTTGTCGACCTGCTCGGCCTTGCGGGCCTGCTTGTGCGCCTTGTGGTAGGGCCGATCCTTGGCCTTGGGCGTGGGGCCCTTGCCCTCCAGCCCGCGCCGGACCCGGCCTCCGGACCCGGCGGTGGGATTGCCCTTGCCGGTCTTCTTGATCGCGCCGCGGCGCTGTGAGTTACCAGGCACGTCCGTGTCCTTCTCGGTGGTCGGTGAGCCGGTGGCCCGCCCGGTGGTCGAGCAGCGCGCCGTCCTGAGCCTGTCGAAGGCGGTCAGTCGAGACCCCGGCCACCTCACACGCTCCAGCGGGTGCCGTCGGGGGTGTCCTCGAGCTCGATGCCCGCGGTCTTGATCTGGTCGCGGATCGCGTCGGCCAGCGCGAAGTCCTTGCCCGCCCGAGCCTCGGCCCGCTGGGCCAGCAGGCCCTGGACGAGGGCGTCCACGACGCCGCGCAGGTCCTCCGACGCCTTGCCCCGCGACCAGACCGGGTCGAGCGGGTCGAGGCCGAGCACCCCGAGCATGGCGCGTACCGAGGCGGCGTTGCCCCGCAAAGCGTTGCTCGCCCCGCCCGGGAGCAGCTTGTTGCCCTCGCGGACCACGTCGAAGACCGCGGCGACCGCGGCCGGGGTGCCGAGGTCGTCGTCCATCGCCTCGATGAACTCGGTGCACAGCATCCCCTGCTCCGGGACCTCGCCGAGCACCTCGGTGGCCCGCTCGAGAAAGGCCTCGATCCGCCGGAAGCCCGCGGCGGCCTCCTCCAGCGCCTCGAAGCTGAACTCGACCGTCGAGCGGTAGTGCGCGGCGACCATGTAGAAGCGCAGCTCGATCCCGCGCACCCGCTCCAGCACCGCCGGCACCAGCAGGGAGTTGCCGAGCGACTTGCTCATCTTCTCCCCCGAGGTGGTGATCCAGGCGTTGTGCAGCCAGTACGCCGCGAAGTCCTGCCCGGCCGCCCGCGACTGGGCCTGCTCGTTCTCGTGGTGGGGGAAGCGGAGGTCGACGCCGCCGCCGTGGATGTCGAAGCGGTCCCCGAGGTACTTCCCGGCCATCGCCGAGCACTCGACGTGCCAGCCGGGGCGGCCCCGGCCCCAGGGAGAGGGCCACGAGGCGGTCTCCGGCTCGGAGCTCTTGTGCCCCTTCCACAGGGCGAAGTCGCGGGGGTCGCGCTTGCCGCGCGGGTCGGCGTCCTCGGCGGCCTCCATGTCGTCGACCTTCTGCCGGGTCAGCTCGCCGTACGCCGACCACGAGCGGACGTCGAAGTAGACGTCACCGGACCCGTCCTCGGCGGCGTAGGCGTGACCGCGCTCGATCAGCTCGGTGATCAGCTCGACCATCTCGGGGATGTGCCCGGTCGCGGCCGGCTCGTAGGTCGGCGGCAGCACCTGCAGCGCGTCGTAGGCCGCGTCGAGGTGGCGGTGCATGGTGTAGGCGAGGTTGTACCAGGGCCGGTCCTGCTCGGCGGCCTTGAGCAGGATCTTGTCGTCGATGTCGGTGATGTTGCGGATGAAGGTGACGGCGTGGCCGGAGGCCTCGAGCCAGCGGCGGAGCACGTCGAAGTTCACCGCCGAGCGCACGTGCCCGACGTGCGGCTCGGACTGGACGGTCAGGCCGCAGACGTAGATGCCCACCGCGCCCTCGACCAGGGGCACGAAGTCACGGACGCCGCGGGTGGCGGTGTCGTAGAGGCGGAGGGTCACGCCGCAATCCTAGGTGGGCGAGGGGCCTGCCCGTGGCAGCGGGCCGGAACGCCCGGGCCGGACCGGAAAATGTGACAAAACCGCACCTGTGTGACGAATGAGGTTTAGGCTGGTCGCCGTGTTCGCCCGTTTCCGCACGCCGATGCGTGTCCGCGTCCTGGCCGTCGGGGCTCTGACCCTGGTGGTCGCCGGGTCCCTCCTGTCCGACCCGGTCGTCCCGGAGCGTGCTCGGCTGGCGGCCTCCAGCGCCGGCCAGCACGCCTTCCGGCAGTTCACGACCACGGCGGCCCTCGCCGCGGGCACCCACCAGGGCACCCGCGCCAGGGCGGGGTCGCTGCGGATGACCCGCCCCATGGGCCGGATCACCGCGGCCGGGCGGTCGTGGTCCTGGGCCCGGTGGACGTCGGGCTGGGTCACCCCGCGAGCCAGCTTCACCGAGCTGATCCCGAGCTGGGACGCGATCACCCCCCGCGGGACCGCGCTGCAGGTGCAGGCCCGGGTGCAGAGCACCACCGGCCGGATCAGCCGGTTCAAGGTGGTCGGCACGTGGTCGACCCGCGACGACCTGCTCCGCCGCACGAGCGCCGGCGCCCAGCGCGACACCGTCGCCTCGATGAGCACCGACACCCTGGTCGCCGCCTCCGGGGTGCGCCTGCGCCGCTACCAGCTGCGCGTGCTGCCGCTGCGCATCCCGAGCAGCACCGCGACCCCGACCCTCCGTGCGGTGCACGCCGTGGCCAGCCGGCCGGCCACGAGGACCCAGCCGACGAGCACCCCGTTGTACGGCGGCCGGACGCTGCCCGTGCCGGCGTACTCGCAGATGACCCACCGCGGCCAGTACCCGCAGTACGGCGGCGGCGGGCAGGCCTGGTGCTCCCCCACCGCGGTGTCGATGCTCCTCGGCTACTACCGCTCGCTGCCGAGCCGCGCCAACTACGCCTGGGTCGACCGGCGCTACGCCGACCCGTGGGTCGACCACGTGGCCCGGGTCGTCTACGACTACGGCTACCGGGGCGCCGGCAACTGGGCGTTCAACACCGCCTACGCCGCCAACCTGACCGGCAGCGCCTTCGTCACCCGGCTCTCCAGCCTGCGCCAGGCCGAGCGGTTCATCCGCGCCGGGATCCCGCTGGCCGCGTCGATCTCCTTCGGCCCCGGCCAGCTCCGTGGCGCGCCGATCAGCTCCACCGCCGGGCACCTCGTGGTGATCTCCGGCTTCACCCGGCGCGGACAGGTGGTCGTCAACGACCCCGCCGCACCGAGCAACGCCTCGGTCCGCCGCGTCTACGACCGCGCCCAGTTCGAGCGCGCCTGGCAGACCCGCTCGGCCGGGACCGTCTACGTCGTCCGCGACGCCGCCCACCCGCTCCCACCCCGCGCGGGCAACACCGGCTGGTGACGGCCGGACGTCATCCGAATCGGCTGCGCCGGCGACCGACTCGCACGACGCACCCTCAGGCGCCGTAGCCGCCGTCCACGTCCACCTTCTGGCCGCTGATGAAGCCGGCGCGGTCGGAGGCGAGGAAGCAGACCGCCTCGGCGATGTCGATGGCGATCCCGAAGCGGCGCAGCGGGATGTGGTTGCGGGCCACCGCCAGGGTGCGGTCGTCGAGCTCGCCGCTGTCCACGAGCCGCTGGGACATGCCGTCGGTGAGCATCCCCGGGCCGACGCAGTTGGCCCGCACCCCGTAGCGGCCCTCCTCCACGGCGAGCGCCCGGACCAGCGCCTCCACGGCGGCCTTGGGCGCCGAGGACAACCCGTCGCGGGCCGGGAAGCGCGCCGTGGCCGCGGTGGTGACCGCGACGATGCTGCCGCGGCTGGCCCGCAGCGAACCGAGCGCGGGCTGCACGACGTTGAAGAAACCACCCGCGTCCTCGCCGAGCTGGCCGGTCAGGCGGTCCGCGTCCACCCGGCTGAGGTGGGTCAGCGGCGCGTGCGGGGCGGCCGCGTGCACCAGCGTGTGCACGCCTCCGTGCCGCTCGCCGACCTCGGCGACGAGGCGGCCGCAGGACGGGCCGTCGGCCGTGTCGAGCTGGTGGGCGCTCACGTGCATGCCGTACGACGCCACCTCGTCGACCAGCCGGTGGGCCGCTCGCTCGTCGGAGCGCCAGGTGAAGGCGACGTTGCTCTCCCGCTGGGCGAGGAGCCGGACCACGGCCCGGCCGATCCCCCCGGTCCCACCGGTCACCAGCGCCGCACCGTCCCACCCCGTGAAGTCACCCATGCACCCAACCTAGGCCCCCCGGACTTCCGACGGGAGGCAACCGCGGCTACTCCGCGTCGAAGGGGTGTGAGTCCCAGCCGGTGGCCCCGTCGGGCAGCACGTCGGTCTGGGCGGAGGTCTGGGTGTAGCCGGTGGTGTCGGTCGCCCGTACGACGATCCGGTGCTCGCCGCGGGCGACGTCGACCGACCCCGCCCACTGCACCCAGGTGTCGGCGTTGGGCACCCGGCCCAGCTCGGCGGTCTGCCAGGGGCCGCCGTCGAGCTGGAACTCGACCTTCTCGATGCCCGTGTGCTGGGCCCAGGCGACCCCCCCGACCCGCAACCGGCCGGCCGCGACCCGGGCGCCGTTGGCCGGTACGTCGACCCGCGACTGGGTCTTGACCGGTCCGCGGGCCGACCAGCCGCGCTGGGTCCAGTAGGCCTCGAAGCTGTCGAAGGTGGTGACCTCGAGGTCGACCAGCCACTTGGTCGCCGAGACGTAGCCGTAGAGCCCCGGCACGACCATCCGCACCGGGAACCCGTGCTCGACCGGCAGCGGCTGGCCGTTCATCGCGATCGCCAGCATCGCGTTGCGCTCGGGGTCGGTGAGCGCGGCGAGCGGCGTCCCGCAGTCCCACCCGTCGCTCGAGGTCTGCCGCACCGCGTCGGCGCCGGGCTGGACGCCGGCCTCGGCGAGCAGCTCGCGCACCGGCACGCCGGACCAGAAGGCGTTGCTGATCAGGTCACCGCCCACGCCGTTGGACACGCAGCACAGGGTCACCCAGTCCTCGGTGAGCCGGCGGTCGACGAGGTCCTGGTAGGTGATGGTCAGCTCGCGGTCGACCAGGCCGTGGATCCGCAGCTGCCACGTGTCCGGGGAGAGCGACGGCGGCGCCAGGGCGGTGTGGATGACGTAGAAGTCCGGGTTGGGGGTCCGCCACGGCTCGAGCCCGGCCACGCCGGCCGCCGCGCCGGTCGGGACCTGCCCGCGGCGCACGGGCAGCCGCAGCAGCCGCCGCGCCTGCTCGACCTGGCGCCGGCCGCTGCTCGCGAGCCGACCGCCGAGGCTGAGCAGACCCACAGCCGCGACCAACCCGACGCCCCGCACCAGGAAGGCGCGCCGACGCGGGTCGGTGCCGACCGAGGTGGTCTCCCCCAGCAGCGGCGCCGCGATCAGCCGCAGGCCGATGATCCAGGTGACCAGGCCGACGACCAGGGCGAGCCCGGCCCCGATGCTGGGGTTGGCCAGGCGGAGTACGGCGAGCAGGCCGATGACGGCCAGCGCCACGAAGACCAGGTCGGGCAGCAGCGGGTAGCGGCGCATGCGCGAGGCGGCGTACCCGCAGATGCCGAGCACGATCACCGCCGTACCGCCGAGCAGCAGCGGCTTGTCGGCAGCGCCGACGAGCTCGACGAGGAAGACCGCGATCGGGCCGGGGGTGAGGTCGCGTACCGCCGAGCCGACCGCCTCGACGGGACTGGCCTCCGCGCGCAGGGCCACTGCGGCCGCCTGGCTCAGGGCCAGGCCCGCGGCTCCGGCCAGCACTCCGGCCAGGGCCAGCAGCCAGCGAGGTGTGCCGGCGGCGGCCGCACGTGCGTCCTCCGGCTGGTGTCCGGCCGGGTCGCCGGACCTCTCCTCGGCCCTGTTCATCGACGGGCTCACCTCTCCATGGTCGCGCATCCGGCCAACCTCCGCCCCCGGTGAGCCCCGTCCGGAGCGGCCGGACCGGGCACAATCGGGTCCGTGAACCTGCGCATCGGCATCGGCACCGACGTCCACCGCCTCGCACCGGGTCGTTCGATGCGGATCGCCGGACTGGATTGGCCGGAGGAGGACGCCGGCCCGGAGGGGCACTCCGACGGCGACGTGGTGCTGCACGCGGTCTGCGACGCGTTGCTCTCCGCGGCGTCGCTCGGCGACCTCGGCAGCAACTTCGGCACCGCGGAGCCTCAGTGGGCAGACGCGGCGGGCGACGACCTCCTCGCCGAGACGCTGCGCCGCCTGCGCGCCGCCGGCTGGGAGGTGGGCAACGTCGCCTGCCAGCTGATCGGCAACCGGCCGCGGCTGGGCTCGCGCCGCGAGGAGGCTCAGCGCGGCATCGCCGAGCGGCACGGGATCGAGGTCTCGCTGACCGCCACCACGACGGACGGGCTCGGTCTGACCGGACGCGGCGAGGGGCTGGCCGCGGTCGCGACGGCCCTGGTGACCCGGCCGGTACCTGGGTGATCGACCGGATGGAACCATGACCCCCATGCAGCCCGCCGCCGGCTCCCTGCTGATCTCCTCCGCGACCCTGGCCGACCCCAACTTCGCGCGGTGCGTGCTGCTCCTGCTCGACTCCAACGAGGACGGGAGCCTCGGGGTGATCCTCAACCGGCCCTCGGAGACCCCGGTCGCCGAGGTCCTCGACGCGTGGCAGGACATGGTCAGCCCGCCCGCCGTGTTCTTCCGCGGCGGTCCGGTGGAGACCAACGCCGCGCTGGCGGTCGGCGCCCTGGCCGCCCCGGCCGTCGGGGGTGAGGACCCGCCCGGGTGGCAACCGCTGTGGGGCGGGCTCGGGATGGTCGACCTCGACAGCGACCCCACGGACCACCTCGGCCGGCTCACCGGGCTGCGCGTCTACGCCGGGTACGCCGGGTGGGGGGCCGGTCAGCTGGAGGCGGAGATCGTCGAGGGCAGCTGGCACGTCGTCGCCACCGGGCCGGAGGTGCAGCGCGACCTGTTCAGCGACCGGCCCGACCTGCTGTGGCGCCGGATCCTGCGCCGGCAGCCACCCCCGCTGTCGATGCTGGCCACGCTCCCCGACGACACCAGCCTGAACTGACCACCCACCGACACCGGCGACCCGGTCGGGCGACCTCCTCGGGCAGACTCGGGCCGAGACGTCCCCGTGCCCGACAGAACCTCAGAGAGGCGGTCGACCATGCCGCAGTCCGCCAGCACCGTGCGCGCCGCCGCGGTGCTGCTCGCCGCGGGCTCCGGCGTCCGGGTGGGCGCCGTGCGTGACGACCAGCCGGTCAACAAGGTCCTGGTGCCCCTGGACGGGGTGCCGATCCTCGCCCGCTCGGTGCGCACCGTGCTCGACGTGGCCGCGGTGCAGCGGGTGGTCCTCGTCGTGCGGCCCGAGGACCGGGAGGCCGTCGCCGAGGCGGTGTCCCCCCACCTCGGCGCCCACGACCTCTGGGTGGTCGACGGCGGCGCCACGCGTCCGGACTCGGAGTGGCAGGCGCTGCGGGTGCTCGCCGAGGACATCGAGTCCGGCGAGCTCGACGTGGTGGCCGTCCACGACGCCGCGCGACCGCTGGCGTCGCGCGAGCTGTGGACCGAGGTGCTCGACCGCGCCGCCGAGCACGGCGGGGCGATCCCGGTCCGCCCGACCCCGCGGCTGTCCCGCAGCGACGGCAGCCTGGCGCCCGCGGGGCTGGTGGGCGTGCAGACCCCGCAGGCCTTCCGCGCCGACGTGCTGCTCGAGGCCTACCGGCGGGCCCGCGAGGACGGATTCGAGGGCACCGACACCGCCTCGTTCCTCGAGCGGTACGCCGAGGTGCCGATCGTCGCGGTGGCCGGCAGCCCGGCGAACCTGAAGATCACCTTCGCCGAGGACCTCGGGCTGGCCGAGGCGCTGCTCGACCCGCTCAGCCAGCAGCGCGACTGAGCGCGACCAGCAGGTCGAGGTCGGCCTCGTCGGCGATGCGGCGTCCCAGCGGCGGGGCGGGCAGGTGCCGCACCGGGAACCGCTGCGACAGCTCGGCGACCAGGGCCGCGAAGTCGTCGGCGTCCACGGTCTCGAGGGCGGCGACGACCGCCGCGGGCAGCACGATCGGTGAGGTCACGCAGACCAGCCCGTCCCGGTCGACGGTCGCCCCCACCCGGGCCGGCCCGGCCTCCACGTCGCCCGCACCACCGGCGGCACCCGCGTCGGCGTACTCCTTGACCGTGTCGGTCACCGGGCGCACGCCGACGACGACCGCACCGGTGCGTGCGCAGTCCTCGACCGCCTCGGCGACGAAGGCCGCCGGGGTCAGCGGGCACAGCGGGTCGTGCAGCACCAGCGCACGTCCCGTCTCCTGGAGCGTGGCGAAGGGGACGGTGTAGTCGAACAGGTCGACCTCGGCCGTGCTCAGCGCCCAGCTCGCCGCGGCCACCAGCGACTCCCCGTGCACCAGGGCGTAGGGCAGGGACCCGCGTCCGTCCACCGGGACGACGCCGAGGGCCCGCTCGCTCATGGCGCCACTGTAGGGGCGCCCTCGGGGCAGGGGGCCTGCCGGCCCCGGACGTACGACGAGCCCCCGGGGATCCCGGGGGCTCGTCGTGCAGTCGTCCTGGCGGTCAGACCACCAGTCAGGAGGCGAGTACCTCGTCGAGGATGGTCTCGGCCTTGTCCTCGTTGGTGTGCTCGGCCAGCGCCAGCTCGGAGACGAGGATCTGGCGGGCCTTGGCCAGCATCCGCTTCTCGCCGGCGGACAGGCCGCGGTCGCGCTCGCGGCGCCACAGGTCGCGGACGACCTCGGCCACCTTCATCACGTCACCGGAGTGCAGCTTCTCCAGGTTGGCCTTGTAGCGACGCGACCAGTTGGTCGGCTCGTCGGGAACGACGGCACGGAGCACGTCGAAGACGCGGTCCAGGCCTTCCTTGTCGACGACGTCGCGGACACCCACGAGATCCAGGTTGCACGCCGGCACCCGGACGACGAGGTCCTGCTGGGCGACGATGCGGAGAACGAGGTACTGCTTTTCCTCTCCCTTGATGGTGCGCATCTCGATGTCCTCGATGACTGCGGCCCCGTGATTCGGATAGACGACCGTTTCGCCGACAGTGAATGTCATATGTTGTGAACCCCTTTCGAGGTGACCAGTCTAACACGGTTGACGAGGTCCCCTTTCCAGTGTTTGCGCAGGTCAGAGGCCATATCGGGGCTTGACAAACCTACTTTTCGTGTGCCCTCGCCGCCTCGACGTGGCCGGTGGCGCTGCGCCAAACCTGCCCCTGACCGGGGCGGATGCCCGATACTGCGACCCATGACGACGCAGGCCGACACCGTGGCGCCAGGACAGCTCCGCTCCCTCGTCCGGGCCGTCCATCCGCGGCAGGCGGTGGCTCTCGCCGTCGTCGTCGCGAGCCTGGTCGCGCTCACCGGCCGACCGGGGCGCGAGGTGCTGATCAGCGGCGCGGCGGTGCTCGTCGCCCAGCTGGTCATGGGCCTGGTCAACGACCTGTTCGACGTCGACCGCGACCGCATGGGCGGTGCGTCCGGCAAGCCGATCGCGGAGGGTCACCTCCCGCCCGGCAACGCCAGCTTCGCGGTCGCCGTACTCCTGCTGCTGGTGGTCCCGCTCTCGCTGCAGAACGGCTTCGCCGCGGGCCTGGCCCTCCTCGCGACCCTGGCCGTCGGCTACGTGCACAACCGCTGGCTGCACACGGGGGCGCTGTCGTGGGTGGGCTGGGCGGTGACGTTCGGGCTGCTGCCGTTCTTCGTCAGCTACGGCGGCTGGGGGCGGGAGGCCGAGGGGTCGGCGCCGCTGACCACCTTCGTCGTGCTCTGCGCGGCACTCGGGGTGTGCGTCCACTTCCTGACCACGCTGCCCGACCTGGTCGTCGACAACCAGGCCGGCGTGCGCAGCCTGCCGCTGCGCGTCGCACTGCGGACGGGCGCGCCCCGACTGCTGGTCCTCTCCGGTGTCGTCACCGTCGCGGTGGTGGTCGCGATCGTGTGGACCACCGCCCAGGCCGGGGCGATCGCCCGCTGAGCGATAGGCTCGGTCCCGCTGGCCGTACGCCGAGAGGAAGAGCATCGTGGAAACGTCCGTCCGTCGTCGCCTGGCCGCTGGGGCCCTGGCGCTGCTCGTCCCGGTCCTGGGTGCCTGTGGTTTCGAGTACCAGACCGATCAGGTCTACCAACCCTCCGTCGGGGTCAACGAGCGCGACGGCAGCGTCGACGTCCTCGGGGCGGTCGTGGTCAGCGGCATCACCGGCACCGGGACCTTCGTCGCGTCGTTCGTCAACCAGGACCTCGACGAGCCGGTCAGCCTGGTCTCCGTCAACGGCGGCGAGGGCCTGCAGGCAGAGCTGGTCCGCGACGTCGAGATCGGCCCGGAGAGCCTGGTCAACCTCGCCGACGCGGGTGCCATCCGGGTCTCGGGCGAGGCGATCGAGCTCGGCCGCTTCGTCGAGCTGACCCTCGAGTTCGACAACGGCCAGCGCACCGACGTCAACGTCCCGGTGGTCAACCGCACCGGGGAGTTCTCCGACGTCTCGCCGGCCACCCCGTCGGTCTCATGAGTGGGGCGCACACGCTGGTCCTGCTGCGGCACGGCGAGAGCGACTGGAACGCACGCAACCTGTTCACCGGCTGGGTCGACGTCGACCTGACCGAGAAGGGCCGGCGCGAGGCGGTGGCGGGTGGCGAGATGCTCGCCGAGTCGGGCCTGCTCCCCGACCTCGTGCACACCTCGCTGCTGCGCCGCGCGATCACCACCGCGAACCTCTCGCTCGACGCCGCCGAGCGGCACTGGATCCCGGTCCGGCGCTCCTGGCGGCTCAACGAGCGCCACTACGGCGCGCTGCAGGGCAAGGACAAGAAGCAGACGCTGGAGCAGTACGGCGAGGAGCAGTTCATGACCTGGCGTCGGTCCTTCGACGTACCCCCGCCGCCGATCGAGGACGACGACGAGTGGTCGCAGGCCGCCGACCCGAGGTACGCCGACCTCGGCGCCGAGATGCCCCGCACGGAGTGCCTCGCCGACGTCATCGAGCGGATGCTCCCCTACTGGGAGTCCGCGATCGTGCCCGACCTCGCCGGTGGCAGCACCGTGCTGATCGCGGCGCACGGCAACAGCCTGCGTGCGATCGTCAAGCACCTCGACGACATCGGTGACGAGGACATCGCGGGGCTGAACATCCCCACCGGGCAGCCGCTGGTCTACGAGCTCGACGGCGACATGCGCCCGGTCGAGCGCGGCGGCCGCTACCTCGACCCGGAGGCCGCTGCCGCGGCCGCGGAGGCCGTGGCCAACCAGGGTCGCTGAGGTCCGACCGGTCGCGTCCCAGCGTCAGGCGTACTGCGGGTGCTCGCCGGTGACGAGGAAGACGACCCGGCGCGCGATGGAGACGGCGTGGTCGGCGATCCGCTCGTAGTACCGGCCGAGCAGGGCGATGTCGACGGCCGGCTCGACGCCGTGCTTCCAGTCCGAGCCGAGCAGCTCGAGGAACGAGGAGCGGCGCAGGCGGTCCATCTCCTGGTCGACCTCCTCGAGCTCCTTGGCGGCCTCCACGTCGGAGTGGGCGATGATGTGCTCGACCTTGCCGATCATCACCTCGGCGACCGCGGCCATCCGGGCGATCGTGGGCACCACCGAGTCGGGCACGGCCACCTCGGGCACGCGGAGCCGGGCGATCTTGGCCACGTGCACGGCGAGGTCGCCCATCCGCTCGAACTCACTGACCATCCGCAGCGAGGCGACCAGCATCCGCAGGTCGCCGGCGACGGGGTTCTGCAGCGAGAGGAGCTCGAAGCTGCGCTCCTCGATCTGCTCGCGCAGGGTGTCGATGGCGGCGTCCCCGCTGATGACCTGCTCGGCCCGCTGGGCGTCCCCCTCGAGGAGCGACGCCGTGCCCTCGCTGACGGCCTCGCGCACGAGGCGAGCCATCCGGACGAGGTCGTCGCGGACGGAGTCGAGCTGGTCTGCATAGGCGTTTCGCATGACTCCCAACCTACGGCGACTCGGTGAAGAGTTGGCGCCGTTGCGTGAACCGGGGGTGAACAGTCCCCGAAGCGAGAGTCCGGCGGGCGGATCACGGGTGAGACCCTGCGTACGATCGACAGCGTGAGCCCGACTCTCGAGGCCTTCCTCTTCGCGCTGCTCGGGGCAGTGCTGGGCGGCGGCGCCGTACTCGCCTTCCGGGTGAGCGAACGGCAGCTGCGCCCGGTGGACCCGCCCGAGCCGGCGCTCCCCCACGGCGTGGCCGCCGTGCTGTCGGTGCTGCGCAGCTCGGCCCTGGTCGTCGACGCCGGCGACGCGGTGCTCAAGGCCTCCGCCCCGGCGATCGCGATGGGCCTGGTGCGCGGCCGCGAGATCACCGTCAGCGAGCTCGTCGACCTGGTGCGCCAGGTACGCCGCGACGGCCAGATCCGCGAGACCGAGCTGCTGATGCAGCGTCAGGGCATGCCCCCGCGCCACGTGACCGCCCGGGTCGCCCCGCTGAGCAGCAAGCTGGTGCTGGCCCTGGTCGAGGACCGCACCCGCGAGCGCCGGGTGGAGTCGATCCGGCGCGACTTCGTCGCCAACGTCAGCCACGAGCTGAAGACCCCGGTCGGGGCGATCAAGCTGCTCTCCGACGCGGTGATCGACGCCTCCGACGACCCCGAGGCCGTGCAGCGCTTCGCCGGCCGGATGCACACCGAGAGCGAGCGGCTCGCCCGTCTGGTGCAGCAGATCATCGAGCTCTCCCGGCTGCAGGGCGACGACCCCCTCGACGAGCCGGTCGCGGTCGAGGCCGACAAGATCATCGCCCGGGCCATCGACGAGAGCCTGACCGACGCGGGCATCCGGCAGATCGAGCTGGTGCAGGGCGGCGACGAGGGGCTGGTGCTCCTCGGCAACCGCGAGCAGGTCGCCGTGGCCGTGGGCAACCTCGTCGCCAACGCGGTGGCGTACTCCCCCGACGGGTCGACGGTCGTGGTCGCCGCCACCGCGCACGACACCACCGTCGACATCACCGTCACCGACCAGGGCATCGGCATCCCGGCGCACGAGCTGGAGCGGATCTTCGAGCGCTTCTACCGCGTCGACCCGGCGCGGCACCGCTCCACCGGCGGCACCGGCCTCGGCCTGTCCATCGTCAAGCACGTCGCCGCCTCGCACGGCGGCGAGGTGCGGGTCTGGTCGGTCGAGGGCCAGGGGTCGACGTTCACCCTGACCCTGCCGCGCAAGCCCGGTCCGATGCCGTCCACCGGCGAGGACCTGCCCACCCCATCTGCCACCCGCAAGGAGAACGCGTGAGTCGCGTACTGGTCGTCGAGGACGAGGAGAGCTACAGCGACGCTCTCGCCTACATGCTCCGCAAGGAGGGGTTCGAGGTGGCGATCGCGGCCACCGGCCCCGAGGCGCTGGCCGAGTTCGACCGGGCGGGTGCGGACATCGTGCTGCTCGACCTGATGCTGCCCGGCATCCCCGGGACCGAGGTGTGCCGGCAGATCCGGCAGACCTCCAACGTGCCGGTGATCATGGTCAGCGCCAAGGACGACGAGGTCGACAAGGTGGTCGGCCTCGAGCTCGGCGCGGACGACTACGTCACCAAGCCGTACTCCCCGCGCGAGCTCGTCGCCCGCATCCGCGCCGTCCTGCGCCGCGGGGTCGAGCCCGACCTCGCCCCGATGACCCTCGAGGCCGGCAGCGTCCGGATGGACGTGGAGCGGCACATCGTCACCGTGGCCGGCGAGGAGGTGCGGCTGCCGCTGAAGGAGTTCGAGCTGCTCGAGATGTTCCTGCGCAACCCGGGCCGGGTGCTCACCCGCGGGCAGCTGATCGACCGGGTGTGGGGCTCGGACTACGTCGGCGACACCAAGACCCTCGACGTGCACGTGAAGCGGCTGCGCGCCAAGCTCGAGGACAACCCGGCCGAGCCGACCATCCTGACCACCGTGCGCGGGCTGGGCTACAAGCTCGATCTCTGAGGCCCGGCGGGATCTCGACGTACGACGGCCGAAAACCGCGTGTCGCGACGCTGCTCGGCTGCCTAGGCTTCGGGGGTGACCCTCCCCACGACCGAGCCGGTGCGCGCGCGCCCGGAGACGCCGGCCTGGCTCCCGCTCGCGGCCGTGAGCTGCACGCTGGTGTTCTGGGCCTCCGCCTTCGTGGCGATCCGCCACCTCGGCGACGACTTCTCCGCCGGCCCGCTCTCGCTGGGCCGGCTGCTGGTCGGCTCGCTCTGCCTCGCCGTGATGGCCCTGTCCCGCGGCGTCCCGCGGCCGACCCGGGAGGAGTGGGGGCCGATCGTGGTGATCGGCGTGCTCTGGTTCGGGCTCTACAACGTCGCGCTCAACCAGGGCGAGCGCTCGGTCGACGCCGGCACCGCGGCGATGCTGATCCAGGTCTCGCCGGTGCTGATCGCGGTGCTCGCCGCGGTGTTCCTCGACGAGCGGTTCACCGTCAATCTCGGCGTCGGCCTGGCGCTGGCGTTCGGCGGCGTGGTGCTGATCTCGGTGTCCAGCTCACGCAGCGCCGACAGCGACCTGACCGGGGTGCTCCTGGTGCTGATCAGCGCGGTCGCCTACGCGATCAGCCTGATCCTGCAGAAGCCGCTGGTGCGTCGGCTCCCCGCGGTGCACGTCACCTGGCTGGCCTGCTCGGTCGGGGCGGCCAGCTGCCTGCCCTTCGCCGACTCGCTGGTCCGCGAGGTCGCGGTCGCCCCGGCGAGCTCGATCTGGTGGCTGGTGTACCTCGGCGTCTTCCCGACGGCGATCGCGTTCACGACGTACGCCTTCGCGCTCAAGCACATGGACGCGAGCCGGCTCGGCGTGACGACGTACCTCGTGCCCCCGATCACGATCGTGCTGGGCCTGGTCTTCCTCGCCGAGGCGCCCCCGGCCATGGCGTACGCCGGCGGCCTGCTCGCCCTCGTCGGCGTCGGCGTCGCCCGCCACCGCCCCCGCCCCCCGGCCGCCACCGGTCCCCCCGAGGCTGCCGCGCTGGACCGCTGAGCGGGGCTACCGGGGTGCAAACCGGGCGAGCCCGCCAGTACGGCGCCCGCCAGCCCCCGACGTGGCCGGGGCCCGGGGTGCGCGTCAGTCCTCGGGCGTGCCCAGCTCGTCGAGGCCGAGGGGTCCGCGGAAGGCCTCGAGGTTGCGGGTGGGTTCGCCGCGGGAGATGCGCCACTCCCACTCCTTGCGGATCGAGGAGGCGAAGCCGAGCTCGAGGATGGTGTTGAAGGAGCCGTCGGCGTACTCCAGCACGGCGCCCAGCAGCCGGTCGATCTCCTCCGGGGTGGCCGCCGCGAGCGGGAGCCGGGCGTCGAGGTAGATGTCGCCCATGCCGTCGAGGGCGAAGCTGACCGCGAACATCTTCATGTTGCGCTCCAGCAGCCACCGGTAGACGCCCGCGAAGTTCTCGTCGGGCTTGCGGCACACGAACGCGTGCACCTCCAGGGCGTGCCGGCCGACGTCGAAGCGGCACGGGGTCTGCAGCTTCTTCTCCCCGGGCAGCTCGACCATCACCGAGGTCGCGGAGACCTCCTGGTAGTCCAGCTCGCTGTCGGCGAAGACCTGCCGCAGCGCGGCCAGTGCCGCCTCGCGCTCGGGGGTCAGCGCGTCGTCGGCGCCCCCGGTCCCGGACGAGGCGCCGGACAAGGAACCGGACGAGGAGTCACGGCCCGGACGGCGAGGCAGGGTCGGGCGAGGAAGTCGAGTCGCTCACGCTGGCGAGTCTGGCAGCCCGGCCCTCACAGGGCGATGCCGCTGACGTCGGCGCGCATCTTCGCCTGCGCCTCGGCGTACACGTCCAGCATCTCCGCGGCCGTCCGGTCCCAGCCGAACTGCCGGGCGTGCGCCTCGGCGCCGCGGGCCAGGCGCTCGCGCATCCCGGGCTCGAGCAGCACCCGCTCGAACGCGGCGGCGTACGACGCCGGCTCGTGGTCACCCACCAGCAGCCCCGAGCGGCCGTCGAAGACGGCGGTGGGCAGCCCGCCCACCGCGGCGGCGACCACGGGGGTCCCGGTGGCCTGCGCCTCGATGGCGACCAGCCCGAAGCTCTCGTTGTACGACGGGACGCAGACCAGGCTCGACGCGGCGTACCAGTCGACCAGCTCCTCCTGGGCGACCGGCGGCACGAACCGCACCGAGGAGGTGATGCCGAGCTCGTCGGCCAGCCGGACCAGCGAGTCGGGGCGCTCGAGTCCCGAGCCGGACGGGCCGCCCACGACCGCGACCGTCAACGACGAGCGCAGCTCGGGCCGGCGCTCGAGCAGCACGGCGACGGCGCGGAGCATCACGTCGGGGGCCTTCAGCGGCTGGATCCGGCCGACGAAGGTGATCAGCGGCCCGTCGGCGGGCAGGCCGAGCCGGGCGCGGGCGGCGGACATCCCGACGTCGCGGAAGGTGGCGAGGTCCACGCCCGGGTGGACGACCTCGACCCGGCCGGGGTCGGCGTCGTAGAGGTCGATCAGCTGCTTGGCCTCGTCGTCGGTGTTGGCGACGAGCATGTCGGCGGCGGCCACGACCTGCTCCTCCCCGATCAGCCGGGCGACCGGCTCGGGGGTGTCACCGGCGGCCAGCGCGGCGTTCTTCACCTTCGCCATCGTGTGCATCGTGTGCACCAGAGGGACGCCCCAGCGGTCGCGCGCGAGCGCCCCCACCTGGCCGCTGAGCCAGTAGTGGCTGTGCACGAGGTCGTAGTAGCCGGGCGCGTGGTAGGCCTCGGTGCGCAGCACCTCGCGGGCGAACGCGCACAGCTGGGCGGGCAGCTCGTCCTTGGTCAGGCCCTCGTAGGGCCCGGCCGCCACGTGGTGCACGCGGATGCCGTCGCTGACGTCCACCACCGGCGGCAGCGCGCTGCCGGTCGCCCGGGTGAACACGTCGACCTCGACCTTGCGGGCGGCGAGCCGGCGGGCGAGCTCGAGCACGTAGACGTTCATGCCGCCCGCGTCACCCGTCCCCGGCTGGTCCAGGGGCGATGTGTGCAGGCTCACCATGGCCACCCGGCGCACGGACGGGCGGGCCGAGGGTGCGTCGTACAGCGAAGAGAGCGTCATCCTTACCTCCAAGGGCCCAACCACGCCGGTTCCCGGCGCATTCCGCGCCCGAGCGGCTGCCTATGCTGGCGAGCGCCGTCCGAGGCGGGCCCCGAGTGGGTATACCCCGCCTGAGCCGGTCCTCACCTCCCAGCCAGCAAGGAGCTGCCATGGCCCCCACCGCCGTCGTCACCGGAGCCAGCAGCGGCATCGGCGCCGCGACCGCCCGCGCGCTCGCCGGCGACGGGTTCCACGTCGTCTGCGCCGCCCGTCGCGCCGACCGCGTCGAGGAGCTGGCCCGCGAGATCGGGGGTACGCCGGTGGTGTGCGACGTCACCGACCCCGAGTCGGTGCGGGCCTTCGCCGCGGCCGTCGAGGCCGTGGGCAGCGTCGACGTGCTGGTCAACAACGCCGGCGGGGCGTTCGACCAGGCGTACGTCGAGGACGCCGACCCCGCCGACTGGGCGGCGATGTTCGACCTCAACGCGCTCGGCGTGCTCCGGGTCACCCAGGCGCTGCTCCCCGCGCTGCGGGCCGACGGCGGCGCGCTGGTCGTCAACATGGGCTCGACCGCGGGACGCATCGCCTACGAGGGCGGCGCCGGCTACACGATGTCGAAGCACGCGGTGAAGGTGCTCACCCAGACGCTGCGGCTCGAGCTGGTCGCCGAGCCGCTGCGGTTCACCGAGATCGCCCCCGGCATGGTGAAGACCGAGGAGTTCTCGCTGAAGCGGTTCGAGGGCGACCGCGAGCGCTACGACGCGCTCTACGAGGGGGTCGAGGGCCCGCTGGTCGCCGAGGACGTCGCCGAGATCGTGCGCTGGGTGGCCTCGCTGCCCGCGCACGTCAACATCGACGAGCTCGTCGTCCGGCCCCGGGTGCAGGCGGCGCAGCACAAGCTGCACCGCTCCTGATCAGCCGCGACCGAACCACCGGCGCGGCGAGCGCTTCTCGGCCTCCGCGGGCGGCCCGTCGCCCGGCCCGGACCGCCTGCCCGTCACCCTGCCGGGCACCCTGCTCCGTCGCTCGGCCCGGCACCCTGCTCGGGCGCCTGCGGCGCGGCCTTGCCCGCGGGCCGCATCACCCGCAGCAGCGGCTGCCCGGCCACCTGCTGCACCTCGTGGCGCCAGTAGGACCGCTGCTCGAGCCAGCCCTGCAGCGCGTCGAACCACGGGCCGCTGTCGTCGAAGGTCGCGTAGAGCTTGCTCATCGACACCGCGAACGGGCGCAGGTCCTCCGCCGTCGCGCGCCACACCGCGGCCGCGACGCCCGGGGTGTGGGCGGCGCGGTAGTCGTCGAAGACGACCACGCCACCGGGCTTGAGCAGCGTGCGCGCGGCCGCGATGTCCTCCACGACGTGCTCGTAGAGGTGGGAGGCGTCGATGTGCACGAACCGGTGGGTGCCGTGCGCCGCGTGGTCGACCACCGAGGCGCTGGGTCCGCGGACCACGACCGGCAGCGTGTCGTGGATGCTCAGGTAGTTGCGCTCGAAGGCCTCCTGGGAGAGCTCGGCGTACTGCTCCTCGTTCTCCGCCCGGTTCTCCTCGGCCGTCGCCTCCTCCTCGAAGAGGTCGACCACGGTGAACGTCTCCCCGGGCTGCTGCCCCCAGCCGATCAGCACCGCGCTCTTGCCGAGGTAGGCGCCGAGCTCGGCCAGGTCACCACCGCCGAGCTGGGAGCCGGTGTGCCGCAGCAGCTGGGCGAACAGCTCCATGTCCACGCGCTGGAACCAGCCCGGCAGCGCCTGGATGGCGGCGTACGGCGGACGCCCCGGCTGGGCACCCGGGCCGCCGGCAGGACCACCGGCAGGGCTGTCGGCCGGGTCGACGGGGCCGGGAGTCGCGGAAGCAGCCATGGCGCGCATCGTGCCAGAGCCGGAGGCGGTCCGGGCCGCGGCGCGGCGGAGGGTCTCAGCCTCGGTCGAACACGGTGCCGCCGGGCAGGAACGGCGGCGGCTCGGAGACCGGCTCGAGGGCGAAGCAGCTGGCCAGGTAGGCGCCGCGCTCGGTCGGCCACTGCGAGACCGCACCGGGATAGGCCTTGGCCTCGATCCGGCCGGGCTTGCGGGTCACCGACGTCAGCAGGGTCTGGCAGACCTTGTCGAGCTTGGCGTACTCGGCGTCGCTGAGCGCGACGTACGGCCCCTGGTCGCCGGTGCGCACGGCCTTCTTGCCGCGGATCTTGCCCTGCTCGATGGCGGTGTTGAGGATCATCTCGCCGATGTCCTCGGCCTGGTGGCGCTTGCTGCACGGGACGTACGTCGAGGGCGTGTTCAGGCACACCCGCGCCGTGATCGGGACCTTCTTGGTGGTGAGGTCGGCGAACATCAGCGTGCCGGGGTCCTCCTGGACGAACGAGCAGACGAACTTCTGCTGGCCCTCGGCCCAGCGGTCCGCGGGGAACGGGTCCCACGCCACCCGCAGCCCGCCGTCGACGTTGAGCGCGGGTCCGAGCTGGACCGGCATCCCACCGGCCTTGCGCTGGGCCCGGCCGTACGCCGTCTGCGCGGAGCAGCGGTCGTTCACCTGGTCGCGGATCCGGTGGTAGAGCTCGGAGTCCTGGTCGAGCACGTCGGCGTACTCCTCGATCTCGCCGGTGAGCTCACCGGACAGCTCGACGACGTCGTAGACCTCCAGCGAGTGCGGGTCGGTGCACGGGATCTCGGTGGCGAACGCCGCATCGTCCTGCATCGCCTCGGCGAGCTCGTCGTCGCCGTCGGCGTACTCGTCCACCCACTCCGAGAACGCCTCGTCGCCCAGCGCAGCGGGCAGCTGCTCGTCGCCCCAGCAGGTGCCCTTCGCGATCGTCTTCACCGGGTCCTCGCTGGGGGTCTGCCGCTTCGGTGCCGCGACGTCCTCACTGCCGCCGCAGGCGGTGACGGCTGCCAGCAGCAGCGCGGTCGCGAGGGCGGCCACGGTTCGGTGCAGTGGTGCGGGCATGGGGTCAGCGTTCCAGATAGCGCCGAATCCCGAGCACCAGCGCCGCTGTATACCGGGCCCGACCGGCGGCCGAGGTCATCCGCTCCGCGTCGCCGGCGTTGCGCATGTTGCCGATCTCCACCATCACCACCGGCACGTCGGAGAGGTTGAGCGTGCCCAGGTCGCCGCGGACGTCGAGGCCGCTGCCACCGGCGACGTAGCCGGCCGTCGGCACCCCGCGCTGCACCAGGGCGCCGCGCAGCGCCGTGGCCAGGCGCAGCGAGTCCGCGGCGATGTCGGTGGTCCAGGGCGCCCGCCGCTCGGGAGCGATCACGTGGAAGCCGGACGCGGTGTCGGACGACCCGTCGGCGTGCAGCGAGACCATCAGCTGCGCCCCGACCTCGCCGCCGAACTCCCCACGGGCGTCGATGCACGGGCCCCACCGGTCGTCGCTGTCGACGGTGCGGGTCATCGGGACGCGCGCACCGAGGGCCTCGAGCCGGCGACGCACCTGCTCGGCGAGGCGGAACACGACCGTGGACTCCGGGAGGCCGTCGGCGGTGGCGGTGCCGGTGGTGTTGCACGCCTTGCGGAAGCCGCCCGCGGGAACGAGCGCGTTGACCTGCTCGGAGTGGCGGCGGTTGCCGAGCTGGTGTCCCGGGTCGAGCGCGATGGTGAGCCCCTGGAGCGGCCGATCCGCCTCGGTCCCGGCCTCCCTCGCGGCCTGCCCGGCGGTACGGTCCGCGGCTCGGCCGGCGGCGTCCCAGGTCCGCGCCGAGGCCGTCGGACCGAGCGCGTGCTCCGCCCCGGTCGGGTCGGCGGCGGCCGGGGGCGCCGTACCCAGGGTGAGCGCCAGTGCACCCGTGAGCGCCACGGCGGGCAGGAGTGGTCTCACGCCAGCGCCTTCGCGATGCGCTCGACCGCGGCGGCCATCAGCTCCGCGGCCATCGCGTGCGCCTCGTCGCCGCGACCGTAGGGATCGGGGACGTCGTAGTCGTCCAGCGCCGCGCGGGAGCGCTGCTCCGAGGCGGCCCGCACGGTGGCCGCGCGGTCCTCCTGGGCGTCGACCACGTCGAGCAGCGCGGCGAACTCCCGCACCGTGAACGTACGCCGCAGCGCAGTCGGCGCGTCCTCCAGCACGCGCGACCTGATCGCCCGCGTCGCAGTGAGCACCAGGTCGCTCTCCTCGACCATCGCCGGCACGAGCTGGCGGGCGCGGAAGCCCTCGGCGCTCGCCCCGAGGTCAGCCAGATGAGCGGCCGACTCGGGCACCATCTCCGCGCCGGCCAGCGCGGCCACGCCGGCGCTCTCCACCCGGACCCCGTGGCCGGCCAGCCGCTGGGCGAGCAGGCGCTCCCCCAGCGGCGAGCGGCACACGTTGCCCACGCACACGAACAGGACCCGGAAATCGGACACAATTCTCACGATAGACTCAGCGGTGCGCCTCTCGGCGCCGTTCCCAGATCCCCGACACCTGTCTGTCCGCGCGCCCGTCCGGGCCCGCCGCCGGCAGACGGAAGGCCCCGGCATGACCACGCCCGACCAGACCACGCCTGACCAGGCCCAGAAGCAGACGACCGCGCGCTCCGACCTGCGCAACGTGGCCATCGTGGCGCACGTCGACCACGGCAAGACCACGCTGGTCGACGCCATGCTCCACCAGGCGGGTGCCTTCTCCGAGCACCAGGCCGAGGGCGTCGCCGAGCGCGCCATGGACTCCGGCGAGCTCGAGCGCGAGAAGGGCATCACCATCCTCGCCAAGAACACCGCGGTGCACTACGCGGGCCCGGCCGCCGAGGGCAAGCCGATGACCATCAACATCATCGACACCCCCGGCCACGCCGACTTCGGCGGCGAGGTCGAGCGCGGGCTGTCGATGGTCGACGGCATCGTGCTGCTCGTGGACGCCTCGGAGGGCCCGCTGCCGCAGACCCGGTTCGTGCTGCGCAAGGCGCTCAACGCCGACATGCCGGTGATCCTCGTGGTCAACAAGACCGACCGAGGTGACGCCCGGATCGCCGAGGTGGTCGACGAGACCTACGAGCTGTTCATGGACCTGCTCGACGAGTCGCACAGCCAGGACGCGCTCGACTTCCCGGTCGTCTACGCCTCGGGCCGCGCGGGCATCGCCAGCCTGACCGCCCCCGAGAACGGCACGATGCCGGAGGGCGACAACCTCGAGCCGCTGTTCAGGACGATCCTCGAGACGATCCCGGCCCCGCTCTACACCGAGGGCGCGCCGCTGCAGGCGCACGTGACCAACCTCGACGCCAGCCCCTTCCTCGGTCGGCTCGCGCTGCTCCGGGTCCACGAGGGCAACCTGCGCAAGGGCCAGAACGTCGCCTGGATGCGCCGTGACGGCAGCCTCAAGAACGTGAAGATCACCGAGCTCCTGGTCACCGAGGGACTCGAGCGCAAGCCGGGTGAGTCCGCCGGACCGGGCGACATCGTCGCGGTGGCCGGCATCCCCGACATCACCATCGGCGAGACGCTGGCCGACCCGGAGAACCCGGTGGCGCTGCCGCTGATCCACGTCGACGAGCCGGCGATCTCGATGACGATCGGCACCAACACCTCGCCGCTGGCCGGTCGTGGCCCGACCAAGAACACCAAGGTCACCGCCCGCCTGGTCAAGGACCGCCTCGACAGCGAGCTGATCGGCAACGTGTCGCTGCGGATCCTGCCGACCGAGCGTCCCGACGCCTGGGAGGTGCAGGGCCGCGGCGAGCTGGCGCTCGCGATCCTGGTGGAGCAGATGCGCCGCGAGGGCTTCGAGCTGACCGTCGGCAAGCCGCAGGTGGTCACCAAGGAGGTCGACGGCAAGCTGCACGAGCCCACCGAGCGGCTGACCATCGACGCCCCCGAGGAGCACCTCGGCTCGATCACGCAGCTGCTCGCGGTCCGCAAGGGCCGGATGGAGCAGATGGTCAACCACGGCACCGGCTGGGTGCGGATGGAGTTCCTGGTCCCCTCGCGTGGCCTGATCGGCTTCCGGACCGAGTTCCTCACCGTCACCCGCGGCACCGGCATCGCCCACCACATCTCCGAGGGCTACGAGCCGTGGGCCGGCGAGATCCGCTCCCGCTCCAACGGCTCCCTGGTCGCCGACCGGGCGGGCGCCGCGACGGCGTACGCGATGACCAACCTGCAGGAGCGCGGCGTGATGTTCGTCGAGCCGGCCACCGAGGTCTACGAGGGCATGATCATCGGTGAGAACTCCCGCGCCGACGACATGGACGTCAACATCACCAAGGAGAAGCAGCAGACCAACGTCCGCTCCTCCACCTCCGACAACTTCGAGAAGCTGATCCCGCCGAAGCGGCTCAGCCTCGAGCAGTGCCTGGAGTTCTGCCGCGACGACGAGTGCGTCGAGGTCACCCCGGACGCCGTACGCATCCGCAAGGTGCACCTCGACGCCCACGACCGCGCCAAGACCGCCGCCCGGGCGCGCAAGGGGAACTAGTCGGCCAGCACGAGCTCGGCCAGTGAGCGCAGGTCCTCGGTGAGCTCCTGCTCCTGCACGACCACCTCGACGCTGGAGTAGCGGAAGCGGTAGACGAACCGGTCCGGCTGGGGGTTCGCGCTACCCACCGACCGGAAGTCGATGCGCATGATCAGGTCGCGCACCCGGGGCACGCGGGGGTCGTCGGAGGCGAGGTCGACGACGCCCTCCTTGGTCAGCCCGGCGAAGCCGCCGCTGCGCGCCACCGCGACCGCCTCGGCCGGCTCCGGGGTGGTGGGGTCCTGGGTCACCTGGTCGGAGACACCCACCTCCCGCCAGGCGTCGGCGACCGCCTCGGCGTGCTCCCCCGCGTGCTCGACCGTGGCCCGGCCGAAGGCCACGAAGTCGGTGCGGGGCGACAAGCCGGAGGTCAGCGCGGCGTACCAGATCCGGCCGGCCCCGCTCCAGCTCTCCCCGCCGATGGCCCGCGCTGCGATCACGAACGCCCGGTTGGGAATGCCGCTGTTGAGGTGCACCCCGCCGTTGTCCTTGCTGGTGTGCACGTAGTCGACCATCGAGCCGACCTGCGGGTCCCGGCCCAGCCGCGGGTCGTCGTACGCCGTGCCGGGCTCGACCATCGACCGCAGCGCCCGACCCTGCACCCCGGGCTGGAAGATCCCCTCCCCGATGAGCCAGTCGGCCGAGGCGGCGTCCTGCCCGAGATGGCGCTGCTTGATGCACGCGCCGAACACGTCGGACATCGACTCGTTGAGGGCGCCGGGCTGGTCCTGGTAGACGAGGTCGGCCGTGTACTGGGTGACCGCGTGCGCCAGCTCGTGGCCGAGCACGTCGATCGGCTTGGTGAACCGGTCGAAGATCTCCCCGTCCCCGTCGCCGAAGACCAGCTGGGTGCCGTCCCAGAAGGCGTTGTCGTAGTCCCGCTCGTAGTGCACCGTGGCGATCACCGTGGCGCCCTGGTCGTCGTAGGAGTCGCGGCCGAGATCGCGGAAGAGCGCGAGCGACGCGGTGATGCCGGTTGCCGCCTCGTCCACCGCCGGGTCGCCGACCTCCGGCTCCCCCGCAGCGCGGACCAGCCGTCCCGGCAGGCCGGTGCCGTTCTCGGCGTCGTGGATCTGCCAGGCGTCGCCGGTCGGGGCGGTCCGGGCGACCGTGCTCAGGTGCATCCGCCGGCGCCGCGTCGCCTCGTCGATCGCCACCGTCCGCTGCCCGCACCGCGCCACGTGGTCGGAGCCCTGCTGCGCGATCCGCTCGAGGAGGTATCCCGGGATGAAGTAGGTCATAGCCACCAACCTGCTCCCCGCCGCTCCGGTGCGCAAGGGCGTGTCGCACACCGATGGACAGGCAGTTCGCGGGACGCGGCCATCGATCCACGCTCAGCCGGCGACACTTCGCGCTCCGTCAGCGCGAACTGCCTGTCCACGGTCGCCAACCAGGACCGGAACGTCTCCCGGACGTAGTCCTGGCGCAGCATGGCGTGCTCCCAGGCGAAGCGCAGCAGCCCGAGCTGGTGCAGCTGTGCGGCGTTGTAGCGCTCGACGTCCTTCACCACGGCCTCGAACGGGTTCTCCGCGCGGCCGTCGCCCGACCCCGGCCCGGAGCGCCGAGTCGACCACGCGAGCGCCTCGTCGAAGGGCAGCACCCGCGCACAGTCGACGACCGTCTGCTCCGGTGACGTGGCGCAGGCTCGACCAACGTCCGGGGTGGTTTCGACAGGCTCAACCAGCGTTGGGGTGCGGTTCTCTTCCGGCGGCCCGGTGACACGTGGCGCTTCCGCGGCACCGTCACGTGCGGCCTGCGGGGCGGGGTCTTCACGGCCCAGCCGTGGTGCAGCGCCGCGCTGGTGTGGGAGAGGACCCCGGCCAGCGAGCGAGCGGCGGCCCGGGCCTCGAACAGCTGGCGGCGCGAGGCGACACCGCCGAGGCGCACGAGCAGGTCCATCCGGCCGAGGATGCACCCGCGCAGCGCAGGCTGCGCCCGCCGTCCACCGGGGTCAGCGGCGGGTGACCGACACCAGGGCCGGGCGGACGTCGAGGATGTAGACGAAGGCCGCGACGATGCCCACGATCGAGAGCAGCCCGATCACCGACGGGAAGACGACGGTGGTGGCCACGGTGAGCCCGAGGATGAGCATCCAGGCGGGCTTGGTCAGCTTGCCGGCGGCCACGTAGGCCTCGGCCGGGCGGGTGATCGCGTCGATCAGCGCCCAGACCTTGACGATCAGCAGGACGAAGAAGGCGATCTGGCCGACCAGCGACTCGAATTGGAACACCACGTCTCGAGGATATCCGGGGACGGCAACGGGCCCCCGGGGATACCCGGGGGCCCGTCGGCGCGACGCTGGCGAAGGGAGGGAACGCCAGCAGTCGTGCTACTCGTCACCCGTCGGTGACGAGATTCGATCACGCAGTCGCGCTCTCGACCGTGTCGGCAGCCTTCTGCGCCTTGTCGGCGGCGGTCTGCGCGCTCTTGGCCGCGGTGGACTTCGCGGTGGTCTTCGCGGCGGACGCCTTCTTGGCCGTGGTCTTGGCCGGGGTCTTCTTGGCGACCGGCTTCTTCGTGGCCGACTTCTTCACCGGACGGCTGCTGTTCGACGGGTTGTCGGCAGCGGCCTTGGCGCGCTCACGACGCACGACCGAGGACTTGTTCGGCGCGGAGCGGACCGCGGAGACAGCCTTGACGCCGTCCTTGCGGATCAGGGCGACGATCTGCTCGCCGCGCTCGACGAGCTCGGCGTAGGTCTTGGCGAGCTCGGTGACGGTGTCGTCGATCTCGTCCTGGACCTTCTTGGGCAGCGCACGACCCTGCTTCTGCAGCTCGGTCACGCGGGCCTGGAAGCGGCTCTGCGCGTCCTTGGCGTCCTTCTGGAGCTCCTCGATCTGCGCGTTGACCGCGGAGACGGCCTGGCCCTGCAGCGCCTTGGGGTCGCGCTCGAGCTTGTTCACGCGGGTCTGCACCTCGGCGAGGCGCTCCGTGGCCTGCTTCTGCGCCACGTCGGCGTAGCCGCGGGCGAACTCGTAGGCCAGCTCGGTGGCGCCGGCGACGGCGTACAGCGGCTTGACGGCCTCGGTCTTGATGGTGTCGAACTGGGTCTTAGCCATGGTGTTCTCCTTGCTGGGTGGATTCGAGCCCCGGGGCCTCGACAAGAGGTGCGGGCTCGGGTGTTGCGAGGTTCTCGGCAACCGTCCGGAACGACTGGTAGACGTCCAGGAGCGACTGTTTCTGGCGCTCGCTGAGCACCGGGTCCCCGAGGATGGCCAGCTCCACGGAGCGGACCTGCCCGTCGTCGGGGTTGAGGATCCCGGCCTGCACGTAGAGCTGCTCGGCCGAGATCCGCAGTGCCTTGGCCAGCTGCTGCAGCACTTCGGCGGACGGACGGCGCAGACCACGCTCGATCTGGCTCAGGTACGGGTTCGAGACTCCGGTCTGCTCGGCGAGCTGGCGCAGCGAGAGCTCGGCACCGACGCGCTGCTCGCGGAGGTACTCCCCGAGCGACTCGACGGTCTTGCCGACCTTGCTCTTGCTGCGTGCCATGTCCCCCACTGTGCTAACTCCTGCAAGCAAAATCAACTCACAGCAGGGTGAACGCCGTCACAATCCCTTGTCCCACGATGTAAAACACGTGAACGGGGCGCTAGCAGCCAGCAAACGCCGAGGTCAGAGGGGGGTCGACGGCAGCACGGCCCGGATCTCGCCCACCGGACGACCACCGCCCAGCAGCACCGACTCGCCCGTACGCCGCACCGCGTCCCCGTCGACGCCGGGCTCGGCGGTGACCCCGAGGGCCTCCAGGAGCGCCGCCATCAGCACCGGACGGGCCCGTGCTCCACCGTCGTCGGTCTTGGTCGCCAGCGCTCGGCCGTCCGGCAGCGCGACGGCGTAGCAGGACTCGGCCCCCGCCTTGCCGATCGCCCCGGGTACGGCCTGCAGCAGGGCCCGCTCGTCCCGCTCGGTGCCGGAGACGTACTCGGGGTGCGCGCGGATCGCCTCGGCGATCGTGCGGGCCGGCCCCGACTCGGCGGTGGCGATCGCGGAGAAGGCCCGCGCCAGCCCGGTCAGCGAGGTGCCCAGCAGCGGGGCGCCGCACCCGTCGACGGCCACGTGGCCGATCGGCTCCCCGGTGACCCGCGCGAAGGTCTCGCCGGTGGTCAGCTGCAGCGGGTGCTCGGGATCGAGGTAGGTGTCGGTCGGCCAGTCGTTGGCCACACAGGTCGCGAGCATCGCGGCGTGCTTGCCCGAGCAGTTCATCAGGACGGGCGACTGCTGCTCGCCCCGCCGGATCAGCTCCTCGCGGACCGCGTCGTCCAGCGGCCAGCCGGGCGGCGTCTGCAGTGCGGACTCGTCGAGACCGGCGCCGGCGAGGATGCGGCGGACGCCGTCGACGTGGATCTGCTCACCGGAGTGCGAGGCGCACGCGAGCGCCAGCAGCTCGCTCTCGAGCTCCAGACCGGCCTCGAGCATGGCCAGCGCCTGGATCGGCTTGTTGGACGACCGCGGCAGCATCGGGCCCTCCACGTCGCCGGCCGCGGCCTGGACGTTGCCGTCGCGGTCGAGCACCACCCACGAGCCGTAGTGGTGGCCCTCCACGAAGCCGGAGCGGACCACCTCCGCGATGACCACAGGACCGGGGTGTGAGACAGGCATGTGCCGGACGTTATCCGGCACGCGTTCTGGCACCATTGCCCGGTGTCCGTCGCCCAGCACTGTCCGCACCCGCGCGAGCTGGACGACCTCGAGCTGCTCCTCTCCGGGGCCCTGGCCCCCCAGCGGAACTTCGACGTCTCCGACCCCGGCATCACCCTCTCCCTGCCCGACGACCTCGCCGCGACCGTGGCCTCGGGCGGCGTCGTCGAGCTGGTCGACCCCGAGGGGTTGCCGCTGGCGCGTTACTCGACCGCCGAGCTCACCCCGCTGGCCACGCCCGCCTACGGCCCGTTCCGACGCCTGCACCTGCCGCCCGCCGAGGCACGTCGCCTGTACGACGGCGCGCTGCTCGTCCCCGTCGCGGCCCCGCTGACCGACCGCGACCTCGCCACCATCAGGGAGGAGTCCGGCGGCCGCGACGTCGTGCTGCTCGCCCTCAACGGCACCGGCACCCCCCAGGACGTCTCCCCCGTGGGCCTGGTCCGCGCCACCCTCGCCGCCGCCACCCTCCTCTCGACCGACCCCATGGTGGTCGAGCAGCGAGCGCCAGCGAGCGATCAGGATGCTGGTCGAGCAGCGAGCGAAGCGAGCGATCAGGATGCTGGTCGAGCAGCGAGCGAGCGAGCGTCAGTCGAGCCCCCCGACGCCGACCGAGCGCCAGCGAGCGATCAGGATGCTGGTCGAGCAGCGAGCGAAGCGAGCGATCAGTCGAGACCCCGCGTCCACGTCGTCGCCGCCCCGCTCCCCAGCCACGGCGACGCCGACTACGACCACGAGCTGGGCCAGCGGGTGGCCGCGGCGTACGCGACCGCCGGGATCCTCGCGGTCAGCGGCGAGGGCGAGTGGCCCGCCGAGGTCGCGGCGATCGTGGAGCAGGACCAGCCGAGCGACGGCGAGCACGGCTTCGTGGTCTTCTTCACCGGCCTGTCCGGGTCGGGCAAGTCGACGCTGGCCCGCGCGCTGCACGACCTGATCCTCGAGGAGGGCCGGCGCACCGTGACCAGCCTCGACGGCGACGTCGTACGCCGCAACCTCAGCGCCGGCCTCACCTTCTCCAAGGAGGACCGCGAGACCAACATCCGCCGGATCGGCTGGGTCGCCGCCGAGATCGCCCGCCACCGCGGCATCGCGATCTGCTCGCCGATCGCGCCGTTCGACACCACCCGCCGCCAGGTGCGCGCAGATGGTCGAGGACGCCGGCGGCGAGTTCGTGCTGGTGCACGTCTCCACGCCGCTGGAGGAGTGCGAGCGCCGCGACCGCAAGGGCCTCTACGCCCGGGCCCGGGCCGGGGAGATCCCGGAGTTCACCGGCATCTCCAGCCCGTACGACGAGCCGACCGACGCCGCCGTGGCCATCGACACCACCGGCCGCACCATCGAGGACTGCCTCGCCGACCTCCTCCCGGTCCTCCCGCTGGACACGCCGGCCGAGCCGCACCCGGTGGTTGAGCCCTTCGACACGGTCGCAGAGCGACCTGCTCAGGAACCACCTGTCGAAACCCCCCGAGAAACGGACTCCCCGTGACCGACCTGATCACCCTCTCCGCGCTCTCGGTGCTCATCGTCAGCTTCGGCGTGGGCATCGTCGTCGGCCTGACCGGCATGGGCGGCGGGGCGCTGATGACGCCCGCGCTGATCTTCCTCGGGGTCAACCCGACCGCCGCGGTCGCCAACGACCTGGTCGCCGCGAGCATCAACAAGTCGGTCGGGGCCGGGGTGCACTGGCGCCGCGGCTCCCCCAACCTGAGGCTGGCCGGGCTGCTCATGATCGGCTCGGTGCCGTTCGCCTTCGCGGGCGGCTTCATCGTCAAGAGCGTCGGCAGCTCGGAGGAGCAGCAGGAGTTCCTGACGATCATGATCGGCATCGCGCTGCTCTTCACCGCCGCGACCTACACGCTGCGGATGTACCTCCAGCTCAACCACGTCACCGGCGGCAACATCATGCCCACGGGCGAGCCGACCGTGCGGCCGGTGCCGACGATCCTGGTCGGCGCGGTCGGCGGGCTGCTCGTCGGCATCACCTCGGTCGGCTCCGGCTCGCTGATCATGGTCGCCCTGCTGCTGATCTACCCCACGCTGTCCGCGGTCAAGCTGGTCGGCACCGACCTCGTGCAGGCCGTCCCGCTCGTCCTGGCCGCCGCGATCGGCCACGTGGTCACCGAGGGCGTCGAGTGGGCGGTGCTGATCCCGCTCGTGCTCGGTGGGACGCCCGGGACGTTCCTCGGCGCCCGGATGGCCGCCTGGGTCTCCCAGTCGGTGATCCGTCGCGGCATTGTGATCGTTCTCTCCCTCACCGGGCTGAAGATGCTCGGCGTACCCCCCGAGTTCGTGGGCATCGCCGGGGCGGCATTCCTGCTGCTCGGCCCCCTGGCCTGGGGCTATCTGCGCCAGCGCCGTGGGCTCCCCGCGTTCGACAACAACGCGGCCGCGTGGCGACTTCCGGACTAGACCGCGGGCTGTGGACGCGTATCGCGGGGAAGCCCTGCTAGTTCATTGCTCCTAGAGTGGGCGGTTCGATCGCTCCTCGGGCACGAGCGTCGACTGAAATCGGGGGATTCCAAGCAATGACGACCTCTTTGGTGGCAGCCACCAGAGTCAGCGCGCCCACACGCGGCGGACTGCGCTACATCCCGACCGTGGCCTTCGGCACGGACCTGGTGCTCGTCACCTTCACCGTCTTCGCCGCGATCCTCGGTCGCGAGATGATCCCGTTCGCCAACTTCCCGAGCCGCACGGTCGGTGACTCGCTGACCGTGGCCGGCCCGCTGATGATGGTCGGCTGGGTGCTCGCGATCTTCCTGCTCGGCGGCTACCGCCAGCAGGTCTTCGGCGCCGGGCTCGACGAGTACAAGCGCGTCGTCCTACGCCTCGCTGTGGACCGCCGCCGCGGTCGGCATCGGGTGCTACCTGGTCCAGTTCCCGCTCTCCCGCGGCTTCTTCATCCTCGCCTTCGCCATCGGCATCCCCGCCCTGGTGCTCGGTCGCTTCCTGCTGCGCCGCAGCATCCACAAGGCGCGCCGCCACGGCGCCCTGCAGCACCGGGTGGTGATCGCCGGCAGCGAGGGTCACGTCGACGAGATCGCCAGCGTGCTGCGCCGCGAGAAGTGGCTGGGCTACAACGTCGTCGGCGCGCTCATCCCGGAGCCGGGTGAGCGCGCGACGACCCACTCCGGCATCCCGCTGCTGGGCTCGGCCGCCTCGATCGCCGACACCGCCATCGACGCCGAGGCCGACGTGGTCTTCCTGGCCGGTGGCGCCGTCGACTCCGCGAGCGACATGCGCCGGCTGGCCTGGGACCTCGAGCACGAGGACGTCTCCGTGGTGATCGCCCCCAGCGTCACCGACGTCTCCAGCGAGCGCATCAGCGTCCGCCCGGTCGGCGGCATGCCGCTGATCCACCTGGAGAAGCCGCGCTCCGCCGAGGCCGTACGCCGCGCCAAGCGCACCTTCGACGTCGTCGGCTCGCTTGGCGCTGCTGGTCTTGTTCGCGCCCCGTGATCGCCTTCGCCGCCTTCCGGGTGTGGCGCTTCGACCGTGGCCCGGTGCTGTTCCGCCAGACCCGCGTGGGCCGCGACGGAGACAGCTTCCGCTGCTGGAAGTTCCGCACGATGGTGACCAACGCCGAGGAGCTCCTCGCCGACCTGCACAAGCAGCAGGGCTACGACGGTGGGCTGTTCAAGATGGAGAACGACCCGCGGATCACGCCTCCCGGCCGCTGGCTGCGCCGGCTCTCCATCGACGAGCTGCCCCAGCTGGTCAACGTGCTGCTGGGCGACATGAGCCTGGTCGGTCCCCGTCCGCCGCTGCGGCACGAGGTGGCGCAGTACGACGACGACATGGCCCGCCGGCTGCGCGTGCGTCCCGGCATGACCGGCCTGTGGCAGGTCTCCGGCCGCTCGGAGCTGTCGTGGTCCGAGGCGATCCGCCTCGACCTGTACTACGTCGACAACTGGTCGATGATCCAGGACCTCACCATCCTGGCCCGCACCTGGGGCGCCGTCTTCGGCTCCCGCGGCGCCTACTGACCGACGCTCCCGCGTCCTCGGTCTCCCGAACCTTGTAGCTGCCGCGACCCTACGCGCTAACACGCCTAGGCGACGCGCCGACATACGTGCGCCGTCGATATCAGGTCGTTCGGCTGCCACATGTCTAGGCCACTATTCGCCAAGTGCCCACACAGTGGGATCAGCGCGATGGCCGGGTTCACCCCGGTCTGCTTGTGCCTGACAACATTCCCGAGCGTCGGCGACAAATGCCTTCGCCGGCGTTCATGCGCCAAGGCAGCTGACAGTTCAGTGGGGGGACTCGGGAAGTGTCCGCTGTCATCACCGACGAGCGTATTCACGCGTCGACAGTCGCGACCATTCCGACGGCGTGATCGAGGCACCGCGCCTCGCAATCGGCGCGCGCCTTCCGTTCCATTCCGTCTGGTCGCGCTCGGGGTCGACCTCGTCGCCATCGCCGTGGCTGTGACCCTCGCCGGGCATCGGCCGCGACCACCTGGTCTTCCTGCCCGTCGAGCAGCGCCGACTTCGCCCGCACGCGTGGCGATGGCGGCGCCGCTGATCGCGGTGGCGTGGGTGCTCGTCGATCGCTGCCTTCGGCGGCTACGAGCACCGGATCTTCGGCGCCGGGACCGACGAGTACCGCCGGCGTGCTCAACGCCACGCTTCTTCACCTGCGCCTTGACCGGGCATCGGCTGCTACCTCATGCAGTTCCCGCTGTCCCGCGGGTTCTTCGTGCTCGCGTTCGTCGTGGCCATGCCAGCTCCTGCTCGCCGGCCGTGTCGGGCTGCGTCGCACCGTGCAGTCGGCACGGCGCAACGGAGCCCTGCTCCAGCGGGTGCTCATCGTCGGCTCGGCCTCCCACGTCGACGACGTCGCCGCAGTGCTCGAGCGTGAGAGCTGGCTCGGCTACCAGGTCATCGGCGCTCTGACGCCCGCCCCGGCCGGGCACACGCCAGCCGGCGTGCCCGTGCTGGGTGAGCCGCAGGCTGTCGCCGACCAGGCCCGCGCGGCCGACGCAGACGTCGTGTTCTTCGCCGGCGGCGCTGTGGAGTCCGCCTCCCAGCTGCGTCAGATCGCCTGGGACCTCGAGTACTCCTCCACCCAGGTCGTGATCGCGCCCAGCCTGACCGACGTGTCCCGCGAGCGGATCCAGGTGCGGCCCGTCGGCGGGCTGCCGCTCATCCACCTCGAGAAGCCGCGTTCGGCACACGCGATGCGTCAGGCCAAGCGCACCTTCGACGTCGTCGGCTCGCTCGCTGCTGCTGCTCGCCAGCTCCCCGGTCTTCGCGTTCGCCGCGCTGCAGATCTGGCTGCACGACCGCGGCCCGGTGTTCTTCAAGCAGGTGCGCATCGGGCAGGACGCCAAGCCGTTCCGCTGCTGGAAGTTCCGCACGATGGTGACCGACGCCGAGGCCCGCCTGACGGCCATCCACGACGCCCAGGGCTCGGAGAAGGGCGTCTTCGTCAAGATCAAGGACGACCCCCGGGTCACCCGTCCCGGGCGCTGGCTGCGACGCCTCTCCCTCGACGAGCTGCCCCAGCTGGTCAACGTGCTGCGCGGCGACATGAGCCTGGTCGGGCCACGGCCCCAGGTGGCGCACGAGGTGGCGCTCTACGACAGCGCCATGGCCCGCCGGCTGCATGTCCGCCCGGGGATGACCGGCCTGTGGCAGGTCTCCGGACGCTCGGACCTGACCCTGGCCGAGGCGATCCGGCTCGACCTCTACTACGTGGACAACTGGTCGATGACCCAGGACCTGTCGATCCTGGCCCGCACCTTCGGCGCCGTCGTGGCCTCGCGCGGGGCCTACTGAGCGGTCCGCGCGGACGCGCGGGCCTGCCCGGGCCCCGCGGACAGTACGATGTGGGCTGCCGTCGCAACGAGAGGTTCACCCGCCCGATGACGCTCACTCACGCCGACTACCGGCTCAGCCAGCTCGACCAGCTCGAGGCTGAGTCGATCCACATCTTCCGCGAGGTCGCCGCCGAGTTCGAGAAGCCGGTGCTGATGTTCTCCGGCGGCAAGGACTCGATCGTCATGCTCCGCCTCGCGGAGAAGGCGTTCTACCCCGCCAAGATCCCGTTCCCGGTGCTCCAGGTCGACACCGGCTACGACTTCCCCGAGGTGCTCGCCGACCCGCGACAACTGGGTCAACCGGCTCGGCGTACGCCTGATCGTGGCCAGCGTCGAGCAGGCCATCGCCGACGGCATCGTCGTCGACGACGGCAAGACCAGCCGCAACCGGCTCCAGATCGGCACCCTGCTGCACGCCATCGAGGAGAACGGCTTCACCGCCGCCTTCGGTGGCGGCCGCCGCGACGAGGAGAAGGCGCGCGCCAAGGAGCGGGTCTACTCCCACCGCGACGACTTCGGCCAGTGGGACCCGAAGATGCAGCGCCCCGAGCTGTGGAGCCTCTACAACGGTCGCATCCACGGCGGCGAGCACATGCGGATCTTCCCGCTGTCCAACTGGACCGAGCTGGACATCTGGCACTACCTGGCCCAGGAGCAGGTCGAGATCCCCGAGATCTACTACTCCCACCAGCGCAAGGTGTTCAAGCGCGACGGCATGTGGCTCTCCGAGAGCGAGTACAACCCGACTCAAGCCCGGCGAGGAGGTCGTGGAGAAGACGGTGCGCTTCCGCACGGTCGGCGACCTGACCCTGACCGGCTGCGTGGAGTCCGAGGCCGACACGATCGAGAAGATCATCGAGGAGATCGCCATCGCCACGGTCACCGAGCGCGGCGCGACCCGGGGTGACGACCGGTTCTCCGAGGCCGCCATGGAGGACCGCAAGAAGGAAGGCTACTTCTGATGAGTCACCCCGACCGAGGCCGTCCCTCGAGGACCTGGGCGTCGGCCAGATGGACCTGCTGCGGTTCGCCACCGCCGGGTCCGTCGACGACGGCAAGTCCACCCTGATCGGCCGGCTGCTGCTGGACTCCAAGGCGATCTTCGAGGACCAGCTCGAGGCGGTGGAGGCGACCAGCCAGTCCAAGGGCTACGACTACACCGACCTCGCCCTGCTGACCGACGGCCTGCGCTCCGAGCGCGAGCAGGGGATCACCATCGACGTGGCCTACCGCTACTTCGCGACCCCCACCCGCAAGTTCATCATCGCCGACACCCCGGGCCACGTGCAGTACACCCGCAACATGGTCACCGGCGCCTCGACCGCCGACCTCGGCCTGGTGCTCGTCGACGCCCGCCAGGGCCTCACCGAGCAGTCGCGCCGGCACGCGGTGATCCTGTCGATGCTGCGCGTGCCCCACCTCGTGCTGGCGATCAACAAGATGGACCTCGTCGACTACGACCAGGCCACCTACGACCGCATCCACCAGGAGTTCACCTCCTTCGCCACCAAGCTGAACATCCCCGACCTCGAGGTCATCCCGATCTCGGCGCTCAAGGGCGACAACGTGGTCACCCGCTCCGAGCACATGCCGTGGTACCAGGGCTCCTCGCTGATGCACCACCTGGAGAACGTGCACGTCGCCTCCGACCGCGACCTCGTCGACACCCGGCTGCCGGTGCAGTACGTCGTGCGGCCCAAGTCCGACCAGTTCCACGACTACCGCGGGTACGCCGGCCAGGTCGCCGGTGGCGTGCTCAAGCCCGGTGACGAGGTCATCGTGCTGCCCAGCGGGCTGACCAGCCGGATCGCCGGCATCGACCTGTTCGACCAGGAGATCGACGAGGCCTTCCCGCCGATGTCGGTCACCGTGCGACTCGAGGACGACGTCGACGTCAGCCGCGGCGACATGATCGCCCGGGTCAAGAACGCGCCCAAGCCCAGCCAGGACATCGACGCGATGATCTGCTGGATGACCAACGAGCCGCTCAAGCCGCGGCAGAAGCTGGCCATCAAGCACACCACCCGCACCGGCCGGGCGCTGATCAAGGACGTCCAGTACCGCCTCGACGTCAACACGCTGCACCGCGACCAGGACACCAAGGAGCTCGGCCTCAACGAGATCGGCCGCGTCCAGCTGCGCACCACGGTGCCGCTGCTGTGCGACGCCTACTCCAAGAACCGCACCACCGGCTCGTTCATCCTGATCGACGAGGCCACCGGCGTCACCGTCGGCGCCGGGATGATCAACAGCGGCAGCTGAGTCAGTCCGAGCACCGGTCGGGCACCCGCTGCTCGGCCGGTGCCGCCAGCATGCCCGGGGTCAGGGTCAGGCGAGCCGGTCGGTCCTGGAACCTGCCCGAGCGCACCCGCCAGCTGACCCGCACGGTCTCGCCGCGGCGCAGCTGCACCGCGACCGTGGCGACCGGTCGGCCGCGGTCGACGACCACGTCGGCGTCCGTGGGCAGGCCGGCCACGCGCAGCCCGCTCAGCTCCCCGCCGCGCGGGCCGTAGATGCGGGTGAGGACGAGCTGCTCGCCCCGGGGGATGCCGAAGCCTGGCTCCGCCGGAGACGTACTCCGGCAGCTCGTCCACCGGCGGGCTGTCCGCGGTGTAGGTGAGGTCGGCGTGCCCGGCGAGCTGCTGCACCCCGTCGGCACAGCCCTCGGCCCGCAGCGCGGCCGTGGTGCGCAGGTAGTAGGACATCTTCGACCCGGTCGCGTCGTTGAGGTAGACGCCGACCTCGGGCACGCGCGGGTCACTGCCGCGGATCTCGCCGGCCACCGGGCTGCCCGCCAGCACGCGCTGCACGTCGGGGTCGAAGTCGTGCACGTAGAGCCGGCCCTCGGCGACGCCCTGGTTGAGCGCCTCGAAGAGCGCCGGCACCGACCGGACGCCGGTGGTGACCTTGTTGAAGACCCGCCGGGCGACCTCGGTGAAGAACGCGTTCTGGGCCTCCGGGTCCTCCAGCCGGAAGTAGACCCGGTTGAGCAGCTCGCTGGTGGCGTTCTCCGGGGTCAGCGGGATGCCCCCGGGCGCGGTCACCAGTCCGGTGGACCGCAACAGATAGGACATGGAGACGGCGTCGACGCTGAGCACCCCGTCGAGACGCTGGTCGAAGCGCTGGCGCCACATGGCCCGCACCAGCTCGGCGGTCCGCGGGAACTCCGGGGTGAAGTTGGTGTCGAGGAAGAACTCGCCGAGCTGCTGGTCGTAGATCGCCTCCTCGGCCGCGGTCAGTGGCAGCACGGGCTCGTCGAGCTCACCGAAGTCGGCTCCGGCGCCCTGCCGGGTCAGCGAGATCCGGCCGCCGTCGGTCTCGATCAGCGCCCAGGCGCCGGGCAGACCGCCGGTGGCCCGGATCTCCGCGTTGTTGCCGAAGAGCAGGAGGTACTTCTGCGGCTTGCCCTGGCCCAGCATCGCCGGCAGCACCCGGACGGCCCGGTCGGCGGCCGAGGCCGCGGCATCAGCGGCCTGCACCCGGTCGTCGAGCGCGGTGAACGCCGGCCGGGTCCAGCGGGTGAGCCCACCGGTGGGCACGGCGGCGAGCCGGCCGGCGGACTCGTTGAGGTTGCGGCGCAGTCGCGAGACGAGCGGGGCGACCTCCTCGACCGCGGCCAGGTCGACCCGGCCGTTGCGCGGGACCAGGCGCTCCCGCAGCTCGCTGCCGGCACCGTCGACGAGCTCCTGCAGCGGCCCGTGCGCCAGCCCGTCCCCCACGGCAGCCGACGTGCGCACCGCGTGCACGTCGTCGCCGAGCAGCGGCAGCCGGGCGGCCAGCGCCCACAGCGGCCCGTCGGTGCGGCCGTGCGCCCCGGACAGGTCCTCCTGCAACCGGGCGAGGAAGAGCCTGGCGTCGCCGGCGTCGTCCTGCTCCAGCGCGAGCTGCACCCGGTCGGCGTGCACCTGGGCGTCGAGCAGGTCGCTGCGGGTGCTGACCACCGACCAGGCGGCGTACGCCAGGCCGACGAGCAGACCACGAGCGCCGCGACCAGCCCCCACGTGCGCCGGGACGCGCGAGCGCGCGTCGACGTCCCCCTGCTGGTCACCCCGAGAAGTATGGCGGCCGGCTACTTGACGTAGAAGTAGCGGGGCCCGCTGCTCGAGGACTTGTAGACCGAGCCCTTCTTGGGCACGAAGGTGATCGTGGTGGCGTACATGCCCCGCTTGGAGAACGAGCCCAGCGACTTGAGCCGGAAGCTGCGGTCCGGTGTAGCTCTGGCTGAAGCTGCGCACCTTGTAGGCGCGTGCGCTTGTAGAGGTAGTACACCTTGACGATAGACCTTGCCCACCGGGCGGGCGTTGCCCTTGGCCTTGACCATGTAGGCCATGCGCACCTTCTTGCCCTTCTTGGCGTACGGCTGGACGAAGTACTTGGTCTCCGTCTTCACCGACCCGGAATATCACCCCGGAGCCGCCGCCATATCCGCCACCGCTATTCGGGTATTTGGTGGCGTGCGCGGTCGGCGCGACGAGCGCGGAAAGAACCAGCGCCAGAGTGGCGACCAGCGAGGCGAGGATCTTCATATCGTTCTCCGAGGGCTAGGGTGCGGGGCACACTATTGCTCCGTACTGAGGCGGAGCGTACACGGCAGTTGTTCCGGGCACGGGACCAACGTCGGCGGTCCGTCTTGACAGGCGGACCGGTGGTCTAGGTTGGCAGTAGCCTAAATGTGGAATCATTCGGAACAATCGGTCAGTCGGCCGTCGATATCGAAACGGAATCAGCAGTGGAGCTTCGGGATTACCTGCGCATCGCACGACGCCGCTGGCTGCTCATCCTCGGATCGGTGGTCGTGGCCGTCGCGGTGGCCGCGGTGGTCACCGCGCAGACGACCAAGCAGTACGCCTCCACCGCCCGGGTGTTCATCTCCACCACGCCGAGCAGCACCAGCGACGCCTACCAGGGCGGGTTGTTCTCCCAGCAGCGGGTGAGCTCCTACGCCGACGTGCTCAGCGGGCTCGAGCTCTCCCAGCGGGTGATCGACCAGCTCCAGCTCGACATCCCGGCCGGCGAGCTGGCGCAGAAGATCCAGGCCTCGGTGGTCCCGGACACGGTCGTCCTCAAGATCACCGTCACCGACCCCAGCCCGATCCAGGCCCAGCGGATCAACGACGGCGTGGTCGAGCAGCTCCAGGAGTTCGTCGCCGAGCTGGAGACCCCGCCCGGGCGCTCCACGCCCCTGCTCAAGGCCACGGTCGTCGACTCCCCCCGGCTTCCCGACTCCCAAGTCTCCCCGCAACCCCTCGCAACCTCGGGCTGGCGCTGGTGCTGGGTCTGCTGCTCGGCTTCGGTCTGGCCGTGCTCCGCGAGATCCTGGACACCTCGGTCAAGCGCACGGCCGACGTGCCGGCGCTCGGTGAGACCCCGGTGCTCTCCGCCCTGGCCTTCGACCCCCAGGTCGAGGAGCGGCCGCTGATCAGCGACCTCCCCCCGCATGCCCCGCGGGCCGAGGCATTCCGGGTGCTGCGCACCAACCTGTCGTTCGTCGACGTCGACCAGTCGGCGAAGTCGTTCGTGGTGACCAGCTCGGTGCCGGGCGAGGGCAAGTCGACGACGGCCGTCAACGCCGCCATCGCGCTGGCCACCGCCGGGCAGCGGGTGCTGCTCATCGACGGCGACCTGCGCCGACCCCAGGTGGCGAGCATGCTCTCGCTGGAGACCTCGGTCGGCCTGACCACGGCCCTGGTGGGGTCGAGCACGCTGGAGGAGATCATCCAGAAGCACGCCCCGTCGGGCCTCGACGTGGTCACCGCCGGGCGGCTGCCACCCAACCCCGCCGAGCTGTTGCAGTCCAACGCGATGCAGGAGCTGCTGGCCGAGGTGCGCCAGCGCTACGACGTCACCATCATCGACGCGCCACCGCTGCTTCCCGTCACCGACGCGGCCGTGATGGCCTCGCAGACCGACGGGGCCGTCCTGGTGATCCACCACGGGAGGACGACCAAGGACCAGGTCACCGGAGCGGTCGAACGGCTCGTTGCCGTCGGCTCGGCACCGCTGGGCGTCATCTTCAACATGATCCCGGGTGGACGGGCCGGTCGGTACGGGTACGGCTACGGGTACGGGTACGGCTACGCGCCCGACGCGAGCCCCGACGAGGTGGCGCCGAGCAACGGCCGTCCGCGACGTTCGATCCGCCTCGGCTCGCGGCGCTGACGCGCCCGGCCCCTCAGCGCAGGGCGTCGTGACGCCCGTAGTCGTCCTCGTAGCGACAGATGTCGTCCTCGCCGGTGTAGTCGCCGAGCTGGACCTCGATGATCACCAGCTCCTCGCCGCCCTGGTTGCCCAGGCGGTGGGTCGCTCCCAGACCGACGTCGATCGACTCACCCTTGACGATCGTGCAGAGCTGTCCGTCGATCTCACAGGTGGCCTCGCCCTGGATGACCACCCAGTGCTCGGAGCGGTGGGTGTGGCTCTGCAGCGAGAGCCGGGCGCCGGGGGCGACGTGGATGCGCTTGATCTTGTAGCCGTCGGCGACGTCGATGACGTGCCACGAGCCCCACGGGCGAACTTCGAAGTCGTGAGTCACGATCCGTCCCTCTGCTGAGTGTTGCTCGTCCCGGTCCGACGCCACTCAGCACGGCTCTGTCGATGGAGGCCACTCCACGATAGACGTCCGCGTCCGCCGCGTCCGACAATATGTCCGACTGTCGCTCGCTGGTCGCCATGTGTTGGAGCAGCTCACTCGGTGGTGAGCATGGTCGTGCCCAGGCCGAGCATCATCACCCCGCCGGTCGCGCCGAGCGTGTCCAGACGCTGCGGCTTGCGGGCGAACCAGTCGCGGGCTCGGCCGGCGGCCAGCGCCCAGAGACTGTCGGAGCAGACGGCCAGCGCGGCGAACACCACTCCGAGCGCGATCGTCTGCACCGCCACCGGACCGGCCTCCGCACGCACGAACTGCGGCAGGAACGCGAGGAAGAAGACCAGGCTCTTGGGGTTGGTCACCCCGACCAGGAAGCCGATGCGCCACGCCCGGCCCGGTCGACCCCGGGCACCTCCGGCCGACCCCGATTGCATGGCCACCCGGGCGTCGCCCCGGTGCCGGATCGCCTGGATCCCCAGCCAGATGACGTACGCCGCCCCGAGCGACTTGACCACCGTGTACGCCGTCGCCGACGTGGTGACCACCGCCGCGAGACCGAGTGCCACCAGGACGACCTGCGCCATCAACCCACTCGCATTGCCGGCCACCGACAACAGCGCATCCCGCCGCCCGACGGTCAGCGCCCGCCCGATGGTGAACAACAGGCTGGGACCGGGGACCTGGATGAAGAGCAGGGAGGCCACGACGAACGTGAGCCACTGACTGGGACTGGGCATCCCCCGATTGTCCACACCCCCACCCCACCCCGCACCCGATTTTCCCCCGCCAGGGGCGAGCCGACAGCTTTGGTGGTCGAGCAGCGCTTGTCCTGAGCTTGTCGAAGGGAGCGAGGACTCTTTGCTGGTCGAGCAGCGTTGGGCTGAGCCCAGTCGAAGGGAGCGAAGCGAGCGATCAGTCGAGACCACTGGCCGTACGACGAGCAGCGCCCGTACGCCGCACGGTGGTTGAGCCTGTCGAAACCACGCAACCTTGGTGGTCGAGCAGCGCTGGTCCTGAGCCCAGTCGAAGGGAGCGAAGCGAGCGATCAGTCGAGACCACTGGCCGTACACCGAACAGCGACCGTACGCCGCACGGTGGTTGAGCTTGTCGAAACCACGCAACCCTTGGTGGTCGAGCAGCGAGCGAAGCGAGCGATCAGTCGAGACCACCAGGCCGTACGCCGAGCAGCGACCGTACGCCGCCACGGTGGTTGAGCCTGTCGAAACCACGCACGCCCGGTGGGCGATCAGCCGAGACGACTCACCGCAGCGGCCGCACGTGCAGCCCGACCTCCGGGTCGACCACGACCTCCTGGCCGGCCGGCATCCCGTCGGCCTCGAGGACGGCGTCGAGGGGGACGTTGCGCTTGATCAGCGCCAGCGCGATCGGCCCCGCCTCGTGGTGGCGGGCCGAGCTGCCGACGACACCGACCTGCTTGCCCTCACCGCCGGCCGGGCCGGCCGGGAGCAGGACCGGGGCGCCCTGCTGCGGCAGCCGGTTGTCGGAGCCGTCGAGGTGCAGCAGGGTCAGCCGGCGCGGCGGGCGGCCGAGCGTGTGCACGCGCGCGACGGTCTCCTGGCCGCGGTAGCACCCCTTGTCGAGGTGCACCGCCGACGGGATCCAGCCGACCTCGTTGGGGATGGTCCGGTGGTCGGTGTCCTGGCCGAACCGCGGCTCTCCGCGCGCGATCCGCAGCGCCTCGAAGGCCCACATCCCGCACGCGGGGCCGGCGGCCTCGGCGTACTTCTCCAGCTCACTGCGAGGGAAGACGTCGTACTTGCCGGCGGCCATGGTGACACCGGGGTCATCCCCGACCGGTCGCCACGCCACCGCGAGCTCCTCGGTGAGGTCGGAGACCTCGACCCGCATCATGAACCGCATCCGGTCCAACCACGCGGCCAGCGGCGCTGCCTCGCCCGGCTCGACGTGGGCGGTGAAGGCGTCGCCGTCGTCGACGCCGTACATCGCGTGCTCGACGTGGCCGTTGGGTGAGAGCACCAGCGCCGCGGTGGGTACGCCGGGCGGCAGCGACTCGAGGTGCTGGGTCGTCAACGAGTGCAGCCAGGTCAGCCGGTCGGGGCCGCTGACGCGGATCACCCCGCGGTGCGAGAGGTCCACGAAGCCGTCGCCGGCCGCGAGCGTCCGCTGCTCGCCGTTGAACGACCCGTAGTGGGCCGCGACAGGGGCGTCGATCCCGTCGCCGCCGACGGCACCGGGCAGGCGCAGCAGGGGGCTCGGGGTCGGGCTCACGTCGACATCCATGGGCCCATTGTCGCGCACCGGCCCCAAGCGGAGTGGCGCCCGGGTCAGCTGGGTCAGAGCCGTCGCCACCGGCGCACGCACCAGGAGAGCCCCGCCGCCCACAGCGCCACCACCGGCAGGTCCCCGAGGTGTACGCCGTGGCCGCTGGAGATGCCGAACAGCGTGGGACCCGACCACGGCTCGTGCCCGCCGATCAGGGCGATCATCAGTGCCGTGACCAGCGCCGCTCCCAGCGCGAGGTAGCCGCGCTCAGTCATCGGTGCTCAGCACCGCGGGCGTGCTCTCCGGCACGGCCTTCCGGATCGCCTCGGCCAGGCGTTCGGCGAGGTGGGCGTGTCCGGCGTCGTTCGGCAGGTTCGTGGCTGCGTCGAGCAGCCGTCCGCGATTCCGGTCGTTGATCCAGGCGCCGCCCAGCGGGTCGATCCACACGGCCTCCACCGCGGCCGCCGCGGCCCGCACCCGGTCGCGGATCGCCTCGATGCCCAGGATCGCGTGCTCGGGGACACCCGGCCACCACGGGCCGACGACCACGAGGGTGGCGTCCGGCGCGTCCGCCTGGATGCGGGTGAACACCTGCAACGCACGCCGCTCGGTCTGGGCCAGGCCGCCCTCGTGCCGCTTGAAGAGGGCCCCGTAGTCGGCGAAACCCCCCGCAACGACGACGTAGTCCGTGTCTTGCGCCAGCGCCTCGTCGAGCCTGCTGGCGAACGCACCGGACCCCTGGCGACCGCGGGCGATGTAGCCCATGCCGGGGCGGGAGAGATTGCGCGAGCGCCATCCGAGGCGGCTGGACACGAGGTTGGCCATGCCCACCGCCGGTGACGACGCACCCCGCCCGTCGAGCCAGGAGTCCCCCAGCAGGACGGCCCGAGTGGGCTTGGGTGTCGCTGCGGGCGCCGGTCGTGCGGCACCGGCATCGCGATCCGGCTCGGCCGCGGCCCTGGTGGCGGTGGCCGGTGCGTCGGCACCGCCGGTGACGCCCGCGTGGATGGCGTACGCCGCGGTCAGTGACGCCAGGAGCAGCACCACCGCCACCTGGGCCCGCCTGGGTACGCGTACCTCCCTGTGTGTCCCCCCCACGATTCGGATCGTAGGGCGCTGGCGAGCACCACTCAGCCCCGCGCGGCGCGCGGTCTAGAACCCTGCGTCGGCGACCGTCAGCCGGTGGACGCCTCCGTGGGGAGGTACTCCTCGACCAGGGCCCGGGTCTCCGGCTCCCAGCCGATGCCGCGCAGCGCCTCGTCGAGCTCCGCCAGCGTGCGTCGTACGCCGGCCACGCCGTCGGTCGCGTACCGCGCCCGCAGCAGGTCGCGCCAGAGCAGCTGGTGGGCCGGGTCGAGCCGCAACCCGGCCTCGGCCGCCGCGGCGGCACCACCGGGATCGTCGTCGCCGTCGCAGAGCTCGACCAGCCGGTGCGCAGAGGCGACCACGACCCGGCGGATCACCCGCTCGAGGTCGTCGTGCGCGACCCACGCGTACCGGCCCTCGGGGGTGCCGGCGAACGACTCCCCACGCACCAGCTGAAGTCCACGGCGCAGCAGCTCGACCTCCTCGCGTCGCGACGCAGCGGTGCGCGCCCGGAGGAACAGTGAGCGGGCGGCGTCCCAGTCGCACACCACCGCGTCGCTGAGCGCGAGCCGACCGTCGGCGCCCTCGCGGAGGTAGGAGTGACCGCGCACGTCGTCGCCCAGCCAGGCCCGGGCCCGCTCGACCACCGCGGCGCTGACGTCGCCGGTGACGCCTCGCGGCCACAGCACCCCGGCGAGCACGTGCGGGTGCACCCCCTCGGGGTGCAGCGCCAGGTAGGTGACCAGCTCGGCCAGCTGACCGGTGCGCAGCTCGGCGTCGGGGACCCCGGTGACCGCGACCGGGCCGAGCACGCCGACCCGGCGGGGCGCGGTGCTCCAGGCGGCGTCGTCGACCGGGCGGGCCGGCATCGGGATGTCCACCTGGCCGCCGTCGTCGGGCCGGTCGGGCTGCCGGGCGGCGGCGAAGAGGGCGGCGACGCCCTCCACCTGGTCGTGGCCGATCCGGTTCGCGGTGACGGTCAGCCCGAGCTCGTCGAGCCGCAGGTGGCCGCTGCTGTCGACGTGCAGCGTCCAGCGGGCCGCCCGGTGGCCACCGGCGAGGACGACGGCCAGCGGCTGCCGCTCGGGGCCGGTGAGGCCGACCAGCCGGTCCTCCAGCTCGGGCGTGGTGTGCTCGCCGACGACGACCAGCCGCGACGGCTCCGTGCCCCGTCGTTCGAGGCGTCCGGTGAGGACGTCGGCCGGCACCGACTCGCGCGAGCGCTCCAGCTCGTCGAGCTCGGCGCCCAGGTCGTCGGTGATCCGGATGCGCTCGTCACCCACCCCGGCGAGCCCGCCGGGCAGCCCGGAGGCGACCACGCGCAGGTCGGTCGACCACGAGGCGGTGCCGCCCTGGAGCGCGATCGCGGCGGCGACCTCGCTGGCCACGTGCGGGTCACCCTCGATCGCGACCACGCCACCGGCGGCCTCGAGGTCGACCAGCACGTCGCACCCCTGGCCGTCCACGCCGAGGCTGACCAGCGCCGGGTAGGGCAGCGGCTCGTCGCGGCGGTCGCGGCGGTCGCGGTCCCGTCGAACACCTCACGCACCCAGGTCGCTCCCTGGTCCTCCGCACGCCACTCCCCGACCGCGTCGGGAGCAGCCGGCGCCAGCAGGAGGGTCAGGCTGGCGTCGTCGAGGCGCACGGCGTACACCGGCGGCAGCGGCGCGCCGGCCTCGCGGCAGGCCGCCACCAGGTCGCGCAGCGCCCGGTCGAGGAACGCCGCGCGCGAGGGGGTCGCCGCGCCGCGCAGCTGCACCTCGACGCCCTCCGCATCCGATCGCGCCCCGATCCGCCGGCGGCGCTCGAAGGCCAGGGCCGCCAATGCGGCGGCGGCGAGCAGGCCGGTGCCCAGCAGCCCGCCGGGCGACTCCTGCACCCCCTGCTCGGGAGCGACGGCGTCCGCGGTGTCGGCTGCGGCGGCGTCGCTGCCCGCCGTGTCGCCGAACCGGGCCGTCGGCGGCTGCAGCGGCAGGTCCTCGGGGACCGGGGAGGCCTCCATGCGCTGCACGCCGACGGCGTCCTCGGGCATGACCAGGTTCCATCCCGGCTGGATCAGCCGCGCCAGCTCGAGCCGGCGGCCGTCGACCTGCTCGAGGCCCTTGTTGAGCTCGTAGACCTCCCGGTAGCGGCGACCGTCGCCGAGGTGGCGCTCCGCGATGTCCCAGAGGTTGTCGTGGTAGCCGTCCTTGGGGGCCGCCACCGTGTAGACCTTGTGCCCGACCAGGTGCTCCTGGGTGGTGACCTCGTGCACCGCGCGTCGCTCGGCGCCGGTGGGCTCGGCCTCCGGGGTGGCCTGCTCCTGCTGGGGTACGGCGGACGCGGTCGTCGCGGCCACCGCACCGGAGGAGCCGGTGTCCCGGGTCGGGGCAGCGGCCGACGCCGCCGGGCCGGAGAGCACCTCGGCCAGCAACAACGCGCCGACCAGCGTCCGGGCGAGCTTCTGCACCGGACCGGCCAGCGGCACCGGTTGCGCCAGCCCGCCGCGACGAGCCGCCCGCACCTCGACGGCCACGGAGACGACGAAGAACAGCCACGCCACCCAGACCACGAAGAGCAGCACGTTGATCAGCGTGCCGAAGGTGAGCTGACCGGTCAGCGTCTCCTTCGTCGGCAGCGAGGTCGGGAACGGGTCGGTGCCGGCCAGCAGCCACAGCACGACCGGCACGCCGACCACCAGGCCGGCCAGGGCCGCGGCGGCGAGGAATCGGCTCCCGCCGGCCGCCGCCGGCTCCTGCTCGGGCCCGCGGAACCGGCCGGGGTCGGGGATCGTCTGGTTGCTCATGGGTTCTCCCGTGGCGCTACGGCGCCGGGTTGGGGGCGTTCAGCCCGATGTCGGGGACGGCCACGGCGGAAGCGCGCACCGGGAACCGGACGTTGAACAGGTCGAGGATGTAGGTCTTGCTGGTGTCGTTGACCGACACGGTGACCTCGCCGGCGGCGATGTCGGCGGTCCAGTTGCCGCCGCCGTAGCCGAGGTCGGCGAGGTAGCCGCCGATGCGCTGCCGCGCGAGCTGGCGGTCGATGACCAGCGTGTCCGAGCGCCGGAACTCGAGCACGTCGATGCTGTCCGCGCCGATCCGGGCCGCCTGCTCCGCGTCGTCGGCGATCCGCATCCGCTTGTTGATCGCCAGCCCCCCGTCGATGACAAGCCCGGCACACAGGAACAGCACGATCGCGAACCCGATCACGAACACCGTCGCCGACCCCCGCTCCCCCCGCCGACGCCCCCGCTGGTCGAGCAGCGAGCGACCGGTCTGTTGGTCGAGCAGCGAGCGAAGCGCTTGTCCTGAGCCCAGTCGAAGGGAGCGATCAGTCGAGACCCCCGCACGCCGACCCGCGGCCGCAACCCCCGCCGGTCGAGCTTGTCGAAACCACCTCATCGCGTGCTCCGGTACGTGTCGATCGGCGCATGCCCCTCGGCCTCGACGGCCAGCGAGCCGGGGATCCCGAGCAGGCCGAGGTCGCGGAAGTCCACGGTGCAGTCAAGACGGACGATCGCCGTCCCGCCCGACTCGAAGTCACCCGACAGCGCGGCCGGGCGGCAGTCGCGGGTGGTGCGCAGTCCCTGGGCGATGGCCGTGCGTACGGCGTCCTCGGCCGCCGGGCGAGTACGCGCCTGGGAGGCTGCGCGGGCGGCGTCGCGGGCGGTGGAGTCGGCGTCGGCGCGGGCGTTGACGTAGCGGCCGCCGGCGACGACGAAGAGGGTGAACATGAACAGGACCGGGATCAGGACGACGATCTCGATCGCCATCGAGCCGCGCTCGTCGCGGGGGCGGGGGGTTTCGACAAGCTCAACCACCGGGGGTTGCGGCCCCAGCTCGGCGTACGGGGGTCTCGACTGATCGCTCGCTTCGCTCCCTCCGACTGGGCTCAGGACAAGCGCTGCTCGACCAACAAGAGTCGTGGTTTCGACAGGCTCAACCACCGGGGGTTGTGGCCCCAGTTCGGCGTACGGGGGTCTCGACTGAGCTCGACTCCGATCCCCTCGACGAGCTCAGGACCAGCGCTGCTCGGCCAGCGGAGCGGCGTACGGGGGTCTCGACTGGGCTCGACCAGCGGACGCGGTGGTTTCGACAAGCTCAACCAGCGGTGGCTGGGGCGCCCGTTCGGCGTACGGGGGTCTCGACTGGGCTCGACCGGCGGAGGTGGTGGTCATGGGGCGGTGTCCGGGATGTAGCGCTCGATCGGGCCCTGGACGGTCTCGGTGACCCGGGGGATCGGGAGGAAGGGGAGGATCTGGCTGGCCTCGCCGCTGACGGTGACCCGGGCCTGCTCGGCGCCGACCAGCGTCTCGATGCGGGCGTCGTCGAGCACGCCCTCGCCGATCTGTTGCACGATCCGCTCGGCGACCGCCCGGGCCTGGGCGGCGTTGCCCGTCACCCGCGCGGTGCGGGCCGCCTCGCGGGCAGCACCGGACGCCACCTGGCCTCCGAGGTAGACCAGCGAGAACTGGACGGCGAACAGGATCGTGATCATCAAGACCGGCATGTAGAGCACCAGCTCGACGGCGGACGCACCGCTTTCCCCCGCACGCGCGAACGCGCGCGTGAGCTCACTGGCTGCCGACGTCGCTGCTCACGTCGTTGGCCTTGCCCACCAGCGCGTTGCGCAGGATGCCGGCCACGGCGATGCAGATCCCCACGACGATCGCGGCGATGATGACCCACTCGACAGCGGAGGCACCATCCTCACGACGGGCGCGGGCCAGCCGACCTTCGAGCACGAGCACGCAGAAGCCGAGCGGGCTCAGCGGATTCACGAAGTTCGTCATGGGCGAACTACCTCCAATTGGTGTACGACGGGACTCATACCCATCTCCGGGACCCGACACACCGGATCAGAACCCGAGAATCTCGGAGATGGGCGGGTAGATCAGGAACAGCAGGAAGCCCACGCACAGCAGCAGCTGCGCGATCAGCATGGACTGTGACGCGGGCCGCAGCGCGACCCTCGGCGTCGGCGAGCTCGCGCTGACGCATCGACGCGGCCCGGGCGGCCAATGACTCGCGCACCTTGGCGCCGTCCTCGGCGACCAGCGCGAGAGCGGCGGCGAGGTCGCGCAGCTCCTCGACGGCCATCTCGCGACCCAGCTCGCCGAGGGCGGCCCACGGCGTGACGCCCTGCAGTCGGGCGTTCTGCAGCGTGTCGCGGATCCGCACCATGGCCCAGCCGTGGCTGAGGCTGACCGCCGACTGCAGCGCCTCGGGGACGCCGCGGCCACCGGCGAGGTTCATCGAGACCAGGTCGAGGAACGAGCTGACGACGTGGCGGAAGTCGCGGCGCCGCTCCTTGGCGGTGCCCTGGAGCTGCAGCGTGGGCAGGGCGGCGCCGACGACGGCACCGACCAGCGCCATCCAGAGCGGCGAGGAGACGCTGGCCCCGAAGAAGTAGATCGCCGGGGCGAACATCACCGTGGGCGCGAACAGTCCGGCGACTCCGGCCAGCACGCTCATGCCGAGGTGGGTCTCGACGGAGCGGCCCATGACGGCGAGGTCGGCGCGCAGCCCGGCCGGCAGGTTCCAGCCCGCGCGCCTCGAACAGCGTGCGGACCTGGGCGCCGAGCTTGCGGACGCGCAGCGACTCCTTGTCCTCGCGCCGATCGCGGCCCAGCGTCGCGGTACGCGGTCCGGGCCGGGCGGCGTCGAGACGGGCCAGCTCGGCGGCTCCGGTGGCCGGCCGGTGTCGAACCGCAGCGTCAGCACGAGTACGCCGAGCCCGACGCAGGCTCCGACCAGCATCACCAGGTCATGTGCGCGTCCCGTCCGCGCCACCGGCGGCGAACAGGAACCGCTCCGGCAGCTCGAACACCGACAGCCGACGCATCCAGGCGAAGCCGGCGGCGAAGAAGCCGAGGACCACCAGCAGCACCACCTGACCGACCGCGCCGGAGTAGGGCTCGACGTAGTCGCGGTTGAAGATCGCCAGCCCGAGCACGAAGGTCACCGTGATGCCCACGACGATCTGGACGCTGCGCCGGGTGCTGGCTCGGCCGGCGTTGACGCGGCGACGCATCTCCAGCTCGTCGCGCGCGGAGTCGGCCAGCGACGTGAGCACCTCGCGCAGACCCGGCCCGCGCAGCTGGGAGTTGAGCATCAGCGCCGCGACGATCAGGTCGGCGCTGGAGTCGTCGAGGTCGTCGGCGAAGTCCTGCAGCGCGACCGGCAACGGCGTCCGGACCCGCAGCCGGTCGGACGAGGCGTCGACCAGGTGGTCGCGGATCGCGGGAGCGGCGGCCTCCGCCGTGGCGGGGATGGCCTGCTCGAGACCGACCGCGCCGGCGATCGTGTCGCGCAGCGACTCGGTCCAGGCGGCCAGGCCCTCGAGCCGGGCGATGGCGCGTCGCGCTCGAGCGGGCGCCGCCGAACAGCATCGGGGCGAAGAACACCAGCAGGCCGGCGGCCCCGGCGAGGACGAGCCAGCGGGTGAGCACCAGCACGAGCAGGCCGCGCCGATCGCCAGCGGGCAGCCGGCGCCGATCCGGGCGAGGGCGCGGCAGCGGCAGGACGGCTGACCGGCCGGTGCCGCTCCTCGACCGGGCGCAGGCGAGCACAGCGAGCAGCACGATGCCGCCGCCGACGACGGCGCCGGCGAGCACGATCAGCAGCTGGGTGCCGCTCAGAGCCACCGACCCCTCGCGCGTCCCGGCTGGTAGCCGGCTGCCGAGCAGCTCGTCCAGGCGACTGATCGGGGCGGCCGGCACGATCGACGCCGTCGGGTCCGTCGGCGAACACCTCGCTGGACAGGACCTGGCCGTCGACGCCGTTGACCTCGCGGACCGAGGTGACCAGGCGGCGCAGCCCGCCGCCGCTGTCGAACTCGTTGCGGCGTTCGACGAAGACCACGAAGTCGATCGCGCCGGCGATCAGCATCATCGTCGCGTCCGCCGGCAGCCGCTCGGCCGACTGGATCGCGTAGGTGCAGATGCGGTTGAACACCTCGAGCGAGGAGTTGGCGTGGATCGTGGACAGCGAGCCGTCGTTGCCCTGGCTCATCGCGTTGAGCATCGTGACGATCTCGTCGCCGAGGACCTCGCCGACGATGACCCGGTCTGGGGTTCATGCGCAGCGACCGCGCGGACCAGCTCGGCCATCGTCGATCGCGCCCTGGCCCTCGGAGTTGGGCAGACGCTCCTCGAACGCCACCACGTTGGGGTGCAGGTCGGCGAACTCGCCGAGGCCGAGCTCGAGCGCCCGCTCGACCGTGATGAGTCGCTCCCCCGGCGGGATCTCGTTGGCCGAGCGCACGCAGCAGCGTCGTCTTTCCGGCGTTGGTGGCGCCGGCGATCATGATGTTCTTGCGCGCCCCGACCGCGGCGGAGAGGAAGCACGCCAGGTCGGGGGTCATCGAGCCGTTGTCGACCAGCATGTCCAGGGTGACCCGCTGGATCCGGGCCCGACGGATCGACAGCGACGGTCGCTGCGTCACGCCCATCACCGCCGACAGCCGGCTGCCGTCGGGCAGCCGCAGGTCGAGCTGGGGGTTGGCGGTGTCGAAGGGACGGCTGGTGAGACGGAGTAGGCGCCGAGCACCTGCACCAGCTCGACCAGCTCGTCGTCGCTCTCGGCGACCGGCGGGAGTCGCTTCTCCTCGCCGTTGGCGTAGCCGACGAACACGTTGTCGCAGCCGTTGATGTCGACGTTCTCGACCTCGGGATCGTCGAGCAGCGGCTGCAGCCGGCCGACGCCGTACAGCGCGGCGTGGATGCCGTCGGCGAGCTCGGACTCCTCGGTCGCCGTCGGTGGAGTGCGACCGGCGGCGATCTCGCGGCGCGCATGCGTCTCGAGCACGCGGGAGATCACGGCGCGCGCGAACTGGCGCTCGTCCTCGGTGCTCATCGTGGGCAGACCGTTGCTGGCGTCCTCGCGGCGCTGGCGGAGAGCGCCTCGGCGACCTGCTCGCGCAGGTCGCCGCAGCAGCTGCTGGTCCATCAGCTACCTCACGTCCTGGCGGATCCGGCCGGTGTTGGTGGCCAGCTCGTCGACCCGGCCGGCGAGGTCGGAGAGCGAGCGCACCAGCACCGAGCGGCGTACGTTGCGGCTGGACTCGGTGCGCAGCGCGTCGGCGGCGCGCGAGTCGGTGGCGACCAGGCCCAGGGCCCGCACCGGGAGCCCGGAGGAGGCCATCAGCTGCTCGGCGTCGGCCAGGCCGCGCTGGTCGTGCGGCGGGGCGACCAGGGCGATGCCGGTCGGGGTGGCGTCGATGGCGCCGAGCCGGAGCGCGCTCTGCAGCGAGCGCAGCCGCTCGCGAAGGTGGGCGATGTCCTCGAGCTCGCCGCGGCTGAGCATGACCACGGCGTCGGCCTGCTCGATCACGGCCATCGCCGGCGACCCGGGCGTGAGCCGGCCGCAGTCGGCGAGCACGTCGTACTCCGAGGCGCGGCGCAGGGTGAGCGCGATGTGCTGCCACGCCGGCCCGAGGCCCAGCACCTGTCCGGGGGTCGTGACCCCGACGAGGGTGCGCATCCCGCCGGCGGTGGTCTGGAGGTGGTCGTCGAGGTCGGCGGTCTGCCCGGAGCGGACGGCGGCGCCGAGAGACAGCAGTCCGGTGGACGGGTCGAGCGGGTCGCCGCTCTCGTCGCGGTAGCGCAGCCCGGTGTCGCCGCCGGCCGGGTCGAGGTCGGCGACGACCGCACGCCGCGGCCAGAGCCGGCTGAGCCCGGCGACGGTCACGCTGACCCCGGGAGAGCCCTTCGCCGAGGCGAAAGCGATCAGCGCCATCAGTCCCTGCCCGTGGCGGCGGAGAGGTCGGTGACCTGGGCCTCGTCGACGGACACGCCCCGCCCGACCAGGGCGATGCCGAGCTCGTCGGTGCCGGTGGCGCCGACGACCTCGTCGGCCACGCTCTGCGGCACCACGACCGTCGCCACCGAGGACCTGGCGTCGCTGCCGAAGCCGCTGGAACTGCCCTCGGTCACCGAGAGCACCAGCCCGGTAGCACAGCGCCTGCGAGGGGCTCTGGGCGTCGCCGATGCGGACCAGGCGGACGGCGTCGCCGCTGCGCAGGCCGGGCGGGTACTTCCCCGACGTCAGCGGTACGCCGACCTGGGCCTGGTCGGCCTGCAGCGGCGGGTCCTTGCGCAGCAGGTCGGCCTGGAGCAGCTGGCCGGGATAGATGGTCTGCCGGGCGTAGAGCGTGCCGACGACCTGGTCGGCCTGGTCGCGGGGGATGGTGCCGATCCCCTCCCCGGAGACGTTGCGCGACTCGAGCATGTCGGCGGTGATCAGCTCGCCGGCCGAGATCTGCTGGGAGACCACGAGCACCGGCTCGCGCGAGTCCATCCGGACGGCGAGCAGCCCGGCCAGCGCGGCGCCGCCGACGATCAGCAGCACCGCGAGCGCGGTCAGCGCCGGACGGCGTCGCCGCGGCGGGCCGGGGGCCGCGGAGCGCGAGACACCGGGACGCGAGGTCCGGGCAGAGGACCCCTTCCGGGCGCGCGTCCGGAGTCGCCCGAGGTGCCGCCGCGACTGGTCGGTCGGTGGGACATCGGCGCTGCTCCGTCAGCGTAGTCGAACGGGCAGATGCGGGGGAGTCGACGGCAGACCGCTCCCCCGAGGTCGCGGCCGATCCCCCGCAGCGTACTTCTTCCCGTCGCGAAGCGGACCAAACAGACCCTATCCGGGCCCCGGTCGATGTCCGCGGCGTACGCCGCCGATGGCCTTACGCCTCGTCCCCATGCGCCTGCTCGCTGACCATCGAGACGGCCCCGGGGCGGAAGCGGGACCACGACCTCACTCCCACCACGACATCGTGCTCGCCTACGCCCCCGAGACGCGCGTCGCGCGACCTCGCCGCCGCGCTGACCGGCGCCGCCGAGACCGCGACGGCCAACGTGGTCGCGCTGCCGGGGGCGGCCGCCGTACCCGCGTTCTCGCGGTCCGGTCGACCTCTACCTCGGTGAGGAGCGTCCTCGACCCCGAGCAGCGATCGACGAGAGCCCGATCGGCACGGGGTGCGGCTGGGGGCTGGGCCGGCCGTCCACCCAGCGCGCGCCGGAGCCGCACGGCCTGGTGGAGGTGCGGATCCCTCCGGCCCCGGTGCGGGCCGCGTGCACCGACTCGGCATCGGTCGCGCGACCGTCGGTCCCGGTCGGCACTGCACGATCCGCATGCCCGAGCTGGCCGAGCACCCCGGGCTCGAGGAGGTCGAGGAGGTGCTGACCATCGAGGTGGCCACCGACGGTACCGTGACCATCACCCCGGACGAGGCCGTGGAGGGTCAGGTGATGGACCCGCCCGTGGCGCGAGGGAGGCGGTGACCGCGCCGATCGTGCTCGAGGCGAGCTCGATGGACGAGAAGAGGAACGTCGGCTGCTGCGCCGCGGAGGACCATCCGGGAGCTGCGGCTCGGTGAGCGGATCGACCCGGCGAGCGGCGTACCGATGGTGCACCTGGACCGCCGACCGATGACCGGACCCACCGCGTGGGAGCCCGAGCAGAGCCTGGGCGTCGGGCCGGTGCTGCTCGACCGGGTGGAGGTGAGCGACCCGGACGCCTCGCTGAGCCCGAGCGTGTCCGGGCCGACGCTGGACTACAACCGGCC
>CAWCFY010000001.1:0-786099 GCA_963795075.1 uncultured Actinomycetota bacterium | reverse complement strand
GGGCGGGTGCTGCGGGCTGGCGGGCAACTTCGGGGTCGAGCAGGGGCACTACGAGGTGTCGGTGGCCGTGGCCGAGCACGACCTGCTCCCCGCCGTACGCGCTGCCGGGCCGGACGCCGTGGTGCTCGCGGACGGCTTCTCCTGCCGCACCCAGCTCGTCGACCTCGCCGACCGCGAGGCGGTGCACCTCGCCCAGCTGCTGGTGCGCGGGGCCACTCGTTTTGACCCGCCTCGGGCCACCCGGTAATCTCAACCCTTGTGTCTGGGTCATCCAGACCTGTCCGCGTGCCCTCATGGCAGCGCGCTCCATCCGCACCAATGCACGAACGCTTCACCATCGTGCCCGGCAGGTCGCCGGGTACTGAGAGCAGAGAAGAAAGGGAACCACCAGGTGCCCACCATTCAGCAGTTGGTCCGCAAGGGCCGCCAGGACAAGGTGTCGAAGAACAAGACGCCTGCCCTGAAGGGTTCGCCCCAGCGACGCGGCGTCTGCACGCGCGTCTACACCACCACCCCGAAGAAGCCGAACTCCGCCCTCCGCAAGGTCGCCCGCGTGCGCCTGTCGAGCGGCGTCGAGGTCACGGCGTACATCCCGGGCGTGGGCCACAACCTCCAGGAGCACTCGATCGTGCTCGTCCGCGGCGGACGGGTGAAGGACCTCCCCGGTGTCCGCTACAAGATCATCCGCGGCTCGCTGGACACCCAGGGTGTCAAGAACCGCAAGCAGGCCCGCAGCCGTTACGGCGCGAAGAAGGAGAAGAGCTGATATGCCGCGCAAGGGTCCCGCTCCCAAGCGGCCGATCGACATGGACCCCGTCTACGGGTCCCAGCTGGTCTCCCAGCTCGTGTCCAAGGTGCTGATGGACGGCAAGAAGCAGGTCGCCCAGCGCATCGTCTACACCGCGCTCGAAGGCACCCGCGAGAAGACCGGCACCGACCCGGTCGTCACGCTCAAGCGTGCGCTGGACAACGTCAAGCCGGCCATCGAGGTCAAGTCCCGCCGCGTCGGTGGCGCGACCTACCAGGTGCCGATCGAGGTCAAGGCCAACCGCAGCACGACGCTGGCGCTGCGCTGGCTCGTGGGCTACGCCCAGGCCCGTCGTGAGAAGACGATGTCCGAGCGCCTGATGAACGAGATCCTCGACGCCTCCAACGGCCTCGGTGCCGCTGTGAAGAAGCGCGAGGACACCCACAAGATGGCCGAGTCCAACAAGGCCTTCGCGCACTACCGCTGGTGACCTGAGTACGGCGCCCCTGACCGGGACACCGAGCCGCGGGCGCCGTACCACCACCTGAACCACTAACCCGAGGGGATCGAAGACCTACCGTGGCCGTCGACATCACCACTGACCTCAACAAGGTCCGCAACATCGGCATCATGGCGCACATCGACGCCGGCAAGACCACCACCACCGAGCGGATCCTGTTCTACACGGGGATCACCTACAAGATCGGTGAGGTCCACGAGGGCGCCGCCACGATGGACTGGATGGAGCAGGAGCAGGAGCGGGGCATCACCATCACCTCCGCTGCCACCACCTGCTGGTGGAAGGACCACCAGATCAACATCATCGACACCCCCGGTCACGTCGACTTCACCGCCGAGGTCGAGCGCTCGCTGCGCGTCCTCGACGGGGCCGTCGCCGTCTTCGACGGTGTCGCCGGTGTGGAGCCGCAGACGATGACCGTGTGGCGTCAGGCCAACAAGTACTCCGTCCCGCGGATGTGCTTCGTGAACAAGCTCGACCGCACCGGCGCCGACTTCTGGCGCTGCGTGGACATGATGGTCGAACGGCTGAACTCCACGCCGCTGGTCCTCCAGCTGCCCATCGGCGCCGAGTCCGACTTCCTCGGAGTCGTCGACCTCGTCGGCATGCGCGCGCTCACCTGGCGCGGCGAGACCAAGATGGGCGAGGACTACGAGGTCGAGGAGATCCCCGCGGAGCTGGCCGAGCAGGCCGCCGAGTACCGCGAGAAGCTCCTCGAGACCCTCTCCGACGCCGACGACGCGATCATGGAGAAGTTCCTCGAGGAGGGCGAGTTCTCCGTCGAGGAGCTGGAGGCCGCGATCCGTCGCGCCACCCTCGCCGACAAGGTCAACCCGGTCCTGTGCGGCACGGCCTTCAAGAACAAGGGCGTCCAGCCCCTGCTCGACGCCGTCGTGAAGTTCCTGCCCTCCCCGCTCGACGTCGAGGGCATCCAGGGTCACGCCGTCAACAACGAGGACGAGGTGATCGTGCGGCAGCCGTCCGACGACGAGCCGTTCTCGGGCCTGGCCTACAAGATCGCCACCGACCCGCACCTCGGCAAGCTGATCTACGTCCGGGTCTACTCCGGGAAGCTGGAGGCCGGCTCCTCGGTGCTCAACTCGGTCAACGGGCGCAAGGAGCGGATCGGCAAGGTCTACCAGATGCACGCCAACAAGCGTGAGGAGATCGCGTCGGTCGGCGCCGGCCAGATCGTGGCCGTGATGGGCCTGAAGGACACCAAGACCGGTCACACCCTGTGCGACCAGGCCAACCCGGTGATCCTCGAGTCGATGACGTTCCCGGCTCCGGTGATCGAGGTCGCCATCGAGCCCAAGACCAAGGGCGACCAGGAGAAGCTCTCCACCGCGATCCAGCGCCTGTCCGACGAGGACCCCACGTTCACCGTCAAGGCGGACGAGGAGACCGGGCAGACGATCATCGCCGGCATGGGCGAGCTGCACCTCGAGATCCTCGTCGACCGGATGAAGCGCGAGTTCCGCGTCGAGGCGACCGTCGGCAAGCCGCAGGTCGCCTACCGCGAGACCATCCGCCGCAAGGTGGAGAAGCACTCCTACACCCACAAGAAGCAGACCGGTGGCTCCGGCCAGTTCGCCAAGGTGCTGATCAGCATCGAGCCGAGCATCGACGAGGAGACCGGCGCCGGCGCCGGCTACCAGTTCGTCAACAACGTCACCGGTGGCCGCGTGCCGAAGGAGTACATCCCCTCGGTCGACCAGGGTGCCCAGGAGGCCATGGAGTTCGGCGTGCTCGCCGGCTACCCCATGGTCGACGTGAAGGTCTCGCTCGAGGACGGCGCCTACCACGACGTCGACTCCTCCGAGCTCGCCTTCAAGATCGCCGGCAACCAGGCCTTCAAGGAGGCCGCACGGATCGCCAAGCCCGTGCTGCTGGAGCCCATGTTCGCCGTCGAGGTGGTCACTCCGGAGACCTTCCTCGGCGACGTGATCGGGGACATCAACTCGCGCCGCGGTCAGGTGCAGTCGATGTCCGAGCGCTCGGGGGACCGCGTGGTCGATGCCCTCGTGCCGCTCTCGGAAATGTTCGGGTACGTTGGTGACTTGCGGTCGAAGACCTCTGGTCAGGCGTCGTACTCGATGGAGTTCGACTCGTACGCCGAGGTTCCCCAGAACGTCGCCGACGAGATCATCAAGAAGGTCCGCGGCGAGTAGTTCGCGCGGCGGCCTCGGCAGCACACCAGTTCACACATACGAGTCAAGTAACAATCAACAGGAGGAGCCCCAGTGGCTAAGGCGAAGTTCGAGCGGACCAAGCCGCACATCAACATCGGAACCATTGGTCACATCGACCACGGCAAGACGACGTTGACCGCAGCGATCACGAAGGTGCTGCACGACAAGTACCCCGACCTGAACCCCTTCACGCCGTTCGACGAGATCGACAAGGCCCCCGAAGAGCGTCAGCGCGGTATCACGATCTCCATCGCCCACGTCGAGTACCAGACCGAGGCGCGCCACTACGCGCACGTCGACTGCCCCGGCCACGCGGACTACATCAAGAACATGATCACCGGTGCCGCCCAGATGGACGGCGCGATCCTGGTCGTGGCCGCCACCGACGGTCCGATGCCGCAGACCCGTGAGCACGTGCTGCTCGCTCGCCAGGTCGGCGTGCCCGCCCTGGTCGTCGCGCTCAACAAGTGCGACATGGTCGACGACGAGGAGCTCATCGAGCTCGTCGAGATGGAGGTGCGCGAGCTCCTCAACGAGTACGAGTTCCCCGGCGACGACGTCCCGGTCGTCAAGGTCGCGGCCTTCCCGGCGCTCAACGGCGACGAGAAGTGGGGTGAGTCGATCGTCGAGCTGATGAACGAGGTCGACAACTACATCCCGCAGCCCGAGCGCGACACCGACAAGCCGTTCCTGATGCCCGTCGAGGACGTGTTCACGATCACCGGTCGTGGCACCGTCATCACCGGCCGCATCGAGCGCGGCATCGTCAAGGTGAACGAGGAGGTCGAGATCATCGGCATCCGCCCGGGCTCGCAGAAGAGCACGGTCACCGGTGTCGAGATGTTCCGCAAGCTCCTCGACGAGGGCCAGGCCGGTGAGAACGTCGGTCTGCTGCTCCGCGGTACCAAGCGCGAGGACGTCGAGCGCGGCATGGTCGTGATCAAGCCGGGGACCACCACCCCGCACACGAACTTCGAGGCCTCGGTCTACATCCTCTCCAAGGAGGAGGGCGGCCGCCACACGCCGTTCTTCAACAACTACCGCCCGCAGTTCTACTTCCGCACCACCGACGTGACCGGCGTCGTGACCCTCCCCGAGGGTCGCGAGATGGTCATGCCCGGTGACAACACCGACATGTCGGTCGAGCTGATCCAGCCGATCGCCATGGAGGACGGGCTGCGCTTCGCGATCCGTGAGGGTGGCCGCACCGTCGGTGCCGGCCGCGTCACCAAGATCACCAAGTGACGCCACTCGCTGGCTGAGCTCCTCAGGGCGGCCCCGGACCTGCTGGTCCGGGGCCGTTCTGCGTCCCCGGACGGGGGTGGCCCGGGACCCGAGCGCGGGCGAGCGCGCGGGTGGTGGGGTCCGCCTGCGACCGACCGGACCGTACGGCCATCTCCGCCACGTCGACAGGTGATCCCTGCGCCGGGCGGGTGAAGCATCACCTGTCCGCTACAGGTTTCCCCGGGCGCCCGGGGAAACCTGCCACCACAGCCACGTGCCCGAGGTGTCGTCAGGCGCCCAGCAGCGCGCGCACGGCCGCGCCGAAGACCTCGGTGTGCCGGTCGACGTCGGCCTCGGTGTGGTGGGGGCAGAACAGGGCCATGTTGTGGAACGGCGTCAGCAGCACGCCCCGGTTCAGGGCCCACAGGTGCATGAAGCCCTCCAGGTCGTCGTCGACCGCGGCCGCCGCGGCTGCTCCGTCGTGAGGGGGCGGGCAGAACCAGTACTCCGCCCGGCAGCCCAGTCGCTGCACGTGCCAGGGCAGGTCGTGCTCGGCGATCACCCCGGCGACGCCGGCGGTGAAGCGCTCGGCAAGCGGGACGGCGACCGCGAAGTCCTCCTCGCGCAGGCAGGTGGACAGCGTCGCGCGGATGGCGGCCACCGCGAGCGCGTTGGCGGTCAGGGTGCCGCCCACGCCGGCCACGTCGATCTCGTGGCCGAGCATGGGTCCGGCGAGCCGGTCCGCGATCGCGGTCGTCATCCCGTACGCCGCGCACGGGACGCCGCCGCCGATCGGCTTGCCCACCACCACGAAGTCCGGCTCCAGGCCCCACGCTCGGGTGCACCCGCCCGGTCCTGCGCACAGGGTGTGCGTCTCGTCCACGACCAGCAGGACGTCGTGGCGCCGGGTCACCTCGCGCACTCCGGCCAGGTAGCCCTCGTCGGGCAGCACGATCCCGATGTTGGTCAGCGCGGGCTCCATCAGCAGGCAGGCGACGTCTCCCTGCGCGAGCCGACGGTCCAGTGCCTCCAGGTCGTTGAACGGCACCACCGCGGTGGTGGCGGCCACGTCGACCTGCGGACCGAGGGCGCCGGGCCGGGGCACCACCCGGTCACCATCGAGCACGGCCAGGGTCTCGTCGACGGTGCCGTGGTAGCACCAGTCCATCACCGCGACGCGGGGCCGGCCGGTGAGGTGCCGGCAGAAGCGCAGCACGAACCGGTTCGCGTCCGTCGCCGACATCGCCAGCTGCCAGGACGGCAGGCCGAACCGCCGAGCGAGCTCCTCGGCGACCCACACGGCGTCCTCGGACGGCAGCATCGTGGTCAGGCCGGCCGCAGCCTGGCGGGCCACGGCGTCGACCACCTGGGGCAGCGCGTGTCCGGTCATCGCGCCGGTGTCCCCGAGGCACAGGTCGACGTACTCCGTGCCGTCGACGTCGGTGAGCCGGGCCCCGGTCGCCGAGGCGGCGAACACGGGGAACTCGCCGGGCCACCGGGTCATCCACGGCATCGGCACCCCGGCGAGCAGCGACGCGTGCGCCTGGGCCGCGAGCGCCGCCGAGCGGGGATGGAGGTCGACGAACCGGCGCTCCTCGGCGGCGCGGAGCTCGGTCAGGCGGCGACGATCGATCATGGTGGCAATCTAGGGCAGGTGGACCGCACGAGGGGCGCTCCCGGGGGCCCAGCTGCTGCGGTTCGGCCCGGGCCTCTCCCGCCGAGGACTACCCCCGGGCGGTCTCGACGTCCAGCGACGTGCCGGCCTCGTTGCGCTCGGGGTCGGTCTCCCAGCCCAGGTCGGGATCGGCGAGCAGGTCGGCGAACTCCTCGTCGCTGACCGGCACGTCGGCGGTGAAGCTCTCGTACGCCGCCGCGGCCTCGCGCTCCTCGGGGCCGCTGCCGCTCGCCGCGACGTAGCTGCCCTCGGTGTTGCCCTCGCTGAGCCCGAACGGGAGGTGGGTGACGGTCACGTTGCCTCCCTGGGGTCCGGGGAAGCAGGTCACCTCCGCCTGCGGGTCCGCCTGGTCCTGCGCCTGGTCGCAGGAGCCCTTCGCCACCTGGCCGCGCGAGCCACCCTCGGGGTAGACGCTGACCAGGAACGTGTCCCGCTCGTCGACGTCGCTCAGGGTGACCTCGATGGTCCGTTCGGCGCCCTCGCCGGAGGGCTCGTCGGCGAAGACCGCGTAGGAGGCGACCCGGTCGCCGAAGTGCTCCTCGACCACGGCCGCGATCCCCGCAGGCGTGATCGGCTCGAACGAGCCGCGGTCGGGTCCCTCGGGCGCCGGGTCCTTCTCCGCCGAGTCGCCGCCGCAGGCCCCGACGGCCAGGAGGAGGACGAGGGCGAGGCTGCCGAGAGCCGTGCTCCGAGAGGTCATGCGCCCCAGTATGGGGTCGGCCCCGCCCGATCCCGGGAAGCACGACCACCATGCGAGCACCCAGGAGGGGCACGCGAGAATGGGGGAATGGAGGAGCGGGTGACCCCGGCCAGGCCGCACCAGCGGTTCACCGAGGACGGGCGACGGGTGCGCGAGGTGCTCACCTACGCGCGGCGCGGCAGTCGCTTCACCCCCTCGCAGCAGGAGTCGTGGGACGCCCACCACCGCGACTGGGTCGTTCCCGACGACGCCGTGGACGACCCGTCCTTCCACTGGGCCTCGGTGTTCGGCCGCGAGGCGCCGATCGTGGTCGAGATCGGCTCGGGGGTCGGGGAGGCGACGGCGGCGCTGGCGGCCCAGCGGCCCGAGCACGACGTCGTCGCCCTCGAGGTCTGGCGACCCGGCGTGGCCCACACCCTGGGGCTGCTCGCCGAGGCGGGGGCCACCAACGTGCGACTGCTCTCGGTCGACGCCGTGTGGTGCCTGGAGCACCTGTTCGCCCCGGGGCAGGTCGAGGAGCTGTGGACCTTCTTCCCCGACCCGTGGCCCAAGACGCGCCACCACAAGCGGCGCCTGGTCACCGCCGGCTTCGCCGCCCTGGCGGCGTCGCGCCTGCGACCCGGCGGCACCTGGCGCCTGGCCACCGACTGGGCCGAGTACGCCGAGCAGATGCGCGCGGTGCTCGACGCCGAGCCGGCGCTCGAGGGTGGGTCGGTGCCCCGCTGGCCGGACCGACCGGTGACCAAGTTCGAGCGCAAGGGCCGGGCGGCGGGCCGGACGATCACCGACCTGGCCTACCGGCGCCGCTAGTCCTCCGACGGGAGTGGCATCCAGCGCAGGCCCTCACGGGTCAGCGCGTACTCCAGCCGCAGCCGCTCCGCCTCGCGGTCGAAGCCGTCCTCGGGCAGCGTGTCGAGCGAGGTCGGCACCTCGAGCACGTGGGCTGCCTCGACGAGCCGGCTGTCGTAGGCCGCGACGATGCCGCGGTACTTCGCCATCCGCACCCCCGGCGGGGGGTCGTGCGCCAGCGGCTGCAGCCGCCGCAGCGTCGCCGCGAGCTCCTCGATCGGGGGGCAGGTGGGCTCGGGCGGGCGAGCCGGCCGGGGCACGTGGCGGCCGACCCTGAGCGCGAGGTCCCGCAGGGTCTCGAGGTGGACCACGGCTCCCATGATCGCGACCGGCACCAGGGAGATCGCGATCACCTTGGCGAAGCCGACCAGGACGGTGGAGTCCATGAACCGACGCTAGGTCGGGACCGGCTGCCGGACAAGGCACGCCTCGGTGCGAGGCGTTCGAGCCCGGAGCCCAGGCCCAGGTGGTTCAGTCGTCGATGCCGGTGCGGTGGGTCAGCCGGCGGCGCAGGTCCGCCTCGCGCCACAGCCGCCACTCGTCGCGGCGCCGACGCTCCGCCGCGACGGCGGCCAGGAAGTCCACGGGCCGGGTGCCGGCGGGTGGCGGCGGCGAGACGTGGCGTGCCACCTGGTCGACGATCTGCCCGAGCAGCTGGTCGCGAGCCCCGGAGCTCAGGGTGCCGGTGCGTCCGAGGAGCTGGCGCACGGCCAGCGCCAAGGCGTCCGGCAGCGGCGCGATGTCGGCGCCGTGCGCCCACGCGGCCAGGTGCGGTGGCATCGCGACCGGCCACGGGAGCCGGAGCCGGAACCGGTCGCGCACCACGTAGGTGCCCGCCAGGTGGTCGCCGAGACGCTTGCCCTTGCGGCTGACCAGGGCGCTGATCAGCGCCGGCACCCCGCTGAACGCCCACACCTCCACCACGGCGACCAGGTGCCGGACGAAGGCGTGGTGGAAGGAGATCGGGCCGCCGTCGTCGCGCACCGTGCGCGTGCCCATCACCAGCTTGCCCACGGTGCGTCCCAGGGTCAGCGTCTCCAGCACCGCGGGACCGAGCACGAAGGTCACGGCCACGAGCACGATGCCGGCGACGGCGCCCAGCGCCTCGTCGGGGGAGAGCCAGGCCGCCACGAACGAGCCCGCGACGAGCACGAGCAGCTGGAGGACCACGTCGACGAGGCCGGAGACGAGGCGCACGCCCACCGATGCGGGCGGCAGCTCGAGGGCGACCGCCTCGCCGGTGACGAGCTGGTCGAGGCCCGGGTCGAAGTGGGTGCTCATGGCCGCCAGCGTAGGCGTGATCGGCCCGCGGGCCGGGGGAGTTCGCCGTACTGTGACCGGCATGGATCTCGACGCCTTCGTGCGCTCCCACCAGCCGGTGTGGGCGCGGCTGGAGGCCCTGAGCAGGCGCCGGCCCCGCACCGGCGCCGAGGCCGACGAGCTGGTCGACCTCTACCAGGAGGTGGCCACCCATCTGAGCGTCGTCCGCTCCACCGCTCCCGATCCCGGAGTGGTGGCCTACCTCAGCGGGCTGCTCGCCCATGCCCGGATCCGTGCCGGCGGCACCCGGACCTCGGGATGGAGCGGGGTCGCGGACTTCTTCGTCCGGCGCTTCCCCGCGGCGCTCTACCGGACGCGACGCTGGTGGTGGGCGACCATGCTGACCAGCTACGCCGTGGCGGCGGTGATGGTGTGGTGGCTGCTGCGCCACCCCCAGGTGGAGCAGTCGATGCTGACCCGCGCGCAGGTGCGCCAGCTGGTGGAGAGCGACTTCGAGAACTACTACTCGCAGTCGGCCGCCTCACACTTCGCTGCGCAGGTGTGGACCAACAACGCCTGGGTGGCGGCGATCTGCATCGCCTTCGGCGTGCTCGCACTACCGGTCGTGCTCGTGCTCTGGCAGAACGTCCTCAACCTCGCCGTGGTCGGCTCGATCATGATCCGCAACGACCGCGGCGGGTTGTTCTTCGGGCTGATCCTGCCGCACGGGCTGCTCGAGCTGACCGCGGTCTTCGTGGCCGCCGGGGTCGGGCTGCAGCTGTTCTGGGCCTGGGCGGTGCCGGGACCGGTGCCGCGCTCCCGTTCCCTGGCGTCAGCCGGCCGGGCCGCGGGCGGGGTGGCCATGGGCCTGGCCGTCGTGCTCCTCGTCTCGGGCATCATCGAGGCGTTCGTCACCCCGTCGGGGCTGCCCACCTGGGGCCGGGTGGCCGTCGGCGTCGTGGCGGAGGTGCTCTTCCTCGCCTACGTCTACGGTCCGGGGCGGCGTGCCTTCCGGGCCGGTCGGACCGGGGACCTGGACGCGTCGCTGCTCGAGGACCGCGCGGCCACCGCCGGCTGAGTGCACTCAGAGCCGGCCGCGGGCCTTGAGCTCGAGGTAGTGGTCGGCCAGACGTGCCGCGAGGTCGCCGGCGTCCGCGTCCAGCACGTCGACACCGAGCGCGCCGAGCAACCGCGCCGCGCGGTCGCGGCGGGCCGCGGCCTGCTCGGCCGCCGCCGCCAGGTACGCCGCGCGCGCGTCGCCGCGGTCCGCGGCGAGCCGGTCGATCTCCGGGTCGCGGACCGACGCCAGGACCACCTTGTGCCGCCGGGTGAGCGGACCGACCACCGGGAGCAGGCCGGTCTCCACCGCGGAGGGCTCGAGGGCGGTGAGCAGCACCACCAGCGAGCGCTGCCGGCCGAAGGAGTCCACCGCCCCGACGAGGCGACGCCAGTTCGTCTCCGCCAGCACCGGGTGCAGGGTGGACATGGCCTCCTGCAGCTCGCCGACCCGGTCACGGCGGTGCGTGCCGATCAGCCGGGAGCGCACCGCCAGGTCCCCGGCGACGAACGACAGCCGGTCGCCGGCCCGGGAGACCAGGGTCGCCAGCAGCAGCGCCGCGTCCATGGCGGCGTCCAGGCGGGGCACGTCGTCGACCCGGCCGGCGGAGGTCCGGCCGGTGTCCAGCACCAGCACCACCCGACGGTCGCGCTCGGGCTGCCAGGTCCGGACCACCACCGAGCGGGTCCGGGCGCTGGCTCGCCAGTCGACGCTGCGTACGTCGTCGCCGAGCACGTACTCGCGCAACGAGTCGAACTCCGTGCCCTGCCCGCGCACCCGCACCGCTGCGCGGCCGTCGAGCTCCTGGAGCCGGGCCAGGCGGCTCGGGAGCAGCCGGACGGAGGGGAAGGCCGGCAGCACCCGGACCGCGCCGGGCACCTCGACCGATCCCTGGCGCCCGGCCAGCCGCAGGGGGCCGAGCGTGCGTACCGTCACCCGGTCGGCCCGGAGGTCACCTCGACGGACCGGGACCAGCGTGGAGGTGAGCGCCACCGAGGCTCCGGGCGCCAGGTCGAGACGGTGCCGGTTGTCGACGGCACCGGCCGAGGGCTGCCACGCGTCGCGCAGCACCCCGCGCACCGCGCGCCGACCGGCGGTGACCTCCACCGTCGTGGGCGTCGGCGCGCCGGGCCTCGTCCGCGACACCGGCCGGCGGGTCACCTCCAGGGTCCGTCGCGACGGCGCCAGGGCCACGTCGAGGACGACCCCCACGACCACGAGCAGCACCCAGGCCCACACCGTGCTCGCCTGCGGGCGCAGCAGCACAGCAGCACTGCCGAGCAGCACCAGGACGGGCACGCGCCAGGTGATCGCCATCGCTCAGCGAGGCACCGGCACCGAGGTCAGCGCCGAGGCGAGGACCTGCCCCACCTCCACACCCTCCAGCTCGGCCTCGGGACGCAGCGTCAGCCGGTGCGCCAGGGTCGCGTGCGCGAGGGCCTTCACGTCGTCGGGGGTGACGAAGTCGCGGCCGTTGAGCCACGCCCAGCCGCGGGCGGCACGCAACAGGGCCGTGGCCCCGCGCGGGCTGGCACCGAGGCTCAGCGAGGGGGCCTCGCGGGTCGCGCGCGCCACGTCGACGACGTAGGACACCACGTCCGCGGAGACCTTCACCGTGCGCACGGCGGCGACCCCCGCGGCGACGTGCGCCGGGCTGGCGACGGCCCGGACGCCGGCGGCCGCCACGTCGTGGGGGTCGAAGCCGTCCGCGTGCCGCTGGACGATCGCCAGCTCGTCGCTCCGGGCCGGCAGCGGCAGGGTCACCTTGAGCAGGAACCGGTCGAGCTGTGCCTCGGGGAGGGGGTAGGTGCCCTCGTACTCGACCGGGTTCTGGGTGGCCGCCACCACGAAGGGCACCGGCAGCGCGTGCGTGCGTCCGTCGATGGAGACCTGGCCCTCCTCCATGGCCTCGAGCAGGGCCGACTGGGTCTTCGGGGGCGTGCGGTTGATCTCGTCGGCCAGCAGCAGGTTGGTGAACACCGGGCCCTCCCGGAAGGTGAGCGCGTGCCCGCCGCCCTCGATCACCATCGAGCCGGTGATGTCACCGGGCATCAGGTCCGGGGTGAACTGCACCCGGCGGGTGTCCACGTCCAGGGCTGCGGCCAGGGTGCGCACGAGCAGTGTCTTGGCCACCCCGGGCACGCCCTCCAGGAGCACGTGGCCGCGCACGAGCAGGGCGATCAGCAGCCCGGAGACCGCGGCATCCTGGCCGACGACGGCCTTGGCCACCTCGGCGCGCACGGCGCCGAAGGCCGCCAGTGCCTCCTCGGCGCGGACCGCCGCTCGGGTGTCGGGTGTGCTCATGGGGTGCGTACCTCGTTCTCGAGCCGGGTGAGCTGCTGGCCGAGGTCGACCAGCTCGGAGTCCTTGACTATCAGGGGCGGGGACAGCAGCGCGGCCACCTCACCGGGGTCGCGGCCGGATCGTGCTGCGGCCGTGCCCACGAGGGTCGCGAGCGGCGTACCGGCCGGGAGCCGCAACGCGACGCCGAGCCGGCGCCGCGTCGCCGTCGCCAGGACGCCGGCGGCGTGCTCGCGGTCCCGGGTGCGGTGGTAGGCCTGTCCGCGGCTGCGCGTCGACTCGGTCGCGCGGACCACGACCGGAAGCGGCTCGGTGACCAGGGGCCCCAGCCTGCGACCACGCCAGAGCACCAGCGTCCCGACCGCGACGAGGAGCAGCCACAGGGTCGGCAGCAGGAAGTCGGGCAGCAGGGTGGACAGCTGCACCCCGTCGGAGACGGAGGTGTCGGCGAGGTCGGCGACGTACCACACGAGCTGGTCCTGCTGCCCGAGCAGACGCAGCGCGAGGGCGCCGTTGTCGGCGTCGAGCACGTGCGCGTTGGTCATCGACCCGGGGGCGGCCAGCAACCACACCTGCTCCTGCCGGAGGAGCGCGACGCTGCCCCCGTCGCCGAAGCAGCCCGGACCGGTCAGGCCGGGCTCCCGGTCGGTCCGCAGCACCAGACCGACGGCGGGCTCCACCGCACAATTGGCCGCCTGGTCACCGGCGAGCACGCGGCCCACGGGGACCTCGAACTGGGCGGCCAGCACCGCCGCGTCGCCGACGACGACCAGGGCGTCGGCCGGCCCGGCATGGCGGCGCAGCGTCCGCAGGGTGCTGGGGCCCAGCTGCTCGGGGTTGGTCACCACCACGGCGGTGCCCGCCTCGAGGTCCCGGTCGAGCAGGGCCTGCTGACCGCGGACCACGTCGACCCGGACACCCCTGTCCTCGAGCACCGAGGCGACCGCCCGGGCCCCCTCGGGGTCGGGGTTACGCGGGTCGAGGCGACCGCCGGTGCCGGCGTCGTCGCGGGTCAGGACGGAGAGCACCACCAGCGCGACCACCATGAGCAGCCCGATCATCAGCGGGCGTCGTGGGGACCGGGTGCTCACCGGGGCACCGCCGTCGCGAGCGCCCGGTCCGTCACCGCGGCCGGCGTGGCCCGGGTGACCTCGTCCTCCACCGCGACCACCTCGCGGGCCTGCGCCTCGTCGGCGGGGCGACCGCCGTACCTCGTCTCGTCGAAGACCCGACCCGTCGTGCGCAGCCGCTCGGCCAGGGCCGGGTACGCCGCGGCCGCCCGCTCGGTCAGCTCGTGCACGGTCAGGTCCGCCTGCTCGGCGAGCAGACCCCGCTCGGCCAGCCCGGCCGCCACCGCGCGGACCGCCTCGAGGACGGCCTGGTCCCAGTCGCCGCGCGCGAGCGCGCTCCGCGCCGCACCCCGGTGCTCCTCCGCCGTACGACGGGCCTCGCCGAACACCGAGCCGCCGGTCGTGCTGCCGCCGGTGTTGCGCCGCAACCGCGAGAGCGCCAGGGCGAGCACCCCGACCACCACGACGAGGAGCACCACGGCCAGGCGCGGATCGATCAGCCCGACCTTGCCGGTCGCCTCGTCCACGGCCGACAGCAGGTCGCGCACCCAGGTGCCGATGCGGTCGAGCAGCGACTCCCGGTACTCGCTCCGGGCGAGCTCCCGGCCCAGCCAGCGCCGGGCCTCGTCGGGGGAGGGGTCCAGGGCACCCAGGAGGTGGTGCCGCAGGCTCACCGGGCCGCCGGGGTGGTCGTCTGGCCGACCAGCTCGATGTCCAGCCCCTCCTTGCGGAACCGCTGGTCGAGGTACTGCAGCGCCAGGACCCCGCCGGTGAAGGGGCCCACCAGGGCACCGGTGAGCACCGTCGAGACGTGGGAGCTGAGCATCATCGCGACGAAGCCCCACCCGGCGGGCAGGGCGAAGGTGCCCACCATGCCCAGCGCGGCGAACGGGAGCGCGATCACCTGACCGACCACGGCACCGGCCAGGCTGGCGAGCAGGTAGATCCCGAACAGCCGCCAGAACTCGCCCCTCGCCAGCTGCCCGGCGCGGGCCATCGAGGCCCACACGCCGCGTTCCTCGAGCACGAGCACGGGCGCGGCGAGCAGCACGTACCGCGTGTAGAGGAACACTGCAGCGACCACGCCCAGCAGCCCGCCCAGCACGGCCAGGACGACTCCGGGCACCGTGTCCACGGTGACGGCGACGAGCACACCCGCCGCGATCGGCAGCCCCACGACGAGCACCATGGCGATCCCGACCAGCACCACGAGGAGGAGCAGCGGCAGCAGCCGGCCACGGCTGCGGCGCCAGGCCTCACCTGCGGTGATCGGCCGTCCCAGCACGCTCTGCTCCACGGTGCGCACGACCAGTCCGGTGACCACGATCGAGGCGAACAGGCTGAACAGCCCACCGATGGCGGTGGACACGAACAGGCCGACGTCGGCCACGACGGCACCGGAGCCCGAGTCGCCGGGAGCCAGCGGGTCGAAGCCGCGAGCGTCGCTGGCGACGCCGAGCAGCACCGTGCCCAGCATGGGCAGCAGCATGAACCCGAAGGTGACCACGGCGGCCATGCCGACGGTGGCCCGCGGGTTGTGCCGGATGGTCTTCAGCGCGCCGCCGAAGATGTCGCCGAGCGTCAGCGGACGCAACGGCACCACGCCGGGCTGGTGGACCGGCGGGCCCCAGCTCGGGGGCTGACCCGGGCCCGGTCCGCCGTACGGTGCGTTCTGGGGGGCGCCGTAGGGGGCGCCGTAGGGGGAGCCGTACGGCGTCGCCGAGGGGCCCGGCCCGGTGGCCGGGTCGTGGTCGGGCCCGGAGGCCCCCGGTGGAGGAAAGTCGCTCATCAGGTCCCCGAAGTCTCGCAACGTGCGCTGGTGGTGGAGGTGGCAGGTGGGACGGATGTCCGGACTGTCCGGTCCCGGACCCATCCTGTCACCCGGTGCTCGCCGCCGGGCACGAACCGATTTGGCGCAGGCCGGGGGTCTCTGACAAGATAGTCCGGTTGCTCCGGCGGGATTGCCGGGGCGCGGACATTGACTACTGAACAGGTTCTCCTGAGCTGCCTGCGGGCAGCGATCGTGGTCGTGCGTCCGTGCCGCACCAGGAGATCCCGTTCTGCCCGGCCCCCCGGGCACCACTCCAGACAACGACCAACACGAGTTCGTGTGTGCCACGCGCGTCATGACCAGCGCGACACACCCGACCGCGGGGGTCGGGGCTGAACCGAGTGGGAGCAGGGCGGACCACCTCACCGAGGAGGTCCGAGACAGGCGTGAGGACTACCGAGTAAGGACGTTGTTTGATGGCGGGACAGAAGATCCGCATCAGGCTCAAGGCCTATGACCACGAGGTGATCGACACCTCGGCGCGGAAGATCGTGGACACCGTGACCCGGACGGGTGCGAAGGTGGCCGGCCCGGTGCCGCTGCCGACCGAGAAGAACGTCTACTGCGTCATCCGCTCGCCCCACAAGTACAAGGACTCGCGCGAGCACTTCGAGATGCGCACGCACAAGCGCCTCATCGACATCATCGACCCCACGCCGAAGACCGTCGACTCGCTGATGCGACTCGACCTGCCTGCCGGCGTCGACATCGAGATCAAGCTCTGAGGGCCCAGGAGATCAGTGGAGTCATGAGCACTTTCGAACGCAACCTCAAGGGGCTGCTGGGCACCAAGCTCGGCATGACCCAGACCTGGGACGAGAACAACCGCATCGTCCCCGTCACCGTGATCGCGGCCGGCACCAACGTCGTGACCCAGGTCCGCACGCCCGAGAAGGACGGCTACAACGCCATCCAGATCGGCTTCGGCGAGATCGACGGGTCCAAGGTCACCAAGCCGGCGGCCGGCCACTTCGGCAAGGCCGGGGTGACCCCGCGCCGCCACGTGGCCGAGATCCGCACCACCGACGCCGCGTCGTACGAGATCGGCCAGGAGCTCGGTCCCGACCTGTTCGCGGCCGGCCAGGACGTCGACGTCACCGGCACCAGCAAGGGCAAGGGCTTCGCCGGCACCATGAAGCGTCACGGCTTCTCCGGCGTCGGCGCCTCCCACGGTGCCCACCGCAACCACCGCAAGCCCGGTTCGATCGGTGCCTGCGCGACCCCCGGCCGTGTCTTCAGGGGCACGCGCATGTCGGGTCGCATGGGGACCGACACGATCACCACCCAGAACGTCACCGTGCACGCGGTCGACGTCGAGAAGGGCCTGATCCTGCTCAAGGGCGCCGTCCCCGGCCCCAAGGGCGGCCTGGTCATGATCCGGACCGCGGCGAAGAGGACCGAGGAGGCCGGAGCATGAGCGCCAAGACCGTGAAGGTGGACCTGCCCGCCGAGATCTTCGACGCGCAGACCAACATCCCGCTCATCCACCAGGTCGTGGTGGCCCAGCAGGCCGCCGCGCGCCAGGGCACGCACGCCACCAAGACCCGCGGCGAGGTCCGCGGCGGTGGCCGCAAGCCCTACAAGCAGAAGGGCACCGGCCGCGCGCGCCAGGGCTCGACCCGCGCGCCGCAGTTCGCCGGCGGTGGCGTCGTGCACGGCCCGCAGCCGCGGTCCTACGACCAGCGCACCCCGAAGAAGATGAAGGCCGCCGCCCTCCGCGGTGCCCTCTCCGACCGGGCCCGCGCCGGGCGCATCCACGTGGTCGAGTCCCTCCTCGCCGGCGACAAGCCGTCGACCAAGGACGCTGTGGCCATGCTCAAGGACCTGAGCGCGCACCGCCGCCAGCTCGTCGTGCTCGAGCGCGACGACGCGCTGACCTGGCTCTCGCTGCGCAACGTCGCCTCGGTGCACCTGCTGGCGGTCGACCAGCTCAACACCTACGACGTGCTGCTGTGCGACGACGTGGTGTTCACCCAGGGCGCCTACGAGGCGTTCGTCAACGGCACGGCGGCGTCGAGCACCCGTCCGGCGACCGTCGTCGAGCCCCCGGCCCACGACGCCGTCAACGAGCCGGCCGCCGACGCCGAGGTCGGCACCGAGTCCGTCGAGGAGTTCCCCGGGTCGGCCGCGCCGCTGGAGAGTGGCGAGGCGCCCGAGGGCTTCGAGATCAAGGGCAACAAGGACTCGATGAAGTTCCACGCCCCCGGTGGCCAGTGGTACGACGCCACTGTCGCCGAGGTCTGGTTCAAGACGGCCGCTGACGCCGAGGCGGCCGGCTTCGTGGAGGCGGGCTCGCCCGCGTCCGTCGAGGCGACCCACGCCGATGAGGAGGAGTCCCCGTGAGCACCCTGCACAAGGACCACCGCGACGTGCTGATCGCGCCGGTCGTGAGCGAGAAGAGCTACGGCCTGCTCGACGCGAACAAGTACACCTTCCTGGTGCGCCCGGACGCCAACAAGACCGAGATCAAGGTCGCGGTCGAGAAGGTCTTCGACGTCAAGGTCACCTCGGTGAACACGCTCAACCGTCCGGGCAAGACCCGCCGCACCCGCACCGGCCTCGGCCGGCGCAAGGACACCAAGCGCGCGATCGTCAGCCTGGCCGAGGGGCACCGCATCGACATCTTCGGAGGCCCGGTCTCCTGACCGGCGCTCCAGGACTGAGGAACTGACATGGCTATCCGCAAGTACAAGCCGACCACCCCGGGCCGTCGTGGCTCGTCGGTCGCCGACTTCGTCGAGATCACCCGGACGACGCCCGAGAAGTCCCTGGTCAAGCCGCTGCCCAAGAAGGGCGGTCGCAACAACCAGGGCCGGATCACCACGCGTCACCAGGGTGGCGGGCACAAGCGCGCCTACCGCGTCATCGACTTCCGTCGCTACGACAAGGACGGCGTGCCGGCGAAGGTCGCGCACATCGAGTACGACCCCAACCGCACCGCCCGGATCGCGCTGCTGCACTACGCCGACGGCGAGAAGCGCTACATCATCGCGCCGCTCGGCGTGAGCCAGGGCACCGCGATCGAGGCCGGCGCGACCGCCGACATCAAGCCGGGCAACAACCTGCCGCTGCGCAACATCCCGGTCGGTACGACGATCCACTGCGTGGAGCTCCGTCCCGGCGGCGGCGCCAAGATCGCCCGGTCCGCCGGCATCAGCGCCCAGCTCGTCGCCAAGGAGGGCTCCCGCGCACAGCTGCGGATGCCGTCCGGCGAGATGCGCTACGTCGACGTGCGCTGCCGGGCCACGGTGGGCGAGGTCGGCAACGCCGAGCAGTCCAACATCAACTGGGGCAAGGCCGGCCGCATGCGCTGGAAGGGCAAGCGCCCGACCGTCCGCGGTGTCGTGATGAACCCGGTCGACCACCCGCACGGTGGTGGCGAGGGCAAGACCTCCGGTGGTCGCCACCCGGTCACCCCCTGGGGCCGCCCCGAGGGCCGCACGCGCAAGCGCAAGGCCAGCGATGCCCTGATCGTCCGTCGCCGCAAGACCGGCAAGAAGCGCTGAGTAGGGAAGTAACGAGATGCCTCGCAGCCTGAAGAAGGGCCCGTTCGTCGACGACCACCTGATCAAGAAGGTGGACTCGCAGAACGAGGCCGGTACGCACAACGTGATCAAGACCTGGTCGCGCCGCTCGATGATCGTGCCGGCCATGATCGGCCACACGCTCGCCGTGCACGACGGGCACAAGCACGTCCCGGTGTTCGTGACCGACTCGATGGTCGGGCACAAGCTGGGCGAGTTCGCCCCCACCCGGACCTACCGGGGCCACGTGAAGGACGACCGGAAGAGCCGCCGTCGCTGAGGCGACAGCTGAGGAGAGAACAGAGAAGATGAGCGTTACAGAGCGTAGGCGCACCAGCGCCCGCCGTGACTCGTTGCTCGGCGACCAGCCGGGCGCGTTCGCCAGCGCGCGCTTCGTCCGGATCACCCCGATGAAGGCTCGCCGCGTCGTGGACCTGGTCCGCGGGCTGCCGGTGGACGATGCCCTGGCCCTGCTGCAGTTCGCGCCGCAGGCCGCCAGCGAGACCGTGTACAAGGTGCTCGAGAGCGCCGTGGCCAACGCCGAGACCACCGAGGACCTCGACCGAGGCACCCTCGTGGTGAGCAAGGCGATGGTCGACGAGGGGCCGACGATGAAGCGGTGGCGGCCGCGTGCGCAGGGCCGGGCCACCCGGATCAACAAGCGCACCAGCCACATCACCCTCGTGGTGCAGCCGGCCGACGAGACCGACACGAAGCAGACGAAGGGACGGAAGGCCTGATGGGTCAGAAGATCAACCCGAACGGGTTCCGCCTCGGCATCTCCACCGACCACAAGAGCCGGTGGTACGCCGACAAGCTGTACAAGTCCTACGTCGGTGAGGACGTCGCGATCCGTCGCCTGCTCTCCAAGGGCATGGAGCGCGCCGGCATCTCCAAGGTCGAGATCGAGCGCACCCGTGACCGGGTCCGGGTGGACATCCACACCGCCCGTCCCGGCATCGTCATCGGTCGCCGCGGCGCCGAGGCCGACCGTCTGCGCGGCGAGCTGGAGAAGCTCACCGGCAAGCAGGTGCAGCTGAACATCCTCGAGGTCAAGCAGCCCGAGATCGACGCCCAGCTGGTCGCGCAGGGCGTGGCCGAGCAGCTCGCCGGTCGCGTGCAGTTCCGCCGGGCGATGAAGAAGGCGATGCAGACCACGATGCGCTCGGGTGCCAAGGGCATCCGGATCCAGTGCTCGGGCCGGCTCAACGGCGCCGAGATGTCGCGTTCGGAGTTCTACCGCGAGGGCCGCGTGCCCCTGCACACGCTCCGCGCGGACATCGACTACGGCTTCTACGAGGCCAAGACCACCTTCGGCCGGATCGGCGTGAAGGTCTGGATCTACAAGGGCGAGGTGGCCGGCACCCGCGCCGAGCGCGAGGCCCAGGCGGCCGCGCGCGCCGGTGCCCCCGGCCGTGGCCGTGGCGGTGCCCGCAGCGACCGGCCCACGCGCGGCACCCGCGGTGCCGGCGGTGCCGGCGACCGGCCGACCCGTTCGGACCGCGCCGACGCGCCCGCCTCCGCCGCACCGGAGACCAGCGCCGCAGCAGCCCCGGCTGCCGAGACGGCGCCCAGCACGGGACAGGAGGCCTGACCATGTTGATGCCCCGCAGGGTCAAGCACCGCAAGCAGCACCACCCGAAGCGGACGGGTGCTGCGAAGGGTGGCACGAAGCTCGCCTTCGGCGACTACGGCATCCAGGCGGTCGAGGGCCACTACGTCACCAACCGGCAGATCGAGTCCGCGCGTATCGCGATGACCCGGCACATCAAGCGTGGCGGCAAGGTGTGGATCAACATCTACCCCGACCGTCCGCTGACCAAGAAGCCGGCCGAGACCCGGATGGGCTCCGGCAAGGGGTCGCCCGAGTGGTGGGTGGCCAACGTCAAGCCCGGCCGTGTCATGTTCGAACTCTCCGGTGTTCCTGAGGACGTCGCTCGCGAGGCCATGCGCCGCGCGATCCACAAGCTCCCCATGAAGTGCCGGTTCATCAGCCGTGAAGCAGGTGATTTCTGATGGCGACCGCACATGAGCTGGACGACCTGAACAACGTCGACCTCGAAGGCAAGCTGCGTGAGGCCAAGGAGGAGCTGTTCAACCTCCGTTTCCAGGCCGCCACCGGTCAGCTCGAGAGCCACGGCCGCCTGCGCGCGGTCAAGAAGGACATCGCCCGGATCTACACCGTGGTGCGCGAGCGCGAGCTCGGCATCCGCACCGCCCCGGGTACTAAGGAGAACGCATGAGCGAGAACCCCGTAGTCGAGGCCTCCACGGAGGCCCGCTCGGCGCGCAAGGTCCGTGAGGGCCTGGTCGTCAGCGACAAGATGGACAAGACCGTGGTCGTCTCCGTCGAGGACCGTGTCAAGCACGCGCTCTACGGCAAGGTCATGCGGAGGTCGGTGCGGCTCAAGGCCCACGACGAGTCGAACGCCTGTGGCGTCGGCGACCGCGTGCTCCTGATGGAGACCCGCCCGCTCAGCGCGACCAAGCGCTGGCGCGTGGTGGAGATCATCGAGAAGGCGAAGTAGGAGACAGGACAGATGATCCAGCAGGAGTCGCGACTCAAGGTCGCCGACAACACGGGTGCCAAGCAGATCCTGTGCATCCGCGTGCTCGGCGGCTCTGGTCGGCGCTACGCCGGTATCGGCGACGTCATCGTCGCCACCGTGAAGGACGCGATCCCCGGTGGCAACGTCAAGAAGGGCGACGTCGTCAAGGCCGTGGTCGTACGCACCGTCAAGGAGCGCCGTCGTCCCGACGGTTCCTACATCCGCTTCGACGAGAACGCCGCCGTGATCCTCAAGAACGACGGGGAGCCCCGTGGGACGCGCATCTTCGGCCCCGTGGGCCGCGAGCTGCGCGACAAGAAGTTCATGAAGATCATTTCGCTGGCACCGGAGGTGCTATGAACACCCCACGACGTTCTTCTCCTCCGCTTCGCTCCCCCGAACAACGCCGCGGGGGCCCCGTTTCCCTCGCGGTCAACGTCGAGCTCGAAGGCAATCAGATGAGTGTGAAGATCAAGAAGGGCGACACCGTCAAGGTGATCGCCGGCAAGGACAAGGGTGCCGAGGGCAAGGTCATCCAGGTGCTCCGCGAGGAGCAGCGGGTGATCGTCGAAGGCGTCAACCGCGTCAAGAAGCACACCAAGGTCGTCAACCAGGGCGGCCGGGCCGGCAACACCGGCGGCATCGTGACCGCCGAGGCGCCGATCCACCTCTCCAACGTGATGGTCGTCGAGGGCAAGGGCACCACCCGCCTCGGCTCCAAGCGTGTGGAGGCCGAGAAGCGGCGTCCCGACGGTTCGACGTACACGACCACCCGGAGCGTCCGTGTCTCACGCAAGTCCGGAGACGAGATCTGATGAGTGAAGCAGTGACCGAGAAGACCATGCCGCGCATGAAGGTGCGCTACCGCGAGGAGATCCTCCCCGCGATGCGCGAGGAGTTCGGCTACGCCAACGTGATGCAGGTGCCCGCGCTGACCAAGATCGTGGTCAACATGGGTGTCGGCGAGGCGGCGCGCGACTCCAAGCTGATCGAGGGTGCCGTCAAGGACCTCACCGCGATCACCGGCCAGAAGCCGCAGGTGACCCGGGCCCGCAAGTCGATCGCGCAGTTCAAGCTGCGCGAGGGGATGCCGATCGGCGCGCACGTCACCCTGCGTGGCGACCGCATGTGGGAGTTCCTCGACCGGCTGCTGGCCCTGGCGCTGCCCCGCATCCGTGACTTCCGCGGTCTCTCCGACCGTCAGTTCGACGGTCGCGGGAACTACACCTTCGGGCTCACCGAGCAGGTCATGTTCCACGAGATCGACCAGGACCGGATCGACCGGTCCCGCGGCATGGACATCACCGTGGTGACCAGTGCCACCACCGACGACGAGGGCCGAGCCCTCCTGAAGAAGCTGGGCTTCCCGTTCAAGGAGGGCAACTGACATGGCGAAGACCGGACTGAAGGTCAAGGCCGCGCGCAAGCCGAAGTTCGCGGTGCGCGGCTACACCCGCTGCCAGCGCTGTGGGCGGCCCAAGGCCGTCTACCGCAAGTTCGGCCTGTGCCGGATCTGCCTCCGGGAGATGGCGCACCGCGGCGAGCTGCCCGGTGTCACCAAGAGCTCCTGGTGAGCTGACGCTCCACCACCCCGAACACCCACACCACCACGTACGCGGCAGGTCCGCGGGACACCCGTCCCGGGGAAACCACCACGAGAAAGGGCCGAGACGGCCATGACGATGACAGACCCGATCGCAGACATGCTCACGCGTCTGCGCAACGCCAACCAGGCGTACCACGACTCGGTGTCGATGCCTTACAGCAAGCTCAAGCAGGGCCTCGCCGAGATCCTCAAGCAGGAGGGGTACATCACCTCCTTCGAGGTCCAGGACCGCGAGGACGTCGTGGGCAAGACCCTCGAGATCCAGCTGAAGTACGGCCGCAACCGCGAGCGCTCCATCGCCGGGGTGCGCCGGATCAGCAAGCCGGGCCTGCGGGTGTACGCCAAGCACACCGGCCTGCCCAAGGTGCTCGGCGGCCTCGGCGTCGCGATCATCTCGACCAGCCAGGGCCTGCTCACCGACCGTCAGGCCAACAGCAAGGGTGTAGGTGGGGAAGTCCTCGCCTACGTCTGGTGACCAGGGACCAGGAGGAATAGCAATGTCTCGCATCGGCAAGCTGCCGGTCCCGGTTCCCACCGGGGTCGACGTACAGGTCGAGTCCAACCTCGTCACGGTCAAGGGGCCCAAGGGCACCCTGAGCCACACCGTCGCCGAGCCGATCACCGTGGAGAACGGTGACGGCACGCTCGAGGTGCGCCGTCCGAACGACGAGCGGGAGAGCCGTGCCCTGCACGGCCTGACCCGGACGCTGATCAACAACATGGTCGTCGGTGTCACCACCGGCTACGAGAAGAAGCTCGAGATCGTGGGCGTGGGCTACCGCGTGCTCTCCAAGGGCCCGACCCAGCTGGAGTTCCAGCTCGGCTACTCCCACCCGATCACGTTCAACGCCCCCGACGGGATCACGTTCACCGTCGAGGGTCCCACCAAGCTCGGTGTCCAGGGCATCGACAAGCAGCTGGTCGGCGAGGTGGCTGCGAACATCCGCAAGCTGCGCAAGCCCGAGCCCTACAAGGGCAAGGGCGTCCGCTACGCCGGCGAGCACATTCGCCGCAAGGTCGGAAAGGCTGGTAAGTGACGATGGCAATCGCACTGAAGACTGGCAAGCACACTGCCGCACGCGTCGCCTCGCGCACGCGTCGCCAGATCCGTGGCCGCAAGAAGGTCAGCGGCACCGCCGAGCGTCCGCGCCTGGTGGTGACCCGCTCCGCGAAGCACATCACGGTGCAGGTCGTCGACGACCTGGTCGGGAAGACGCTCGCGTCTGCCTCGACCATGGAGACCGACGTCCGCACCCTCGCGGGCGACAAGACGGCCAAGGCCCGCAAGGTCGGCGAGCTCGTCGCCGAGCGCGCGAAGTCCGCTGGTGTCGAGGGCGTCGTCTTCGACCGCGCCGGCAACAAGTACCACGGCCGCGTCGCGGCCCTCGCGGACGGCGCCCGCGAGGGCGGCCTGACCTTCTGACCACAGACTTCAAGAACGGAAGAGGTAGAACTCATGAGCGGACCCCAGCGCGGACAGCGCGCCGGCGGTGAGCGCCGTGGCGGCCGCGACAACCGTCGTGGTGGTGACGGTGCGGACAAGAGCAACTACATCGAGCGCGTCGTGGCCATCAACCGCGTCGCCAAGGTCGTCAAGGGCGGTCGACGCTTCAGCTTCACCGCCCTGGTGATCGTCGGCGACGGCGACGGCATGGTCGGCGTCGGCTACGGCAAGGCCAAGGAGGTGCCCTCGGCGATCGCCAAGGGTGTCGAGGAGGCGAAGAAGAGCTTCTTCCGCGTCCCCCGCATCCAGGGCACCATCCCGCACCCGGTCCAGGGTGAGAAGGCCGCCGGAGTCGTGCTCCTGCGTCCCGCCGCCCCCGGTACCGGTGTGATCGCCGGTGGACCGGTGCGTGCGGTGCTCGAGTGCGCCGGCATCCACGACGTGCTCAGCAAGTCGCTCGGCTCGTCGAACCAGATCAACATCGTGCACGCCACGGTCGAGGCGCTGCGCTCCCTCGAGGAGCCCGAGGCCGTCGCCGCGCGGCGTGGCCTGCGGGTCGAGGACGTCGCTCCGGCAGCCCTGCTCAAGGCGAAGGCCGAGGTGCCCGAGGGCGTGAGCCAGGAGGTGGCCTCCTGATGTCGCACCTCATGGTCGAGCAGAAGAAGTCCACGATCGGCTGCAAGCAGAACCAGCGCGACACGCTGCGCTCGCTGGGCCTGAAGCGGATCGGTGACGTGGTCGTCAAGGAGGACCGCCCCGAGGTCCGGGGCATGGTCCACACCGTCCGTCACCTGGTGACGGTCACGGAGGTCGACGGAGAGGTTGACGCCAAATGAGTCTCAAGCTGCACCACCTGCGTCCCGCCCCCGGCGCGCGCACCGCGAAGACCCGCGTGGGTCGTGGTGAGGCGTCGAAGGGCAAGACCGCCGGCCGGGGCACCAAGGGCACCAAGGCCCGCTACCAGGTCCCGGCGGCATTCGAGGGTGGCCAGATGCCCATCCACATGCGCCTGCCCAAGCTCAAGGGGTTCAAGAACCCGTTCAAGGTCGAGTTCCAGGTCGTGAACCTGGACCGCCTCGGCGAGCTCTACCCCGAGGGTGGGGAGGTCACCGTGGCCGATCTCGTGGCCAAGGGTGCGGTCCGCAAGGGCCAGCCCGTCAAGGTCCTCGGCCAGGGCGACATCTCGGTGGCCGTCCAGGTCACCGCGGACCGGTTCTCCGGGTCGGCCAAGGAGAAGATCGCGGCTGCCGGCGGCACCGCGACCGAGCGCTGAGCTCACCTCGTCGTCGTCCCCAGGGCAGGATGATCGCGGCGGCCTAGGCCGCTCGACGATCGTCCTGCCCTGTTAGGCTTCCACGGATTTGGTCCCGCCCCACCCCGGTCCAGTCGACACCCGAAAGAGGAGCACGTGCTAGGCGCATTCGCCAACGCTTTCCGTACCCCGGACCTGCGCAAGAAGCTGCTGTTCGTGCTGCTCATCGTGGCGATCTTCCGGTTGGGGTCCCAGATCCCGACCCCGGGCGTCAACGTGCCCAACGTGCAGGCGTGCTTCGAGGCCACCAAGGACAGCGGCATCTACGGCCTGATCAACCTGTTCTCGGGTGGCGCGCTGCTCCAGCTGACGGTGTTCGCGCTCGGGATCATGCCCTACATCACCGCGAGCATCATCCTGCAGCTGCTCGTCGTCGTCATCCCACGGCTCGAGGCCCTCAAGAAGGAGGGCCAGGCCGGCCAGACCAAGATCACGCAGTACACCCGCTACCTGACCCTGGCCCTCGCGATCCTGCAGGCGACCGGCATCGTGGCCCTGGCCCGCTCCGGCAACCTGCTCCAGGGCTGCACCCGCCCCCTGCTCTACGAGAACACCACCTGGGTGGCACTGCTGATGGTCATCGTGATGACCGCGGGCACCGCGGTGATCATGTGGCTCGGCGAGCTGATCACCGAGCGCGGCATCGGCAACGGCATGTCGATCCTGATCTTCACCCAGGTCATCGCCACCTTCCCGGCCTCGCTCTGGGCGATCCAGAAGGCCCGCGGCCCGTACGTGTTCGGTGCAGTCGTGCTGATCGGTCTGGTGGTGATGGCCGCGGTCATCTTCATCGAGCAGGCGCAGCGGCGCATCCCGGTCCAGTACGCGCGGCGGATGGTCGGTCGCAAGATGTTCGGGGGCTCCTCCACCTACATCCCGCTCAAGGTCAACCAGGCCGGCATCATCCCGATCATCTTTGCCTCGAGCCTGCTCTACCTACCGGCGATGGCGGTCCAGTTCAACCAGAACTCCGACGCCGCGTGGGTGCGCTGGGTGGCGGCGTACTTCGTGCGCGGCGACCACCCGCTCTACATGCTCGCCTACTTCGGGCTGATCATCTTCTTCACCTACTTCTACGTCGCGATCACCTTCAACCCCCAGGAGGTCGCCGACAACATGAAGCAGTACGGCGGCTTCATCCCCGGGATCCGTGCAGGCAAGCCGACCGAGGAGTACCTGAACTACGTCCTGTCCCGCATCACGCTGCCCGGGGCGTTGTATCTCGGCATCCTCTCGCTGATCCCACTGGTCGCCCTGGTGATCTTCAACGCCAACCAGAACTTCCCCTTCGGCGGTGCCTCGCTGCTGATCATGGTCGGTGTCGGACTCGACACGGTGAAGCAGATCGAGTCCCAGCTCCAGCAGCGCAACTACGAAGGATTCCTCAGATAGATGAGACTCATCCTGATGGGCCCTCCGGGGGCCGGCAAGGGCACCCAGGCCAAGGTCGTCGCCGACCACTTCGGCATCCCGGCCATCTCCACCGGTGACATCTTCCGCTCCAACGTCTCCGAGGGCACCGAGCTGGGTCGCAAGGCCAAGGAGTACATGGACGCCGGCGAGTACGTGCCGGACGAGATCACCAACCTGATGGTGCGCAACCGCATCGACGAGGCCGACGCGGAGCCGGGCTTCCTGCTCGACGGCTACCCCCGCACGCTCGCCCAGGTGGAGGAGCTCGACGGGATGATCAAGTTCACCGGCCACGAGCTCGACGCCGTCGTGGTGCTGACCGTGGACGGCGAGGAGCTGGTCGACCGGCTCCTCCAGCGTGCCGTGACCGACGGCCGCTCGGACGACACCGAGGACGTCGTGCGTCGTCGCCAGGAGGTCTACGCCGAGCAGACCGAGCCCCTGATCGGGGTCTACCGAGACCGCAACCTGCTGATCGAGGTCGACGGCATGGGTGACGTCGACGAGGTCACCTCGCGGATCTTCGCGGCGCTCGAGGGCGTCCGCGAGAGCTGAGGCTCGGACCGCATGGGTTTTCGCGACCGCGGGGTCGAGATCAAGACCCCGGACCAGATCCGCCAGATGCGCGTGGCCGGGCTGCTCGTGGGCGAGACGCTGGAGCTGCTGAGGTCCTCGGTGGCGCCGGGGGTGAGCACCGGCGACCTGGACGCGATCGCGGAGAAGAACATCCGCGACGGTGGGGGAGTGCCCTCCTTCCTCGGCTACGGGGAGCCGCCGTTCCCCGCGTCGATCTGCGCCTCCGTCAACGACCAGGTGGTGCACGGCATCCCGGGCAGCCGCGTGCTGGAGGACGGCGACGTGATCTCCATCGACTGCGGCGCCATCGTCGACGGCTGGCACGGCGACGCGGCGATCACGGTCGCTGTCGGTGAGGTGCGCGCCGACGTCCTCGAGCTGATGCGGGTCACCGAGGCCTCGATGTGGGCCGGGATCGCCGCGGCGCGCCTGGGGGGACGGGTCACCGACATCTCCCACGCCGTGGAGAGCTACGTCCGCACCCAGCGGCACCCCGCCGGAGCTCACTACGGCATCCTCGAGGACTTCACCGGTCACGGCATCGGCACCGCCATGCACCAGCCCCCCAACGTGCCCAACTACGGACGACCCGGCCGCGGGCCCAAGCTCGAGCGCGGGTTGGCGCTCGCCGTGGAGCCGATGGTCACGCTCGGCAGCAAGTACACCGACCTCGACGAGGACCAGTGGACGGTGGTCACCGACGACGGCAGCTGGGCGGCACACTTCGAGCACACCTTCACCCTGACGCCCGACGGCGCCTGGGTGCTCACCGCCATCGACGGGGGACGCGCCGCGCTCGAGGAGCTCGGAGTCCCCTTCGGTGGCGCCTGAGCCGGGCATGTCGGGCCGGCGGGCATGAAGCCGTTCCTGCTCCTGTCCATCCGCGGGGAGCCGGCAGCGGCGGAGAACGAGTACGAGTCGTTCCTCCGCTTCGGCGAGCTCGCCGGCGACGAGCTGGCGCGCGTCTCGCTGGCGCACGAGGACCTGCCCCCGGTCGACCTGAACGCGTGGTCGGGGGTCCTGCTGGGCGGTGGACCGTGGACGGCCAGTGACCCCGAGCACACCAAGTCCTCGGCCCAGGTCCGGGCCGAGGCCGCCATCCACCGGCTGCTCGACGTGGTCGTCGCCCGCGACTTCCCCTTCCTCGGCGCCTGCTACGGCATCGGCACGCTCGGGCTGCACCAGGGCGCCGTCGTCGACCGCAGCTGGCCGGAGCCGGTGGGCCCGCTCTCGGTGACGCTGACCTCGGCGGGAGCCGCCGACCCGGTCTTCGAGGGGGTGCCGGGCGACTTCGCGGCGTACGGCGGGCACAAGGAGGCGATGGTGACCCTGCCGGCGGGGGCCACCCAGCTCGCCACCTCGGCGGCCTGCCCCGTCCAGGCCTTCCGGGTGGGTCGCAACGTCTACGCCACCCAGTTCCACCCCGAGCTCGACCTCGAGGGCGTGTGCACCCGCATCGACGTCTACAAGGACGCCGGGTACTTCCCGCCCGAGGAGGCCGAGACGCTCAAGAAGCGCTCGCGCTCGGTGGAGGTCCGGCATCCGATGGCCATCCTGGCCAACTTCGTGGCGCGCCACCGGCGCTGACCCGATTAACGCTTGCCGGGGGTTTCTGCGTAAACTGTGTCCTCGGCCCAACGTGGGCTCGTTTCGTGGTGCCTCGCGGCTGCCCGGTCAATCGCTGACTCACTCTCGGTGGGTGTGTGGCGTGCCCGGGAAATGAGGCCCTCGGACGACTGCACGAGGTCCACCGGACACGGCGCTCCCGAGCGCCGGGGCCGGGCGGTTCCCGGGCCGACGGTAGATACGACGATCAACAGATTGCGGAGGACATGCCGAAGAAGGAAGGCGTGATCGAGATGGAGGGCTCCGTCGTGGAGGCCCTCCCCAACGCCATGTTCCGGGTCGAGCTGACCAACGGACACAAGGTGCTCGCCCACATCAGCGGCAAGATGCGCCAGCACTACATCCGGATCCTCCCCGAGGACCGCGTGGTGGTGGAGCTTTCCCCCTACGACCTCACCCGGGGTCGCATCGTCTACCGGTACAAGTGACCGACAGCCGACCAGAAAGGCCTTTGCGATGAAGGTCAACCCGAGCGTCAAGAAGATCTGTGACAAGTGCAAGGTGATCCGTCGCCACGGCCGCGTCATGGTGATCTGCGACAACCCTCGCCACAAGCAGCGCCAGGGCTGAGGGGTCTTCGACCGGCTCGATCCTCGAGTCGCTCGACGGCCCGGACCGGTGTGACCGGTCTCAGCCCAGGCGTGCACCACAACTGAACACATCCAGATACGTGATCGCTCAGCAAGTCGGTGCCTCGGCACCCACGCGCGAACCACCTCCGGAACGGATGGCCGGAGCCCGGCGCACGACAGGCACCACCGGGACGCGACACGACAAGACCACCGTGATCTGAAAGGGCCACCACATGGCACGCCTCGTCGGGGTCGATCTTCCGCGTGACAAGCGCATCGAGATCGCCCTCACCTACATCTACGGCATCGGCCGTACCAGCTCCCAGCAGATCCTCGCCGCCACCGGTGTCGACCCCAACGCGCGGGTCCACACGCTCGGCGACGAGGAGCTGGTCAAGCTCCGCGACGAGATCGAAGCGAACTTCAAGTTCGAGGGCGACCTGCGACGTGAGGTCCAGGCCGACATCCGTCGCAAGATCGAGATCGGTAGCTACCAGGGCCGCCGGCACCGCATGGGCCTGCCCGTTCGTGGGCAGCGCACCAAGACCAACGCGCGCACCCGCAAGGGTCCCAAGCGCACCGTCGCCGGCAAGAAGAAGGCGAAGTGACCGCAGGCCTCGTGCCTGGTCACCGCCCCCACCCCAGCAACCGATAGACCTCAGGAGTATCGCCAATGCCCCCCAAGAGCCGCAGCGCGGCCGGCACCAAGAAGGTGCGCCGCAAGGAGAAGAAGAACGTCGCCCAGGGCGAGGCTCACATCAAGAGCACGTTCAACAACACCATCGTCACGATCACCGACCCCACCGGTGCGGTGATCTCGTGGGCCTCGGCCGGCACCGTCGGCTTCAAGGGCTCGCGCAAGTCCACGCCGTTCGCCGCGCAGATGGCCGCTGAGGCCGCCGGGCGTCGGGCCATGGACCACGGGATGAAGAAGATCGACGTCTTCGTCAAGGGTCCGGGATCGGGCCGCGAGACCGCGATCCGGTCGCTGGGTGCCATCGGCCTCGAGGTCGGCACCATCCAGGACGTCACCCCCACCCCCCACAACGGCTGCCGCCCGCCCAAGCGCCGGCGCGTCTGACCCGAGACCGAACAGGAGACTTTGAACCATGGCCCGCTACATCGGTCCGATGACCAAGAAGTCGCGCCGTCTCGGTGTCGACCTCGTCGGTGACGACAAGGCGTTCGAGAAGCGCCCCTACGCTCCCGGCCAGCACGGCCGCACGCGCATCAAGGAGAGCGAGTACCGCAACCAGCTGCAGGAGAAGCAGAAGGCCCGCTTCACCTACGGCGTGATGGAGAAGCAGTTCCACAACTACTACGACGAGGCCAGCCGTCGTCCCGGCAAGACCGGTGACAACCTGCTGCAGCTGCTCGAGTGCCGGCTGGACAACGTGGTCTACCGCGCCGGGTTCGCCCGCACGCGTCGGCACGCCCGGCAGCTCGTCGTGCACGGCCACTTCCGCGTCAACGGCAAGAAGGTCGACATCCCGTCGTACCAGGTCGACGCGCACGACATCGTCGACGTACGGGAGAAGAGCCTGGAGATGACGCCGTTCATCGTGGCTCGTGAGACCCACGGCGAGCGCCTGGTGCCGGCCTGGCTCGAGGCGATCCCCTCGCGCATGCGGGTGCTGGTGCACTCGCGTCCGGTCCGTGCGCAGATCGAGCTGCCGATCCAGGAGCAGCTCATCGTCGAGTACTACTCCAAGAAGTAATCGCAACCTCCAGCCCCATCCAGAGTGAGTTCGAGCCCGTCAAATAGCGGGTGGGCTCGGAAAGGAAGAACACTGTGCTCATCGCTCAGCGCCCGACCCTGTCGGAAGAGGTCGTCGACGAGTTCCGTTCGCGGTTCGTGATCGAACCGCTGGAGCCCGGCTTCGGCTACACGCTCGGCAACTCGCTGCGTCGCACCCTGCTGTCCTCGATCCCGGGCGCCTCGGTGACCAGCATCAAGGTGGACACCGCACTGCACGAGTTCTCCACCATCGAGGGCGTCAAGGAGGACGTCACCGAGATCATCCTCAACCTCAAGGGCCTCGTCGTCTCCAGCGAGCACGACGAGCCCGTGGCCATGGTCCTGCGCAAGTCCGGCGCTGGTGTCGTCACCGCCGCCGACATCGAGGCCTCCGCGGGGGTCGAGGTGCACAACCGCGACCTGAAGATCGCCACCCTGAACGACAAGGGCAAGATCGAGATGGAGCTCATCGTCGAGCGCGGCCGTGGTTACGTCAGCTCGGTGCAGAACAAGGGCGCGGACAACGAGATCGGCCGGCTCCCGGTCGACTCGATCTACAGCCCGGTGCTCAAGGTGACCTACAAGGTCGAGGCCACTCGTGTCGAGCAGCGCACCGACTTCGACAAGCTGGTCATCGACGTCGAGACCAAGCCGTCGATCAGCCCGCGCGACGCGATCGCGTCGGCCGGCAAGACGCTGGTCGAGCTCTTCGGGCTGGCCCGCGAGCTCAACGTCGAGGCCGAGGGCATCGACATCGGCCCGTCGCCGGTGGACGAGCAGCTCGCGCAGGACCTGGCCCTGCCGGTCGAGGACCTCAACCTGACGGTGCGCTCCTACAACTGCCTCAAGCGTGAGGGCATCCACACCGTGGGTGAGCTGATCTCGCGCTCGGAGCAGGACCTGCTCGACATCCGCAACTTCGGTGCGAAGTCGATCGACGAGGTCAAGGCCAAGCTGGTCGAGATGGGCCTGTCCCTCAAGGACAGCGCCCCCGGCTTCGACCCGGCGACCGCCCTGGCGGCGTACGACGACGACGACGACACCTACGTCGAGGACGAGCAGTACTAATTGAATGAGCCTGCGGCTCATGCCCGACACCGGGGACCACGTCCCCGGACCCCTGTCAGTGGTTGCGACCGGAACCGCGGTCGTCGCCGAGGCGCAGTTGCAGGTCCGATCTACTCCGGTACCTCGTACGGCCGGAGAGAAATGAGAGAAGCAGATGCCTACCCCCAAGAAGGGCACCCGCCTCGGCGGTAGCCCGGCCCACCAGCGCCTGATGGTCTCCAACCTGGCCACGTCGCTGTTCGAGCACGGTCGGATCACCACCACCGAGGCCAAGGCGCGCGTGCTGCGCCCGGTCGCGGAGAAGCTGATCACCAAGGCCAAGCGGGGCGACCTGCACAACCGGCGCGAGGTGCTCAAGACCATCCGCGACAAGTCGGTCGTGCACACGTTGTTCACCGACATCGCGGAGACCTTCAAGGACCGTCCGGGTGGCTACACCCGGATCACCAAGCTCGGCCCCCGCAAGGGCGACAACGCCCCGATGGCCGTGATCGAGCTGGTGACCGAGGCGTACGCCCCCGCGGAGCCGAAGTCGAAGAAGTCGACCGGTCCGTCGGCTGCCGCTCCGGCCGCCGAGGTCCAGCAGCCCGCCGAGGAGGCCCCGGCGCAGGTCGAGGCCACCGACGAGTCCGGGGAGACCCAGGTCGTGGAGACCGAGGCCGCGGACGTCGAGACGGCCGAGGCCCAGAGCGAGGCCCAGGGCGAGACCCAGGGCGAGACCCAGGGCGAGACGGAGGAGCCCACCGAGGCTCCCGAGGACGACGCCAAGGCCTGAGGCCACCGCAGCCACACGAGCAAGGCCCGCCTCCCACGCCCGGCGTGGAGGCGGGCCTTCGCCGTGCTCAGGGCCGGAGCGGGGGGTCGGCCTGACTCGCCTGGCTGGAGGCGTCCTGATGGACGTCGAGGCGCAGCAGCCGACTGGCGAGGTCGACGGCCGGTCCGAGGAGCACGATCACGGCGACGGTCCCCGGCCCGATGGTCGCGCCGAGCAGCCAGCCCACCAACGCGCCCCCGCCCTGCACCGCGCTGTAGCTCCACCGGAACGGCAGCGGCGGGTCCCAGGCGAGGGCCGCGGCCTCGGCCGGACCGGCGCCGAGGTGCACCCCGAGGTAGACGGCGATCCCGGCCGCGAGGACGGGGAACGCGAGCGCCAGCAGCGCCGACCGGCCCAGCAGCGACTCCGGGGTGTCGATCACCGGGAGCAGCCACGAGACGACGAACCCGACGACCACGATCTGCACGAGCGTGCCGAGTCCGGGCCGGACCCGGCGCGCCGCCGCCAGGGCGACGAAGCCGAGGCTGACCGCGAGGTTCGCGGCCAGGAACGGCACTCCGCCGCCCAGGGAGATGCCGTTGACGAGGGTGGAGTACCCGTCGGAGCCGAGGTCGGCCGAGAGCAGCATCGCCACGCCACACCCGAGGAGCAGGCAGCCCCCGGTCAGCGTGACCAGCCGGCGGGACGACGGGACGGGCACGTCGGACAGCATCGCAGAGCGCGCTGGGCGGAGCGGTAGGTTGTCGCGGTGCGGCTGCGCCTCGACCTCGCCTACGACGGGACCGCCTTCCACGGCTGGGCCCGGCAACCGGGGCTGCGCACCGTGCAGGGGGAGGTGGAGGCCGCCCTGGACACCGTGCTGCGCGCCGGCGGCAGCACGCTGACCGTGGCCGGGCGCACCGACGCTGGGGTGCACGCCCGTGGGCAGGTGACCCATCTCGACCTCCCGCCGGGCGCCCTCGAGGGAGTCGCGGGCCGCGGGCCGGAGGCACCGCCCGACGCGCTGGTACGGCGACTCAACGGGGTCCTCGACGCGGACGTGCGGGTGCTGCGCGCCGCCGCCGCCCCCGCGGGCTTCGACGCCCGGTTCTCCGCGGTCTGGCGGCGCTATGCCTACCGGGTGGCGGACCGGGCCGACCTCGTGGACCCGCTGGCCCGGGCGTACGTGCTCGGGTGGGGACGGGCGCTCGACGAGGGTGCGATGAACCGGGCGGCACGCGGCCTGCTGGGCGAGCACGACTTCGCCGCGTTCTGCAAGAAGCGCCCGGGAGCGACCACGATCCGCACGCTGCTGGACCTGCACTGGGGTCGCGACGCAGCGGGGTTGCTGGTCGCCACGGTGCGAGCCGACGCGTTCTGCCACAACATGGTCCGCGCGGTGGTCGGATGCCTGCTCGCGGTCGGCGAGGGACGGCGTCCCGAGGAATGGCCCGGCCAGGTGCTGGGCGACCGGGTGCGCGATCCGGCGATCACCGTGGCGCCCGCGCACGGGCTCACGCTGGAGGAGGTCGGCTATCCCGCGGAGGGCGACCTGGCGCACCGGGCGCGGGAGGCGCGGGCGATGCGCACCCTGAAGGACGAACCGGGCGTCGGGGGCCGACCGGTCCACTAGGGTTCCGGGCATGGTCAAGGTGCTCTTCATCGCCGGGTGGCTGCGGTCCGGGACCACCGTCACCGGCAACGTGCTCGGCAGCGCACCCAGTGCGGTGCACATCGGCGAGCTCAACTACCTGTGGATGAAGGAGCACCCGGCCGGGTTCGAGTGCGGATGCGGCGAGATCATCTTCGAGTGCCCGGTGTGGCAGCCGGTGCTGGACCGGCTCGGGATGACCACCGAGCGTCGCTACGAGATCCGTCAGCTGCGCCGGGACTCGTGGCGCAACGACGACACCCCACGCCGCTACTGGGAGTGGCGGCGGGGCCGTCCCGACCTGCGGTACCCCCGAGCTCTCGGGGAGGTCTACCGGGCGGTGTGGGACCAGCCCGGGGTGGGCCTGGTGGTCGACTCGACGAAGAACGCCTCGGACGCGCTCGCGGCCACCCTGGCCCCGGGCATCGACGTGCACCTGCTGCACGTGGTCCGCGACCCCCGTGCCGCTGCGTACTCCGGCATGCAGGAGAAGTCCCACGGCTCCGCTGCCGGCGGCCACCGGATGAAGCAGTTCTCGCCGAGCGCGAACACCTTCCACTGGGACGTGCGCAACGCCCTGATCGAGCGTGGCGCACGTCAGGTGGTCCCGCGCGACCGCTACCTGCGGGTCCGCTACGAGGACCTGATGCAGGCACCGCGGGACGCCTTCGGGGAGATCGCCGACTGGGTCGGGCTCGACCGCGAAGAGCTGCCGTTCACCGGCGCCTCGACGGTGCGGCTGCTGCAGTCCCACACCGTGATGGGCAACCCCAACCGGCACACGGGCGACCGCGACCTCGAGCTGCGCCTCGACACCCGCTGGGTCAGCAACCTCCCCGACCGGGCGGCGCTGACGGCGACGGCGGTCGCCACCCCGCTGATGGCGCGGTACGGCTACCCCCTGCGCCGGTCGCGGGCCGCGAGCGGCTGAGCACGGCTCAGCGCGGGGACCGGGCACGGGAGAGTCGCTCGGCCTCGACCTCGTAGCGGCTGGCGCGCCCGGCGCCGGCGCGGAAGAAGCGTCGGCGCAGCGCCCCCTCCACCCGGACGAGATCGCCGGGGGACAGGGAGCCGGCGGTGCGCTGGGTGCGCCGGGACCAGCAGGCGACGTCGATGACGTCGACCGTCCGACGGGTGCTGCCCCGCGTCGGTGGACGGTCCACGACCAGTCGCAGGGTCGTCAACCGGTCGCCGCTGGGCAGCTCGCGGCACTCCGGGTCGGCACTCACCCGACCGACGAGCACGACGGTGTTGAGGTCCCCGCTGCGGGCGCCGGTCGGGGCGCCGGGATCAGTGTCGGCCATGGGCACCAGCACACCGGTCCCGACGGCACCGGGCCAGCGCCGGTGTCGCGGATGTGGATAGGTTGGCGGCGGTTCGCGGGTGTGCGCGCCACGTGGCCGGAGAGGAGAGCGATGGAGGAGCACTACTTCACCGCGGACCCCTCGGCCCCGTTCAAGCGGGTGCCGGTGCGCACCCAGGTCTGGGGTCACTGGCTGGAGCTGACCTCGGGGTCCGGCGTCTTCGCCCAGGGACGGCTCGACGTCGGCACCGGTGTGCTGCTGCGCGAGGTGCCACCGCCGGAGCAGGCCCACGACGTGCTCGACCTCGGCTGCGGGTACGGCGTCATCGGTCTGGCCATCGCGGTCGCCGTCCCCGGAGTCCGGGTCACCGCCCTGGACGTCAACGAGCGAGCGCTGCTGCTGGCCCGGGAGAACGCCGAGCGGCTCGGGGTCGCCGACCGGTTCCGGGCCGTGACCCCGGACGCGGTCGACCCGGGCGCGACGTACGACGAGATCTGGTCGAACCCGCCGATCCGGGTCGGCAAGGACGCGCTGCACGAGCTGCTGCTGCAGTGGCTGCCGCGCCTGCGCCCCGGCGGCCGTGCCCGGCTGGTGGTCGGCAAGAACCTCGGCTCGGACTCGCTCGCCGCCTGGTTGCGGGAGCAGGGCCACCCCACGGAGAAGGTGGCCAGCGCCAAGGGGTTCCGGGTGCTCGAGTCGCGGCGACCCTGAGTCCGGGCCGTCCGGCTCAGAGCCCGAGGACCAGCTTGCGCGCCTCGTTGACGGCCAGCACCACGAAGGTGAGCGCGACCACGACCATCGCCAGGTTGGACGGGATCTTGTTGCGCCACTCGGCCGGGGTGCGGTCGGTGTTCAGCAGCCACAGCAGGGTGACCGCCAGGAAGGGCATGAAGAAGGCCCCGAGCACGCCGTAGGCCAGGATCAGCCAGACCGGCTTGCCCAGGAACATCATCAGCATCGGCGGGAAGGTGAGCCACAGGATGTAGGCGCGGTACCAACGCCCGCCCGCACGGGACTCGCGGTCCTCGCTGGAGTGCCCGGTCACGTGCCCCATGAAGTCGGCGAACATCAGGCTCACGCCGTTCCACACGCCCACCAGCGACGACATCGCCGCCGCCCAGAAGCCGACGAGGAAGAGCTTGCCCATCCAGCCGCCGTAGCGGTCGGCCAGCACCGTCGACAGGTCGAGCATGCCCTCGTCACCGGTCGAGATCGCGATCTGCGCGGAGTACAGCAGCTCGGCGCCGACGATCAGTGTCGCGACGACGAACAGCCCGGTCACCGTGTAGGCCACGGAGTTGTCGATGCGCATCACCCGCATGTACCGCGGAGTGCTCCACCCCTTCTCCCGCAACCAGTAGCCGTAGGCCGCGAGGGTGATCGTGCCGCCGACCCCGCCGGCGAGGGCGAGCACGTTGATCAGCCCGCCGTCGGGGATCCGGGGCACCAGCCCGTTGAGCAGCTCGGGCAGGTTGGGCAACGTGACCAGTGCGGCCCCCACCATGGTGACGAACATCAGCCCCACCAGGGCGGCGAGCACCTTCTCGAACACGCCGTAGCGGCCGGTCCACACCAGCGCCAGGCCGATCAGCCCCGAGACGATGCCCCACCAGGTGACCGAGATGCCCTCGAAGAGCGCGTAGAGGGCGAGCCCGGTGCCGGCCATCGCCGCGGCGCCGTACACGAAGCCCCAGACGACGATGTACGGCGCGAAGTACCACGTGGTCCACGGGCCCAGCGAGCGCCAGCCCTCGAAGATCGTGCGGCCGGTGGCGAGGCTGTACCGGCCCGCCCCCTCGACCAGCACGATCTTCATCAGGCAGCCGATCACCGCGCACCACAGCAGCAGGTAGCCGTACTTGCTGCCGGCGATCAGGGTGGCCACCAGGTCGGCGGCGCCGACGCCGGTCGCCGCCACCACCAGCCCGGGTCCGATCAGTCGCCAGCGTGGTTGGGTCTCCTGGGCCGCCCGAGTCTCCTGCGCCATGGCCACCACCCTAGGCACAGGTCCGGGGTCGGGGCGAGACCGCAAAGCATTGGCGGTGACGCAGATAGATGCGGACAATGTCGCACCATGGGTCATGTCGACGTCGCCGGGGTGCGCTACGAGCTGCCCGACGGGCGCGTGCTGCTGGACGACGTGTCCTTCCGCGTCGGTGAGGGCGCCAAGGTGGCGCTCGTCGGCGCCAACGGTGCGGGGAAGACCACGCTGCTGCGGATCATCACCGGCGAGCTGGATGCCCACGGCGGCGTGGTGACGCGCTCCGGCGGGCTGGGAGTGATGCGGCAGCTGGTCGCCCGCGGCGCGACCTCGGTGGCCGAGCTGCTGCTCTCGGTCGCTCCGGCCCGGGTGCGGGCGGCTGCCGCCGAGGTGGACCGGCTCGAGGTGCGGCTGATGGAGGTCGACGACGAGGCCACCCAGATGTCCTACGCCGCGGCGCTGGCCGAGTTCGCCGACGCCGGCGGCTACGAGATCGAGGTGGTCTGGGACGCCTGCTGCACCGCGTCGCTCGGGGTGGGGTACGACCGCGCCAAGTACCGCGACCTGGACAGCCTCAGCGGCGGCGAGCAGAAGCGGCTCGTGCTGGAGTACCTGCTGGCCGGGCCGGACCAGGTGCTGCTGCTCGACGAGCCGGACAACTTCCTCGACGTCCCCGGGAAGATCTGGCTCGAGCAACGGATCCGCGAGTCGGGCAAGACGATCCTGTTCATCAGCCACGACCGGGAGCTGATGGCCAACACGGCGACCCGGGTGGTGACCGTGGAGCTGGGGGCTGCGGGGAACACCGTGTGGACGCACGCCGGCGGCTTCTCGTCGTACCACCAGGCGCGGCGCGACCGGTTCGCGCGCTTCGAGGAGCTCACCCGGCGCTGGGAGGAGGAGCACGCCAAGCTCCGGGCTCTGGTGCTGATGTACAAGCAGAAGGCCGCGTACAACGACGGCCTGGCCTCGCGCTACCGGGCAGCACAGACCCGGTTGCGCAAGTTCGAGGAAGCCGGGCCGCCGGTCGCTCAGCCCCGGGAGCAGCAGGTGTCGATGCGCCTGACCGGCGGTCGCACCGGCAAGCGGGCTGTCGTCTGCGAGGGCCTCGAGCTGCAGGTCACCGGCCCGGAGGGCACGACGGCGCTGATGAGGCCGTTCGACCTCGAGGTCTGGTACGGCGAACGGGTCGCCGTGCTCGGGTCCAACGGCTCCGGCAAGTCGCACTTCCTGCGGCTGCTGGCCGCGGGCGGCAGCGACCCCGACACCGAGCACCGACCGGTCGGGGACGTGCCGGTGCCGCCGGTCGCACACACCGGGCGAGCCCGTCTCGGCGCGCGGGTGCGTCCGGGGTGGTTCGTGCAGACCCACGCCCACCCGGAGCTGGTCGGGCGGACGCTGCTGGACATCCTGCACCGCGGGGACGAGCACCGTGCGGGGATGCCGCGCGAGCCCGCCTCACGTGCCCTGGACCGCTACGAGCTGGCGCACGCGGCCGAGCAGCGTTTCGACTCGTTGTCGGGCGGGCAGCAGGCCAGGTTCCAGATCCTGCTCCTGGAGCTCTCGGGCGCCACCCTGCTGCTGCTCGACGAGCCCACCGACAACCTGGACGTCGAGTCGGCCGAGGCACTCGAGGAGGGCCTGGCCGGCTTCTCCGGCACGGTGCTCGCGGTGACCCACGACCGGTGGTTCGCCCGCGGCTTCGACCGCTTCCTGGTCTACGGCGCCGACGGCTCGGTCTACGAGTCCGACGGCCCCGTGTGGGACGAGGACCGGGTCGACCGGGTCCGCTGAGCTGCGCGGAGCCCGGCCCGTGGCGTAGGGGTGCGGGGGACCTACGCTGGCGCCCGTGTCCCGAGGCTCCGACGTCATCCCCGCTCCGCTGCTGGTCTTCGGTGGCGTGGTCTCGGTGCAGTTCGGCGGGGCACTGGCGGCCACCCTCGTCCCGGAGATCGGCGCCGGCGGGTCGGTGCTGCTCCGGATCGCGATCTCGGCCCTGATCCTGGTCCCGCTGGCCCGGCCCCGGTGGCGGGGGCACTCCCGCCGGGCGTGGGCGACCGTCGTGGCGTTCGGGGTCGCCCTGGGACTGATGAACTGGAGCTTCTACGGCTCGCTGGCCCACCTGCCGCTCGGCGTCGCCGTGACCGTGGAGTTCCTGGGGCCGTTGCTGCTCACCACCGTGCTCTCCCGCCGGGTCGTCGACTTCCTCGCCGTCCTCGCGGCCGCGGCCGGCGTGCTGCTGATCTCGGAGGCGCTGACGGTGCCGCTCCGTGACCTGAGCTGGGTGGGGCTCCTGCTCGCGGCCACGGCGGGTGCCTTCTGGGCGGCCTACATCCTGCTCAGCGGACGCACGGGCGTGGAGTTCCCGGGGCTGGACGGCCTGGCGATCGCCCTGGTGGTCTCCGCCGTGGTGGTGCTGCCGGCCGGGCTGCCGAGCATCGGGGACTGGACCGGGGAGCACCTGCTCAAGGGCCTCGGCCTGGCGGTGCTGTCCTCACTGCTGCCGTACTCGTTCGAGCTGATGGCGCTGCGCCGACTGGCGGCGTCGGTCTTCGGGATCCTGCTCTCACTGGAGCCCGCCGTGGCCGCCGTCGCCGGTCTGGTCATCCTCGGCCAGCGCCTCGACCCGCTCCAGCTGGTGGGCCTGGGGCTGGTCGTGCTCGCCAGCGCGATCGTGATGGGCGTCAAGCGACCCCGTCAGCCGGGAACCATCGAGGCGACCTGACACGACCTGACACGACCGGAGCGGCCAGCCAGCGGCCGGGCGAGCCGGCCGTATCGATCAGGCCCAGCGCTCCGCGGCCGGGACGAAGTCGAGCGTGCGCTCGCCGGTGTAGATCTGCTTGGGACGCGCGATCTTCTGGTCGGTGTCCTGCACGAGCTCGAGCCACTGCGCCAGCCACCCCGGGGTACGCCCGATCGCGAACAGCACGGTGAACATCTCGGGCGGGAACTGGAAGGCCTCGTAGATCAGGCCCGAGTAGAAGTCGACGTTGGGGTAGAGCTTGCGCTTGACGAAGTACTCGTCCTCCAGCGCGATCTTCTCCAGCTCCTGCGCGATCTCCAGCAGCGGGTTGACCCCGGTGACCTCGAAGACGTCGTCGCAGGCCTTCTTGATGATCTTGGCCCGGGGGTCGTAGTTCTTGTAGACGCGGTGCCCGAAGCCCATCAGCTTCTCGTTGCCGTCCTTCACGCCCTTGATGAAGTCCGGGATGTTCTCCTTGCCGCCGATGCGGCGCAGCATCCGCAGGACCGCCTCGTTGGCGCCTCCGTGCAGCGGCCCGTAGAGGGCGCCCACCCCGGCGGCGACCGCGGAGTAGGGGTCGACCTGCGAGGAGCCGACCGAGCGGACCGCGTTGGTCGAGCAGTTCTGCTCGTGGTCGGCGTGCAGGATGAACAGCACGTCCAGCGCCTTGACCAGGCGCTCGTCGGCGTCGAACTTGTGCTCGCTCATCTTGAACAGCATGGACAAGAAGTTGGCGGTGTAGCTGAGGTCGTTGTCGGGGTAGACGTACGGCTTGCCCTGCGCGTGCCGGAACGCCCAGGCCCCGAGCGTGGGCATCTTCGCGATCATCCGCACGATCTGCATGTGCCGGTTGTCGCCGTCCTGGATGTTGCCCGACTCCGGGTAGAAGGTGGACAGCGCGCCGACGGAGGCCATCAGCATGCCCATCGGGTGGGCGTCGTAGCGGAACCCCTGCATGAACGTCTTCACGTTCTCGTGCAGGAAGGTGTGGTGGGTGATCTCGTGCACCCACCCGTCGTACTGGTCCTTGGTCGGCAGGTCGCCGTGGATCAGCAGGTAGGCCACCTCGAGGAAGTTCGACTTCTCCGCGAGCTGCTCGATCGGGTAGCCGCGGTACTCGAGGATCCCCTTCTCGCCGTCGATGAAGGTCACCGAGCTCTTGCAGGAGGCGGTGTTGACGAAGCCCGGGTCGTACGTCGCGAGCCCGGGCTTGTCCTCGTCGAGCTTGATCTGTCCCAGGTCGCCGGCCCGGATGGTGCCGTCGGCGATCGGGATCTCGTACTCCTTGCCGGTCCGGTTGTCTCGGACGGTGAGGGTGCTGTCACCGGTGTCGGTCACGTCGGCTCCTTGCGCTGGCAGAGATCGTCGAGGTGGCGGTGCGGGCCTCGGGTGGTGCGGGTCACGATGCCCACGTTCCCCTCGTCTCAACCTAAGCCCATGCTGGTGGCGGGGACCAGTCGGTCCCGTTTTGACGCCCGTGTGCCCGGCCCGGTAATCTCGAGGGTCGCGTCTCCTGCCGCTCCTGGGCTTCGTCGTTGTGGCCCCGGGGCAGATCCGCAGCCGGTCGATCCAGACCGTGACTCGGGCAGTGTTCGTCAGAAGGCGCCGTACCACCACCACCGTGGGAATCAGCCCGGGTGGACACGAACGAATGAGTGAAGGCCAACAACGTTGCGTACCTACAGCCCCAAGCCAGGTGACATCCAGCGCGAGTGGCACGTCATCGACGCCACCGACGTCCGTCTGGGTCGCCTCGCCGTCCAGGTCGCGAACCTGCTCCGCGGCAAGCACAAGCCCATGTTCGCCCCCCACGTCGACACCGGCGACTTCGTGATCGTCGTCAACGCCGCCCAGGTGTCGCTGTCCGGGGACAAGGCGACCAAGAAGATGTCCTACCGCCACTCGGGCTACCCGGGCGGTCTGTCGGCCACCCCGATGGGTGACCTGCTCGAGAAGGACGCCCGCAAGGCCATCGAGAAGGCCGTGTGGGGGATGCTCCCCAAGAACCGGCTCGGCCGCCAGATGCTCAAGAAGCTGAAGGTGTACGCCGGTCCCGAGCACCCGCACACCGCCCAGAAGGCCAAGCCCTTCGAGATCACCCAGATCTCCCAGTAACCCTCTTCGCGACCCAACAGACTTAGGCAAAGGAACATCGTGGCTGACGAGAACACCGAGACCGGCGAGGAGACCTTCGAGGTCAACGAGCAGGGTGTCGCCTACTCCTCCGAGAGCGCCCCGAGCGCTGACGCACCGGCCAAGCCGGCGACCATCGCCCCCGCCGCGGCCACCGGCCGCCGCAAGGAGGCCGTCGCGCGGGTGCGCCTCGTGCCCGGCTCCGGCAAGTGGACGGTCAACGGACGCGAGCTGGACAAGTACTTCCCCAACAAGCTGCACCAGCAGGTGGTCAACGAGCCGTTCGTCACCACCGAGCTCGAGGGCCGCTTCGACGTGATCGCCCGCATCCACGGCGGCGGCATCACCGGTCAGGCCGGCGCGCTGCGCCTCGGCGTGGCCCGTGCGCTCAACGCCATCGACGCCGAGGCCAACCGTCCCGGCCTCAAGAGGGCCGGTCTGCTGACCCGGGACGCGCGGGTCATCGAGCGCAAGAAGGCCGGTCTGAAGAAGGCCCGCAAGGCGCCGCAGTTCAGCAAGCGGTAGCTCCACCTTCGTGGCGCGCCTGTTCGGCACCGACGGGGTCCGGGGCCTGGCCAACGGTGATCTCACCGCTGAGCTGGCCCTGGACCTGTCCGTGTCCGCTGCGCACATCCTGGCCGAGATCGGCACCTTCGAGGGGCACCGCCCGGTGGCCGTGGTCGGCCGGGACACCCGCATCTCGGGCCAGTTCCTCGAGGCCGCGGTCGTCGCCGGCCTGGCCTCGGCGGGTGTCGACGTCCTGCTGCTCGGCGAGCTGCCCACCCCGGGCGTGGCCTGGCTGACCGGTGAGCTCGGGGCCGACCTCGGCGTGATGCTCTCGGCCTCCCACAACGCCATGCCCGACAACGGCATCAAGTTCCTGGCACGTGGGGGCGTCAAGCTCGACGACGCGATCGAGGTGGCCATCGAGAAGCGCATGCGCGAACCGTGGGAGCGTCCGCTCGGCGCCGACGTGGGGCGGGTGCGACCGCTGGCCACGGCGGTGGAGCAGTACGCCGCCCACCTGGTCTCGACGATCGAGCACCCGCTGGCGGGCCTCAAGGTCGTGCTCGACTGTGCGCACGGCGCTGCGTGGGAGGTCGGTCCGCGGGCGCTGCGCGACGCCGGCGCCGAGGTGGTCGCGATCTGCGCCGAGCCCGACGGGACCAACATCAACGCCGGTTGCGGCTCGACCCACCTCGAGGTGCTGCAGCGGGCGGTGGTCGAGCACGGTGCGGACGTCGGCTTCGCCCTCGACGGTGACGCGGACCGGTGCCTGGCGGTGGACGCCGAGGGACGGGTCGTCGACGGCGACCAGATCCTGGCCGTCCTCGCCCTCGCGATGCGGGAGTCCGGCGAGCTCGCCGACGACACGGTCGTGGCCACGGTGATGAGCAACCTCGGCTTCGTGCAGGCGATGCGGGCTGCCGGGGTCGGCGTACGCCAGACCAAGGTGGGGGACCGCTACGTGCTGGAGGCGATGAAGCTCTCCGGCTTCACCCTGGGCGGGGAGCAGTCGGGCCACGTGATCATGAGCCGCTACGCCACCACCGGCGACGGCATCCTCACCGCCCTGCACGTGCTGGACCGGATGGCGGCCACCGGGCGCTCGGTCGCCGAGCTGGGCTCGGTGATGACCCGGCTCCCGCAGGTCCTGGTCAACGTGCCCAACGTCGACAAGGCCCGGGCCGACGAGGACTTCGTGCTCGCTGCGGCCGTCGCCGAGGCCGAGGCGGAGCTCGGCGACACCGGGCGGGTGCTGCTGCGGCCCTCGGGGACCGAGCCGCTGGTCCGGGTCATGGTCGAGGCCTCCAGCGCCGAGCAGGCCCAGCAGATCGCGGACCGGCTCGCCGGGGTCGTCGGTCAGCAGCTCGCCCTCGCCTGAGCGACGTGCGCGCAGTGCCCGCTCGGCGTCGTACGGCGTGCGCGCAGTGCCCGCTCGGCGGTCAGGTCCAGACGGGGGCCACGCGGGTCCGGTAGCGGCGACCGAAGACGGTGGTGAGCAGGGCCAGGACCGGGGCGGGGATGTTCTCGCGGACCGCTGACCGTTCGGTCTCGGTCGCGCCGTCGAGGAGCCAGGCGAAGAACACGCCGGCGGTCGCCGGGCTGGTCCGGGCGAACTTCTTGCCCATCTCCTTCAGCTCGGGGGTCTCGGCCTGGGCCAGGTAGATCGGCTCGATCTCGCGCTCCTCGTGGTCGAGGTGGTGCACGGTCACCTCGCGCAGGTGCAGCACGGCGGAGAGCGCCTGCTCGGACTCGGCGTGACCGGGTGTGGACTGCAGCGCCGTCATCGCCGCACGGGCCTCGGCGAGCGCCGCGGCCATGGACTCGTGCTCGGCGTCCATGGTGGCGATGGTCTCCCGGCTCAGCCCGACCGACTCGAGCGCGGGCCAGGCGATCTCGTGCTCACCCTCGTGGTGGTCGGTGAGCTGGCGGTCGAAGTTGTCCCAGGCCCGCCCGAGCTGCTCAGCGCGGGTGCGGTCCCCGGCCGGGAAGGAGGTGAGGGCGTCGACGAACCGGTCGAGGTCGCGGCGGAACGCCCGGTGGATCACCGTGTTCATGCTCAGCGTGGCCATGCCGGGATCGTAGGGGTCGGCGCGCACCGCCGGCCGGGCTGCGTCGTACTGGTCCAGACCCCTCAGGTGGGCGAGGTGGCGAGGGTGTCCGCGTGCGTCTCGAGCAGCCACTCGACGGGGCGGAACGGGTCCGGCTCGTAGCGGCAGGTGCTGCCGAGCCGCAGCGTGCTGCGCAGCTCGGTGGCGAGCTCCGAGTCGTGCAGGTCCAGGCGAGCCAGCGCCGACATCATCGACCGCCTGATCACGACGCGGGCACGATCGGGGTGCACGCCGCCGGGAGGGAGCTGGTCGGGCCCGGTGCGCAGGTAGAGCTCGGTGGCGTCGAGGTCGTGGGCCGGCTGCCGGAGCAGGGAGCGCAGATGCACCAGCCCGGGCATGGGCGGCATCGTCACCGTGGCGCCGGTGCGCCCCACGCACCACAGCCGGGTCGGCCCGTCCAGCGGGTGCAGGTGCCAGGTCCGGGGCGGCGGGACGGGAACGGCCGACCGCAGCAGGTGCGTGCGCCGGGCCCACCAGTAGGCGCCGATGCTCTCGTACGCCGCCCGGGCCCGCGCGGCGTGCGCAGGGTCCCCCGTGGCGCGCACCAGGTAGTCGTCGACCACGCCCGCGAACGCCACGCCGTCGGCCTCCAGGACGACGTGGCCGGTGTAGGGGGCGAGCAGCTCGGCGCAGGCGCGGGTCGCCTCGCGGCGGCCGGTGCCCGCGGCCGCCTCACAGGTCTTGCACACCACCGCGAGCCAGTCCGCGTCACGCGGCAGTCCGGTGAGCTCGGGGGTCAGCCGGTCCACGAGCGCCGCCGCCCGGTCGGGCTCCCCGGCGTCCAGCCACAGCACGGCGGCGTCGGCGAGCCACCCGGCCCGCGTGGTCGTCGCGCCGATCGCCTCGAACGACCGCGCGGCGCGGGCCAGCGCGTCCTGGTCGTTGCGTTGCCGGGACATCTGGGCGTACAGCACGGCCAGCTCCGCGTCGGCGCGGGTGGTCCGGGCAGCGGTGCCGGCCGCGGCGGCGTCCGCGGCGAGCACGGTCGCGCCCACGACGTCGCCCTCGGTGAGTGCGAACATCGCCCGCCGGGCGGCGGCGTGGAAGCGGTGCTCCTCGGCCCCGGTCTCCTCGGCCAGCACGTCGAGCGACGCGAGCTCGCGACGGATCGTGGCCAGGTCGAGCTGCTGCAGGGCCACGGTCAGCCGCCACAGCGTCGCGTGCAGCTGCACGTCGGGGTCGCGGAGCTGGTCCGCGGTCTCCTGCAGCCGCAGGCTCGCGTCGAACCTGGTCAACAGGTCGTCGGGACCGGGGTGCGCGCGGAGCCGGAGCCGGAGGGCGGTGGCCAGCAGGGCGGGGTCGTCGAGCGCGACCGCGAGCCGGGCGGCCTCGTCCGCGTCGGTCGCCGCTCCCGGGGCGCCCGGCGGCTGTGCCGCAGCCCGGTCGAGGGCAGCGCGCACACGCGTCTCCAGCTCCCTCGCTCCCATCTGGCCATCGTAGGAGTGCGGCCGCCCTACGTCACCGGCTGGGAATCATCATTTTTCACGAGTTGTCGGACCAGACGACCCGGCTGGGGCGTTCTCGCGGTCGGGCGCCGGCGGAGCGGTCAGCACGGCCACCACGTAGTCCGGGCCCGGTGGGGCCAGGTCGTAGCCCCCGAAGACGTGCTGGACGGCCAGTCCTGCCCGGGCCACGTGGCCGCGGAACTCGGCCAGCGGGTAGTCGCGGCTCATCCGTGGCCCCCGATCGGGGTGGAAGCCGACCAGGATCCGGCCCTGCGCCACCAGCAGTCCGGCGAGCGTTCGCAGCGCGCGTACCTCGGTCTCCTCGGCGAGGTAGGGCAGCACGTTGCCGACCAGCACCACCAGGTCGTACGCCGACGGGCGGCCGTGCTCCGCGAGCATCTCCGGGGTGAGGCCCAGGATGTCGGCCTCGACCACGGGCACGTCGGGGAAGCGGCGCCGCGACCGGGCGATCAGGTCCGGGTCCTTCTCCACGGCGGTGACGTCGTGGCCGCGGCGTACCAGAGCCGCCGCGACCCGGCCCATGCCCGAGCCGGCGTCGAGCACGCGCGCGTGCCGCGGGGCGAGCACGTCGGCGAGCCGCGCCTCGCCGTCCACGTCCTCCCCGCGGTCGAGGAGGTCCTCGAAGACGCGGGCGTAGCCGGACTCGCGGTGGCCCTGCTCGCGTTCCCACCGCGTGGGCGGGAGGTCGCCGCTCACAGCTTGCGCAGCCTGACCCACCGCACCGAGTGGTCGTGGTCCTTGCGCAGCACCAGGGTGGCGCGCGAGCGGGTGGGCTGGACGTTGTGCTTCAGGTTGGGACCGTTGATCTCGTCCCAGATGCGATGGGCCTCCGCCACCGCCTCGTCGCGGGACAGCGAGGCGTAGCGCGCGAAGTACGACGCCGGGTCGCGGAAGGCGGTCTCGCGCAGCCGGAGGAACCGGTCGGTGTACCAGCGGCGGATGTCGCCGGTGGCCGCGTCGACGTAGACGGAGAAGTCGAAGAAGTCGCTGACCGCGAGCCCGGCCCGTCCGTCCTGGCGCACGCCCGCGGACTGCAGCACGTTGAGGCCCTCGATGATGACGATGTCGGGACTGTCGACGACCACCTTGTGGTCGGGCACCACGTCGTAGACCAGGTGGGAGTAGGTCGGTGCCTCGACCTGGTCCCGGCCCGACTTGAGGTCGATGACGAACTTGAGCAACGCCTTGCGGTCGTAGGACTCGGGGAACCCCTTGCGGTGCAGGATGCCGCGCCGGCGCAGCTCGGCGTTGGGGAGCAGGAACCCGTCGGTGGTCACCAGCGCGACCCGCGGGTGCTCGGGCCAGTGCGCGAGCATGTGCTGGAGCACGCGGGCGGTGGTGGACTTCCCGACGGCCACCGACCCGGCCAGGCCGATCACGAACGGCGTGCGCGGCGGCTGGCTCTGGTGCAGGAAGGCGTCGGTGGCGCGGTGAAGCTCGCCGGACGCCTTCACGTAGAGGCTCAGCAGCCGCGAGACCGGCAGGTAGACCTGCTGCACCTCCTCGAGGTCCAGCTCGTCACCGAGGCCCTTGACCCGCTCGATCTCCGCCGGGGTGAGCGGCTGCTCGGTCGCGCGGCCCAGCGCCGCCCACGCCTCCCGGTCCAGCTCGACGTACGGCGAGCTCTCGCTCGCGTGCGTCCCGTTCGGCATGCGCGTCACGATAGTGGTCGGGTCCGGACCTAGACTCAGGCGCATGTGCGGGATCGTGGGCTACGTCGGGGACAAGCAGGCGCGCGACGTCGTCGTCGAGGGGCTCCGTCGTCTGGAGTACCGCGGCTACGACTCGGCGGGCATCGCCCTGGTCGACGGCGGCAGCCTCGTGTGGGACAAGCGGGCCGGCAAGCTGGCCAACCTGGAGAAGTCGCTGGAGGAGACCCCGCTGCCGTCCTCGACGACCGGCATCGGGCACACCCGCTGGGCCACGCACGGCGCACCCAACGACACCAATGCCCACCCCCACCTGGGCCGCGAGCAGCGGGTGGCGGTGGTGCACAACGGGATCCTGGAGAACTTCGCCAGCCTGCGCGAGGAGCTCGAGCGTGACGGGCACGACCTCGTCTCGGAGACCGACACCGAGGTCGCGGCCCACCTGCTGGAGCGGGCGCTGGACGGCGGAGGCGACCTGACCGCGGCGATGCAGGCGGTCTGCCGACGGCTGCAGGGCGCGTTCACCCTCGTCGCGCTGGACGCCCGCGACCCGTCGCGGGTCGTGGCCGCCCGGCGCAACTCCCCGCTGGTGGTGGGGCTGGGGGAGGGGGAGAACTTCCTCGGCTCCGACGTCGCGGCGTTCATCGAGCACACCCGGGAGGCCCTCGAGCTGGGCCAGGACCAGGTGGTGACGATCACCCGCGACGACGTCCGGGTCACCGGCTTCGACGGTGAGCCCGCCGAGGCGCGGCGGTACCACGTCGACTGGGACCTCTCCGCCGCGGAGAAGGACGGCTACGACTGGTTCATGCGCAAGGAGATCTTCGAGCAGCCGCGAGCGGTGGCCGACGCGCTGATCGGGCGGCACACCAGCACCGGTGAGCTCCAGCTCGACGAGGTGCGGATCACCGAGGACGAGCTGCGCGACATCGACAAGATCGTGGTGATCGGCTGCGGCACGGCCAACTACGCCGGGCTGGTGGCGAAGTACGCGATCGAGCACTGGACCCGGATCCCCTGCGAGGTGGAGCTCGCCCACGAGTTCCGGTACCGCGACCCGATCCTCACCCGCAACACGCTGGTGGTCGCGATCAGCCAGTCGGGGGAGACCGCCGACACGTTGATGGCGATCCGCTACGCGCGGCAGCAGCGGGCCAAGGTGCTCGCGATCTGCAACACGAACGGGTCGACGATCCCGCGCGAGTCCGACGCGGTCATCTACACCCACGCCGGTCCGGAGATCGGCGTGGCCTCCACCAAGGGATTCCTGACCCAGCTGATGGCCTGCTACCTGCTCGGCCTCTACCTCGCCCAGGTGCGCGGCACCAAGTACGGCGACGAGATCGCGGCCGTCGTCCGGGAGCTCGAGCAGATGCCCGCCCACGTGCAGCGGATCCTCGACGACGCAGAGACGGTCTACGCGCTCGCCCGGCAGAACGCCGGCACCAGGTCGGTGCTGTTCCTGGGCCGGCACGCGGGCTTCCCGGTGGCCCTGGAGGGGGCCCTGAAGCTCAAGGAGCTGGCCTACATCCACGCCGAGGGGTTCGCCGCCGGCGAGCTCAAGCACGGCCCGATCGCGTTGATCGAGGAGGGGTTGCCGGTCTTCTGCGTGGTGCCGCCCCAGGGCCGGGACCAGCTGCACGACAAGATGGTCAGCGCCATCCAGGAGATCCGGGCCCGCGGCGCGCACACGATCGTGCTGGCCGAGGAGGGCGACACCGACGTGGCCCGCTACGCCGACGTGGTGATCAGCCTGCCGGTGGTGCCGACGCTCCTCCAGCCGATCGTCGCCACGGTGCCGCTGCAGCTGTTCGCGTGCGAGCTGGCCACCGCGATGGGTCACGACGTCGACCAGCCCCGCAACCTGGCGAAGTCCGTCACCGTCGAGTAGGCACGGTGATCCTCGGCGTGGGCACCGACGTGGTGGAGGTGGCGCGCCTCGAGCAGGCCCTGGTGCGTACGCCGGCACTGCGCGAGCGTCTCTTCACCCCTCGGGAGGCCGGACTGGCGACGGAGTCGCTGGCCGGCCGGTTCGCCGCGAAGGAGGCCCTCGCCAAGGCCCTGGGTGCCCCCGGTGGCCTGGCGTGGCACGACGCCGAGGTGGTCGCCGACGCGACCGGACGGCCGGAGTTCGAGCTGCGCGGGACGGTGGCCGCGCGCCTCACCGAGCTCGGGGGCGGGCGTACGCACCTGTCCATCGCCCACGACGCCGGGCTGGCGACCGCGTTCGTGGTCGTGGAGTCGTGAGGTGCCGCCCCCCGGTCTCGTCCCCCAACGCTTCGAGGCGTTCGGCCCGACCCACTACTCCCTCCTCGCCGTGTTCGCCCTCGGTGCCGTCGCGATCGTGTGGCTCGGGCGGCGGCAGCGCGGCACCGACCGGGCACGCGCCTTCAGCCGTGGTCTGGCGATCCTCATCCCCTGCTTCACCGTGCCCAGTCAGGTCTTCCAGCTCACGCCCGGTGCCTTCGACCTGGCCACGTCGTTGCCGCTGCAGCTGTGTGACGTCGCCTGGGTCACCGCGGTCTGGGCGCTGTGGAGCCACCGACGCCTGCCGGCGGCGCTCACCTACTTCTGGGGGCTGACGCTGACCTCGCAGGCGATCCTCACCCCGTCGCTGGCCGAGGTGTTCCCGGACCCCAGGTTCTTCGCGTTCTGGTGCATGCACTTCCTGATCGTGTGGTCGGCGCTCTACCTCACCCTGGGCCTCGGGATCGGCCCGACGTGGCGTGACTACCGCGTCACCGTCGCGATCACGGTGGTCTGGGCGCTGGTCATCTACCCGCTGAACCTGGTGCTCGACGTCAACTACGGCTACCTGGTCAGCAAGCCCGCCTCCGCGTCGCTCTTCGACCTGCTCGGGCCCTGGCCGGTCTACGTGCTGGCAGCCCTCGCCGTGCTGGCCGCGCTATGGGCGCTGATGACCTGGCCGTGGACGCGGTCCGGTCGGTCGGCGACGGCCGGCACGTCCGCCGGTTAGCGTGCAGGTCATGCGAAGCGCGCACACGGTGGAGCAGGTACGCACGGCTGAGGCGGCGCTGATGCAGCTCGTGCCCGAGGGGACACTGATGCAGCGGGCGGCCTCAGGCCTTGCGGTCGCGATCGCCGACCTGCTGGGCGGGGTCTACTCCTGCCGGGTGCTGCTCCTCGTCGGCGCCGGCGCCAACGGGGGCGACGCGCTGTGGGCCGGCGCCCGGCTGGCGAGCCGGGGAGCGGTCGTCGAGGCCGTGCTGCTCGGCTCCTCCGCGCACGAGGAGGGCCTGGCCGCGCTGCGCGACCACGGCGGCCGCACGGTCGAGCTCACCGAGGCCCGCCACCCCGACGTGGTCGTCGACGGCATCGTGGGCATCGGCGGCCGCCCCGGGCTGCACGAGGAGGCCGTCGCCGCCCTCGCCGCGTTCCCTGGCGTGCCGGTCGTCGCCGTCGACGTGCCCTCGGGCGTGGACGTGGACACCGGACGGCTCGAGGGCGAGCACGTGCGGGCCGACCTGACGGTCACGTTCGGCACGCACAAGGTCGCCCAGCTGGTCGACCCGGCCGCTGAGGCGTGCGGGGTGGTGCACCTCGTCGACATCGGCCTGGACCTGCCGCCGGCGCCGGTCGAGGCGCTCCAGCCGGTCGACGTGGCGGCGCTGCTGCCGGCGCCGGGCCCGTTCGACCACAAGTACACCCGCGGGGTCGTCGGCGTACGCGCCGGGTCGCAGACCTACCCGGGGGCGGCGGTCCTGTGCACCGCCGGCGCAGCCACGGGACTGGTCGGGATGGTGCGGTACGCCGGGTCCGCGACCGACGCCGTACGCGCCGCCCACCCCGAGGTGGTCACCGCGGCGGGACGGGTGCAGGCCTGGGTGGTCGGCTCGGGCGGTGACACCGAGGCCCAGCAGGCGCTGGCCGAGGCCCTCGCGGACGGCGTGCCGACGGTGGTCGACGCCGACGCGTTGCAGCACCTGCGGCCGGGGGCGACGGGCCTGGTGCTGACGCCCCACGCCGGGGAGCTGGCCCGCATGCTGGGCGTCGACCGTGCCGAGGTCGAGGCCGGCCAGCTCGACGCGGCCCGCCGGGCAGCGCGGGAGTACGACGCGGTCGTGCTGCTCAAGGGCCGACGCACCCTGGTCGCCCGACCGGACGGCCGGGTGCGGGTCACCAGCAGCGGGGTGCCGTGGCTGGCCGTGGCGGGGGCCGGCGACGTGCTCGCCGGGGTGATCGGGTCCCTGCTCGCCGCGGGCCTCGACCCCTGGGACGCAGCCTCCGCGGGCTCCTGGCTGCACGGCGCGGCCGCGACCCGCGCCAGCGACGGTGGGCCCGTGACGGCGACCCGGGTCGCCGACACCCTCGCGGAGGTGGTGCGCGGCCTGCGCCCGTGAGTGGGAGGATGCTCGCGATGCCCAGCCCGCCGCCCAGTCCCCACGCCGAGGTCGTCGTCGACCTCGGCGCGGTCCGTCACAACGTCGGCCGGCTCCGGGAGCTGGTCTGGGAGGGACGACCGGGCCAGGTGATGGTGGTGGTCAAGGCGGATGGCTACGGCCACGGCATGGCGCCGGTGGCGCGCAGCGCCCGGGCCGCCGGCGCGGACTGGGTCGGCGTCGCGACCGGTGAGGAGGCCCTCGCGCTGAGGAGCGCAGGGGACACCGGGCGGCTGCTGTGCTGGCTCACCGCACCCGGTGCCGACCTGTCCCCGCTGGTGGAGGCCGGGGTGGACGTCAGCGTCTCCTCCGTGGCCCAGCTGGAGGACCTGGTGCGCGCCTCGCTGGACCTGGGGACAGTTGCGCGGGTGCAGCTCAAGGTCGACACCGGCCTGTCCCGCAACGGGGCCCCGCGGTCGGAGTGGCTGGCGCTGTTCACCGCGGCGCGTGCCGCCGAGGAGCAGGGGTCGGTCCGCGTGACCGGGGTGTGGTCGCACCTCGCGTGCGCCGACCAGCCGGAGCACCCGGCCAACGCCGCGCAGGTGGCGTCCTTCGAGGAGGCCCTCGCGCTGGCCGCGGACACCGGTCTGCGACCCGAGGTCCGGCACCTCGCCAACTCGGCCGGGGCCCTGTTGCTCCCCGAGACGAGGTACGACCTGGTCCGGCTGGGGATCGCCAGCTACGGCTTCAGCCCGGCTCCCGACGTGGTCACCGGCGAGCAGCTGGGCCTGGTGCCGGCGATGACCGTCCGCGCGACCATCGTCCTGACCAAGGAGATCGCTGCCGGGGACGGCGTCTCCTACGGGCACACCTACGTCGCCGACGAGTCGCTGCGGGTGGCGCTGGTGCCGCTCGGGTACGGCGACGGCGTCCCCCGGCACGCCTCCGGCACGGCCGAGGTCCTCCTCGACGGGGCCCGGGCGCCGGTGCTCGGGCGGATCTGCATGGACCAGTTCGTCGTCTCGGCGCCGGAGGCACGGGTGGGTGGTCAGGCGGTGCTCTTCGGGCCGGGGTCCGAGGGGGAGCCGACGGCCACCGACTGGGCCCGCTGGTGCGGGACGATCGACTACGAGATCGTCACCCGGATGGGCGGGCGCCAGACCCGGCGCTGGGTCGGCGACGAGGACGAGGCGGTGCGCCGGTGAGGCGGAAACGCTCCCTGGCCTACGCGATCGGTGGCCTGGGCGCCGCTGCGGCCGCGGCCGTGGCCACCGGGGTGGTGGTCGAGCGCCGGGTGGTGAAGGCCCGCAAGGCCGGGGCCGCCGCGGCCGACCGCCTCGGCATCCTGCACTCCGAGCGGATCGACGTCACCTGCGACGACGGCCTGGTGCTGCACGCCGAGGTCGACGAGGTGGCGCCGCAGCAGCCCGCCAGGCGGTCCCTGCGACGTCGCCGCAGCGAGGACGTCACCGTGGTCTTCGTCCACGGTTTGGCGCTCAACCTCGACTGCTGGCACTTCCAGCGGGAGGCGTTCCGCGGCAAGCACCGGATGGCGTTCTACGACCTGCGCTCGCACGGCCGCTCCGGGCGCTCGGAGCGGGAGCACGCCACGATCGACCAGCTCGGGGACGACCTCGCGGACGTGCTCGACACGGTGGCGCCGCGGGGGAAGGTCGTCCTCGTCGGTCACTCCATGGGCGGGATGGCGATCGTCGCCTTCGCCGAGCGGCACCCCGAGCTGTTCGAGGAGCGCGTCGTCGGAGCGGGGTTGATCTCCACCACCGCCGGTGGCCTGCACCCGCACCGGACGGTCAGCCGCTGGATCCCCGACGGTCTCGGGGAGATGGTCGCCCCGCGGCTGATCGCGGCACTGGCCCGCGCACCCGAGCTGGTGGACTCCGCCCGCCGGTCGGGCTCCAACATCGGCTTCCTGGTCGCCGACATGTTCGCCTTCGGTGGTCGCGACGTGCCGGCTGCCGAGGTGGAGTTCCTCGACGAGATGCTGGCCGGCACCTCCTTCGAGGTGCTCGCGGAGTTCTTCCCCAACTTCACCCAGCTCGACAAGTTCGACCACCTGTCGGCCTTCGAGAAGATCCCCACCACGATCGTGTGCGGGACCAAGGACAAGCTCACCTCGATCGGGCACAGCCGCAAGATGGCCGAGCGACTGCCCGACGCCACGCTGGTGGAGTGCGAGGGGGCCGGGCACATGGCGGTCTTCGAGGCCCGGGACCAGGTCAACGCGGCGCTCGAGGACCTGTTCACGTCGGTGCGGCCGTGAAGATCCTCACCGTCGACGCCACGAGACGTGCCGACGTACTCGCCGTCATCCACGAGTCCTTCGCCAACCGTCCGCCGCTGGATCCGCCCGCGACCGCCCTGGAGGAGACCGAGGACTCGATCGCCGAGTCGCTCGACGCCCACGGAGGACTGATCGCCGAGCACGAGGGCAAGCCGGTGGGCGCGCTCCTCCTCGAGCCACGCGGCCGGCTGCTCGGGCTGCGGCGCGTCGGCGTCCTCGACAGCGTGCGCGGGCTCGGTGTCGCCGCCCGGATGGCCATCCGCGCCGAGGAGATCGCCGCCGCCCGCAAGTTCGGTGGGCTCGAGGTCGAGGCCCGGGTGGAGCTGCCGAAGACCGTCGATTTCTGGCGCAGGCTGGGCTACGTCGAGTCCGGCCGCAACGGCAACCGACTCAACCTGCTGAAGATGCTGCCGATCACCCGGATCCTGACGACCGCCGAGGACACGCGCGCCTTCGGGGAGTGGCTCGCCTCCCAGCTGCGTCACGGTGACCTGGTGATCCTCACCGGGGACCTCGGGGCCGGCAAGACGACCCTGACCCAGGGCATCGGCCAGGGACTGCAGATCCGTGGGGACGTCACCTCGCCGACGTTCGTCATCTCGCGCGTCCATCCGTCCCTGGTCGCCGGACCGCCGCTCATCCATGTCGACGCCTACCGGCTGGGGGACTCCTCCGAGCTCGACGACCTGGACCTCGACACCGACGTCGTCGACGCCGTCACCGTCGTCGAGTGGGGCGAGGGCCTGGCCGAGGCGTTGTCGCTGGACCGGCTCGAGCTCCGGCTGACCCGCTCCGAGGACGACGTCCGCACGCTGACCCTGCGGCCGGTCGGGCCGCGTTGGCGCGAGCTGCTCATCTGACGTCACAGGGAGAAGAGCGTGCCGGGGGACGTCGACCTGGAGCACACTCACGGAAGCGGAAAGGAGCGCGGGATGGACATGCGGCTCGAGGTGGTGCCGTTGCCCACGAGCGACGTCGACCGGAGCAAGGCGTTCTACGCCGAGAGAGTCGGGTTCCACGTCGACCACGACGTCGCACCGGAGCAGGGTGTCCGGGTGGTGCAGCTGACCCCTCCCGGCTCGGCCTGCTCGGTCGTGTTCGGCACCGGCATCGGAGATCCCGACGCCGGCCCGGTGCTGGGACTCCACCTGGTCGTCGAGGACGTCGAGGCCGCGCGCGAGGCCCTCCTCGCGCAGGAGGTGGCCGTCTCCGAGGTGATCGACCTGGGTCGCGGGATCCGGCACGCGTACTTCAGCGATCCCGACGGCAACTCCTGGGTGCTGCAGCAGATCTCGCGCTGAGCCGACCCGGTCGCCTACCTGTCGGTGCGGACGCCGTCGGTGACGGTGCCGTCGCGCAGGGTCACCTCGTACGTCGGAGCCTCGCTGATCTCGGGGTTGCGTGGCGAGTCGTCGCCGGCAGGCCACCAGGCGGCCCAGCGGCCGTTCTCGACGGACGCGTCCACCTGCAGACCGCCGGGGGTCGTGACCTCGATGGCCACGACGTCCACGCCCGCCCGGCCCTCGGCGTACACGAACAGCTCGCCCTCGATCGACCCCGCCCCGGAGGAGTCCTGGCGCGCGACGGTGGCTGCGGGTGACGGCCCTGCGGTCTCCTCGGCTCCGCCGAGGCTGCCGAAGAAGCCGCCCTCTCCGGGTCGCGGCTCGGCCACGAGTTCCTCGGGCATCAGGCAGGAACCCTGCAGCGTGCGTCCCGACACGGAGGGTGTGGTGAACAGGACGTAGCTCCACCCACCGCGGGCCTCGGCCACGAGCACCGAGCTGTCCGCACCGGGGTCGAGGGCGAGCTCGCCCCCGTTGTCGCCCAGGAGCGAGAGACAAGCCTCGAGCGCGGCCGTGCGCTCGGCACCGGCGAGCTCGACGGGCGTCGCCGACCAGGACGCGAAGGCCTCGGTGTCGCGGGTGACGCTGGGGCCCAGCACCACCGCGGCTGTGACCGCCGCGACCACGCCGGCGGCGAGCACCAGGTAGCGCGGACGGCGGTGTGGAGTGCGGACGGGCGTCACGAACGGAGCCGGAGTCGCCGGGTCGGTCGCCAGGATCCTCTCGAGCGTCGCCGTGGCGCGCCTGCGCTGTGGCTGGCTCAGCTCGCCGTCGGCCGCGTCGAGGTCGCGGAGCCCCCGCATGGTCGGGGAGTCGTGGTCGGTGGTCATCGCTGGGTCCCCTCGGGGGTGGTCGCGCTCGAGCGGTGGGTGGAGTCGGGCAGGGTCACCGCGTCGAGGTGCCGTCGCAGGGCGCGGCGGGCGCGGGAGAGCCGGAGCCGGTAGGCCGTCGCCGAGCACCCGAGGACGACTCCTGCCTGCGCGGAGCTCAGCCCCTCCCAGACGGTGAGGCTGAGCGCTTCCTGCTCGGCGTCCGAGAGCCGTGCCCAGCCGGCCGCGAGGTCGAGGCGACTGACGGTGAGATCGGCAGCCGAGTCCACGGATCCCATCAGCGACGCGTCGGTGAGGCGGACGGCCAGGGCGTCGCGACGCCTGCTGCCGCGTCGGTGGTTGAGCAGGGTGGCCCGGGCCACGCCGAACAACCACGGCCGCGCGTCCTCGACCCGCTCCGGCAGGTCGTCCAGCCGCCGCCAGGCCACGAGGAAGACGTCTGCGGTGACGTCCTCGGCGTGACTGCGGTCGACGCGTCGCTGCGCGAACCGCAGCAGGTCGTCGTACGTCGCCTCGTAGACCGCCCGAAAGCGCGACTCCCGCGACGGCCCCACGGCCGACTCCGATGTCGTCATGTCAGGCACCTGTCCGGTCGACGGGATGTGTGTCAGAAGTCGATGAAATCTAGCGTCGCGCAGCGCGCGACCCGACTCGCGAGTGGGCTGTCCCGTCCGCCGAGAAGCTACCGCGTCCACCGCTGGTCGAGCAGCGCTTGTCCTGAGCTTGTCGAAGGGAGCGAAGCGCCTGTCCTGAGCCCAGTCGAAGGGAGCGATCAGTCGAGACCCCGTACGCCGAGAAGCGACCGTGCCCACCGCTGGTTGAGCTTGTCGAAACCACGCACCGCGCTGGTCGAGACCCCGCACTGCTGGTCGAGCAGCGCTTGTCCTGAGCTTGTCGAAGGGAGCGATCAGTCGAGACCCCGTACGCCGAGAAGCGGCCGTGCCCACCGCTGGTTGAGCTTGTCGAAACCACGCACCGCGCTGGTCGAGACCCCGCACTGCTGGTCGAGCAGCGCTTGTCCTGAGCTTGTCGAAGGGAGCGATCGCAGTCGAGACCCCGTGAGCCGAGAAGCGGCCGTGCCCACCGCTGGTTGAGCTTGTCGAAACCACGCACCGCGCTGGTCGAGACCCCGCACCGCGCTGGTCGAGCACGCCTGCCTGGCTGGTCGAGCAGCGAGCGAAGCGAGCGATCAGTCGAGACCCCCGTACGCCGAGAAGCGGCCGTGCCCACCGCTGGTTGAGCTTGTCGAAACCACCCTGTCCTCGAGACGTACCGACCAGGAATCGCCTTCCCCGATGGGGTTTCGAGCCAAGGGGCTTGTCGGTGGTCGGTGCTTGAATTCGGGGTATGGAGACGAGCGCGAGCATCGGGGTCGGGGAGCTGGACGGCTCCGCGGACGTGCTCGGTTTCGCGCGTGCTCGTCGCGCGGATGCCGAGGCTGCGGAGGCCGATGTGCTGGTCGCGGCGGTGCTCTGGGCCGAGCAGCACCCGGCGGAGTCGATCCACGAAGCGGCCTCGTGGGTCACCGGTGGGGAGACGGCGTTGCCGTTGGCGGGTGCGGGTGCGCCGTGGGTGGCGGAGTTCTGCCTGGCCGAGTTCGCGGCCGCGCTGGGGGTCTCCAGTGAGTCCGGGCGGGCGCTGGTGGCGCACGCGGTGGAGCTGAAGTACCGCCTGCCGCGGGTCTGGGCCCGGGTGCAGGCCCACGACCTGGCGGCCTGGCGCGCGAGGCGGGTCGCCGAGACCACCCTGGGGCTCTCGATGGACGCCGCCGGGTTCGTCGACGCCCAGGTCGCGGGGTTCGCGCACAAGATCGGCCCCGCCGCGTTGGACCGACTGGTCGCCGAGGCACTCGCGCGGTTCATGCCCGACCAGGCCCTGGCCGACGCACAACGGGCAGCCGAGCGGCGGCACCTGGACATCCACCACCACCAGGTCTCCTTCGCCGGCACCAGCCTGGTGGAGGGCGAGCTCGACCTGGCCGACGCCCTGGACCTCGACGCCGCCCTGGCCCGAGGGGCCGAGGCGCTGGCCGCGGCCGGGTGCACCGAGTCGTTGCGACGTGCGCCGCTCGATGGCCGCCGGGGACCTGGCCCGCCACCAGCTCGCCCTCGACCTCGAGACCGACCTCGAGATCGGCCTCGACACCGACCTCGAGACCGACGGTGGTCGAGCAGTGAGCGAAGCGCTTGTCCTGAGCCCAGTCGAAGGGAGCGATCAGTCGAGACCCCGGCGGCGTGCGTCGCGTCAGGTGGTCCTCTACGTGCACCTGAGCGAGCGCGCGATCACCGGAAGCGGGGGCTGTCCGGAGCTGGCGAGTGTGGAGAACACCCGCCAAGGGATCACCGCCGAGCAGGTCCGCGGCTGGTGCGCCTCCCCCGAGACCACGGTGAGCGTGAAGCCGGTCATCGACCTCGACGCCCACCTCGCAGGCACCCGGCTACGCGGTCCCCGACCGGCTGCGCGAACAGGCCCAGGTCCGCGACCGCACCTGCGTCTTCCCCTGGTGCGCCCGCCCCGCCCGGCGCTGCGACCTCGACCACGTCATCGCCTCCGCCTCCGCCTCCGCCTCCGCCTCCGCCGAGAGCGGACCCACCTCCTCGGACAACCTCGCCCCCCTGTGCCGACGACATCACCGCCTCAAGACCCACTCCCCGTGGACCTACACCGTCATCGACCCCGGCACCTACCTGTGGTCCAGCCCCCACGGCTACCAGTTCCTGCGCGACCCCACCGGCACCCGCGACGTCTCCCGCGACCGACACCCACCCCGCCCCGAACCATCCGGCTGACCCCGGCTGACCCCGGCTGACCCCGGCTGACCCCGGCTGACCCCTCGACCGTGCGCAGGAGCCCACACGCCGGGCATGCACGGCTGCCGGCGACCGGCCCGGCTCGCCCGTAGGACCGCTCGACCGCCACGGGTGCGAGGGGCCACAGTGGTCGCATGGACACCCCCGAGGTCGAGCCTGCCGAGAGCTTCCGCGTCGTGGCCCAGGACGCAGTGGCGGAGGAGCCGGCGGGCGAGGACCGCTTCACCGGGGAGGTGACCCGGTCCGACGTGCTCACCCGCAGACTGCCGTCCGGCCTGTCCGGCAACGTGTTCTCCTACGGCCCCGGCGCCCGGTCCCACTGGCACGTGCACGAGGGCGAGCAGGCGCTGATCGTGGTCCGGGGGGAGGGGCTGGTGCAGTGGGCAGGGCTGGAGGCGCCGCGGAGGGTCACCGCCGGTGACTGGGTGCACGTCGTCCCGGGGGTGCCGCACTGGCACGGCGCCACGCAGGACAGCGAGTTCGCCCACCTCGCCGTGACCGCGGGTGGCGGCACCGACTGGCTGGCCCCGGTCTCCGAGGACGACTACGGTCGCGAGCCCGACCCGGGTCCGGCACCGGTGCCGGAGGCGTAGCGCCTAGGCTCGGCCCGTGCTGCTCGCCTTCGACACCGCCACCCCGCACGTCACCGTCGCGCTGCACGACGGCACGTCGGTCGTGGCGACCTTCGAGTCCGAGGAGTCGATGCGCCACGGGGAGATGCTGGCGCCGGGCATCGCCCAGGTGCTCGACCGAGGCGGTGCCACGGCCGCGGACCTGACCGGCATCGCGGTCGGGGTCGGACCCGGCCCGTTCACCGGCCTGCGGGTGGGGCTGGTGACGGCGCGCACGCTGTCGTTCGCCCGGGACCTCCCCGTGCACGGCGTGTGCACGCTCGACGTCCTGGCCGCGGAGGCGATGGACGCGGGACTCGAGGAGTTCCTGGTGGCGACCGACGCGCGCCGCAAGGAGGTCTACGCAGCGGCGTACGCCGGGGGCGCGCGAATCTCCGGCCCCGAGGTGGTGCGTCCGGCCGACGCGACGACCGACCAGCCGGTCGTGGGCCGAGGAGCCCTGCTCTACCCCGACGCCTTCCCCAATGCCGCGCCGCCGGAGCACCCGAGCGCGGCCGTGCTCTGCGGCGTCGTTCTCGACCGGCGCTTCGAGATCCTCGATCCCGAACCGCTCTACCTGCGTCGCCCCGACGCAGCCGTGCCGGGCACGCCGAAACGGGTCAGCTGACCGGACGCCGGGCGAACGGCCCGACGTACATCAGTCCCAGGTTCAGCACCACCACGACGGCCACCAGCACCGCCCACGTCCCCGGCAGCACCACGAAGGCCGCCACCACGCCCGCCCCGAGCACGAGCACCTTGGTGACGAGCCGCAGCACCCCGTTCTCCACCCGGGCACGCGGAGCCGCGAACCAGCCCCACAGGAGGGCAGCCGTCCCGGGCGCGAGCACCGCCAGGACCACCCGGACCACGGGACCGGCGTCGACCTGCCAGGCCGCGACCGCCAGCAGGGCCAGTACCCCCAGCTCGACGAAGAACGCGACGACGTCGTTGGCGTTGACCGGGTGGTTGGAGTGGTCGGACGCGGCCATGTCGGTGGGCCTCGCGGGTCAGCCGACCGGGTGCTTCTTGGGCGGCAGGGGGAAGAAGAACGAGGTGCGCTCGGCGTACTCGGGGTAGCCGTCGCGTTGCATCATGCTCCTCTCCAGGAGCCGCGCCCCGGTGGCGAAGACCAGGAAGTAGGTCATCGCGATCGGGGAGACGATCGTCAGTGCCGGCAGCAGCCCTCCGGCGAGCCCGCCGGCCACCCAGATGCCCCACCACACGCAGGAGTCGCCGAAGTAGTTCGGGTGCCGGGTCCAGCCCCAGAGCCCCTGGTCCATCACCTGGGCGCGCTCGGCCTTGGGCTTGGACTTGTAGGCCTTCATCTGGGCGTCGCCGACCGACTCGAAGGCGAGCCCGACCGCCCACAGGACGACGCCGACCCAGACCAGCCAGGTCCAGCGGGTGCCGACCACGGCGGCGACCTGCACCGGCAGCGAGACGAACCACATGGCCAGGCCCTGCACGAGGAAGACGCGCTTCACGGCCTCGAAGAAGCCACCCTCGCCCAACATCTCGGCGTAGCGGGGGTCCTCCTCGGCCTCCGGGCCGATCTGGCGGGGAGCGAGGTGCCAGGTCAGCCGCAGGCCCCAGACGCCGACCAGGGCCAGCAGCAGCCACCGGACGGGTTCGTCGCCGACGAGGGCCGAGACCAGCGCGACGACCACGAAGCCGAGGCCCCAGATGACGTCGACCACGGCGACCCGGTCGACCTTGCGGGCGACCAGCGCCGTCACGGTCATCAGCAGGGCGACCGCGGCCAGGGACGACAGCAGTACGGGGAGCAGGGTCACCGGATGATCACGAGGTCCTCACGCTGGGCAGTGTATGCGCTGCACCGGGGCGCACCATCAGGATCTGGTCGACGCCCATGCGCCCGTCGCGGAACGCCATCGCCCCGCCGACGAGGTAGAGCCGCCACACGCGGACGACCTCCTCGCCGACGAGCGCGGTGAGCCGGTCCAGGTTGACCTCGAACGTCTCCAGCCAGGCGTGCACGGTGCGGACGTAGTGCTCGCGCAGTGCGTGCACGTCCCGGACCTCGAGACCCCCGCGCTCGAGGTACGCCACCGTCTCGCCGACCGGTCGCATGTGCATGTCCGGAGCGATGAAGGACTCGATGAACGGACCGCCGCCGGGGTGCCCCGAGCGGCCGCCGGAGCGGGACATCTGCTGGATCAGCACGCGTCCGCCCGGTACGACGGCGTCGTGCAGCACCTGGGCGTAGGTGTCGTAGTTCTGCTCACCGACGTGCTCGCCCATCTCGATGGACGCGACCGCGTCGAACGACCCCGACCCGTCGGCGACCTCGGGGATCTCCCGGTAGTCCTGCAACCGGATCTCGACGAGGTGCTCGAGGCCGCGCTCGCGGACCCGCTGGTCGATGAACCGCTTCTGCTCCGCGGCGATGGTGACGCCGGTGACCTGTGCGCCGTAGTGCTCGGCGGCGTGCAGGGACAGCGAGCCCCAGCCGCAGCCGACGTCGAGGAAGCGCATCCCGGGGCCGAGGCCGATCTTCTCGCAGACCAGGTCGAGCTTGTCGCGCTGCGCGTCGGCGACACCGTAGGAGGGGTCCTCGGAGCGCCAGTAGCCCGAGGAGTAGGCCATCGCCGGGTCGAGGATCAGCGAGTAGAACTCGTTGGAGAGGTCGTAGTGGTGGCTGATCGCCCGCCGGTCGCGGAGCTTGCTGTGCAGCCTGCCGCGGACCCGCGCCTGCGAGGCCGGCAACCGGGGAGCGGTGCCGACCGCACCGACGTCGACGGCGGCGCGCAGGGCGCGCACGAACGCGGCGGGAGACGGGCGGACACCCGACAGGCCGCGCTCGGCGGCCACCGACCACACGTGCGTGAGGGCCTCGTCGAGGTCGTGGTGCACCTCGATGTCGCCGGTGACATAGGCCTGTGCGGCCCCGAGCTCACCCGGGTGCCACAGCAACCGGCGGACGGCGTCGCGCGAGCGCAGCTCGACGAGCGGGGCGTCGGCGGGGCCGGCCTCCGACCCGTCCCACGCGCGCAGCCGCACCGGCAGGTCGCCGCCGACGAAGGGTCGCAGGGCGTCCTCCAGCCGCGGCGCCACGCCGGAGGCGGAGAGGGCTCCGTCGGCGGGGCGCTGCTCGGTGGTGGTCATCGAGCGGCCTCCCGGGCCAGGGTCAGCTGCTGCACGTCGATGTAGCCGGAGGCGAAGCCGGCGCGCGAATACTCCAGGTAGAAGTGCCACATCCGCTCGAAGACGTGGTCGAAGCCCAGCGCGCGCACCCGGTCGCGGGCCTCGAGGAAGGCGGTGTCCCAGCGGTGCAGCGTCTCGGCGTAGTGCTGGCCGAAGGAGAGCCGGTCCTGGACGCGGAGCGTGGTGTCGTCGCGGGTGATGTCCTCGATGGCGCGCACCGAGGGCAGGAAGCCGCCGGGGAAGATGTACTTGTTGATCCACGTCCACGTGCGCCGGGTGGCGAGCATGCGGTCGTGGGGCATGGTGATGGCCTGGATCCCGACGCGGCCACCCGGGGCGAGGACGCGGTCGATCGTGCGGAAGTACGTCGACCAGTACTCGTGGCCCACGGCCTCGATCATCTCGACCGAGACCACGGCGTCGTACTCGCCGGACACGGCCCGGTAGTCCTTGAGCTCGACCAGCACGCTGTCCGAGCAGCCGGCCTCGGCGATGCGCGCCTCGGCCAGCTCGAGCTGCTCCTGCGACAGCGTGACCGAGTGCACGGTCGCGCCGCGACGGGCGGCGCGGATGGCCAGCTCGCCCCAGCCGGTGCCGATCTCGAGCACCCGCGAGCCCTCGCCGACGGCGGTCTGGTCGAGCAGCCGCTCGATCTTGCGACCCTGGGCCTCGGTCAAGGACTCGTCGCGACCCTCGGGGGGTGCGGCGACGTGGTGGTCGCCCCGGTCGTCGACGGAGGTGTCGTAGAGGGCCGAGGAGTAGCTCAGCGTGTCGTCGAGGAACAGCCGGAACAGGTCGTTGGACAGGTCGTAGTGGTGGGCGATGTTGCCGCGGGTGTTGCTCTCGGTGTTCTGCTGCGCGCGCGGCGGGCGGCGTACGTAGGCGGCGCGCAGCGTCTGCAGCGGCTGCGGGATCAGCGTGGGCAGCTCCGCAGCCAGCACGGTGAGGAAGCCGCCGAGGTCCTCGGCCTCCCAGGCGCCGGTCAGGTAGGACTCCCCGAAACCGATCAGCCCGTCCCGACCGATGCGGGCGTAGAACTCGTCCGGGCGGTGGAGCACCATGCTGGGGCCGCCGAGTCCGTGCACCGTGCGGCCGTCGTGCACGGAGACGTGCAGGCGGCGTACGGCAGCGCGGAACAGCTGCCGGGCGATGCGCGCCGACACGTCGGCCTTGAGGCCGGAGGGGACGCTGTCGAGGCCGGGCCAGGAGGTGGCGGGGCGGGACGGGGTGGTCGTCATCAGACGCCTTCCTGTCGGGGGTGGTCGGGACGTGGACGGATGCCGAGCCGGCGGGCCCACAGCCACAGGCCGTGGGCGCGGATCAGCAGTGAGCCGCGGAGGGCGGCGGGGGCACTGCGCAGCGGGGAGGTGGTCGTGGGGGTCCCGTCCAGCGAGGCGCTGAAAACCGCCCCGTCGTCGCTGTGCAGCGTGACGCTGACGTGCAGGCGACCCTCGGGCCGGGGCACGGCGATCTCGTAGTACCCGTCGGTGCCGTGGAACGGCGAGACGTACATCTGCTTCTCGGTCCGGCCACGGCCCTGCTCGTCGGGGTGGACGACGTAGGCGTGCCGGTCGCCGTAGGTGTTGTGCACCTCGACCACCACCCCGGCCAGCTCGCCGGAGCGGCGGTGGCACCAGAAGACGCTGATCGGGTTGAAGCAGTAGCCCAGGGCGCGCGCGTTGGCGGCCATCACGATGCGCCCGCCGTCGGCCTCCACGCCGTGCAGTCCGAGGAAGCGCTCGACGTTGTCCTTGATCGTGCGGTCGGGGTCACCGAGGTGGTCCCGGGCCTCGAACCGGCCCAGGACGCCGTGGTCGGGCAGGTGGTCGAGGTCGACCAGCCAGGTGCGCTGGGCGTGGGTGAACGTACGCCGGAACGGCCGGCGGCGGGTGTGCCGGATCGTGGTGTCGAAGGTGGTCGCCTCGACCGGGAGCGGGGAGGTCCCGCCCCACTCGACCCCCAACCGTTCGGCGGCAGCGACGCCGGAGCGGGCGCCGTCCTCGTGGAAGCCCCAGCCGTGCCAGGCGCCGGCGAAGACGATCCGGTCGGTGTCGCACTCGGGGAGACGTCGCTGGGCGGCCACCGACTCGGGTGTGTAGATCGGGTGCTCGTACTCCATGGTCTCGATGACCTGGGACTGGTCGACGATGTCGCGCCCGCCCAGGGTGACGATGAACCGGCGTCCGTCGGGCCGCTCGGGGAGCCGCATCAGCCGGGTCATGTCGTAGCTCACCGTGACCGTGCGGTCGACGTCCGAGGGCCGCCGCAGGTAGTTCCACGACGCCCGGGCGCCGCGGTGGCGGGGCAGCACGCTGGTGTCGGTGTGCAGCTGCGCGGTGTTGGGCGAGTAGGGCATCGCCCCGAGGACCTCGCGCTGCGTGGGCGTCGGCTCGCCCAGCACGGAGAGCGCCTGGCCGGGATGGGTCGCCACCACGACGGCGTCGTAGGTCTCGACCGCGCCGTTGCCGTCGGTGACCTCGACGCCCGTGGGCGTCTCGAGCACCGAGGTGACCTTGGTGCCGGTGCGCACGTCGGGCAGTCGAGCCGCGAGGCGGTCGACGTACTCGCGCGAGCCGCCGGTGACCGTGCGCCACTGCGGGGAGCCGAAGACCTGCAGCATCCCGTGGTGCTGCAGGAAGCTGAACAGGTAGCGGGCGGGGTAGTCCAAGGAGATGGCGGGGTCGGTCGACCACACGCACGCGACCAGGGACTCCATGAAGTGGGTGCGGAACAGTGGCGAGAACCGGCCGCGCTCGAGGAACGAGCCGAGGGTCTCGTCGTCCTCGGGGGCCGCGGGCTCGGCGAGCACGCGGCGGGCCATCCGGTGGAAGCGGGGGATCTCGACCAGCATCCGCAGGTACGTCGGACGCAGGGCGTTGCGCCACGTGGGGAACAGGCCGGCCAGGCCCAGGGCGCCCGCCCACTCCAGCCCGGTCTCGTCGGAACGCACCGACATCGACATGTCGGAGTCCTGGGTGGGCACGCCGAGCTCGTCGAAGAGCCGCAGCAGGTGGGGGTAGGTGCGCTCGTTGTGCACGATGAACCCGGTGTCGATCGCCCACGAGCCGTGCTCGTCCTCCACCACGTGGGTGTCCGCGTGGCCGCCGAGGCGGGAGTCGGCCTCGTAGAGGGTGACGTGGACGCGCTTGGCCAGCACGTGGGCAGCGGTGAGCCCCGCCACCCCGCTGCCGATCACGGCGATGCGTCGGGGGTCCGGTGCGGTCACGTGCTCGCCCTGCCGAGGTCGAACATCGCGATCGGCTCGGTGGTCGGCTTCTCCGACCCGCCCTCGGGCTCGATGGTGATCCCGACCCCGGTGGCCCGGGCGGCGTTGCCGTCGAGCAGCACCTTGTTGTCGGCCGCCTTGGGCATCAGCCCGGCCGGGACCATGTCGCCGTTCGGCTTGCGGAACCAGATCTCGTAGACCTTGCCCTCGGGCGGGGCCGCCATGTCCGTGGTCAGGATGACCGCACGGCCCTGGCTGACCGAGCGGTAGACCGAGGCGGTGGAGCCGTCCTTGAAGTCGATCGACACCTTCTGGGCGTCGCCGGCGCTGAGCACCTGGTCGGCCGCGGTGAGCTGGGTGGTCTCCTGCCCGGCCCAGGGCTGCCAGGCGATGCCGACGGTCACCGCGCCGGCAATGGCGGCCGCGGTGGCCATCGAGGCGAGGCGGAAGCGGCGGCTGCGGAAGGGAAGGACCGTAGCCAGCGTGCGGCGCTCGTCGTCCTGCGCGGTCTCGGGCGGCAGCGGGCGGACCGTGGCGATCCCGGCCAGCACGGAGGCGCGGAGCGACGCGGGAGGCTGCACGGCCACGGCGTCGGCCATGGCCACGGCGGCCTCGCTCAGGCTGGCCACCTCGGCCTGGCAGTCGCGGCACCCCGGAAGGTGCCGCTCGAAGACCCTGCGCTCGTCGTCGTCGAGCGCGTCGACGACGTAGGCGCCGGACAGCGCGTGCACCGACTCGTTGGCTGCGGCAGTCACTGTCCCACTCCCATCGTGTCTCTCAGTCGGATCAGGCCGTCCCTGATCCTGGTCTTGGCCGTACCCACGGGCAGGTCGAGCATCGCTGCGACCTCGGTGTGGGTGTAGCCCTTGAAGTAAGCGAGCTCCAGCGCCTCGCGCTGGACCTCGGTCAGCGAGCCCAGCGCCTGCCGGACCCTTCGTGCTTCCATCGAGGCCTGGGCGGCCTCCGCGGTCGAGTCGTGCTCGACCGCCGTGTTCTTCTGGTGGTACGTCGTGTCCCGACGCGTGCTGGCCTCCGCCGACCGCACCCGGTCCACCGACTTGCGGTGCACCAGGGTGAGGATCCAGGAGACCGGGCTGCCCCGGTCGGCGTCGAACCTGCTGGCCGTGCGCCAGATCTCCAGGAACGCCTCCTGCGTGACCTCCTCGGCCTGCGCCGGGTCACGGACGACCCGCACGGCCAGGCCGTAGGCGCGGGACGATGCGGCGTCGTAGAGCCGGGCGAAGGCCGCCTCGTCGCCGCGACCCGAGAGTCGCAGCAGCTCCGCCAGGTCGACGGTCGCGGGCCCGGCCGCCACCGGCTCCCCCGAGGGGGAGCCGGCAGCATCCGGGCTGGTCGGGTTCACGTAGGAAACCTTCGCAGATCCTGGTGTGGATCAGGAAGCCGGCGGCGACAGGACGCCGTCGATCACGTAGACCGTGGCGTTGTCCGTCTGGATGTTGCCGCAGATCACGTTGGCGTTGTTGGCGCCGACGGTGAACTCCTCACCGGAGCCCTCGACCGTGAGCTTGGGACCGGCCAGGGTGTCGAACTCACCGGCGAGGTCCTCGGGGGCGATCCGGCCCGGCACCACGTGGTAGGTGAGCACGCCGGTCAGCGCCTCCTTGTCGGCCAGGAGGGCGTTCAGGTCGGCCTCGGGGATGGCCGCGAACGCGTCGTTGGCCGGGGCGAAGACGGTGATGTCCTCGGCCTCGTTGAGCGTGTTGCCCAGGTCGGCTGCGGTGACCGCGGCGACCAGCGTCTCGAGCACCGGGTTGGCGCTCGCGGCGGTGGCGACGGGGGCGGTGGACATGCCCTCGAGGGAGCCGTCGCCGTCCTCGGGGATGGCGTCGCAGGCGGGGCCGAACGTGCCGGAGGCGGCGCCGGTGGCTTCTTCGGCCTCCGGGGTCTCCTCGGTGGCGCTCGAGTCGGAGGAGCTGGAGCCGGACGACGAGCTCTCCTCGTCGCTGCCGCAGGCGGCGATTCCGAGGGACATGGTGAGCGCGAGGGCCGCGAGGCCCGAGCGCCGGATGATCGTGGTGGTCATCGTGGTGCCTTTCGTTGTGTGGCGGCTGATGTTCTGTGCCAGTGGTTCGGCGTGGGGCAGGGGGCGGATTGGTCGCAGATGGGGAAATCTCAGGCGACGGTGAAGAAGATCTCCTGGATGCCGCTGGAACCGTCGGGGAAGGGGGTTGCCTCCTCGGAGATCTGCACGTCGCCGGCTTGGTCGGTCGCTCGTACGGCGACCCGGTGGCTGCCGGACTCGGCCTGCCAGGGGAGGTACCACTGTCGCCAGTACTCCACGCCGGCACTGGGGCCGAGCTCGGCCTCCTGCCACTCGGCACCATCGATCCGGACCTCGACCTTGGCGACACCCGTGGGCTGGGCCCAGGCGACACCACCGAGGACGGTCTTCCCGGCATCGACGGTGGAGAGCGGTCGCGGGGTGTCCAGGCGGCTGGAGATCTTGATCGGCGCCCGCTCGGCCCACTTGCGCTTGGTCCAGTAGGCCTCCTGCTTCGCGTAGGTGGTCAGCGTCAGCCGCTGGAGCCACTTCGTGGAGCCCACGTAGCCGTAGATGCCGGGGGTGAGCAGCCGCACGGGGAAGCCGTGCTCCCGCGGCAGGGGCTCACCGTTCATCCCGAAGGCGATCAGCGTGTTCCGGCCGTCGAGCGCGACGTCGAGCGGAGTGCTGATGGTGAAGCCGTCCACGGCGGTGGACAGGATCTGGTCGGCCTTGGTGTTCTCGATGCCGGCCCGGTCGAGGACGTCACGCAGCGGTACGCCGAGCCAACGGGCGGCGCCGACGAGCCGGCCGCCGACCTCGTTGCTCACGCAGGTCATGGTGATGTCGCGCTCGACCACGTCCATGGCGGCGAGGTCGTCGAAGCTGAGGCTGACCTCCTCGTCGACGTCGCCGTCGATGGTGAGGCTCCAGGAGCCGACGTCCACGACGGGGAGCGTCAGGTTGGTGTCGACGCGGTAGAAGTCGGGGTTCGGGGTGACGAAGCGGCTGATGCCGTCGTACTGGGTCTCGAGACCCTCGGGCAGCGCAGGGAGGGGCTGCTTGGCGGTGGGCAGCATCAGGTCGGAGATCCGGGTGCGGGCCCGGATGACGAGCTGACCGGTGCCGGCCACGACGACCGAGGCCACGGCGAGCACCCCGGCGCCGATGAGGAACCCGCGCCTGCTGGGCTCGTCGCGCCGCGTGGCGTTGCCCGACGTCGGCAGCACGGAGCCGTTCAGCAGGAAGGAGAGGGTCGCGAGCCCGACGAGCGCGGTCACCAGCGCCGGCAGGGCGTCGAGCACGCCGGCGGCAGGCTGTACCACGGCGGCGAGCCCGGCGGCGGCGACGAGCGCGACGAGCAGGGAGGCCCCGACCGCGAACCGGCGTCGCGCCAGCAGGCCGCCGATGCCGGCCAGGACCAGGGTGCCGACGAGCACGCTGCCGATGAGCACCGGCTTGTCGGCGGTGCCGAGCTGCCGCACGGCCCAGACCTTGACCGGGGTCGGGGTCAGGTTGATCACCGCGGTGCCCACGGCCAGCACCGGGGACGAGGCGGGGACGGTGAGTGCCGCCACGAGGTGGCCCACCGCCGTCCCGGCCAGGGCGGCGAGGATGCCTGAGAAGAAGGGCCGGAGTCGTTGTGAATGCGCCATATGCTTGGTTCGTCACCCTCCCGCCCGCGGATGGGTCCGGGAGCGGGTCGTCTCAGCGCCGACCGGGCACTATGGGGGCGTGGCCCGCTACGCCGTCAACCCCGCTGCCGTCGCCCATGCCGAGCGGCTGATCCGCGGCCGCCAGTACGTGCTGGACAGCGACTGGGGGGAGTCCCAGCCGGATGCGGCCGAGCAGAACGCCTACCTCGAGCGACACCCGTGGTCCGAGTACTCCGTCTGGCACCTCGGGCTCACCGAGGGAGCCCGGGAGGAGACCAAGGCCCGGTACGCGTTCGTCTGCGGCGACTTCCGCCGCGTGCACCGCACCGCGCTGATCGCCTGCGTCTACCGCGCCTCGGAGTGGCGGCACAAGGACGTGGAGCTGGCCGCGCACGACCTGCTCCAGCTGCTCGACCGGACCAGCGGGTGAGGCCGCCGGCCACGGCTGTCGTCCGTCCTGCCCGGCTCGAGGACGTCGAGGCGGTCGCCCGGCTCGAGCGCGAGTGCCTGGGCGCCGACGCCTGGAGCCGGGCGCTGGTGGACGAGGGGGTCGCGGGCCGGCTGCCGACCGTGTCCTACCTGGTGGCCGAGACCGGTGGTCGCGTCGTGGGGCACGCCGTGGTGTCCAGCGCGGGCGAGGTCGCCGAGCTGCAGCGGATCGCGGTGGACGCGGCCTACCGGCGGCAGGGCGTGGCGCGCGCCCTGCTCGACTCCGCGGTGCGCGGTGCTGCCGGTACCGAGGCCGAGCGGCTGCTGCTCGAGGTCCGCGAGGACAACGACGCTGCGCTCGCCTTCTACGCCCGCGCCGGCTTCGCCGAGGTCGACCGGCGACGCCGCTACTACCGCGACGGCGCCACCGCCGTGGTGATGCTCCTGCCGCTGCGCCCGGGCGGGTGACCCGTCAGGCGGGTGCCGGGTGGAGCGCCTCGAGCTTGCGCACGGCGAGCTCGGCGTACACCGCGGCGGCGTCCGGCAGCACTCCCGGGTCGAAGTCGGCGCGCGGGCTGTGGTTGGTCGGCGCCGTGTCGGGGTCGAGACCCTCGGGCACCGCCCCGATCGCGATGAACGCGCCCGGCACCGCGTCGAGCACGCGGGAGAAGTCCTCGGAGCCGGCGATCGGCGCCGGCAGCTCCTCGTAACGCTCCTCGCCGAGCACCTCACGGACCACGCCGGCACCGAAGTCGACCTCGGCGGCCGTGTTGACGGTCAGCGGGTACTCCCCGGAGAACTCGTAGTCGACCTCGAGCCCGTGGGCCCGCGCCACGCCGCGCAGGGTGTCGTCGATGCCCTCCACGAGCCGCTCGAGGCTCGCCTCGGAGAAACGACGCACGGTGGCCTCGAAGCGGGCCGTGTCCGGGATGATGTTGCGGCGGGTGCCGCCCTCGATGACCCCGACGGTGACCACGACCGGGTCGAAGATGTCGAAGCGGCGCGTCACCATCGTCTGCAGCGAGGTGATCATCTCCGCCGTCGCTGCGATCGGGTCCTTGGCGCGGTGCGGGGTGGAGCCGTGACCGCCCTGGCCCCGGACCACGACCGAGAGGTGGTGCGAGGCCGACATCATCGACCCCGGCCGGCTGGCGAAGCGGGCGCTGGGCAGCATGGCGGAGAAGACGTGCATGCCGTACGCCGCGTCGGCGCGTCGTCCGGCCGCGTCGAGGACGCCCTCGCGGATCATCACGCCGGCGCCGTCCCAGCCCTCCTCGCCGGGCTGGAACATCAGCACCACGTCACCGCGCAGCCGGTCGCGGTGCTGGGCCAGCAACCGCGCCCCACCGATCAGCCCGGTGGTGTGCAGGTCGTGCCCGCAGGCGTGCATGGCGCCGTTGGTCGAGGCGAAGTCGAGCCCGGTCTCCTCGGCGACGGGGAGGGCGTCCATGTCCGCACGCAGGAGCACGGTGCGCGGGTCGTCGGCGTTGCGCGCTCCGCCACGGAGGACCGCGGTGACCGAGGTGGTGTCGGTGCCGGTGGAGATCTCGAGGCCGAGACCGTCGAGCTCGCGCAGCACCTGCTCCTGGGTGCGCGGCAGGTCGAGACCGATCTCCGGCTCGGCGTGCAGTCGCTTGCGCAGCTCGGCCAGGTCGCCGGCCATGCTGTGCGCGTCGTCGTACAGGTTCATGTGAGGGTCCTCCCGAGAGTGTCCTGCGGCGGTGGTGGTGCACCGTCGACGCTACGCGTCCCTGGTGGCCGGTGCACAATGACGCCGTGCCTCCCTCCTCGTCAGCGCCGCTCGTCCTGGGCATCGAGACGTCCTGCGACGAGACCGGGGTCGGCCTCGTCCGGGGCCACACGCTCCTCGCGGACGCGGTGGCGTCCTCGGTGGACGAGCACGCGCGGTTCGGCGGGGTGGTCCCGGAGGTCGCCTCCCGGGCCCACCTCGAGGCGATGGTGCCGACGATCGCCCGGGCCTGCGACACCGCGGGCGTGCGTCTCGCCGACGTCGACGCGATCGCGGTCACCGCGGGGCCCGGCCTGGCCGGTGCCCTGCTCGTGGGGGTCGCCGCTGCGAAGTCGCTGGCGCTGGGGCTGGACAAGCCGCTCTACGGCGTCAACCACCTCGCCGCCCACGTCGCCGTCGACCAGCTCGAGCACGGTGCCCTGCCGGACCCGTGCCTGGCGCTGCTGGTCTCGGGCGGCCACTCCTCGCTGCTCCGGGTCGACGACGTCACGGCCTCGGTCGAGCCGATGGGGTCGACGATCGACGACGCGGCGGGGGAGGCCTTCGACAAGGTGGCGCGGCTGCTCGGGCTGCCGTTCCCCGGAGGCCCGCACATCGACCGCGCCGCGAGGTCGGGGTCCTCGGTGGCGATCGACTTCCCGCGCGGGCTCAGCTCGCGGCGGGACCTCGAGCGGCACCGCTACGACTTCAGCTTCTCCGGCCTCAAGACCGCGGTCGCCCGCTGGGTGCAGGCGCGTGAGGCCAGCGGGGAGCCGGTCCCGGTGGCCGACGTCGCCGCGTCCTTCCAGGAGGCGGTGTGCGACGTGCTCACCCGCAAGGCCGTGGCCGCCGCTGCCGACGCCGGCATCGACCACCTGCTGATCGGTGGTGGCGTCGCGGCGAACTCACGGCTGCGCGTACTCGCCGAGGAGCGGGCCGCGGCGCGCGGCATCCGCGTCCGGGTGCCGCGCCCCGGGCTGTGCACCGACAACGGCGCGATGGTGGCCGCGCTCGGCGCGGAGATGCTGGCCCGTGGACGCGACGCGTCCGACCTGTCGCTGCCGGCGGACTCCTCGATGCCCGTGCAGCAGGTCGTCGCCTGAGCGGCCTCACCGACGGCGCACTAGGTTGGGTCGCGCCGAGCATCGAGGAGGAGTCTGCATGCAGCAGGTGAAGGGCGTCGTGGCGCGCAGCAAGGGCGCGCCGGTGACCATCGAGACGATCAACGTGCCCGACCCCGGGCCGGGTGAGGCCGTGGTCACGGTGCAGACCACCGGGGTGTGCCACACCGACCTCCACTACCGGGAGGGCGGGATCAACGACGACTTCCCGTTCCTCCTCGGCCACGAGTCGGCGGGAGTCGTCGAGGCGGTCGGCCCGGACGTGACCGAGGTGGCCCCCGGTGACTTCGTCGTCCTCAACTGGCGGGCCGTGTGCGGTGACTGCCGTGCCTGCAACCGCGGGGAACCGTGGTACTGCTTCGCCACGTTCAACGCCGAGCAGAAGATGACCCTCGAGGACGGCACCGAGCTGACCCCGGCCCTGGGCATCGGCTCGTTCGCCGAGAAGACCCTGGTCGCCGCGGGCCAGTGCACGAAGGTCGACCCCGAGGCCCGGCCCGCGGCCGTCGGCCTGCTGGGTTGTGGCGTGATGGCCGGGATCGGCGCCGCGATCAACACCGGCCACGTGCAGCGTGGTCAGTCGGTGGCCGTGATCGGCTGCGGCGGCGTCGGCGCCGCCTCGGTGGCCGGTGCCGCGTTGGCCGGCGCCGCGCGGATCATCGCCGTCGACCTCGACGACCGCAAGCTCGAGGTGGCCCGGAAGCTCGGCGCCACGCACACCGTGAACAGCTCCGAGACCGACCCGGTCGAGGCGATCCGGGGCCACACCGACGGCTTCGGGGCCGACGTCGTCATCGACGCCGTGGGCCGGCCCGAGACCTGGGAGCAGGCGTTCTACGCCCGTGACCTCGCCGGCACCGTCGTCCTCGTCGGCGTGCCGACCCCGGAGATGAAGGTGCCCGACCTGCCGCTGATCGACGTCTTCGGGCGCGGCGGCTCGCTGAAGTCGAGCTGGTACGGCGACTGCCTGCCGAGCCGCGACTTCCCGATGCTGGTCGACCTCTACCGTCAGGGCCGGTTGGATTTGGACGCCTTCGTCACCGAGGAGATCGGCCTGGGCGACATCGAGGCCGCCTTCGAGAAGATGCACCACGGCGACGTGCTCCGCTCCGTCGTGGTCGTCGACCGAGCAGCAGGAGGAGACGCATGAGCGTGCGCATCGACCATGCCGTCAGCAGTGGGACCTTCTCCCTGGACGGCGAGACCCACGAGGTCGACAACAACATCTGGGTGATCGGCGACGACGAGGAGTGCGTCGTGATCGACGCCCCCCACGACGTGGACGACATCCTCGCCGTCGTGGCCGGGCGGGCGGTCAAGGCGATCATCTGCACCCACGCCCACGACGACCACGTGCGGGTCGCCCCCGAGCTGCGTGAGCGGGTGGGCGCACCGATCCTGCTGCACCCCGACGACCGCCCGGTGTGGGAGCTCACCCACACCGACCACCTGTGGGACGTCGACCTCGAGGACGGTCAGACGGTCAAGGTCGGTGGCGCCGCCCTGAAGGTCATCCACACCCCCGGCCACGCGCCCGGCGCGGTGTGCCTCTACGTCCACGACCTGGGCTGCGTCTTCACCGGGGACACCCTCTTCGAGGGCGGTCCCGGGGCCACCGGCCGGTCGTTCAGCGACGAGGACCAGATCAAGGCCTCGATCCGCGCCCGGCTGCTCGACCTTCCCGACGACACCGTCGTGCACACCGGGCACGGCCCGGACACCACGATCGGCGCCGAGCGCGCGAACCTGGCGTGAGGCACGGGCTCGCCCGGGCGGTGTTCGGCACGCTCCTGGGTCTGAGCCTGGTCGCGTTCCTGAGTCCCGGCGGCGAGACACCCCCGCCGGGGCCCGACGACAAGGTGGTGCACCTGCTCACCTTCGCCGTGCTCGCCGGGTCCGGCCGGTGGGCGCGGGTGGCCCCGGTCCGGCTCGGGACCGGCCTGGCGGCGTACGCCGCGCTCACCGAGGTGCTGCAGGCGGTGCTCCCGATCGGGCGTCGCGGCGACCTGCGGGACCTGCTCGCCGACGTGCTCGGCATCGGGCTGGGTCTGCTGGTGAGCGCCGTCGCGATCCGGGTCTCCCGGAGGCGCGCACCGCGCTGAACCCCGAGCCGGTCAGCCCAGCGGCTCGACCAGCAGGGCGGTGCCCTTGCCGGCGACCCGGGTGAGCACCAGCGTCGACTCCTCCTCGCCGCGCAGCGCCAGCCGGGACCGGAGCTCCTCGGGCGTCACCGAGACGCCGCGCTTCTTGATGGTCAGCCGCCCGATCCGGCGCTCGCGCAGGGCGGCACGGAGCGGCTTCTCGCGGAACGGCACCTCCTCGAGCACCCGGTAGCCGCGGGCGAAGGGCGTCGCGCCCGGCTGCGAGGTGGTCACGTAGGCGATGGCGGGGTCGACCAGCGTCCCGCCGAGGGCCGCCGCGACGGCGGTGACGAGCCCGGCCCGGATCACCGCGCCGTCCGGCTCGTAGAGGTAGGCGCCCACGGGCCCGGTGGGGGCACCCGGGTCGTCGTCCTCGGTGAGCGTCGCCAGCCCGCCGGTGCCGATGACGGTGGCGCGGCGCCGGGTGGTGGCCAGCCGGCCCGACCACAGCACGGCCTCCTTGACCTCCCGCTGGTCGCTGACCCACTCGGCCTCCACGCCGTCGGGGACGAGGGAGTGGGGGATGCCGGGCGCCGTCTTGACGCAGGAGTCCCGGGCCAGCAGCCGCTCCACGAACGACCACGGCGGGGTCCAGCTGTCGACGTCGAAGGTCCGCCCCCGGGCGGTACGCCGTGCCGGGTCGGCGAAGGCCACGTCGAAGGGGGCCGTGTCGATGGCAGTGGCGTCGGCCACGGTGACCGCGCCGCCGAGGCCGAGCGCCGCCAGGTTGGCCCGGGCCACCTCGACGCGCAGCGGGTCGAGGTCGACCCCGGCGCCGGTCAGGCCCGCCCGGGCGAACGCGACCAGGTCGCCGCCGATGCCGCAGCCGAGGTCGACGACCGTGGTGGCCGAGGCGGCCTGCAGCCGTCGGGCGCGGTGGGTGGCGACGGGGAGGCGGGTCGCCTGCTCGAGGCCGTCGGGGGTGAAGTACATGGCGGCGGCCAGGTCGGCGAACTTGGGCACGGCCCGGCGGCGCAGGTCGACCTGGGTCAGAGCGGCGGCCACGTGCTCGGCGCCGGCGGAGCGACGCAGCGTGGTCTGGGCGCGCAACGGGTCCGGGTCGGAGCGCAGGGTGGCGTCGGCCGCGGCGAGCAGGTCCTGGCCGGGCGGCGTGAGCAGCCAGCGGAAGGCGTCGAGATCCACCCGGGCATCCTCGCAGTCGAGTTCGTCGGAGGCCCGATCTGGCACTCGCGCGACCTGAGTGCTAGTTTCTGTGTTGGCACTCTCCCGGTGAGTGTGCCAGCGCTTGTACCGACGTACGACCCCCGCGACGGCGTCCGTCACGCAGGCAGAAACTTCGAAAACCAACCATTCGTGGAAAGTGGAGGTCGACAACGTGTCGGTCAACATCAAGCCCCTCGAGGACCGGATCGTCGTCCAGCCCCTGGACGCCGAGCAGACCACGGCTTCCGGCCTGGTCATCCCGGACACCGCGAAGGAGAAGCCCCAGGAGGGCGAGGTCCTCGCGATCGGCCCCGGCCGCATCGACGACAACGGCAACCGGGTCCCCCTGGACGTCAACATCGGCGACAAGGTGATCTACAGCAAGTACGGCGGCACCGAGGTCAAGTACGCCGGCGAGGAGTACCTCATCCTCTCCGCCCGCGACGTGCTGGCCATCGTTTCCTGATCCCACCGGATAGTCCGAGACGAACGGCATCCCGATCCGCACGGATCAGGTGCGCATCGTCTCGGACTATCTGTTTTTCCTGACCCTTCACCGAAAGGAGCATCCACCGAGATGCCCAAGATCCTGGAGTTCGACGAGAACGCCCGCCGCTCCCTCGAGCGCGGCGTGGACAAGCTCGCCAACGCGGTCAAGGTGACGCTCGGCCCCCGCGGCCGCTACGTCGTCCTGGACAAGAAGTGGGGCGCCCCCACGATCACCAACGACGGCGTCACCGTCGCGCGTGAGATCGAGCTGGACGACCCGTTCGAGAACCTCGGCGCCCAGCTGACCAAGGAGGTCGCCACCAAGACCAACGACGTCGCGGGTGACGGCACCACCACGGCCACCGTGCTGGCCCAGGCGATGGTCCACGAGGGCCTGCGCGCCGTGGCCGCCGGAGCCAACCCGATGGCCCTCAAGCGCGGCATGGACACCGCCTGCGCCGCGGTCACCGAGGCGCTCGGCAAGGCCGCACGCGACGTGGACGACCGCAAGGACATGGCCGCGGTCGCCACCGTCTCCAGCCGCGACGAGGTCATCGGCGACCTGCTCGCCCAGGCCTTCGACAAGGTCGGCAAGGACGGTGTGATCACCGTCGAGGAGTCCAACACCATGGGCACCGACCTCGAGTTCACCGAGGGCATGCAGTTCGACAAGGGCTACCTCTCGCCGTACTTCGTCACCGACCAGGAGTCGATGGAGGCCGTCCTCGACGAGCCCTACATCCTGCTGCACCAGGGCAAGATCTCCGCGATCTCCGAGATGCTGCCCCTGCTGGAGAAGGTCATCCAGGCCGGCAAGCCGTTGTTCATCCTGGCCGAGGACGTCGAGGGCGAGGCCCTGTCCACGCTGGTGGTCAACAAGATCCGCGGCACCTTCAACGCCGTCGCCGTCAAGGCCCCGGCCTTCGGTGACCGTCGCAAGGCGATGATGCAGGACATCGCCACCCTCACCGGTGGTCAGGTCATCGCCCCCGAGGTCGGCCTCAAGCTCGACCAGGTCGGGCTCGACGTGCTCGGCACCGCCCGCCGCGTCGTGGTCACCAAGGACAACACCACGATCGTCGAGGGTGGCGGCGAGCAGGCCGAGGTCAACGGCCGTGTCAACCAGATCAAGGCCGAGATCGAGGCCAGCGACTCCGACTGGGACCGCGAGAAGCTCCAGGAGCGTCTCGCGAAGCTGGCCGGTGGCGTGTGCGTCGTCCGTGTCGGCGCCGCCACCGAGGTGGAGCTGAAGGAGAAGAAGCACCGCATCGAGGACGCCGTCTCCGCGACGCGTGCCGCGATCGAGGAGGGCATCGTCGCCGGCGGTGGTTCCGCGCTGGTCCACGCCGCGTCCGCGCTCAACGACGGGCTCGGGCTCAGCGGTGACGAGGCCGTCGGGGTGCGCGTGGTGCGCCGCGCGGTCGACGAGCCGCTGCGCTGGATCGCCGAGAACGGTGGTGAGCAGGGCTACGTCGTGGTCGCCAAGGTGCGCGAGCACGGTGTCGGCAACGGCTACAACGCCGCGACCGGCGAGTACGGCGACCTGGTCGCGCAGGGCGTGCTGGACCCGGTCAAGGTGACCAAGTCCGCCCTGGTCAACGCCACGTCGATCGCCGGCATGCTGCTGACGACCGAGACGCTGATCGTCGACAAGCCCGAGGACGACGAGCCCGAGACCGGTCACGGTCACGGACACGGCCACTGAGGCACTGACGGGCCCCCGGTGACCACTCACCGGTGACCCGGCCGACAGCCACCCCGCGCGCACGCACGTGCGTGGGGTGGCTGTTCGGCGTTCGGGCACCGCGCGCGGTCAGCGCAGCGGGACGAACCGGTAGGACCCGTGCCGGGTGATCGCGTCCTCATCGGCGTCGCGCACGACCAGCAGCATGGTGCCGGCCACCGGCACCACCAGCCGTCCGGGGTCACCGAGCTGGTCGAGCAGTGCCGCCGGCAACGAGTCCGCCTCCGCGGAGACCAGGATGCGGTCGAAGGGCCCCTCCTCCGGGACTCCGAGCACACCCGGTGCGGCGAGGCGGACCGACGCCCAGCCGTAGTCGGCGCGCGCCAGGTTGGTCGCCCCCCACTCGGCCAGCTCGGGCACCAGCTCGACCCCCACGACCGAGCCGGCGGACCCGGTCAGATGGGCCAGCAGCGCCGTCGTCCAGCCCGAGCCCGACCCGACGTCGAGGACGTGGTCCCCGGGCTCGACCTGGAGCAGCCGCAGCATGGCCTCCACGGTGCGGGGCTGGGAGTTCGTCTGCCCGTGCCCGATCTGGATCGGGCCGTCGTAGCCAGCCCGGCCGCGCTCCCGGCCGGGCAGGAAACCCGACCGGGCCACGGTGCGCATGGCGTCGGCGACGACATCCATGCCTCCAGCCAACCACGAACGCGGGAGGCCTCGATCCACCCGCTGGACTCGCGTTGTTGACCTGCCCGAAACAACCGCGCCTCGCTGCCGCAACACGGCACCCGCACTGTGGGCGCATGTTCTTCCGTGTGCGCGCCTCGCTCACCGAGCGCCCCGGGGCACTGGCCAGGCTCGCCACCCACTGCGGGGACGCGGGCCTGAACATCCTGGGGCTGCAGATCTTCCCGGACCTCGGGCGGGTCACCGACGAGCTGGTGGTCAGCGCACCCGACGACTGGACCGCGGGGGCGGTCGCCGAGCTCGTGGGTGGTGCAGGCGGACACGAGGTGAGCGTCGAGGCCTGCACCACTCACGACCTGATCGACCAGCCGGCCCGGTGGCTCGCGGCGGCGGCCGACGTGGTCGCGGACCCAGCGGCGCTGACGGACCGGCTGGAGCAGCTGCTCGGACCGCACCCGGAGAAGTGGAGCGCGACCGAGCACACCCGGGCGGCCGCGCTGCGTGCGCTCGCCGGGTCCGGCGAGGAGCCGATCGTCGGCTCACCGGTGCCCGGGGGCTCCGCCCCGGTCGAGTACGACGTGACGAGCGGTGGGGTGGCCGCCAGGATCGGCACGCACGTGGTGGGTGTCGCGTCGTTCACCCACACCGGTGACGGTGAGCTGACGATCGAGGTCGCCCCGGCCTGGCGGCGCCTCGGCATCGGCACCCAGCTCCTGACCCGGGCGGTCGCCCGCGCCGCCGAGCGCGGACTCGAGGCGGTGGTACTGCTCGCCCCGGCCGAGGACCAGGGCTTCGTCACCATGGTGTGCGGCGCCGGGCTCCGGGCCCGGATCAAGGTCACCGACGGCGTCCTCTCCGCGCGGATCGCGGTCCCACGGCTGCCAGGGGACGAGGAGCCGCCCGAGCTCCCGGGGAGCGTCGCGGCCACGTTGTCTCGCTAGACTCTGGGACCAGTCGCACTCCACCGGAAGGTCCCCCGGATCCGATGACGTCAGACGCCGAAGTCCCCGCCAAGTTCGCTGCACTCGGACTCACCTACGACGATGTGCTGCTCCTGCCCGGGGAGACCGACGTCATCCCGAGCGAGGTGGACACCAGCACCCGGCTCACGCGCGGGATCACGCTGCGCACGCCGCTGATCTCCAGCGCCATGGACACCGTCACCGAGTCGCGGATGGCGATCGCGATGGCCCGGCAGGGCGGCATCGGCATCCTGCACCGCAACCTGTCCATCGAGGACCAGGCCTACCAGGTCGACCTGGTCAAGCGGACCCAGACCGGGATGATCTCCAACCCGGTCACGATCGGCCCGGACGCGACGCTGGAGGAGCTCGACGCGATCTGCGGGGAGTACCGCGTCTCGGGGCTCCCGGTCGTCGACGTCGACAGCCGCCTGCTCGGCATCATCACCAACCGCGACCTGCGGTTCACCCCCGTCGCGGAGTGGGCCAGCACCAAGGTCAACGAGGTGATGACGCCGATGCCGCTGATCACCGCGCCCGTCGGCATCAGCCGGGAGGACGCGACCGTGCTGCTGCGCAAGCACAAGCGCGAGCGCCTGCCGATCGTCGACGACAGCGGCCGGCTCGCCGGACTGATCACGGTCAAGGACTTCGTGAAGTCCGAGCAGTTCCCGCACGCCTCCAACGACGCCGACGGCCGGTTGCTCGTGGGTGCGGCCGTGGGCTACTTCGGCGAGGCGTGGGAGCGGGCCACCACCCTGGTCGAGGCCGGGGTCGACGTGCTGGTGGTCGACACCGCCCACGGGCACGCGCGGCTGCTGCTCGACATGATCCGCCGCCTCAAGGGCGACCCCGGCACCCGGCACGTCCAGGTCGTCGGCGGCAACGTCGCCACCCGAGAGGGCGCGCAGGCGCTGATCGACGCCGGCGTCGACGCGGTCAAGGTCGGGGTCGGCCCCGGGTCGATCTGCACCACCCGGGTGGTCGCCGGCGTCGGCGTACCCCAGGTCACGGCGGTGCACTCCGCGGCTCTGGCCTGCGGGCCCGCGGACGTGCCGCTGATCGCTGACGGCGGGCTGCAGTACTCCGGCGACATCGCCAAGGCGCTCGTCGCCGGTGCCGAGTCGGTGATGTTCGGCTCGCTGCTCGCCGGCTGCGAGGAGAGCCCGGGAGACCTGGTCTTCGTCAACGGCAAGCAGTACAAGTCCTACCGGGGGATGGGCTCGCTCGGCGCCATGTCCAGCCGGGGGAAGAAGTCCTACTCCAAGGACCGCTACTTCCAGGCCGACGTCGAGAGCGACGACAAGATCGTGCCCGAGGGCATCGAGGGACAGGTCGCCTACCGCGGCCCGCTCGCCGGGGTCGCGCACCAGCTGATCGGCGGCCTGCACCAGTCGATGTTCTACGTCGGGGCGCACACGATCCCCGAGCTGCGAGAGCGGGGCCGCTTCGTGCGGATCACGTCGGCGGGGCTCAAGGAGAGCCACCCGCACGACGTGCAGATCACCACCGAGGCGCCGAACTACTCCTGGCGATGAGGGTCGTCGCCATCCGGCGCTACCCGGTCAAGGCCATGGCAGGGGAGGGCCTGGGATTCGTCGACCTGGACGCGCGGGGGATGGTGGGCGACCGCTGGTTCGCCGTTGTCGACGCCGAGGGCAAGCTCGCATCGGGCAAGAACTCCCGACGGTTCCGCCGCTACGACGAGGTCTTCGAGTACGGCGCGTCGATGGACGGCGACGACGCCCACGTGATCGGTCCCACGGGTTCGTGGTGCGTCGGCGACCCCGAGCTCGACCGGGTCCTGAGCGAGCACTTCGGCGCGGAGGTGCGCGTGCAGCGCGAGACCGGCACCCCGTACCAGGACGCCGCGCCGGTCTCCGTGGTGGGCACCGCGTCGCTCGACTGGTGCCGGGAGCACCTGGGCGTGGACGGGGACGTCCGTCGGCTCCGGACCAACCTCGTCGTGGAGACCACGGAACCGTTCGTCGAGGAGACGTGGACGGGCCGGACGATGCGCTTCGTCGCCGTGGCCTGGGCGGCCCGGGGCGCCGAGGAGGTCGAGCTCGCAGTGGTCGGGCGCACCGAGCGCTGCCGGATGGTGGACATCGCCCAGGACGGGCTCGGGCCCGCCCCCGGCTTCCTCAAGGCCCTGGGTGGACAGCGCGACCTCTGCCTCGGGGTGTACGCCGAGGTGCGGGCTCCCGGCAGCATCGGCCTGGGTGACGAGGTGGAGATCGCACCCGTGGCAGACTCCCCCCGTGACTGAGATCGAGATCGGACGGGCCAAGCGCGGTCGCCGCGCCTACTCCTTCGACGACATCGCGATCGTGCCCAGCCGCCGTACGCGCGACCCCGAAGAGGTCTCCACGGCCTGGCAGATCGACGCCTACCGCTTCGAGGTGCCGATCCTGGCCGCGCCCATGGACTCGGTGGTCTCGCCCGCGACGGCGATCGCCTTCGGCCAGTTCGGCGGGCTGGGCGTGCTCAACCTCGAGGGTCTGTGGACCCGCTACGAGGACCCCACCGACCTGCTGCACGAGGTCGCCGAGCTCGAGGGCCCCGACGCCGTACGCCGGATGCAGGAGATCTACACCCAGCCCATCCGCGCCGAGCTGATCACCGAGCGGATCCGCCAGGTCCGGGAGGCCGGCGTCACCGTCGCGGGCAGCCTCAGCCCGCCGCGGACCAAGGAGTTCGCCAAGACGGTCGTGGACGCGGGCGTGGACATGTTCGTCATCCGCGGCACCACGGTCAGCGCCGAGCACGTGAGCGCCCAGGCGGAGCCGCTGAACCTCAAGGAGTTCATCTACGAGCTCGACGTGCCGGTCATCGTGGGCGGCTGCGCCACCCACCAGGCCGCGCTGCACCTGATGCGCACCGGCGCCGCCGGCGTCCTCGTCGGCTTCGGCGGCGGCGCCGCGCACACCACCCGCACGGTGCTCGGCGTCGCGGTGCCGATGGCCAGTGCGGTCGCCGACGTCGCCGCCGCCCGGCGCGACTACCTCGACGAGTCCGGCGGCCGCTACGTGCACGTGATCGCGGACGGCTCGATCGGCCGCAGCGGCGACATCGCCAAGGCCGTTGCCTGCGGCGCCGACGCGGTGATGGTCGGCTCGCCGCTCGCCCGCGCCTCGGACGCACCGGGCCGCGGCTTCCACTGGGGAGCCGAGGCGCACCACCCCGACCTGCCCCGCGGCCAGCGCGTGCAGTTCGAGACCGTCGGGACGCTCGAGGAGATCCTCTTCGGCCCCTCCCGGGTCGCCGACGGCACGATGAACCTGGTCGGCGCCCTCCGCCGGGCGATGGCGACCACGGGCTACACCGAGCTCAAGGAGTTCCAGCGCATCGAGGTCGTCGTCCAGTAGCGCCGGCCCGTCTCCTGGCCCGCACGGACAGGCAACCGCACAGGTTTGCCCCCGCTCGCCTGGTCGTCCGGCCGCGGTGCCGCGCCGGGCCGCGCCCCCGCTGGTTGAGCCTGTCGAAACCACCCACCGCGCTGGTCGACACCCGCACTGCTGGTCGAGCAGCGCTTGTCCTAGCTGTCGAGGAGCGAGGAGCGATCAGTCGAGACCCCGTACGCCGAGAAGCAGCCGCGCCCACCGCTGGTTGAGCCTGTCGAAACCCCCGTACGCCGAGAAGCGGCCGTGCCCACCGCTGGTCGAGCTTGTCGAGACCCCCGCATGCCGAGAAGCAGCCGCACCCACCGCTGGTTGAGCCTGTCGAAACCCCCGTACGCCGAGAAGCGGCCGTGCCCACCGCTGGTTGAGCTTGTCGAAACCAGCCCGTCCTCGCGGCGGGCGAGTGGGGAATTCCCTTCTGCAGTGGGGTTTCCGGCCTCCGGGGCTTGTCGGTGGTCGGTGCTTGAATTCGGGGTATGGAGACGAGCGCGAGCATCGGGGTCGGGGAGCTGGACGGCTCCGCGGACGTGCTCGGTTTCGTGCGCGCCCAGCGTCGGGCCGCCGATGCTGCGGAGGCGGCAGTCCTCGCCGGTGCGGTGCTCTGGGCCGAGCAGCACCCGGCGGAGTCGATCCACGAGGCGGCCTCGTGGGTCACCGGTGGGGAGACGGCGTTGCCGTTGGCGGGTGCGGGTGCGCCGTGGGTGGCGGAGTTCTGCCTGGCCGAGTTCGCGGCCGCGCTGGGGGTCTCCAGTGAGTCCGGGCGGGCGCTGGTGGCGCACGCGGTGGAGCTGAAGTACCGCCTGCCGCGGGTCTGGGCCCGGGTGCAGGCCCACGACCTGGCGGCCTGGCGCGCGAGGCGGGTCGCCGAGACCACCCTGGGGCTCTCGATGGACGCCGCCGGGTTCGTCGACGCCCAGGTCGCGGGGTTCGCGCACAAGATCGGCCCCGCCGCGCTGGACCGACTGGTCGCCGAGGCACTCGCGCGGTTCATGCCCGACCAGGCCCTGGCCGAGGCACGACGCGCAGCCGAGCGGCGCCACCTGGACATCCACCACCACCAGGTCTCCTTCGCCGGCACCAGCCTGGTGGAGGGCGAGCTCGACCTGGCCGACGCCCTGGACCTCGACGCCGCCCTGGCCCGCGGCGCCGAAGCGCTGGCCGCGGCCGGGTGCACCGAGTCCTTGCGACGTGCGCCGCTCGATGGCCGCCGGGGACCTGGCCCGCCACCAGCTCGCCCTCGACCTCGACACCAGCCTCGACACCAGCCTCGACACCGACCTCGAGACCGACGGTGGTCGAGCCGTGAGCGAAGCGAGCGATCAGTCGAGACCCCGGCGGCGTGCGTCGCGTCAGGTGGTCCTCTACGTGCACCTGAGCGAGCGCGCGATCACCGGAAGCGGGGGCTGTCCGGAGCTGGCGAGTGTGGAGAACACCCGCCAAGGGATCACCGCCGAGCAGGTCCGCGGCTGGTGCGCCTCCCCCGAGACCACGGTGAGCGTGAAGCCGGTCATCGACCTCGACGCCCACCTCGCAGGCACCCGGCTACGCGGTCCCCGACCGGCTGCGCGAACAGGCCCAGGTCCGCGACCGCACCTGCGTCTTCCCCTGGTGCGCCCGCCCCGCCCGGCGCTGCGACCTCGACCACGTCATCGCCTCCGCCTCCGCCTCCGCCTCCGCCGAGAGCGGACCCACCTCCTCGGACAACCTCGCCCCCCTGTGCCGACGACATCACCGCCTCAAGACCCACTCCCCGTGGACCTACACCGTCATCGACCCCGGCACCTACCTGTGGTCCAGCCCCCACGGCTACCAGTTCCTGCGCGACCCCACCGGCACCCGCGACGTCTCCCGCGACCGACACCTGCCCGACCCCGGACCATCCGGCTGAGTCAGCGCCCCACGGCCGATCACGGCCCGGACGGCTGCATCCCGAAGTGGGATGCAGCGCAGTACGAGGAGATGCGTCGACGGGCCGCCGAGCAGGACTCCCAGGTCCTGCGTGAGCACGGCCCCGCCGACGACCTGGACGTTCTCGTTCAGTGGAGCAGCGCCCACCTCGAGGTCGAGGACTGATCGGTGCGCGAGATCTGCCTCGTGCGTCTCGACACGACGCGGCCAGCTCTGGTCCTGACCCGCGAGACGGCGCGGGCCGCGATGACCAAGGTGACCATCGCTCCCATCACCACCACCCTCAAGGGCTTGTCCAGCGAGGTCCTGGTCGGACCCGACAACGGCCTGGATGACGACTGCGTGGTCGCCCTCGACAACGTCATCACCGTGCCGGTGAACCGGCTCGGCCGTACCGTCGGGTACCTCAGCGTCGAACAAGAGGCTCGCTTGGCGCGTGCCGTGGTCTTGGCCTACGACCTCGAGCTATCTCTTCTCGAGTGACCCGCAGCCGCGCTGGCAGCGACACATGACTACGTCCATGAGCGTCGTGGACTGACGCTTCTCAGCGCCGGGTCTCGTAGCGAGCCAAGGTCACGTCGTCCGGGAAGGTTCTCGCCTCCACGAGACGAAGCTGCTCCCAGGTGTCCAGCGCACTGAAGAACGGCGTACCGCCGCCGACCAGCACCGGGTGCGTGACGACCTGATACTCGTCGATCAGTCCGGCGCGCATCGCCGCGCCCGCGAGGCCGGCGCCGCCGATGTCCATCGGACCGCCGTCCTCGGCCTTCAGCCGGGCGATCTCGGCCACGGCGTCCTCGTCGACCAGGCGCGCGTTCCCGCTGACCTCGTCGAGGGTCGCGGAGAACACCACCTTCGGCGTCTTCTGCCAGATGCGGGCGAACTCCACCTCCTCGGGCGTCGCGTCCGCCTGCTGGTCGGCAGTCGGCCAGTGCGCGCTCATCAGCTCCCACAGCTTGCGGCCGTACAGGGAGAGGCTGATCTCGCGGGCTCGGTCGTTGAACCACCGGTGCAGCTCGGGACCGGGCACGCCCCAGCCGATGTCGTCGCCGGGCGCGGCGATGTAGCCGTCCAGGGTCACGTTCATCGCGTAGATCAGCTTCCGCACGGTGTCAGCCTTTCATCAGCCAGGTCGGTCTCCTGCGTCACGACCGCACCGACGCCGGGAACTCATCGGTGCGCGTGCTGCTCCATCGCTGAGCAGTGCCGTCCGACGCGAGCGGCATGAGCGGACTCGTCTGCTCGCCGTGCCACCCGAAGGGGTGTAGCGCCCCTCGTCGGGCGAGGCGCAGCCTGCTGCCGAGGACCGGGGGACGAGCCCCAGACCTCGAGACGAGAACTCCTCCTCCCCCGAGGCGGGGAGTTTCTCCGCGCAGCCCGAACGTGCCGTCAAACCGGAGAGCGAGGCCACGCAATGTCCCTCACCAGCGATCAGATCCTGGAGGCCCTGGGTCCCCGTGGAGCCATCGCCGAGGCCGTCGACATCCTCATGGAAAGGCACGGGATCACTGAAGACGCTGCCCTCGACATGCTGGTCCGAGTGTCCAGTGACGAGCACGCCAAGGTGCGCGAGACCGCTGGGCGCATCGTGGCGGTGGCGCCCGAACGGTAGATCTGCGCTCACCCTGGGGATTCCCGGTGTAGCGAAGGTGGGCCACCCAGCGGGCTAGAGTGTCCAGCATGGAAAAAGGGTGAACCACCCGCTGCGGCTGGCCATCGTCGATGACTATCCCGTGGTCGTGGCAGGAGTGGCCTCGATTCTGGCGGCCGAGCGGATCGACGTGGTCGAGACCGGGGCGATGACGCCTGTCATCAGCGACGTCGACATCGTGCTCTATGACACGTTCGGCCAGGTGACCGGTGTCGGCATCGACTTGCAGGACTTCGTCCGCGACAGCCACGCGAAGGTGGTCATCTACAGCTGGAATCTCGAGCCGGAGATGATCGAGCAAGCGATGGCCGGTGGTGCCAGTGGCTACCTCTCGAAGGTGCTCACCGGACCCGAGATCGTCGCCGCACTCGATCGGGTCATGCGCGGCGAGGTCGTCATCATCACCGGGGAGCACGAGACGAGCCTCGGTGGTCTGGGCGACTGGCCGGGCCGGTCCGCGGGGTTGTCCCCGCGTGAAGCCGAGATGGTGGCGCTGATCGCCCAGGGGCTGAGCAATCAGGAGATCGCCGATCGTGTGTTCATCAGCCTCAACACGGTGAAGACCTACGTCCGCTCCGCCTACCGCAAGATCGGCGTCACTCGGCGCCCACAAGCGGTGGCGTGGGCCCTCATGAACGGCTTCAAGCCCGACACCTTGCGCACCGTCGACCCCGCTCTCGTGGTGCGACCCGAGGCGCTGGCATCGCTGCCCACAGAGTCCTGAGAGGCGGCTACACAGTCCCTGCCCCGACCCGGTGAGTGCCGCTGGGGTGCGGGCATAGACTCGGTCGCGTTCGACCACCCCCTGTCCGCACCCGGCTGGGGGTCGACGTGCGCGCCCGCACCAGCAAGGAAGTGACCCCCGTGAGCATCACCGGCCTGGCCGACCTGGTCCTGCGCGAACCCGTCCTCGCCGCCGCGATGGACGACGCGAAGGCGGGCCTGGCGACCCTGGACCTCACCGGCCCCGCGGCGCTGCGGCCGTTCGTGGTGCGCGGGCTCGTGGACGCCGGCCGCACCGTGCTGGTGGTCGCCGCGACGGTCCGCGAGGCGGAGGACCTGACCGAGGAGCTCGAGGACCTGCTCGAGTCCGGCACCGTCGCGTTCTACCCGGCCTGGGAGACGCTGCCGCACGAGCGGCTCAGCCCGCGCAGCGACACCGTCGGCCGCAGGCTCGCGGTGCTGCGCCGGATCAGGCACCCCGGCACCGACGCCGCCAACGGACCGCTGCAGGTCGTCGTCGCTCCGGTCCGCTCGCTGCTGCAGCCCCAGGTCAAGGGCTTGGCCGACCTCGAGCCGGTCGAGCTGGTGCCCGGCCTGGAGGTCGACCTCGACGTCGTCGTCGCCCGCCTCGTCGGGGCGGCGTACTCGCGGGTGGACCTGGTGGAGAAGCGCGGCGAGTTCGCCGTCCGTGGTGGCATCGTCGACGTCTTCCCGCCCACCGAGGACCACCCGCTCCGCGTGGAGTTCTTCGGCGACGAGGTCGAGGAGATCCGCACGTTCGCGGTCGCCGACCAGCGCACCATGGACACGGTCGAGCGGCTGTGGGCGCCGCCGTGCCGGGAGCTGCTGCTCACCGACGACGTACGCCGCCGCGCCGCCGAGCTGGGCCGCGAGCACCCCCAGCTGCGGGAGGTGACCGACAAGCTGGCCGAGGGGATGGCCGTCGAGGGCATGGAGTCGCTCGCCCCCGCGCTGGTCGACGAGATGGAGATGCTGGTCGAGCTGCTGCCCCAGGACACCCACGTCCTGGTGCTCGACCCCGAGCGCGTGCGCACCCGGGCCCACGACCTGGTCGCGACCAGCGAGGAGTTCCTGGGGGCGAGCTGGGCCGCGGCCGCGTCGGGCGGTCAGGCGCCGATCGACCTCGGCGCGGCGTCGCTGCGCACGATCGGTGAGGTGCGCTCGCAGGTCCTCGAGCTCGGCCAGGCGTGGTGGGGGATCAGCCCCTTCGGGCTCGACCTGGTGCCTGAGGACGACGCCCGTCAGGTCGCCGCGCAGCCGGCGCCCGCCTACCGCGGCGACATCGAGCAGGTGGTCGCCGACATCGTCGGGCACCTGCGCGAGGGGCGTCGGGTGGTCACCGTGCACCAGGGCCACGGCCCCGCCGAGCGGATGGTCGAGGTGCTCGCCGAGCACGACGTCGCGGCGCGGTTGGCCGAGGAGGGGGTTTCGACAAGCTCAACCACCGGCGACCGCTCGACCACCGGCGACCGCTCGACCACCGGCGACCGCTCGACCACCGGAGACCGCCCGACCACCACCGGGGACAGCGTGGTGCTGGTGACCCAGGGTTGCCTGGCGCACGGGCTGGTGCTCGACGACCCCGGGCTGGTGGTGCTCACCGGGGAGGACATCGCCGGGCAGAAGGCGACCACGCGCGACATGCGCAAGATGCCGGCGCGGCGCAAGAAGCAGATCGACCCGCTGGAGCTCAAGGCCGGCGACTTCGTGGTGCACGAGCAGCACGGCGTCGGCAGGTTCGTGGAGATGAGGCAGCGCGAGGTGCACGGGGCGACCCGCGAGTACCTCGTCCTGGAGTACGGCGCCTCCAGGCGCGGCCACCCGCCCGACCGGCTCTACGTGCCGGCCGACGCGCTGGACCAGGTGACCCGCTACGTGGGCGGGGAGCAGCCCAGCCTCGACCGCCTCGGTGGCACCGACTGGGCCAAGCGCAAGGGACGTGCCCGCAAGGCGGTGCGCCAGATCGCTGCCGAGCTGATCAAGCTCTACGCCGCCCGGCAGGCGACCCGTGGGCACGCCTTCGGCGCGGACACCCCGTGGCAGACCGAGCTCGAGGACGCGTTCCCGTTCCACGAGACCCCCGACCAGCTGAGCACGGTCGAGGAGGTCAAGGCCGACATGCGCCGCGTCGTCCCGATGGACCGGCTGGTCTGCGGTGACGTCGGCTACGGCAAGACCGAGATCGCCGTCCGGGCGGCGTTCAAGGCGGTCCAGGAGGGCAAGCAGGTCGCGGTGCTGGTGCCGACCACGCTGCTGGTCACCCAGCACTTCGCCACGTTCGCGGAGCGGATGAGCGGCTTCCCGGTCACGGTCAGCCCGCTGAGCCGGTTCCAGACCGACAAGGAGGCGCGCGAGGTCGTCGCGGGCCTGGGCGACGGCAGCATCGACATCGTGATCGGCACCCACCGGCTGCTCAACCGGGACATCAGGATCAAGGACCTCGGGCTGATCATCGTCGACGAGGAGCAGCGGTTCGGGGTCGAGCACAAGGAGCAGATGAAGGCGCTGCGCACCAGCGTCGACGTGCTCTCGATGTCGGCCACGCCGATCCCGCGCACCCTGGAGATGGCGATCACCGGCATCCGCGAGATGTCGACGATCGCGACCCCGCCGGAGGAGCGGCACCCGGTGCTCACCTACGTGGGCGCCTACGAGGACCGCCAGGTCACCGCCGCCGTACGCCGCGAGCTGCTGCGCGACGGCCAGGTGTTCTTCATCCACAACCGGGTCCAGTCGATCGACAAGGCCGCCGCCCGACTCCGCGAGCTGGTCCCCGAGGCACGCGTCGCCACCGCGCACGGCCAGATGGGCGAGCACCGGCTCGAGCAGGTGATGCTGGACTTCTGGGAGAAGCGCTTCGACGTGCTGGTGTGCACCACGATCGTGGAGTCCGGTCTCGACGTGTCCAACGCCAACACGATGATCATCGAACGGTCCGACACCCTGGGCCTCTCCCAGCTGCACCAGCTGCGGGGCCGGGTGGGCCGCAGCCGTGAGCGGGCCTACGCGTACTTCCTGTACCCGCCCGACAAGCCGCTGACCGAGACCGCGCACGAGCGGCTGGCCACCCTCGCGCAGCACTCCGACCTCGGGGGCGGCATGGCGATCGCGATGAAGGACCTCGAGATCCGCGGCGCCGGCAACCTCCTCGGCGGCGAGCAGTCCGGACACATCGCCGACGTCGGGTTCGACCTCTACGTCCGGCTGGTCGGCGAGGCGGTGCAGGAGTTCCGTCAGGACGGCTCGGCCGTCGAGCAGCCGGTCGAGGTCAAGATCGAGCTGCCGGTCGACGCCCACCTGCCGCACGACTACATCCAGAGCGAGCGGCTGCGCCTCGAGATGTACAAGCGGCTGGCCGAGGTGCGCTCCGACGAGGACGTCGACCTGCTCCGCGATGAGCTCGTCGACCGCTACGGGGCCCCGCCGGAGCCGGTCACCCGGCTGCTGGCCGTGGCCAGCTTCCGGGCGCGGGCCCGGGCAGTCGGCCTCTCCGAGATCACCGTGCAGGGCAAGTACGTGCGCTTCCACCCCGTCGACCTGCCCGACTCGCGCGTCGTACGGCTCAACCGGCTGTACCCGAAGAGCCTGCACAAGGCTCCGGTGCGTACCATGCTGGTGCCGCGTCCGCAGCCGCCCGGCTTCGGTGCGCAGCCGCCTCGCGACGAGGAGCTGCTCGCCTGGGCGCGGCAGGTCATCGACGCGGTGGTCGACCCCGGTGAGACGCAGAAGAAGGAGACCGGATCGTGAAGCTCCGAGGCTGGACCGCTGCGGCGGTCACGGCGTCCCTCCTGCTCCTCTCCGGCTGCTCGTCGGTGCCTCCGGGCGCGGCGGCGGTCGTCGACGGCACCTCGATCCCGCGCAGCGACGTCACCGAGCTGGCCGAGGCCCAGTGCGCCGGCATCCGCCAGGCCGTGGAGCAGGGCGGCCAGGCCCAGCCGGCCCCCCGCAAGCAGCTGGTGCAGCAGTCCCTCGGGCTGTTGATGGACATCGAGCTCAACCTCCAGTACGGCGAGGACCAGGGCGTCAGCCCGCGGCCCCAGGAGGTCGCCGCGACGTACGCCCAGGTCCGGCCGCTGATCGAGGCGCTGCCCGAGCGCTACCACGAGTTCATGGAGGACACCTTCCAGAGCTGGGCGCGTGGTCGCGACATGCTCACGCAGATCGGCGCCCGCGCCACCGGCCAGCAGCCGACCGGCGAGAACACCGACGAGCTGCTCAACGCCGGCTACCAGCAGCGTGAGGAGTGGCTGCCCCAGGCCGACATCGAGACCGACCCGCGCTACGGCCCCGCCGGCGTCGGCTTCCCCGGGGGTGCCGACCCGTCGGTCTCCCAGGCGGTCTCGGACTTCGCCAAGGACGCCGCGGCCGAGCAGCCCGACCAGGCCTGGGTCAGCTCCCTCCCGGCCGGGCAGAAGTGCGGCTGACCCCATGCCGGCCGGCGAGGAGCCGTTGATCGAGACGTCGCCGTTGATCGAGCTCGTCGAGATCATGCGGCGCCTGCGCGCCGAGTGCGGCTGGAAGGCCGCGCAGACCCACCGGACGCTGACCAAGCACCTGCTCGAGGAGACCTACGAGGTCATCGAGGCCGTGGAGCGCCTCGAGGCCGACGGTCCCGACGACCTGCGCGAGGAGCTCGGCGACGTGCTGCTGCAGGTCTACCTGCACGCGGCGATCGCCGCCGAGCGCGGCGAGTTCGACATCGACGACGTCGCGCGGGGTCTGCGCGAGAAGATGCTGCGCCGCAACCCGCACGTCTTCGGCGACGTGACCGAGACCGACCCGGCGCGGATCAACGAGCGGTGGGAAGCCGTCAAGGCCGGGGAGAAGCAGCGCACGGACGTCTTCGACGGCATCCCACTGGCGCTGCCCGCCCTGACCCGGGCCGGCAAGGTTCTCGACCGGTTGGAGCGGGCCGGCAGCGCGTGGTCGCCGACCGACACCGGGGAGCCGGTGGAGCTGGGCGACCGCCTGCTCGCGCTGGTCGCGGAGGCCAGGTCGGCAGGGGAGGACCCCGAGCAGGCCCTGCGCGACGCCCTGCGCCGGCTGGGTGCCTGACCGGCCGCCCCTCACCGTCCGACCCGTACGCCGCAGTAGCGGGTGCTACGCGGGATCGTCGTCCGCCCCGGTTAGGGTGAACGGGCCAGCAGGTCCGCGCCGTCCCAGGCCCTGACTCCGAACCCCACGACGCAGGAGCAGTCCCTTGGCTTCCATTGACACCGTCATCGCCCGCGAGATCCTGGACTCCCGCGGCAACCCCACAGTCGAGGTGGAGGTGCTCCTCGACGACGACGCGGTGGGGCGGGCCGCGGTCCCCTCGGGGGCCTCGACCGGCGCCTTCGAGGCGGTGGAGCTGCGTGACGGCGGCTCCCGCTACGGCGGCAAGGGCACCGAGAAGGCCGTCAGCGCGGTGCAGGACCAGATCGAGCCCGAGATCGTCGGCCTCGACGCCAGCGACCAGCGCCTCGTCGACCAGGCGATGCTCGACCTCGACGGCACCCCCAACAAGGCCAACCTGGGCGCCAACGCGATCCTCGGCGTCTCGCTGGCCGTGGCCCGGGCCGCCGCGATGAGCTCGGGGCTGCCGCTCTTCCGCTACGTCGGCGGCCCCAACGCCCACCTGCTGCCGGTGCCGATGATGAACATCCTCAACGGTGGCGCCCACGCCGACACCAACGTGGACATCCAGGAGTTCATGATCGCCCCGATCGGTGCGGCCTCGTTCCGCGAGGCGCTGCAGCAGGGCGCCGAGGTCTACCACGCGCTGAAGTCGGTGCTGAAGAAGAAGGGGCTCGCGACCGGTGTCGGCGACGAGGGCGGCTTCGCGCCGGAGCTGCCCAGCAACCGGGCGGCGCTCGACCTGATCGCCGACGCGGTGAAGGCGGCCGGGTTCAAGCTCGGCACCGACTTCGCCCTGGCGCTCGACGTCGCGGCGACGGAGTTCCACGAGCGCAAGAAGTACGCGTTCGAGGGCAAGAAGCGCAGCTCCAAGCAGATGATCGACTACTACGCCGACCTCGTCTCCTCCTACCCGATCGTCTCGATCGAGGACCCCCTCGACGAGGAGGACTGGGACGGCTGGAAGGCGATCACCGACGCGCTCGGCGATCGCACCCAGCTCGTCGGCGACGACCTGTTCGTGACCAACGTCGAGCGGCTGGCCCGCGGCATCACCGGCGGCCAGGCCAACGCGCTGCTCGTCAAGGTCAACCAGATCGGCTCGCTCACCGAGACGCTGGACTCCGTCGACCTGGCCCACCGCAACGGGCTGCGCTGCATGATGAGCCACCGGTCGGGGGAGACCGAGGACACCACGATCGCCGACCTGGCGGTGGCCACCAACTGCGGTCAGATCAAGACCGGGGCCCCGGCCCGCTCGGAGCGCGTGGCGAAGTACAACCAGCTGCTCCGCATCGAGGAGGAGCTCGAGGACGCCGCCCGCTACGCGGGTCGCGGCGCGTTCCCGAGGTACCAGGGCTGAGCTGACCCAACCCATGGCCACACGACGTACGCCGCAGGGCGGTCCGCGCCGCGACCCGCGCCCGGGCAGGCGTGCCACCGAGCGGACCCGGACCCGGACCGCGGCGCCGATCGCCCCGCGCCCCCGGTTCACCCACCGGATGGCCGTGCTCGTCGTCGTCGCCGCGGTGCTCGTCGTCTCCTACGCCTCCTCGATGCGCGCCTACCTCGAGCAGCGGTCGCACATGGAGAGCCTGCGCGACCGCATCGCCACCTCGCAGGAGGACATCGCCGCCCTGGAACGCGAGAAGCGGCGCTGGCAGGACGATGAGTACGTCAAGGGACAGGCCCGCGACCGGTTCGGCTGGGTGATGCCCGGCGAGACCAGCTACCAGGTGCTCGGTCGCGACGGGGAGCCGCTGGAGCGCAGTGACGAGCTCACCGACCCCGACTCCCTGGCCTCGGAGCTGCCCGATCCCTGGTGGGAGAAGGTCGACGAGAGCCTCCGGGTCGCCGACCACCCCGAGCGGGTGCCGCGGCCGGCGGTCCGGATCACCCCGCCGCCCACCCCGGCTCCCGATCAGTGAGCGTCGACCGGCGTGACGAGGCCGTGGTGGCCGCACAGCTGGGTCGGCCTCCGCGCGCCATCCACGCGGTGGCCCACCGCTGTCCGTGCGGGAACCCCGACGTCGTCGCCACCGAGCCCCGGCTCGAGGACGGGACCCCGTTCCCCACGACCTTCTACCTGACCTGCCCCCGGGCAGCCTCGATGATCGGCACCCTGGAGGCGTCCGGCCTGATGCGGGAGATGAGCGACCGGCTGGGGGAGGACGCCGAGCTGGCCGCGGCCTACCGTCGCGCGCACGAGATCTACCTCGCCGCGCGCACCGCCATCGCCGAGGTGCCGGAGATCGCCGGCGTCTCGGCCGGTGGCATGCCTGACCGGGTGAAGTGCCTGCACGTGCTCGCCGGGCAGTCCCTGGCGCAGGGGCGGGGGGTCAACCCGCTGGGTGACGAGGTGCTCGACGCACTCGGGGAGTGGTGGGGCAGCGGACCGTGCGCCCGGGCGGCCGACGAGGAGGCCACGCGTGCCTAGGATCGCGGCGTTCGACTGCGGCACCAACTCGCTGCGGCTGCTGGTGGCCGACCTCGACCCGGAGGCGCGCACCAGCACCGACGTGGTCCGCGAGTTGCGCATCGTCCGGCTCGGTCAGGGCGTCGACCGCACCGGCCGGATCTCCGAGGTGGCGCTGCATCGTGCCCTGGAGACCGTCGAGGAGTACATGCGGCTCGTCGACCGGCACGGTGTGGACCAGATCCGCTTCTGCGCGACGTCCGCGGCCCGGGACGCCGAGAACGCCGAGGAGTTCCTGACCGGGGTGCGCGAACGGGTCGGGGTCCACCCCGAGGTCCTCGACGGTCGGGAGGAGGCCCGGATCAGCTTCGCCGGCGCCACCCTGGCCCTGCCGCCCCTGCCCGAGCCCCTGCTGGTCGTGGACGTGGGCGGCGGCTCCACCGAGCTGATCCTGGGCAACGCGGACGGGGAGATCCTCGAGCGGGAGTCCCTGGACATCGGCTCGGTGCGGATCAACGAGCGGCACCTGCACGGCGACCCCCCGTCCGCCGAGGAGATCGAGGCCGCGTCGGCCGACATCGACGAAGCCCTCGACTCCTCCTCGGTGGACCCCGCCGACGCCGGTGCCGTGATCGGCGTCGCGGGCACGGTCACGACGCTGGCAGCCGGGGTCATGGACCTGGCGGCCTACGAGAGTGCCCTGATCCACCACAGCGTGCTGCGGCCCGACGCGGTCCAGGGCAAGGTCCGTGAGCTGCTGTCGATGTTGGTCGAGCAGCGGCGCGCCCTGCCGTACATGCACTCCGGCCGGGCCGACGTGATCGCCGCGGGCGGCCTGATCCTGGACCGGCTGCTGCGTCGTACGTCGGTCGCCTCGATGCTGGTCTCCGAGCGCGACATCCTGGACGGGATCGCCTGGTCGGCGCTCGACGGTGACGAGCAAGCCCAGGACGAGGACGCCCAGGAAGAGGGAACGCAGTGAGGTTCGGGTCGAGGAAGAGCAGCTCCGCGCACGCGCCCGGCGGGGTCGGGGAGGCCGAGCCCGACGAGACCGCTGCCGAGGAGCCGGGCCGCTCGGAGCCGGACCCGTTCCGCGACCCGCCCGCGGACCCCGACCCGGCCGACTACCCCGACCTGCCCCGGCACGGCCGGCTGTTCGTGCTCAAGCGCACCCTGCGCGAGTTCCTCGACGACGGCTGCACCGACCTGGCCGCCTCGCTGACCTACTACTCGGTGCTGGCGGTCTTTCCCGGCCTGCTGGCCCTGCTCTCCCTCGTGGGGGTCGTGGGCCAGGCACAGCAGTCGGTGGAGAAGATCCTGACGGTGCTGCGTCCGCTGGTCTCGCCCGACTTCCTCGACCAGCTGCAGGGTCCGCTCGAGGAGCTGGCGGCCTCGGACGCCGCCGGGCTGACGCTGGTGATCGGTCTCGCCGGTGCGCTGTGGTCGGCGTCGGGCTACGTCGGGGCGTTCAGCCGGGCGATGAACCGCATCTACGAGGTGGAGGAGGGGCGCCCGTTCTGGCGGATGCGCCCGATGCAGCTCGGCGTGACCCTGGCGACCGTGCTGCTCTCCGCGGTCGCACTGGTGATCCTGATCGTCTCCGGGCCGGTGGCCGAGGGCGTCGGTGACGCGATCGGTGTCGGCGACGACCTGCTGCTGGTCTGGAACATCCTCAAGTGGCCCCTGCTGGCCGGTGTGGTGATGGCGGTGGTCGCGCTCCTCTACTACGCGACGCCCAACGTCTCCTTCCCCCGCTTCCGCCCGATCTCCGTGGGGGCGTTCGTGGCGATCATGATCTGGCTGGCGGCCTCGGTCGGGTTCGCCTTCTACGTCGCGAACTTCGGCTCCTACAACAAGACCTACGGGTCGGTGGCCGGCGTGGTGATCGCGCTGCTGTGGCTGTGGCTGACCAACGTGGCGCTGCTCTTCGGCGCCGAGCTCGACGCCGAGCTCGCCCGGTCCCGCCAGCTCGGGCTGGGCATCGCCGCGGAGGAGCGGCTCCAGCTGCCGGTGCGGGACACCCGCAAGATCGTCAAGAACACCGGTCGGCGCGCCCAGGACCTGGCCACGCAGCGCAGCATCCGGATGGCTTCCGGGTCCGGAGACCCCGAGGACCGTCCCTTCGGCCGGTCATGACGGGTCGGCGGGACGTCCCGGTGGCCAGGTCCGCCGGCGGAGTCGCCCGGCTGGCGGCGCGCGCGGACCTCGCCCAGGTCGACGAGCGGGTGTGCTCGTGCCGGGCCTGTCCCCGGCTGGTCGAGTGGCGCGAGCGGGTGGCGCGGGAGAAGCGGGCGGCGTACGCCGGGGAGACCTACTGGGGCCGCCCGATCCCCGGCTGGGGCGCCCCCGATCCCCGGGTACTGATCGTGGGCCTGGCCCCGGCGGCGCACGGCGCCAACCGCACGGGTCGGATCTTCACCGGGGACCGCTCGGGTGACTGGCTGTTCGCCTCGCTGCACCGGGTGGGCCTGGCCAACCAGCCCACCTCGACGCACGCCGACGACGGTCTGCGGCTCCGCGGCACCCGGATCGTGGCGGCGGTGCGCTGCGCTCCGCCGCAGAACCAGCCCACGCCCGAGGAGCGGGACACCTGTGCGCCGTGGGTCGACCGGGAGCTGCGCCTGCTGCTGCCCGGCCTGAGCGTGGTCGTGTGCCTCGGTGGCTTCGGATGGGCGGCCGCGCTCCGCTCGCTGGCGGCCGCGGGCGTCGAGGTGCCCCGGCCGCGGCCCCGCTTCGGCCACGCCGTCGAGGTGCCGCTGCCCACCCCGGACGGCGAGGTGACCCTGCTGGGCTGCTTCCACCCCTCCCAGCAGAACACCTTCACCGGCCGGCTGACCGAGCCGATGCTGGACGCCGTGCTCGGCCGCGCCGCCGAGCTGGCCTCCCTATGATCGGCCGCACGCCCCGGTATCCCAATCGGCAGAGGAAGCGGTCTTAAACACCGCACAGTGTGGGTTCGACCCCCACCCGGGGCACGCTCACCGCGCGCGACGCAGGTGGTCCCGGCCGAGGAACGCGGTGCGCAGGGCCGGTGGGAGGCCCTCGAACGGCGAGGTCTGGGACCGGTGGGCGGCGATCGCCCGCTCCCGGGCGTCGAGGTGATCGGTCTGGTCGAGCACGACGTCGATCTCCGCGTCCGGCGTGCCCAGCTCGCCGAGGCCGAGGTACTCGGTCTCCGGACGGTGGGCGAAGGCGTGCGCGACCCACTTCTGCATCAGGCTGCGCGGCAGGCAGTACAGGTAGGCGGGCAGGTCGAGCTCCTCGGCGACCCGCAGGGTGGCGTCGCGGACCGAGGCGTGGTCCCGGTGACCGTCGCTCCCGTCCAGGGTGACCAGCACGTCGGGGGAGAACCGCCGGACGGCGACTCTCACCGCGTCGAGGACCTCCTCGGGGCGCGCCGCCGCGAGGGTCCCGGGGGCGGGTTCGCCGGACATCGCGGAGTCCCGGTAGGTGAGCAGGTCGACCTCGGTGACCCCGAGCAGCCGCGCGGCGTCGTACAGCTCGGCCTCGCGCAGCGCGCCCAGGCCCGCGGACGGGACGACGACGCCGGGGGCCGGGTCCCCGGCCTCGCCCCGGGTCGCGCAGCACACCCCGGTCACCCAGCCGTCTCCGGCAGCGCGCAGGAGCACCGAGCCGCAGCCGAAGGTCTCGTCGTCGGGGTGGGCGACCACGACCTGGACGCGCCCGGGCCGGTCGGCGGGGTGGCTCAGTCCAGGGAACACGTGCCCGGAGCCGGTCGACCGGGGTGGGGAGGTCATGGGCACTCCTCGATGGAGGCTGAAGGCTGCACGACGTGCTCAGTAGATACTGCACCGTGCACCATGTCGAGCTGTGGTGCGACATAGCGCACATACGCCGTGACACCCAGGCGGGAACCCGCACGGCCTCCCGTCCGTTTTTCCTGCGACGGCCCGATAGGATCGGGCCGGACGGCGGGCGCCAGAGTGGGCGGCCCGCGCGGCATCCAAGGAGGACGCCATGAGGAGCAGCAACCCGATCTTCACGCGGGCCGAGGGCTTCAACGGCCGCGGCAACGCGTACGGCAACCAGACCTACCCCGGCAACGGCCAGCAGCAGGGCGGGTACGGCGACCCCTCGCAGTGGGGCACCGGCACCCCGGGCGGCGGCGCCCCGACCCAGGTCGACCAGGGCCGGATGACCATCGACTCGGTGGTGCAGAAGACCGGCATGACCCTGGGCATCGTGGTCCTCGTGGCCGCGGCCACCTGGTTCCTCACCGGAGACGTGGCCGCCGACCCCGGCGCGGCCGCCTCCCTCTACGGACTGGCCCTGATGGGCGCCCTGGGCGGCTTCGTGCTGGCCATGGTCAACTCGTTCAAGAAGGTGATCAGCCCCGCCCTGGTGATCGCCTACGCGGTCCTCGAGGGCGTCTTCGTCGGCGCGTTCAGCAAGGTGCTCGAGGCGACCTTCGGCGACGGACTCGTGGTCGGTGCCGTGCTCGGCACGATGGCGGCGGTCGGCGGCACGCTGGCGGCGTACAAGTTCTTCAACATCAAGGTCGGCCAGAAGTTCCGGACCTGGGTGATCGGCGCGATGTTCGGCTTCGTGGCGCTGAGCATGCTCGACTTCGTGCTGCAGTTCTTCAAGGCCGACTTCGGCTTCAACGGCTTCGGCACCATGGGCCTGATCAGCAGTGTGGTCGGTCTCGGCATCGGTGTGCTCATGCTGATCCTCGACTTCGACTTCGTGGAGCGCGGCATCGCCGCCGGTCTCCCGGAGCGCGAGTCGTGGCGGGCGTCGTTCGCCCTGACCGTCACCATCATCTGGATCTACATCGAGATCCTGCGGATCCTGGCGATCCTGCGCGGGGACTGACCGCGCGACGGACCTACGCGGACGCCTCGGCCGAGCTCTCGGTCGGGGCGTCCGCCTCGTCCGGGGACTCCACGTCGCCGGTGGGCAGCAGGCGCCGGCGCATCAGCGTGACCCAACGACCGCCCACGCCGCGCTTGGCGCCGGCCACCTCGGTGCCGTCGATCTCGGTCCCGGGGTTCTGGCTGGCGCGGACCGCGGCGTAGCCGATCGGCAGCACCGCCTCGCCGCGACCGGCCCGCGGGGCCTTCTCCTCGGCCTCGCCGTGACCGAGCGCGGAGAGCACGGAGGGCACCAGCACCCGCGCCAGCGCCGCGTAGCCCGCCGCCGAGGGGTGGAACTGGTCGGGCCCGAAGAGGATGGCAGGGGCGGCCGCGAACTCGGGGCCGAGGATGGAGCCCAGCGAGACGGTCCGGCCGCCGGCCTCGATGACCGCGATCGTCTGGGCCGCCGCGAGCCGCCGCGACCACAGCCGGGCCACCTGGCGCAGCGGCACGGGGATCGGTGAGATCGTGCCCAGGTCGGGGCAGGTGCCCACCACCACGGCGATGTCGGCCTCACGCAACCGGCGCACGGCCTCGGAGAGGTGACGCACCGACGCCGCGGGGAGCACCGAGTGGGTCACGTCGTTGGCCCCGATGAGGATCACGGCCACGTCCGGGTCGTGCAGCATCGCCCCGTCGAGCTGCTCGGGCAGGTCGCTGGACTGGGCGCCCACGGAGGCGTACTCGCGCAGGTGCACGCGCCGGTCGGCGCGCTCGGCGACGCCCGACCCCAGCCAGGCCCCGGGCGTCTCCTCGACGCTGTGGACGCCGTAGCCGGCAGCGCTGGAGTCCCCGAGCAGGGCGACCTTGATCGCCGGGCCCGGGCGCCCGCGGCCGTACCACCCCGTGGCGTCCGGCACCCGGACCTTGGTGGTGCCGATCGCGCGCCGGGCCAGGGAGGCCTCGGCCCGTAGGACGCCGTACAGCGAGGCGCCGAGCACCGAGAGCCCGCCCCCGCCGTACGCCGCGGCGGCTGCGAGTCTGCGTGCCGCCGCTGCCCTGCTCATGGGGTGATTCTAGAGAGGCCCCTCGGTCAGTCCTGCAGGTGTGCCCGGGTCTGGACGATCGGGTGGTCGCTGATCCGCGCCTTCTGCGGGTAGGTGTCCCGCGCGAAGCTGGAGAAGCGCACCTGGCCGGCCGCGAAGATCCAGTCGATGGAGCTCTGCTTGGGGTAGCGGCAGGCGTTCGACGGGATGCTGTTCGGCGAGATCGACAGCTTGTTCTGCGTCAGCGGGCAGAACGCGGCCTGCCGGTCGTTGAAGTCGCCCATCAGGAACACCGGGCGGCCGGTGGCGCGGAGGTCGATCATCTTCTGCTTCTCGATGGCGATCGCCCGGGCGCGGTACTTCGCGGCGTTGCCCCGCACGTTGGCCGGGTTGTGCACGTTGAGGAAGTACGCCGTGCGGCCGCTGGACTTCTCCCGCAGCAGCACCGCGGGGACGTGGCGGATGTTGCCGTTGAAGTAGGGGATGTCGAAGGTCTCGCCGGAGACGAACTCCATGGTCTCCTTGCGCCAGATGATGGCGTTCTCGGTGTCGCGGCGCTTGCCGGCGGGGTCCCAGTAGTAGGCGCCCCACGAGTTCAGGTTGCCGCGGCGCACCCAGTGGTCGTACTGGGTCTCCTGGAACTCCTGGGTCCCGACGACGTCGATCTTGCGGGAGTTCAGCATCGTCATCGAGCGGTTGATCCGGGCGTTGCCGCTGGCGAACTTGCGGCTGTTGCGGGTGTGGCTGGCGCCGAGCACGTTGTAGGAGGCGACCTGGAAGCCGCGGGTGTCGAACAGGTTGCCCACCGGGGCGGTCTTGCCGACGTACCGGTCCAGCCACCACGTGGGGTTCTGGCTGCGACCGTTGCGGCCCACGGAGAAGTACAGCCGGCACTCGGCGTCCGGGTTCTGCCCGACGAAGCCCAGGGCCTGGCCCGACTGGACGATCTGGCCGTCGGTCACCAGGACGCGGCTCAGGTAGCCGTAGCCGGTGGCCAGGCCGGTGCTGCCGGCCGAGAGCCGCACGTAGTTGCCCAGTGCCTTGCTGGCGATGACCGTGACCTTGCCGGGGTGGGTGGCGTAGACGCCGGCGTTGCACCGCGTGGCGATGTCGGTGCCCACCCGCTTCGCGCTGGTGGTGCGCAGGTCCTTCACGGCGCGGGAGCCGATCACCGGGTAGAAGACGTTGGGGGCGGAGACCTTGCGGAACTTGGGATCCTGGGTCCCGGCGGTGCCCGCGGAGGGCACCAGCGCCGGTGCCGCGAGAACCCCGAGGCTCAGCAGACCGACCAGGGCTCGGGTCAGGTTCTTCGGTCGGGTGGCAGTCATCTCGGCGTGTCTCCCTCGAATTGCGCGTGGCATCGTGTATCGGAATCTTGGGAAGTATGCACCATTTTTTTGGGTCACATGGGGCCGATGTGAAAACTGGTGCCGATCCAGGGTGTGTCGGTGCTTGCCTCCGCACCCTCGGGTGGACTCGAGTGGTGGGGTCCGGACGCCGCCGTCGCGGCCGGTAGGTTGGCGGGATGAAGTACGTGAACTCCCTGCTCGAGCTGATCGGCAACACCCCGCTGGTCAAGCTCGGGCCGACCGTCGGTGACACCTCCTCGCTCGTGCTGGCCAAGGTCGAGTACCTCAATCCCGGCGGGTCGGTGAAGGACCGGATCGCGGTCCGGATGATCGACGCGGCGGAGGCGTCGGGCGAGCTCCAGCCGGGCGGCACGATCGTCGAGCCGACCTCGGGCAACACCGGCGTCGGCCTGGCGCTGGTCGCCCAGCAGCGCGGCTACCACTGCATCTTCGTGTGCCCGGACAAGGTCAGCGAGGACAAGCGCAACGTGCTGCGCTCCTACGGCGCCGACGTGGTGGTCTGCCCGACCGCGGTCGCTCCCGAGCACCCGGACAGCTACTACAGCACCTCCGACCGCCTGGTCCGCGAGACCGAGGGGGCGTGGAAGCCCGACCAGTACTCCAACCCGAACAACCCGCTGTCGCACTACGAGCAGACCGGCCCCGAGATCTGGGAGCAGACCGACGGCCGGATCACCCACTTCGTGACCGGCATGGGCACCGGCGGCACCATCAGCGGCGTGGGGCGCTACCTGAAGGAGCAGAACCCCCAGGTCCAGGTCGTGGGTGCGGACCCCGCCGGGTCGGTGTACTCCGGCGGGACCGGCCGGCCCTACCTGGTCGAGGGGGTCGGTGAGGACTTCTGGCCGGACACCTACGACCGCGACATCGCCGACCGGATCATCGAGGTCTCCGACGCCGACTCGTTCTCGATGTCGCGCCGCCTCGCCCGGGAGGAGGGCCTGCTGGTCGGCGGCTCCTCCGGCATGGCCGCCTTCGCGGCGATCCAGCTCGCCCAGGAGGTCGACGACCCCGACGCCGTGATCGTGGTGCTGCTGCCCGACAGCGGGCGCGGCTACCTGACCAAGGTGTTCAACGACGAGTGGCTGGCTCGCTACGGGTTCCTCGCGGCCTCGCCGAGCGGACTGACCATCGGGGAGGTGCTGCGCTCGAAGAAGGGCGACATCCCCGACCTGGTGCACACCCACCCCGGGGAGACCATCGCCGAGGCGGTGCAGATCCTGCAGGAGTACGGCGTCTCCCAGATGCCCGTGGTCCGCGCCGAGCCCCCGATCATGGCTGCCGAGGTCGCCGGGTCGGTCTCCGAGCGCCGGCTGCTCGATGCGCTGTTCCACGGGGACGCGAGGCTCGCCGACCAGGTCGAGCTGCACATGGACGAACCTCTGCCCACCGTCGGCGCCGGCACGCTCATCCATGACGCGATGGGCGCCCTGCGCGAGGCCGACGCGCTGCTGGTCCAGGAGGACGGACGACCCATCGGGGTGCTCACCCGGCAGGACCTGCTGGGGTACGTGGGACGAGAGTGAAAAGTCCGAAATATAGGCATTGAATTTTGTCCCTGATCGCTCGTCTCCGGGCGGTCCGACGGCCTACTCTGGAGGCGTACCAGGGCCCCATGGTTCCCACCTGAAGGTGCTGGCACCGTCCGAGGTATGGAATGCCCGTTCGCGGGTCCCTCCACTTCCACTCCGAGGATGTCGAGTGGTGGGGACGTCCTCCCAAGGCTGCCCCACCACTCACCCCCGCGCGGCTCAGCGCAAGCGGCGCGCCGCCGTGGGGTCCGGGGCCGGGCCGCCCGCGTCCAGGATCCGGGCCAGGGTCTCCACGCCGTCGACGAGGCGCGGGCCCGGGCGGGCGAAGGAGGCGTTGGCGTCCACCGCCCACACCGGCAGGCCGTCGGGAAGCACGCCCGACGCGAGCAGGTCCAGCCCCTGCGCGGCCGAGCCGTCGAGGTCGTAACCGCACGGGGCGCAGACCACCAGGTCCGGCTCGCCGTCCAACGCCTCGGCCCAGGTCATCCGCTCCGAGGGAGCGCCGGGGCTGCCCACGGTGGGCATCCCGCCGGCGGTCGTGATCATCTCCGGCACCCAGTGCCCCGGCGCGAAGGGCGGGTCCGTCCACTCCAGCAGCAGCACGCGCGGACGGGTGGACCGGCGGGCGACCTCCGAGCGCACCCGGGTGAGCCGCTCCTCGAGCGAGCGCACCAGCGTGTCGGCGGAGGTCGCGTGACCGGTGGCGGCACCGAGGGTGCGCACCGAGCCCAGGACCTCGTCGAGGGTGTGCGGGTCGATGGTGAGCACCTCGGCCGTGCACCCGAGGTGGGCGAGCGCGTCGTCGACCACCGAGACGTCGACGGCGCAGACCGCGCACAGGTCCTGGGTGACCACCAGGTCGGCGTCGAGCCCGGACAGGGCTCCCGCGTCGAGGTGGTACAGGTCCTCGCCCGCACGCATCGCAGCGGTCACGAAGGCGTCGATGGCGGCCGCGTCCAGCCCCTCGGGGAGCGCGCTGGTGGACACGATCGTGCGCTCCCGCGCCTCGGCGGGGTAGTCGCACTCGAAGGTCACGCCGACGACGTCGTCCCCGGCTCCGATGCCGAAGAGGATCTCGGTGGTCGAGGGGAGCAGGCTGACGATCCGCATGCGCCGATCGTGCCAAACCCGGGTGGCCGGTACGGTCTGCAGGTGTCCGTGACGTCGTACCGCACCGTGGCGCGAGACGGGTCGGCCGAGATCTCGGTCGAGAAGTCCCGCTTCCTGTGCACCGTGGCCCGCGTGCCCGACGAGGCCGAGGCGCGGCAGCTGGTCGAGCAGGTACGCCGGCAGCACTGGAACGCCCGGCACCACTGCAACGCCTTCGTGGTGGGCCCCGAGCGCCTGCTGGAGCAGGCGAGCGACGACGGCGAGCCACCCGGCACGGGCGGTCCGCCGATCCTGGGGATGCTGCGGGGTCGTGAGCTCACCGACGTGGTGGCGGTGGTCTCCCGGTGGTTCGGCGGCGTGCTCCTCGGCACCGGCGGGCTGACCAGGGCCTACGCCGACGCCACGAGGGCAGCCCTGGAGGAGGTCGGCACCGTCGAACGGGTCCTGCACGACGTCTGCGAGGTGACCGTGGACATCGCCGACGCGGGGCGGCTCGAGCACGACCTGCGCTCCCGCGGCGCGCACGTGCTGGGCGTGGAGTACACGAGCGACGCGCTGCTGCACTTCGCGGTGTCCCCCCTCGCCCGCGACGCCGCGGAGGCGATCATCGGCGAGCTCACCTCCGGCACCGAGCAGCTCCGGGTCATCGGCCAGCAGTGGGTGGACGCCCAGGGCTGAGCGCCAGCGCGCGGGTGATCTCGCGGACCACGTCGGCGTCGATCTTGAGCACCTCGCGGTCCCAGGTGAGCAGGCCGTTGAGCTCGTCCTCGACGTCGCTGAGCTGGGTGTAGACCGTGGCCGCCAGCCCGTCGCGCACGGCAGCCGCCAGTGGCCGGTGCAGGTCGCGGAAGGCCGCGGTGAGCGAGGCGGCGTCCTCGCAGTGGCGGTAGCCGAACTCCCGGGGGCTCCAGTCGTGGCCCTCGACGCGCAGGCTGTACCCGCCGTACTCGGCGAGCACCACCGCCCGTCGGTCTCGGTGCCGGCCCCGGCGTGCCTTCGGCATCCGGAACGGCCGCAGGTAGGCATGGCTGCTGCGCAGGTCGCCGCCGCCCTGGTCGACCCACCCGCTGGTGGCGTGGACCAGCCGGGTGGGGTCGTCCTCGGCGAGCCGCTGGGCGAGGTCGTTGGCGTCGAACTGGCCCCAGCCCTCGTTGAAGACGGTCCACACCGCCACCGAGGGCGCGTTGCGCAGCAGCGCCACGGTCGCGTGCGCCTCCGCACGGAACTCCTGGCGGCCGGCCGCGTCGTCGCGGCCGTAGAGCCGGTAGAACCGGTCGGGCACGGGTGTACGTCGACGAGCGGGACGCGACGTCGTCAGTGCCCGGTAGCGCCCGCCGCCGTTGACGAGGTCCTGCCACACCAGCAGGCCGAGCCGGTCGCAGTGCGCGTACCAGCGCAACGGCTCGATCTTCGCGTGCTTGCGCAGCAGGGTGAAGCCGAGCGAGCGCATCGTCTCCAGGTCGTGCACCATCGCGGCATCGCTGGGCGGGGTGAGCAGCCCGTCGGGCCAGTACCCCTGGTCGAGCACCCCGACCTGGACCAGCGGCTCGCCGTTGACCAGCAGTCGCACGTGGCCGTGCTCGTCCGGCCCGGTGCCGAAGGAGCGCATCCCGGCGTAGGAGGACACCCGGTCCTCGCCGTAGCGCACCTCCACGTCGTAGAGGTGGGGGTCCTGCGGCGACCAGCGCCGCACCTCACCGAGCCCCAGCCGGACCGGCACCCCCGCCGCGACGGCGGCCCGCACGTTGGTTGAGCGGTCGTCGTTGGTTGAGCGGTCGTCGTTGGTTGAGCTTGTCGAAACCACCACCGTCGCCGGCTCGTCGAGCGCGGCACCCCCGGGCAGGACGGTCACCTCGAGCTCGCCGTCGTCGAGGTGGGGCGTGAGCACCAGCCCAGAGACGTACGACGCCGGCACCGGCTCGAGCCAGACGGTCTGCCAGATGCCGGACTGGGCGGTGTACCAGATCGTGCCGCGGTCCAGGCGCTGCTTGCCGCGGGCGTGCACCCCGGTCTCGGAGAGGTCCCGCACGCGGACCTCGAGGAGGTCGGTCCCGGTCCCGGACAGCAGGTCGGTGACGTCGAGGGTGAACGGCAGGTACCCGCCGGTGTGGTGGCCGGCCTCGGTGCCGTTGACCCACACCGTGCAGGTCTGGTCGACTGCCCCGAAGTGCAGCAGCACCCGGCCGCCGGGAGGGGGGCCGGGTGCTGCGAAGCTCCGTCGGTACCAGAGCCACTCGTCGGGCTGGAGCTGCCGCCCGACCCCGGAGAGCTCGGTCTCGGGGGAGAACGGCACCACGATCGGGCCGTCGTACGACGCGGGGCGCTCGGGCGACGCGGTGAAGGCGTGCTCCCAGACCCCGTTGAGGTTGACCCAGGTCTCGCGCTCCAGCTGCGGCCGCGGGTACTCCGGCCACGGCCGCTCCCGGTCCAGGCTGCGGCCCCACCGGGTGAGCACGACGTACCGGCTCGGGTGCCGTGATCGGGTGCGCGGACCTAGTCGGTCTTCTCGACGTCCTCGCGCACGTCGAGCAGCACCTTGGCGAGCTGCTTGGAGTCCCAGCCCGGAACGGTCGGGATCAGCTCACCCATGGAGTCCTTGGTCGCCCAGGCGCAGATCGCGATCTTCTGGCCCGCGTCCTGCGAGGCGCACACGGCCTGGCCGCCTGCTTCGCCGGCGGAGACCTTGTCGATCTTGAAGCCGTTGGCGCCGGCCTGCTTGCCGAAGGCGTCGACGAAGGCCTGCGGGCTCTGCTCCTTGTTGAGCTTGGCGCCGAGGAACACCAGGGCGCCCTCGGGGCCGCGGTCCTTGTCGGCCTGGTTGTAGACGCCGGACTTGACGTAGGTGACGTTCTTGGCCTGGGTCTTGAACTGCTGCTCGGCTGCGTCGAGCTGCTGCTTGAGCTCGTTCTCCTTGGTGGTGTCGCGCTTCATGCCGCCCGCGTTGGCGGGGATGGCGATGGAGTGCGTGTCCTCACCGGTCAGGCTCACGATCACCGCGACGGCGCCACCGACCAGCGCGAGCACGAGGACGACCGCGACGGCGATGATCCACGGGGTCCGCGACTTCTTCGCCGGAGGCGGCGGCGGGGCGTAGGCGCCGGCCGTCGTCTCCTCCGCCGGCGGCGGGGGTGCGGAGCCGTCGACGGTGGTCTCCTCCGCCGGGGGCGGCGGGGGTGCGGAGCCGTCCACGGTGGTCTCCTCCGCCGGGGGCGGCGGGGGAGCGGCCTCCTCGCCGGTGGGCGTGCCGGGACCCTCGCTGGGCTCGTCGGGCGTGGGCGTGGGCTCGCCCGAGGGCGGGGTCTTGTCGCTCATGCACCCCAGTGTGCCGACAAGTGCAGGCAACACAAACTCGGGCAAGGCTCTCGAGACGACGCCCTTGCCGTCTGGCCGCGACGCGCCGCCTGAGCGAAGGCGCTGGTTGTTAGCAGTCTCACGCCGTCGCAGGGGCGGCGGACGGCCGCGGTCTACGCGCTCAGCCGCGGGGGACCGGGACTCCCGTGGCGGAGTGGCAGCGGTAGCCGAAGGGGTTCTTCAGCAGGTACTGCTGGTGGTGGTCCTCCGCGTAGTAGTACGGCGTCTCCGCCGACGGCCGGATCTCGGTGGTGATCTCGCCGTAGCCGCGGCGGGTCAGCTCGGGCTGGTAGCGCTCGGTGACCTCGCGAGCGACCTGCTCCTGCTCGGGCGTGGTCACGTAGATCGCCGAGCGGTACTGGGTGCCCTGGTCGTTGCCCTGCCGCATGCCCTGGGTGGGGTCGTGGACCTCGTAGAAGGTGGCCACCAGGTCCGCGAAGGAGACCTGGGTCGGGTCGTACACGACTCGCACCGCCTCGGTGTGGCCGGTGCGGCCGCTGCAGACCTCCTCGTACGACGGGTGCGGGGTGCTGCCCCCGGCGTACCCGACCGAGGTGGACCAGACGCCGGGCACCTGCCAGAAGATCTCCTCGGCACCCCAGAAGCAGCCCAGCCCGAAGACGGCCACCTCGTGGCCCTCGGGGACCTCGTCGGTGACCAGGGGCGCGTCGAGGGCGCGGTGCCGGTCGGAGAGCGGGAACGGGCGGTCGGAGCGACCGGGGAGCGCCTGGTCGGGCGCGGGAAGCGTGGACTTGGTGCGCAGGAACATCGGTGGCCTTTCCTCGGGTTGCTCTGTCCTCAACAACGACGGTGCCGCGGACCTTCCCAGTGTGCCGCGGCGGTGGGTGGGACGTCGGTGCCGGCGGCGAGTAGCCTCGCGCGTGTGACCCAGGAACACCGAGGCAAGTCCGGGTTCGAGACCCGCGCCATCCACGCCGGCTACGAGCCGGACCCGATGAGCGGGGCGGTGATCCCGCCGATCTACGCGACCTCCACCTACAAGCAGGACGGGGTGGGCGGGCTGCGCGGCGGCTACGAGTACAGCCGCTCGGCCAACCCGACCCGCACCGCGCTGGAGGGCAACCTCGCGGCGCTCGAGGAGGGCGAGCAGGCCTTCGCGTTCGCCTCCGGGCTCGCCGCCGAGGACACGCTGCTGCACGCGGTGTGCAGTCCCGGCGACCACGTCGTCATCCCCGACGACGCGTACGGCGGCACCCACCGGCTCTTCGACAAGGTGCTGACCCGTTGGGGACTCGAGTACACCCCCGCCCCGGTCAGTGACCTGGACGCCATCCGGGCCGCCATCGAGCCCGGGCGCACCACGGTGGTGTGGATGGAGACGCCCACGAACCCGCTGCTGAACATCGGCGACATCGAGGCGGCGGCGGCGGTCGCCCACGAGGCGGGGGCGCTCCTGGTCGTGGACAACACCTTCGCCTCGCCGTACCTCCAGCAGCCGCTGGTGCTCGGCGCCGACGCGGTGGTGCACTCCACGACGAAGTACTGCGGCGGCCACTCCGACGTCGTCGGGGGAGCCCTGGTGGTCCGTGACCTCGAGCTCGCGGAGCGGGTCGGCTACCACCAGAACGCCATCGGCGCGGTCGCCGGCCCGTTCGACGCGTGGCTGGTGCTGCGTGGGCTCAAGACGCTGGGCGTGCGGATGGACCGGCACTGCGACAACGCCGAGAAGGTCGTCGAGTTCCTCACCGAGCACCCGGCCGTCACGCAGGTGATCTACCCCGGGCTTTCCGAGCACCCGGGCCACGAGGTGGCCGCCCGGCAGATGAAGCGCTTCGGCGGGATCGTCTCCTTCCGGGTCAGCGGGGGTGAGCAGCATGCGCTCGACGTGTGCGGCCGGGCCGAGGTGTTCACGCTCGGCGAGTCCCTCGGTGGGGTCGAGTCGCTGATCGAGCACCCCGGACGGATGACCCACGCCAGCGTCGCCGGCACCGACCTCGAGGTCCCCGACGACCTGATCCGGCTCAGCGTCGGCATCGAGACCGCCGAGGACCTGCTCGCCGACCTGGACCGCGCGCTCGGCTGACGCGATGGGTCTGGTCCTCTGCGTGGACGTCGGCTCGACGTTCACGAAGGCGGCGCTGGTCGACGGCGCGACGGGCGCGCTGGTCGCCACCACCGACCACCGCACCACGCTCGACACCGACGTGCTCGACGGTGTCGACGCCTGTCGCGACGCGCTGGTGGCCCGGCACCCGGGTGCGGCGGACGCCGAGGTGCTGGCCTGCTCGTCGGCCGGCGGTGGCCTGCGGATCGCGGTCGTCGGCAACGAGGCCCTGGTGACCGCCGAGGCGGGGCGGCGGGTGGCGCTGTCCAGCGGCGGGAAGGTGGTCGCCGTCCTGGCCGGGGGGCTGGACGCCGTCCGCCTCGCGGAGCTCGAGCAGGCGCGACCCGACGTGGTGCTGCTCGTCGGGGGCACCGACGGCGGCAACTCCGAGGTGCTCGTGGCCGATGCGGGGTTCCTCGCGGCGGTCCCGTGGCGTGGCCCGGTCGTGGTGGCCGGCGACGTCAGCGCCCGGGACGAGGTCGCCGCCCGGTTCGCGGAGTCGCGGACGCCGTACGTGCTCGCCGACAACGTGGTCCCCCGGATCGGCGTCCTGGCGCCCGACTCGGCCCGGGCCGCGATCCGCGAGATGTTCCTCGCGCACGTGATCGGCGGCAAGGGGCTGAGCGCCCGCGCCGACTTCGCGAGCATGGTGCGCGGTGCGACACCCGACGTGGTGCTCACCGGGGTGGAGGTGCTCGCCGCCGGGACCGGCGACGACGTCGTGGTGGTGGACATCGGGGGTGCCACCACCGACGTGCACTCCGTGGTGCGGCTCGATCCCGAGGACGCCGGCCTCTCCCGCGAGGTCGTCGCGACCACCCCGGTCACCCGCACCGTCGAGGGCGACCTCGGCATGCGCTGGAGCGCGCAGAGCACGTGGGCCGCGGGCGTGGAGTCGGGGCTGGTGGGGGAGGACCTGCGCGACGCGGCGGTACGTCGCAGCGACGACCCCGCATGGCTGCCCGGCTCGGAGGAGGAGCGGCGCGACGACGAGGTGATCGCGGCGACCGCGGCCACGCTCGCCGTACGCCGCCACGTGGGCCGCTCGCGGGTGGTGCTGGGACCCGACGGCCGGGTCGTCGAGCGCAGCGGCAAGGACCTGCGGCAGGTGGCGCTCCTCGTCGGCTCCGGCGGGGTGCTGCGCCACGCCGCGCCCGGAGTCGCCGAGCGGGTGCTGGCTGGAGCGACCGGGGCGTCGCCCGAGGGGTGGCAGCTGCCCGAGGAGCCGCGGGTCGTGGTGGACCGCGCCTACGTGCTCGCAGCGGTGGGGCTGCTCTCGGTGCGCCATCCCGCGGCAGCGGCGGCCCTGGCACGTAGCCTGTCGACGTGCGAGCAGACCCCCGGCGGTTGATGACGAGCTACCGCGCGCGCTCGCGCACGCGGACGGCCCTGGCCGACGAGGCGCTGCGGGCACGGATCGCCCAGCAGTGGGCCGAGGTGCGGGCGGCTCGCCGTACGCTCGAGGCCCGGCCCGAGATCACCGGCGGCGTGTCCAACTTCCGCCCCGGCCAGGTGCCCTACGGCGTGGACCTGGCCGCCGCCTGGGCCTGGCGGCTGGTGATCATCGGCATCGCGTCGGCAGCGGTGCTCTACCTGCTGAACTACTTCCTGGTGGTCGTGCTGCCGCTGGTGATCGCGCTGCTGCTCGCCGCCCTCGCGGCGCCGCTGGTGACGTGGGCGCAGCGCGCCGGGATGCCGCGCCAGCTCGCGTCCCTGATGGTCGTCGTGCTCGGCCTCGCCTCGGTGAGCCTGCTGGTGACCTTCGTCAGCAACCAGGTCTCCCAGGGCATCGGCGACCTCTCCCAGCAGGTGACCGACGGCCTGACGCAGATCCGGGAGTGGCTGCGCAACGGACCGCTCAACGTGACCGACTCGCAGATCAGCGCGGGGCTGGACGAGGCGCAGGCCCAGATCGCCACCTACGGCGAGGACGCCGTGGGCCGGCTCAGCGAGCTGGGCGCCACCGTCGGCCACGTCGTCGCCGGGGTGTTCATCGTGCTGTTCGCGACGTACTTCTTCCTCGCCGACGGCGCCCTCATCTGGGCGTGGCTGGTGCGGCTGTTCCCGCGGGCCGGGCGCCTGCGGGCCGACTCCTCGGGCCGGGTGGCGTGGCGCTCGCTGACCCAGTTCGTCCGGGCCACCGTGCTGGTGGCGGCCACCGACGCCATCGGCATCATGATCGGTGCGGCGGTCCTCGGGGTGCCGTTCGTCGGCGCGATCGGCGTCCTGGTCTTCCTCGGTGCCTTCGTGCCGCTCATCGGTGCCTTCGTCTCCGGCACGGTCGCGGTGCTGGTCGCCCTCGTCGCCCAGGGGCCGGTGACGGCGCTGTTCATGTTCGGCGTGGTGGTGCTCGTGCAGCAGGTCGAGGCGCACATCCTGCAGCCGTTCCTGATGGGCCGCTTCGTCGCCGTGCACCCGCTCGGCGTCATCGTGGCCATCGCCATGGGCGTGATCGTCGCCGGCATCCCCGGTGCCCTGATCGCCGTCCCCCTCGCCGCCTCCGTCAACGCCGTGGTCCAACACCTGGCCGAGAACACCGAGGTCGGCGAGGACGCCCAGGCCGCCGCCGAGGACGAACCCAGCCTCGCCGAGGACGCCGCCGCCGAGGACGTCGTCGACATGCACGACGAACCCCTCTGACCCGAGCCCGGCAACGCCCGAGCCCCACGCCGTTGAGCAGCGCTGGTCCTGAGCCTGTCGAAATGACTACGACGAAACGCTGATCGAGCTCGATCAACAGCCGTCCGCCGGCGTGCTCGTCGAGCTCACGCTCGTGCCGGCCGCGCGGCCCCACGGTCCGTCCGTCGGTGCTGATCGGTCAGCTGACCCGCCGGTCGAGCTCAGTCGAGACCCGGTGAGCCGAAGGGGGCCGCACCCAGACGGTGGTTGAGCTTGTCGAAACCACGCCCGCGGCTGGTGGAGCCATCTGGAAGGCCGTACGCCGAGGCGCTGGTCGAGCGCTCGTCCCGTGCTGGTCGAGCAGCGCTTGTCCTGAGCTTGTCGAAGGGAGCGAAGTGACGATCAGTCGAGACCCGATGAGCCGAACGGGAGGCGCAACCACACGGTGGTTGAGCTTGTCGAAACCACGCCGTACGCCGGCGCGCTGGTCGAGCAGCGCTTCTCCTGAGCTTGTCGAAGGGAACGAAGTGCTGGTCCTGAGCCCAGTCGAAGGGAGCGATCAGTCGAGACCTGGTGAGCCGAACGGCGGCCGCAACTCAACGGTGGTTGAGCTTGTCGAAACCCATTCGTCTGGGCGTGCCGGTGGCCCCGACCTGGGCTGGGTGGTCGGGGTGCGGGGCGTCAGCTTCGTCGCCGGGGTGGGGGTCGGCGGTCGGGGACCCGGACGGTGTAGCGGTGGCCGGTGGGCGCGGTCCAGGTGTAGCTGCCGTCGGCGTTGGGCTGGTAGGTCCAGGTGGTGTGGGTCTTGAGGCGGTGGTGGGTGCGGCACAGCGGCGCCAGAGTCGCCAGCGAGGTCTGGCCGGGCGGTCCGCCGTCGTCCAACGGCTGGTAGGCCTCGATGTGGTCGAGGTCGCAGGCCCGGGAGTCGCGCCGGCACCCGGGGAAGACACAGGTCGCCTCGCGCAGGACGGCGGTTTCGCGCATCCACGCCGGGGGGTCGTGGGCATCGCTGGTGCGCGGGTCGGCGAGGTCGAGGACGGGGCGGACGATCACCCGACCACCGGTGGCGGCGTGGCGGGTGAGCCAGTCGGTGAGCAGCCGGGTGGTGGCCGCGCCGAGCCGCTCGATCGAGACCGCGCCGACTCCACCCTCAGCCTGGTCAGCCAGGTCCTGCGGGCTCAGGTGGAGGTAGAGGTTGGCCTCCCCGATCCCGGAGCGACCCGGGGTGGGGGCGGCGTTGTCGCGGCCGGACATGAGGTCCAGGGCGTACTGCGGGTCGGCCAGGACGCCGACGGCGCGGGCGCGGCGGACGTCGAGGGGGTCGCTGTCACCGAGGTCGCGGAGGTCGGCGGCGATCCGACCCACACTTTGGTCGAAGAGGAGGGCGTCGGGGGTGTCGAGGGTCATCCAGACGTCGGTGGTCGCGGGGGCGCCGCCGGTGCGCAGCCACACTCCGCGACGGGCGAGGGCTTCGTCTTCGTCGGCGGTGGCGCGGTCGGGGTCGTAGTAGAGGCGGGCTTCGTGGACCAGGCGGGCGGCGTCGACCTGGTCGATCCTCTCCGGGGTGGCCGAGACCAGCCGGTCGGCGAACCCGACGGCGTCCAAGGACAGGTCGTGGGTCTCGCGGGAGATCTGCCGGGCCCGCCACACCGGGACCCGGCCGGCGGCGACGTGGTCCCAGAGCCGGGGGAGGCGGTAGGTCAGCTCCAGGGCGTCGCCGATCAGGTGCCGCCCCGCGGTCAGGCTGATCCCGAGCTGGGCGGCCAAAGCGGCCGGTGCGAACTCGGCGACCTCCGGGGTCCCGGGGCCCGGCCAGGGCGGCGTGGCTCTCGTCGAACAGCCCGTCGGCATAAGCCCAGGCGGCCGGCAGGTCGTCGGCCGCGCAGGGGTGCAGGTGCGCCCAGGCGACCGCCAGCTCGAGCTCTGCCACCTGCGGCCTGGTGAGCGCGAGGCGGGCGTCGCGGACACCGTCGAGCACCTGCACCGCGGACAGGCCGGCGGCCTGTCCGAGGGTAGGTGTCGTGGTGGTGGCCATGTAGAAATGCTAGACCCGAGCACTGACAGGATCGATAGTGTTTTCGAATCTGTGTGTAACTTTCTTCGGGCCTTCTTTTGGACCGCCAGGGACCCGGACCCGAGCAGCCACACGAACCGATCCACGGTGACCACGACGGTCGAGCTGAGCAACAGCATGCCGAACGCAGGGGTCGGGGAACACCACCGCAACCCGGCACCCGCGTCGACCACACCCCTCGAAAATCTTCAGACCCACTGACTCGTCGGAGTGGTTTCGACAAGCTCAACCAGCGGTCGGGTGCGGCCGCCTGCCAGGTCACCGGGTCTCGACTGACCGCTCCCTTCGACTGGGCTCAGGACAAGCGCTCCGCTCGCTGCTCGACCAGCGGTGGTCGACGCTGCGGTTCGACGTGCCCGTGGTTTCGACAAGCTCAACCAGCGGTGGGGTGCGGCTGCCTGCCAGGTCACCGGGTCTCGACTGATCGCTCCCGTCGACTGGGCTCAGGACAAGCGCTCCGCTCCCTTCGACAAGCTCAGGACAAGCGCTGCTCGACCAGCTCGTCGGCGTACCCGTGGTTTCGACAAGCTCAACCACCGTGCGGTTGCGGCCGCTCGTCGGCGTACCCGTGGTTTCGACAAGCTCAACCAGCCGTGGGGTGCGGCCGCTTGTCGGCGTACCCGTGGTTTCGACAAGCATGACCACCGTGTGGTTGCTGCCGGTTGTCGGCGTACGGGTTTCGACTGACCGCACCCTTCGACAGGCTCAGGACAAGCGCTTGGCTCGCTCCGACGTGCCCAGGACGAGCGCTGCTCGGCCGGCGGCTGTGCCGCGGGGAGGAGGGCCCTAAAGTGGCGGCATGACCGTCTCGTTGTCTGACATCGCGGAGGTCGTCGACCTGGTCGGCGAGGTGGCGCTGACCACGGTGATGGAGACCTCGCGCTGGCTGCAGACGATCGTGGGCGGGCCGGTGCTGCTCAAGTGCGAGAACCTCCAGCGGACCGGGTCGTTCAAGATCCGGGGCGCCTACGTGCGGCTCTCGCGGCTCAGCGAGGAGGAGCGGGCGCGCGGGGTGGTCGCGGCCTCGGCCGGCAACCACGCGCAGGGCGTCGCGCTCGCGGCGCAGATGCTCGGGATCAAGGCCACGGTGTTCATGCCGATGGGCGCGCCGATCCCGAAGGTCAACGCGACCCGAGCGTACGGCGCCGAGGTGATCTTCGAGGGCGAGTACCTCACCCAGGCGCTGATCGCGGCCAAGGAGTACGCCGACCGCAGCGGTGCCGTGTTCATCCACCCCTTCGACCACACCGACATCGTCGCGGGGCAGGGCACCGTCGGCCTCGAGATCCTCGACCAGGCCCCCGAGGCGGCGACCGTGCTGGTGCCGACCGGCGGGGGCGGGCTGCTCGCCGGGGTGGCGCTGGCCATCAAGGCGAAGCGGCCCGACGTCCGCGTGGTGGGGGTGCAGGCCGAGGAGGCCGCCGCCTACCCGGAGTCGTTGCGCACCGGGTCGCCGGTGGCGCTCGAGCGGATGACCACGATGGCCGACGGGATCGCCGTGGCCTGCCCGGGCGACGTACCGTTCGCGGCCATCCAGCAGTACGTCGACGAGGTGGTCACCGTCTCCGAGGAGTCGATGTCGCGGGCCCTCGTGCTGCTCCTCGAGCGGGCCAAGATGGTCGTCGAGCCGTCAGGGGCGGCCGCGGTCGCGGCGGTGCTCGACCGGCCGCACGAGTTCGCCACCCCGATCGTGGCGGTGCTCTCGGGTGGCAACGTCGACCCGCTGCTGCTCGGCAACCTGATCCGGCACGGCATGGCCTCGGGCGGGCGCTACCTCAACCTGCGCTGCGTGATCCCCGACCGTCCCGGCGGGCTGGCGCACCTGCTCGCCGAGCTCGCCGACTCGGGCGCCAACGTGCTCGAGGTGGCCCACGAGCGCACTTCGACGACGCTGCACGTCGGCGAGGTCGAGGTGCACCTGCAGCTCGAGACCAAGGGGCCGGCGCACGCGGAGGAGGTGCTCGCGCGGCTGCGCGAGCACGGCTACCACGTCATCGAGTGACCGGCAGTCGGCCCGCGGCGGCGCTCAGCCGGTGTAGGGGACGGCCTCGAGGATCTCGGCCTTCTGGTCCTTGCCGTTGGGCAGCTGGTAGGTCACGGTCTCGCCGCGCTTGGCGCCGTCGATGGCCTGTCCCAGCGGGGACTGCGGGGAGTAGACCTTGATGTCGTCGCCACCCATCTCGCGGGCCCCGAAGAGGAAGGTCTCGGTGAAGTCGAGGCCCACGAGCTTGACGGTGACCTTCATGCCGGGCTCGACGACGCCGTCGTCGGGGGGAGTCTCGCCCACCTCGGCGCGGTCGAGCATGTCGACGAGCTGCTGGATGCGTCCGTCGATCTTGCCGAGCTCGTCGCGGGCGGCGTGGTAGCCGGCGTTCTCCTTGAGGTCACCCTCGTCGCGGGCGTCGCTCACGCGCTTGACGATGTCGGCTCGGGCCGGGCCGCGCAGGTGGTCGAGTTCGGCCGTGAGCTCGTCGTACTTGGCCTGGGTCAACCAGACCTGGCTCTGGGTCGGCTCGCTCATGGGAAAACTCCTGTGGGGTCGAATGAACCGTTCTGGGCAAGTTAACGATGCTACCAACGCGACGCGAGCAGACAGAATCGATCTCAGCGGGGCCGGGACTGCTCGCCGGTCGTGCACCCGACCAGCTCCACCGAGGTGGCCTCCCGCTCGGTGCGCAGCGAGACGTCGCGCGTGGTCGTGCCGGCCACGCCGGAGACGGTGAAGTCCACCTCGCCGACGACCGAGTGGTCCTCGCCGATGGCCCGCACCACGCAGCGCGCCTCGACTGCCGCGTCGTCGGTGCGCACGGCCACCGAGGCCGTGGTCCGGTGGACGTCGACGACGTCGTAGCCGCGCAGCGAGGACTGAACCTCGGGCGTGCTGTGGAACCACACGGCCCAGGCCAGCCAGCCGAGGGCCGCGATGCCGACCAGGCCGGAGCCGGCGATCACCCATGCGCGGCGCGCGGGACTCGGGGCGCCGTAGCGGTCGGACATCAGATCACTCACCTGACCGATTCTCCCACCCCGCACCATCCCTAGGATGAGGGGCATGCTCCGGCTGATGCACGTGCACGCGCACCCCGACGACGAGTCGAGCAAGGGTGCCGCCTCCACGGTCAAGTACGTCAAGGAGGGCGTGGACGTCCACGTCGTCACCTGCACCGGCGGCGAACGGGGGTCGATCCTCAACCCGAAGATGGACCGGCCCGACGTGCTCGCCAACATCAGCGAGATCCGCCGACAGGAGATGGACGCGGCGCGGGAGATCCTCGGCGTGCGGCAGGACTGGCTCGGCTTCGTCGACTCCGGGTGGCCGGAGGGCGACCCCAAGCCGCCGCTCCCCGACGGCTGCTTCGGTGCGCTGGATCCCGAGGTGGCGGCCGAACCGCTGGTCCGGCTGATCCGGAGCTTCCGACCGCACGTGGTGACGACGTACGACGAGAACGGCGGCTACCCGCACCCCGACCACATCCAGTGCCACCACGTCTCCGTCGTCGCCTTCGAGGCGGCCGGCGACGCCAGCCGCTACCCCGACGCCGGTGAGCCGTGGCAGCCGCTGAAGCTCTACTACCACCACGGGTTCAACCGTCCGCGCACCCAGGCGCTGCACGACGAGATGGTGCGGCGCGGCCTGGAGTCGCCGTACGCCGAGCGGCTCGAGGAGTGGAAGCCGGACCCGGCCCACGACGCCCGCATCACCACCCGGGTGCCGTGCGGCGACTTCTTCCCGGTGCGCGACCAGGCGCTGATCGCGCACGCGACCCAGATCGACCCCGACGGGCCGTGGTTCCACGTGCCCCTCGACGTGCACCAGTCGGCCTGGCCGACCGAGGACTACGAGCTCGCGCGGTCGTTCGTGGAGACCGAGCTCCCCGAGGACGACCTGTTCGCCGGGATCCGGGACCGGCCCGACTTGGCCACCTGAGAGGATGGGCACATGAACAGCCTCATGCTCCTCGTGTCACTCGTGGTGGTCGTCGCCGACGAGGCGCCGGCTCCCGAGGACGTGAAGGCCGGATGGGTGGCGTTCGGTGTCTTCCTCGCGCTGGCGGTCGCCGTCGCGTTCCTCGGCTGGAGCCTGAGCCGGCACCTGCGCACGGCGCGCACCAACGCCGAGCTCGGTGTCTTCGACGACAGCGACGAGCCCCGCTCCCGCGCCTCCTGACGCACTTTTGGGGGTCAGCTGACCCGGCGCACGCGCACCAGGGCGTCCCAGGCGGTGCCGGGCGGTCCGTGCCCGTCCTCGACGGGCACGGGCCGGGCCACCCGCTCGGCGCGGACGACCTCGACGCCGGTCCCGGCCAGGTCCGCCAGCACGTCCTCGGCGGTGTAGAGCAACGCGGGGTCCTGCGGGCCGCCGGTGCCCTCGGTCAGGTTGGTGGAGTCGTGGGCCACCACGAACAGGGTGCCGCCGGGCACGAGGGCCTCCACGGAGCGGCGCAGCGCCGTGCGTCGCTCCTGCGCGGGCACCTGGAGGTAGGCGACGACGACCAGGTCGAGAGCGTCCGGGAGCGGCGCGGTGAGGGCGTCCCCGACCTGCCAGTCGACCTCGGGCGCCGCCTCCCGGCCCTTGTCGACGGCGACGGCCGAGAAGTCGAGGCCGGTGACCTGCCACCCCTGCGAGGCGAGCCAGCGCGCGTTGCGGCCCTCGCCGCAGGCCAGGTCGAGGGCGCGGCCCGGCGGCAGCTCGGCCAGCTCGGACTCGACGAAGCGGTTCGGGCCGGCCGACCACACCATCGGCGTCGCGGCATACCTCTCGTCCCAGGCGCGGGCGTCCATGTCGGTGGCCTCAGTCCGCCGGCTGCTGGGCGGCGACCTGGCGACGCACGTCGTCCATGTCGAGGTCGCGCACCGCGGCGATCAGCTGGTCGAGGGCGGCGGGAGGCAGCGCCCCGGCCTGGGAGAACACCAGGATGCCGTCCCGGAAGACCATCAGCGTCGGGATCGAGCTCACCTGCGCCGCACCCGCGAGCTGCTGCTGCTCCTCGGTGTTGACCGACCCGAAGGTCAGGTCGGGGTGGGCCTCGGAAGCGGCCTCGTAGGTCGGGGCGAACTGCCGGCAGGGGCCGCACCAGCTCGCCCAGAAGTCGACGAACAGGACGTCGTTGTCCCGCACGCTCTGCTCGAAGTTCTCGGCGGTCAGCTCGATCGTGGACATGTCTCCACGCTAGGCCGCCGTTCCAGAACCGTCGACCGGGGGACTGCGTCTACGATCGCCGCATGCGCGTGGCACTGCAGGTCACCTGCCTCAACGACACGCTGTTCCCGGGGGTGGGGCAGGCGGTGGTCACGCTGCTGCGCCGGCTCGGGGTCGACGTGGAGTTCCCGCCGGAGCAGACCTGCTGCGGCCAACCGATGGTCAACACCGGCTACCTCGACGAGGCGGTGCCGGCGGTGCGCGCGTTCGTCGACGCCTTCGAGGGGTACGACGCCGTGGTCACCCCCTCGGGCTCCTGCGCCGGCTCCGCCCGGCACCAGCAGCGGATCGTCGCGCGACGCGCGGGTGACCAACGACTGCAGCAGCGGGTCGCCACGCTGGAGCACCGCGTCTTCGAGCTCTCCGAGTTCCTCGTCGACGTGCTGGGCGTGACCGACGTGGGCGCCTCCTTCGCGCACCGGGTGACCTACCACCCCACCTGTCACTCGCTGCGGGCCCTCGGCGTCGGCGACCGGCCCCGCCAGCTGCTCGAGGCGGTGCACGGGCTGACCCTGGTGGACCTGCCCGACGCCGACCAGTGCTGCGGCTTCGGCGGCACCTTCTCGGTCAAGAACGCCGACACCTCGATCGCGATGGGTGCCGACAAGGTGCGCCACGTCCGCGGGACCGGTGCGGAGGTGCTGGTGGCGGGGGACAGCTCCTGCCTGATGCACATGGGCGGGCTGCTGACCCGGCAGCGTGCCGGCGTACGGACGATGCACCTGGCCGAGGTGCTCGCGGCGACGGAGGGCGCCGCATGAGCGGGGGGACGGCCACGTTCGTCGGGATGCCGGCGTTCCCCGAGGCGGCGCGCGCAGCGCTGGCCGACACGCAGCTGCGGCACAACCTGGCCCACGCGACCTCCACGATCCGCGACAAGCGGGCCCGCGTCGTCGCCGAGGTGGCGGACTGGGAGGACCTGCGGCTGGCCGGCGCCGCGATCAAGGATGCGGCCCTCGCCGACCTCGAGCGACACCTGCTCGACCTGGAGGCGGCGCTCACCGCCGCGGGAGCCACCGTGCACTGGGCTCGGGACGCGGCCGAGGCCAACCGGATCGTCGCCGAGGTCGCCCGCGCCCACGGCGTCGACGAGGTGGTCAAGGTCAAGTCGATGGCCACCCAGGAGATCGGGCTCAACGAGGCGCTCGCCGAGGAGGGCATCGCCGCGTGGGAGACCGACCTGGCCGAGCTGATCGTGCAGCTCGGCGAGGACCTGCCCAGCCACATCCTGGTGCCGGCGATCCACCGCAACCGGGCCGAGATCCGGCAGATCTTCCGCGAACGGATGGCGTCGGCCGGGCGGCCGGCCCCCGAGGACCTCACCGACGACCCGGCCGCGCTGGCCGGGGCTGCCCGGCTGCACCTGCGCGAGAAGTTCCTGCGGGCCAAGGTCGCGGTCTCGGGCGCCAACTTCGCCGTGGCCGAGACCGGCACCCTGGTCGTCGTGGAGTCCGAGGGCAACGGCCGGATGTGCCTGACGCTGCCGGAGGTGCTGGTCTCGGTGGTCGGCATCGAGAAGGTGGTGCCGACCTGGCAGGACCTCGACGTGTTCCTCCGGCTGCTGCCGCGCTCCTCCACCGGGGAGCGGATGAACCCCTACACCTCCACGTGGACCGGGGTCACGCCCGGCGACGGCCCGCAGGAGATGCACGTCGTCCTGCTCGACAACGGTCGCACCCGGGCGCTGGCCGACGAGGTCGGGCGCCAGGCCCTGCGCTGCATCCGCTGCTCGGCGTGCCTGAACGTGTGCCCGGTCTACGAGCGGGTCGGCGGGCACGCCTACGGATCGGTCTACCCGGGTCCGATCGGCGCCATCCTCAACCCCCTGATGCGCGGTGTCGGGCACGACGAGCAGACCGACTCGCTGCCGTACGCCTCGTCCCTGTGCGGTGCCTGCTTCGAGGTCTGCCCGGTGCGCATCGACATCCCCGAGGTGCTGGTCGACCTGCGTGCCCAGGTCGTCGACGCCCACCGTGGTGGACGGCCCAAGCTCGAGTCGCTGGCGATGAAGGCCACCGGTGCGGCGTTCGGCTCCGCTCGGCGGCTCGCGCTCGGGGAGCGCCTCGCCGGTCTCGCCGGCCGGGTGCTGCGCGGCGGCAGCCGACCGCCCGGCGGCGCCGCCTGGACGCAGGCCCGCGACCTGCCGGTGCCGGCGCGGGAGTCGTTCCGCGACTGGTGGACGCGCACCGACGGAGGCCGCCGCGATGGCTGACGCGATGGCTGGGCAGCCCGCACGGCCGGGGGTACGCGGCGCCCGGGAGGAGATCCTGGCGCAGGTGCGCGCGGCCACCGCCGGGGTGACGGCGCCGCAGCGCCCGGTGCTCGCGGCCGCCGGGCCCGCGTCGGTCGACCTGTTCGTCGCCCGTGTCGAGGACTATCGGGCGGTGGTCGAGCGGTGTCCGGCCGACGAGCTCGCCAGCCGAGTGGTCGCCGCCGCGACCGGCACCGTGCTGGTCCCCGCGGGTCTCGGGGTGGAGGTGCCCGGAGCGGTCGAGGACGACGGCCGCACGGCCGCAGACCTCGACCGGGTCGACACGGTCGTCACCGAGGCTCGGGTGGCCGTCGCGGAGACCGGCACGATCGTCCTCGACCACGGCCCGGGACAGGGCCGGCGCGCGCTCTCCCTGGTCCCCGACCGGCACGTCTGCATCGTCCGCGCGGACCAGGTGGTCGCCGACGTCGCGGACGCCGTGGCGGTGCTGGACCCGTCGCGCCCGCAGACGTGGATCAGCGGCCCGTCCGCGACCAGCGACATCGAGCTGGACCGCGTGGAGGGCGTCCACGGGCCCCGGCAGCTGCACGTGATCGTCGTCGACGACTGAACGCGCTGTGCCGACCGGGCTAGCCAGGTCGGCAGAGATCCTCAGGGTCCTCTTGCCATGGGCGTCGCCCGGGTCTGTCATCGGAAGGACCGGCCCACGCGGGGCCGCGCGGTCGCCACCGAGGAGGAGCCATGACCGCATCGACGACGCAGAACATCGACCAGGCCCACGAGACCCGCCCGTTCAGGGCGCACGGGCACATGGACGTGGTCACGCTGGACGACTTCACCCTGGGTCGCGGGGTGTTCGAGGCAGGCTGGCGATGGTCCGAGGACGTCAAGCCGATCGCCGGCACGGAGTCGTGCCAGGTCCGGCACACGGGCTTCTGCCTCTCCGGGCGGATGACCGTGCGGTTCGACGACGGCTCCGAGGTGGCCATCGGTCCGGGCGACGTCATGCTGATCGAGCCCGGGCACGACGCCTGGGTCGACGGCGACGAGCCCTGCGTCCTGCTCGACACAGGAGTGGCCGCCTACGCCACCCGCACCTGAGCTCGCGGGTCGCTTGCCCGTGCCTTCCCGCCGTCCGGCACCATGGCCGGTATGAGCGTGCGCGTGGGACTGTCCTCGGTCCCGGACCATGCCGGGTTGCTGCCCGGACTGAGCGTCGCGGAGACCGTGACCCTCGTCCTCGTGATCGTCAGCGGGCTCGTCTTCCTCGGTCTCGCGGGCACCTGGCTGGTGCTGCGACGCAGCAACCGTCGTCGTGGGGGTCAGGACTCCCTGGACTGACGCCGGTGCGCCGGGACTGGCAGGGTGGGGTCATGGACCACCCCGGACTCGCCGCCCACCGCCGGGAGCTGTTCGAGGCTCGCCTCGACCGGTGGTTGCCGGACCTGGAGGCGGCCCTGGCTCTGCTCTACGACGACGCGCCGGGCGTGGCCGACCGTCTGGTGCAGGTGGCCGCCGCCGGGTTCGCCGCCCGTCCCGAGGAGCTGCACGCGCTCGACCTGAAGCGGTCCCTGGCCCCGGACTGGTTCCAGCGCGAGACGATGGTGGGCTACGCGGCGTACGCCGACCGCTTCGCGGGCACGCTCGCCGGGGCGGCCGAGCGCTCGTCGTACCTCGCCGACCTCGGCGTGACCTACCTGCACCTGATGCCGCTGCTCACCCCCCGCGAACCACCCAACGACGGCGGGTACGCCGTGCAGGACTACGGCAGCGTCCGGGCGGATCTCGGCACCATGGAGGACCTGCGCCGGCTCACCGGCGTCCTGCGCGAGCAGGGGATCAGCCTGTGCCTCGACCTGGTCCTCAACCACGTCGCCCGCGAGCACGACTGGGCCGAGCGGGCCCGCGCCGGGGACGCGCGGTACCGCGACTACTTCCACGTCTTCCCCGACCGGCAGGTGCCCGACGAGTACGAGCGCACGCTGCCCGAGGTCTTCCCCGACTTCGCGCCCGGCAACTTCACCTGGGACGACCAGCTGGACGGCTGGGTCTGGACGACGTTCAACGACTACCAGTGGGACGTCGACTGGGCCAACCCCGACGTGCTCTGCGAGTACGCCGCGATCATCCTCGACCTGGCCAACCACGGCGTCGAGGTGCTCCGGCTCGACGCGATCGCCTTCATCTGGAAGCGGATGGGCACCATGTGCCAGAACCAGCCGGAGGTGCATGCGCTCACCCAGGCGCTGCGGACGGTCACCCGCATCGCTGCGCCGGCCACGGTCTTCAAGGCCGAGGCGATCGTCGGTCCGCACGACCTGCTCGCCTACCTCGGGCAGGGTCGGCACCACGGCAAGGTCAGCGATCTCGCCTATCACAACAGCCTGATGGTGCAGATCTGGTCGATGCTCGCCACCCGCGACACGGCGCTGGCCGCGCACGCCCTGCGCCAGCTGCCCGCGGCGCCCACCACGACGGCCTGGGTGACCTACGCGCGGTGCCACGACGACATCGGCTGGGCGATCGGCGACGACGACGCGGCCGCGGTCGGCGTGAGCGGCTACGGCCACCGCGGGTTCCTCTCCGACTTCTACTCCGGTGAGTTCCCCGGGTCCTGGGCACGGGGACTCGTGTTCCAGGAGAACCCGCTGACCCACGACCGGCGCATCTCCGGCAGCCTCGCCTCGCTCGCGGGGCTGGAGGCGGGGGACCCGCTGGCGCCGCAGCGGATCGGTCTGGTGCACGCGCTCGTGCTCGGCTTCGGCGGGCTGCCGGTGATCTGGATGGGCGACGAGCTCGGCCTGACCAACGACCCCGACTGGGACTCGGTGCCCGAGCACGCGGGAGACAACCGGTGGGCGCACCGACCGGTGCTGCCGTGGCCGGTGCCCGAGGACACCTCCGGCATCGCCGAGACGCTGCGGGGACTGGTGGCCGCACGCCGGACGCTGCCGCACCTGCACGCCTCCGTGGCCGCCGAGGTGCCCGACCCCCACGATCCCGGGGTGCTGCTCGTCCTGCGTCGGCACCCGTTGGGCCCGATGCTGGGTGCCTACAACGTGACCGACACCGACCGGGTGCTGCCCTACCAGGCCCTCCGCGACGCCGGCCTCGACCCCGAGACGGTCGTCGACCGGATCACCGGCAACCACCCCGACGGGTACCTCGACGCGTTCCACCTGCCGCCGTACGCCGTGCTGTGGCTCACCGCGCCGGAGGGATAGCCGGCGTCACTCCTCGTGGCCGTCCGTCGGGAAGACCATCGGCTCGGGCACCCCGGCGGTGATCCTCGTCCCGTCGGAGCGGATGCCGCCGGTCCGGGGCTTCTCGCCGAGCAGCCCGTCGATGCGCGGGCCCTGATCCTCCAGCGTCACCCGCAGCGGCGTCGTCGGTCGTGACGACGTGCACCTCGCCGCACACGCGCACGCGCACGTGCGGCTCGGCGGCCTCGAGGACCGTGATCGCGAGCTCGTCCTGGGTGAGCTCGACCAGCAGCCGCGATCCGCGCCAGGCCACCCGGAAGCGCAGCAGCGGCCACGACGCCGGCAGCCGCGGGTCGAAGGAGAGCCGGCCGCCACGGTCGCCCATGCCGGCGAACCCGAAGACGAGGGCGCTCCACACGCCGCCGGTCGAGGCGATGTGCAGGCCGTCGACGGTGTTGCCGTGCAGGTCGGCGAGGTCCACGTAGAGGGCCTGCTCGAAGTACTCGAGCGCCGCCTCGTGGTAGCCCACCTCCGCGGCGATGATCGACTGCACCACCGCCGAGAGCGTGGAGTCCCCGGTGGTGATCGGGTCGTAGTACTCGAAGTTGGCCCGCTTCTGCTCGGCGGTGAACCGGTCACCGTGCAGGAACATGGCGAGGACGACGTCGGCCTGCTTGAGCACCTGGAAGCGGTAGATCACCAGCGGGTGGTAGTGCAGCATCAGCGGCCGCAGGTCCTGGGGGGTGCGGGAGAGGTCCCACACCTCCCGGTCGAGGAAGAAGTCGTCCTGCGGGTGGATGCCGAGGCCCTCGTCGAAGGGGATGGACATCCCCTCGGCGCAGCGCTGCCACTCCGCGACCTCCTCCGCGTCGAGCCCGAGCCGGTGCACGAGCTTCTCGTACTCGGTGGGGTAGTGCTCACGGATCCGTTCGACGACCAGTGCCGCCTTCTCCAGGTTGTAGCGAGCCATCAGGTTGGTGAACAGGTTGTTGTTGACCACGGTCGTGTACTCGTCGGGGCCGGTGACCCCGTGGATGTGGAAGGTGGAGCTGGCGCCGTTGTGACGCCAGAAGCCGAGCTCGGCCCACATCCGAGCGGTCTCCACGAGCAGGTCGACCCCGTCGCGGACGAGGTAGCCGACGTCGTTGCTGGCCCCGACGTACTGCATCAGCGCGTAGGCGATGTCGGCGTTGATGTGCATCTGCGCGCTGCCGGCGGCGTAGTAGGCCGATGCCTCCTCGCCGTTGATCGTGCGCCACGGGAACAGGGCACCGCTCTGCGCCATCTCGCGTGCGCGGGTGCGGGCGGCGGGCAGCATCCGGTTGCGGAAGTGCAGCAGGTTGCGGGCCACGTGGGGCTGGGTGAAGGTCAGGAACGGCACCACGTAGACCTCGGAGTCCCAGAAGTAGTGCCCCTCGTACCCCGACCCGGTGACCCCCTTCGCCGGGACGCCCTGCTGGTCGACGCGCGCACTGGCCTGGGCCACCGAGAAGATGTTGAAGCGGATCGCCTGCTGGGTGGCGTCGTCGTCGGCGATCTCCACGTCGCTGGCCGCCCAGAAGTCGTCGAACCACTCGCGCTGCTCGGCGAGGTAGTAGGACGTCGAGCGCTGGGTCGCCCGGTCGAGGGTGCGGTCGCAGCGGTCGGACAGCTCGCGCACGGGGACCCCGCGGGAGCTGTGGTAGGCCACCACCTTCTCCAGCCGGACCCGGTGCCCCTCCCGCGCCTCGATGCGGAAGACCGTCTTGCCCAGGTCGTCGTCGCCGCTGAGGATCGTCTCGTGCTCGTCCGGGGTCTCGAGGTGGTGGTCGGCCGCGACCGCGATGGTCATCAGTGAACGCGCGCACTGGTAGCCCAGCAGCATCCGGTGGTCGCGCACGTAGTGGGCGCGGGGGAGCAGCACCCGCTGGTCGAAGGCGGCGGCCTTGCGGGGGTCGGTGCCCTCACCCATCGCCTCGTAGGGCACGTAGTACTCGTCCTGGCCGTCCTGGCGGTTGAGCAGCTGGGAGGAGATGACGAGGGGGGCGTCCCCGTCGAGCATGGTCACCTCGAGGGTGAGCACGGCCATGTGCCGCTGGGTCATCGAGACCATCCGGCTCGACTCGACGAGGACGCGCTTGCCGGCCGGCGTACGCCAGATGACGCGGCGCCGGAGCACGCCGTCGCGGAAGTCCAGGGAGCGCTCGTAGGTCTCGAGCTCCGCCGTCCCGAGGATGAACGGCTCGTCGTCGACGTAGAGCTTCATCAGCTTGGCGTCGGGGACGTTGACGATCGTCTGCCCGGTGCGGGCGAAGCCGAAGGCGGCCTCGGCGTGCCGGATCGGCCAGGTCTCGTGGAAGCCGTTGATGAAGGTGCCGTGGGCGACGGCGTCGCGGCCCTCCTCCGGGTTGCCGCGCATCCCGAGGTAGCCGTTGGCGACGGTGAACAGGGTCTCGGTGGTGCCGAGGTCGTGGGCGCGGTAGGTGGTCTCCACCAGCCGCCACGGGTCGACCGGGAAGCGGCCGCGGTCCATCGGCTCGCGAGGAGCCGCCCTGCTCATGTGGATCGTCCGGGGACGAGGTCGCCCAGATCCGTGACCACGAGGTCGGCCCCCGCCTCGGCGAGGACGTCGGCGCCGGCGCCGCGGTCGACCCCGATGACGAGCCCGAAGCCCCCGGCCGCGCCCGCGCGGACGCCGGACACGGCGTCCTCCAGGACCACGGCCCTCTCGGGGGTGGCCTCGAGGACCGCGGCGGCGTGCTGGAAGGTGTCCGGGGCCGGCTTGCCCGGCAGGTCGAGCACCGTCGCGACCCGACCGTCGACCACGGTGGCGAACCGCTCGGCGAGCCCGGCGGCGCGGAGCACGGTGGAGGCGTTGGCCGAGGAGGAGACCACGGCGAGCTTCATGCCGAGGTCGCGCAGGTGGTCGAGCAACCGGATGGACCCCGGGTAGCCCTCGACGCCGTCGCGCTCGAGGACGGCGTTGAAGGCGTCGTTCTTGCGGTTGCCGAGACCGCGCACGGTCAGCATGCGCGGCTGGTCGTCCGAGGTCCCCTCGGGGAGCTCGATGCTCCGGGCGGCCAGGAAGTCGCGGACCCCGTCGTAGCGGGGCTTGCCGTCCACGTGGGCGAAGTAGTCGTCGTCGGTGTACGGCGAGAGGTCGCCGTCCCCGTCGAGCCGGGTCGCGTCCCCGCTCAGGAAGTCGTTGAACATCTCCGACCAGGCGCGCATGTGCACCTCCGCGGTGGGCGTGACGACCCCGTCGAGGTCGAACAACACCGCGGCGTACTCATTCCAGCTCACCTGATCCACCCTCCGAGGCTACGGCCTGGCGGTCCGCCGTCGGGCGGGTATGGGTCAGGTGGCGCTCGTCACAAAAAGGTGGGACGAGGCGTTGACTTCGGCGCCGACGTCACGCATGCTTCATGCATGTCCGATCAAGAGCGCATAAATATTCAAGAACCGCGGTACGGCGCGGGCATCTGGCACTTCGCCAGCTACGTGGACCGCTACGCCACCGAGGGCTACGCCGACCCGGTCACCACCCTGGAGTCGATCGAGCGTGCAGGCCAGGTCGGGTCTCTCTCCGTGGTCGACCTGAACTGGCCGTTCGCCCCTCGCGACGTCGACACCGCGGAGATCAAGACGGCCCTGGAGAAGGCCGGAGTGGGCGCCGTGGCGGTGACTCCGGAGATCTACAACCGGGAGTTCGTCAAGGGCGGCTTCACCAACCCCGACGCCGCGGTCCGGGCCCGGGCGATCGACCTGGTCTCGCAGGCCGCCGAGCTGGCGACCGACCTCGGGTGTGACTACGTCAAGCTGTGGCCGGGCCAGGACGGCGTGGACTACCCCTTCCAGGCCGACCACGCCCAGCTGTGGACCTACTCGGTGCAGGCGGTGCGCGAGCTGGCCACGAACTTCCCCGACATGCGCTTCTGCATCGAGTACAAGCCACGCGAGCCGCGCAACCGGATGGTGTTCTCCTCCTGCGCCCGCACGCTGCTGGCCATCGAGGAGATGGGCTGCGACAACGTCGGCATCCTGCTCGACTTCGGACACTCGCTCTACGGTGGGGAGTCGCCCGCCGAGGCGGCGAAGCTGGCGCTCTCGCGCGACCGGCTGTTCGCCATCGACGTCAACGACAACTTCCGGGGCTGGGACGACGACATGGTCGTGGGTTCCGTGCACCTGCTCGAGACCTTCGAGTTCTTCCACGCCCTGCACACGGCCGGCTGGGAGGGCGTCTGGCAGCTCGACCAGTTCCCGTTCCGCGAGGACCCGGTGCAGGCGGCGCGCGACGGCATCGAGACCATGCGCGGGTTCCACCGGGCACTGCTCGGGCTCGACCACGACGCGTTGCACCAGGCCCAGCAGGCCCAGGACGCGCTGCAGGCCCAGCGGATCGTGAAGAAGGCGCTCTACCGCGCCATGGCCGAACTCACCGAGGAGCAGTCATGACCACCTTCGCCCCGGGTCCGGTGAGCGCCGACGAGCTCACCGTCGATGCCCCGGCCGCCGCCGCCTACCGGGACGCGGTCGCTCGGCACCGTGACCTGCCCCCGGACCAGCTCCGCTCGGCGCTCGCAGCGGTGGCCACCGGCGTCCGACGCGACATCCTCACCACGATCCGGACGGCCGGTCTTGGTCACGTCGGCGGGGACCTGTCGGTCACCGACATCCTCGTCGCGGCGTACTGGCACGCACTCGACCTCGACCCCACGCGTCCGGACGACCTCGGGCGAGACCGGTTCGTGCTGAGCAAGGGCCACTGCGCGGCCGCGCTCTACGCCACGCTCGCCTCCTGCGGGTTCTTCCCGCGAGCCGCGCTGGCGACGTTCGCCCAGCCCCTCTCGCCACTCAACGGTCACCCCAACCGCGTCAAGGTGCCCGGTGTCGAGACCAACACCGGTCCGCTGGGCCACGGCTTCCCGGTGGCCACCGGCTGCGCGCTCGGAGCCAAGGTGGCCGGAGCCGGCTACCGGACGATCGTGGTGATGGGTGACGGTGAGATGCAGGAAGGCAGCAACTGGGAGGCTGCCATGACCGCTGCTCACTACGAGCTGCACGACCTCACCGCGGTCGTCGACCGCAACCGCCTCCAGCAGGGTGCGCGCACCGAGGACACCAAGACCCTCGAACCGCTGCACGACAAGTGGGCCAGCTTCGGCTGGGAGACCCGACGCATCGACGGCCACGACCACCTCGCCCTGACCGAGGCCATGGGACCGTCCACGACCGGCAAGCCGGTCGCGATCATCGCGGACACCGTCAAGGGCAAGGGTGTCTCGTTCATGGAGGACCGGGTCGAGTGGCACCACAAGGTGCCCACCGAGGACCAGGTCGCCGCCGCACTCGAGGAGCTCTCCGCATGACCGTCACACCCACCCCCGACGCCCAGGCGACGCTCCCTCCGGACGCTCCGACGTTCGACTGCCGGGTGGACTTCGCCGACGAGCTGGCCACGCTGGCTCGCGAGGACGAGCGCATCGTCGCGGTGTGCAACGACTCGGTCGGCTCGAGCAACCTGACCGCCTTCCGCGAGGAGTTCCCCGACCGGTTGGTCAACGTCGGTATCGCCGAGCAGGACCTGGTCGGGGTCGGGGCCGGTCTGGCCAACGCCGGCCTGATCCCGTTCGTCTGCGCCGCCGCTCCGTTCCTGACCGGCCGGGCCACCGAGCAGATCAAGGCGGACGTGGCCTACAGCCAGCGACACGTCGTCCTGTGCGGACAGAGCCCGGGCATGGCGTACGGCGAGCTCGGCCCCACCCACCACTCGATCGAGGACCTCTCCTGGATGCGGGCCGTCGCCGGCCTTCCAGTCGTCGTCCCCGCGGGCCCGGTGGAGACCAGGTCGGCCGTCCGCTGGGCCGCAGGGCTCGGTCGCGGGGCCTACCTCCGGATCCCGCGCTTCAAGGTGCCCGAGGTCTCGGCCCCGACCGACGTCTTCGAGCCCGGTCGCGCCGTGCAGCTGCGTTCCGGTGACGACGTCACCGTGGTGGCCATCGGTTCGATGGTCTCCCGCGCGTTGTGGGCGGCAGACCAGCTGGCGAGCGAGGGGATCGGCGTCCGGGTGCTGAACATGCCGTTCGTGGAGCCCCTCGACCGCGACGCGCTCCTGCGGGCGGCGGCCGAGACCGGGGGCATAGTCACGGTCGAGGAAGCCACCCTCAGTGGCGGACTCGGTGCTGCCGTGGCGTCGCTGCTGAGCCAGGAGCACCCTTGCCGCATGCGGATCCTCGGGGTGGACAACGCCTTCGCCCCCACGGGGAGCGCGTCCTACCTCCTCGACCACTTCGGCCTCAACGTCGAGGGCATCGTCGGCTCGGCCCGTGAGCTGGTGGACAGCACCCATGCGTGAGGACCTGATCCTGGCGATCGACCAGGGCACCAGCTCGACGAAGTCGATGCTGGTCGACTCGAGCGGCCGCGTGGTCGCCGAGGCCTCGGTCGCCCTGGGTCAGGACCACCCGCAGCCGGGTTGGGTCGAGCAGGACGCCGAGGCGATCTGGGCCAGCGTCCAGCAATCGGTGCGCGACTGCCTCAGCGAGGAGCTGGCGGTCCGCGTCGCGGGCGTCGCACTCAGCGTGCAGCGCGAGACGCTGGTCCTGTGGGAGCGGGACACCGTGCGCGCCCTGGCACCCGCCCTCGGCTGGCAGGACCAGCGGACCGCGGACCGGGCCGCCGAGCTGGAGCGTGCCGGTCACGCCGAGATGGTGAGAGGACGCACCGGCCTGCCGCTGGACCCCATGTTCTCGGCACTCAAGGCCGGGTGGCTGCTCGACCAGCACGACCCGGAGCGGGTGCACAGCACCGACGGCGCCTGGTGCCTGGGCACGGTCGACGCGTGGCTGCTCGCCCACTTCGGCGGCGAGCCGGTCACCGAGATCGGCAACGCCTCGCGCACCCAGCTGCTCGACATCGACTCCGGGAACTGGCACGACGACCTGCTCACCGTGTTCGGCGTCCCGCGCGGCGCCCTGCCGCGGGTGGTGCCGTCGGTGGGCCCGTTCCCACCCGTCCGGGACCTCGCTCCGCTACCCGACGGGCTTCCGGTGCTCGCCGTGCTGGCGGACTCGCACGCTGCCCTCTTCGCCCATGCCGGCTGGCGTCCCGGGGTGGTCAAGGCGACCTACGGCACCGGCTCCTCGGTGATGGCGCTCGGTCCGCGCGCCTCGGCCGCCTCCGGAGTCTGCGGCACCATCGCCTGGCAGGTCTCGGACGTGGAGTTCGCCCTCGAGGCCAACATCCGCTCCAGCGGCCGCACGATGACCTGGCTGGCCGAGCTCCTCGGCGTCGACATCGACACGCTCTTCGACTGGGCTGCCTCCACCACCAGCGACGGGGTCACCCTGGTCCCCGCCTTCGGCGGCCTCGGCGCCCCATGGTGGGACCGAGAGGCAAACCCCGTGCTCGACGGCTTCTCCCTCGGCACCGGACGCGAGCAGGTCGCGCGCGCCGGGCTCGAGTCCATCGCCTTCCAGGTCGACGACGTCCTCACCGCCTTCGCCCAGGTCAGCGGACCGCTGGCCGAGGTCGCCGTCGACGGTGCCACGACGCGTTCGGGTGCCCTGATGCAGCTGCAGGCCGACCTCGCCGGGTTGCCGGTCCAGGTCAGTGCGACCGCGAACCTGTCCGCCCTGGGCGCGGCGCACCTCGCCGGGCTGCAGCTGGGCTGGTGGACCTGGTCCGACCTCGAGGGGCAGCTGGGCGGGCCGGCGCAGGCCGCACCCTTCCTTCCAGACCTGAGCGAGGCCGAGCGGGCGCGCCTGCGTTCGATCTGGAGTGCCGCCGTGGCACGTTCTCGGGGCCTGGACCAGCACATCCGCGACGACGAGAGGGCCACCTCATGACCACCTCACGCTCCGGCTCACCCTCCGGCTCACGTTCGAGCGATCGGACCCGACGCGGCGTCACCCCCCGGCTGGTGGGTGCAGTGCTGGTCCTCGCCGTGGTGGTGGCCATGGTCACCTCGACGCGCTACGTCTCGGCGTCCGAGCCGCTGCCCGGTGCGAAGGAGAAGTTCGACGCCGCGACGTACGGTCAGGAGAACTACGCGAGCAAGGTGAAGCCGGCGATCTTGGAGGACCCGGTCGAGCTCACCACGCTCGTCCCCATGCTCCAGGAGGACGCCGAGGCGGCCGGGGAGCAGTACGGCAAGCGCCAGGGCACCTCTCCCTACACCTACGCCGTCACCCTGACCGGGACGGCCGGCAAGCCCGAGGGCAACCTGTTGCCGGTGGAGGTGGACGGGCTTCCCCGGTCGGTGCGGGTCTCGGTCCAGATCGGCCCAGCCCTGAACGGCACCGCCTTGCGTGACGCCACCGGGCTGGTCAGTTTCAACGACTTCGTCAACCAGGTCGAGTACGCCAACGTCGGCACCGCGTTCAACGACGAGATGCGTGCCGACATCCTCGAGGGTCTCGAGCCCGCGACGCTCGTCGGGAAGCAGGTCACCGTGGTCGGTGCCACCGCCCCGCTGAATCCCGAGGTCGTCACGGTGACCCCGGTCAGCATCGAGGCGTCCCCGTGACCAGCGCCTCGAGCAGCCCCACGACCACCGCGCCGGTGATGTCCGCGCGCAACGTGACCAAGACCTACGGCGGGACCCACGCGCTCCGCGGCGTGAGCCTCGGGGTGGCGCCCGGTCGCGTCACCGCCTTGTTCGGGGAGAACGGCGCCGGCAAGTCGACGCTGATGAAGGTCCTCGCCGGCATCGAGCTGCCCACCAGCGGTGCTGTGGAGCTCGATGGTGACGTCGTCCACTTCGAGTCGCCGCGCCAGGCGGCCGACCACGGCGTGGTGATCATCCACCAGGAGCTGAGCCTGTGCCCGAACCTCTCGATCCAGGACAACCTCTTCCTGGCACGTGAGGAACGGGGCCGGCTCGGCGGCGTCGATCGTGGCGCCCAGCGGGCGGCCACCACCGCAGTCCTTGCGCGGTTGGAGGAGCAGCTCGACCCGAGCACGCCGGTGGGCGACCTTCGCATCGGCCAGCAGCAGCTGATCGAGATCGCCCGGGCCCTGCTGCAGAACGCCCGCGTGCTGATCATGGACGAGCCGACATCGGCGTTGAGCATGACCGAGGTCGACGTGCTCTTCCGGGTGATCCGGGAGCTGACGGCGGACGGTGTCGCCGTCATCTACATCTCCCACCACCTCGAGGAGGCCCTGCACATCGCCGACGACGTCGCCGTGCTCCGAGACGGCCAGCTGGTCGCGGCGGAGACGGCCGCGGACGTCGACCTGACCTGGGTCGTGCACCACATGGTGGGGCGTGACCAGGACTCACTGTTCCCCAAGCGGCACGCCCGGCTGGGCGAGGTCGCCCTGTCGGTGGAGCACCTCCAGGTAGCCGACCCCTCGAACCCACACCGCCTCGCCGTCGACGGCATCGACCTGGAGATCCGGGCCGGGGAGATCGTCGGTGTCTACGGGCTGATGGCCTCGGGGCGCACCGAGCTGCTCGAGGCCATCGCCGGCCGTCTTCCGGTCTCGTCGGGCACGGTGACCTTCGCGGGCCAGGAGCTCGACCGTCAGTCGGTGCGCGAGCGGATCCGCCGCGGCATCGCCCTGGTGCCGGAGGATCGCCAGCGCGATGGCCTGGTCCAGACGATGTCGGTCGGCCAGAACCTCTCGCTCAGCTCGCTGCTGGGCTTCGTACGCCGCGGCCTGATCACGCGGCAGCGTGAGCGCGGGGCGGTCGACGAGATGATCTCCGACGTCACGGTGAAGACCGCCGGTCAGAACGCGCCCATCGGTTCGCTCAGTGGCGGCAACCAGCAGAAGGTGGTCATCGGCAAGGCCCTGCTGACCGAGCCGAGGGTGCTGCTGCTCGACGAGCCGTCGCGCGGAGTCGACATCGGTGCCAAGGCCGACATCTTCGCCCTGATGACGCAGCAGGCGGAAGCAGGCCTGGCGGTGGTGTTCACCACCTCCGAGGCCGAGGAGGCGCTGCACATCCCCGACCGCCTCCTCATTCTCGAACGCGGTCGGCTCGTCGCCGACGTGGACCCGCACTCGATCGACCGCGGCCGCCTGATGCAGCTGGCGGACGGCACGTCCCGGACCAGAACTGGAGAGACATCGTGACGCAGACATTGGCTCCGAGGCCGGCCCCGCAGGTCGAGGCAGGCCCGACCGAGAAGGACGTCCGCCGGCTACGGACGCTGAACATGATCTTCGAGCTGCGGGCCTTCATCGCCCTCGGCGTGCTGATCGTCATCTTCAGCCTGCTCTCCGACTCCTTCCTGACGGTCACGAACCTGATCACGATGACCAAGCACGTGGCGATCAACGCCGTGCTGGCCCTGGGCATGCTGCTGGTCATCCTCAAGGGCGGCATCGACCTGTCCGTCGGCTCGATCGTGGGTCTCTCCGGCATCGTCTGCGGCGAGCTGCTCAACGGCATCCGCGTGCCGGGCACGGACACCCTCGCCTTCCCGCCCGTCTGGGTGGTGGTGATCATCGCGATCGCGGTGGGCACCGCAGTGGGGCTGATCAACGGCGTGCTGGTGACCCGCTTCAACGTGGCTCCGTTCATTGCGACGCTGGGCATGCTCTACGTGGCCCGCGGCACGGCGCTGCTGATCTCCGGCGGATCGACCTATCCGAACTTGCGCGGCAACGAGAGCCTGGGCAACACCGGCTTCTCCTACATCGGCAACGGTCGTCCGCTGGGGCTGCCGTTCTCGATCTGGGTGATGATCGTGCTCGCGCTGGCCACCACGGTGCTGCTGACCAAGGCGCCGTTCGGCCGCTGGCTCTACGCGACCGGAGGCAACGAGCGGGCCTCGGAGCTCTCCGGAGTGCCGGTCCGTCGGGTCAAGACCGTGGTCTACATGCTCTCGGGCGCCTGCGCGGCCGTCACCGGCATCATCATCGCCTCGGAGCTGACCTCGGCAGCGCCGCAAGCAGGAGAGACCTTCGAGCTGAACGCGATCGCCGCAGTGGTGATCGGTGGCGCGGCGCTGTCGGGCGGCCGGGGCAACGTCCGCGGCACCCTGGTCGGCGCCTTCGTGATCGGCTTCCTGGCCGACGGACTGGTGATCGTGGGCGTCTCCACGTTCTGGCAGATCTTCATCAAGGGCGCCGTGATCATCCTCGCGGTGATGCTCGACCAGGGTCAGCAGCGCTTCCAGCGCAAGGGCGCGGCCGTCGCCGCGACGGTCGAGGCCGAGCACAACCCCACTCCCACCGACGCCGACCGGGGTGCCACGAACGGCGTCCCCCACCCGACCTCGCCCGAGGCCGGGACCCAGACTTCGCGACCCGGGCAGACGCCCGGGTCAGGAGACAGCAACAACCCCACACACGGGTGAAGACACCCACTCCAGGAGGTAGGAAACATGGTTGGAATGTTCGCGCGAGGCACCGGCGTGCGGTTCGCGGCGGTCGCCGCGGCGGCAGCCCTGGTGCTGAGTGGATGCGGCAGCAGCTCGGACTCGGAGTCCTCGGGTTCCAGCGGCTCCGATGAGGACAGCAGCAACTACATCGCCGTCATCATCCCGTCGCCCGACAACCCCTTCTTCAAGGCGGAGGGCGACGCGGCCAAGGCGAAGGCGGAGGAGCTCGGCTACGAGGCCACCGTCTCCTCCCACGACGACGACCCCAACAAGCAGAGCGAGCTGATCGATGCCGCCATCTCCCGTAACGCGGCGGCGATCATCCTCGACAACGCCGGCGCGGACGCCTCCATCGGTCCGGTGCAGAAGGCGAAGGACGCAGGCATCCCGGTCTTCCTGATCGACCGGGAGATCAACGAGACCGGCGTGGCCACGGCCCAGATCGTCTCCAACAACGCCCAGGGCGCGCAGCTCGCGGCACAGGCGTTCGTCGAGGCGATGGACTCCAAGGGCAACTACGTCGAGCTGACCGGCAAGGAGTCCGACACCAACGCCGGCGTCCGGTCCGACGGGTACAACGCCGTGATCTCGCAGTACCCCGACATGAAGCTCGTGCAGCAGGAGACGGCCAACTGGGACCAGCAGGAGGCGTTCACCAAGATGGAGACCATCCTGCAGCGCAACTCCGACATCCAGGGAGTCATCGCGGGTAACGACACCATGGCCCTCGGGGCCGTGGCCGCCATCAAGGCCGCCAAGCTGAAGGACGTCGTGGTCGTCGGTTTCGACGGCAGCCCCGACGCCATCGAGGCGATCAAGGCCGGCGACATGTACGCCACCGCACTGCAGCCGGCTGCACTTGCTGCGGAGATGGCCGTCGAGCAGGCCGACAAGATGATCAAGACCGGTGAGACCGGCGTGGACGAGAAGCAGTCGATCGACTGCGAGCTGATCACCGCCGAGAACGCCGACCAGTACGGCGTGTTCGCCAAGAAGTGAGTCCGACGGTGCGGGCGAGCGGGTCTGCCCCGCTCGCCCGCACTGTGTTCCCACGGTCGTGATCACGCAATAGAGGGAGGATGGCCCCATGCCCACCCGCATCACGGCCGACCGTGACCGCCTGCGCCTGCTGACCAAGGTCGCCCGGCTCTACCACGAGCAGGGTGTGCGGCAACCGGAGATCGCCGGCCAGCTGCACCTCTCCCAGGCCAGGGTCTCGCGGCTGCTGAAGGAGGCCGCCGAGCGCGGCATCATCCGCACAGTCGTGGTCCCGCCGCCCGGCGTGCACGCCGAGATGGAAGAGCGCCTGGCCGAGCGGTTCGCGCTCAAGGACGTGGTCGTGGTCGACGTCGGGGGCAACGGCGAGGACGTCACCAGCGCCCTCGGTTCCGGCGCAGCCGCCTACCTCGACTCGACCCTGATCGGCGGCGACGTCATCGGGGTGTCCTCCTGGAGCGCCACGCTGCTCGCGGCCGTCGAGGTGATGCGGCCCAAGCGCGGTCAGGTCGCCGAGACGGTGGTGCAGGTGGTCGGGGGTGTGGGCAGCCCGGAGGTGCAGATGCAGGCGACCCGGCTAACCGGGCGCCTCGCCGAGGTGACGGGGGCAGCACCCGTCTTCGTCCCGTCGCCCGGGCTGGTCGGCTCCACCGCACTGCAACAGGCGCTGATGGCCGACCCCGGGGTCCGGGCCGTGCAGGACAAGTGGACCCGACTGACCGTCTCCCTGGTGGGAATCGGCACCCTCGATCCCTCGCCGCTCCTGCGGCGCAGCGGCAACAGTCTGGCTCCCGACGACCAGGCGGAACTGCGCCGCGCGGGGGCGGTCGGCGACGTCTGTCTGCGCTACTTCGACGCGCTCGGCAGACCGGTCGCCTCCGCCTTCGACCAACGCGTGATCGGCATCGGTCGGGACGAGATCCTGCGGGTGCCACGGCGCATCGGGGTCGCCGGTGGCGCCGAGAAGACCGAGGCGATCCGGGCCGCGGTCCTGGGAGGGTGGATCAACATCTTGATCACCGACCTCGAGGTGGCCGAGGCGCTCGCCGTCGCGTGAATCCCTGGCCCGTCGGCAGCGTGCCTCAGCGCCAGCCGCCGTACGGCACGGTCAGGATCTCCAGGTTGTGGCCGTCGGGACTGCTCCAGTAGAGGCCCCGCCCGTCGTCGTTGCGGTTGATCTCCCGCAGCCGCTGGTGCGCCGGGTCGGCCCACCAGTCCAGGCCGCGGCCCTCGATGCGGGCGTGGATGGCGTCGAACTCGTCCTCGGAGACGAGGAACGCGTAGTGCTGGGCGGTGATCTCGCCGCGGTGCTCGGCCACGTCGAGGGAGACCTCGTTGTCGACCTGGACCACCAGGAACGGGCCGAAGGCCGTGGGCTCCGGCAGGCCCAGGATCTCCACCAGGTGCCGGGCCGTCTCCTGCCGGTCCCGGGCGTGCACGATCGTGTGGTTGAGCTGGACGCTCATCGCGGCTCCTCTCGACCCGTCCAGTCTCGCCGCGGACACGCCAGTGCGGAAGGGCTGTGGGGTGGGTCGGTGGACCCGCGAGGTGGGCTGCTCGCGATCAGTGCTCGTGGCGCTGGGCATACGCGTCGCGCACACGCTGGAGGTCCGGCTCGGGCGCGTCGGAGGCCTCGTTCATCACCCGGATGAGGTCGGCCTGACGGCGAAGAGCTCCGAGCGCCTTCGGTCGGTGCAGACCGTGCAGCGACTGGGCCACCTGGTCGAGGACGTCCAACAGGTAGATGAGCACCGTCGGCTGCGTGGCCGAGGCGAGCCGCACCTCGTCGAAGGCGAGCCCGACCAGCTGCTCATAGGTCGTGGCGTGGGGCACGAGGAGCACCTGGCCCTCCGGCCCGGTGAGCCTCTGTGCCGGGGGGGTGCGACGGAGGAGATCGGCCAGCACGGTGCCGAGGTGGGAGATCGCATCGTGTGCGGTGGTGGGGTCGTTGATGCCGGGCGACATGGCCTTCAGGGCGACGTCGGCCAGCTGGCGCACACCGTAGGCGAGGTCCTGCTGCATCGTCCGCGTCTCTCCGACGATGACGGCGGTGCGGATGCGTTCGACCACCTCGTCCTCATCGGCGGGCGGGGGCCACACGCGGCAGATGGGTGTGTCCTGAATGGCGTAATGCCCTGCGAAGGTCTCCAGCCGGAGCCTGGAACCGGCTGGGGCGTGCGCCAGCAGCTCGTCGTAGTTCACGTGCTGCACCCAGCCGTTCTGCGCGAAGCGAACGGCGACCGAGTCGGCGGGCAGGTCCGTCGGCTCGGGGACGTCCTCGTCCTGCTGCGACTCCGGCTCGGGCTCGGGCCAGGCCGACCTCGCCTGCTCCAGGGCCTCACCGGTCACCCGGTGCAGGATCTTGGAGACGTCCATCGAGTGCGCGCCGTGGTTGATGAAGGCCACGATCGCGAGGATGGACGCGATCCCGAGCACCACGGCCACCAGGATCGAGATGCTCGGCACGACCGCCTCACCCTGCCCCTCGAGGGAGCCGCGGACCGCCCTGAGCACCACCAGGCAGTAGGTGAAGGTGCCGATCACCAGACCCATCACGCGTTTGTTGAACGGGTCCCGGAACATGCCGTGCACGACCCGGGGGGAGTACTGGCTCGATGCGAGCGAGATGAGCAGCAGACTGACCGAGAAGGCGATGCCGGCGAAGGCCAGGGTGGCTCCGGCCACCGTGGTGAGGACCGTGCGGGCGCTGTCGACGGTGGCGGTCAGTCGCGGGTCGATGCCCGTGACCTGCGCGTCGACGAGCAACATGGCCTCGCCGAGGACGATGCCCGCCACCACGCACAGCATGGGCACGAAGAAGAGGCTGCTGCGCACCTGGCCCGCGTACGCCGCCAATCGAGACAACATGTGCTCTCGCTTCTGCCCGCTGCCGAGACCAACCAGTCAGCCGACGGGGTAGGTGGACTGCGCCGATGCTAGCCCGTCCGGCTCGGGGAGAAGCCGGTGGAGAGCGTGGAGTCGGACCCGTGGGGGTGACCTGCGCGCGATCGGGCACAGTGGGAGAGCCCCGTCCCCGACCCCGGGAGCACCAGCATGGCCAACCGGCTGGCGAGCGCCACCTCGCCGTACCTCCTGCAGCACCAGCACAACCCCGTCGACTGGTGGGAGTGGGGCGAGGACGCGTTCGCGGAGGCGCGGCGGCGCGGGGTCCCGGTGCTGCTGAGCGTCGGGTACGCCGCCTGCCACTGGTGCCACGTGATGGCGCACGAGTCGTTCGAGGACGAGGCCACCGCGGAGTACCTCAACGAGCACTACGTGAGCGTCAAGGTGGACCGTGAGGAACGGCCCGACGTCGACGCGGTCTACATGCAGGCGACCGTGGCGATGACCGGCCAGGGTGGCTGGCCGATGACCTGCGTGCTCGACCACGAGGGCAGCCCGTTCTTCGCGGGCACCTACTTCCCCGACCGGCCCCGGCACGGGCAGCCCAGCTTCCGTCAGCTGCTGGAGGCGATCGACGACGCGTGGACGAACCGTGCCGACGAGGTCGCCTCGGTCGCGGCGCGGATCAAGGAGGCCCTGGGGCGGGCCGCCGCGCTGGACGGCGGGACCGCCTTCGACGAGGAGGCGCTCGCGGCCGCCGTACGGACGTTGGAGCGGGACTTCGACGCCGACTGGGGTGGTTTCGGGGGTGCGCCGAAGTTCCCGCCGTCGATGGTGCTCGACTTCCTGCTGGGGGTCTCGACGAGCTCGACCGACGTGGCGGACGCGGCCACCCGGATGGCGGGCAGGACGCTCGCGGCGATGGCGGCCGGAGGGATCCACGACCAGCTCGGCGGCGGCTTCGCGCGCTACGGCGTCGACCGCGCGTGGGTGGTGCCGCACTTCGAGAAGATGCTCTACGACAACGCCCAGCTGCTCGGGGTCTACGCCCGGTGGGCGGCGAGGTACGACGACGAGGGCGCCGCCCGCGTCGCTCGTGGCGTCGCCGGCTTCCTGCTCGCCGAGCTGCTGACCGAGCAGGGTGCCTTCGCCTCCGCCCTGGACGCCGACTCCGAGGGAGCGGAGGGCACGTTCTACGTGTGGACGCCCCAGCAGCTCCTGGACGTGCTGGGTCCCGACGACGGCGCGTGGGCGGCCACTCTGCTCTCCGTCACCGAGCGCGGGACCTTCGAGCACGGGTCCTCCACCCTGCAGCTGCAGGCCCAGCCGGATGACCGCGACAGGTGGGAGTCGGTGCGACAGAGGCTGCTGGCGGCCCGCGCCGGCCGGGAGCGCCCGGCCCGCGACGACAAGGTCGTGGCTGCCTGGAACGGGCTGGCGATCGCCGGCCTGGTGGACGCCGGCACCCTGCTCGACGACGCCGACCTGGTGGCCGCGGCGGTGCGCTGCGGGGAGTTCCTCGCCGAGACGCACCTCGACGGCGGGCGGCTGCTACGCGTCTCCCGGGACGGGGTCGCCGGGAGCCACGCCGGCGTGCTCGAGGACCACGGCTGCGTGGCCGTCGGGTTCCTGGCGCTGGCGTGCGCGACGGGGGACGGCGTGTGGCTGGACCGGGCGCGCACCGTGCTGGACGCCGTGCTCGAGCACTTCGCGGCCGACGACGGCGGGTTCCACGACACCGCCGACGACGCCGAGAGCCTCCTGGTGCGTCCGCGCGACCCCACGGACAACGCGAGCCCCAGCGGCCACTCCTCGGTGGTGCACGCGCTGCTGTCCTACGCCGCGCTGACCGGGTCGGGCTCCCACCGCGACGCCGCCGAGCAGGCGCTGCTGGTGTCCCGGCGGATCGCTGACGCCTCGCCCCGGTTCGCGGGCTGGTCGCTGGCCGCGGCGCGCACGGCGCTCGGCGGACCGGTCGAGGTGGCCGTGGTCGGTCCGCCCGGGGAGGAGCGCGACCAGCTCGAGCGCTTCGCCCGGCGACGGGCTCCGCTCGGCGCGGTCGTGGTCGCCGCGGAGCCGGGAGCGAGCACGATCCCGCTGCTGGAGGGGCGGGACCTGGTGGACGGCCGGCCCGCGGCGTACGTCTGCCGGGGCCTCGTGTGCAGCCGCCCGGTCACCGGCGTCGAGGACCTGGCCGCCGTACTCGCCGACCCCTCGACCTGACCGCAGCCCCAGGGCTTCAGCGCAGCTGGTACGTCGCGATCGAGGCCGCCACGTAGTGGCAGACGAACGCCGCGATCGTGAGGGTGTGGAAGACCTCGTGGAAGCCGAACCAGCTCGGGAAGGGGTCCGGCCTCTTCAGCCCGTAGACCAGCCCCCCGAGGGAGTACAGCCCGCCGCCCACGACGATCAGGGTGATCACCGCGGTGCCGCCGACGGCGAAGTCGTCGGCGTAGAAGATCGCCACCCAGCCCAGGGCGAAGTAGATCGGGGTGTACACCCAGCGGGGCGCGTGGATCCAGAGCACGCGGAAGGCCACGCCGAGCAGGGCCCCGATCCACACGATCAGCAGCAGCGTGACGCGCGCCTGCCCGTCGAGCAGGATCAGGGTGAACGGGGTGTAGGAGCCCGCGATCAGCAAGAAGATGTTGGAGTGGTCGATCCGCCGCAGGATCGCGTTGGTGCGGGGTGCCCAGGTGCCGCGGTGGTAGACGGCCGAGACAGCGAACAGCAGCAGTGCCGTGCCGGCGAAGACGGCCGAGCCGACCCGGGTGGTCAGCGTGGGGGAGAGCACGATCAGCACGACCCCGGCGGCCAGGGCGAGCGGGACGGTGGCGGCGTGCAGCCAGCCGCGCAGCTTGGGCTTGACCTCCTCCTTGACCTCGCGGACCCGGTCGCGGACGTGCTCGGCCGCCTCGTGGGCGTTGTCCGAGACGCGTTGGGGCAGGGGACGATCCTTGGGCACGAGGGCAAAGGTACCGACTGATGGCGAACCGCCGACGAGAACGAGTGGAGCGTCACAGCGCGGCTCTCCGCGAGTACAGTCGCGAGCGTGGTGGACTGGAAGCGAGGACTGCGCCGAGTGCTCTACCCGGCGTACGAGGCCCGGCTCACCCGCCGCCTGCCCAGCGAGCGGCTTCCCCAGCACGTCGGCGTGATGCTCGACGGCAACCGCCGCTGGGCGCGCGCCGTGGGTGCCGACACCGCGCAGGGCCACCGCGCGGGTGCGGCCAACATCGAGCCGCTGCTCGGCTGGTGCGAGGAGATCGGCGTCGAGGTGGTCACCTTGTGGCTGCTCTCCACCGACAACCTCAACCGACCGGCCCAGGAGCTCGAGCCGCTGCTCGGCATCATCGGCGACGCGGTCGAGACGCTCGCGGAGCAGCAGCGCTGGCGCCTGCACCCGGTCGGCGCGCTCGACCTGCTGCCGTCCCACGTCGCCGAGCGGCTCAAGACCGCGGCCGAGTCCACGCGCGACGTCGACGGTCTGCTGGTCAACATCGCCGTCGGGTACGGCGGCCGCCGGGAGATCGCCGACGCCGTACGCGCCCTGCTCCACGAGCACGCCGGCAAGGGCACCACCCTGGAGGAGCTCGCGGGGGTCCTCGACGTCGAGCACATCGCCGAGCACCTCTACACCAAGGGGCAGCCCGACCCCGACCTGGTGATCCGCACCAGCGGTGAGCAGCGGCTCGGCGGGTTCCTGCTCTGGCAGAGCGCGCAGAGCGAGTTCTACTTCTGCGAGGCCTACTGGCCCGACTTCCGCCGGGTGGATTTCCTCCGCGCGGTCCGCGCGTACGCCGAGCGGGAGCGCCGCTTCGGCAACTAGCCGCGGGTCGTCGAGCGGTCACCTGCTCCTCACCCCTGATTCTGGCGTGTCGCCCCAGAACGACCCCGCGTCGGCGTACGTTGCGGGTGTCGCCTTCGGGAAGGGTGACACCAGGAGGGCGATCCGGTGGTCTCACGCCACAGCAGCAGCGGGGGGCAGCACTCGGCTCCCCGGCGCCCGTCCCGGTCCGAGCGTTCCAGCTAGAGGACCGGGGCGCCGAGTGCGCGTGCCGGTTGCAAGGGGATCCAGTGGCACCTGCGAAGCGTTCATCCGCCCCGGAGCAGCCCGTCGTGGCAGACCGCCGCACCTACGTCCTCGACACCTCGGTGCTGCTCGCCGATCCCGGCGCGATCCGGCGGTTCGCCGAGCACGAGGTCGTGCTGCCGGTGGTGGTGATCACCGAGCTCGAGGGCAAGCGGCACCATCCCGAGCTCGGGTACTTCGCCCGCTCGGCCCTGCGGATGCTCGACGAGCTGCGGGTCAAGGGCGGACGGCTCGACGAGCCGGTCCCCGTCGGGGACCAGGGGGGCACGCTGCGGGTGGAGCTCAACCACACCGACGCCGGCTCGCTGCCCTCGGGCTTCCGTCTGGGTGACAACGACACCCGCATCCTCGCGGTGGCCCGCAACCTGGCCGACGAGGGCTTCACCGTCACGCTGGTCTCCAAGGACCTGCCCATGCGGATCAAGGCCTCCGCGGTCGGCCTGGACGCCGAGGAGTACCGCGGCGAGCAGATCCACGAGTCCGACGCCGGCTGGACCGGGATGCAGGAGCTCGACGTCGCCGGCCTCGACCTCGACGAGCTGTACGACGACTCGGTGATCGACCTCGACGACGCCCGCGAGCTGCCGTGCCACACGGGACTGGTGCTGATGTCGGAGCGGGGCAGCGCCCTGGGCCGGGTCAAGCCGGACAAGCGGGTGCACCTCGTCCGGGGCGACCGGGAGGCCTTCGGCATCCACGGCCGCTCCGCCGAGCAGCGGGTCGCCCTCGACCTGCTCCTCGACCCCGAGGTCGGCATCGTCTCCCTGGGTGGGCGGGCCGGGACCGGCAAGTCCGCGCTGGCCCTGTGCGCCGGGCTGGAGACCGTGCTCGAGCGCCGCCAGCACAAGAAGGTCGTGGTCTTCCGGCCGCTGTTCGCGGTGGGCGGCCAGGAGCTCGGCTACCTGCCCGGCAGCGAGTCGGAGAAGATGTCGCCCTGGGGCCAGGCGGTCTTCGACACCCTGGGAGCGATCACCACCCCCGACGTCGTCGACGAGGTGCTCGACCGCGGGATGCTCGAGGTGCTGCCGCTGACCCACATCCGCGGACGCTCGCTGCACGACGCGTTCGTGATCGTCGACGAGGCCCAGTCGCTCGAGCGCAACGTGCTGCTCACGGTGCTCTCCCGGATGGGGGCCAACTCCAAGGTGGTGCTCACCCACGACGTCGCGCAGCGCGACAACCTGCGGGTCGGGCGGCACGACGGCGTGGTGGCCGTGGTCGACCGGCTCAAGGGACACCCGCTGTTCGCGCACGTGACGCTGACCCGCTCCGAGCGCTCGCCGATCGCGGCCCTGGTCACGGAGATGCTGGAGCACGTGACCATGTGAACCGGGGCGTGGCGAGGCTCACGCCCGTTTTGTTCTGGTTCAACTTGCAACCGTTCCCCGGATCGGGGAGGGTTTGTGCTCTTCCCCCTGCGCTCTGCACCCAGCCCCGCTCCATGGTGCATTCCGAGTGCGGCTGACGTCCCTGTCGTCAACCGTTGGGTCCCCCTTGTTCATGAAGCACGTCGCCAAGCACCGAAGCACGCCCGTCGAGCCCCGGCGGGCGCGTCTGCGTCGCGTCCTGCGCCACGCCGGCCTCCTCTCGGGCGCCGCCGTCCTCGCGACCGGCCTCGCCGTGTCCACCGGGGTCATGAGCCAGTCGCTGCCGACCGAGGGAGCAGCCGCAGCGCTGGGCTCGTCGGCTCCGACCGCCACGCTGACCCAGGAGGACCTGGCCGACCGCGAGGAGCGCGCCTCGCGCTCGACCGGCGACCGCCGCCCGGACACCGACCGCAGCAAGGCCCGGACGCTGTCGAACGACTCCGGCAAGGCCGTCACCGGGTCCGAGGACCTCAGCGACGCCGATCCCAAGACGCTGGCCCGGGCACTGCTGCCGGAGTTCGGTCTGGCCGCGTCGGAGTTCGGCTGCCTGGAGAGCCTGTGGACCAAGGAGTCGGGCTGGAACGTGCACGCCGACAACCCCACGTCCTCGGCGTACGGCATCCCGCAGGCGCTCCCCGGTTCGAAGATGTCCTCGGCCGGGCCGAACTGGGAGGACAACCCCGAGACCCAGATCCGGTGGGGCCTGGGGTACATCCGGGACCGCTACGGCTCGCCTTGCGCGGCCTGGTCGCACTCCCAGAGCAACAACTGGTACTGAGCCGCCCCGCCTCCGGGCTTGATCAGGGTGTCGCGCGCGTCATCGTGCGTACGTCGAGAGCCGCGTCGAGCTCCTCCTCGGTGAGGTCCCCGCGCTCGACGTACCCCATCTCGATCACCTGCTCGCGGATGGTGCGGCCCTCCTTGAGCGCGGCCTTGGCGACCTTGGCCGCCTCCTCGTAGCCGATGTGCTTGTTCAGCGGGGTCACCACCGAGGGGGAGGACTCGGCGTAGGTCCGCATCCGCTCGACGTTCGGTTCGATCCCGGCGATGCACCGGTCGGCGAGGAGCGGTGCGACGTTGGCGAGCAACCGGATCGACTCCAGCAGGTTGCGGGCCATCACCGGCAGCATCACGTTGAGCTCGAAGCTGCCGCTGGCACCCGCGTGCGCCACCGTCGCGTCATTGCCGATGACCTGGGCGCACACCATCAGTGTCGCCTCGGGCAGCACCGGGTTGACCTTGCCCGGCATGATGCTGGACCCGGGTTGCAGGTCGGGCAGGTGGATCTCTGCGAGCCCGGTCGTGGGACCCGAGGACATCCACCGCAGGTCGTTGCAGATCTTCGTGATCCCGACGGCGATGGTGCGCAGCTGGCCGGAGAGCTCGACGAGCGCGTCCTGCCCGCCCTGGGCCTCGAAGTGGTTGCGTGCCTCGGTGAACGGCAGGTCGGTCTCGGCGGCCAGGTGAGCGATGACGCGCTCGGCGAACCCCTCGGGGGTGTTGATGCCGGTGCCGACCGCCGTACCCCCGAGGGGGAGCTCGGCCACACGCGGAGCAGCGGACTGCACGCGTTCGATGCCCAACCGGACGATCGCGGCGTACCCGCCGAACTCCTGGCCGAGCATGACCGGGGTGGCGTCCATCAGGTGGGTTCGGCCGGACTTCACCACGTCCTTGAACTCCTCGGCCTTGGCCTCCAGCGCGGCGGCGAGGTGGTCCAGCGCGGGGACCAGGTTGCGGGTGGTCGCCTCGAGTGCGGCGACGTGGATCGAGGTGGGGAAGGTGTCGTTGCTGGACTGGCTGGCGTTGACATGGTCGTTGGGGTGGCAGTCGGTGCCGGAGGACGAAGCGAGCGAGGCGAGCACCTCGTTCATGTTCATGTTGGAGCTCGTGCCCGAGCCGGTCTGGAAGACGTCGATCGGGAACTCGTCGTGGTGCTGGCCGGCGATGATCTCGTCCGCGCCGCGACCGATGGCTGCTGCCTGCTCGGAGGAGATGATGCCGAGCTCGGCGTTGATCGCCGCGGCGGACTTCTTCACCCGCGCCATGGCCACGATGTGCGAGGACTCCAGGGTGGTGCCGCTGATCGGGAAGTTCTCGACGGCCCGCTGGGTCTGGGCGCGCCACAGCGCGTCCTTGGGCACCTCGATCTCGCCCATGCTGTCGTGCTCGGTACGGGTCTCACCGTCGTGGTTGCTCATGGGGCTGACCGTACCGGGACGAGGTCGCGACGGTCAGCCCGACCTGACCGCCCCCGGGGTCAGCGGCGGGCGATGTAGAGCAGGTACTGCTCGGGGCGCTCCTGCAGGAGCACGTCGTAGCGGTGCTCGGTGCAGGTGCCGAAGACGTCCTCCAGCGCGGCGAGCAGGTCCGGGGCGGGAGCTGCAGACCAGATGACCAGCGCACCGCCGGGATCGAGGATCTCGCGGGTCGCCGTCAGGAACTCACGCTCGTAGACGGCCGCGTTGGGCTCGTGCACCAGCTGGCCGGGACCGTTGTCCACGTCGAGCAGCACCAGGTCGTAGGTGGACATCGCCTCGGTCACCGCGGTCACGATGTCGGCATCGACGAGTCGAAGCCGCTTGTCGGCGAGCAGCGCCGGGCCGTGCGGGATGGTGCCGTCGCGCATCCAGCCGATCAGCGACTCCTCGATCTCCACGACCCGCACCTCCTCCACCCGGGAGTCCGCCAGGACCCGCTGGGTGGTGAAGCCGAGGCCGAGACCGCCCACCACGACGCGACGAGGGTTCTCGACCAGCGACAGGGCGGCCGCCGCCATCTCGGTCTCCGAACTGGTCTCGCGGGTGTCCATCACGAAGACCCCGTTGACGCGCAGCTCGAGGGCGTCGGCGGCACGTTCCTCGACACGGCGGCGCAGCACCACCTCGCCGCGTCCGGACTCGGCGCGCGCCACCTCGACGTACTCGGTCATCGTGCTCCTCGTGCTCGGCCGGTCGCCTCGGTGTCACCACCACCGTATGACGCCGGACTTCCTCGTTACCCGCGGCTCGCGCCTCTAACCTGTGTGTCATGGGCAGCGAGCTGGAGGGACACGGCGACCGCTCCCGGCTGCGGGTCTCCGACGCCGATCGGCACCGCGTCGGCGAGCTCCTCCGTGAGGCGGCGGGCGAGGGCCGGCTCGACATCGAGGAGCTCGAGGAGCGGCTCGAGGCGGCGTACGCGGCGAAGACGTACGGCGACCTGGTGCCGCTGACCGCCGACCTCCCGATCGGGACCCAGCCGCACGCCCCGGCGCCCGCGATGCCGTCAGGGATCGCCACGCGGTACGACACGTCGCTGGCGATCATGGGCGGGGTCAGCCGCACCGGCGTCTGGGAGGTCGGGCACACGCACACCGCGGTCGCGATCATGGGCGGCGTCGACATCGACCTGCGCTCCGCGCGGCTCACCGCACCGGAGACGGTGATCCGCGCGTTCGCCTTCTGGGGCGGCATCGACGTCTACGTCAACGCGCACACCCGCGTCGTCGTCGACGGCGTCGGCGTCATGGGCGCCTTCGACCAGGGACGCGACAAGGTCGAGCCGCAGCTCGGCCCCGACTCCCCGGTGGTGCGCGTCACCGGCCTGGCCCTGATGGGCGGGGTCACCGTACGTCGCAAGCCGATGCCCGGCGAGTCCTCCGGCCGGCGTTGGCTGGGACGCTGACCCACGTCATACGAAGTGGTCGCGCGGGCAGCCACCTCGTACGACGTCCTGCGGGAGGTCATCCGAACTGGTCGCGGGGACGACCACCTCGGATGACGTCCCACGGGAGGCCACGCACGGGGGCCACGTAGCGTTCACAGGCTTGCTGGAGGGGTGGTCGTGCACAGTCGCGGATCAGTGGAGTACGCCGAGGCCCGTCGCCGCGGAACGCTGCGTCCTTGTGAGGCAGATCGTGGGGACGGTGAACGCCCGTAGTGCGCAGCTCGAGCAGCTGGCCGGCGACCAGGGCGGGGTGCTCTCCCGCACCCAGCTCTACCGTCTCGGCCTCAGCCGTGGCGAGGTGCGTGCACAGGTGAGGGCGCGTCGGTGGCGGCGCCTCGGAGCGCACTGCGTGCTCACCCACACCGGACCACTGACCCGGGAAGCATCGATGTGGGCAGCGATCCTCGAGGGCGGACCGCGTGCGCTGCTCGACGGCGCCTCGGCGCTGGTCGAGGCGGGGCTGGAGCACTTCGAGCCGGATCGCGTCCGGATCTCGGTGCCGCGCGGCGCGCGGGTCCGGCACCGGGGGACCTCGGTGGACATCCGACAGACGCGCAGGTGGGCCCCCGAGGACCGGCAGATCGGCCGGCTGCCGCGCACCCGGGTCGAGGTGGCGGCGATCCGGGCCGCGCTCTGGGCCCGGAGCGACCGCCAGGCGGCACTGCTCCTGGCCATGACGGTCCAGCAGAGCCTGGCCACCGCGGAGAAGCTCAGCGTGGAGGCCCTGCGGGTCCGGCGCGATCGTCGCCGGCTCCTGTTGCACGCGGTCCTGCTCGACCTCGTGGGCGGGGTGCGTTCGCTGGGCGAGCTCGACGTCCTCCGCGGCCTGCGACACCGCGGACTCCCGGAGCCCGACCGGCAGGTGCTGCGGCGTACTCGCACCGGCACCTACTACCTGGACTTCCGCTGGGCGCGCTGGAAGCTGGTGCTCGAGGTGGACGGCATCCAGCACTCCTGGGTCGAGAACGTGGTCGGTGACGCGTTGCGCCAGAACTCCGTCGCCCTCGACGGCGACACGGTGCTGCGGTTGCCGGTGCTCGGGCTCCGGGTCTGCCCCGAGGAGTTCTTCGCCCAGATCGAGACCGCCCTGCGCGCGGCCGGGTGTCCCTTGTCCGGCCCCGACGCCGCCTGAGCACCCCGCAGCAGCCAGGCGAGCGGGGCAAGGGGACACCGCGGTACCCCAGGACGTCATACGACCGGGTCGCGGGAGCAACCACTTCGTACGACGTCCGGGGGGAGGTCATACGCGTTGGCTGTCGGAGCAACCACCTCGTACGACGTCAGCGGGTGCGGCGCAGGTGGACCAGGGTGACGGTCTCGGGCTTGCGGCGGGGGATCCAGTAGCCGCGGGTCGCGAGGCTCCGGCCGGTCACGCGCGCTCCGTCGGTCGGGCCGTGCTCGGGGAGGGGGGAGGACATGCTCACCAGGCGGTGCTCGACCGGGCCCTCCCAGGTGAGGTCATAGCTCGCGTCGGGGTCGAGACCGGGAAGCCGGACGAAGACCCCCCGGTTGTGTGGCGGCTCGTCGAGCTGGACGTGCGCGACCAGGGCCTCGCTGCGGTCGGCGGCGACCACGCCGTGCAGCAGCACGGTCGGGTCGGGGGACTCCGGCCGGACCACGCGCCCGGAGTGCAGCAGCGGCCGGAACCGCTTGAAGCGGGCGACCCACCCGGTCAGGCGCTCGAGATCGTCCTCGGAGGCCTCGGTCAGGTCCCACTCGATGCCGAAGGCCCCGAACAGCGCCGTCGCCGCCCGGAAGTCCAGGGTCAGCGTCCGGCCGGTCGTGTGCGAGGTGGGGGCGGACACGTGTGCCCCGACGTACTCCGGGGCGACGAGCTGGGTGGTCCAGCGCTGGATCTGCTGCCGGGCCAGCGCATCGGTCATGTCCGAGGCCCACACCCGCTGCACCCGCTCCAGGACCCCGAGGTCGACGCGGCCGCCGCCCGAGGCGCAGGACTCCCAGTCGATGTGCGGGTGGGCCGCGCGCAGGTCGTCGAGCAGGGTGTAGAAGCCCAGGGTCTGCCGGTGGACGGCGGGCGCACCGCCGAGCACGCTGCTGCCGGCCTCGAGCAGGTCGCGGTTGTGGTCCCACTTCACCGCATCGATCGGGTACGCCGAGAGCACCTCGCTGATCTGGTCGTGGACGTGCCGCCGCACCTCCTCGCGGGACAGGTCGAGCACCAGCTGGTGACGGTGCAGCAGGGGAGTGCGCTCGCCCGTGGCCAGGATCCAGTCCGGGTGCTCGCGGTAGAGGTCGGAGTCGGGATTGACCATCTCCGGCTCGATCCACAGGCCGAACTGCAGCCCCAGGCGGCGCACGTGGTCCACCAGCGGGGTGAGGCCCTCGGGCCACACGGCCGGGTCCACCCGCCAGTCGCCGAGGCCGACGGTGTCGTCACGCCGCGCCATGAACCAGCCGTCGTCGAGCACGAAGCGCTCGACCCCGATCCGGGCCGCGCGGTCGGCGATCGCGGTCAGCCGGGGGAGGTCGTGGTCGAAGTAGACCGCCTCCCAGACGTTGAGCACCACGGGTTGTGTCGGGGGATGGGCCGGCAGGCTGCGCTGGTGCGTGTGCAGCGCCGCGGCCAGCCCGTCGAGACCGTCGGACGCCGCGACCACGTGGACCCAGGGGGTGCGATAGCTCTCTCCGGCGGCGAGCCGCCCCTCGCCGGGCAGCAGCAGCTCACCACCGCCGACCGTGGTCCCGGTGGCCGGGTCGCGCTCGACCCGCAACGTGGCGTTGCCGCTCCAGGCGACGTGCACGCCCAGCACCTCGCCGGTGGTCGTGGAGAACCCCGGAGCGCCGAGGACGGCCATCGTCGCCCCGCCCAGGCCCGGTCGACCGGTGCGGGACTCGCGCAGGTACAGCCCGTCGGTGACGAGATGGCGCTGGGGGGCCCGCTCGCGCTCGTGCCGGCCGGTGAAGTCGAGGACCTCGGTGAGGTGGTCGGCGACCGGCAGCACGACTTCAAGCCCCTCGAGCTCGTACTCCTCGGTCCCGAGGTTGGTCAACGTGTGCCGGATCCGCAGTGCGCCGCCGGGCAGCGGCTCGGCCTCCGTGACCAGCGCGAGCTCCGCGGTCTTGTCGACGAGGTCGATGCGCAGCACGCCGTCCTCGCCCACGGCGAGGGAGTCGCAGGTGAACCGCGTCGACCAGTCGCGCCCCCCGCGGCGTTGCCCGCGCAGGTGCGGCCGGGTGAAGCGGCCCCGGGCGTGCTCGCCGAGGAGCGGCAGGCCCGGACCGGACGGGAGCAGTGGCAGGCCGGAGGCGTCGGCGCCGACCAGACCGGCCGCGAGGACGACGGGAAATCCGTCGTCCTCGCGCGCCAGCTCGAGGCCCGTCGCCCCGGGCAGACGGGGGAAGAGCACGCCTCGGGTCAGCCCTTGACCGCGCCCGCGGTGAGTCCGCGCACGAAGTAGCGCTGCAGGATCAAGAACACCGTCACGGGGACGATGATCGTGATCAGCGTGCCGGCCGTGGTCAGGTTCCACCCCTGGCCGACCTGTCCGCGCAGCTGTGCCAGTGCGATCGTGACCGGCTGGTTCTCACCGGGGCCGACGAAGACCAGCGCGACCAGCAGGTCGTTCCACACCCACAGGAACTGGAAGATCGCGAACGCCGCCAGCGCCGGCACCGACATCGGCAGCACCAGCCGGTAGAAGGTCTGGAAGTGGCTGGCGCCGTCGATCTTGGCCGACTCGATGATGGTCTTCGGCAGCGTGGCCATGTAGTTGCGCAGGATGTAGATGGCCAGCGACATGCCGAACCCGATGTGCGCCAACCACGCGGCGGGGAAGGTGCCGTTCATGCCCAGCGTCCCGTAGATCTTCTGGATCGGCACGAAGGCCACGTAGTTGGGCACGACCAGCATCGCCACGATGCTGAGGAACAGGAAGTCGCGTCCCCAGAAGTCCATGAAGGTGAAGGCGTACGCCGCGAAGGCCGCGATCAGGATCGGGATGAACGTGGCCGGCAGCGTGATCGCGAAGCTGTTGATCAGCGCCGCGCCGAACTGGGACTGGTCGATCGCCTGCCGGTAGTTGTCCAGCGTGAGGTTGTCCAGCCCTCCGAAGAAGGTCCACCACCCGGTGCGGTTGGAGTCGTCGAGCGGGCGGAACGAGGTGATCAACGTGCCCACCGTGGGCAGCAGCCACGCCGCACAGATGAGCGCCAGCACGATCTTGACCAACCAGCCCGCCTTGGCGGGGTTGGGGTCGAACTTCGTGGCCCGTTTGCGCTGGGTGGCGGTCGGGGTCGCCGCCGCCATGGTGCCGGTCGTTCCGCTCACAGCCCGGCCTCCTCTCTCCTGAAGTGCCGCACCTGGTAGATCATGATCGGGATGACCGCGATCATCAGCATGACCACCACAGCTGCCGCGGCGCCGTTGTTGAAGTTGGTCGCCAGCTGGTTGAAGAACTCGTTGCCGATCACGTTGGTGTTGAAGTTGCCGTTCGTCATCACGTAGACGATGTCGAAGATCTTCATGACCGCGATCGTCACGGTGATGAACACGGTGATGATCGAGCCCTTGATCTGCGGGACGACGACGCGGAAGAAGATCGCCCGCTCGCCGGCACCGTCGATGCGGGCCGCCTCCAGGGTGTCCTCGGGCACGCCCTTGACCGCCGCCGAGAGCAGGACCATCGCAAAGCCGACCTGGGCCCAGAGCAGCACCACCATCAGCAGGATGCTGTTGATCCGGAAGTCGCTCTGCTGGAGCCAGGCCACGGGCTCGAACCCGATGCCGGTCCAGATCGCGTTGAGCAGGCCGATCTGCGGCTGTCCCTCGGGGGCGGCGCTGTAGATGAACCGCCACACGGTGGCGGCACCGACGGCGCTGATGGCCATCGGCATGAAGATGATCGTCTTGCTCAGCTTCTCACCGGTGGGCTTGAGCCGGTCGGCCAGCGTGGCCACGGCGAGCCCGAGCACCACCGTCACCGCTGGCACCAGGATGATCCACAGCAGGGTGTTGAACAGGGTGTTCTGGAACGCGCTGGAGGACAGCAGCTTGGTGTAGTTGCTGAACCCGACCCACTCGTCCCCGATGTCGTTCTTGAAGCTGGCGACCAGGCTCTGGATGGCGGGGTAGATCAGGTAGACCGCGATCGCGAGGTAGGCGGGGATGACGAAGAGGACCGGCTTGAGCCGCTCCTCCCACTTCGAGGGCATCATCTCGGCGAGCTTGTTGAGCACCCAGAAGAGCGCCAGCGCCACGCCGATGCCTGCGGCGATGGACAGGAGCGCAGTGAGCAGTTTCATCTGCGGGTCACTTTCCGTGAAGGGTTACGGGGGACCGGCGGGGTCCGCCGGGGACGTGCGGCGCCTGCCACACGTCCCCGACGGACCTCACCGCTCGACCTGACCTACTGCGGCCAGCTGTTGTCGATGTTCGTCAGCGCGGTGTCCAGGTCCTGCTGACCGCTGATCCACGCGGTCATGTCCTTCCAGAACGTCCCCGCGCCCACCTCACCGGGCATCTGGTCCGAACCGTCGAACAGGAACGTGGTCGCCTCGTAGGCCACCGTGGCGACGTCCCGGGTGAGGTCGTTGGGGTAGTTCGCCATGTCGAAGGTCTTGTGCGGCGAGATGAACGAGCTCATCTTGGCCGCCTCGTCCCCGATGTCGGGCTCGGCGAGCATGGCCATCACGTCCTTGCTCGACTGGCTCTCGTCGAGCAGCGTCGCGAGGTCACCGCCACCGAGGACCGGGTTCTCGCCCTCCTCCAGCGGCGGGAATCCGAAGACGCCGACCTCCTCGTCGAGGTTCGCGATCACGTTCTCCGGGAAGAAGCCGGTGATGAAGCTGCCCTGCTTGTACATCCAGCAGCCGGGCTTCGCGTCGAACATCGGGTTGCCGGCGGTGCCGAAGTTGGTGCTGGCGATGGCCTTGCGTCCGCCGAGCACGTTGCCGTCGGTGAACATCAGCTCCTCGAACTCGGCCGCCGCCTCCCGGACGAGCGGGGAGTCGAACTTGACCTCGTTCTTGACCCACTGGTTGTACTCGTCGGGGCCGCCGTACCGCATGATCAGGTCCTCGAACCAGTCGGTCGCGGGCCAGCCGGTGGCAGTGTCGGACTCGATGCCCATGCACCACGGGGTGTTGCCGTCGGCCTTGATCTCCTCGGTGAGGGCGTTGAGGTCGGCGATCGTCGCCGGCGGCTCGTAGCCCGCGTCGGCCCAGGCCTTCTTGGGGTAGAACACCAGGCTCTTGACGTTCATCGAGACCAGCAGGCCCTGCAGCTCGTCGTTGATCGTGCCCGCCTCGAGCGTGCCGGGCACCATGGACTCCTCCAGCGCGGCCATGTCGACGACGTCGTCCAGCGGGATCGTCGCGTTGCGGCGAGCCATGTCGGAGACGACGCCGGGCTGCGGGATGAAGGCGATGTCGGGAGTGTCGTTGGCCTGGATCTTCTGCATGATCAACTGGTTGATGTTGTTGACCTTCTGCCACTTGATCGTGATGTTCTTGGCCTTGGCCTTCTCGGTCAGCACCTTGCTCAGACCGTCCTGGACGGGCTGGTCGACGCTGGACCAGATGGTCACGGACTTGTCGTCCGACCCGCTGTCACCACCGCTGCCGCAGCCGGCTAGGGCCGTCGTCACGGCGAGCGCCGAGACCGCGGCCACCGCGAGCGAGGAACGTCCTCGCCTCTTGAATCGCATCATCTTCTCCTCCGGGGAGTTGGCTTGGACACCTGGCTGATCCGGGCCGTAGTGTGATCGACACCACATGCTGAATCGAATCAGCAGCCTAGTTGGGTCCTGCTACTTGCTGTCAAGCAACGATCCGGTCACGGACCTGATGCTCGAGGAGGAGGTGTCGGACATGCGACGGTTGCGCAAGGCCACGCTCACCGACGTGGCCCAGCGAGCCGGTGTCTCGGTCACCACGGCCTCCTACATCCTCAACGGGCGTACCTCGCAGATGCGGATCGCGGCGGCCACCGAGCAGCGTGTCCGGACCGCGATGCACGACCTCGGCTACCGGCCGAACTGGAGCGCGCGGACCCTGCGAGGGTCCAGTACCCAGACGGTCGGAGTCATCTCCGACTTCGTGGCGAGTGGTGCGTTCGCCAGCAGCCTGCTCAGCGGTGCCAGCGCCGCCGCCCGCCGCTGCGACCACGTCCTGCTGATCGGCGAGACGCTCGGCAACCCCGAGGTCGAGCGGCTGCTCGTGCAGGAGATGCTCGACCGGCAGGTCGACGGGGTGCTCTACACGACCGTGGCCGCCACGACCGTCCAGCTGCCCGAGGAGCTCGCCACCACCAGGACCGTGCTGCTCAACTGCGTCGACCCCACCCGCGACCTGCCGGCCGTGCTGACCGACGACGTCGCCGCCGGCAGCACCGCTGCCGGTCAGCTGCTCGACGCCGGGCTCACCGACGGCATCTACGTCGTGGGCGAGGACCCGACCCCCGAGTCCACCGCGGGCCGGGAGCGGATGGAGGGGATCCGCACGGCACTCGGTGCGGCGGACGTCCCGCTGGCCGGGATGGTGGCGTGCGCCTGGGACGTCTCGCCGGCCCACGACGCGGTGCGGGAGTGGTTGCACACCCAGCCCCGGCCCCGCGGCCTGATCTGCCTCAACGACCGGGTGGCCATGGGCGCCTACCAGGCGCTGGCCGGGGCCGGGTTGAGGGTGCCGGACGACGTCTCGGTGGTCTCCTTCGACGGCTCGGACCTCGCCGGATGGCTGCGGCCGCGACTGACCTCGCTGGGCCTGCCGTTCGCGGAGATGGGCGCCCGGGCGGTGGAGGTGCTGATGGACCCCGACTGGCACCGCCAGGGCGTCATCCGAGTGCCACCGGTGCTGCACCCCGGTGGCTCGGTGTGAGCTTCGACCTCGAGGACCGCTACGTCTGGGACTTCTGGACCGTGTACGACGACTCGGCCGGTCTGCACCACCTCTTCTTCCTGCACGCGCCCAGATCGCTGGGGGACCCCGACCTGCGCCACCGCAACGCGCGCATCGGCCACGCCGTCTCGCCCGACCTCGTGGCCTGGGAGCGCCGGCCGGACCCGCTGCCGGACCGAGCGCCGTTCGACGACCTCGCCCAGTGGACGGGGTGCGCCGTGCGCGGCCCGGACCGGTGGTGGCTGTTCACCACCGGACTGGCCCGGCACGACGACGGCACGGTGCAACGCGTCGGGGCGGCCACCTCGACCGACCTCGGCTCCTGGGACCGCACCGACCTGGCCCTGCAGGCGTCGCCCTCGTGGTACCAGACCTTCGGGCCGGCGTGGCCGGACGAGTCCTGGCGCGATCCCTGGGTGGTCCGGGACGGGGAGGGGCTCTGGCACATGTACCTCACCGCCCGCGACCCCGGCGGAGCTCCCGGGTGCGGGGTGGTGGGCCACGCCGTCTCCGCGGACCTGCAGACCTGGCAGGTGGGCCCGCCGCTGAGCAGCCCGACGGGGCGCTTCGAGTGGCAGGAGGTGATCTCGGTCGTGGAGGTCGAGGGGCGGTGGGCGCTGGTCTTCTCCTGCCTGTCCGCGGAGATGCCCGGAGCTCCGGCGGGTGCCGGCGGCGTGTGGTCTGTACCGGTCGCCGGTCCGGGATCGCCGGTCGACGTGGCGGCGGCCGTCCGGCTGATCGACGAACGGCTCTACGTCGGCCGGATCGTCCACCACCACGGCGTGTCCTACCTGATGGCGTTCCGCAACGCCGACCCGCAAGGGCGCTTCGTCGGCGGCCTGATCGACCCGGTCCGCGTGGGGTGGCGTGCCGATGGTCGAGGACTCGCGTTGGTGCCTGCAGCCGACAGCCCCGTAGTGTGAGCAGCGTCACTTACAACGGATCGTCCGGCACGTTCCTGCCGGTGAGGAGATGGACGCAATGGCAACAGTGAGTTTTCAGAAGGCCCAGCGCTGGTATCCCGGGATGGACAAACCAGCGGTCCCGGGCATCGACCTGGACATCAAGGACGGCGAGTTCATGGTGCTCGTCGGTCCCTCGGGATGCGGCAAGTCGACCACCCTGCGGATGCTCGCCGGTCTCGAGGAGGTCAACGACGGCAAGATCATGATCGGCGACAAGGACGTCACCAAGCTGCCGCCCAAGGACCGCGACATCGCGATGGTGTTCCAGAACTACGCGCTGTACCCGCACATGACCGTGGCGGACAACATGGCGTTCTCGCTGAAGATGGCGAAGATGAAGGAGAGCGAGCGCAAGGAGCGCGTGGCCGAGGCCGCGCGGATCCTCAACCTCACCGAGTACCTCGAGCGCAAGCCAAAGGCGCTTTCCGGTGGCCAGCGCCAGCGCGTGGCGATGGGACGAGCCATCGTCCGCAAGCCGCAGGTCTTCTGCATGGACGAGCCGCTGTCCAACCTCGACGCGAAGATGCGGGTGCAGACCCGCACCGACATCGCCAAGCTCCAGCAGGACCTCGGCGTCACCACCGTCTACGTCACCCACGACCAGGTCGAGGCCATGACCATGGGCGACCGGGTCGCGGTGATGAAGGACGGCTACCTCCAGCAGGTGGACACGCCGCTGAACCTCTACGACCGGCCGGTCAACCTGTTTGTCGCGGGCTTCATCGGCTCGCCGCAGATGAACCTCCTCTCCGCGACCGCTGCCGAGGGGAAGGCCAAGATCGGCAACTACCTCGTCCCGGTCGACGAGAAGGCCTCCAAGACGATGAAGGGCGACGTCGTCGTCGGCGTCCGCCCGGAGGCGTGGCGCATGGTCGGAGCCGACGGCGGCGGGCTGCCGGTGAAGGTGACCGTGGTCGAGGAGCTCGGCTCCGATGCCTTCGTCTACGGCACCAGTGAGGTCGAGGGTGCACCCAGCAGCGTGATCGTGCGCGTCACGGGTCGCGACAGCGTGCACAAGGGCGACGTGCTGCACGTGACCACGGACCCCCACCACGTGCACGTCTTCGACGCCGCGTCCGGGGACCGGCTCAGCGACTGAGCGCACCCGTGGTGGCGGGGCCCCGGTCGACGACTCCGGTCGTCGGCCGGGGCCCCGTCGCCGTGCCGGCTCTGGCTCAGCCGGTGTGGTCGGTGGTGGCCGTCCGGCCGGCGCGGTCCGCCGTACGCCGGATGACGTCGGTCAGCGTCCCGAACAGCTCGGGCGGGATGTCGTGGCCCATGCCGTCGATGACCAGCAGCTCGGCGCCCCGCAGCGCGCGGGCCGTCGCCCGGCCACCGGAGACGTGGACCATCTTGTCCGCGCTGCCGTGCACGACGGCCGCGGGCACGTCGAGCGTGGCCAGGGCGCGGGACCGGTCCGGCTGGTGCAGGACGGCGAGCATCTGCCGCAACACTCCGCTGGCGGAGACGCCCCGGTCGAAGGTCTCGCCGGCACGCTCGCGGATCCGGTCGTTGTCCGGGGGATAGGCCGGCGAGCCGATCACCCCCCACATCCGCGTCGACCCCTCGACGTAGGCCTCGCGTCCGGGTCGGCGGGGCGCGACCAGCATCGGCAGCAGGCTGGGGTGCTGCCAACCGACGGTGCGCCGGCCCAGCGTGGACATCACCGAGGTGAGCGAGCGGACGCGGTGCGGGTGCTCGACCGCCAGCGTCTGGGCGATCATCCCGCCCATCGACGCGCCCGCCACGTGGGCCGCGTCCCAGCCCAGATGGTCCATCAGCCCGGTTGCGTCGGTGGCCATGTCGCTCAGCGTGTACGGCGCACGGCCACCACGACCGGCGAAGGCGCGGGCGAGCTGGGTGCGCGTCACCCGACCGGTCAGCCGTGACGAGCGGCCGGTGTCCCGGTTGTCGAAGCGGACGACGTGGAACCCGGCCTCGGCCAGCTGCACGCACAGCTCGGGATCCCACCAGGTCATCGGGCCTCCGAGCCCCATCACCAGCAGCAACGGCTCGTCACCGGGGCTGCCGAACGTCTGGTAGCACAGCTCCACCTCCTCGGAGACGGGCGCGAAGAGCTCCTCGGACACCGGGACAGACATCTAGACCTCTTTCCTCCGGTTGCTGGGGTTGTCGGCGAAATGTCGCTGCCACGTAGTTGACAACGATACCGTCGGAACGTGAACTCACCGCTCGGGTCGTTCCTGCGTCCCACGGGCTTCGACGGCCCGGCGGGGATCCGCGCGCTGGCGCGGGAGTCCAGCACGGTGGTGGAGGCGGGGCGTCTGGTCCGCCGCTCCCGGGCCGACCGGCGGGCGCGCGCGACGCTCCCGTACGCCGGCCTCCACCGGCTGACCGCGCACGACCCGGTGCTGCTGGTGCCGGGGTTCATGGCCGGGGACGCCACTCTGAGCGCGATGGCGGCGTTCCTGCGCCGGGCGGGCCTGCGCACCTACCGGTCGCGGATCCACCTCAACGTGGACTGCACCCGCGAGGCAGCCGACCGGCTCGAGCAGCGGCTGGAGGCCATCGCCGTACGTCGCAACCGCAAGGTGAACATCGTGGGCCACAGCCTCGGCGGCATGCTCGCGCGCGGGCTGGCCGCCCGTCGCCCGGACCTCGTCGAGGGCATCGTGGCCCTGGGCAGCCCGGTGCTCGCACCCGGAGCCGTGCACCGGGTGCTCGCCTGGGACGCCGAGATCCTCTCCCGCCTCACGCGAGCAGGGATGCGCGGCGTGATGGGGGCGGACTGCTTCGGTGGTGAGTGTGCCCGGCTGAGCTGGGAGGAGAGCCAGGAGCCGATCGACCCGGCGCTCGGCTTCACCGTCGTCTACAGCCGCCGTGACGGCATCGTCGACTGGCGCGCCTGCCTGGACCCGGCGGCCCGGCAGGTCGAGGTCCGGACCAGCCACTGCGGCATGGCCGTCGACCCGGAGGTGATGGACCACGTGCTGGCCGCCCTGCGGGAGCAGCAGGTCAGGCGGGCCACCCCGACGGCAGGTCCTGGCGTCGAGGGGGGTTCGCTCCACGTCGCTCGCACGTGAGGGCCGCCACCTCGACGGAGCCGCGCAGCAGCTGGGCCAGGCCGGCGTCGTCCACCGGAAGCCCGGAGGCTTCGTGCCCGAATGCGTCGAGGTCGGAGAGCTGGGCCAGGGTCGCGGCCATGAAGGCGTCGCCGGCACCCACGGTGTCCACCACGTCCACCGGCCTCGGCTCGGCGCTGACCTGCGCGTCCGGGACGAACGCCGTGGCGCCGTCCGGTCCCCGGGTCAGGATCACCAACCGGGTGCGCTCACCGCGCAGAAGCGTCCGGGCGACGTCGTCGGGGTCGGAGCCCGGAACGAGGACCTCCGCGTCCTCGTCGCTGAGCTTGACCAGCGTGCACCGTGACCCGAGTGTCTGCACGTCGCGCCAGGCACGCTCAGGGTCGTCGACGAACGTCTCGCGCAGGTTGGCGTCGTAGCTGACGAAGACCTCGCGCGCGCACGCCTGCTCGACGAGGTCCGCCACGCTCTCGCGTCCCGGCTCGAGCACGGTGCCCAGCGAGCCGATGTGCAGGGCTCGGCAGGGCGGCAGCTCCTGGCGCGGCAGCGACCACTCGAGGTCGAAGTCGTAGGAGGCCGCGCCGGAGGGGTCGAGGTGCGCAGTGGCGACCGACGTGCGGCCCGAGGTGGTGGGGACGGCGACCATCTCGGCGCCGCTGCCGGTGACGTGCTGGACCACCAGCCCGCCGCGCTCGTCATGACCCACCTGGCTGATCAGCGTGGTCTCGATGTCGAGCCGCGCGAGTCCGACGGCGACGTTGAGCGGCGATCCTCCCGGAGTCTCGGAGGAGTCCCCGTCCTGGTCGACGACGACGTCGATGAGGGCCTCACCGGTGACGACGATCATCGGTCGCTCAGCCCTCGAAGTCGACGTCGGCGTACGCGCGCAGCTTGGACAGCTTGTGCTCGGAGTGGATCGACCGGATGGTGCCGCTGCGTGAGCGCATCACCAGGGAGTGCGTGGACGCGCCACCCGACCTGTAGCGCACGCCCTGCATCAGCTCACCGTCGGTGATCCCCGTGGCGACGAAGAAGCAGTCGTCGGCCGAGACGAGGTCGTCGGTGTACAGGACCCGGTCGAGATCGTGACCGGCGTCGACGGCACGCTGCCGCTCCTCGTCGTCGGTCGGCCACAGCCGTCCCTGGATCACGCCGTCGAGGCACTTCATCGCACAGGCGGAGATGATGCCCTCGGGTGTGCCACCGATCCCGAGCAGCAGGTCGATGCCGGTGCCCTCCCGGGCCGCCATGATGGCGCCGGCGACGTCTCCGTCGGTGATGAACTTGATCCGGGCCCCGGTCCCGCGGATCTCCTCGACGAGCTGCTGGTGCCGCGGGCGGTCCAGCACGACCACCGTGACGTCCTCGGCGCGGCTGCTCTTGGCCTTGGCCACCTGGTGGATGTTCTCGGCCACGGGATAGCGGATGTCGACGACGTCGGCCGCGGCCGGGCCGGTCACGAGCTTCTCCATGTAGAACACCGCGGAGGGGTCGTACATGGTCCCGCGAGGCGCCACGGCCAGCACGGAGATGGCGTTGGTCATCCCCTTCGCGGTCAGCGTGGTCCCGTCGATGGGGTCCACCGCGACGTCGCACTCGGGCCCGTCACCGTCGCCGACCTCCTCGCCGTTGAACAGCATCGGGGCGTTGTCCTTCTCGCCCTCGCCGATCACGACGACGCCGCGCATCCCGACGGTGGAGATCAGCACGCGCATGGCGTTGACCGCGACGCCGTCCGCACCGTTCTTGTCGCCGCGACCGACCCAGCGTCCCGCTGCCATGGCCGCCGCCTCGGTGACCCGCACCAGCTCGAGGGCGAGGTTGCGGTCCGGGGAGGACGGCGCGACGGAGAGGAAGTCAGGACTGCGGCTCTCGGACATGGCAGTGATCGTATCCTCCACCTCGGTTGGCAGGATGGGCCCATGAGCGAGTCGCGTGCCGCAGGCGGCAGCCGCTACCAGCGCTCCACGGGTGGGCTGGTCGGCGCCATGATCGTCACCGTGCTCGCCGTGGCGGCCTTCGCGGTGCTGCGCGGGGCCAACACCGACCGCCAGGACACGCCGGTCCGCTCGGTCGACTACTCGGCGTCGCTCCAGGCCGCGCAGGACGACGGCCAGCTCCGGGTCTGGGCGCCCCCCACCCTGCCCACCGGCTGGAAGGCGACGAGCGCGAGCTACTCCGGCGGCCGCAGCCCGGCCTGGCACCTCGGCCTGCTCACCGACGAGGAGGACTACGTGGGTGTCGAGCAGACCCGGGACAGCCCGTCCGCTCTCGTCGCGGAGTTCGTCGACGCCGACGCCGAGCGCGGAGCCGACGTGACCATCGGCGGACAGACCTGGCAGACCTGGCGCGACTCCGGTGGGGACTACGCGGTCGTGCGCAGGCTGGACGGCGCCGAGCGGGAGTCGCTGCTCGTGGTGGGCTCGGCTCCGGAGCGCGTCGTGCGGGACCTGGCGGCCAGGCTGCGCAGCGCACCCGGCGGCGCCGAGGAGTGACTTCTGCGGCGGTCGGCCGTTGGGCCTGGTGACCGTCCGCACCGGCCCGCATTCCGGGGGCCGACCGACCGGGGAGGCCCCGTGAGCAAGCCCGTCCGTACCGTCCTGCTGTTCCTGGCGGTGCTCTCCCTGCCGCTGGCCCTGTCCTCGCCGGCGCGCGGTGCCGGCACCGGGGACGACGGGACCACGCCCTCGTACACCGAGTACGTCGCGCTGGGCGACTCCTGGTCGGCCGACGTCGTGGTCGCCGACTCCGACGGGCCGCCCGACGCCACCCACGCCCCGATGGGGTGCGCCCAGTCCCACCGCAACTACCCCAAGCTGCTCGCCGCGGCGCTGCAGGTGCCGACCTTCCGGGACGCCACCTGCGGCTCGGCGAAGACCGACGACTTCTACGCCCCGCAGACCGACCTGCCGACCGGGGAGACCAACCCCGCCCAGTTCGACCGCCTGACCCCGACCACCGACCTGGTCACGGTCGGGATCGGCGGCAACGACGCCGGCTTCGCGGGCGCGGCCATGGACTGCCTCAGCCCGGACCCCCGCGGGGCGCGGTGCAAGGAGAAGTACACCGCAGGCGGGCGGGACCGGCTCGCCGAGGCCATCGAGGCTGCCGAACCCGAGGTCGTCGCGGCCCTGCAGGAGATCCACCGCCGCTCCCCCCAGGCGCGCGTCCTGGTGCTCGACTACCTCGCCGGGATCCCCCCGACGGGCTGCTACCCCGTGGTCCCGGTCAGCGACTCCGACATGGCCTACCTCTACGCCACCTTCGCCAAGCTGAACGCGATGGTGGAGCGGGCGGCCGCCGCCGGCGGTGCCGAGTTCGTCGACACCTACACCCCCTCGATCGGCCACCACGTCTGCGCGCTGCCCACCGAGCGCTACGTCGAGGGCCTGGGCGTCCTCTCGGTCAACGGGCCGGCCGTGGCCGTGCCCGCCCACCCCAACTCCGCCGGTGCTGCCTCGCAGTTCCGCACCACCCTGGCTGCGGTGCGGGCGGGCTCGCCGGACCCCGCCGGGCCGTAGCGGCAGCTAGTCGTCGGTGTCCTGGCCGTCCTCGCCGAGGGCCCGGTCGAGTCGGGCGCGCGCGCCCTCGAGCTGACGCTGGCAGACCTTGGCGAGCTCCTCGCCCTGCTCCCACAGGGCCAGCGACTCCGCCAGGCTGGTGCCGCCCTGCTCGAGCGTCCGCACCACCTCGACCAGGCGGTCGCGGGCCTCTTCGTAGGTCAGTTCCTCAGTCATCCTCGTCCTCGGGGTTCTCGCTCGGGCTGGGCTCGGGGTGGCTCTCGTCGCTGCTGTCGGGCATCAGGTCGACCCGGTCGACGGTGGTGGTGGTGGCGCCGATCCGGCCGTCGACGACCCGGATGTGCAGGGGCTGACCCGGCTCGAGCGAGGCCACGCTGGAGAGCGCCTGCCCGTCGCCGTCGGAGAGGACGGCGTAGCCGCGACGCAGCGTGGCGAGGGGGGACAGCGCGCGGATGCGGGCCACCTGGTGCACCAGGTCGTCGCTGCCCCGGTCGACGTGGTGCCCGAACCCGCGCCGGGCGCGGTCGCGCAGGCTGCCGACCTCGCTCACCCGCTCCGCGAGGCCGTGGCGCGGGTCGGCCAGGCTCGGCCGGGACCGGAGGGCCGCCAGCTGGTGCTGCTCCCGGTCCAGGAGGCTGCGCACCGCCCGGCGGCCGCGCTCGCGGGCCTGCAGCACCCGCTGGGCCTCCTCCGCGACGTCGGGGACCACCCGTTTGGCGGCGTCGGTGGGCGTGGAGGCGCGGACGTCGGCGACCAGGTCGAGGATGGGGGAGTCGGGCTCGTGCCCGATCGCGGAGACCACCGGTGTCAGCAGGGCATGGACGGTGCGGACCAGGCCCTCGTCGGAGAACGGCAGCAGGTCCTCCACGGAGCCGCCTCCCCGGGCCACGACGATGACGTCGACCGCGGGATCCGCTTCGAGCACCTGGAGCGCCTCGATCACCTCGCGGGCGGCGTGCATCCCCTGCATCGCGGCGTACCGGACCGTGAACTGCACGCCGGGCCAGCGGCGACGAGCGTTGTCGAGCACGTCCCGCTCGGCGGCCGAGGCCGACGCGGTGACCAGCCCGACCGTGCGCGGGAGGAACGGCAGCGCGCGCTTGCGCTCCTCGGCGAACAGTCCCTCGGCGGCGAGCAGCTGGCGCCGCCGCTCGAGCCTGGCCAGCAGCTCGCCCTCCCCGACCAGGCGGATCTCCCGCACGGCCAGCGACAGGGTGCCGCGGTTGGCGTAGAAGGAGGGTTTTGCGTGGGCGACGATCTGGGCCCCCTCCACGAGCGGGGTGGGCAGGGAGTCGATCACCCCGCGGTTGCAGGTGACCTGCACCGAGATGTCGGCGAGCTTGTCGCGCAGGGTCAGGAAGACGGTGCTCATCCCGCCGCGCCGGGAGATCTGGGTGACCTGGCCCTCGACCCAGACCGCGCCGAGCCGGTCGACCCACTGACCGATCGCCTGGGTGATCTGGCGCACCGGAGCGGGGTGCTCGGGCGAGGTCTCCAGGGCCATGGCACAGACCCTAGGCCCTGGCCGTGACGCTCCCGCCTACGATTGGCTCCATGACTGACCTGGGTACGCCGAGCGTCCTCTCGCCCGACGAGGCCGACCGCGCCGTCCGCCTGGCGGCACCGCGCGGGTACTGCGCGGGGGTCGACCGTGCCGTGATCACCGTGGAGAAGGCGCTGGACCTCTACGGGGCGCCCGTCTACGTGCGCAAGCAGATCGTGCACAACAAGCACGTGGTCGCCGATCTCGAGTCCCGGGGAGCGATCTTCGTCGAGGAGCTCGACGAGGTGCCCGAGGGCCGGACCGTGGTGTTCTCCGCCCACGGCGTCTCGCCGCAGGTGCACGAGCAGGCGGCCGAGCGCTCATTGAAGACGATCGACGCCACCTGCCCGCTGGTCACCAAGGTCCACCACGAGGCGAAGCGGTTCGCGGGCGACGACTACGACATCCTGCTGATCGGGCACGCCGGGCACGAGGAGGTCGAGGGCACCTCGGGTGAGGCCCCCGCACACATCCAACTGGTGCAGGGGCCGGAGGACGTCCCCGGCATCGTCGTCCGTGACCCCGAGAAGGTGGCCTGGCTCTCCCAGACCACGCTGTCGGTCGACGAGACGATGAACACCGTGGACGCGATCCGGGAGCGCTTCCCGCACCTCCTGGACCCGCCGAGCGACGACATCTGCTACGCCACCCAGAACCGTCAGCTCGCGATCAAGGAGATCAGCCAGGGGGCCGACCTGGTCATCGTCGTGGGCTCGGCCAACTCCTCGAACTCGGTCCGCCTGGCCGAGGTGGCCCTCGAAGCCGGCGCCAAGGCCGCGTACCGCGTCGACGACGCCACCGAGATCGACGAGGCCTGGCTCGACGGGGTGCGCACGGTCAGCGTGACCTCCGGAGCCTCGGTCCCCGACCAGCTGGTCGAAGGAGTGCTGTCCTTCCTGGGCGAGCGCGGCTACCCGGACGCGCAGGCCGTGCACACGGCGGAGGAGTCGCTGATCTTCGCGCTGCCTCCCGAGCTGCGTCGCGATCTGCGCAAGGCAGCCCAGCAGGCCAACTAGCGTTGCGATGGCGCGCTATCTCGACGTCCACCCGGTGGACCCGCAACCCCGGGCGATCACGCAGGTCGTGGAGCTGCTGCGCGACGACGCCCTGCTCGCCTACCCGACCGACTCGGGCTACGCGCTCGGCGTCCAGCTCGGCAACCGGGACGGGCTGGAGCGGATCAAGAAGCTGCGCGACCTCGACGACAAGCACCACTTCACCCTCGTCTGCCGCGACTTCGCCCAGCTCGGCCAGCTGGTCCACCTGAGCAACGCGGCCTTCAGGGCGGTCAAGGCGGCCACCCCGGGGCCGTACACGTTCATCTTGCCCGCGACCGCGGAGGTGCCGAAGCGGCTGATGCATCCGCGCAAGCGGACCGTCGGCGTACGCATCCCGGAGCACCCGGTCGTCAAGGCGCTGCTGGAGGAGCTCGGCGAGCCCCTGCTGTCCAGCACTCTGCTGCTACCGGGGGAGACCGACCCGATGACCGACGGCTGGCAGGTCAAGGACGAGCTGGATCACTGGTTGGACGCGGTGATCGACTCCGGTGAGTGCGGCTCGGAGCCCACCACCGTGGTCGACCTCTCCGACTCGGTGCCCGTCGTCACCCGCGTCGGCGCCGGTGACCCCACCCGCTTCGAGTGATCGACGGGTGTGCTCGCCCGGGCGCGGCGTACGGTCACCCGCTGCCGGATCGCCAGCACGGCCAACGACAGCAGGGACGCCACGAGCAGGCCGTCGGCCCGGTGGGCGAGCCCCGAGACCACCGCCTGGACGAGGCCGTCGTCGGGCCGGGCCACCCAGGCGGTGTCGACCGTCGCGACCGCGCCGACGAACCCGAGCAGCAGCAGCGGCGGCAGCACGCCGACGGAGAAGAAGTCTCGGGGCCGCACGGCCAGGGCCGCCCCGACGCAGATCAGCACGAAGCCGAGGTCGAAGACCAACGAGAGGCGCCGGCTCAGCGCCAGGTCGAGCGCGAGCACGAGCATCCCGGCCAGGACCGCCAACCGGGTGACCCGGCTGCCGGAGATCCGGCCCTCTTCCCACAGGGTGGGTGCGCTCACGTGGCCAACCTAGGCGCGGTCAGGCGCTCGACCGGCGCGACTCGCCGGGCCCACCCTCGGGGAGTTCCTGCAGGTCAGCACGCTGCTCGGCCACCGCGTCGAGCAGCTCGGCCGCGGTCAGCGGGCGCGGAGTCGCGGTGAGCGGCCGGGCGGAGGCCAGCGTCTCCCGGGTGACCCCGATGTCCTCGAACTGGCGTGCCGTCACCAGCACGCGGCTCTCCAGCGAGCCGACGGCCCCGTTGTAGGCCTCGACGGCCCCCTTCAGCGCGCGTCCGACCTTGTCGAGGTGACCGCCCAGGAGACCGATGCGCCCGTGCAGCTCTCGTCCGAGCTCGTGGATCTCCCGGGTCCGCTCGGCCAGCGCCTGCGTGGTCCAGCCGTGCGCGACCGTGCGCAGGAGCGCGATCAGCGTGGTGGGGGTCGCGATCACGACGTCCTTGGCGGCAGCATGGGTCAGCAGCCCGGGGTCGGTGTCGAGGGCCGCCGCGAGGAAGGACTCGGCCGGCACGAACAGCACCACGAACTCGGGCGTCGTGGGCAACGACCGCCAGTAGGCCTTGGCCGCCAGGGCGTCGACGTGGTGGCGGACCTGGCGGGCGTGGCGACGCAGGTGGGCGGCGGCCTCCTCGGGGTCGTCGGTGGCCAGGGCGTCCAGCTGCGCGTCCAGCGGGACCTTGGCGTCGACGACCACCGAGCGGCCCCCCGCCAGCCGGACCACCAGGTCGGGACGCAGGTGGCCGTCCTCACGGGCCAGGTGCACCTGCTCCTCGAAGTCGCAGTGCTCGACCATGCCGGCGAGCTCGACCGCCTTGCGCAGGTGCAGCTCACCCCACTGCCCGCGGACGTGCGGCTTGCGCAGGGCCGTGGACAGGGCACCGGTCTCGCGGCGCAGCAGGTCGGTGCTGTGACGCATGTCGTCGACCTGCTGGCGCAGCTGCCCCTGCCAGGAGGCGCGCTGCTGCTCGACGTCCATGAGCCGCTCGTGCAACCGGTCGAGTCCGGCCCGGAGCACCGCCTGGTCCTCGCCGCGGGCGGACAGGGCGCGCAACACATCGGGGTCACCCGCTCGGCGCGACCAGGCCAGCGCACCGAGCGCCCCCAGCAGCGCACCGATCAGCAGGGTCAGGAACGGGACGAGGATCTCCATGGACCGAGCGTGGCAGCAACCACCGACAACGCCCCGTCACGGCGTGCCTGCGGCGTGCCCACGCGGTCAGGTGACCCGTCAGTCGAGGTCGACGATCACCGGCGCGTGGTCGCTGGCACCCTTGCCGGCGCGCTCGTCGCGGTCGATGGACGCCCCCGTGACCCGGGCGGCCAGCGACGCGCTGCCCAGCACGAAGTCGATGCGCATGCCCCGGTTGCGCTCGTAGCGCTGGCGGTAGTAGTCCCAGTAGGTGTACACGTCAGGCCCGGGGGCGTGCGGTCGCACCACGTCGACGTACCCGTCCTCGAGGAAGCCGGCGAACGCGGCCCGCTCGGGTGCCGTCACGTGGGTGCTCTTCGCGAAGGCCGCGATGTCGAAGACGTCCTCGTCCTGGGGCGCGATGTTCCAGTCGCCGACCAGGGCGACGTCGCCGGTCATGGTGCGCGCCGCCTCCCGCAACCGGGCCAGCCAGTCGAGCTTGTAGACGTAGTGGGGGTCGTCGACCTTGCGACCGTTGGGCACGTACAGCGACCACACCCGGACGCCACCGCAGGTCGCGCCGATAGCCCGCGCCTCGGCGGTGGCCGGCTCACCCCAGGTCGGCATCCCCGGAAAGCCCCGTTGGACGTCCTCGATGCCGACGCGGCTGAGGATCGCCACCCCGTTCCACTGGTCGTGGCCGAGCGCGGCGACGTCGTACCCGAGCCCTGAAAGACCCATCAGCGGCAGCTGGTCCTCGCGGGCCTTGGTCTCCTGCAGCGCCAGGACGTCGACGTCGTGGCGCTGCAGGAACGCCTCGACGCGGTCGATCCGGCTGCGCAGGGAGTTGACGTTCCAGGTCGCGAGGCGCACGCCGTCACCCTAGGTGGCGGCGCCCCGTCAGCCCGCCGAGGGTCCGGGCTCACCCGCCGAGTTGATTGGGGTCACGCGGGAGGACCGGAATGTGGCCTACGGTCGAGCCATGAGCGAGCAGCCGCCGTACCCGCCGAACCAGCCGCAGCCCGGGTACTACCCGCCGATGCCGCAGGCGCAGCCGACCTCGAGCAAGGCCACCACGAGCCTGGTGCTCGGGATCATCTCCCTGGTGCTGTGCGGCCTGTTCCTCGGCATTCCGGCGATGATCGTCGCTCGCCAGGCCAAACGCGAGATCGCCGAGTCGCAGGGCCGGCTCGGCGGCGAGGGGCTGGCCACGGCGGGCTTCGTCACCGGGCTGATCGGCACGATCTGGTCGGTCCTCGCCGGGATCCTGCTGATCGTCGTGATCGCCGTCGGCGGCGTGGTGGCGACCGAGATCGGCCAGAACTGCCGGACCGTCACCGACGCCGACGGCAACACGACGCTCACCTGCGACTGACGCGTTCCTCCTGACCGAGTCGTAGACCCAGGCATAGACCCAACCCTCGACCCAACCCTCGACCCAGCCCTCGACCTAGCCCGGCACCACGTTGTCGCCCGACACCGTGACCGGGACCGAAGCCAGTGGCGAGGGAGCCGGGCCGGAGACGTTGGCGCCGGTGAACGCCTCGAAGACGGACTCGTGGCAGGGACACTTCAGCCGGGTGCCCTCGGGCCTGACCTTGCACTGCTTGTGGGTGCACACGGCGGTGAAGGCCACGATCGTGCCTGCCTCGGGCTGGGCGACGATGATCGGCTCACCTGAGCCGTCCTTCGCCGACACCGCGCCACCGACGGGGACGTCGGCCACCGCGACGATCACGTCGTCGCCGGAGTCGCCGGACCCGGAGTCGCCGGAGTCGCCGGAGTCGCCGGAGCCGGAGTCGCCGGAGTCGCCGGAGCCCGAGCCGTTCGCCGAGCTGTCCTCGTCGGAGCCGCAGGCGACGAGGGCACCCGTCACGGCGATGCCCAGACCTCCGGCGAGCACGGGACGCCGTCCGACCGCACCGCGGCTCATTGCTCGCGCCCCGAGATCGCGATGAACGCGCCGGTGTTCCCGTTCGGGTGGACCATCGCCACCGGAGCGATGCAGCGCTCGGGCAGGATCAGCCGGTCGTACAGCCTGGCGTCGCCTCGGGAGCTGAGCGGGAACGACGTCGTCGTGTCGGCGATCGCTCCGCCACACGCCACACTGGCCGACACGGTCGTGACCGGGCCCACCCCGACGTCCGGGATGAGGAGCCCCCGGAGGCGCAGCACGATCCGGCCGTCGTCCTTGACGCGCACCGACGCTCGGTCGACGACCCAGGGGGCGCCGCCCGGAGGGACGCCGAAGACCGGGGAGTCCGTGGTGAGGCTGCCGGCGACGGGCGCGCGCAGCAGGTCAGCACGATGGTCGTGGCGTCCGTGGTGGACGTACCCGGAATCGGCGGAGGCAGTGGTGCCGAGCACCGTGGCGGCGAGGGTCAGCGCCCCCGTCAGGGACAGGAGTACACGTGGTCGCATGGATCGGTCCTGTTCGTCCGGGGTCTGGTTGACCCCTCTGCTGACCACACGACACCGGTGCGGATCTGGTTCAGACTTGCCGGTGAACCTGGCACGCGCCGCCCACGTGGAGGGAGCAGGAGGTCCTGATGCCGCAGGCAGACCTGGTGCTGCTGCAGACGCTGCACGACGCGCACGGCTCCGCGCTGTGGTCGTTCTGCCTGCGCCTGACCGGCAACGACCGGGCCCAGGCCGAGGACCTCGTGCAGGAGACGCTGCTGCGGGCCTGGCGGCACCCGGAGATGATGGCCACCCCCCAGGGCTCGGTGCGCGGGTGGCTGTTCACGGTGGCTCGGAACCTGTTCATCGACCAGTGGCGCCGCCGCCGCTCCCACCCGGAGGTCCTGACCGAGTGGCTGCCCGAGCAGGCGGAGGGTGACGACACCGACCAGCTGCTGCTGCGCTGGGTGGTGGCCGAGGCGATCCGGACCCTGTCGGAGGACCATCGGATCGCGTTGCTGATGTGCTACTACCAGGGGCGCAGCATCGCCGACGTGGCGGCGCGGCTGGGGGTACCGGAAGGGACCGTGAAGTCGCGGACGCACTACGCACTGCGGGCGCTTCGCCTCGCGTTGGAGGAGATGGGGGTGATGACGTGAGCTGCGAGCACCATGCCCACGAGGACGCGGCCTACGTGCTGGGGGCGTTGTCGCCTGCCGACCGACTGGACTTCGAGGAGCACATGGTCGGTTGCCCGCGATGCGCATCGTCGGTCCGCGAGCTGGCCGGCCTGCCGGGGCTGCTGTCCCGCGTCGACGCCAGCGACGTCGCGGAGCCCGGTCCCGTCGAGCCGCTCCCCGCGAGCGTGCTCCCCGCCGTGCTGGCCGAGGCGGTGCGGGAGCGCCGCAGGCGGCGGAGGCGACTCGTCGTCGCGGCGGTGGGCGCGGCGGCCGCCGCGGTGCTGGTGACGACGCTCGCGGTGCACCAGCTCGACCAGCGAGCGACCGACAGCCCGGCCGCGGCCACCAGGCCGGGCCTGGAGATGAGCCAGGTCGGGCAGGACCGGCTGACCGCGGACGTGCGTCTGGAGGACGTCAGCTGGGGCACCCGCCTCCAACTGCACTGCGCCTACTCGGGCTCCGCGGACAGCGTGGCCGACCTGCCGGCGTACGCGCTGGTCGTGCACACCCGCGGCGGCGCCTCCGAACAGGTCGCCACCTGGCGCGCCGTCGCCGGGAAGGTCGCCACGATCGACGGGGCCTCGGCGGTGCGGGCGGCCGACATCAGCCGGGTGGACGTGCGCACCGTCGACGGACTGGTGCTGCTGACCCTCGACCGGTGACGCGGCACCACCGTCGGCGGGGCATGCTGGGGGGCATGGACGAGATCCGCGCGACCCTCACCGTCAAGGTGTCCGAGATCGACGCCGAGATGCGGGAGATGGAGGAGGTGCCGACCGACCAGGGGTCGATCTCCTTCGGCAAGCGCATCGGTGAGGGCACCTCGATGGCGATCGACCGGATCGCCCAGGTGGCCGTCCACGACCGTCTGCAGGTGACCCGGGCTGACGTGGTTCGGGCGTTGGTCAAGCTCGACGAGGACAGCTACGGCGTGTGCGACGCGTGCGGGCAGAAGATCCCTCCGGCCCGGCTCGAGGCGCTGCCATGGGCCGTCCTGTGCGTCACCGACGCCGCGAAGCGCTGACCGCTCACCGCTCCGGGGCGGTGTGGGCGACGGTCGCTCGCCGGCGTACCTCGGCGAGCACCCCGTCCGTGCCGAGCGCCCCCACGTCCCCGACGCGCTCCCCGTCGACCAGCACCGCGCCCGCGGTCGTGGCCCGGTTGACCTCGCGCAGCGCGGCCACGGTGCCGCGCCGCCGGCGCACCGCACGGAACACGCTGGGCAGCAGGTAGGCGGTGTTGCCGGCCCCGACGATCTGGACGTCGACGTCGGGCAGCTCGGCGCGAAGCGTCAGGTAGGTCCGGGCGACGAGGTCGACCTCCGGGTCGTGCGTGCCTGCCCCGTCGACCCGCGCGTCGAAGCAGATCCCGTCGCGCGCCTCGCCGCTGCAGCACCCGGTGCCGCCGTGGGCGTCGGTCCACGGGCGGACGAGCACGACCCGGAGGCTCATCGCCTGCTCGGTGAGCCCGAGCCGCTGTCGACCGGCTCGTCGGTCCGGTCGGGGGTGCGGGTCCCGCTGGAGCCGCGCAGCGCCATCGCGGCCTCGACGATCAGCCACATCGCGAGGACGAAGATGACCGCGTCGAGCGGGGCGAGCACCCACTGGTCGCTCTCGACGAAGTTGCGCAGGTTCACGATGAGCGCCCACGCGGTCATCGCCAGCAGGAAGACCAGCGGGATCGCGATCGGGACGATGCTGCGGCCGCGCTGGGTGACCCACACGGCGACGACGGCGAGCGCGAGGCCGGCCGTGAGCTGGTTGGTGGTGCCGAACAGCTGCCACAGCACGCCGAAGGTGTAGCCCTGCTCCCCGCCACCCGGGAGCAGCGCCATCGCGAGGGGCACGACCACCGCGACGATGCCGGCCAGGGTCAGGTTGCGGGCGAGCGTGTGCCACCCCGCGAGCTCGGCGATCTCCTGGACGACGTAGCGCTGCAGCCGGACCCCGGTGTCCATGGTGGTGGCGGCGAAGGAGATGACCACGACGGCCGCGAAGATCACCGCCAGGTCGAGCGGGATGCCGAGGTTGTTGGCGAACACGCCGACGCCGTTGACGAAGTTGCCCACGGCGCCGCCCGAGGCGGTGGCGAAGTCGGGGTAGAGCTCGTCCCAGTCGGCCTGGGTCGCGACCACCCCGGCCGTGGTGGCCAGGACGGCCCCGGTGGCCAGGCTGCCCTCGCCGACGGCGCCCATGTAGCCGACGTAGCGGGCGTCCGGCTCCTTGTCGATCTGCTTGGCCGTCGTCCCCGAGGAGACCAGTGAGTGGAACCCCGAGATCGCGCCGCAGGCGATCGTGATGAACAGGAACGGGAAGACCGACGGCGAGCCCTCGGGGACGTCGTTGACGACCGGAGCGGAGATCGTGTTCCAGCCGACGAGCATGCCCAGCCCGATGACGCCCAGGGCGATGAACAGCTGGTGGGAGTTGATGTAGTCGCGTGGCTGCAGCAGCAGCCAGATCGGCAGCCGGGAGGCGATGAACGTGTAGGCGAAGAGGATGACCACCCACAGGTTGCGGGGGTTGTCGATGCCGATCGCGTCCGCCAGCGGGGCGATGTCGACGGGGACCTTCTGGCCGACCCAGATCAGCAGGTAGAGGCCGATCACGCCGAAGATCGAGGGCACGAGGGCCGCCGAGCGCGTGCGGTAGATGTACTGGCCGATGAAGATCGCGAGCGGGATCTCCACGAAGATCGGGATCACCGCACCCGGGTTGGCCACGAACAGGTTGCCGATGACGACGGCGAACACGGCGTTCACCAGGGTGAGCAGGAAGAAGATGATCAGCAGGAACAGGGTCCGGGCACGCTTGCTGATCACGTCCGCGGCGATCGTGCCGATGTTGCGGGCGCGGTGGCGCAGCGACACCGCCAGGGAGCCGAAGTCGTGGACACCCGCGGCGAAGATGGTGCCGAGCACGATCCAGGCCAACGCCGGGCCCCAGCCCCAGAAGACCGCGATGGCCGGACCCACGATGGGCGCCGCTCCCGCCACCGAGGTGAAGTGGTGACCGAACACGACGTGCTTGTTGGTCGGCACGAAGTCGACACCGTCGTTGAACTCGTGCGCCGGCGTGACGAAGGCCGGGTCGAGGCCGTAGATCCGGTCGGCGAGATAGGCCGAGTAGTAGCGGTAGCCCAGGAAGAACAGGACTCCGACGACGGCGGCAACGGCGACAGCGGGCACGACGCACTCCTTCCGGCCCCGGGGCCCGAGCGGCCACGACGGGAGGTTGTTGCCCGACCATCTTGGCCCTCGAGTGACACCGGTCACAAGGCGGACACGGCATCGGCCTACTCTGACCCGCGGCGGAAGGGGGCCGGGATGGTGCACGAGCGGGCGGGCGCGCACGCGAGCGCGGCCTCCGTCGGTGAGCTGTGCTGGGTGGACGACGCGGGGCGCCCGCAGGTGCGCGGCGTCATCCCGCTGACCCGGCGGGGACGGCCGGTCGTGGCGTTCACCTACGCGGATGCCGCCGTGGCGAGGGAGGTCGCCGCCGCGTCGGTCGTCGGCCTGGCGCTCACCGAGCCGCGCAGCACCGGCCGAGGGTTCGCCCCGGTGCTGCTCACCGGACGGCCGCGCCTGGTCGAGGACCCGACCGGCGAGCTGTTCGTCGAGGACCTGCTGACCCAGGAGCTGCGGAAGTACCCGCCCGCCCGGGTGTACGCCGACTCGCCGCTGCTGATGCGGGAGCACTGGTGGTACCTCCCGCGGCTGCTGGTCGAGCTCGAGGTCGGCGCGGTGGAGCCACTGGCTCCCCGGGTCGAGCCGCACGACCACCTGCTGGTGGTGGCGACCGGCGGCGGTCCCGTGGTCCGGGTGGCTGGTTCGGACCACCACGACGGTGACCGGACGGTCGACGTACTGGGAGACCACCCTCCCACCGGGGCGGCGGTCCTCTTCGGCCAGGACGCCTCGTTCCCCGACCTGGAGTGCTGGTCCCAGTGGCGCGACCGCGGGCACTGGGACGGCACCGAGCTCGAGCTGCAGGAGCGCGCCGCGTCCCGGGGGGTGGGGCGACCGCCCGGACTGCGGCAGCGCTGGTGGCGACAACGCACGCTCGAGCGGCGCTGCCGGCAGGCGCTCGCCGCCGCCTCGCCAGAGCGCAACCGGTGATCCGCGCATGGATCCGGGCCGGAGCGGGCACTCCACCAGGTAGCAGGGCGAGAGCCCCCGTGACTACTCACAAGGAGACACCATGGCGAACCTGGTCGGTATGTTGAACCGCTTCATCGGAGGCTCCGGTCGTCGATCCGGAGCCGCTGGCGGCGCCAGCCGGCGCGGCCACGGCACCAGCGGTCAGGACGAGGCGATCGGTCGCGGGGTCCGCGGACTGTTCCGACGCTTCCGTCGCTGATCGGCGCCCCGGCGCCGCGGATTGGGTGAACCTGCCCGGGTCGGGGACGATGTCGGGGCGATGCCTCTCCTCGACAGACTTCCCGACTCCGCGGGCCCGCCTGAGCCCGACGCCCTCGTCGAGGCCGTCGAGGCCTGGGCCGCCGGGAAGGGGCTGGTGCTGTACCCGGCGCAGGAGGAGGCGCTGCTGGAGGTCGTCACCGGCGCCAACGTGATCCTGTCCACCCCCACGGGGACCGGGAAGAGCCTGGTGGCCGCCGGCGCGCACTTCTTCGCGCTCGCGGAGGGGCGTCGTACCTTCTACACCGCCCCCATCAAGGCCCTGGTGTCGGAGAAGTTCTTCGCGCTGATCGAGGAGTTCGGCGCCGACAACGTCGGCATGCTCACCGGTGACGCGGCGGTCAACTCCCAGGCACCGATCGTGTGCTGCACCGCGGAGGTGCTGGCCAACATCGCGCTGCGCGAGGGGGAGCGCGCCGACGTGGGCCAGGTCGTCATGGACGAGTTCCACTTCTACTCCGAGCCCGACCGCGGCTGGGCCTGGCAGGTGCCGCTGCTGGAGCTGCCGCAGGCGCAGTTCGTGCTGATGTCGGCGACGCTCGGCGACGTCACCCCGTTCGTCGCCGACCTCGAACGGCGTACCGGTCGAGACACCGCGGTGGTCAGCAGTGCCGTCCGGCCGGTGCCACTGAGCTACCAGTGGGCCGTCACGCCGATGCACGAGACGCTCGAGGAGCTGCTCACCACCCACCAGGCCCCGGTCTACGTCGTGCACTTCACCCAGGCGGCCGCACTGGAGCGAGCGCAGGCGCTGACCAGCATCAACGTGTGCACCCGCGCGGAGAAGGACGCGATCGCCGAGCTGGTCGCCGGCTTCCGGTTCAGCCCGGGCTTCGGCAAGACCCTCTCCCGCCTGGTCAAGCACGGGATCGGCGTGCACCACGCCGGGATGCTGCCGAAGTACCGGCGGCTGGTGGAGCAGCTGGCCCAGGCCGGTCTGCTCAAGGTCATCTGCGGCACCGACACGCTCGGCGTCGGCATCAACGTGCCGATCCGCACCGTCGTGTTCACCGGCCTGTCCAAGTACGACGGGCGCCGGCAGCGGATGCTCAAGGCGCGGGAGTTCCACCAGATCGCCGGTCGCGCGGGTCGCGCCGGGTTCGACACGGCCGGCACGGTGGTGGTGCAGGCGCCCGAGCACATCGTGGAGAACGCCCGGCTCGTGGCCAAGGCCGGTGACGACCCGAAGAAGCTCAAGCGCGTGCAGCGCAAGAAGCCGCCCGAGGGCCAGGTGACCTGGACCGAGGACACCTTCGAGCGCCTCGTCGCCGCCGAGCCCGAGGCGCTCGTCCCGCGGATGCGGGTCACCCACGCGATGCTGCTCAACCTGATCGCGCGGCCGGGCGACCCGGCGGCGGCGCTGCGCCGGCTGCTCCGCGAGAACCACGAGGACGAGCGCTCCCGCCGCCAGCTGATGCGCCGGGCCGCGGCGATGCACCGCTCGCTGCTCGCGGCGGGTGTCGTCGAGCTGGTCCGACCCGCGGAGCCCGACGGCCGGCGGGTCCGGCTGGTCGCGGGCCTGCAGCTCGACTTCGCGCTCAACCAGCCGCTCTCGGCGTACGCACTGGCGGTCTTCGACACCCTGGACCCCGAGGCACCCACCTACGCGCTCGACGTGGTCTCGGTGGTCGAGGCGACCCTCGAGGACCCTCGCCCGGTGCTGGGCGCCCAGGAGCACCGGGCCCGGGGCGAGGCCATCGGGGAGATGAAGGCCGACGGGATCGAGTACGAGGAGCGCATGGAGCTGCTCGACGAGATCACCTGGCCCAAGCCGCTGCAGGAGCTGCTCGAGCACACCTACGAGCTCTACCGCCGCCGGCACCCGTGGGTCGGCGAGGACGCGCTGAAGCCCAAGTCGGTGGTCCGTGACATGTACGAGCGGGCGATGAGCTTCGCGGAGTACGTCGCCTTCTACGGGCTGACCCGGTCCGAGGGCCTGGTACTGCGCTACCTCGGGGACGCCTACCGGGCGCTGCGCCAGACCGTGCCGGACAGCGTGCGGACCGACGAGCTCGAGGACATCGTCGAGTGGCTCGGCGCCGTCGTGAGGCAGACCGACTCCAGCCTGCTCGACGAGTGGGAGCAGCTCAGCGACCCCGACCGTGCGGTCGAGGCGGTGGCCGACGTGGTGCCGCCGTCCCCGGAGCGGATCACGGCCAACGAGCGCGCGTTCACCGTGCTGGTGCGCAACGCACTGTTCCGCCGGGTGGAGCTCGCAGCGCTGGACCGGTGGCTCCAGCTCGGCGAGCTCGAGGCCGAGACCGGGTCGACGATGACGGCGGAGGACTGGCGCGACGCGCTCGCCGCGTACTACGCCCAGCACGACTCGATCGACACCGGCCCCGACGCGCGCGGACCGCGGATGCTGGTCGTCGAGAAGCGGGAGAGCACCTGGGAGGTGCAGCAGATCCTGGGCGACCCCGACGAGGACCACGACTGGCGGATCTTCGCCACCGTCGACCTGCGCGCCTCCGACGACGAGGGTCAGCTGGTCCTCGACGTCACCGCGGTGGCACCCCTCTAGACGAAGGCGCCCTCGCCGGTGATGGCCCGGCCGACGATCAGGGTGTTGACCTCGCGGGTGCCCTCGTAGGAGTAGATCGCCTCGGCGTCGGCCACGAAGCGGCCGACGTGGTGCTCGAGCAGGATGCCGTTGCCGCCGAGCACCTCGCGCGCCCAGCCGACGCCCTCGCGCATCCGTGCAGTGGCGTGGGCCTTGCACAGCGACGCGTGCTCGTCGGCGAGCATGCCCGCGTCCTGCAGCTGCGAGGCCCGCACGTTCATCGCGGTGGACGCGGTGACATTGCTGAGCATCTTCACCAGCAGGTCCTGCACGAGCTGGAAGGACGCGATCGGCTTGCCGAACTGGTGGCGGGACTTGGTGTAGCGAAGGGCGTGCTCGAACGCGCCACGCGCGCACCCGGCGGCCTGCCAGGCGACGCTCATCCGGGTCACTCGCAACACGTTGGCCGTGGCCCGGAAGGAGTCGGCGCGCTGGAGCCGGTTGTCCTCGGGGACGCGGACGTCGCGCAGGTGGATCTCGGCGTTCTGTACGACGCGCAGGGCGATCTTGTCCTCCTGCTTGTCGAAGGTCATGCCGTCGGTGCCCTTCTCCACGACGAACCCCTTGACCTGCCCGTCCTCCTCGTCCCGGGCCCAGATGATGACCAGGTCGGCGAAGGCGGCGTTGCCGATCCACTTCTTCTCGCCGTTGAGCACCCACTCGTCGCCGTCGCGGCGGGCGCTGGTGGCCAGCCCCGCGGAGATGTCCGAGCCGTGCTCGGGCTCGGTCAGCCCAAAGGCACCGATCAGCTCCATCCGCGCCATCGGCGGCAGCCAGCGCTCGCGCTGCTCGTCGGAGCCGCACAGCTCGATCGAGCCCATCGCCAGACCGCCGTGCACGCCCATGAAGGTGGCGATCGAGGGGTCGACCCGGCCCAGCTCCATCGAGACCATCCCGTCGACCAGGGCGCCACGGGCCGGGCAGCCCGGTCCGTCGTACACCAGGCCGGCGATGCCGAGCTCGGCGATGCCGGGCACGAGGTCGTGCGGGAACGAGGCCCGCGTCCAGTGCTCGTTGATCACCGGCTCGACCTCGCGGGTCATGAACGCGCGCACCCGGCTGAGCAGCTCGCGGTCCTCCTCCGCGAGCAACAGCTCGAAGCCGAGGAAGTCGGAGAACGGGGAGTCCTCGAGCCCCAGGTCGGCCAGCTCAGTCATGGGTGTCTCCTCGTCGTAGGAACTCTTCGATGGTCGGGACCAGCTCGTGCGGCTCGGTGAGGATGGTGAGATGCCCCCCGGAGTACAGGTGCAGGGTGGCGCGCGGGATCAGCGCGGCCTGCATGCGCGGGTTGACGGCCGGGATGATCGGGTCGTCGTCGCCGCCCATCACCAGCGTCGGCTGCCGGATCAGGCCGAGGAAGGGCAGGCTCGTCCACCCGGCCATCGCGGTCAGCTGGAAGTAGTAGCCCCGCTTGGGGCCGGCCCGGGTGGCCGCGTGCAGCAGGTCGGCCCCCACCTCGGGTCGGGTGCGCATGCTGCCGCCGTAGATCTCGGGCGCGATCCGGGCGGCGTACTCCGGGTCGCGGTAGCGCCGCGGTGTCGCCATCCGGGCCAGCACCCGCGGGTGCGCGGGCACCATCAGCGATCCGGTGCCGGTGGCGACGAGCACGAGACGGCGTACGCGTCGACGCGACTGCACCGCCAGCTGCTGGGCCAGGCCGCCGCCCCACGACAGGCCGAGGACGTCGAAGCTGCGATGCCCCAGCTTGGCCATCAGCGCGGTCACCCAGGAGGACAGGCCGGCGATCGGGTAGGGGAACGGCGGCGCCTGGCTGCCGCCCACCCCGGGCACGTCGAAGCGGACCACGCCCCGGTCGGGGTCGAGCGCGTCCACCAGCGGCTGCAACGCCTCGAGGCTGGCCCCGATGCCGTTGCACAACAGCAGCGGGGGCTGGTCGGCCAGGTCTCCGCGGCCGGGTCGGACGGAGACGCGGGCCTGCAGGGTGCGGACCGTGATGGTCCGGACGCGGTCGCCGTCGAACCGGTCGCGCCGCCGTGGGCGCGGATGGTCGGGCTCAGCGGTCATGGACGTAGGTGCCCGGCGCCTCGCAGAGCGGCTCGTACGCCGCGGAGCCGAGCCGGCGCGGCTTGTTGCGCTCCGGCCCGGTGCGCTCGGCCAGCCACGACACGTAGTCCTCCCACCAGCTGCCCTTGACCTTCGTGGCGCCCTCGAGCCACTCCTGCGCGTCGGGTGGGTTCTCCTCAGCGGTCTGGAAGCTGGCCTTGGGGTTGCCCGGCGGGTTGACCATCGCGGCGATGTGGCCGCTGGTCGAGAGCACGAAGCGGCTGCGGCCGCCGAAGAGCTGGGTGCTCTGGTAGCACGACTCCCACTTGCACAGGTGGTCGGCGATGCCGGCGACGACGTAGGAGTCGACGTCGACCTTGCCGAGGTCCACCTTGGACCCGAGCATCGTCGAGGCCTCCGGCTCGACGAGGGCGTTGCGGATCGCGAGGTCCATGAAGTCGCGGTGCATCGCGGCGCTCATCCGCACGGGGTCGGCGTTCCAGTAGAGGATGTCGAAGGCCTTGGGGGCGTGGCCGAGCAGGTAGTTGTTGACCCAGTAGTTCCAGATCAGGTCGTTGGGCCGCAGCCAGGCGAACACCTCGGCCAGCACGCGGCCGTCGAGGTAGCCCTTCTCGGCCGAGGCCCGCGTCGAGGCTGCGGCGGCCTTGTGCGAGAGCAGTGCATTGGGCAGTCCGGCCTGTTCCTGGTCGAGCACGGTCACGGCCAGGCTGAACGCCGCGACCCGGTCCAGGTCGCCGATGGCGGCGAGGTGGGCCAGGACCATCGAGGCGATCATCCCGCCCGAGCAGATGCCGAGCATGGCGATCTGGTCCTGCCGCGAGATCTTCTCGGTGGCGGTCATCGCCTCGAGGATCGCCTGGCCGTAGGTGTCCAGACCCCAGTCGGCGTGGCGGGCGTCGGGGTTGCGCCAGGAGATGCAGTAGACCTGCTGGCCGTTGGCGACGAGGTGCTCGACCAGGCTGCGCTGCTCGGCCAGGTCGATGACGTAGTACTTGTTGATCGTCGGCGGGACGATCAGCAGGGGCACCGAGCGCACCTTGGGGGTCTGCGGCTCGTACTGGATCAGCTCGAACACGTCGGTGCGCAGCACCACGGCGCCGGGCGTGACGGCGATGTCGGTGCCGACCTCGAACGCGTCCGGCTCCACCATCGAAGGGACCCGTGGCGGGGTCGCGAAGTCACGCACCAGCCGCCGGCTGCCCTCGAGCAGGTTGCCGCCGCCGGTGTCGATGACCCGCTTGAGCACCTTCGGGTTGAGCAGGGGGTTGTTGCTCGGCGCGCAGGCCTCGACGAGGTTCTCCACGATGAAGCCCATCCGCTGCTCGTCGCCCCAGCCGAGCTCGGCGTCGTCGACGAGACCCTTGGCGGCGGTGCCGGCGGCGAGGTAGCCCTGCAGCGCGCGGCGCAGGGCCGGGTTCTTGGCCCAGGCCTCGTCGGCGAACCGCCGGTCCTTCTCGTGCGGGGCCACCTCCGAGCGCCCCGCGGCGATCCGGGCGAGCTCCGCGCCGAGCCCGAGCGCCCGCCCGGCGACCCGCTGGGGTCGCCGGGCCAGGCCTGCGGTGAACCGGACCCCGGACATGCCGGGGAGGAACCGCCGCAGCGGGCTCGTCGTGGCGTCGGCCAGCAGCAGGTCCAGTGGGGTCGCCAAGGCGCTGCTGGTCTCCTCGGGGCCCTCGTCGACCTCGTGGATGCGGGACTCGGCCTCCGCGCCGGGCCCGGACCCGGTCTGCGTCGCAGCAGTCACGCCGTGACGCCCTCGGGGGCGGTGACCTCGCGGCGCAGGATCTTGCCGGTCGGCCCCTTGGGCAGCTCGTCGACGATCCAGACGGCGCGGGGGTACTTGTACGCCGCGAGGCGCTCCTTGGCGAAGGCCTGGAGGTCGTCCTCGCTCACCTCGGCGTCCCCCTTGAGGGCCACGGCGGCGCCGATCTCCTCACCCAGGTTGTCGTCGGGGATGCCGATGACGGCGACCTCGGCGACGTCCTCGTGCTCGTAGAGCGCCTCCTCGACCTCACGCGGGTAGACGTTGTAGCCGCCGCGGATGATGAGGTCCTTCTTGCGGTCGACGATGAAGTAGTAGCCGTCCTCGTCCTTCTTGGCCATGTCGCCGGTGAGGAACCAGCCGTCCTCGATGGACTCCGCGGTGGCCTCCTCGCGACCCCAGTAGCCCTTCATGATGTTCTCGCCCTTGATGGCGATCTCACCGATCTCGCCCTGGTCGACCTCCTTGCGGTCGTCGTCCACGACCATCATCTCCACCCCGCGCACCGGGGTGCCGATGGAGCCGGGCTTGCGCTCCTGGCCGGGCTGGTTGAACGAGGCGACGGGCGAGGTCTCGGAGAGCCCGTAGCCCTCGAGGACGTCGCAGCTGAAGGCCTCCTCGAACTTCTTCATCACCTCGACCGGCATCGCGGACCCGCCCGAGATGCAGGTGCGCAGGCTGGACATGTCCGCGTCGTCGGCGTTGTCCGAGTGCAGGATCCCGGCGTACATGGTCGGGACGCCCTCGAAGACGGTCACCTTGTCCCGGGCGATCACCTCGAGCGCCTTGTCGGCGTCGAAGCGGGGGATCAGGGTGAGGCAGGCGCCCTTGAGCACCGAGGCGTTGAGGCCGCAGGTGAGACCGAAGACGTGGAACAGGGGCAGGCAGCCCATGATCACGTCCTCCTCGGTGATCTCGATCAGCGTCTCGGCGCTGGTCGCGGCATTGCTGGCCATGTTGTGGTGCGTCAGCTCGGCGCCCTTGGGCTGCCCGGTGGTGCCGGAGGTGTAGAGCAGCACCACGTTGTCGTCGTCCGCGCGGTCGACGACCTCCTCGTCGGGCTCGTGCTGGGCGAGCAGCTCGAGGAAGCCGGTGGCCTCGACCTCGACGCACTCGATGCCGACGGCCTCGGCACCCTTGCCGGCCTCCTCGGCCATGTCCTGCCAGGCGAAGACGAGCGAGGCGCCGGAGTCCTCGAGGTAGTACTTCACCTCGCGACCCTTGAGCAGCGGGTTCATCGGGACCACGACCGCGCCCATCGCGACCGCGCCGTAGAAGATCGCCGGGAAGTGCGGGACGTTGGGCAGCACCATGCCGATGCGGTCCCCGGGGCCGACCCCCTTGCTCTTCAGCAGCGCGGCCACGCGGCGCGCGCCGTCCTGCAGCTGCTGGTAGGTCAGCACGGTGTCGTCGAGCTTGATCGCGGGACGGTCGGGGTGCTGCTCTGCGGTCTTGGTCAGGTTGTCGGCCAGGTTGGTCACGTGGGTGTCGCCTCCGGATGCGTCGGTCAACGGGCGATGGACGTGTCCCGGGGAGGGCTCCTCGGCACACGGCGACCTTCTCGGGGGTCGCTGGTCGTTGACCACAGCACTACCCACTGTGGCACGCGCCACACACACCGCCTCCGCCTCCTCAGGAGGTTCTTGGATTCGGAGGTGGGCCGGGCGCGCCCGTAGACTCGCCGCCCGTGGCACTCACCATCGGAATCGTCGGTCTCCCCAATGCCGGCAAGTCGACCCTTTTCAACGCATTGACGAAGAACGACGTCCTCGCGGCCAACTACCCCTTCGCCACGATCGAGCCCAACGTCGGCGTCGTCGGCGTGCCCGACGAGCGGCTGGGGGTGCTGGCCGGCATCTTCGGCTCGGCCAAGGTTCTGCCCGCCACGGTGGAGTTCGTGGACATCGCCGGCATCGTGCGCGGCGCCTCCGAGGGGGAGGGCCTGGGCAACAAGTTCCTCTCCCACATCCGCGAGTCCGCGGCGATCTGCCAGGTCACCCGCGTCTTCCGCGACGACGACGTGACCCACGTCGACGGGGAGGTCAACCCGGAGTCGGACATCACCACGATCCAGACCGAGATGATCCTCGCCGACCTGCAGACGGTGGAGAAGGCGATCCCGCGGCTGGAGAAGGAGGCCCGCGGCAACAAGGCGCTCAACGCCAACCTCGCCGCCGCCCAGGAGGCCAAGGCTGCGCTCGAGTCCGGCACGCCGATCATCGCCACCGCGATCGAGCGTGAGCTGGTCCGCGAGCTGTCGCTGCTGACCGCCAAGCCCTACCTCTACGTGTTCAACTGCGATGCCGACGAGCTGGCCGACGAGGCCCTGAAGAAGCAGATGAGCGAGCTCGTCGCCCCCGCCGAGGCGATCTTCCTCGACGCGAAGTTCGAGGCCGAGCTGGTCGAGCTCGGTGACGACGAGGAGGCCCGCGAGATGTTGGCCGAGACCGGCGTGGACGAGCCCGGGCTCGACGTACTCGCCCGGGTCGGCTTCGACACCCTCGGCCTGCAGACCTACCTGACCGCCGGGCCCAAGGAGGCCCGCGCCTGGACGATCAAGAAGGGCGCCACCGCGCCCGAGGCCGCCGGGGTCATCCACACCGACTTCCAGAAGGGCTTCATCAAGGCCGAGATCGTCTCCTACGACGACCTCGTCGAGGCCGGCTCGATGAACGCCGCCAAGTCGGCCGGCAAGGTGCGTATGGAGGGCAAGGACTACGTGATGGCCGACGGCGACGTCGTGGAGTTCCGCTTCAACGTGTGAGCCGACCTGATAGCCCAGGGCAGAGGCCTGCGGGGTGCTCCCCGTCTGCAGGAAGGTCGTCATCTGCGGCTGGGACGAGAGATCACGTCGGGGGCGAACGACCCCCGCAGCTACCAGGCGGCGGTTGGTGCCGCTTGACCACCGGGTCACCGAGCGCCAAGTCGGACGGGTCTTCCGGGACACACCCATGAGATCGCGCCCCGAGTGCCCATCAAGTGTTGTGCTTCGGAGCACGCCGAGCCATCCCGAAGGTCCTCGGGAGGCTGATCGGCACTCGGCGTACTCGTCGATGTCGCGGCAGCCGCGACTGCGGCGGTACGCGAGGAGCGCGGTTCCGTGGATCCACTGCTCGGCTGGCCAAGGCAGCACGGTCCGGCTGTTGCCTGAGATCTGACGCTGTCTAGATCAGGTCTTGATCCACCGGGGGACATCGTGATCGACACCAGGTGCGCAGATCGCTCGCCTCAGACGTAGGGAGACACGATGAAGGCATGGAAGAAGTGGACGACTGGTGCGTTGGTGATCGCGGCGACCCTGCCCGTGGCGGGGTTCGCGATGGATGACCGCACCGATCCTCACATCACGGCGGCCGACCAGCGAGAGGCGCACTACGCCTACCAATACGCCCACCTCGATGAGTTGGTCCCAACGGTGCAGTACAAGTCGAACTGGAGCGCTGCCGACAACGTTGCCCTGGACGAGTGGTACACCGCCCACGGGATCGAGTTCACCTGGGAGGAGCGTGACGGTGGGCGTTACGTGATCGCCGATCACGAGAACAACGAGGCCCGCGAAGCGCGACTCGCCTACTACGACAGCCAAATCGGCGAGACGTTCCCGCCGGACGAGGTCGCGGCGGTCAACGCGGAGGTCGACACCATCGTCGATGCACTCGCCGCCTCTGGTATCGACGCTGAGGCGCCCTTCGACGAGGAAGGCTTCAAGGACCTGACGATCAACATCTCCGCCGGCGATCCCCACGCCCAGGATCTGTGGGACCGGGCCAACCAGGTGATCGCCGAGATCGGGGGCTGATCGTCGAGTCGGCGCCCGCGCTAGTTTCTCTTCCGATGGCACGCATCCTACTGGCCGAGGACGACCGCGGGCAGGCTCTCGTGCTCCGGGCGTACCTGGAGCACGAGGGCCATGTCGTCGTCGCGGTGGGCGACGGTCTGGCAGCGCTGGAGGAGTACCGGCGGATGCCACCCGATCTTCTCGTCCTCGACGTGATGATGCCCCGCCTCGACGGCCTCGATCTCTGTCGGCTGGTCAGGTCCGAGTCGCACGTGCCGGTCATCATGGTGACCGCCCGGTCCCGGGAGGACGACGTCCTCCACGGACTCGACGTCGGCGCGGACGACTACATCACCAAGCCGTACTCCCCCAGGGAGCTCGTCGCCCGGATCCGCACCGTCCTTCGCCGAGCCCAGGTCACGCTCGGTCGCGGGATCGTGCGGGTGGGTGACCTGCAGATCGACCCGGTCCGGTTCGTGGCGACTCTCGCCGGGACCCCGTTGGACCTCACCCCGCGTGAGTTCGGGATCCTCGCAGCTCTCGCCACGAGCCCGGGGCGGGCGTTCACCCGGCGGGAGATCCTCGACCTCGCCGTCGGGTTCGATCACTACGCACTGGAACGCACCGTCGACATGCATCTCTACAACCTGCGCCAGAAGCTGGAGGTGGACCCGTCCACACCCCGCTACGTGCTGACGGTCAAGGGCCGCGGCTACAAGCTGGACGAGCGATGATCCGGTCGCTGCGTCACCGCGTACTCGCTGCAGTGCTCGTCGTCGCGGCCTTCGCCGCCATCGCCTCGGCCGTGTTGACGTGGACCTACGTCACGAACACCCGATCGGCAGCCGAACGGGTACGAGCCGCCGAGGACCACGTTGTTCAGCAGGTCGCCTATCGCTATCTCCTTCCGGTCGGGTCCGCCTCGGCCGACTGGACCGGACTCAGTCAGGCGGTCAACGCCGCGGCGGCCGCGGTGGGTGCCCGTGTCGTCGTCCTCGACCGGGCGGGCGGTGCCGTCCTGGCGGACTCCGACCCCACGGGGACGTCGGTCACGAAAGCCGACACCGACGCGATCCTCAATCCCGCGTACTCGATGGTCGCCATCGTCGCGGAGGGCGGGATCGTCCGCGGCGAAGGCACGTTCGGTTGTGGCGAGGACTGCTTCGATGATGTCGACGTCTCGTCGCCGCCGGTCGACCTGGTCGTGATCGACCGCGACCCTGAAGCCAAGGTTGCGTCCGGGGCGACCGGTTCAGGATTCGACGCCCTCGGAACGGCGGCTGCCGTGGTGGGGATCGTGCTCGCCTCCGGGCTGCTGGCCGCGTTCGTCGCGAACAGGGTCACCAGGCCAGTCGCTGCGCTCCGAGCGTCGGTGACGAAGCTCGGGCGCGGCGACCTCGGCGAGCGCTTCGCCGACGGCGGCGCAGCTGGGGAGATCGCCGACCTGGGGGCCGTCTTCAACGAGATGGCCTCCAACCTGCAGAACAGTGAAGCCGCCCGGACGGCCATGATCGCCGACGTCGCCCATGAGCTGAGGAACCCGATAGGCACCATCATCGGGAACATCGAAGCCGCCCAGGATCGTGTCCTCCCCCTCGACGGGGAGTTTCTCGACAGGCTTCACCACGAAGCCGCCCACCTGGCCGACCTGATGGACGACCTCCGCCAGCTCGCGCTCGCCGATGCAGGAGAGCTCGGCATCGATCCCGAGGCCGTCGATCTCGCGCAGCTCATCGCCGACACGGTCCGCGCCTATGAGCATCTCGCCGAGCAGCAGGGGATCACCCTGACGACCACCCTGTCGCGTCCCCTCGCCGCTACGGTCGACCCGACCCGCCTCCGCCAAGTGATCGGTAACCTGATCAAGAACGCACTGACCCACACCCCGGCCGACGGAACTGTGGAGGTGGCAGCCTCTGCGCTCGACGGTGCCGCCAGGATCGAGGTGTCCGACACCGGGATCGGGCTCAGCGCCGAGGACCAAGCGCGGGTCTTCGACCGGTTCTGGCGGGCCGACCCGTCACGCACCAGCGCCAGCGGCGGAACAGGCGTCGGCCTCGCCATCTGCCAGACCCTCGTCGAGGCGCACCGCGGCTCCATCACCGTCACGAGCGAGCCGGGCCGGGGCAGCCACTTCATCATCACGCTGCCTCCATGGGCGACGTGACTCGCGGCAGAGGACGAGGAGGCTGAACCGCTGCTCGCCTGGACTTCTTCGCTCCGTGGCGCTCGGGCAGCCCGGGTGGGTGCGTCGAGGTAGTCGAGGATGGCACTTTCGGTGAAGGCGAGGTGGGTCGGGCGACCAGGAGCCCCTTCCGCAGCCCTCACAGGGGCCACTACCTGAGTCATGACCCCGTCGGGGGGGTGGCCTCCGGGAGTGCAGCCATCAGCTCGTCGACGGAGAGGTCCAGCGCCTCGGCAGCCACCTCGAAGTCGGGCGGCGGGCCGCCGAGCGCGGACTCGAGCTCCGCAACGGAGACTCCGAGCGTCTCCGCCGCCTCGGCCAGATCAGGAGCGGCACCCTCAGGAGGGGATCCTTCGGATCCGGCAGGCGGGGCGCCTTCCTGATCGCCGCCGGCAGGCGGCACGCTCTCTGCGTCTGCGTCTGCGCCGGCTTCGGCGGAGGCGGATGCAGTCTCCGAGTTCGTGGAGGCGTTCGTGGAGGTGTCGGCGCTGCAGGCGCCGAGCATCAGCGCTGCGGCAAGGGAAAGCGCCACGAGGGACTTCTTCGGCCAGGTTGTGGAGTTCATGTCCCAGACTGTGCGGTGCCCGGCTGTGCATCTGCGGTGTGGAGTTTGGGAGGCTCTTGTGAGCTCTCACGTACTCGCCGCCGAGCGCCCGTTGGCTCACTCGGTCGGCAGCGAGCCGTTCTCGGCCTCGTGCCCGTCGCCGGTGCTGGCGATCGTCGGCGCGAGGTGCGGGGGTGAACGACACGGTGCCGGGGGTTGCCGCGACCGACACCGTCACGAGCGAGAACTCCACGCCAGCGCCCCAGCCAGGCCCAGCACCACCGGCAGGCGTGGTCGCCTGCCGGCTCAGGAGAACTGAGCTGCTGGACGTCGTTGGCCGACTCGGCAGCGAGAGTGCGCCGGACCAAGGCTTTGCGTACCGGAACACGAACTACCTAGCGATCGGGGAGATCCTGGAGCGCTGCTCGGGACAGACCGTTGGAGAGCTGGTGGAGGAGCGGGTCAGCCGCCCCCTCGGCCTGAAGACATTGTCGTTCGCCGGCGACCAGTCTGGCGTCGGACGACTCGCCTCGCCACACGAGCGTCGACTCACGCATGCGGTCGATCTGTTGTCCCGCACCGACGAGCGACTTCCCAGCCACGCCATCGGGGAGGTGTGGACAGACGGTGGCCTTGCGTGCTCGGCGGAAGACCTAGCGACTCTGACCGAGGCCCTGTTCGAGGGCCGACTGTTGCGCAAGGAAACTGTGGAGGACATGACCCGCCGCTTCACCTCTCGGGGTTCTGCCGTCGGCGGCATCCTGGGCGCGCTTCAGGCGATCTACCTGGGGCCGGCGCAGCGATCCTACGGTCTCGGGGTCGCCATCGAGCAGCGAGCCACGACCACGACCTTCGGACATGAGGGCATGTACTACGGGTGGTCGGCCACCACCACCTATGACCCACGCACGCGCGTCACGATCGCGGTCTTGACGAACCTGGCAACGATCCCGGTGCCAGCTGAGCGACTCGAGCGGTCACTTCGCAAGGCGATGTCGACACCGGGAATGGGAACGTGACGTTCGTGGTGGAGGGAGGAGCCACCCCGTGATCCGGTGGCTGCGCTCTCGGCAGCGAGTGCAGCCGGTGCCGGGGCACCCTCTTCGCGCGCGGCCTCGGTGCGCAGAGCACCTGAACTCGGCGTCCCGCAAGCGATCGTTTGCGGGTCAAGCAGGCAATAGTTGACACAGGGTTGCGTGCAGCCAGTGAGCCACACGTTGACCTGGTTGACGCCTCGATACCGGTCTGCGGGGCACGGCGGCATCGGTGCGGGCTCGGCCACCGTCATGCACCGCCGGGTCCATGAGGCTTCGGCTGGAAGATCGGGTGGGATCCACACGAGGAGGAGCAGACAGCTGGCGAGTCCGTCGTCCCGACCTACCTGCGTGTCAGCGCGCAGGTTGGGGCGCTTGACGCGCTAGCAGGTGCCGCGCCCATCTCAGGGTGGAAGTTCCCGAAGGATGGCGAGGGCTGACACCTGGAAGGTGACTGGATCGTCTCTGGCAGTCCTGACTCGTCCCAGACGTGGAGCACCACGACGTCACCGTTCGCCTGGAGTACGACGCCGTCGTCGGCATCGGCAGTCCCGAGACGCAGCGCGTCGCGCATACGCCTGCCCGGCACGCGATCGTCACGTGGAGCGTGCCACAACGGGATCCCGCATCGGCACGCTCCGTGTGACCATCATGCGGGGGGCGAGTGGGGCTCCCAGTGGCTACTGTGGCGGCGTGACCCACTGATGGAGGCGCGGCAACGATCATGCTCGCGAACTGGCTGCTGGAACGCTTGGTGGACGAAGCCCGGCTTCTTGGAGATGCCTTCAGGCGCTGCGAACCGGCGGCTCCGGTACCGGGCCTGGAGTGGGACGCGCGGACCGTGGCTGCGCATACCGGTGCGGTGCATCGATGGACGGCCGACGTCGTCACCCGTCGCCTGGCGACCAACGAGCGTGGCGGAGCTTCGGCCTTCTGGCCTACCGGTGCGAACGACGCCCGGCTGGCCGAATGGTTGGATGAGGGGGCCGCTCTGCTCATCGCCACCTTGCGTTCAGCCCCCGAGACCCTGGAGTGCTTCACCTTCATCCCAGGCGTCCCACCGCGGTTGTTCTGGGTCCGCAGACAGGCTCACGAAACGGCGATCCATCGCGCGGATCTGGAGGCAACGGCCGGCGGATCCGTGACCCCCGTTGAGGCGTCCTTCGCGCAGGACGGTCTGGGCGAGATCGTCGGCGCTTTCGCCACCGAGTCGGGCTTTGCCACCAACCGCGCGGGCCGGCTGCTGCTCGAGGCCTCCGACGGACCGGCGTGGATGGTCACCTTCGGCGGCGATCGCAACCTCGTCGCATCCGGCGATCTCGCAGGGGCTGAAGCCGATGCGGTCGTCCGTGGGAGCAGTGACGAGCTCTATCGCTGGGCCTGGAACCGCCCCTCGACCGCCACCGCGACCGGAGACCCCGAGGTCCTCGCCGCATGGCGTGCGGTGCGGGTGCACTGACGCTCGGCGAGTCAGGACATGTCCGGCGCCTCGCCTGGGCTGGCCTCGGTCATCTCCACTAGCGGAAGGGCTCGCGGAGCGTGCCGGTGCGGGATCGGCTACCGGGACGGATTGGGGTGCCACTCCTGGACGCCGCTCCACAAGATCCCTGCACTTGCACTAGGCAGGCTCTTGTGCGGTGAGAAACGCCAGCACGGCGAGCACGCGGCGGTGGGACAGACCGTCGTCCATCAGGTCGAGCTTCTGGAACACCGCGCGCATGTGGCTCTCCGCGGTGCGTTCCGCGCAGCCCAGCTCGTCAGCGATCCGCGCGTTGGTCCAGCCCTGGGCCGCGAGCGCCAGGACCTGGCGCTCGCGGGCACTGAGCGCATCGAGCCGGGAGGCGCGGACCGAGTCGTTGACCAGAGCACGCACCACGGTCGGGTCGACCGCGGCGCCACCGGCAGCGACCGACTCCAGAGCAGCCAGGAACTCGTCGAGCGCCAACACCCGGTCCTTGAGGAGGTAGCCGAACCCCGGTTGCCCCAGCAGGTGCGTGCAGTGCCTGAGCTCGACGTGCTGGGAGAGCAGCACGATCCGGAGCTCGGGGTCCTCCGAGCGAAGCGCCGATGCCGCCTGGGCGCCGTCTCCGCCTCCACGTGCGGGCATCCTGATGTCGGCGACGAGAAGATCAGGGCGTGCGCGCCGGACCTCGGCCAGGAGGTCGTCGATGTTCGACACGGCGCGCACGGTGTGCCCGGCCTCGCGCAGGATGCGCTCGAGGCCCTCCCGGAAGAGCACGCCGTCCTCGGCCACCAGCACATCCATCACAGCACATCCTTCACAGCAGGGCCTCCACGAGCGTCCCGCCTCCGGGCGGGCTGACCAGGCTCAGGCTCCCGCCGAGCGAGGCCACCCTGTCCCGGAGTGCGGTGAGCCCGGTGCTCGGGTCCACGCCGCCGATGCCATCGTCCTGGACCCGGACCACCGCACGCCCGTCCCGCCGTCCGATCTCGACGGAGATCGCGGTGGCATGGGCATGTTTGAGGGTGTTCGCGACGGCCTCGGCGGCGACGAAGTACGCGGCCTGCGCGACTGTCTCGTCGAACACCTCCCCGTCGAAGGTGGGGTCGACGCAGAGCGTGAGCGGTATCGGTGTCGAGTCCCTCAGCGCGTTCAAGGCCGGCCCGAGACCGTCGTCGAGCCGGGCCGGCCGGATGCCCTGGGAAATACGGCGCAGCTCAGAAACCGTCTCCGAGAGCTGACTGATCGCTACCTCGACATCAGCGTGCTCCGATGACCCTCTGGGCAAGCCTGCCTGAGCGGAGCGCAGTCGGATGCCGATCGCGAGCAGTGCTTGCTGCGCGCCGTCGTGCAGGTCACGCTCGAGCCGCCGTCTCTCGGTCGAGGCGGCAATCTCCAGGCGTCCTCGGCTGGCTTCCACCTCTGCCAGGGCCGAGCGGAGGCCGGCTCGCAGACGTGCGCTCTCGAACGCGGTCCAGCACGTGTGGGCCGCCTCCTGTGCCAGCCGTCGCTGGCGGGCACTGGGCCGCGTCAGCTCCACCACCCCGATCTCGGCCTCTCCCGCGCGCAGCGCCACGTCGACGCGCAGCTCGATCGGCGTGCCCGAGGGGTCGACCAGACGTCCGCTCCCCGGCATCGCGAGGCCCACGCGCAGGCCGGGATCGCGAAGAAGGCGGCGAAGTACGTCCTGAACCTCCTCGGGCTCTCGGGCTCCTCGGTGCACATCGGCGGCGAAGTCGCGAACGGCGCCGAGAAGCACCGTGCGCTCACGGTCGAACACGGCTGCGCTCCAGCGGTGGGACCAGCGATACGCCGGCATCAGGACCAACGCGGTCGCGAAGGCGGCGACGCCGGTCTCGAGGCCGGTGGCGTCTCGGACCACACCTTGGACGAGCACCACGGTCGCCGCCCACATCAGTGCGGCGACGGCGAGGGTGACGACCACCGCCACGGTGTCGCCGAGCAACCGGTCGATGTCCAACAGGTCGTGGCGGACCACCGCGATCGCCACCGCCGCAGGCACCAGGACGTGCACAGCCACCAGGAACGCGGCGTAGCCGACCTCGGCCGGAACCAGGTCCGGGACGGCCAACCAGCTGGCCGCCATCAGCACGAGGACACAACCGGTGGCCAGCAGCAGCCACCTCGCCTGTCGGGTCTCGTCGGCGCCGCCTCGCCTGACCCGGCGTACGAGATCGGCCGTCGCCAGCGCCAACGCTCCGACCAAGGCCGTCAGGCCCATGACGACCACCGGGACCCGCCAGCCCACGAAGTCGCCGTCGGTGCGGGTGCCCCAGTTGCCGATGAGGATCAGCAGCGTCGCGACGGCGCCGGCGCCCAGCGCTCGAACCGCCGTACGACGACGCAGCGACTCCGCCGGGAAGCTCAGCAGCAGCAGCAGGAACCCGACGAGCTGCAACGGCCAGATCGCCTGTACCAAGGGGCCGGCGAGCTCGGCGCCGGGCCAGGGGTCCGACGAGGTGCTCGAGGCACCCCAGTCCTCAACGGCTGGCACCGCGACGGCGAATGCCGAGATCGTCGCCAGAGCCGGCGGTACCGGGCTCGTGCGGACCCGTCGTGCGATCAGCCAGGCAAGCACCAGACCCGCTCCGGCCACGGCGACCTCAGCCCCCACCCGGGCCACCTCGGCGGCTTCCGGCAGTGCGGCGGCGACGAGGACCCCGCCGGCGGTGACGTAGAGAGCCGTCAACGCCGCGAGAGCCGGGTTGGTCGGCCGCAGGTGCACGAGCCACAGTCTGACCGTTCAGTGACCCGCGCGCCTACGTGTTGGCCCGTACGGATGATCCGGCCGCGCGACCAGGGATCACCCGGATGCCGCTGCGTCTCCGCCCGAGCAGACTTCCACGTGTCCGACCCTCCGACTCCTGAAGAAGGCGAAACCACCATGGTCGTCATCGCTGCGCTTGCCGCGTTCCCGCTCGGATTCCTCCTGCGGGATCGACTGGCCGCGTTCCTCGCCTTCGGGCTCGCGTTCGCCCACGTGTTCACCTTCCAGACCGCCCAGCTCGTCCTGGAGGCGACCCGTGGCGCCGACGAGGCCTTCGGCGACCTCTCCGATCCTGGTTGGCACTGGTTCGGTGACACCGTCGGCTACTTCGTCTTCACGACCGCGATCTACGCCGTGGGTCTGGCGCTGGTCACTGCCGGCCACGCCGTGCGCACCCGCCGCGCTCGCCAGCTGGAAGAAGTCAGCGTCGGCTGAACAGCCTCGTGACGGAGCGCTTCCGGGCCGGACGCGTGGTCATCGCTGCCTTGCGCGCCGCGGTCGAGCGCCGAGCACCGTCGCGGCGAGCGTCGAGTCGACGATCATCGAGGTGAAGGCACCGCTGGCGGCGGCGGCTCGTACGGCGGCTGCCCGCCGCGGTCCGTGGGCGAACCCGATCACGCGGTGGGCGGCGTGGAGCTGGGGGAGGCCGACGGCGATGACCCGCCCGTCGAGCGGCGTCGAGACCACGGCGCCCTGAGCGTTGAGGAAGTTGCCGGAGAACTCGGCCACTGCCCCGGCCTGGGTGCACGCGCGCCGGATGTCGGAGGGGACCTTCTCCCAGACCGCCGACTCTCCGGGCAGCCAGGCCCCGATCGCGACCACGGCGAGGTCCAGCGCCTCGGCGTGCGCGAGGGCATCGGCGACGACGGGTTGTCGCCGTACGTCCCTGGCGGTGGACTCCTCGTCGACGACGAGGGGAGCGTAGAGCGGGTAGGTCTGGACTCCGGCGCGGCGGTCGAGCTGCATCAGCATCCGGCTGAGGGTGCCGCTGCCGGCGACCTCGAACGCGCCGGTGAGCTGCACGAGTGAGCAGGGTGGCAGGGCTGGGAGGAAGCGGGCTGCCCGGTCCAGGGTGCGCGACCACGAGATCCCGACCGTCATGCCCGGTCGGATCAGGTCCCGCATCGCGGTCAGGACCACGGCGCCGAACTGCTCGGCGCGGGAGACGTCATCGGCCTCGTCGAGCACGACGATGCGAGCGGCGTCGATGCCGAGCGCCTCCGCCAGGTCCTGTTCACCGGTCGATCGAGGCAGGCGCGGGTCGTGCACCTCGATGGTGACCACGCCGCTGGCACGCGCCTGGTCGAGCAGCCGGGCCACCTGGAACCGGCTGATGCCGAACGCCTTCGCCAGGTCCACCTTCGAGACGTTGTCGAGGTAGTACGCCTTCGCCAGGTCCGCGAGCAGAGCGCGGCGATGCAGGTCGTCGTCCGCGAGAACCTCGTCGTCGGGCACACATACCCCCTTCGCTCACCTGAGCACAAGTATCCACCCGAGCGACGGCGATGCTCAGATGAGCACGCTTGGTCAGGTGTGCAGATGATCCTAGGCTCCCGACGAGGCTGGAATGGTGGAACAACCGCCGACCGAGACCGATCTCGGTAGTCCTGCCGAGGAGGCGTCATGACAGCAACGTTGAGCACGGCCACGCTGGACGAGGTGAAGGGTCGTGGGGTTCCCGTCCCCGAGTACGACCGGGCGGGACTCGTCACCGGGATCGTGCATCTCGGTGTCGGCGGCTTCCACCGCTCGCACCAGGCGATGGCCGTGGACCGGCTGCTCAGTGCGGGGCAGGCTCGTGACTTCGCGATCTGCGGGGTCGGGGTGCTCGAGCAGGATCGCCGCATGGCGGAGGTGATGGCCGAGCAGGACTGCCTCTACACCCTCGTCGCCAAGCACGCCGACGGGTCACGTGAGGCCCGGGTGATCGGCAGCATCGTCGACTACCTGTTCGCGCCCGACGACCCCGACGCGGTGGTGGAACGCCTCGCGTCCCCGGACACCAGGATCGTCTCGCTGACGATCTCCGAGGGTGGCTACAACCGCGACCCCGCCACGAAGCAGTTCGTGGCCTCGGACCCCGCGGTGCAGTACGACCTGGCGCATCCCGACTCACCGCGGACGGCGTTCGGGCTGGTCGTGGCTGGTCTACGGCGTCGCCGGGACCGCGGGCTGGGGCCGTTCACGGTGATGTCGTGCGACAACCTCGCCCACAACGGCCCGATCGCTCGCGACAGCTTCAGCTCCTTCGCCCGCCTGCTCGACCCCGAGCTGGGCGACTGGGTGGCCGAGCACGTCCGGTTCCCCAGCTCGATGGTGGACCGCATCACCCCGGTCACCGGTGAGAACGACCGCACCACCACCACGGAGACCCTGGGCGTCGAGGACGGCTGGCCCGTGGTCGCCGAACCGTACTTCGCGTGGGCGTTGGAGGACGACTTCGCCACCGGGCGTCCTCCGTTCGAGGACGCCGGTGTGGAGGTGGTCGCCGACGTCGAGCCGTGGGAGCGGATGAAGCTGAGGCTGGCCAACGGGGGACACCAGGCGCTGTGCCACATGGGTGTCCTGGCCGGGTTCCAGTACGCACACGAGGCCGCCGCCGATCCGGGCATCGCGGCGTACCTGACGGCGTACCTCGACGACGAGGCGGCGCCCACGTTGGAGGCCCTTCCGGGCCTGGACGCGTTCAAGGGATCGCTGCTCGACCGCTGGCGCAACCCCGCCATCGCCGACACCCTGGACCGGATCCGCACCGACTCCAGCGACCGGCTGCCGGCGTGGTTGCTGCCCGTCGTGGTCGACAACCTGGCCACGGGCGGACCGGTGCGCGCCTCGGCGGTGGCCTGCGCGGCCTGGGCCCGTGCCTGCGAGGGAAGCGACGACGAGGGGCGGCCCCTGGCGGTGCTGGACCGGGCGGCGGCCGAGCTGTCCGGCTCGGCGGCGGAACAGGAGAGCGACCCGACGGCCTTCCTGGCGAACCGTGACCTCTTCGGCGACCTCGTCGACGAGCCACGTTTCCGCTCGGCCTTCCTCGAGGCCCGGGAGTCGTTGGTCGACGCCGGGGCGCTCGCGACCGCGGCGACCTTCCGCGACGGAGCGCAGTGATGGGACTCATCGCGGGCGTGGACTCCTCCACGCAGTCGACGAAGGTCGTGCTCCACGACGAGGACGACTTCGCGGTCGTCGGGCGTGGCTCCGGAGCACACCCACCCACGTTCCCTCCGGTCAGCGAACAGGACCCTGAAGGATGGTGGACCGCCTTCGCCCAGGCACTGTCCGACGCGCTCGCCGCTGCGGGGGCAGCGCCCACCGATGTGCGTGCGATCAGCGTCGCCGCCCAGTGTCACGGTCTGGTGGCCCTCGACCGCGACGGCAGGGTCGTACGACCCGCCAAGCTGTGGAACGACACGACCTCCTCCCCCCAGATGGGGCGCCTCCTCGAGGAGATGCCGGCCGAGGAGTGGGCGCGACGCACGGGCTCGGTGCCGACGGCGGCGTTCACGATCTCCAAGCTGCTCTGGCTGCGTGACCACGAGCCGGAGAACTTCGCCCGGACCGCCACGGTGCTCCTTCCTCACGACTGGCTGACCTTCCGGTTGACCGGTGAGACCGTGACCGACCGGTCCGAGGCGAGCGGCACCGGCTACTTCGACGCCACCCGGAACTGCTACGACCACGAGCTCCTGGCCCTGGTGGACCCAGACGTGGACTGGGCGCCCATGCTGCCGACGGTCCTGGGTCCGTCCACGGCGGCCGGCGTCGTCTCGGGTGCTGCCGCCGAGGCCCTGGGGCTGCGCGGCGACACCGTCGTCGGGCCGGGCGCCGGTGACCAGCACGCCAGCGCCCTGGGTCTGGGGGCCCGACCCGCAGACGTGGTCTACGTCCTGGGCACCTCCGGGGTCGTCTTCACGACCAGCGCCACCTCCACCCACGACGCGACCGGCACCGTGGACGGGGTCGCCGACGCGACCGGCGGCTACCTGCCGCTGGTGTCCACCCTGAACGCGGCGAAGGTCACCGACACGTTCGCCCGCCTGCTCGGGGTGGACCACGACGAGCTCGCCCGGCTCGCCCTCGCAGCGGATCCCGTCAACGCCCCGGTGCTGGCCGCCTTCCTCGACGGGGAGCGCACCCCGGACCTCCCGGCCGCCACCGGCACCCTGGCCGGTCTCACCACCGCCACCACCCGCGAGCAGGTCGCGCGTGCCGCGGTCGACGGTGTCCTGTTCGGCCTGCTCCGTGGCGTGACCTCGCTCGCGGCGGTCGGCGCGGACACCACGGGTCGGGTGATCGTGAGCGGTGGCGCCTCCCGGTCCCCGGCGTACCGGCAGCTGCTGGCCGACGCCACCGGATCCGCGGTCCACGTGTCCACCTCCGTGGAGGCAGTGGCCGACGGTGCCGCGCTGCAGGCGGCCGCCTGTCTCAGCGGTGAGGACGTCCGCGCCGTCCGCGACTCCAGAGCCGCGGCCCTGGTGCACGACACCGACCCACGAGCCGGAGGTACGGCGACCGAGGCGTTCCCGCGCTACCTCGCCACCGCCGCCTGGCGGGGAGGTGACCGGGCATGACGCACCCACTCTCCGCACACGCCGCGGACCTCGACCTCACCCTGTCCGGCAGCGTCATCGCGCTCCCGCCCGAGCGTCGCATCGACCACGCTCGGTCGCTGACTGCCAGTGGCCACTGGGTGCACGCCGACCGCATCGAGGGTTCCTTCCGCGGTCAGGCCGGGGTGAGCCTGGAGGAGGTGCATGAGCTCGCGCACCTTCCCGACATCCGGCTCGATGTGCACCTGATGGCCGACGACCTCCTGGCCGAGCTGTCCGCCCTCCCCGGCCACGGCATTGCCCGGGTCACGTTGCAGAGCGACGGTCGTGATGACCTCGCCGACCTGGTGCGTCGCGGCAGGAGCCACGCGCCCGAGGTCTGGCTGGCAGTCCACCACGAGGCCCCGGGGGTCAGGGACCTGCAGCAGTCCGGTGCCGACGGTGTGCTGGTGATGCTGACCCCACCCGGGCAACCGGGCCACCGAGCCGATCTCGACCGGCTCCCTCTCGTGCGGGCCACGTGCGAGCACGGGTGGCCGGCCGGCGTCGACGGCGGAGTGAGCGAGGACAACCTCGCGGACGTCTCCGAGTCCGGTGCCCGGTACGCCGTCGTCGGCCGCGCCCTCACCCGGACGGGCGTGACCCCATGAGCACGACCAGGCCGCCCACCACCCTCGACGTCGTGTCCGACGAGGTCAGCCGGACCCTCGCCGGTGTCGACCGGGCCGCCTTCGAGCACTTCGTGGACGAGCTGGCAGTCCCGGACCGCACGTGGTTCTGCACCGGTCAGGGCCGTTCCGGGCTCGTGGCCCGGATGGCGGCGATGCGGCTGATGCACCTCGGGCACCGGGCCCACGTCGTCGGCGAGGCCACCGCCCCAGCCATCACCGGCCCGGACGCACTCCTGGTCCTGTCGGCGTCCGGGACGACCCCGCTCAGCCTCCACTTCGCCACGACCGCCCGCGAGGTCGGCGCTGCCGTCGTGCTCGTGACGGCCGGTCCGCAGGGCCCCCTGCGTGACCTGGCGCAAACAACGCTCCACATCCCGGCGGATGGCTCGACCCAGTTCGGCGGCAGCCTGTTCGAGCAGACCGCCCTGCTCGTCCTCGATGCCGCGAACCTGGCGCTGCACGCCGGAGATCCGCACACCCGCGACGCCATGCACCGCCGGCACGCCAACCTGCAGTAGCCGAGCACGCCGTGGCTCGCGCGGGTCGGCGAGCTGACCCCGGGTGAGCAGCACGTGCCCTGAGCTGGACGCGCGGCGCTTGCCCTGAGCCTGTCGAAGGGAGCGATCCGTCGCGACCCCGTACGCCGAGAAGCGAGCCGCACCCCACGCTGGTCGAGCCTGTCGAAACCACGCAGTCGCTGGTCGAGCTCAGTCGAGACCCCGTACGCGGAGAAGCAGCCGCACCCCACGCTGGTTGAGCTTGTCGAAACCACCCGGGTCGCCGGTCGAGCGATCAGTCAAGACCCCGTTCGCCGAGAAGCGACCGCACCCCACGCTGGTTGAGCCTGTCGAAACGACCGCGGATGCTGGTCGAGCCCAGTCGAGGCCCTGTACGCCGAGAAGCGGCCGCACCCCACGCTGGTTGAGCTTGTCGAAACCACCGCCGGATGTTGGTCGAGCTCAGTCGAGACCCTGTACGCCGAGAAGCGACCGCACCCCACGCTGGTTGAGCCTGTCGAAACCACCCGGATGTTGGTCGAGCGCAGTCGAGGCCCTGTACGCCGAGAAGCGACCGCAACCCAACGCTGGTTGAGCTTGTCGAAACCACCCGGGTCGTTGGTCGAGCCCAGTCGAGACCCCGCACCCCGAACAGCAGCCGCAACCCAACGCTGGCTGAGCCTGTCGAAACCACCCGGGTCGCCGGTCGAGCCCAGTCGAGACCCCGTACGCCGAACAGCAGCCGCAACCCAACGCTGGTTGAGCCTGTCGAAACCACCCGGGTCGCCGGTCGAGCCCAGTCGAGACCCCGCACCCCGAAAAGCAGCCGCAACCCCACGCTGGTTGAGCCTGTCGAAACCACTCGCCAGGGACCGCGATCACGACCTCCCCGCCGGGTCCGAAGACGCTCACCACGCTCGCTGGAAATCGTGCCGAAATTTCTTTTCCCAGATCTCGCATCCTGAGCAAAACCGCAGGTCAGAGCCGGTTGCCTGTCAGTGGTCGGTGCTTGAATTCACCCATGAGCAGCAGCCGGAACGACGACCACCAGCAGCACCCGGTGGCCGAGTTCGCGCGCCGGCTGACCGGTCGTCTCGACGGTCTCGCGGGAGTGCCGCTGCTCTCGATGAGCCCGGAGGAGAAGCGCGCCGCGCTGGTCGAGCTCGCCCGCGCTGACGCCCAGCTGCAGTCGATGCGGTTGCGGCTGCTGGCCGACGCCGAGCAGAGCGAGGCCACCGTGCACACCGGCGCCCCGACCGCTGCTGACTGGGTGGCGGTCGAGACCCGGCAGGTGCGCCGCGACGCCCGCTCGGACCTGCGCCACGCCCAGCGCCTCGAGCACCACGACCTCCTGTCCACCGCCATGGCCTGTGGTGGGGTGAACGTCGCCCAGTCCCGCGCGATCGTCGCGGCCCTGGACCGGCTGCCCCGCACCGGCACCTACGCCGTCACCGCCGAACAGCGCGTGGCCGCGGAGAAGCACCTGGTCGACCTCGCCGCGCACCACGACGCCAAGGAGCTGCGCATCCTCGGCAGGCGCGTCTTCGAGGTCATCGCCCCCGAGGTGGCCGAGCAGTTCGAAGGCCGCGCCCTCGAACGCGAAGAAGCCCAAGCCCTGCGGCGGACCACCTTGTCGCTGTGGGAGGACGACGAGGGCACCTGCCACGGCCGGTTCCGCATCCCGGCGCTGCACGGGCAGATGCTGACCAAGATGATCCTCGCCCTGGCCTCACCGAGCCGCCCGCGCTGGTTGAGCCCGTCGAAACCCCCCGACGGCACCACCGAAGGCACCGTGGTGATGGATCGCGACTCCGGGATCGACCCCGACCTGCCCACCCCGGTGCGCCACGGCATCGCGCTGACCCAGCTGCTGGAGTCCATCTCCGCTGATGACCTGCCGAGGGCCGGCGGCTGCGGCGCCACCGTCGTGGTCACCATGAGGCTCGACCAGCTGCTGGCCGACCTCGAGTCCGCGGGAGTGTGCACCCTGGACACCGGCGCCCGCATCTCCGCCGGCGAGGCCCGACGGCTCGCGTGCCGGGCCGGGATCATCCCCATGGTCCTCGGCGGGCGCAGCCAACCCCTCGACGTCGGCCGCCGACGCCGACTCCACACCGAAGCCATGCGACTGGCGATGACCGTGCGCGACGGCGGCTGCACCACCAGAGGCTGCCAGACCGCGCCGGGCATGTGCCACGCCCACCACGACCATCCGTGGGGCAAGGACGGCAAGACCAACGTCGCCACCGGCCGGTTGTTGTGTCCGCATCATCATCGACGGGTCCACGACCCGACGTACGACACCCGACACCACCCCGACGGCACCATCACCTTCCACCGCCGCGAGTAGGCCGTGATCCGCGCCGCGGCTGGCGACGATGCGCAGTCACAGGTCGAGGGATGGGCGGGCAGGTGTCGGACGCGGTGGTACCCGGCAGATACTGAGCCGATGACCATCCCGGAGACCGAGCTTGCACGGAATCAGGGGTCTGCGACCAGCAGGTCCCGCCCGAGACGCGGGTTCAGGTGCGCGAGCCGGTCAAGCCGAGATGACCCGGCGCAGGGGACACGACCTGACGAACGACAGGCAGACACCCGCAGCGAGTCCGAGCACGGCTACACCGGCGGCCACCACCGGCAGCGACCATGACGGCCCCTGCTGCACCAGCACGAAGCCACCCATGACCAGGACGAACCAGCCGAAGGCCTTGCGGAGCGCGACCTCGGGGACCTTGCCGGCCAGCCGTCCACCGAGGAGGCTCCCGGCGATCGCAGCCGCGGTGACGCCCAGGATCAGCGGCCAGTCGAGCTGGACCGAGGTGAGGTAGCCGGCCAAGCCCGCGAACGACTTCATCGCGATGACCAGCAGCGAGGTGCCGACCGCCACCGACATCGGCAGGCCCCCGAGCAGGACCAGTGCCGGCACGACGAGGAACCCGCCGCCGGCACCCACCAGCCCAGTGACCAGCCCGACGACGGAGCCGTCGACGAGGAGCCGGACCAGGGGCAGCTCGCCGTCGGCGCGCCCGTGCGCAGACCCCGAGTCGGTCTTCCGGCCGCGCAGCATCGCCAGCGAGGTGGCGACCATCATCAGCGCGAAGGCGATCAGCAGCCAGTCGCCGGGCAGGTGGCCACCTGCCCAGCCCCCGAGGAACGCGCCCACCATCCCGGCAAGCCCGAAGATCAGGCCTGTCCGCCACTTCACCCTCCCGCTGCGTGCGTGGGCGACCATCCCGGCGAGCGAGGTGACCCCGACGACGAAGAGCGAGGCGGCGATGGCCTCCTTCGCGGGCAGCCCAGCGACATAGACGAGGATCGGGACGGTCAGGATCGATCCGCCACCGCCGAGCATCCCCAGCGAGACGCCGATCACGACCGCCAGGGCCATGACCAGGACCAGCGTGGGGGTCACCGGTGAGAACCGTCGGCGAGCGCCGCGAAAACCTCGTCGAGGTCGCACGAGGCACCGGTCTGGTTCCACGGCATCTTCGACAGAGCCATGCCCATGGCGCAGGTGTTGGTCAGTGCGGCCCCGGTCAGCCCCGCGCCTATCGCGCCGGCCACCCACTTCAGGGCCGGCAGCTTCACACTGGAAACCACCGAGGCCAGCACGATGCCACCGGCGACGAATCGCACCTGGCGCTCGAGATCCCAGGTCTGCCGACCGTGCTTGAGCGGAGCCTCGATGGACACCCAGGCGTCCATACCGCCCTCGAGGACGTGCAGTCTCGGCAGCCCGACGCCGGCGAGGGCCTCCTCGGCCTGGGTGGCGCGGCTACCGGACTTGCACACCAGCACCACGTCACCGTCGAGGTGCTGGCTCAGCTCGTCCTTGTGCTCTCTCAGCGTGTCGAGCGGGACGTTGTACGACCCGGGGATGTGTGTGGTCTCGAACTCGGCAGGGGTGCGGACGTCGAGCACGCGAGGCGGGCTCGAGGAGGACAAGCGCTCGGAGAGGGTGTGGGCGTCGAGTCGTCGGGGCGTCGTCGTGGTCGTGGTCATGAGTGGTGCTCCTCCTTGGATGCGTGTGTCGGGAACGGTGGTCGTGGTTTAGACGAGGGTCAGACCGGCCTCGGCGGCGCTCTCGTCGTAGGAGTCGTCGACGGCCACCACATCGTGACCGCGGGCGGCCAGGATCGACGCCACCACACTGGCGCGGTACCCACCGGCGCAGTGCACCCACAACTTCTTGTGGGGGATGGACTCGAGGTGGGAGAGGACCGTGTGGATCGGCACGTTGACAGCGCCGTCGATGTGACTCCCGTCGTACTCCGAGGCGCGGCGTACGTCGAGCACGACGTGGTCGGCGTCCGGGGCGTTCCGGAGCTCCTCGGCGAGGCCGGCGAAGTCCGTCGTCGGGAACGAGCCGAGGTCGGTGCCGGCGGCCCAGTCCTCGGGCTTGCCGGTGGCCATCGCGGCGGGGTCCATACCGATGCGGACCATCTCGCGCTGGGCCTCGGCGACCTGCTCGGGGGACTCACCGAGCAGGGTGATGGTGGCGTCGTAGGGCAGGATCCAGCCGAGGTAGGTGACGAACTGGCCGTCGATGCCGAAGTTCACACTGCCCTGCAAGTGCCCGGCGGCGAACGCTGAACGGTCCCTGAGGTCGACGATCCACTCGCCGGCTTCGAGTCGCCGGCGCAGCTCCGCCGCGTCGACCTGCTCGGGAGCCGAAAGGTCCGGTGCCTCGGGACCCGCCGCGTTCACGGTCGACATCTGGGCGTAATAGGCGGGGTACTCCTCGAGCCCGGCGAGCAGCTCGTCGACGTAGGCCTGCTCGTCCTGGGTCAGAGCCGGGTTCGAACGCTTCTCCTGGCCGATGGTGCTCTCCGTGGAGTCCGCCTGGGTGGCCGAGCAGAAGCTGCCGAACCCGTGGGTCGGGTAGACGGCGGTCTCCTCTGGGAGCTCCCGGGCCAGGCGCTGGGCGGAGCGCCACTGGGCGTGGACCAGGTCGTCGGTGTGGTCGGGACCCAGCAGGTCGGGCCGTCCGGTCGAGCCGAACAGCAGCGAGCCTCCGGTGAAGACGCCGACCGTCTCCCCGTTGCTGTCCAAGGCGAAGGACAGGTGGGTGTGGGTGTGTCCCGGGGTGTGCAGCGCACTCACCGACATCTCGCCGACATTGATCACGTCGCCGTCGCGGACCGAGGTGCGGTCGAAGTCGACGTCGTCCTCGGCGCTGACCAGGTACTCGGCGCCGACCTCGCGAGCGAGGGCGAGCCCACCGGTGACGTAGTCGTTGTGAATGTGGGTCTCGAAGACGTGGGTGATGGTGACCCCGGCCGTGCGGGCGGCCTCGAGAACGCGGTCGTAGTCACGTTGGGGGTCGACCACCAGAGCCACCTGGCCGTCGTGGGCCAGGTAGGTGCGGTCGCCGAGCCCGGAGGTCTCGATCGGTACGACGTCGGCCATGGGTTCCTCCTAGTCGGGATACCCCCCCGGGTATCCGGTTCAAGGGGCCACTGTAGCGAATCTGTCCGTACATTTCATTCCCAGCCCCGTCGCCGCTCAATCCTCGGTCCGGTCCGCGACCAGTCCGTGCACCCGACGACGCCGTGGGCGCACGGGTATGTTTCCGCAGGTCAAACTGCGTTCGTCCGGGTCGCGCGGTGGCGTCGGACGACCTCGACCCGTGCTGCTCGATCCTCTTTCCCAACATGCGAGTCGGCGCGGATTGCCGACGTGGCGTGTGTCCTCAGTTCGAGGCAGGTCACAGGGGAAGTGCTTCTCCCCGCACGCCGAGCGCAGACCGCAGGAGGGCCGAGCCTGTCGACCGCCCGCCGAACGACGATGTTCGGGCCCAGTCAGACCCCGCGTGCACGCCCGAAAAAGGAACATCACGCTGCCGGTCGAGCTCCGTCGAGACCGATACGACGAGCAGCGACTGCAACCCACGCTGGTTGAGCCCGTCGAAACCCCCCAACGGCACCACCGAAGAGTCGGTCGCGATGGACCGGGACTCCGGGATCGACACCGACCTGCCCACCCCGGTCCGCCACGACAGCGCCCTCACCCAGCTCCCCGAAGCGATCACCACCGACGACCTGCCGAAGCCCGCCGGTTCGCGTGCGGGGCCGTATCCCGATGGTGCTCGGCGGGCGCAGCCAGCCTCTCGACGTCGGGCGCCGACGACGACTGCACACCGAAGCCATGCGCCTGGCCATGACCGTCCGTGACGGTGGCTGCACCACGCGCGGTTGCCAGACCGCGCCGGGGATGTGCCACGCCCACCACGACCACCCGTGGGGCAAGGACGGCACGACCAACGTCACCACCGGCCGGCTGCTGTGCCCCCACCCTTGGGTTGAGCTTGTCGAAACCACCATCGGCGCGTCCACGACCCCACCCACGACACCCGCCACCACCCCGACGGCACCATCACCTTCCACCGCCGCGAGTAGGCCGTGATCCGCGCCGCGGCTGGCGACGATGCGCACTCACAGGTCGAGGGATGGGCGGGCAGGTGTCGGACGCGCTGGTACCCGGCAGATACTGAGCCGATGACCATCCCGGAGACCGATCTTGCGCGCATTCGACGGTTCTGCGACCAGCAGGTGCCGCCCGAGATGCGGGACCAGGTGCGCGTGGAGCATCGCGTGCGCGGGGTCGTACCGTGACGATCGTCGAGCATCGCCCGCCGTGGAACCCGGCGCTGGGTCCGGAGTGGACTGACACCCCCCAGGCCCGGATGAAGTACGACGAGCACACCCGGGGCTGGACCTTGTACTGGTTCGACCGGAACTCCCGAGCCCATGTCTACGACCTGCTCGAGCCGGGTCAGTCGATCGAGCGGCTGCTGGCCGAGTACGACGACGACCCGACCTGCATCTTCAAGGGCTGACAAAGCAGCGACAACGTACGTCGTGGGCGGGGGCGGCGGACCGGCGAGGTGAGGACGACGACCCACCTCGCCGGATCCCGGAGACGTTCGCCGGCGGCTCCACCGCTGGGGTACGGCGCGTGCTCGTTACTTGACCGCCGTGGCGTCCATCTCGACCATCAGCTCGGGCCAGGCCAGGGTGGCCACGCCGAGCAGCGTGCTGGCCGGTCGGCAACCGGCCCGCGCGAAGCGGCCGACCACGTCGACGGCCTCGTCGGCCTCCCAGTAGGCCTCGATGTCGGTCGTGTAGTAGTTCAGACGCACGACGTCGGACAGCTCGTAGCCGGCGGCGTGCAGCACGGTCTCGAGGTTGTCCAGGGTCTGGGTGATCTGCGCCTTCATGTCACCGGCGTGCACCGGGTTGCCGTCGGCGTCCATCGAGGCGATGCCCGAGACGTGCAGGACGCGCTCGCCTCCGGCGACCTCGATCGCCTGGGCGTAACCCAGCTCGTCCTGCCAGGTCCAGGGGTTGATGGTGGTGCGTTGCATCGTCGTGTTCCTCTCGTGTTCATGGCCGGTGACGTCCAGGCCGTGGTCGAACAGGTTGTCGGGGTCGATCTGCGCCTTCAGGGCGGCCAGTCGTTCGTACGAACCGGGCGTGGTGCCCCGGACGACGCCGTGGCGGCGGTCCTCGCCCTCGACGTAGTTCAGGTAGTGCCCACCGGTCAGGTCGGTCGCGATCCGGCGCTCGACGTCCTTGATCGCGGCGCGTACGGCGGCGACCTCGGCGGCGGTCTCCGTCACACCGACCAGCTCGAGCAGCATCGCGGCGTCGCGGTTGCCGTAGGCAGCGGGGTACGCCGTGCCGCGGGAGATGGCGCCGCCGGCCTGACGCAGCTCGGTCTGCACGATGAGCGGGGGAGCGTCCTCGGGGAAGGTCACCCGCACGAGCTCGCTGATCGTGTCGTCGCCGAGCGAGCCCAGCCACAGACCGGTGCCCTCGTAGGGGACCGGCTCGAGCGGGTCCTGGCTGACCTCGGCGATGCGGGCGAACGGCAGCGCCCCGAACTCGTCGAGGACGGGCTCACGCCAGTCCCGCCAGTACGAGAGCAGGCGCTCGCCCTGCTCCGCCGACCCGTCGAAGGCGCCGCGGACGAGCACGAAGGACTGGCCGCGCAGGTCCTCCGGCACGTCCTCCAGGTCCGGGAAGTTCGCGAGCGTGACGGCCGAGGTGAGGTCCTCCGGCACGGTCGGCAGCCAGTCGCGCCAGCGCCGCATGACCTCCGCAGCCATCGAGGCCGGGTAGTACAGGGTGCCGCCGTAGACCTCCGCGACCGGGTAGAGCCGGATCTCCATCGCCGTGACCACGCCGAGGTGCCCGGCCCCCGCTCCGCGCAGGGCCCAGAACAGCTCGGGGTGCTCGTCGGCGGTGACGCGCAGGAGCTCGCCGCGCGCCGTGACCAGCTCGAAGGCCAGCACGCTGTCCGCCGAGGTGCCGTACTTGCGCGCCAGCCAGCCGAGCCCGCCGCCGAGCGTGTAGCCGACCGCGGAGACGTCCGGCGTGGAGCCCAGCAGTGGTGCCAGCCCGTGGGGCGTGACGACGTCGAGCACGGCCTGCCACTTCGCACCTCCGGCGATCCGCGCCGTACGCCGCTGCGGGTCGACCTGGACGTCGTCGAGCCGGGCCAGGTTGACCAGGATCGCCTCGCGCACCGCCCGAGCCGGCCCGTGCCCGCTCGACTGGATCGCCAGCGGGAGCCGGTGTCGGTGCGCGAAGCCGACGACGGCGAGCACGCCGCTCGTCGACGTGGGCACCACCACCGCGGACGGGAGGTGCTCGAAGGCGGTGTTCCACGCGGCGCGCCAGGTGTCGTAGCCCGCGTCACCCGGCTCGAAGACGTCGAGGCCGGGGTGGTCGCGCAAGCCGGCGACCTCGGCCGTGGTGGAGGGCCCGGTGGCGGTGGCGGTGGCGGTGGCGATGGCGGTGGTGCTGCCGAGGGGGGTGGTGATGGTCATGGCGGTACTCCTTACAGACCGACTAGTTGGTTTGTATGGTAGACCAACTAGTCGGTTTGTCAACCGGTACGATGCAACCCATGGCCACACCCTCAGCGCGCGAGAAGATCCTCGGGGCCGCGCACGACCTGGTCTTCGAGCTGGGCTTCACGGCGACCACCGTGGACGCGATCCTCGAGGCGACCGGCACCTCCAAGGGAGCGTTCTTCCACCACTTCCCGACCAAGGGGGCGCTCGGCAAGGCCCTGATCGAGCGGTACGCCGAGACCGACGCCGAGGTCCTCGAGCGCCAGATGACCCGGGCCGAGTCGCTGACCTCCGACCCGGCCGAGCAGCTCGTGGAGTTCCTCCGCGGGTTCGAGGCCGACATCGAGGCGGGTCTGATCACCCAGCCCGGGTGCCTGTTCGCGTCGTACCTCTACGAGCGGATCCCGGAGGAGGCCGGCTCGGAGGCGGTGATCCTGGCCGCCATCGCGCTGTGGCGGGGCCGGATCCTCGAGAAGCTCCAGCAGGCCGTCGCCATCCGGCCGCCGGCGCTCGACGTCGACCTGGAGTCGTTGGCCGACCACGTGTGGGCGGTCTTCGAGGGCGGGTTCGTCCTCGGCCGCGCCGTGGGCGACCAGATCAAGCTGCGCGACCAGCTCCGGCAGCTGCGCGCGTACCTCACGCTCCTGCTCGGCGTCGACGGCGCCGCCTACTCGCCCGGGCGGACCAGCCCGCGCTCGTAGGCGAGGACCACGGCCTGCACCCGGTCCCGCAGCCCGAGCTTGGCGAGCACCCGCGCCACGTGCGTCTTGACGGTCTGGATGCTGACGAAGAGCTCCGTGGCGATCTCCGCGTTGGACCGGCCGCGTGCCACCAGGACGAGCACCTCGGCCTCCCGTTCGGTGAGCAGCTCGTATCCCGGAGGAGGCCCTTGACGCCCCACCCTCGTGAACTCCTCGATCAGCCGTCGGGTGATGGCCGGCGCCAACAGCTCCTCGCCCCGGTCGACGGCTCGGACCCCGTTGACCAGCTGGTCGCTGGGTGCGTCCTTGAGCAGGAAGCCGCTCGCGCCGGCGAGCAGCGAGTCGTAGACGAGCTGGGAGCGGTCGAACGTCGTCAGCATCACCACCCGCACCTGTGGGAGCGCGCCGGTGATCCGGCGCGTCGCCTCGATCCCGTCGAGGCCGGGCATCCGGATGTCCATCAGCACCACGTCGGGCTCCAGCTGATGGGCCAGGTCGACCGCCGCCGATCCGTCGCACGCCTCCGCGACCACGGCCAGGTCCGGCTCGAGCGACAGGATCATCCGCAACCCGGCACGCACGAGCTCCTGGTCGTCGGCAAGCAGAATCCTCGTCACCGGCGATCCTCGGGGATCTCGGCAGCGACGACGAACCCGCCTCCTGGTCGGGGTCCCCAACCGAGCGTGCCGCCCGCCGACCGCACGACCTGTGCCAGCCCGGAGAGGCCGGCGCCGCTCCCGGCCACGACCGGGGGAGACACGCTGCCGGCGTCCAGCACCTCCACGCGCAGGGTGTCGCCGACCCGCGAGACGCTGACCTCTGCCCGCGCCCCGGGTGCGTGCCGGGCCACGTTCACCAGCGCCTCCCGTACGACCCGGAAGGCCAGGGCCGCCGCCGAGCCGGACGGTGCCGGGTCCGGGGCCGTCACGGTCACCTCGATCCCGACCCGTCGTCCGATCGCCGTCAGGCGCCCGCTCTCCAAGGGATGCGGCGTGCTCTCGATCGCGTCCAGCCCCTCCCGCAGCTCGGCCAGGCTGCCTGCCGCGGTGGTGGCGATGGTGCGCAACGCCGGTCCGGCGTCGCCGCCGGTACGCCGCTGGGCGCCGGCCTGCAGGCAGACGACCGTCATGGCGTGGGCCACGGTGTCGTGGAGCTCGCTGGCGAGCGCCCGTCGCTCGTGCGCGGCGGCCATCCTGGTCGCCGCCCCACGGCCGTGCTCGAGCTGCGCCACGACCCGTTCCGTACGCCGGACGCGCTCCTGCCACCCCGCTCCGAGGCGACCCACCCCGACCGCCGCGACCGTCCACAACAGCGCGATCCACCCCGCGTCACCGTCCACCCCGTCGTCGGCGAGGCCGGACACCTGTTCCATGACCATGGTGAGCGCGACGGCGAAGATCCAGGCCGGGACCCACCACCACGTCCGGCACCAGGCCCCGATCGAGTAGAAGACGATGACCAGGAGGGCCACGCCGGTGACGGTGGCGGGGACCGGCGTGAGCGAGGTGCTCATCGCGACCGCGCCCAGCAGGGACAGGGTGGTTGCGGCGATCGGGTGTGCACGCCGGACGATCATCGGTGCGGCGACGGCCAGCGCGGCCACGACGTTCGCCCACAGCGGGCCCCGCGCGAGCGGATGGACGACCGTCTCGATCGCGAGGGCCAGCCCGAGGCCCCCGGCGAGGACGAGGTCCAGCGGCGAGGGCCGCAGCCGTGGCTCCGGGTCGGGCACGGGCTCGGGATCCTCCGCGACAGGCGGGGCCAGGGACCCCAACGCCGCGCGGAGCTGGTCGATGACGCCGCGGGCCTCGGACTCCAGGACCTCCAGGGCCTCGGTGTCGTGGGTGCGGTGCGCGCCTTCGGAACGTACGACGATCGCCGCGATGCGCTCCGCGAGCCGGGTGTGCACCTCCTGCTGGACCCGGGTCTGCTCCTCGAGCCGAGCGGCGGCGACGGCGACCCGCTGCTGCTCGTCCAGCTCGGCCGCCAGCCGTTGCAGGCGCGCCACCTGCCGGGCCCGGAGCGTGACCGCCGCGCCGCCCCCGGCGGCGCCGCCCACCACGACCAGGAAGAACACCGTGTCGTCGAGCCAGTGGTAGGCGCGGTCGTGCAGCTGGTTCACGGCGACGAGCGCGGTCACGCAGACCACCACCGAGACGACGGCCGGGACCCTCGGAAGCCACGCACCGGCGGCGTACCCACCGATCAGCGCGACCGGCAGGAGGCCCACGTCGAGGAACCATCCCCAGCCGAGAGCCAGGGCGAGACCGGGCAGCACGGTCGCCGAGGTGATCAGCGTGGCGGCGACGCTGGTGCGGGACACGCCCTCAGCGTAGGGACTCCGCACGTCATCGCACATCACTCTGCCGAGGGACGCCGGGCGTCCCCGAGGTCGGACAGGCTCCTCGCCATGAACTCCTCTCGCATCGCCGTGGCGGCCGCCGTCGGAGCCGCCCTCTGCTGGACCGCGAAGTCCGTCGCCATCGGGACGGCGGGGGGCCTGGACGAGAGTCCTCTCGAGTCGCCGCTGTTCCTCGCCGGACTCGGTTGCTTCGTCGTCTCGGTCATCGCTCTGGGAGTCGCCGCCACCGACGGCCGCCCCGGCTGGGCGCGGGCCGGCGCAGGTGTCCTCGCGGTCGCAGTCGGGATCACTGTCACCTCAGTCGTCGGCGCGATCGTCAACGCGATCGAGGCGCCGAGCTCCCAACGTCATTGGGCCTGGACCGAGGTCAACCTGTGGATCATCGCGGTCGGCGCCCTGGCTCTCGCCCTCGCGGTGCGTCGCAGACACCTCGTACGGCTGCTCGATGCCGACACCGCCGACCAGCACCGGGTTCCGGACGCGGCGCGCGTGCGCTGAGCCAGGACCCGAGCGGTGAGGTGGCGCGGTTGCGGAGCCCTGAGCGCCGGGTGCAGCACCGGCGAGAGTCCGTCTCGACGCGTGAGACCCCCCGGCGCGGCGCGCCCGAGGGAGGGTCGGCCGCGGGCAGCGCCCCTGGGGCGGTTGGTCCACCGCGGCTGACCCCGGGCTGACCCCCACCGCTGAGCACGGGGGCTGGCGCCCGGCTGGGCTAGCGTCGACTCCGTGGCGAGCACGGGTCGCGCCGGACAGCCCTCCCGCCGGGGATCCCGGCGGCGGGTCCTGGTGACCGCCGCCGTCCTGGTCGGCATGCTGGGGGTCGTGGTGGGCGGGTTCGCGGCGCTGCAGCGCAGGCTGATCTACTTCCCCGACCCCGCGGACGTCCCTCCCGCGGCGTCGGCGCTGCCGGGGGGACGCGACGTCACGCTGCGCACCGCCGACGGGCTCGAGCTCGGGGCGTGGTTCGCGCCGCCGCCGACGGATTCCGGTCGCGAGCTCGCCGTCCTGCTGGCCCCCGGCAACGGTGGCAACCGGGCCGGCCGCGCGGGGCTGGCCGAGCTGCTGCGCGAGCAGGGCCTGGCCGTGCTGGTCGTCGACTACCGGGGGTACGGCGGCAACCCCGGCGAGCCGTCCGAGGAGGGGCTGGCCCGTGACGCCGATGCCGCGGTGGCTGCCCTGGGCGAGCTCGGGTACCCGCCCGAGCGGGTCGTCTACCTGGGGGAGTCGCTCGGCACCGGCGTGGTCACAGCACTGGCGGAGCGCACGCCCCCGGCGGGGATGGTGCTGCGCTCGCCGTTCACCGACCTGGCGGCCGTCGGGGCGCACCACTACCCGTGGCTGCCGGTCCGGCTGCTGCTGCGCGACCGGTTCCCGGTCGTGGAGCACGTGCGCGACAGCGATGTACCGCTCGTCGTGGTCTACGGCACCGCCGACTCGGTGGTGCCGCCCGGACTGAGCGCGCAGGTGGCCGACGAGGCACCCGGGCTGGTCGACCGGGTGGTGCTGAGCGGGGTGGACCACAACGACGCGGAGATGTTCGGTGCTCCCGTCGTGGGTGCGGTGCTGCGCGTGATCGGGGTCGACCCGGCCGGCACCGATAGCCTCGGGCCGTGACGACCGACTGGCAGGAGGCGGCCGCGGGCGGACAGAGGTTCCGCTACGTCGACAGCGGTGCCGGCCCGTTGGTCGTGCTGCTGCACGGGTTCCCCGACCTGCCGAGCGGCTGGGACAGCCTGCGGACGCATCTGAACGAGGCGGGGTACCGCACCGTGGCGCCGTACCTCCGCGGCTACCACCCCTCGACCATCAGCGACCGCGGCTTCGAGGCAGCCGACCTCGCCGACGACGTCGCGCTCCTGCTCGACGCGCTCGGGGAGTCGACGGCGGTGGTGGTCGGCCACGACTGGGGCGCGGCGGCGACGTACGGCGCGGCCACGAAGTACGCCGACCGCGTGACCGCCATGGTGGCGCTCGGCATCCCACACCCGGCGTCGCTGCGGCCGTCCCCCGGTGCGGCCTGGGCCGGCCGGCACTTCGTCCACTTCAAGCTCCCGTGGGCGTCGCTGACCGCTCGCCTCTTCGGGCTGCGGATGGTGGGCCGGCTCTACCAGCGCTGGTCGCCGCGATGGAACGGGCCCGAGCGGGACGCCTCGGTGTCGGCTGCGACGGTGGCCTTCCGCGATGAGCGAGTCCTGCGCGGAGCCTTGGCGTACTACCGGGCGCTGCAACCGGGAGCCCCGCTCCTGCGGCAGCGGATCGGGGTGCCGGCCCTGGTCGTCGGGGGAGCGGACGAGCCGGCGCCACTGCAGCGCGGCTACGAGGCGACGCCGCGACGGTTCACCGCCGCGTGCGACGTGCACGTCCTGGCCGGCGCCGGTCACTGGCCGCACCGGGAGCGCGGACCGGCCCTGCTCGACGTCCTGCTGCCGTTCCTGCGCGAGCACCTCGACGGGCGCCCCGACGAAGATCCCGACGGGCATCCCCATCGGCCCGGGAGGCGGGGACCTTCGCCTCTGTGAGTACGCCGGTCACCACGGTGTGCTGGATCAGTTCCCCGCCGCGAGTCACGGGAGGCGATCCGATGAAGGTCCTGGTGCACTCCGACGCGAACGTGCACGTCAGCGACGATCTCGTGGCCCACATCGAGCTGGACCTGCGCTCCGCCCTGGCGCGCTTCGGCGACCGGCTGACCCGCGTCGAGGTGTACCTGCGCGACGAGAGCGCCGGACGCCGGACCGGCGACGACATCCGCTGCCTGGTCGAGGCGCGGCCGGCGGGACAGCCACCGGTCGCGGTGAGTGAGCACGCCCCGCTGCCGACGAGCGCCTTCGAGGGCGCCGTGGACAAGCTGGTGACCCTGCTCGAGACCAAGTTCGGTCGGATGCAGGACCGGGACCGGCGCGACACGATCCGGGGGAGCGACCCCGAGGCGTAGTCACCCCGGCGTACGGGGTTTCGACAAGCTCAACCAGCGTGGGTTGCGTGCGGGGGTGGTTTCGACAAGCTCAACCGGCGTGGGTTGCTCTTGCGGTGGCGGCGTACGGGGTTCGACAAGCTCAACCAGCGGTGGCGGCGTACGGGGTTTCGACAAGCTCAACCGGCGTGGGTTGCGGTGCTGGGCGTCGTGCTGGGTTTCGACAAGCTCGACCAGCGTGGGTCGCGGTTGTGTGGGGCGACGTACGGAGGTCTCGACTGACCGACCCTTCGACGGGCGGTGCGTGACCGGGAATCGGACAGTTTGTGTCTCGAGGCATGGACTCGGGCATTTGTGGGCATGGACCTGACCAAGTGCCGAAGGCTGGTCCCGATGTCGCCACCTGTCGGGTCGGTCACCTGGGTGGGGAGGGTTCGATGAGTGGGTTTCCGAGGACGATCCTGTGCGCAGTCGACGGCTCGACGGAGTCCGACCTCGCGATGGGGCACGTGAGTGACCTCGTCGGGGCCACGGGGGCGAAGGTGCACGTCGTGCACGTCGGGCTGATCTCGCCGTGGACCAGTCCGCGGAACCTCAGCCCCCAACAGATGGACCTGCTGCGGCAGGAGGCCAGTGTGGTCCTCGAGGCGCAGGTGCAGCGGCTCGGCGAGCTGGGCGTGGTCGCGGACGGTGCCCACCTCCGGATGGGTCGGGCCACCGACGAGATCCTCCGGCTGCGCGACGAGCTGGACGCCGACCTGATCGTCATCGGCAGCCGCGGACTGAACGCCTTCAAGCGGGTGCTGCTGGGCAGTGACGCCGAAGGGGTCGTCCGCCATGCACCGTGCGCGGTCCTGGTCGTGAGGAGGGACCAGTGATCCTCACCGCCGACGGGGGCGGCGCCCCCGACTTCACGCTGCGCACGCTGGACCTCGTCATCATCGTCGGCTACCTGCTGGCCAGCCGGATCATCCCGCTGATCGCGTCCAACCGCGCCCAGAAGCGCGACGCCGAGGCGGGCAAGGACGCCTCCGAGAGCTACTTCCTGGGCGGTCGCAACTTCCTGTGGCCGTTCGTCGGCCTGTCCCTGGTGGCGACGAACATGTCGGGCGCCACCTTCGTCGGACTCGCCGGCGGCGCCTACAACCAGGGCATCTCGATCTTCGCCTACGAGTGGATGACCACGGTCATCCTGGCGATCTTCATCTTCTTCATCCTGCCGTTCTACCTGCGCTCACAGGTCTTCACCCTGCCGGAGTTCCTGGAGCGACGCTTCGACGTCAAGTCGCGACGCGCCTTCGCCGCGTTCAACCTGTTCGCGAACATGTTCATCGACATGGCGGCGGCGCTCTACGCGGGCGCGATCGTGGCCCAGTTCCTGTTCCCCTCGCTGCCGATCTGGGTCGCCGTACTCGTGCTCGCGCTGCTCGCGGGCGTCTACACCGTGGTCGGCGGCCTGGGTGCGGTCATGGTCAGCGACAGCATCCAGGCGATCATCACCCTCATCGGCGGCGTGATCGTGTTCTTCGCCGTCCTGGCCGCCATCCCGTCGTGGGGTGAGATGAAGGAGACGGCGGGCGAGGACAAGATGAGCCTCATCCTGCCCGCCGGCAACGCAGACCTGCCGTGGCCGGGCCTGCTGACCGGCGTGCTGGTGATCGGTCTCTACTACTGGACGACCAACCAGCTCGTGGTGCAGCGGACGCTCGGAGCCAAGAGCCTGGACCACGGCCGGTGGGGTGCCCTGCTCGCCGGGTTCATCAAGCTGACCTTCCTGTTCCTGTTCATCCTCCCCGGCGTGATGGCGATCAGCCTCTACCCCGACCTGAAGAACCCCGACGAGGTGTTCCCGACCCTGGTCTTCGACCTGCTGCCGGTCGGGCTGCGCGGGCTCATCCTGGCCGCGGTGATCGCTGCCATCACCTCGACGGTCGACTCGATCCTCAACTCCGCCTCCACGATCGTCACCATGGACTTCGTCAAGCCGGCCAAGCCCGACATCAGCCAGCGCGGGCTGGTGCTGTCCGGGCGCGTCGCCACTGTCGTGGCCCTGGTCGTGGCCGTGGTCTGGGCGCCGTTCATCGCCCAGTTCGACACCCTCTACAACTACCTCCAGTCCGTGCTGTCCTACCTCGTGCCACCGGTGGTCGCGGTGTTCCTGCTGGGGATCGGCTGGAAGCGCATCAACGCACCGGCTGCGTTCTGGACGTTGGTGGTCATGCAGCCGCTCGGGTTCATCGCGTTCCTCCTCGTCGAGGTCAACGGGCTGTTCGACCTGCAGTTCCTGTACGCCGCCGGCATCCTGCTCGTGGCGGCCGTGACGATGCTGGTGGTGATCAGCGTCGTGGGTCCGACACCGGACCTGGAGAAGACCGACGAGCTGACGTGGAAGAAGCAGTACTGGACCGACGAGACGGCCGAGCTCCGGGGCACCCCCGTGTGGGCCAACTACCGGCTGCTCACCGGCGTGATGCTGCTCGCCACGGCCGCACTGGTGATCGCCTTCGCGTGAGGTGCCGGTCCGCTCGGCGGCGCACCGAGGGGTCGTGACGGCGCCGGTGACGGCCGAGCGGCAAGCCGATCAGCGGTGTGCTCCGAACCACAGGGGACCGACACCCAGCTCGGGAACATCGGAAGTACGTGCTGACCATGATCACGACGAGGATCTTCGACGAGTCCGGGTCCCACCCCACCTGCTCGTGCGGGCAGGAGCTCGACTGCTGCCACACGGCGCACTGCCCCCGCTGCGGAGTGCGGTGCCAGGCTGCCTGACTGCTCGTACTACGTCTGCTGCCGCCCTCGAGGACGCTGGTGCGGCCGAGCGGCGACGAGGTGTCCCTCGATCGGGATCCGGGCACCGTCCGCGACCGTGAACTCGCGAAGGGCGTCGTTGGCCTCGCGCCGCAGAGCGGCGTAGGCCGCGTCGGTGAGACGCTCCCGCACCGGGGTGCTCTCCACCTCGACCCCGACGAACTCGTCGATGGAGCCGAAGCGGGCGGTGCCCATGCGGGTGCGGGTGGAGAGGACGTCGAGACCGGCCGCCTCGATCGTTTCCACCAGGGCCTCGAGGTCGCCACAGGCCCAGTAGGCGCTGAGCATCGCCACCGCCTCCGGGCCGGCGTGGTCGGCGGCGAGGTCGACGAGCCTGCGGTACGCCGGCTGCGCGTCCAACGAGCTCGGCACCATCACGACGAGCGTGCCGTCCGGGGCGGTGACGCGACCCATCTCGCGGAGGGCTGTCGGCAGGTCGGGGAAGAACATCAGCGCCATCTGGCAGAGCACCGCGTCGAAGGTGCTGTCCTCGAACGGCTGCGCGGTCACGTCGGCCCGGCGCAGCTCCACGCCGGGACACACACGCTCTGCCACGGTCAGCATCGCGTCGTTCAGGTCGGTCCCGACCACGCGACCTCGCGCGCCCACGCGGTCGAGCGCGGCCCTGGCCACGATGCCGGTCCCGCAGGCGACGTCGAGCACGGACTGGCCGGGAGTGACGTCGCCCATGGCGACGACGTGGGGAGCCCAGTCGGCGAACAGGGCGGGCACGAAGCGGGACTCGTAGAGCTCCGCGATCTCCAACGGGATCTGGAAGGTCTCTGGTGCACTCATGCCTCCGGTGTACGCCGAGGGCGCGGCCGGGCGCATCGCCAGAACCAGCCATCTGCTCGCTCGGCACGATGGTCAGGGTGCACCAGCGCAGGGCCCGGACACTGCTCGGTCACACCCAGGAGTGCTGGTAGGCGAAGGCCGTGGCGGCCGTTCGTGACCCCACGCCCAGCTTGGCGTAGATGTTGCTCAGGTGCCGGGCCACGGTGTGCTCGCTGAGCACCAGGTCGGCGGCCACCTCGCGGTTGCTGTGGCCGAGAGCCACCAGCACCAGCACCTCCCTCTCCCGCGCGGAGAGCGGTGACTCCGGTGAGCCCGACAACCTCGTCTCGACACGCAGCACGTCGGGTCGTGCGCCCAGCCGGCGGAACGCACCCAGGGCCGCGGTCAGCTCCAGCTCGCCGAGGTCGCGGTCGGGCATCTGGAGCGCGGCCTCCCCACGCACCGTCCGCGCCCGGGCCTCCTCGTAGGGCAGGCCGAGCCCGCGGAACAGCTCGGCGGCCTCCCCGGCCCGTTGCCAGGCGGGAGCCGAGACCCCCCTGGCCACCAGCACCCGGGCGTCGGTCGAGATCGCCAGGCCCCGCAGGTACTCGCTGCTCACCTCGTCGGCGACCGCCGCGAGCATCCCGGCCGCCTCGGCCGCGCCGTCGAGGTCGTCGACCGCGACCAGCGCCTCGGCCAGTGCGGTCAGCAGCTCGGCCCTCCGCGCGGGCGGCTGCGGCACCTCCTGCGTCGCGAGCCGGAGGGCCCGCACCGCGGCGTCCGCCCGGCCCTGCTCGATCCGCACGCGTGCCAGGCCAGGTTGCGGGAGCCGCCCGAGCTGGTGCGCGCGGACGAACGCCTCCTCGGCGAGATCGGCGCGGCCCACCAGCCGGTGCAGCTCACCGACGAGGTAGTGGGCCTCGCCGGAGTACCGCGGGTCGTGGGCCATCAGCTCGGAGCAGGCCTGCTGGGCGGCAGCCGCCGCCTCCTCCCAGGCGCCCCGCAGACCGGCCAGCTCGACGACGTGCAGCCGGCACAGCCCCGGGTAGAGCGTGCCTGCGGACAGGTGGTCGCACCAGCGGATCGCGGCGTCGCTCCACTGCGCGAGGCGGTCCAGGTCGGCGAGGTCGTGGCAGGTGGCGAGGACGTTGCAGTACACCCAGCCGGCGAACAGGGGTGCCGGGTCGTCGTTGACCACCCCGAGCATGGCCTCGTCGAGGGCGGCGAGCCCGTCGGCGAGCCGACCGCACGCGACCAGCGACCGGCCGCATGCCTGGAGGGCCATCGCGATCAGGCTGGCGTCGTCCTGCTCGATACCCGACCGCGACGGCCCGCTCCGCGTGCGCCAACGCCCGGGTGGGCGAGCCGTTCGCGGCGGCGCGGTCGGACTCCGCGACGGCGAGGAACCCGTCCGCGACCGAGCCCTCGACCCACGCGACGTGGCGGCGCGCACGCTCCAGCCAGCCGTTCGCCGGGGCCGTCTCGCCGACCAGGTGATGGTCGTAGAAGAGCTGCCACGCCGTCATCGCAGCACCCGCGTGGTCGTGGTCGGCAGCGTGTGCGGCGTACGCACGAGCCAGGACCGCCGCCGACTCGGCGGGACGGTCCAGCCAGAACAGGCTCTCTCCCAGACGGTCCAGCTCCGCCGCGTCCAACGACGCGAGCTCACGCCGAGCCAGCTCGTCGTGGCGAGCCTGCCAGTCCACGGATCGACCGGGCACGTCCCCAGCCTAGGCCCGGTGGCGTGCCCGGGGTACCGGCGGACGAATCGGCTCGTGCGCCGATCTTTCGTAGACTGGCCTGCGGCCCGACGGACCGAGCGGCCACCCCCGACAGTGCAGGACGTTGTGACCACCACGCAGCCCGAGACCGACGTACGCCGCGAGGCAGCGCGCCGCCGCACCTTCGCGGTGATCAGCCACCCCGACGCCGGAAAGTCCACGCTGACCGAGGCGCTCGCGCTGCACGCGCAGGTGATCACCGAGGCGGGCGCCGTGCACGGCAAGGCGGGCCGCCGCTCCACGGTCTCGGACTGGATGGACATGGAGAAGGCCCGCGGCATCTCGATCACCTCGGCCGCGCTGCAGTTCGGCTACGACGACCACGTGATCAACCTCGTCGACACCCCCGGTCACTCGGACTTCTCCGAGGACACCTACCGCGTGCTCTCCGCCGTCGACGCCGCGGTGATGCTGGTCGACGCCGCCAAGGGGCTCGAGCCGCAGACGCTGAAGCTCTTTCGGGTGTGCAAGGCCCGCGGCCTCCCGGTGATCACGGTGATCAACAAGTGGGACCGGCCGGGGCTCGACGCGCTGGCGCTGATGGAGGAGATCCAGGAGCAGATCAAGCTCGTGCCGACCCCGCTGACCTGGCCGGTCGGGATCGCCGGCGACTTCCACGGCGTGCTGGACCGGCGTACGGGGGAGTACGTCGCCTACACCCGCACCGCCGGCGGTGCGACTCGGGCGCCCGAGGAGCGGCTGGGCGCCGACGAGGCCGCCCGTCGCGTGGGGGACCCCTGGGCTGCCGCGGTGGAGGAGGCGGAGCTGCTGGCCGCCGACGGCGCCGACCACGACCAGGACCTGTTCCTCAGCGGGTTCACCACGCCGGTCCTGTTCGCCTCGGCCATCCTCAACTTCGGGGTCGCCAGGCTGCTCGACGTCCTCGTGGAGCTGGCGCCGCCCGCCGCCCCCTTCGAGCACTCGGACGGCAACGGCGGGTCCACCTCGGTGCGCGACGTCGACGCGCCGTTCAGCGCCTTCGTGTTCAAGGTCCAGGCCGGCATGGACACCAACCACCGCGACCGGGTGGCGTTCGCCCGCGTCTGCTCAGGAGTCTTCGAGCGGGGCATGGTCGCCACGCACGCCCAGACCGGCCGGCCGTTCGCGACCAAGTACGCGCAGGCGATCTTCGGCCGCGAGCGGGCCGTGCTCGACACCGCCTACCCCGGCGACATCATCGGCCTGGTCAACGCCAACGCCCTCACGATCGGTGACACGATCTACCTCGAGGAACCCGTCAGCTTCCCGCCGATCGCCACCTTCGCGCCCGAGCACTTCGCGGTCGCCACCGCGCGCGACAGCGGGCGGCACAAGCAGTTCCGCCGCGGCATCGACCAGCTCGACAGCGAGGGCGTGGTGCAGGTGCTGCGCTCGGACCTGCGCGGCCAGCAGTCGCCGGTGCTGGCCGCGGTCGGGCCGATGCAGTTCGAGGTGGCCGTCGCCCGGATGGAGAGCGAGTTCGGCGCGCCGATCCGGCTCGAGACGCTCGGCTACACCCAGGCGCGGCGTACGGACGCGGCCTCGGCAGCAGAGCTGGACGCGATCCGGGGGGTCGAGGTGATGGCCCGCTCCGACGGCACCCTGCTGGTGCTCGCCCCGGACAAGTGGCGGGTCAGCGTGATCGAGCGCGACCACCCAGGGCTCACCCTCGAGCCGCTGATCGCCGGCGAGCGCTGAGGACTGCGAGCCCGCTTCCGCCTACTTGTAGGCGATCCCGGCGCTCGACGGGCCGGCCAGGGGCACGATCTCGACCTCGCGGAACCCCACCTCGCGACACCAGCCCGCGAAGTCGGCGCCGGTGTAGTCGAAGGCGTCGCCGAACTCGATCAGCATGTTCAGCGACATCATCAGGCCGAAGGCGTTCTCCCGCCGGGCGTCGTCGATGAGGCTCTCGATCACGATGAACGCACCGCCGTCGGGCAGGGCGTCGTAGGCAGCCTTGACCAGCTTCATCTTCGTCTCGAGGTTCCAGTCGTGCAGGATCATGCCCATCGTGATCACGTCCGCCCGGGGCAACCCGTCGGTGAGGAAGTCGCCGGAGGCCGTGGTCACCCGGTCGGACAGGCCGGCCGCCTCGATCGATCGCTGGGCGATCGGCGCCACCGGCGGCAGGTCGAAGGTGGTGCACTGCAGGTGGGGGTGGTGGCCGGCGAGGATCAGGCTCAGCTGACCCGTGGCGCCGCCGACGTCGCACACCGTGGAGTAGCGCGAGAAGTCGAAGCGCTCGGCCAGGGCGTGGAAGTTGCCGAGCGAGATGCCGGACATCGCGCTCATGAACTGCTCGAGTCGGTCCGGCTCGGCGTACAGCGCCTCGAACATCGGCTTGCCGGTGTGCTTGATCTCGTTCTGCGGCTGCCCGGTCTGCAGCGCCTCGGTGAGGCCACCCCAGAAGCCGTACAGCCGGGAGTTCGCCATCTCCAGGATCCCGCCGATGTAGGTCGGGCTGTTCTTGTCGAGGAAGGCCTCGGTGTCCGGGGTGTTGGCATAGCGCGCGTCGGGCGCGTCGCCCTCGCGCCGGAGCAGGCCCAGGGCGACCAGCGTGTCCAGGAAGTCCAGGGTGGCGCGCGGGTGCAGCCGGAGGCTCTGCTCGATCTCGTCGGCGGAGAAGGTGTCGGCCCCCAGGTGGGTGAACAGCTCGAGCTCCACGGCGGAGAGCAAGGTCTTGGCGGCGAAGAACCCCATGCCCACCTGCATGATGTGCCCCGGGTCGAGCTGCGCCTGTACGTGTACCTGCTCGGAGGTGACCATCTCTTCGACTCCCTCGATCGACTGGTCGGGCTGACCCGCCGAGCTCGAGTGAGAGGCCCGCTTCCTCGCGACCCTACGACCGCGGCACGCGGCGTGCCAGAGCCGGACGTGCCGGACTGCACCGGTCGGCGTCGTGCGGCGCGCGCTGGCTGGACGGTGCCGGCGGCCTGCGGGAGATTGGAGGCAAGCGGGCCGGTCAGGCGGGGCACGGCCACGGGCAGGAGGACGTCGTGGCACGACGGGTACGAGTGGGCAGGCTCTCGGACTTCGCCGACGGCGAGCTGCGAGCGATCGACGCCGACGGCGTCTCGCTCGTGGTCGGCCGGGAGCGGGAGTCGCTGTGCGCGGCCCGCAACCGGTGTCCGCACATGGGTTTGCCACTGAGCAGGGGACCCGGGGGTGTCCGGTTCGACGAGGGCGTCGTGACCTGCCCGTGGCACAACTCCAGCTTCGAGCTGTGCTCGGGGGAGAACCTCGACTGGGCGACCGGTTTCGCGGGCAGGGACATGCCGCGCTGGACGCGCAAGCTGGTCGCGCTCGGGAGGACCCCGACGTCGCTGACCACGGTTCCTGTGGTCGTGGAGGGCGAGGACGTGTTCGTCGAGCTCTGAGGGCGGCTCACCGCACGACCAGGCAGAAGCGGTGGCCGGCCGGGTCGGCGTACACGCGCCACGGCACCGGCTGGCCGTCCGGGCCGGGTCGGGGGGAGAGGCGCTCCTCGAGATGGCGCCCGCCCGCGTCGAGCACGGTCCGGTGCGCATCCTCGAGGTCCTCGACCAGGACGTCGACGTGCACACCTGCGCCCGGATCGACCGGTGCGACGGACCGTTGGAAGGACAGTCGCTGGCCGTGGGGCGGTGGCTCCAGGGTGACCCAGCCGTCGTACCACTCCACCGGCGAGCCGCCCACGATCCGTGCCCAGAACGCCGCGAGCGCGTGCGGGTCCGGGGTGTCGAGCACGACCTCGCGGATCCAGCCCACCGGGCGGGGGCCGGCAGGGTGATCTGCCATGCCCCCACCCTGACAGTGGCTGCGGCCGCGGGCGAGCGCCGCTGGCTACGGCGCGGTGACCGTCACCTGACGCGTGGTCACGCTCGACCTGCCCCAGCCGTCGGTCGCCGTCAGCGTCACCGTGTAGGTGTCCGCGGCCGTGAAGACGTGCGAGGTCGCGGCCCCGGTCGCGGCGTTGTTGGCGGTGTCGCCGAAGCTCCACGCGTAGGTGACCACGTCGCCCGGGTTGTCGGTGGTGCCGACCGCCGAGAAGTTGCAGGTCAGCCCGTTGCACGAGGGCGTCTGGATCACCGGACTCGGCGCGGTGTTCTCCCTCGGCTCGACGATGGTGACGTCGCGGACCACCGGCGTCGAGCTGATGCCCCACTCGTCCTTCGCGGTGAGGGTGACGCGGTAGGTCCCCGCCGAGGTGAAGGTCCGCTTCGGGTTCGGCCCGACACCGAGCCCGTTGCCGAAGTTCCAGGAGTACGTCAGCCGAGCGGCGTTCTCGTCGATCGAGCCCCGCGCGTCGAACGTGCACACGTTCTCCGCGCACGACGGCACCGCGAGCACTGCGGTCGGTGCTGCGTTGTCCGCCGGGATCGAGACCGTCACCGTGCGCACCGACGGGGTCGTGGTGACCAGACCGTGGTTGTCCACGGCCCGCACCCGCACCTGGTAGGTCCCGGCAGGGAGCACCGGCGTGGTGTAGCTGAAGTTGGACCCCGGGGTGCCCGGACTGGTCAGGAACGCCGCGCGCCAGCTCTCGGCGCCGAAGCTCCCGGTGGAGCCCAGGAACTTGCCGGTCCCGTCGACGACCGCGACCTCGACGCGGCGGGTCACGTTGTCGTCCTCGGCGCGGCCGCTGACGAAGATTCGGCCCTCGGTGAACGACGATCCCTCCGTGGGGGCCAGCAGGTCCTCGTTGAGCCAAGGCGTCCGGTCGCCCGGGTAGACCGGATAGCGAGCGGTCGCGTTCAGGCTGCTCAGGTCGCGTTGTCCCGCACTGTCGCGCGCGAAGGCGGTGACGTTCCAGTTGCCCTCGGTCGGCAGCACCACGGGGCGCGACCACGTCGTGGACGTCGCGTCCGGGGTGGCCAGCTCGGCGGCCACGGTGGTGTAGGTCCGGCTGATCTCACCGTCGGCCGTGAGGTAGCGACTGGTGTCGAGGTCCTTGACCACGAGCCGGACCTCGTCGACGTCCGCGTCGTCCGTGGCCGACCCGGTGAGGTCGAGGGTCAGGTTCTCCGACGGAGGCTGAACGCCCTTGACGTCGATCGTCGCCTTGGGCGGTGCGTCTCCCTGCACGACCGCGTTCATGGTCATGATCGCCCAGGCCGACTGCGGAGTGGCGATGTCGTCGTTGTCGCGGGCCATCACCGCGAAGGTGTAGTTCCCAGGCGTCAGGTCCTGCGGCGTCGTCCACGTCCAGTCATGGCTCTGCTTGGTCGCGTCGGGGGTGACCGGGAGCTTGTACAGGTTCAGCCCGTTGTCGATGCCCCAGGTCCCGTCGACGGTGAGGTTCTCACCCGTGGAGTTGTTCAGCAGCGCGACGTGGACCGACTTGATGTGGCCGTCGTCGGTGGCGGTCCCGCGGAAGGTCATCCGACCGCCGGGTCGCACCTCGACGGGCAGCGGCGCGGTCGGCGGCACGACCGACCCGGGGGAGCTGATCGACACCGACGGCGCCTGCCCGCCCTCGGTGACGTCCCAGCTGCGGTCCCGGGTGTCCAGGGACGAGTTGCCCCCGGTGTCGCGGGCGCGGGCCTGTGCCTCCCACCGGCCCTCGGTGGGCACGGTGATCTCCCGCGACCAGGTCGAGTACGTCGCGTTGGGCTGGTCGAGGGCGATGCCGATGGCGTTGTAGGTGCTGTCCACCGTGCCGTCGTCCTGGAGGTAGCGGCCGGCGGAGTCCTTGATCGTCATCGAGATACCGGTGGCGCCGCGGTCGTCGGAGACGTCACCGGAGATGGTGAACGTCTTGGTGTTCACCACACCGGCGAGCGGTGCGGTGTAGCTCATCGTGGGCGGCGAGTCGGTCAGGCCGAACGTCTCGAACTTCTTGATGGCCTTGGTGGGGTCGACCTCGCGCGCCGGACTGTTGTTCTGGGCCCGGGCACGGGACAGCATCCGGACGTTGCGCGGGACCATCAGCGTCAGGCTCCACGTCGCCTCGGTGGCGCTGGTCGCGGTCACGTCCGCCTCCATGTTGGCGGCGCCGCCCCACGTCGTCCTGTCCGATCCGAGCCACTGCGCGCTGCCGCGGTCCTGGACCTCCACGAACACCTTGCGGACGCCGTCGGGTGCCGTCGCGGTGCCCTCGATGGTGAACTCGGTGCCCGTCGGCAGCACCCGTCCCGAGATCGGCTTGGTGATGGTGGTCTCCACGCCGTTGCCGGGGGCCACGGAGTCGAGGTCGAAGAAGGCGACCCGACCCACGTTGTACCCGCCCTGGGTGGGGGTGTCACCGCCGGTGAGCAGGCCGCTCGGGGTCAGCGCCATGGCGGTGTTGCCGATGTCGGAGAGGGAGCCGGGGTTCCACTCCAGCGCCGTGCCGTCCTCGGGGTTCAACGCCCCGAGGTGCTCGCGGTTGACCACCGAGTCGCCGAGACCGTAGCCGGAGAGACCCTGGCCGGTGCCGTAGCCGACGTCGTCAGCGCCGGGCCAGGGCTGCGGCGACTCCGGGGCCTCGTTCCAGGCGAAGTGCCCGCCGATGTAGACGGCCTTCTCGGAGATCGCGGTCCCGTAGACGCTGTCGAAGGCGCGCGAGACCCAGCGGGGCTCCACGTCGTCGCCACCGGCCATCGAGTAGGCCACGACCGTGTCGTTGATCGGCGGGCGGTCACCGCCGGAGCCGCTGGCGACGACGAACCACTCGTCGTTGGGAGCGATCGAGCCGGTGATGATGCGCTGGATGCCGCCGACGAACTGCAGGTTCTCCTCCCACAGCCGGGTGCGCCACGGCAGCAGCTGCTGGGAGGTGGTGGCGATCATGCCGACGCCGTAGCGCTCCTGGCCGGCGATCCTGCGGCCGGTGTGCACCACGAGCAGCTTGCTCCCGTCGTGGGTGAGCATCAGCTTCTGCACGGTCAGGCCACCGTTGACGCCGATGCCTCCCGAGAGGTTGTTCACGAACTGCGGGTCCACGGCACCGGTCTCGGCGTCGACGGCGGCCAGGGAGGATCGGGTCACCCCGTTCACCTTGGCGAACCGACCGCCGACGTAGACGGTCGAGTCGGTCACGGCGACGTCGGTGGCGCGGGCGTCGGTGTCAGCGGTGAACGCCGACACCGTGGCGCCGGTGTCGGGGTCGAGCCGGACGAGGCCCTTGCGGGTGACGCCGTTGACGGAGTTGAAGCCACCGGTGACGTAGAGACGGGTGCCGTCCGGCGAGGCCTCGACGCTGGTCAGGTCGAACCCGGTGTTGCCGTCGAAGACCGGCGTGAACGCGGGGTCCACCAGGCCGGACTCGAGGTCGTAGGCGGCGAGGTAGCGCTGGGAGTAGGACTTCTCCGCGCCCTGCTGGTCGACGATCCCGGTGAACGTGCCGGCCACGTAGACCCGGCTGCCGACGACCTCGATGTCGTTGATGACCCCGTTGCTGATCTTGGGCAGGTCGGTGCGGGGCGTCTCGGGCACCAGGGTGGTGTGGCCGGGCAGCGGCTCGGCGTACGCCGCCCGGACCTGGCGCGTGGTGGTCGTCGAGGTGGTGCCGTCGTCGACCGTGAGGCTGACGGTCCGGGTGCCGGTGCTGCGGTAGACGTGCGACGGGGATGCCGTGGCGGCCGAGCCGCCGTCGCCGAAGGTCCAGACGTAGGTCAACGGGTCGCCGTCGGGGTCGGAGGAGCCGCTGCCGTCGAAGGTGCAGGTGAGCGAGGTGCACGACGAGCCGAACGAGGCCACGGGTGCGCGGTTGGCCGCAGCCACCCCGGGGCTGACCGTCACCGTGAAGAGCTGGCTGCCGGAGACCGACCTGCTGGAGCGGGCCAGCCGGGCGGCCGCGCTGCCGGTCGCCACGGGGCGGCCCGAGTCCGCGAGGACGGCGCTGGCGCGGTTGGTGCCGGAGCCGCTCGTCCCGGTGCGGCGGGTGGTGTTGGTCGGCGTCGTCCACGTGGTGGCGCCGGCGGACTTCCCGCCCCAGTAGCTCACCAACCAGGACCCGGGCTGGCTCGCCGAGCCGGCCGGCGTCCGGTGCGTGGTGGCGGAGCCGTTGATCCCGCCGACGGCGGAGAAGGTGACCGCGGAGGTGCCCGCGGAGCTGCGGTAGGCGGCGACGCTGATGCTCGACTTCACCGTCACGCCCGTGCGCACCGTGACGCTCGCACCCGCATCGGCCGCGGTCGCCGTCCGGGTCCAGACGCGACCGCGGGTGGAGGATCCGTTGCGGTACTTCAGCAGCTGCCAGCCCGACGGCCCGGTCAGGCTGCCGCTGGCGGAGTTGGTGGTCAGGAACAGCAGCAGCGTGTCCCCGACCCGGACCGAGGCCGGGACCTTCACGACGTGGCTGGTGCTCGTCGGCGCCGCGCTGGCGGCGCCCACCGAGGTGAGCGTCGGGGCGGGGCCGGCGGCGGTCGCCTGCGGAGCCGGGCCGAGGGTCGAGACCGACAGTGCGGTGGCGAGGGCGGCGACGAGGACGGCGGACCGGCGGCGGCTGGGCGCGACGGGAAGGGACATGATCTGGAAGACCCCCGGAGAACGGGCCGTCCGGGCGACGGCCGATTCATATCATCCGGCAGGCTTCGTCCGGTATGCACGCATGCAGGGTGTTAGGTCTAGTCCGCCACGACATGTACGACGTGTCTGGACAGACCGGACGGCCTCCGGGGTGGAGCTCCGGAGGCCGTCCTGTCGCTCGTGAGACCGCGCGGGTCAGGGACTGGTGACCGTGACCTGCTGCTCCCGCGTCGCCGACTTGCCCCACCCGTCGGTCGCGGTGAGCCGGACCGTGTAGGTGTTGGGAGCGGTGTAGGTCTTCGACGGCGACGTCGAGGTGCTCGTCGTGCCGTCGCCGAACTCCCACAGGTAGCGGATGCTGTCGCCGGTGTTGGGATCGGTCGAACCGACGGCGGAGAAGTTGCAGACCAGGCCGCTGCATGCAGGCGGGTTGTTCGCCGGGGTCGGTGCCACGTTGCCCGCCGGTTCGACGATGGTGACCGTCTGACTCACCGGGGCGCTGGCAACACCCCACTCGTCGGTGACCGTCAGCGTGACCGTGTAGGGCGCGGCCGCGGTGTAGGTCCGGGTGGGCAACGGTCCGCTCCCGGTGCCGTTGCCGTAGTTCCAGGCGTAGGTCAGCGTGGGCGCGTTCTCGTCGGTCGAGCCGCGTCCGTCGTAGGTGCACACGTTCTCGGCGCAGGAGACGGTGAAGCTCGCCACCGGGGCAGTGTTGCCCGGTGGGTGCTCCACGGTGACGTTGCGCACCGAGGGCACCGCCGTGTACTGGTCGTGGTTGTCCATGCCCCGGACGGTGATGGTGTAGGCCCCCGGCGGCACCACCGGACTGGTGTAGGAGAAGTTCGACCCCGGTGTCCCCGGGCTGGTGAGGAACGCGGTGCGCCAGCTCGCGGTGGTGCTGGTGAACGTGCCGCTCGAGTTGAGGTAGCGCCCGGCGGAGTCCACCACGGCGATCTCCACCCGCTGCATGGCCTGGTCGTCCTCGGCCCGGCCGCTGACGAAGAGGCGTCCATCGGAGAACGTCGTGCCCTCGGTCGGAGAGAGCAGACCCTCGGTCAGCGTGGGTGGGTTGTCACCGGGGTAGATCCGGTAGCGCGCGGTGGCACCCGACGTCGAGGTGTCCAGCTGGCCGACCGAGTCGACGGCGAACGCGGTGACGTTCCAGTCCCCACCCTGCGGCAGGTCCACCGGCAGCGTCCATGTGGTGGAGGTCGCTCCCGGACTGGCCAGGGTGGCGTTCAGGGTCGCGTACGTCGTGGCCGACCCGCCACCGGGCTGGAGGTACTTGGCGGTGTCCGCGTCGTACAGCGACACCCGGACCCCGGCGACGCCCTGGTCGTCCGTCGCGGTGCCGGTCAGGTCGAGGTGGAGCGACTGACCACCCGTGACCGTGCCGGTGACGTCGAGCAGCCCGTTGGGCGGTGCGTCCCCGGGCACCTGCGCGTTGAGGACGAGCACACCCCGGTTGGCCGTCGACGTGGCCAGGCCCAGGTTGTCGACCGCGCGCACCTGGAAGGTGTAGTTGCCCGGCCCGAAGTCGAACGTCGGGGTCCAGGTCCAGTTGTGGCTGGACGCATCGAGGTTGACCGGGGAGACGCGGTGCCACGCCTGGACGTTGTTGGCGTTGAAGGACCCGTCGGCGGCGAGGTTCTCCCGCGTGGTGCTGTTGCGCAGGGTCACCTCCACCGAGGCGAGCCGTCCGTCGTCGTTGGCCGATCCGCGGAAGATCGGTCGCGACCCCGGGGTGATCACCAGCGGCTGCGCCGCCGTCGGCGGGACCATCGTGGCGGGCGCGCTGATCGACACCGACGGGGCCACCCCGTCCTCGCTGACGATCCAGGTGCGGTCACCGGTGTCGAGGTCGGACTGCCCGGCGGAGTCGACGGCGCGGGCCTGGGCGCGCCACTCGCCCTCACTCGGGATCGTGATCTCGCGGGACCAGGTGGTGCTCTTGGCGCCGACCACGTCGGGAGTGATCCGGAAGGAGTAGCGCGTCGAGGACTCGGACCCGTCGGCCTGCAGGTAGCGACCGTTGTCGGTCCGGCGGACGGTCATGCTGACCGAGCTCACCCCCACGTCGTCGGTGGCGCTGCCGGTCACGGTGAAGGTCATCGTCGGCTGCAGGGTGGCCGACGGGCCGGTGACGCTGGTGTTCGGCGGCTGGTCGGTCAGGCCGAAGGTCTCGGTCTTCTTGGTGGCCCAGGTGTTGTCCGACGTGCCGGCCGAGGAGACCGTGCGAGCACGCAGCTGCATCTTGACGTTGCCGGTCAGGGTGAGCGGCACCGACCAGTCCGCCGTACGCGCACCGGTGCTCTGCAGGGTGGCGTTGATGGTGTTGTACGCCGACTGCCAGCTGGTCAGGTTGTCGGCGAGGTAGCGACCGTTGCCCCGGTCACGGACCTCGAGCTCGACCCGGCTGACCGAGCCGCTCGGGACCGAGGCCGTGCCGCGGACCGTCCACTCCTCCGAGACCGGGTTGACCCGCCCCTCGATCGGAGCGGTGATCGCGGTCTCCACCCCGTTGCTCGCCGGCACCGAGTCGAAGTCGTAGAAGGCGATCCGGCCGATGTTGGCGCCTCCCTGCGTGGTGGCGTCACCACCGGTGAACAGCCCGCGAGGGGTGAGCTCGATGTGCTTGTTGCCCTCGTAGGAGTTCGACCCGGGGTTCCACTCCAGCGCCTTGCCGTCGGTGTGGCTCAGTGCGGCGAGGTGCTCGCGGTTGACCACCGCGTCGCCGAGGGCGTAGCCGGACAGGCCCTGACCGGTGCCGTAGCCGACGTCGTCGAGTCCGGGCCACGGGTCGGGCGCGGTGGGCGACTCGGCCCAGGCCATGTGCCCGCCGATGTAGACCGCGGTCTCGGAGATCGCCACGGAGTAGATGCTGTCGAAGCAGCGGGTGATCCAGCGCGCCTCGACGTTGTCGCCACCCGCGATCGGGAAGGCGATGGCGGTGTCGTTGATCGGCGGCCGGTCGCCGCCGGACCCGCTGGTCACCACGAACCACGAGTCGTCGGGCGAGATCGCCGCCCCGTAGGCGCGCTGGATGCCGCCGACGTACTGCAGGTTGTCCTCCCACAGGCGGGTCCGCCAGGGGAGCAGCTGCTTGGAGACGGTGTTGATCAGCGCGACGCCGTACCGGTCCTCACCGGCGACCTGCCGGCCGGTGTGCACGACCAGCAGCTTGCTCTCGTCGTAGGTGAGCACGAGCCGCTGGACCGTCAGGGCTCCGCCGACACCGAGTCCGCCGCTCAGGTTGTTCACGAAGCCGCTGTCCACGGCTCCGGTCGTCGCGTCCACCGCGACCAGGCTGACCCGGGGGATGTTGTTGACCGCGGTGAACCGGCCGCCGATGTAGACGGTGGTGTTGGTCACCGCGAGCTCGGAGGCCCGCGCGTTGAGGCTGGTGGTGAAGCTGCTCACCGGGGCGCCGGTGGTGAGGTCGACCCGCGCCACGCCGCGCTTGGTGGTGCCGTTGATCGCGTTGTAGCTGCCCGCGATGTAGAGCTTGGTGCCGTCCGGGGTCGCCTCGACCGCGTCCACGCCCCCACCGGTGACCTGCGGGTTGAACGCGGTGTCGACCAGACCCGTGGTCAGGTTGTAGGACGCGATGCCGGAGCGGGTGTAGGTGGTGGTGTTGTTGGACCGCTGGTTCTGGATCGAGGTGAACGACCCGGCGATGAAGACCCGGTTGCCGAGGATCTCGATGTCCCAGATCTCACCGTTGCTGATCTTGGGCAGGTCGGTGCGCGGGGTCTGGGGGACCAGCTCGGTGTGCCCGGGCGGCGAGGTGCCGGGGGGCGGCGGCGGGGGTGGTGGGGTGCCGGTGCCGGGGGTCACGACGACGGAGGCGAGCTGGGCGCCGCCGCCGGCGGAGTTGAGGGTGGCGGTGCGGCCCGCGGCGGTGCCGGTGGGGACCGGTGCGGTGGAGTCGACGAGCAGGGAGCTCACCTTGCCGCTGCCGGTGGCGGCGGGGGTGGCCCGGGGGGCGGTGCCGGTGGGGCGGGTCCAGGTCTTGGTCGTCGAGGACTTCTCGCTCCAGTAGGACAGCAGCCAGGAGCCGCTCTGGGCGACGGGGACCGACGGGGTGGTGAAGCTGGTGGCGCTGGCGGTCTGGGTGCCGCTGGTGGAGGCGCTGATCGTGGCGGTGCCGCTGGTGGAGCGGTAGGCGGCCACGCTCATGACGTCCTTGATGGTGGTGCTGCTGGTGACCGTGACCAGGCTGTTGGCGTCGCTGGTGGTGGCCTGCCTGGTCCACACTCGGCCGCGGGTGGCGGTGCTGTCGCGCGACTGCAGCAGGGTCCAGCCGGTGGGGCTGCCCAGGGTGCCGCCGATGGAGTTGGTGGACATGAACAGCACGAGCCGGTCGCCGGCCGCGACGGTGGTGGGGATCCGCACGGTGTGGGTGCGTCGGTTGCCTGCGGCGCTGCCGGCGCCGACGTAGGACAAGGCTGCGGTGCCGCCGCCGGTGGTGGTGGGGTTGGCGGTGCGGGTGGTCGCGGTGGTGGTGGTGCCGTCGCCCACGGTCAGGGTGATGGTGCGGGCCCCGGCGCTGGTGTAGGTGCGTGAGCTGGTGACCCCGGTGCCGGTGGTGCCGTCGCCGAAGTTCCAGGCGTAGGTCAGGGGGTCGTTGTCGGGGTCGGTGGAGTCGGTGGCGTCGACGTCGCAGGTCAGGTTGGTGCAGTCCACGGTGAAGGAGGCGACCGGGGCGCGGTTGGTGGGCGGCGTGCCGGTCTCGGTGCCGGGGCTGACCACCACGGAGAACAGCTGGGCGCCGCCGCCGGAGGTGTCGGTGGTCGCGGTGCGGCCCGGGGCGGTGCCGGTGGCCACGGGGGCGCCGGAGTCGGCCAGCAGCGAGCTGATCTTGCCGCTGCCGGTGCCGGTGGGGGTTTCGCGGGTGGTCACGGTGCCCGGGGCGGTCCAGGTGGCCGCGGTGGAGGACTTGTGCGACCAGGAGGAGACCAGCCAGGACCCGGCCTGGGCGACTGCGACGCTGGGGGTGGTGAAGCTGGTGCCCGAGGCGCCCGCGGTGCTGGCCGAGGCGGTCACGCTGGGAGTGCCGCCGGCGCTGCGGTAGGCGGCCACGGTCATGGTGTCCTTGATGGTGGTGGTGCCCGCGACGCTGACCGTCGACCCGGCGTCACCGGCGGTGGCCTGCTTGGTCCAGGCCCGCCCGCGAGTGGAGCTGTCCTCGGACTCCAGCAGCGACCACCCCGCCGGGCTGCCCAGGGTGCCGGAGACCGAGTTGGTGGTCATGAACAACACCAAGGTGTCCCCGGCCTGCACCCCGGTGGGCACGGTGACCGTGTGGTTGGTCCGGTTGCCCACGCTGCTCGAGGAGCCCACGAACGACAACACCGGATCCGCAGCACCCGCCACCGGAGCCAACCCCACTGCGGAGAGCAGCACGGCCAGTGCGGCCACGACGTAGGAGACGTTGCGCGTGCGAGCGCGCGAGCCCGAATGAGAGAGAGACATGTGCAGAACCCCCGGTTTGACGGGCCCGCCGTGGCCACGTCCGTTCCGTATCCTGCGTCCGATCGGGGGATTTGCCCAGAAGGGCCCGGACGGTGTCTAGTCCGGGCCCCTCTGCGATCAGGGGAGGGCGACCTCGCGAGTGACCGTGGTGGCGGCTCCCCAGCCGTCGGTTGCGGTCAGCCGCACCGTGTAGGTCTGTCCACCCGCGGTGAAGACGTGCGAGGTGGCCCTGCCGGTGCGCGCGTTGTCGATCCCGGAGGCGGGGTCACCGAACTCCCAGGTGTAGGTGACCTCGTCCCCGGCGTCGGGATCGCTCGACCCCACGGCCGAGAAGTTGCAGCTCAGCCCCGCGCAGGAGGGCTGGTTGATCACCGGCTCGGGCGGCGCGTTGTCCGCCGGCACCGGCATGGTCACCGTCGTGGTGACCGGTGCGGAGACCTCACCCCACTGGTCCGTGGCGGTCAGGGTGACCGTGTACGGCGTCCCGTCCGGACTGGGCCGGGTGTAGGTCTTCTTCGGGAACGGACCCGTGGTCCCCGTGCCGTCCCCGAAGTCCCAGGTGTAGCTGAGCGTGGACGGGGTCTCGTCGGTCGAGGTCCTGGCGTCGAACTGGCACACGTTGCGGGTGCAGTCCGGCGCGAGCTGGACGGCGACCGGAGCCTCGTTGTCCGGGTGCTCGACCGTGACCGACCGTGAGGGTGGCGTGGTGGTGACCAGGCCGTGCTGGTCGGTCCCGCGCACCAGCACGGTGTAGTCGCCGGCGGGGATGATCGGCGAGGCGTAGGAGAAGTTCGACCCCGGCGTCCCCGGACTGGTCAGGAACGCGTTGATCCACGTCGGCGTCGACCGGAACCCGCCGGAGGACGTCATGTACTGCAGGGTCGACGGGTTCAGGATCTGCACCTCGACCTCGGCCATGGACTCGTCGTCCTCGGCCCGGCCGCTGACGAAGACCTTCCCGTCGGAGAACACGGTGCCCTCGGTCGGAGCCAGCAGGCCCATGTTGAAGGTCGGCGGCTCGTCCCCGGGGTAGGCCAGGTAGCGCGCCGTGGCGCCGGCGCTGCTGAAGTCGTACTGCCCGACGTCGTCGAACGCGACCGCCGTGACCTCCCATTCCCCCTCGGTGGGCAGCGTGAACGGCAGCGTCCACCCCGTGCTCGTCGCTCCCGGCGCGTCGAGGACGGCGGGCACGGTGGTGTAGGCGACCTGCGTGCCGCCGTCCTCGGTCGCGTAGCGCCCGGTGTCGTCGTCGCGCAACGCGACGCGCACCGCACTGACGCCCACGTCGTCGGACGCCGACCCGGCCAGGTCGAGGTCGAGGCTCTCCAGCGGCGGCTGCGTCCCGGTCAGGCTGAGCGTGGCCTTGGGTGGGCTGTCTCCCTCCACCTGGGCGGTGAAGTAGGAGTTGGCCCACATCGACGACGGCGTCCGCAGCCCCTCGTCGTCCGTGGCCAGCACCAGGAACCGGTAGCTGCCGGGGGTGAGGTCGTAGGGCGTGGTGTAGGACCAGTCGACCGTCTGCTCGTCCAGGTTGCGCTCCAGCCGGTACAGGTTGAGGGCGTTGTTGCGCCCGAAGGTGCCGTCCACCGTCAGGTACTCCTGGGTGGACATGTTGAGCAGCGCGATGTCGATCGAGGAGATCGTGCCGTCGTCGGTCGCGGAGCCGGTGAACGTGATCGGCTCACCCGGCACCACGGTGAACGGCTGCGGCGCTGTCGGTGGTGTGCTCGTGCCGGGCGAGGTGACGGAGACCACCGGTGCCTGCGCGGTCTGGGAGACGATCCAGGTGCGGTTGGTCGTGTCCAGCGAGCTCTGGCCGGCGGTGTCGACCGCCCGGACCTGGCCTCGCCAGGTGCCCTCCACCGGCACGGTGATCTCCTTCGACCACGTGGTGTCCGGCGCCCCGGGGACGTCCGGGGTGATCCGGAACGCGTGGTACGGCGACGCGACCGTGCCGTCCTCCTGCAGGTAGCGGTTCTCCTCGTTGCGGATCGTGAGCCGCAACGAGACCACGCCGTTGTCGTCCGCCGTGGTGCCGGTGACGGTGAACGTCTGGGTCTCCACCGTGCCGGACCCGGGACCGGTGATCCTGGCCGTGGGTGTCCTGTCGTCGACGTTGAAGGTCTCGAACCGCTTGGTGGCCGGGCTCGGGTCGGTCGCACCGGTGGTGGACACGGTGGTTGCCGTCGCCGCCATCTTCACGTTGCCGGCCACGGTCACCGGGAGCTCCCAGGTGCTCACCGAGGCGCCGGGCGTGTCCGGGGTCACCGCGATCGTGTTGGGCGTGCCGTTCCAGGTGGTCAGGTCGTCCTGGAGGTACTGCCCGCCGCTGCGGGTCTGCACGACCACATCGACCTGGTCGACGCCGGCGGGCGCCGACGCGGTGCCCATGACGGTGAACTCCGACCCGGAGTTCAGCACCCGGCCCATGATCGGCTCGGTGATCGCGGTCTGCACCCCGTTGGGAGCGGGCAGCTCGTCGAAGTCGAAGAACGCGAGCCGGCCGATGTTGGCCCCGCCCTGACGCACCGCGTCTCCACCGGTGATCAGCCCGCGGGGGGTCAGGACCATCGCCTTGTTGCCCTCGTAGGAGTCCGAGCCCGGGTCCCACTCCAGGGCGGTGCCGGTCGCCGGGTCCAGGGCACCGAGGTGCTCGCGGACGACGACCTGGTCTCCGAGGGAGTACGCCGAGAGGCCCTGCCCGGTGCCGTAGCCGATGTCGGCCTGACCCGGCCACGGGTCGTTGGCCGTGGGCGACTCGTTCCAGGCGAAGTGGCCGCCCACGTAGACGGCGGTCTCCGAGATCGCCACGGAGTAGATGCTGTCGAAGCACCGGGAGATCCACGTGGCCTCGACGCCCTCGCCGCCGTCCATCGGGAAGGCCATCGCGGTGTCGTTGATCGGCGGCCGGTCACCACCCGAGCCGCTGACCACCACGAAGTACGAGCCGTCCGGCGAGATCGCCGCCCCGTAGGCGCGCTGGATGCCGCCGACGTACTGCAGGTTGTCCTCCCACAAGGTCGTGTGCCACGGCAGCAGCGCCTCCGTCGTGGTGTCGATGATCGCGACACCCGCGCGGGGCTGTCCGTCGACCTGCATGCCGGTGTGCACCACCACCAGCTTTCCCATGTCCGGGGCGAGCACGAGTCGCTGCACGCCCACTGCGCCGTTGACGCCGGCGCCCTGGGTGATGTCGTTGACGAACCCGGGGTGCACGGCACCGGTGGTCGCGTCGAGCGCCGCGAGGGACCGGCGTGCCGTGCCGTTGATGCTGGTGAACCGGCCACCGGCGTAGACGGTGGTGTTGGAGGCGACCACCTCGGTGACCCGCGCGCTCGCGTCGGCCACGAAACCGGCCAGCGGTGCACCGGTGTCCAGGTCGAGCTGGGCGAGCCCGCGACGGGTGGTGCCGTTGACGCTGTTGAAGGTCCCCGAGGCGTAGAGCTTGGTCCCGTCGGGCGTCACGGCCACCGACAGCACCTCCCGGTCGCCGAAGTCGGGGCGGAAGTCGGCGTCGACCAGGCCGGTGTCCAGGTTGTACGACGCGAGGCCGGCCTGCTGGTAGGTGGTGGTGTTGCCCGGTCGCTGGTTCTGGATCGAGGTGAACGAGCCGGCCACGAAGACCCGGTTGCCGATCACCGCGAGGTCGAGGATCTCCCCGTCGCTGATCCGGGGCATGTCGGTCCGCGCGGTCTGCGGGACCAGGCCGGTGTGCCCCGGAGCCGGGATCGTGCCCGGGTCGGGCGGCCCGCCCGGGTCGGTGCCGGTGTCGGGGCCGGGGGTGATGACCACGGAGAAGAGGTGGGCGCGGGCGCCGTTGGAGTCGGTGGTGGCCTCCAGGCCGGTGGCGGTGCCGGTGGGCACGGGGCCGTCGGAGTCGCCGAGCAGGGTGGAGATCTTGCCGCCGCCGGTGCCGGTGAGGGTCTCGCGCGTGGTGGTCTCGGTGGGCGCGGTCCAGGTGGTGGCACCGGAGGACTTCTCGCTCCAGGAGGAGATCAGCCAGGAGCCGGGTTCCTCGACGTCGATGTCGGGGGTGGTGAAGGTGGTGCCCGAGGCGCCGGAGTCCAGGGCCGAGGCGGTGACCTGGGAGGTGGCGGCGCTGCTGCGGTAGGCGGCCAGGGTCAGGGTGGACTTGATCCGCGCGGTGCCCGGGACGGTCACGGTGGTCCCGGCGTCGCCGGCGGTGGCCTGCCGGGTCCAGGCCCGGCCGCGGCTGGAGGCGGTGTCGCCGGACTCCAGCTGGTCCCAGCCTGCGGGGTCGCCCAGGGTGCCCGAGAGCGAGTTGGCGGTCAGGAACAGCACCAGGGTGTCCCCGGCCTGCACCCCGCCGGGCACGTCGACGGAGTGGTTGATCCGGTTGCCCACCGTGCTCGCGGAGTCCACGTGGGACAGGGTCGCGGCGGTGGTGCCGCCTCCGCCGGGGGTGGTGGGGTCGGCGGTGCGGGTGGTCGCGGTGGTGGTGGTGCCGTCGTCGACGGTCAGGGTGATGGTGCGGGCCCCGGCGCTGGTGTAGGTGCGCGTGGCGGTGACGCCGGTGTCGGTGGTGCCGTCGCCGAAGTTCCAGGCGTAGCTCAGCGGGTCGTCGTCGGGGTCGGTGGAGTCGGTGGCGTCGACCTCGCAGGTCAGGTCGGTGCAGTCCACGGTGAAGGAGGCGACCGGGGGCTGGTTGGTGGTGCCGGGGTCGGTGTCGGGGCCGGGGGTGATGACCACGGAGAAGAGGTGGGCGCGGGCGCCGTTGGAGTCGGTGGTGGCCTCCAGGCCGGTGGCGGTGCCGGTGGGCACGGGGCCGTCGGAGTCGCCGAGCAGGGTGGAGATCTTGCCGCCGCCGGTGCCGGTGAGGGTCTCGCGCGTGGTGGTCTCGGTGGGCGCGGTCCAGGTGGTGGCACCGGAGGACTTCTCGCTCCAGGAGGAGATCAGCCAGGAGCCGGGTTCCTCGACGTCGATGTCGGGGGTGGTGAAGGTGGTGCCCGAGGCGCCGGAGTCCAGGGCCGAGGCGGTGACCTGGGAGGTGGCGGCGCTGCTGCGGTAGGCGGCCAGGGTCAGGGTGGACTTGATCCGCGCGGTGCCCGGGACGGTCACGGTGGTCCCGGCGTCGCCGGCGGTGGCCTGCCGGGTCCAGGCCCGGCCGCGGCTGGAGGCGGTGTCGCCGGACTCCAGCTGGTCCCAGCCTGCGGGGTCGCCCAGGGTGCCCGAGAGCGAGTTGGCGGTCAGGAACAGCACCAGGGTGTCCCCGGCCTGCACCCCGCCGGGCACGTCGACGGAGTGGTTGATCCGGTTGCCCACCGTGCTCGCGGAGTCCACGTGGGACAGGGTCGCGGCGGTGGTGCCGCCTCCGCCGGGGGTGGTGGGGTCGGCGGTGCGGGTGGTCGCGGTGGTGGTGGTGCCGTCGTCGACGGTCAGGGTGATGGTGCGGGCCCCGGCGCTGGTGTAGGTGCGCGTGGCGGTGACGCCGGTGTCGGTGGTGCCGTCGCCGAAGTTCCAGGCGTAGCTCAGCGGGTCGTCGTCGGGGTCGGTGGAGTCGGTGGCGTCGACCTCGCAGGTCAGGTCGGTGCAGTCCACGGTGAAGGAGGCGACCGGGGGCTGGTTGGTGGTGCCGGGGTCGGTGTCGGGGCCGGGGGTGATGACCACGGAGAAGAGGTGGGCGCGGGCGCCGTTGGAGTCGGTGGTGGCCTCCAGGCCGGTGGCGGTGCCGGTGGGCACGGGGCCGTCGGAGTCGCCGAGCAGGGTGGAGATCTTGCCGCCGCCGGTGCCGGTGAGGGTCTCGCGCGTGGTGGTCTCGGTGGGCGCGGTCCAGGTGGTGGCACCGGAGGACTTCTCGCTCCAGGAGGAGATCAGCCAGGAGCCGGGTTCCTCGACGTCGATGTCGGGGGTGGTGAAGGTGGTGCCCGAGGCGCCGGAGTCCAGGGCCGAGGCGGTGACCTGGGAGGTGGCGGCGCTGCTGCGGTAGGCGGCCAGGGTCAGGGTGGACTTGATCCGCGCGGTGCCCGGGACGGTCACGGTGGTCCCGGCGTCGCCGGCGGTGGCCTGCCGGGTCCAGGCCCGGCCGCGGCTGGAGGCGGTGTCGCCGGACTCCAGCTGGTCCCAGCCTGCGGGGTCGCCCAGGGTGCCCGAGAGCGAGTTGGCGGTCAGGAACAGCACCAGGGTGTCCCCGGCCTGCACCCCGCCGGGCACGTCGACGGAGTGGTTGATCCGGTTGCCCACCGTGCTCGCGGAGTCCACGTGGGACAGGGTCGGCTGCGCGGCCTGCGCAGCGGGAGCCGGCCCCAGCACCGAGTAGGAGAGGGCGAGCGCGCCGACCAGCAACGTCACGAGACGACGGCGTGGCCGCGTCGTGCTACCTGGACCTGTCATGGTGGAACTCCCCCCGCTGAGCCGCGCCGGATCGTTGCGCGCCCGCAAATCTTGTGGTCCAACCACTATCCCGATCGGGTCCGATCCGCCCAGTGGCGGACGAAACGGTCTAGTCCGCTTGCCGTCGGTGTCGAGTGCGTGGCCGCCTCGCCGTCGCGAATCCACGTCCACCTCCGGTTGCCCCTTAGCGTGGCCGGATGGTCGTCTCCGGGCTCCGGCTGCTGCTCGCGCTCGTCCTGCTCGGCACGGGCGGGGCGCTGGTCGCCGACCACGGTGCCCGGACTGGCTCCACCACCACGACCGGCTCCACGACCGGCCGCACGACCGGCCCCACGAGCGAGCCGGCCATCACGCCGGTCGCCGCGCGAGCCGCCAAGGTCCAGTGCCACGGCCTGGACCGGGCCGCGGTCCGCGGCACGAAGCCGACGTACACCCGCAAGCGGCTGGCCGACTTCCGCAACCACCGGCGGCTGTGCCGGGGGATCTGGCTGCCGAACCCCCGGCGCTACTTCGTCCCCCAGGGCATCGCCGTGCTCGGCCGGACCGCGTGGATCAGCGGCTTCCGCTACCGCAAGGGCTACGGGAAGCGGCCCTGCCAGCTGATGCGGGTCAGCCTGGTGACCGGACGCCGCGTGGCCTTCCACAGCGCGGTCTACGGACGGGTCGGGAAGCGGCCGCGCACCTACTGCCGGCACGGCGGCGGCATCCTGCAGCGCGGTTCCTACCTGTGGATCGTGGAGAAGAACAAGCTCTGGCAGGTGGACCCGTCACCGAAGCGGCGGGTCCTGACGGCGCGACGGGTGTGGCGGCTGCACGCCCCCGTTCGCGGTTCCGCCGTCGTCGCGACGCCGCGACGGATCGGTCTGGTGCCCTTCCAGACCCGGGGCCCGGCCCACATCCACTGGTTCTCCTTCAAGGCCCTACGCCGGCCCGGGGTGCTGGACCTCGCCGCCCGAGGCCGGGGACGCAAGAAGCTCGGCGCGGTCGCCCGCACCCGCGTCCCCACCTACGTCCAGGGTGCGACCACGGACGCCCGGGGCCGCCTCTACCTCGCCCGATCCACGCTGGCGTGCGGTGAGCTGGTGACCCCCACCGGACGTCGGCTCGGCTTCGTCCCCGGGGCCGAGGGGCTGCAGTTCAGTCCGCGCGGCAAGCGGCTCTACGCGGTCAGCGAGTCGGGGGCGCGCCCCTACGTGAAGTCGCGCAAGCCGCTCACCGCGGCGGTGAACAGCTTCGAGTGGCCGGGTCTCGCACGCGGCCGCCGGGCCGACTGCGGGTTCTCCCCGTGAGGCTCGGCCGTGCCGAGAGCCCGGTCATACCAGGCAGTCCTTGCAAAACCCTGGAGCCGGCACCCGAGGTCTAGACGGCCGCGGCCCGGTTTGCGCGGCTTGGGGGTTGTGGCTGGCCTGTGACCCACGGGCACCGGAGACTGTCCGGACGGGGTGGCGACTGGGCCGCTCCGTGCGGTTCGGAAAGGCAACCTCGGGCCCATGAGGCGTATCGGTCACGCAGCGGTACTCACCGTCGTCGTCTTCCTGCTCGTGCCGGGAGGGCCGGCCTTGACCGGGCTGCCGCGCCTGGAGCCGCTGCCGGCCGACCCGCCGCAGCCGGCCAGCGTGACCGTGACCGAGCCCCCGGTCGCCGAGGCTCCCGTGGTGGTGCCGGGTGCCGGCCCGGCGAACAGTCGGGGCTGGGCGCAGCAGGCGTCCACGGGGCCCGTGCCCACCGTCCCGGAGGCGCTGCTGTCCGCGTACTCGCTGGCGGTCGCGGTCTCACCGCCGAGCTGCCACCTGAGCGTGGCGCTGCTCGCGGCGATCGGGCAGGTCGAGTCGGGCAACCTGGTCGGTCACCGGCTCGACGCCGGCCACCGGGTCGTGCCGAAGATCCTCGGGCCCGTGCTCGACGGGACACCGTACGCCGCCGTGCCGGACACCGACGGTGGACAGTGGGACGGCGACACCACGTGGGACCGCGCGCTCGGTCCCATGCAGCTGATCCCCGCGAGCTGGCGGGTGGTCGGCGTCGACATGGACAACGACGGGGTGCGGGACCCGCAGGACGTCGAGGACGCCGCGGGTGCCGCCATGGTCTACCTGTGCGCCGAGGGACGCGACCTGGCCACGGCGGGTGGCCTCGAGGACGCCGTGCTTGCCTACAACCACTCGCGGAGCTATCTGGAGGCCGTGCTGGCCTGGAAGGTGGCCTTCGAGGCGGCGGACGTCACCGGCGCGCTCGCGGCGTCGGCGCTGGAGGCCTGGCCGCTGGCGACGGCGACCTCGACGGCGGCACCGCAGGTGCTGCTGCTCGGGGAGGACGACCGCCCGACGCTCAGGACGACGGCCCGACCCGGTCCCACGGCCGGTCCGGTCCTCGGTGCCTCGGGACGCCCGACACCGTCCACCTCGGCCAACCCCTCGGCCGGCCCCTCGGGCAGTCCGTCGGCGAGCCCGTCCGGCAGCCCGTCCGGCAGCCCGTCCGGCAGTCCCTCCGCCAGTCCCTCGGGAACCCCCGCGTCGACGCCGTCGGGGACACCGTCGGGGACACCGGCGGGGACCCCGTCCGGCAGCCCGTCCGAGGCGCCGTCCACGACACCATCCGAGACCCCGTCGAGCACCCCGTCCGAGGCACCTGCGAAGCCACCGTCCGAGACACCGTCGGGGAGCCCGTCCGGCAATCCGTCGGGCACTCCGTCCGGCACTCCGTCCGGGACGCCCACGGACAAGCCGACCGACGCCCCGACGCTGCCGCAGTGCCCGGTGCCGTCCGAGGAGCCGAACGCAGCAGCGGGCGACGAGGCCGCGGAGGACGTGACCCCCGAGACGTGCACCCCACCTGACGGGTACGCCTTCGACCCCGATTCCGGCGAGCTCGTCGCCACCGACTGAGCGGACAGCACGGGGTGCGGCGATCAGCCCTCGAACCGGCCGCGGTCCATGGCGAAGACGAACCGTCGGCCCGGGTACTCGGTGAGTGACCACAGCGTGTCCGTGGACGGCCAGTAGCAGATGTCCTCCGGGCCGATCGGCAGCACCCGCGGGTGCGTCCGGAACTCGCCGGGGCGGCCGACGTGCAGGTGGCCCCGCCGGCAGCGTCCCCGGCTCGTGGTCACGTAGTAGGTGCCGCCGACCACGCAGGCGCCCTGCATGTGGCCGGGCCCCCGTGGGTCGAGGTCGACGGGTCGGGACACGCCGTCGTCACCGGCGCTGAGGTGGGAGGTGGCCGGGTCCAGGGGGAAGCGGACGAGTCGCCGGCTCATCTCGCCGCGGCCGTACTCCCCGGCCACGAGGGCGGGGGGACGGGAGTCGCGGTCGAGGGAGAGGAAGGAGTAGCGCATCGGCTCCACCCCCTCCGGCGCGGAGGCGGCGTAGGCGAACCGGACCGGGAGCACGAAGCGGTAGCCCCAGGCCTCGGCGGGGGAGGTCATCCGGAGCAGGTCGTCCCACCGGCAGCTGAACACACCGCGGCGGGTGCCGGCCACGTGCAGGTAGGGCCCGTGCCACACCAGGCCGCCCGCATGCACTCCCAACCGGCGCAGGCCGACCTCCCCGTCCGCGGACAGCTCCGGTACGACGAGGAGGACGTGCTCGTAGCGCAGGGTCTCCAGGTCGAGGATGCTCACCCGGCTGCCCGGGTCGTGACCGTCGGACCGGGCGGCGTACCAGCTGGTCACCACCAGCCGGTGGCCGTGCACCTCCTCGGTGCCGCTGGCGTCGGCCGAGGTGGTGATGCCCTGGGGCCACCAGCGCTCGGTGGCCTGGTCCTCGTGGTCCCACCGCAAGCCCCAGGTCGCCGCCCCGCCCGGCACCCGCGCGGGGGCGGCCTGACGGTCCAGGTGCGGGAGCACACCGGCGAGACCGACCCGGCGGCCGAGGTGCCGGGCGACCCCGTCCACGTCGGCGGCGCGCTCCTCGGTACGCCGCAGCCAGGGTGCCGACCGGTGCGCGTTCACGTCGCCCACCGTAGAGGGCAGGCATGCGGCCGGGAGGCTCCCGGCCCGCGCCGACCTAGAGTGTGCCGCGTGCACACCGTGGTGGGGGTCGCGATCGTCGAGCGGGGGCGGGTCCTGGCCGCCCGTCGGTCGGCACCCCCGGACCTGGCCGGGCGCTGGGAGCTCCCCGGCGGCAAGGTCGACCCCGGCGAGGATGCGGCCGGGGCAGCCGTGCGGGAGATCGCGGAGGAGCTCGGCTGCGCGGTCGAGGTGACCGGATCGCTGCCGGGGGCGGTCCCCGTCCGGGTCGGGTCGCAGGCGGGCGAGGCGCTGGTCCTGCGGGCGGTCACCGCCCGACTCGTGGACGGAGACCCGGTGCCGCGGGAGCACGACGCCGTCCGGTGGCTGCGCGCGCACGAGCTCGACGAGGTGAGCTGGGCGGAGGCGGACGTGCCGTTCCTCGACCCGCTGCGCCAGGTGCTCGTGGAGGAGGGTGGCTGAGGTGCGCGGGATGTTCTTCGAGGAGGAGCAGGCACGTACGGCGGTGGCGCGGCTGCGCTCGGACGGGTTCGAGGCGGTCTGCGGCAGGGAGCCGTTCGCGGGCGAGGACGACGACGAGGACCACCCGTGGGTGGTCACCACGGACGCACCGTCGGCGATGCTCGAGCTGCTCGTCGAGACCTTCGACGGCTGGCTCGAACCCGACGAGCCGCCGCCGGCCCCACGGCCGCTGTCGCTGCCCGACGCACCCCGCCGGGTGCGGCGGGGTGGCTGAGGGGCTGCACCTAGGATCACCGGCATGGACAAGCACCTCCTTCTCGTGCACGCCCATCCCGACGACGAGAGCATCGGGCAAGGGGCGACGATGGCGCGCTACGCGGCGGAGGGCGTGGGGGTCACCCTGGTGACCTGCACCGGAGGGGAGATGGGCGAGATCCTCGTCCCCGAGCTGGCGCACCTCGCCGCCGACCGCGACGACACGCTGGCCGACCGACGCAAGGTCGAGCTCGCCAACGCGATGAAGGCCCTGGGCGTCACGGACCACCGCTACCTCGGCGGGTTCCAGCGCTACCGCGACTCCGGCATGCAGTGGCACGCCGCCGGCCACGCCGTGGCGGCCGACACGGTCCACGAGAACGCCTTCTGGAACGCCGACCTCCTCGAGGCGGCGAGTCACCTCGTCGAGGTCATCCGCGAGGTCCGGCCCCAGGTGCTGGTGACCTACGACGACTTCGGTGGCTACGGGCACCCCGACCACATCCAGGCCCACCGGGTGGCGACGTACGCCGCGTCGCTGGCCGCCGTGCCCTCGTTCCGCCGGGACCTGGGCGCGGCCCACGAGATCGCGAAGATCTACTGGGGGGCGATGTCGGCCAACCGCATGCGCGCGGGTCTGCGGGCGCTGCGCGCTGCGGGGGACACGACCACCTTCGAGGGGATGGACCCCGAGGGCGACCTGCCGAAGTTCATGGTGGAGGACGAGGACCTGACCGCGATGGTCGCCGCGGACGACTACGTGGAGGCCAAGATGGACGCGATGCGGGCGCACAGCACGCAGATCGCGGTCGACGGCCCGTTCTTCGCGCTGTCCAACAACCAGGGCAACCAGATCTGGGGCACCGAGTACTTCCGGATCGCCAAGGGGACGCCGGGACCCACGGGCCCGGACGGCCTGGAGTCCGACCTCTTCGCCGGGCTCGGGTGACGCGCGTGTCGGACTCGATGGGCGGCCGGGTCGCCGGCCTCACCATCCTGGGGCTGCTGGTGCTGCTCGGCGGGCTGTGGGTGGGGATCTTGTTCTACGCCGGTGACGAGGCGCCCCGCAACGCCCGGGTCGAGGGAGTGAGCATCGCCGGGCTCGAGCCGGAGGCCGCCGAGGAGAAGCTGCGCGGCACCCTCGAGTCGCGGACCAGCGAGCCGATCGGGATGAGCTACGGCGACGGCAGGTCGGTGGCGGTCGACCCGCGCGAGGCCGGTCTGAGCATCGACTACGCCGCGTCGGTGCGCGCGGCCGGCGGTGGATCCGGGTTCGGGCCGACCCGGTTGTGGGAGGTGCTCACCGGTGGCGGTGACCACCACGTCGAGGTGAGCGTCGACCAGTCGAAGATGCAGTCCACGCTCGACGAGCTGGGCAGCGGCCTGCAGAACCGCCCGCTCGAGGGCAGCATCTCCTTCGACGGCGGCAAGGCCGTCGCCGTCCAGGGCCAGCCCGGCGAGGTGGTCGACCGCAGCAAGGCCCAGGAGATCCTCGAGCAGCGGTTCCTGCACGGTGGGTCGCAGAAGCTGCCGACCCTGACCCGGCAGCCGGAGATCTCCGAGGAGATCGTCCGCGAGGCGATGGCGGAGTTCGCCGAGCCGGCCATGTCCGGGCCGGTGACGCTGGAGCTCGGCGGCCAGCGGGTGGTCGCCCCACCGAAGCTGTTCTCCGCCGGACTGAGCATGGTGGCCGAGGAGGGTGAGCTCGAGCCCCGGGTGGACGGCGAGCTGATGCTCGAGGCGCTGCAGCCGGTCATGCGCACCATCGGCCGCGAGCCGGAGGACGCCCGCATCGTCGTACGCCAGGGCAAGCCGCGGGTCGTGCCGGCCAAGGTGGGGGCGGAGATCGACCCGCAGGACCTCGAGGACCGCTTCGCCGAGGTCGCCGTGCTCGAGGGCGACGAGCGCCGCCTCGAGCTCGAGGGTCAGGCGACCCAGCCCGACTTCACCACGGCCGACGCGAAGAAGCTCGGGGTCACCGAGCAGGTCAGCACCGCCACCACGAACTTCCCGTACGCGGAGTACCGCAACGTGAACCTGACCCGGGCCGCCGAGCTGGTCGACGGCACCCTGCTGCTGCCCGGCGAGACGTTCAGCCTCAACGAGACCGTCGGGGAGCGCACCAAGGAGAACGGGTTCACCGAGGGCTACATCATCTCCGACGGCATCTTCAAGAAGGACCTCGGCGGCGGCGTCTCCCAGATCGCGACCACCACCTTCAACGCCATGTACTTCGCCGGGCTCGAGGACGTCGAGCACAAGCCGCACTCGGTCTACATCGACCGCTACCCCGTGGGGCGCGAGGCCACCGTCGCCTGGCCGTCGATCGACCTGCGGTTCACCAACTCCACCCCCTACGGGGTGCTGATCAAGGCCAGCGTGCGCAAGTCCACGCCGAGCCAGGAGGGCGCGGCGACGGTGACGATGTACTCCACGAAGCACTGGAAGATCACCAGCCGCAACGGTCCGCGGACCGACTACACCTCGCCGAAGGTCCGCTACCTGCAGGACCCCGCCTGCGAGGAGGCCGTCGGCACCCAGGGCTTCAGCATCAACGTCTTCCGTACCTTCGCCGACCTCGAGACCGGCGAGAAGCTCCGCACCGAGAAGTTCTCCACCACCTACATCCCCGGTGACACCGTGCGCTGCGGGCCGCCGCCGAAGCCGGAGCCCGAGCCGAAGCCCAAGCCGAAGCCGAACCGGGGGAACGACTGACCGGGGCTCTCGTGCGCTGACGGTTCCGGTCGGGCCCGGGATGCGGTATTCATGGGCGGTGGTCGCCCGTGGCCACCTCACCAGGGAGACCGCATGCGCACTCGGGGCCGTCGATCCGTCCTTGTCCTGCTCGCCACCCTGCTCTCCCTGGTGCTCGCGGCCACCGCGGTGGGTGCCGGCCCGGCCCAGGCGCGCACCGCGTCCAGCCGGTTCGCGGCGGCGAGCGACTGGTCGTGCACGCCGACCCGGTCACGTCCGGTCCCGGTCGTGGTGGTGCACGGCACCTTCGGCGACAGTCGCTCGCTGCTGCAGCGTTTGGGTGCCTCGCTGCGTCGCAGTGGCTACTGCGTGTTCGCGATCGACTACGGCAACCGGGCGACCGGGCCGATCGAGGACTCGGCGGCCCAGCTGGGCCGGTACGTCGACCGGGTGCTGGCGGCGACCGGCGCGGCGAAGGTGTCCCTGGTCGGGCACTCCCAGGGCGGGATGATGCCGCGGTACTACTTGAAGTTCCTCGGCGGAGCGGGCAAGGTCGACGACCTGGTCGGGTTGGCTCCCTCCAACCACGGCACCAGGAACCCGCTGCTCCTGACGCCCGGCCTGCCCCGCTGGTGTCCCGCGTGCCTGCAGCAGAAGTCAGGCTCGGCGTTCCTGCGCCGGCTCAACGCCGGGGACGAGACCCCCGGCCGGGTCAGCTACACCAACATCGTCACCCGCTACGACGAGGTGGTGCTGCCGCACACCTCCGGCTACCTGTCCGGCGCCAACACCACCAACGTGCGGATCCAGGACCGGTGCCGCTTCGACCTCTCCGGCCACCTGCTGCTGCCCTCGGACGGGCCGGCGATCCGGTGGGTGCTCAACGCCCTGGGCCGGCGGGGGCCGGCGGACCCGGCGTACCGGCCCTCCTGCTGGCCCTAGGTCGGCGCGGCCACGAGGTAGTCGTAGCGGTGGTGCGCCTCGTAGCCGTGCGTCTCGTAGGTCGAGCGCGCGTCGGCGTTGGCGGCCACGACCTGGAGGTAGGTGGTCGTCGCCCCCTGCTCGGCGCCCCAGTCGAGGAGTGATCGCAGCACCGCGGTGCCCAGGCCGCGACCGCGCAGCTCCTCACGCGTCCACAGCGACGAGATGCCGAGCCAGTCGGCGTGCAGAGAGCCGCGGCCCCGGGCGAGGACGCTGCCGTCCTCGTCCCGGACGGTGGCGAAGGTGACCCGGCCCGTCTCGAGGACCTGCCGCGCCGCCACCCCGAACCGGTCGGCCCGGGCGTCGGTGGCCAGCCAACCCCGGTCGACCACGGTGTCGTGACGTACGCCGTCGCCGGTGGCCCTCCCGAGTCGACGGAGCACCCTGGAGACCGAGGCCAGCATCAGGTCGGTGGACTCGTAGGTGCTCCAGCCGGCCTCGGTGAACGCGGCCGCCTCGGGTCGGTCGGGGTGCACGTGGGCGCGCGGGGCGAGCCCGCGCTCGGCGTACCAGCTCCGGACTCGGTCGACCGCCTCGGGCAGCGGCAGCCCGGGGTCGCCGAGCGCGAGCACGGAGTTGCCGCGGGAGGAGAACCCCGAGGACGCGCGCAGCACCCACTCACCGAGCGGGGCGCGCTCGACGGGCGACCAGCCCGGGAGGGCCAGCCGGTCGGCGACGACGGGGTCGAGCCGGCGGTGCACCGAGGGGCGGGGCGGCACCGGCTTGCCCGAGACGATGTGGGCGGTGCGGATCTCGACGCGGTCGCCCTGCTCGCGCCGTACGACGACCACGCCGTCCGGACCCTCCGTCCAGGACTCGCAGACACCCAGGACGTCGGTCATCGCGGGACCGCCGCTGGGACCGGTCTCGCCGGGGACCAGACGCCGGACCACGACCCGTCGGCCCACCACGTGGGGACCGAGCGGTGGCGGTCCCACGTGTCGATCCTCGGGCACCTCATCAGCGGGCACGGTGGGATACTAGGCTGACCCGCAGTCCGCACCGGACCGAAACCTGGAGGAGGACTCAGGTGACCTACGTCATCGCCCAGCCCTGCGTCGACCTGAAGGACCGCGCCTGCGTCGACGAGTGTCCTGTCGACTGCATCTACGAGGGCAAGCGGATGCTCTACATCCACCCCGACGAGTGCGTGGACTGCGGTGCGTGTGAGCCGGTGTGCCCGGTGGAGGCCATCTACTACGAGGACGACACGCCCGAGCAGTGGAAGGAGTACTACGACGCCAACGTGCACTTCTTCGACGACCTCGGTTCTCCCGGTGGCGCCGCCAAGCTCGGCGAGATCGACAAGGACCACCCGCTGGTCGAGGCGCTCCCGCCGCAGCCGCAGGACTGACCACGCGCGTCTCAGCCCGGCTGCCGGACTTCCCGTGGGACCAGCTCACGCCGTACGCCGAACGGGCGCGGGCGCACCCGGACGGGATCGTCGACCTCTCCGTCGGCACGCCCGTCGACCCGACCCCCGAGGTGGTCCAGCAGGCGCTGCGCGAGGCCGCTGACGCACCCGGCTACCCGGTCACGATCGGCCTGCCGGAGACCCGGCAGGCGTGCGTGGACTGGCTGGCCCGGCGGTTCGGGGTCACCGGCCTGGGCCCGGACGGGGTGTTGCCGAGCATCGGGTCCAAGGAGCTGATCGCGGGTCTGCCCACGCACCTGGGCGTCGGACCGGGCGACCTCGTCGTGCATCCCGAGCTGGCGTACCCGACCTACGAGGTGGGCACGGCGCTGGCCGGCGCGGAGAGCCTGGCCACGGACTCGCTGACCTCGCTCGGGCCGCGCACGCCGGCCCTGCTCTGGGTGAACTCGCCGTCGAACCCCACCGGTCGGGTGCTGCCTCCCGACCACCTGCGCAAGGTGGTGGCGTGGTGCCGCGAGCGCGGGGTGCTGCTCGTCTCCGACGAGTGCTACCTGGAGTGCGCCTGGGAGACCGCGCCGGACCGGCGGCCGGTCTCGGTGCTGCACCCCGAGATCAACGGCGGCTCGCTCGACGGGCTGTTGTCAGTGCACTCGCTGTCCAAGCGCTCCAACCTCGCCGGCTACCGCTGCGCGTTCGCGGCGGGGGACCCCGCCGTGGTCGCCGAGCTCCTCGCCGTGCGCAAGAACCTCGGGCTGATGATGCCCGGGCCGCAGCAGCGCGCGATGATCGCCGCCCTCGACGACGACGCCCATGTGGAGGAGCAGCACGCGCGGTACGCGGCTCGGCGTACGGCGTTGCGTGGGGCGCTGGAGTCGGCCGGCTTCCGGATCGACCACTCCGAGGCGTCGCTCTACCTCTGGGCCACCCGCGACGAGCCCTGCTGGGACACCGTCGCCGCCCTGGCCGAGGAGGGCGTCCTCGTCGCTCCGGGCGCGTTCTACGGCAGGGCGGGCGCGCAGCACGTCCGGGTCGCGTTCACCGCCACCGACGAGCGCATCGCGGTGGCAGCGCAGCGACTCGGTGGTGCTTGACACCTAGTACTTGACTAAACCGAGTACTAGGCATCATGATCCCGTCATGGGATCCGACGCGCAGATGCTCAAGGGGGTCCTCTCCCTGTTGCTGCTGAGCCTGCTGGCCGAGGAGGACGGGTACGGCTACGCCATCGTCATCCGGTTGCGCGACGCCGGCTTCGACGACCTCGCCGAGGGCACCGTCTACCCGGCGCTGACCCGGCTGGAGACGGCCGGCTTGCTGGAGTCCTACCTCGTCCGGTCCAGCTCCGGCCCGGCCCGCAAGTACTACCGGGCCACCGACGCGGGCCGCAGCGAGCTGCTGCTCCGCGACGCCGCCTGGCAGGACCTCGTCTCGGCCGTCGACCGGGTCCGGTCGCGACCACCCCGCACCACGACCCAGGAGGTTCCATCATGAGATCCATCGATCGTCTGCGCACCGAGTCGGCCGTGCAACGCTACGACTTCTGGCTCGACTTCCGCGGGGTGTCGCGATCCCGGCGCCGCGAGCTGCGTCGCGAGCTGCGGTCCAACCTCTCGGACGCAGCAGCAGCCGAGGGTGTCGGCAGGGCGCTGCGGGGCATCGGCTCACCGCGCACCCTGGCGCACGAGGTCGCCGAGACCTCGCCGGCCCGACCGCGCTGGGCGGTCGGCGCCTACTGCGCGCTGGGCGTGTTCGTCGCACTCACGGTGGCCTGGATGTTCTCGGTGCTCGGCTTCGTCGACGGAGTCACGGCGAGCGGGGTGACCGGTCAGGAGGTCAGCGGATCGGTGTTCCCGTGGGGCGGCGAGGTCGCCGCCGAGCTGCAGCAGGGCGGCGCCGGGCTGAGTGTGTCCGGCACCTTCCCCCCGGCGATCCTGCTGGTCTGCCTCGGCGTGCTGCTGCTCGCGGCGCAGCCGTGGCGGCGCTGGGTGTCTCGGCACCGCGTCACCGGCGCAGTCCCGTCCCACGAGTGAGTCATCCCAGAGAGATGCGCACCCGGTCCTCGTCGTCGTTCGTCTCGGCCTGCTGCCAGCCGTCCTCGGAGGGGCGCCCGGTCTCCCAGACAAGACCGGCGTAGGCGACCTGCTGGGGGTGCAGTGCGACCCCGTGGGCGACGACGAACTGGGCGACCGACCAGCCCAGGCGACGGCCCGCCGCGCCGGCGGGGAGGGAGACCGTGACGTCTTGACGGGCGCCGTTCCGGGCGACGTCGACGTCGCCGAAGGCGCGCTGCACGCGGCGGACCACCTGCTGGGCGCGTCCGCGTTCGTTGCTCTGGTGGACCACGCAGCTGAACAAACCACCGGTGCTGTACCCGGTCAGCACCGAGGCCAGCGTCCGGGCGTCGGCCGCATGGTCCTCGTAGGCCTCCGGGAACCCGGAGCGCTGCACCAGCTGCGCGGCCTCGGTGATCCGCATCGACTGGTAGTCGGGGACCTTCTCCAGCGCGTCGTAGAAGGCGTTGATGGCGTAGTAGCGGTTGCGCACCTGCACCGGGGTGCCCCAGCCCTGCGAGGGGCGCTGCTGGAACAGGCCCAGCGAGTCACGGTCCCCGAAGTCGAGGTTGCGGATCTTGCTCTCCTGGTACGCCGTGGCCAGGGCGATCGAGACCGCCCGGGCGGGCAGCCCACGCCTGACCCCGATCGCGGCGATCAGCGAGGCGTTCTCCGACTGCTCGGTGGACAGGTCGACCCGGTACCCGTCGAGCACCACCGAGCAGCCCTCGGGGTCGGGCAGCGGACCCGAGCCGCGCCACAGCGCGACACCGGTCCCCACCACCACGGCGAGAGCGACCAGGAAGACCAGCAGGCGGAACCTCATCGGCAGGGGTCAGTTGCTGTGCAGCGCGGCGTTGAGGCTCACGCCCTCGCTGTCCCACGGACGCGCCTCGACCGCTCCGCTGACCGAGTTGCGGCGGAACAGCACGTTGTCGGCCCCCGAGAGGTCCGCGGCCTTGACGACCTTGGGCTTGGAGTCGATGTCGCGGATGGTCACCTTCGTCCCGGCGGTGATGTAGCAGCCGGCCTCCACCACGCAGTCGTTGCCCAGCGAGATCCCGAGCCCGGAGTTGGCGCCCAGCAGGCACCGCTCGCCGACGGAGATGACCGCCTTGCCGCCGCCCGACAGCGTCCCCATGATCGAGGCGCCGCCGCCGACGTCGGACCCGTCGCCGACGACGACCCCTGCGCTGATCCGGCCCTCCACCATGGAGGCGCCGAGCGTGCCGGCGTTGTAGTTCACGAAGCCCTCGTGCATCACCGTGGTGCCCTCGGCGAGATGGGCGCCGAGGCGGACCCGGTCGGCGTCGGCGATCCGGACACCGCTGGGCACCACGTAGTCGGTCATCCGGGGGAACTTGTCCACCCCGAACACCTGCACCGGCCCGTCGGCGAGCAGCGCGAGCCGCACCTCCTCGAAACCGCTGACCGCGCAGGGGCCCCGGTTGGTCCACACCACGTTGGCGAGCACCCCGAAGATGCCGTCGGTGGAGACCTCGTGCGGGCGCACCAACCGGTGGCTGAGCAGGTGCAGCCGCAGGTAGGCGTCGGGCGCGTCCTTCGGGGGCTCCTCCAGATCGATGGTCACCGTGCGCACCTCGGTGTGCACCCGGCGCCGGCGGTCGCTGCTGGCCAACGGCTCCAGCGCGGCCGCAGAGACGCCGTCCGGGGGAGTGCCGAGCGCGGGCGACGGGTACCAGGTGTCGAGCACGGTGCCGTCGTCTGCGACGGTGGCCAGACCGTGTCCCCACGCCGTCCGGCGTACGGGCATGGTCGAGTCAGGGGTGTGCTGGGACATGCGCCTCAGGCTACCGGTGCCCTGGTCCCACGAGCGGAGGGGAGGAGCCGCGATGACCCGGTTCAAGGAGCTGTGTCTGGACACCAGCGGCGACGGGCGGGCCCTGGGCGCGTTCTGGGCCGCCGCGACGGGGTGTCGCTACCGGCCCGGCCCCCCGGGTGACCCCGGGGACGTGGTCGGTGACGTGGAGGGGATGGGCATCGCCCTGTGCCCGGTCCCGGAGCCCCGGACGGTCAAGCACCGGGTGCACCTCGACGTGCACACCGACGCGGTCGGGACCCTGCTGGCCGCCGGTGCCACCCGCGCGCCCGGGTACGACGACGCGGGCGACGCCTGGACGGTGCTGCTGGACCCCGACGGCGGCGAGCTGTGCGCGTTCGTCCGCGACGACGTGCCCGACTACCGGGTCTACGAGCTCGTCGTGGACAGCGGCGACCCGGCAGCGATCGCCGGGTGGTGGGCCGAGGTGTTCGGGGTCGCCCCGCACCGCGAGCCCGACCACCAGTGGCTCGACGACGTGCCCGGGATGCCGTTCGCGATGGTCTTCGGTCACGTCCCCGAGCCCAAGACCGCGAAGAACCGCCTCCACTGGGACGTGTACGGCGACCCGGACGAGCTGCTCGACCGGGGCGCCACCCGGCTGTGGGAGCGACCCCGGTGGAGCGTGCTGGCCGATCCGGAGGGCAACGAGTTCTGCGTGTTCCCCGAGCCCTGAGCGGGCCAACCTTTGGCCAACCGGCGAGGGCTAGCGTGAGCGGGGTCACACCCCCGAGCCGTTTCACGGCACCTGCAAGGAGCGCGCCCCATGGCCAGGATCGAACTCACTGTCGACGGAGCCCGGGTCTCCGACGACGTCGAACCCCGGATGCTGCTCGTGCAGTACCTGCGCGAGAAGCTCGGCAAGACCGGCACCGTCATCGGCTGCGACACCAGCAACTGCGGCGCGTGCACGGTGCACCTCGACGGACGCAGTGTGAAGTCCTGCAACGTCCTCGCGGTGCAGGCCGCCGGCAGCGAGGTGACCACCATCGAGGGCCTGGCCGAAGGGGGCGAGCTGCACCGGGTGCAGGCGGCCTTCCACGAGTGCCACGCCCTGCAGTGCGGGTTCTGCACGCCCGGCATGATCATGCAGTCCGTCGACCTGCTCAACGACAACCCGGACCCCTCCGAGGAGGAGATCCGGGTCGGCCTCGAGGGCAACCTGTGCCGGTGCACCGGCTACCACAACATCGTCCGGGCCGTGCAGGCCGCCGCCGCCGGTGACGTCGCCGACACCCGTGTCGACGGTGCCCCGGCGGAGAACGCCGAGACCGAGACCGTGGAGGTCTGAGCATGACTGCGACGCAGGACGACACCGAGCAGGCCCGGCCGGAGATCGGTCGTGACCGCCGGCGCAAGGAGGACCAGCGGCTGATCACCGGCCGCACGCGCTGGACCGACAACATCACCCTGCCCGGCATGCTCCACCTGGCCATGGTGCGCAGCCCGTTCGCGCACGCGACGATCACCGCGATCGACGTCGAGGAGGCCAAGGCCGCTCCCAACGTGGTCACGGTGATCACCGGGCGCGACGTGGCCGAGGAGCAGGGGTCGCTGCCCAACGCCTGGCCGATCACGCCCGACCAGGTCGCCCCGGCACACCCCCCGGTGGCCGTCGACCGGGTGAGCTTCGCCGGGGAGATCGTCGCCGTGGTGGTGGCGCGCACCGCTGCCGAGGCCCGCGACGCGGCCGAGCTGGTCGACGTGGACTACGAGGAGCTCCCGGCCGCGATCGACCTCAAGGAGGCGGCCGAGGACACGGTGCTGGCCCATCCCGACCTCGGCACCAACAAGAGCGCGCTGTGGGTCTTCGACTCCGCCCAGGCGGGGACCGGTGGTGACGTGGACGAGGCCATCGCCAAGGCCCGGACCGACGGTCTCGTCCTGGAGCGGGAGTACCGGCAGCAGCGGTTGATCCCGGCGTTCATGGAGCCCCGTTCGGTGGTCGTCGACCCGACCGGCGAGCAGGTGACGATGTGGTCGACGACGCAGATCCCGCACATCCTGCGCTTCCTGCTGGCGGCGGTGCTGGGCATCCCGGAGTCGAAGGTCCGGGTCATCGCCCCCGACGTGGGCGGCGGGTTCGGCGGCAAGCTGCAGACGACGCCGGAGGAGTTCATCACCATGGTGCTCGCCCGACGCCTGGGCAAGCCGCTGAAGTACACCGAGACCCGCTCGGAGTCGCTGATGGCCGGCCACCACGGCCGCGACCAGTGGCAGAAGCTGACCCTCGCTGCCGAGAAGGACGGCAGGGTCACCGGGCTGAAGGTCGAGCTGCTCGCGGACCTCGGTTCGCACGTCAGCCTGATCGGTGGCGGCGTCCCGGTCCTCGGGGCCTTCATGTTCAACGCGATCTACAAGTTCGACTCCTACCAGTTCAACTGCCAGACCGTGCTCACCAACAAGACCTGGACCGACGCCTACCGCGGCGCCGGACGCCCGGAGGCGACCTTCGCCATCGAGCGGCTGATGGACGACCTCGCCGACGAGCTCGGTGTGGACGCGCTGGAGATCCGCGAGAAGAACTGGATCAAGCACGACGAGTTCCCGTTCTCCACCGTCGCCGGTCTGGAGTACGACTCCGGCAACTACGAGGAGGCCACCGCCAAGGCCAAGGACCACTTCGGGTACGACGACCTGCGCGCCGAGCAGAAGCGGCGGCGTGAGTCCGGGGACAAGGTCCAGCTCGGCATCGGGGTGTCCACGTTCACCGAGATGTGCGGCCTGGCTCCGAGCCGGGTGCTGGGCAGCCTCGACTACGGCGCGGGCGGCTGGGAGCACGCCAGCGTGCGGATGCTGCCGACCGGCAAGGTGGAGGTCCTCACCGGCGCGAGCGCCCACGGCCAGGGGCACGAGACGGCCTTCAGCCAGATCGTGGCCGACCGTCTCGGCGTGCCCTTCGAGGACGTCGAGGTGCTGCACGGGGACACCCAGGTGGCGCACAAGGGCCTGGACACCTACGGGTCGCGCTCGCTCGTGGTCGGCGGTGAGGCGCTGGTCAAGGCGGTCGACAAGGTGATCGAGAAGGCCAAGCCGATCGCGGCGCACATGCTCGAGGCCAGCGTGGACGACATCGAGTTCACCGCCGGCCGGCTCGGCGTACGCGGCACCGACCAGGGAGTCGGCATCGGGGAGGTCGCGCTCGCGGCCTTCGCCGCCCACGACCTGCCGGACGGCGTGGAGCCCTCCATCGACTCCGACGCCACCTATGATCCGGTGAACTTCAACTTCCCGCACGGCACGCACCTGTGCGCCATGGAGGTCGACACGGAGACCGGCCGGGTGACGATGCGCAAGTACACCTGCGTCGACGACATCGGCAACGTGATCAACCCGATGATCGTCGAGGGGCAGGTGCACGGGGGCCTGGTGCAGGGCATCGCGCAGGCCCTGTGGGAGGAGGCCGTGCACGACGAGTCCGGGACGCTGGTCTCGGGGTCGTTCGTCGACTACCTGGTGCCGACCGCCGCGGACACGATCAGCTTCGACGTCGACCACAACACCACGCCGTCGCTCACCAACACGCTCGGCACCAAGGGCGTCGGCGAGGCAGGCACGATCGCGTCCACCCCGGCCGTGGTCAACGCCGTGCTCGACGCGATCCGGCAGTTCGGCGTCAGCGACATCCAGATGCCGTGCACCCCGGAGCGGGTGTGGCGGGCCATCCACGCCGGCGATGCGGGCGCCAAGGACCCGACCACCGGTGGGGCTGCCCCGCACTTCGACGAGTCCACGGGCATGGAAGGCCAGACCGACCGCACGGAAGGAGCGGGCGCATGATCCCCGCCAAGTTCGACTACCTCGCCGCCACCTCGGTCGAGGAGGCGCTCGCGGCACTGGCCGGGAGCGACGACGCCAAGGTCCTCGCCGGTGGGCAGTCGCTGCTCCCGGTGCTGCGGATGCGGCTCAACGCCCCCGAGCTGCTGGTCGACATCGGCGGCATCGACACCTTGCGTGAGATCCGGGACGAGGGTGACAGCGTCGTGATCGGGGCGATGGTGCCCTACTACGAGATCCTCGCCAGCGACCTGGTGCGCTCGAGCCTGCGCCTGCTCCACCAGGCGATCTCGGAGGTGGCCGACCCACAGATCCGTCACCGCGGCACGCTGGGCGGTGCCCTGGTGCACGCCGACCCGGCCGGGGACTGCGGCGCGCCGGCGCTGGCCCTCGACGCCGAGCTGGTGATCGCCGGACAGGGCGGCGAGCGGACGGTGGCGGCCGCGGAGTTCTTCGAGGACCTCTTCACGACCGCGGTGGGTGAGGACGAGCTGCTCACCCACGTCCGGCTGCCGAAGTACGACGGGTGGGGGTCGCACTACGAGAAGTTCGTGCGGGTCGCCCACCAGTGGCCGATCGTCTCGGTCGCGGCGGCCGTCCGCACCGAGGGCAGCACGATCCGCGAGGCGCGCATCGGGCTGGTCAACATGGGCTCGACCACCCTCCGGGCGAGCGCGACCGAGCAGGCCCTGGCCGGGGTCGAGGCGACCGAGGACGGCGTCCGGGAGGCCTGCGACCTCGCCGCCGAGGGGACCAACCCGCCCTCGGACCTCAACGGCGACGCCGACTACCGGCGTCACCTGGCCACGGTGCTCACCCGGCGGGCGGTCCTGGCCGCGGCGGGGGGCTGATCCTTGGAGCTCGCGCACGAGTTCACCGTGCCCGCCGACCTCGCGACCACCTGGGCGGCGTTCAACGACATCGAGTCGGTCGCCACCTGCTTCCCCGGTGCCGCGGTCACGGCCGTGGAGGGAGACACCTTCCAGGGCACCTGCAAGGTCAAGCTCGGCCCGATCGCACTGGTCTACAACGGGTCGGGCACCTTCACCGAGAAGGACGAGACCGCCGGCCGGATGGTGATCGAGGCCAAGGGCAAGGACAAGCGCGGCAACGGGACCGCAGGAGCGCACGTGGTCGCGACCCTGGCGCCGGACGGTGGCGGCACCCGCGTCACCGTGCACACCGACCTCAACATCACCGGCAAGCCGGCGCAGTTCGGCCGCGGGGTCATGCAGGACGTCAGCGACAAGCTGCTCGGGCAGTTCACCGCGTGCCTGGAGGACAAGCTGGGGGGCGGCGAGACCCCGGGCGATCTCCCGGCAGCCACCCCGGTGGACGACGGGGAGGCGGCCACGGCGCCGCCGGCGCCCGAGACCCCGGCGCCGGAGCCGCAACCGCGCACGATCCGCGACGCCGACGCCGGCCGACCGGCCGCGGCGGGAGCGGTCCCGACGGGCGCGGCCGCGGACCGGCCCACGAGCCGGCCGGCGGGTCAGGACGACGCGCTCGACCTCGGCGCCACCGTGCTGCCGGTCCTGCTGCGCACCTACTGGCCGCAGGCGCTGGGCGGGGTCGTGGTGCTCATGCTCGTGCTCCGGCTGCTGCGGAGGCGGCGTCAGGGCCGTCCCTGACCTGCGTTCAGGGGAACACCCGAGTGCGCGATTTCCGCGCGACTGGCACCGTTGAGGCATGACGACGGTGGAGGGCGCCGCGGCGCCGACGGGCGTGGTGGCGGCGCGGGTGGTCGACCTGACCAAGGTCTACGGCAGCGGGGACGCAGAGGTGCGGGCCCTCGACGGGGTCAGCCTGGACATCGTCGGCGGTGAGTTCACCGCGGTGATGGGGCCGTCGGGCTCGGGCAAGTCGACGCTGATGCACTGCTGCGCGGCGTTGGACACGCCGACGTCCGGGCAGGTCTTCGTCGGGGACACCGAGATCGGCGGGCTGCCGGACAAGAAGCTGACCACGCTGCGCCGGGAGCGGATCGGGTTCGTCTTCCAGTCCTTCAACCTGGTCCCGACCCTGACGGCCGAGGAGAACATCCTGCTGCCGCTGTCCATCGCCCGGCGCAAGCCTGACCAGGCCTGGTACGACGCCGTCATCGACACCGTCCGGCTGCGCGACCGGCTCGGCCACCGTCCCAACGAGCTCTCGGGTGGCCAGCAGCAGCGCGTCGCCATCGCTCGCGCCCTGGCCAGTCGTCCGGAGATCGTCTTCGCCGACGAGCCCACGGGCAACCTGGACTCCCGCTCCGGGGCCGAGGTCCTGAGCCTCCTGCGCTCCAGCGCCGCCGACCACTCCCAGACCATCGTGATGGTCACCCACGACCCGGTCGCCGCCGCCTACACCGACCGCGTGGTCTTCCTGGCCGACGGCCGCATCGTCGACGAGCTGCGGCACCCCGACCGGGAGCAGGTCATCGACAAGATGCAGGACCTCGCGGCGCGCGTCCCCGCACCGCCGACAGGGGCCTGAGGTGCTCCGGGTCACCTGGCGCAACCTGATCGCCCGCAAGCTGCGCCTGCTGCTCTCCGCGTTCGCCATCGTGCTGGGCGTCGCCTTCGTGGCCGGCACGATGATCTTCACCGACGCCATGGGCGGCGCCTTCGACGACATCATCGAGGGTGGTGCGACCGACGCGGTCGTGGCCTACGAGGGCGCCGGTGACTTCGACTCCGGCGAGGACAACCGCACCTTCCCGGCCGGCGTGGTGGCCGACCTCGAGCGGCTGCCCGAGGTGGGCTCGGCCCACCCGCAGAACGAGCTGCAGTCGGTGTTCGTGATCGGCAAGAACGGCAAGGTCATCGGCGGCAACGGGCCGCCCGGTCTGGCCAACAACCCCACCGACGCGACCTCGCTGACCGGCAAGCCCGTGCTGCGGGTGGTGACCGGCGCCTACCCCGACGGCCCGGACGAGGTCGCCCTGGACGTCGACACGGCGGAGCGGGGTGGCTTCGAGATCGGCGACGAGGTCGAGCTGGCCACCCCGGGTGACCCGCCGCTGCTGCGCACGACCCTCACCGGCACGGTCGAGTTCGGCTCGGGCAGCCTCAACGGTGCCACGCTGACCATCTTCGACCGCCAGTTCATGCAGGAGCAGTTCTTCGACGGGCGCGACGTCTACTCCTCGGTGTCCCTGGACGCCGCACCGGGCGTGAGCCAGCGCCAGCTGGCGGACGCTGCCCAGGAGGTGCTGCCGAAGGGGCTGGAGGCGCGCACGGGCGACGAGTTCGTGAAGCAGAACCAGGCCAGCCTCGACGAGATCCTGGGCTTCCTGCAGACCTTCCTGCTGGTCTTCGCCGGGGTGTCCCTCGTGGTCGGGATCTTCCTGATCATCAACACCTTCTCGATCCTGGTCGCCCAGCGCAGCAAGGAGTTCGCTCTCCTGCGCGCCCTCGGCGCCTCGCGGTCGCAGATCAACCGGTCGGTCCTCCTCGAAGCCCTGGCCGTCGGACTCATCGGGTCGACGGTGGGTCTCGGGGTCGGCTACCTGCTCGCGCTCGGACTGCGCGCGATCTTCGGGCTGCTCGGCCTCGACCTGAGCCAGGCCGAGTTCCCGGTCGCCTGGACCACCGTCGCCTGGTCGTACGGCATCGGTGTCGTGGTCACCGCGGTCGCCTCGATCCTTCCGGCCCTGCGGGCCTCCCGGATCTCGCCGATGGCGGCTCTGCGCGACGACGTCGCGCTGCCCGAGGCCACCTTGCGCAAGCGGGTGCTGGTGGGCACCGTCCTGGTCGTCCTCGGTGCCGGCTCGATGGCAGCGGGCCTGGCCGGCTCGGGCAACCTGGGCCTCTCCGCCCTCGGCGGCGGGGTGCTGCTCGTGCTGATCGGGGTCGCCCTGATGAGCGCCTTCCTCGGCGCCCCGGTGCTGCAGCTGTTCTCGGTCATCTACCGGCGCACGTTCGGCGCCATCGGCCGGCTCGCGGCGCAGAACGCCCTGCGCAATCCGCGGCGTACGGGGGCGACCGCCAGCGCCCTGATGATCGGGCTGGCCCTGATGACGATGATGTCGATCTTCGGCAGCTCCGCCTCGGCCAGCACCGACGCCGCGATCGGCAAGGCCCTGACCTCCCAGTTCGTGGTCTCCAACGTGGTCGGGCAGCCGTTCTCCCCCGCCGTTGCGCGTCAGGTGAGCGAGCTCGACGGGGTCGCCGGCGTGACCCAGATCCGCAGCGCCTATCCCGACCTCAAGGGCGGTGGCACCGCCTGGACCGTGGGCGTGGACCCGCGGGCGTTCGGCGCGGCGTTCGCATTGCCCGCCAGCGCCGGGTCGCTCGCTGACCTGGGGCCGGGCACGGTGGCCATCGCCGAGGCCGAGGCGGGGCGGCGCGGCTTCGGCGTGGGCGACACCGTGACCATGGAGTTCCAGGCTGCGGACGTCCGGCTGCGGGTCGTGGCGATCTTCCCCAGCAACGCCGCCCTGCCCGGCGACTACGTGGTCACCCCGGACGTGCTCGAGCAAGGCGGCCTGAAACCCCTGGACGCCCTGGTCTTCGTCACCAAGGACCCCGCGGCCAGCACCGACACCGTGCGGGCGGCGATCGAGGGGGTGATCGCCGACCTGCCCACGGTCACCGTGAAGGACCCGGAGGGTTTCGCCGCGGAGCAGAAGGAGCAGGTCAACCAGTTCCTGTACCTGATCTACGGGCTGCTCGGGCTCTCGGTGATCATCGCGCTCCTCGGCGTGGTGAACACGCTGAGCCTGTCGGTGATCGAGCGCACCCGCGAGGTCGGGCTCCTGCGCGCCGTGGGGGTCACCCGCCGCCAGCTGCGCACGATGATCCGTCTCGAGTCGGTGGTGGTGGCCGTCCTCGGTGCCGTCCTGGGCCTGGGCATGGGGGTCGCCTTCGGCTCGACCCTCGTCGTGGCGCTGCGCGACGAGGGGCTCACCGACCTCGCCGTGCCCTGGCTGTGGCTCGTCGGGTTCCTGGTACTGGCGACCGTCGCCGGAGTGCTCGCGGCGGTGCTCCCGGCGCGTCGGGCGGCGCGGTTGGACGTGCTGCGGGCGATCGCGACCGAGTGATCCGAGGCGCACCGGCGCCTCTCCCGTGAAATGTTGCGCCCTTTCGGTGCCCTTCCGTGCTCAGGTTGGCTAGGTTTTGCCTACGACCCGACGAAGGAGGCTGAGTGGACGACCACTCGCCGCGAGGTGGAGGCCGGCGCGGACGCAAGCACGTACTGGTGCGCGAATACGTCCGTTCCGTGATCGTCAACGCCGAGCCGGGCACGCCCGCGCCGTCCGAGCGCGATCTCGCCGAGCAGTTCGGCGTGGCCCGGATGACCGTGCGCCACGCCATCGACGCACTCGTCGCCCAGGGGCTGCTCGAACGTGTCGCCGGGCGCGGCACCTTCGTCACCAAGCCGCTCATCGACATGCAGATGCGGCTCTCGGCCTACACCGAGGAGATGGAGCGGCGCGGCAAGCGACCGGAGTCCAAGACCCTGCTCGCCCGGCGCGAGAGCGCCGGCCCGGGCGTGGCGCGCGCGCTGGAGGTCGAGGAGGGCACCGCGATCGCGCACTGGCAGCGGCTGCGGCTGGCCGACGGAGTGCCCATGGCCATCCAGCACGTCTACCTCTCGCTGCAGCTCTTCCCGAACTTCCTCGACGAGGCGCTGCCCAGCAGCCTGTACTTCTGGTTCGCCATGCGTGACCTGATGCCGACCTGGGGCGAGGACTCGGTGCTGGCGGGGATCGCCACCGAGGAGGAGACCGAGCTGCTCGACCTCGAGCCCGGCTCCCCGGTGCTGCACATCTCGCGCCGTGCGTTCTGCCGCGAGAACGTCGTGGAGGTCACGCGCAGCGTCTACCGCGCCGACCGCTACACCCTCTGGGTGCCGGTGCTGCGGCCCGAGCACCTGCGGTAGTCAGAGCTCGCCGACGGGGGAGACCCGGATCCCGGCCCGTTCGCACACCCAGGTGGGGTGCGGGCCGCCGAGATCGGGGTGGACGTAGAGCGCGTGCGGCTCGAGGTCGTCGCAGGCGCGGCACAACGGCCACCGGCCGCTGCTCTCCAGCAGGGCGTCCTGGACGTCCTGGGCGACCAGCCCGACCACGAACTCAGCGCCCTCGGCCCACTGCTCCACCCACCAGCCCCGGTCGCCGAGCGCAGCCTCCAGCAGGGACACCGTGGTGGGGTCGGCCACCCCGGTGCTCTGCAGGTCGTGCAGCACCAGGGCACGGGCCCGCATCACCACGTCGTCCGGCGGCTCCGCCACGCAGCTGACTCCTGTCGGTCGCAGGGTCGCGCGGGACCCCGCGCGTGTCACGATGTCCATTGTGACCCCAGCCCCCGAAGGCGAGGCCGCCCTGCGCCCGGACCGGAGCCCGCATCTCGACGTCGTGGTCCTCCACGGGCGTGATGCCGAGGCCGCGACCGCAGGTGGTGCCGACCGGCTGCTGCTGGCGAGCGGACCCGAGGAGGGCTACCTGTCCCCGGAGCCGGCCACGGTCTCCGCGGTCGTCCGGGAGACCGAGCTGCCGGTCTACGTGGTGCTGCGCACGCAGGACGGCGCACCGGAGCGACTCCAGGACCTCGGTGGGCGCTTCCTCGAGCTCGGTGCGCGCGGGCTGGTCGTCGGATTCCTCGACCGGGACCTGGAGATCGACCGCGAGCGCTGCGCCCGGACGTGTCGGGACCTCGGCGGCGTCCCGTGGCTGTTCCACTCGTTGTTCGACGAGGCACTGGACACCGCGCACGCGTGGCGTGACGTCCGCGGCCTGCCGGGCCTGGAGGCGGTGATCTCCGCCGGTTCGACGCGCGGACTGGGGCACGGCGCCGACGAGCTGATCGCCCGGGCCACACGGGACCCCCGGGTCGCCGAGCTGCTGGTGGCCGGTGGCGGACTGACCCCGGAGCTCGTCCCATGGCTGGTCCGGGCCGGCGTACGCCGCTTCGCGATCGGCTCCGCCGCCCGTCCCGGCGGGTCGTGGACGCGGGCCTCGGTCGGTGTCGACGAGGTCCGCTCCTGGCGGATGCTGCTCGACGACGCGCTCGATCGGGCGCTGGGCATCCCACCGGACTGAGCATTCGGCTGACAAGACCGATATGTCCGGTAGATCCTGATCCGTAGCCGGTGGCACCTGCCCCGTGCCGTCCGGAGAGGTCCCCCGTTGCCGCGCCTGCCCGCCCTCGTCGCCGCTGCCGTCGTCGCCACCGGGCTGCTCGCCGCACCGGGCTCCCCGGCCGCCCCGGCCGCTGCCACCCCGACCGGGATCGCCTGGCGCACCTGCACCGACGCCGAGCTCGGCTCGCTCGGCCTGCAGTGCGGGACGCTCGAGGTGCCTCGCGACCACGCCCGCCCCGACGGCCCCACGATCCGCCTCGCCCTGACCCGCCGGCTGCACACCTCGACCACCTACCGCGGGGTGCTGCTGGTCAACCCGGGCGGGCCCGGTGGCTCCGGTCGCTCCCTGGCCGGCATGGCCGACTACGTCCCCGGCGGCGTCGGCGCCTCCTACGACTGGATCGGCTTCGACCCCCGGGGGGTCGGGGCGAGCAGCCCCGCGCTGCGGTGCTCGCGCAGCTACTTCGGCTACGACCGCCCCACCTACGTGCCGGGCAGCGCCCGGGAGACGCGAGGCTGGCTGGCGCGCAGCCGTGCGTACGCCGCGGCCTGCGCGAACACCGCGACCAAGCGCGCCCTGCTGCCCCACCTGACGACGCTGGACACCGTGCGCGACATGGACCTGATCCGCACCGCCCTCGGCGCCTCGAAGATCAGCTACTACGGCTACTCCTACGGCACCTACCTGGGCCAGGTCTACGCGACCCGCTACCCCACCCGGGTGGGGCGCTTCGTGCTGGACGGCGTGGTCAACCCCCACCGGGTCTGGTACTCGGCCAACCTCGACCAGGACCGCGCCTTCGACCGCAACCTCGACGCGTTCTGGCGCTACCTGGCCGACCGTCCGGGGACCTTCCGGCTGGGCCGCCGTTGGCGCGAGATCAAGGCGAGCTACTACCGCGAGCTGCGTCGCCTGGACCAGCGTCCGGCCGCCGGCGGGCGACTGGGTCCCGACGAGCTCAACGACGCCCTGGTCGACGCCGGCTACTACGTCTACAACTGGGCCGAGCTCGGACGGGCCTTCGCCGACCTCGTCCGACGGCGCGACGGCAACGCGCTGCTCGCGCAGTACCGCAGCGCCAACATGGGTGACGACAACGGCTTCGCGGTCTACAACGCGGTGCAGTGCACCGACGTCGCCTGGCCGGACTGGCGCCGGACCGAGGCGGCCAGCCGAGCGGTGCACCGGGTCGCGCCCTTCCTGACCTGGGGCAACACCTGGTACAACGCGCCCTGCCTGAGCTGGAAGGCTCCCGCGCACCGCCGTCTCGCCGTCTCCGGGCGCGCCCTCACCAGTCCAGTCCTGCTGGTCAGCGAGACCAGGGACGCCGCCACGCCGTACTCCGGTGCGCTGGCCGTGCGCAGGCTGTTCCCCACCGCCTCGCTGGTCGCCGGCATCGGCGGCACCACCCACTCCAGCTCGATGTCCGGGGTGCCCTGCGTGGACAACGCCGTGGCCACCTACCTGCGCACCGGGGCGGTGCCGCGCCGGCTGGCGGGCAGCCGGTCCGACCGCGCGTGCCCGGCCGTGCTGCCGCCCCAGGTCGGCGGCTCGTGGGGACGCACGACCAGTGCGGGCCGGGGCGACGTCCTCGCGCCACCGCTGCGCCGGGCGCTGCTCGAGGCGCAGCGCCGGGTGGGCTGACTCAGTCGGGGTGGTGGCGCAGCCAGACCGTCGAGCCGGTCTCGCGCAGGGCGGCCAGGGAGGAGTCCGGCAGCTCCTCGGCGACGTCGGTGACCACGTAGCCCAGCTCGCCGCGGGTGGCGAGGTACTGGGCGGTGACGTTGGCGTCGTGGTCGGCGAGCAGCTGGTTGACCGAGGCGAGCACACCCGGGACGTTGTGGTGCAGCAGCGAGAGCCGGAAGCCGGACTCCAGCGGCGGCGCAGCCACCTCGGGCAGGTTCACCGACAGCGCGGTGCCTCCGGCGGCGGCGAACGAGGACAGCTTGGTGGCGACGAAGTAGCCGATCTCCTCCTGGGCCTCCTGGGTCGAGCCGCCCACGTGCGGGGTGAGGATGACGTTGGGCAACCCGCGCAGCGCCGACTCGAACTGGTCGCCCTGGGCCTTCGGCTCGACCGGGAAGACGTCGAGCGCCGCTCCGGCGATGTGACCGGAGAGGATGTGCTCGCGCAGGGACACGTCGTCGACGACCATGCCCCGGGAGGCGTTGACGAACAGCGAGCGCGGCTTCATCCGGGCGAACTGCGCTGCCCCGAACAGGCCGGCGTTGCCGTGCCTCCCGTCGACGTGCAGGGAGACCACGTCGGCCTGCTCCAGCAGCTCCTCGAGGGTGCCCACGCGGCGCGCGTTGCCGTGGGCGAGGCGGTCGGCGGTGTCGTAGAAGATCACCCGCATGCCCATCGCCTCGGCGAGGTTGGACAGCTGGGTGCCGATGTTGCCGTAGCCGACGATGCCCAGCGTGCGGCCCCGGACCTCGTGGCTGCCCTGGGCCGACTTGTCCCAGACGCCGTCGTGCATCCGCTCGGTCTTCTCCACCAGCCGTCGGGCCAGGGCGATGATCTCGGCGATGACCAGCTCGACGACGCTGCGGGTGTTGGAGTACGGCGCGTTGAAGGCGGCCACTCCGCGCGCGGCCGCGGCGGCGAGGTCGATCTGGTTGGTGCCGATGCAGAAGGCGCCGATGGCCACCAGGTCGGGTGCCTGCTCGAGCACCCGCTCGGTGACCTTGGTGTTGGAACGGATCCCGACCATCGTCTTGCCCTGCAGCGCCTCGACGAGGTCGTCCTCGCCGAGCGATCCCGGGCGGGTGTGCACGACGAACCCGTTGCGCTCGAACACCTCGGTGGCCGTCGGGTGGATGTTCTCGAGAAGGAGGATCTCGTGCTTGGTCACCGGACCAGCCTACGAGGGCGGCTTGTCACAGATCGGCCGCATCCACGATCCGGTAGGCGTACCCCTGCTCGGCCAGGAACCGCTGGCGGTTCTGCGCGAAGTCGGCGTCGACGGTGTCGCGGCTGACGATCGTGTAGAAGCGGGCGGTCTTGCCGTCGGCCTTGGGGCGCAGCAGCCGGCCCAGTCGCTGGGCCTCCTCCTGACGGGAGCCGAAGCTCCCCGAGACCTGGATGGCCACCGCGGCGCCGGGCAGGTCGACGGAGAAGTTCGCCACCTTGGAGACCACCAGCAGGTCGAGCTCCCCGGCGCGGAACGCCGCGAACAGGCGCTCGCGCTCCTTGACCGTCGTCTCGCCCTTGATCACCGGCGCTCCGAGGTGCTCGGCGAGCTCGTCGAGCTGCTCGAGGTACTGACCGATCACCAGGGTCGGCTCGCCGGCGTGCTCGCGCACCAGCCGCTCGGCCACCAGGACCTTGGCGTGGGTGCAGGAGGCGAGCCGGTAGCGCTCCTCGGGCTCCGCCGTCGCGTAGGCGAGCCGTTCACCCTCGGGCAGGGTCACCCGCACCTCGACACAGTCGGCGGGGGCGATCCAGCCCTGGCTCTCGATGTCCTTCCACGGCGCGTCGTACCGCTTGGGCCCGATCAGGCTGAACACGTCGCCCTCGCGTCCGTCCTCGCGCACCAGGGTGGCGGTCAGCCCGATGCGTCGCCGGGCCTGCAGGTCGGCGGTCATCCGGAAGATGGGGGCGGGCAGCAGGTGCACCTCGTCGTAGACGATCAGGCCCCAGTCGCGGGCGTCGAGCAGCTCGAGGTGGGGGTAGACGCCCTTGCGACGCATCGTGAGCACCTGGTACGTCGCGATGGTGACCGGCTTGATCTCCTTCTTGGCGCCGCTGTACTCGCCGATCTCGTCCTCGGTCAGGCTGGTGCGCCGGATCAGCTCGGACTTCCACTGCCGGGCACTGACGGTGTTGGTGACCAGGATCAGCGTGGTCGCCTGCGCGCGGGCCATCGCGGCCGCGCCGACCAGGGTCTTCCCGGCGCCGCACGGCAGCACGACGACCCCGGACCCGCCGTGCCAGAACGAGTCGGCGGCCTCCTGCTGGTAGGTGCGCAGCGTCCAGTCGCTCTCGTCGAGCTTGATCGCGTGCGCCTCGCCGTCGACGTACCCGGCGAAGTCCTCGGCCGGCCAGCCGAGCTTGAGCAGCGCCTGCTTGAGGTTGCCGCGCTGGCTGGGGTGCACGGCGACGGTGTCGGGGTCGAGCCGTTCGCCGATCATGCCGGCGACCTTCTTGCTGCGCAGCACCTCCTCGAAGACCGCCCGGTCGGTGCTGGAGAGCACCAGTCCGTGCGTGGGGTGCTTGTCGAGCCGCAGTCGGCCGTAGCGCGCCATCGTCTCGGCGACGTCGACGAGCAGTGCGTGCGGCACGGCGTACCGGCTGAAGGTGAGCAGCACGTTGACCACCTGCTCGGCGTCGTGACCGGCGGCCCGCGCGTTCCACAGGCCCAGCGGCGTCAGCCGGTAGGTGTGGATGTGCTCGGGGCTGCGCTCGAGCTCGGCGAACGGCGCGATCGCCTTGCGGCAGGCGTCGGCCTGCTCGTGGTCGACCTCGAGCAGGAGGGTCTTGTCCGACTGGACGATGAGGGGGCCGTCATTCATGACTGGTCGATCCTACGGACCCCGCGTTCACGACCGTCGGGGAACCGGATGCAGCCTCGCCGCAGCTCATGCCGCCGAGGCGGATACACCGGGGCGTCGCGCACGGGTCCCGGGCAGAGGACGCGACGTCCCGGCGATCGCGGCGACGTGCTCCCTCCCGATCGCTCAGGCTCGTCGCCACTGGTGGTTCGGAGCCGGTGCAGCGGTGGATGGTCTCAGTCGGAGAGCTGCAGCTCGAGGTCCTCGGGGCGGGCGTGGAGGAGCCGCAGGCTGGAGAGCAGCAGCTCGCTGAGGGTCGGGGCCGCGCTGGGGGCGGCGTACAGGGTGAAGTTCGGGGTGACGGTGGCGAACTCGCTCTCGCTCTCCACCGGGGTGCTCCAGCCGAGCTCTCGCAGGCGCTCGACGGTGGCCTCGTCCATCGGCCAGGTGCCGCCCATGGTGGTGGCACCCACGCACTCGGCGGTGAACATGTCCTCGATGCGCAGCACCTGCACGTAGCGCGTGGGGGCCGGTCTCGGACGACGCCCGAAGATCCCCCGGCGAGGCATCGGGTCGGGGACCGGCTCGCCCAGGATCAGGAAGTCGCCGTCGGCCAGGACGCCGAGAGCGCGCCGAACGGAGTCGGCGACATCGTCCCAGGTGCCGAACGGCATGGCACCAGACTACGGAGCAAGCGGCGCACCCGCCCCGCCCGTCTCAGGGATCACCCGGTGCCAGGGCTGCCGAGACCGCCGCCTCGACGTGGATGGCGGTGCTGGGGAAGGACGCGACCGGGAGGTCGTCGGCGCCGAGCAGCAGCTCGAGCTCGGTGCAGCCGAGGACGATCCCGCGGGCCCCGCGCGCGACCAGCCGGTCGACGACGGCGACACAGGCACGGCGTGACTCCTCGCGCACGACCCCGAGGCAGAGCTCCTCGTAGATGACCCGGTGGACCAGTGCCTGGTCCGCCTCGTCGGGCACCAGCACGGTGAGGCCGTGACCGGCCAGCCGGGAGGTGTGGAAGTCGCCGGACATGGTGAAGGCGGTGCCGAGCAGACCCACCGTGCTCACCCCGGCGGAGTGGACCGCCGCGGCGGTGGCGTCGACGATGTGCACCAGCGGGACCGAGACCGCCTCCTCGATCGCGTCCGCCACCAGGTGCATCGTGTTGGTGCACAGGACCAGCAGGTCGGCGCCGGCGGTCTCGAGCCGCCGGGCCTCGTCGGCGAGCATGGACCCGGCCTCCGCCCAGCGACCCGAGGTCTGCAGCGCCTCCACCTCGGCGAAGTCCACCGAGGACATCAGCACCCGCGCGGAGTGCAGGCCGCCGAGCCGTTCCCGGACGAGCTCGTTGGCCAGGCGGTAGTAGATCGCGGTGGACTCCCAGCTCATCCCGCCGAGCAGGCCGAGGGTGCGCATCAGGCGCCGCGCGCGGTGTCGGCCGTGCGGGAGACCGCGGTGATCCGGTGCAGCGCGAAGGAACGTCGCGCGTCGCTGCGCTCGTCGTACGCCGTCACCTGCCCGCCCTCCACCCGCTCCGGGGTGACCGTGCGCTCCGCGACCGTGCCGTCGTTGCCCACGTAGCCGATCAGCAGCTGCTCGCCGGCCTCGGCGGCCTGACGCAGGGTGGCGATCACGTCGGTGGGGCTGGACACGCTCACCGCCCGCTGCGGTCGCGCTGCGGAGGACCGGTCGCCGACGCGGATGGCCGAGACGACGGCCGCGGTGCGAGCGGCCGTGCGGGCCACCCCCTCGCCGACAGGGGTACGACGACGCGCCGGCCGGGCCCGGAACACGTCGGGGCGGGCCACCCGCACGGTGCCGTCGGCCGCCTCGACGACCGGGGCGAGGCCGAGCTCGCGGAGGCGGGGGAGCAGCGTGCCCAGCGGGACGTCGGAGACCACCACGGTCGGTGCGATCCGGCGCAGCCGCAGCGACTCGGACCCCGGGGCGTGCACCAGCTCGGTCAGGGCGGTCTCGTCGTCGCTGCGCAGGAACGACTCGGCGTGCCCGGCACGCAGGGTGCCGAACCGGCGGGAGACGTCGTCGATCAGGTAGCTGAGGGACTGGGGCACCGGGGTGCGCGAGGTCTCCGACACGAACTCGTGCACCTCGGCGGCCGACCAGCCCGCGTCGAACGCACGACGCACGGAGGTCGCCGCGAAGCGGTAGACCGTGGCCCCGCCGCGCGACTCCACGTCGGCCACCAGCGCCAGCCGACGGGCCAGGTCCTGCTCCAGCGGCCCCGGCGCGATCGCGGTCAGGTCGGCCTGCAGCAGCACGTGGTCGACGGCCCGGGGCAGCAGGTCGGCCAGCCTGCGCACCGGGTCCTCGCCGGCCACGAGCGCCGTCCCGAAGGAGGACGGCCGGTCGAGCCCGGTGAGGCCCACCAGCGCCGCCTCGGCGAGCACCGGCCCGACCTGGTCGAGCCGGAAGCCGGGGCGCCGTGGACGCTGCCAGCGCAGCCGCGCGACCAGCGAGGGGACACCGGTGCCCGGTGCGAGCGCCTGCCCGTCCGGCAGGTCGCGCAACGCCTCCAGCACGTCGCGCCGCAGCGCGGTCAGCCAGCTGCGCGCCAGGTCGGGGGACAGCGCGTTGACCGGCTTGTCGCCGATGCGCCGCCCCACGGCCGAGACCAGGCGAGGACTGGCCAGCCAGGCGCGGGCCAGGGTGGCCCACCGCTGGGCCGGGGCGTCCCGCAGCCACGCGTCGTAGGCCTCGGTCGGCAGCCAGGCCGCGTCCACGTCGTCGGTCATCCCCTGCTCGAGGAGCCCGGCGGCGGACGCCGTCTCGACGACCAGGGCGGCGACGTCCGGCTCGACGTGCAGCAGCGTCGCGGTGGCGCGCAGGTCGCGGACCGCGAGACCGCCGGCCTTCAGTGCCGCGGGCGGGTGGGTCCCCCACCGGTCGAGCAGCAGCTCGGTGCGGCGTACCAGCTCGAAGGCGGCACCGGCCGCGGCGCGGTCCACCACCTCCGGTGCCCGCACGGTGCTCGCCAGCTCGGGAGGCCGATCGGCCCGGCGTCCGGCCGCGGCGTCGAGGGCGAGCCGGACGGTCCACGGCACGCGTACCCGTCGCTCGTCGACCTGGGCGAGCAGCCCCCGCTCGACCAGGTCGGCCGTGGGACCGGCGGCCCCGCCCCACCGACCGTCGGCGCCGGTCTCGGTCAGGTGGTCGAGGATCGTGCGGGCCTCGGGGGCCAGGCCCTCCAGGAGCCCGGGCACGTCCCCGGTCGGCGGGCCCTGCGGCAGCCGGAGCAGCTCGCGGACCACGAGCACCGGCCGGTCGGGCCGCCCCCACAGCAGTGCTCGGCTGCGCAGCCTGTCGAGGGCCCCCGAGACGGCGTCGCGGGGCGCGTCCAGCACCTCGGGCCCGTCCTCCTGGACGATCGACTGGAGCACGGCGAGCTCCAGGGCGTCGAGGCCGTCGAGCGCGCGCAGCACCGAGGTCTTGACGACCACCCGGGCGGCCAGCTGGGAGGAGTCGTGCGGGGCGGGCGTGGCCAGGTCGGGCCGGGCGTCGAGGAGCGCGGACAGCTGCGCGTCCGACCAGCCGCGGAGCTGGTCGGCCAGGGTGCGGGGGCCGTCGGTGGACATCCGCCCGATTCTACGGTGCGGTGCGAGGGACGACGGCGTTCTCGCCGGCTGGCAGTATCGGCGAGGTGCAGGTGAGTGCGAGGTTCCTCGAGATGCTGCTGGCCGGGGCGTCCCGCGAGGACCTCGACCGCGTCCTCGCCGAGGCCGCGGCCTCCGGATCGTCGCCCGGCGAGCTCGAGGCGCTGCGGGAGCAGCACGCGCTGTCGCTGCGCGTGCACGAGCTGATCACGCGGCAGCGCCACCGTGAGGCCGAGCTGAGCGCGCTGTACGAGACGGCTCGCGACCTCACCGCCATCCGGGACCTCGACGCCATCCTTGCCGCGATCGTGCGCCGCGCCCGCCAGCTCCTCGGGGCGGACATGACCTACCTCTCGCTCAACGACGAGGAGGAGGGCGCGTCGTACATGAAGGTGACCGACGGTGCGCTGACCCCCGAGTTCCGCGAGCTGCGGCTCCCGCTCGGCACCGGGCTGCTCGGGCTGGTGGCGCAGTCCGGTGCGCCGTACTTCACCGAGGACTACCAGGCCGACCAGCGGTTCGTGCACCGCGAGTACATCGACGACGCCGTGGCCGGGGAGCAGATCCGGGCGATCCTCGGCGTCCCGCTCGAGGTCGAGGGGACGGTGATCGGTGCCCTCCTGGCCGTCCACCGCACCGTGCGGCCGTTCCCCGCGGCCGAGGTGAGCCTGCTGACCTCGTTCGCGGCCCATGCCGCGGTCGCCCTGGAGAACGCCCGGCTCTTCGAGCAGGCCCGCGCGGCCGTGGCCCGGGCCGACGAGGCGAACGCCGAGCTCCGGGCGCGCAACGCCGCCACCGAGCGTGCGGCCCGGGCGCACGACCGGCTCACCGACCTGCTGCTGCACGGTGGCGGGGTCGAGGAGGTCGCCGAGGTGCTCGCGGAGGTGCTCGGCGGCCGGCTCGCCGTGTACGACGACGCCGGGAGGCTGCTGGCGGGGTCTCGACCGAGCTCGACCGACAAGGAAGCGGGCTCGACCGGCACCGACGCGGGCTCCACCGAGGGACCGGCGTCGGACGCCGCGGTCGCCCGGGCCAGGGCGTCGGGACGCTGCGTGCGCGACGGCTCGCGGTGGGTGGCCGTGGCCGCCGCGGGGGAGGAGCACCTCGGCACGCTGGTGCTGCGCACCGACGGACCGATGGAGCTGCCCGAGCGCCGCACCTTCGAGCGCGGGGCCCTGGTCACCGCCCTGGTGCTGCTCTTCGGCCGCAGCGAGGCCGAGGCCGAGAGCCGGGTGCGGGGCGAGCTGCTCGCCGACCTGCTCGGTGGCCGCGACCTCGACCCCCGTCGGGTGCGCGACCGGGCGCGGCAGCAGGACGCCGACCTCGACGGCGACCTCGCGATCGCGGTCGCCGACGCCCCCGACGTGGCGGCCGGATCCCGGGCCGCCGCCCAGCTGGCGCGGGAGCTGCGCGGCCTCGGCGGCAGCCTCGACGGGGTGGTGGTCCTGCTCGCCCGCGGCGAGCCACTCGCGGTCGGGGAGCAGCTGCGGGGGCGCGTCGAGGGGGCCACGGTCGCCGCGGCGCCGGTGTCGGGTGGAGCCGTCGAGGTCTCCCGGGCCTGGCAGGAGGCCCGGCAGGGCCTGACCGCGCTGCTGCGCCTAGGTCGCACCGGGGAGGTCAGCGACCCGGCGGGGCTGGGACTGGCCAGGCTGCTGCTCGGCGACAACGACTCGGGCGCGATCGCGGAGTTCGAGCGCGTGACCCTGGGCCCGGTGCTCGACTACGACCGCGAGCGGGAGACGCGCCTGGTGGAGACGCTGGACACATGGTTCGGGACCGGCGGCTCCCTGCGCGCCACCGCCGAGCGCCTGCACGTGCACCCCAACACCGTCACGCAGCGGCTGGACCGCGTGGGTCAGCTGCTGGGGCAGGGGTGGCGCGACCCGGGCCGCAGGCTCGACCTCCAGCTCGCCCTGCAGGTGACCCGCCTACGAGGTGACTGACGTTGTGTGCTCGAGCACATTAAATCGCCTGACAACATGGGTGCACACCCATGGCCGGTGACACGGGTCACGCCGTAGCGTTCCTGCCCATGAGCAGTTCCCTGTCGCACCGCACTGCGCTGGTCACCGGCGCCGCCAGTGGCATCGGCCTCGCCGTGGCCGGACGGCTGGCCACGGCCGGCGCGTCCGTGCTGCTGCTCGACCGCGACGAGGCGGGCGTCAAGCAGGCCGCCGCCGACGTGGGCGGGGAGCCCCTGGTGGCCGACCTCGCCGACCGCGACTCCCTGGAGTCGCTGGCCCTGGGTGACCGAGGCGTCGACATCCTGGTCAACAACGCCGGCATCCAGCACGTGGCACCGGTCGAGGACTTCGACCCCGACACGTTCGAGACCATCCACCGGATCATGCTGCAGGCGCCGTTCCTGCTCGCCCGGACCCTCCTCCCGGGCATGTACGCCGCGGGGTGGGGCCGGCTGGTGCACGTCTCCTCGGTCCACGGCCACCGCGCCTCGGCGTACAAGTCGGCCTACGTCAGCGCCAAGCACGGCCTCGAGGGCCTGTCGAAGGTGATCGCGCTCGAGGCGGCGGGCAAGGGCGTCACCAGCAACACGATCTGCCCCGGCTACGTCCGCACCCCGCTGGTCGAGGGGCAGATCAGCGACCAGGCCCAGCAGCACGGCATCGGCGAGGACGAGGTCCTCGACGAGGTGCTGCTGGCACGCACTCCCGTCCGTCGCCTCGTCGAGCCGGACGAGGTCGCCGGCCTCGTCGCGTTCCTGTGCGGCGAGGGCACCGACTCGATCAACGGCACCTCCTACCTGATGGACGGCGGCTGGACCGCCGCATGAAAGGAAGCAACCAGATGTCAACGCAAACCTCCGCCACGAGTCCCGGGTCGCCCACGGAGGGCGCCGACGGGAACAGCATCGTCAAGGTCGTCTTCGCCAGCCTCGTCGGCACCGCCGTCGAGTGGTACGACTTCTTCCTCTACGGCTCGGCTGCCGCGCTGGTCTTCGGCACGCTGTTCTTCCCCAACGCCAACCCGGTCAACGCGACCCTGCTCGCCTTCGGGACCTACGCGGTGGGCTTCGTCGCCCGCCCGCTGGGCGGCGTCGTCTTCGGTCACTTCGGTGACCGCGTGGGACGCAAGAAGATGCTCGTCGTCTCACTGATGATGATGGGCGTCGCGACCTTCGCGATCGGCCTGCTCCCGACGTACGCGTCCATCGGGGTGCTCGCACCGATCCTGCTGCTGGTCTGCCGTCTGGCCCAGGGCTTCGCCGTGGGTGGCGAGTGGGGTGGCGCGGTGCTGATGGCCGCGGAGCACGGCGACGACGCCCGGCGCGGCTTCTGGTCCTCGTGGCCGCAGGCCGGCGTGCCCCTGGGCAACCTGCTCGCGACCGGCGTTCTGTTCCTGCTCGCCGCCTTCCAGAGCGACGCCGCCTTCGAGTCGTGGGGGTGGCGGATCCCGTTCCTGCTCTCCGCCGTGCTCGTGCTGATCGGCCTCTACGTGCGCCTGCAGCTCGAGGAGTCGCCGGTCTACCAGGAGGCGAAGGCCGAGATCGCTGCGAAGAACACGGGCGCCTCGCACATGCCGATCATCGAGGTGATCAAGACCTACCCCAAGGAGGTCTTCATCGCCATGGGCATGCGGATGGCTGAGAACATCAGCTACTACATCTTCACGATCGTCTCGATCACCTACGTCACCACCTACCTCGGCCAGGACAAGGGCACGATCCTGCAGATGCTGCTGATCGCCGCCGCGTTCCAGTTCTTCCTGATCCCGGCGTTGGGTGCGTTCTCCGACAAGGTCGGCCGCCGACCGCTCTACTTCGCCGGCGCCGTCGGCGTGGCCGCCTGGAGCTTCGTGTTCTTCGGCCTGCTGGAGACCAACAACTCGGGCATGATCCTGCTGGCCGTGATCGTCGGGCTCTTCTTCCACTCGCTGATGTACGCCCCGCAGGCGGCGTTCTTCTCCGAGCTGTTCGGCACCTCGGTCCGCTACACCGGCGCGTCGGTGGGCTACCAGCTCGCCTCCATCTTCGCCGGAGCCCTGGCGCCGATCATCGCGGTCAAGCTGCTCGGCCCCGAGGACGTGGCCAACACGTTCCTGGTGGCTCTCTACGTCACCGCAGCCTCGGTGCTCACCGTCATCGCGGTGTTCTTCGCCAAGGAGACCAAGGCCTCGTCGATGCGGCACGACCGCGTGGTGCGCGCGGCGCACCAGTAGTCGACCGCCTCGACAGCGCCCGCCCCACCTCGTCGTCGACGGGGTGGGGCGGGCGTTAGTCTCACCTCGATGTCCCACGACGACTCCGAGGCGGTCGAGCTGACCGCTCGACCGCTGCCCGAGGTCGGTGAGGTCTGGTACGTCAGCTACGGGTCGAACATGTCGGCCACCCGCCTCGCCGCCTACCTCGAGGGCGGGACACCGCCGGGAGGCAACCGCGCCAACCCCGGCGCGCACGACTCCACGCCGCCGCGGCGCAGCGTGCCGGTCGACCTCCCCGGGGCGCTGTACTTCGCCGGGAACTCGCCCCAGTGGGGTGGCGGAGTCGCCTTCTACGACCACGAGGCCCCCGGTGGTCCCACGGCCGCCCGCGCCTACCTGATCACCGCCCAGCAGTTCGCGGACGTCGCCGCCCAGGAGATGTACCGGGTGCCGGTGCCCGGCGACCCACTGGCCGAAGTCGTGATCGCCGGTCTCGGCGGCGGCCGGCACCACGTGGGCCCCGGGCGCTACGAGACGCTGGTGGAGGTGGGCCGGCTCGAGGGGCTGCCGATGCTGCTGTTCACCGCGCCGGACGGCATCGACCACGTGGAGCACACCGCCCCCTCCGCGGCGTACCTCGCCATGCTGGCCGAGGGGCTGCGCGACTCACGGCAGTGGGAGGAACGGGAGATCGAGGCGTACTTCGCCCGGGTGCTGCCGCGGTGACCCGGCGGGGCCCGCGACGGCGGGGCCTGCTCGCGCTGACCCTGCTGGGGCTGGTCGGGCTCGTGGTGGTCGCGCTGCTGGGGGTGTCGTCCGATGACCCGGCGTCTCGCGAGGGCACCTGGGTGACCTCGCCGACGGACTCCGCACGTCGGCTGCTGCCCGTGGAGTCGCCGCCCGCCGCAGGTGAGGTGGTCACCGTGACCGTCGACCCCGACGACCGTCGACAGGTGTGGCGCGGGACCGGAGCGGCGATGACCGACGCCTCGCGACAGCTGCTCGAGTCGGCGCCCGCGGCGGCCCCCCTGCTCTACGACCCCGACCGCGCCGACGGGGCCCGGCTGAGCTGGGTGCGGCTGCCGCTCACCGCGACCGACCTCTCCCCGGCCCCCTGGACGTGGGGGTGGGACGGCACCACCGCCACCCCCGCACCCCAGGCCCGGGCCGCGGTGTCGCGCGTGCTGGCACTCACGCGCCTGCAGCCCGACCTCCGCGTGGTGGCGACGGCCTGGACGGCGCCCGAGTGGATGAAGGAACCGCGCGGGGTGCGCGGCGGTGCCCTGCGCGACGACCAGGTGGGGCAGTACGCCGACCTGCTGGTCGCCCAGGCCGAGGCGCTGCAGCAGACCGGGGTGCCGCTCGCCGCCGTGACCCTGGGCAACGAGCCCGGCTACGGCGCCGACTACCCCTCCATGACCATGACCGACGAGCAGCTGGTCGCGCTCGCCACGCGCGTCGGTCCGCGGCTGGAGCGCCGCGGTGTGGAGCTGTGGGCGGTGGACCACAACTGGGCGGACCGGCCCCGCTACGACACCGTCCTGGCGGAGGTCCCCGACGCCTTCGACGCGGCTGCGTTCCACTGCTACGCGGGCGACCCCGCGCAGATGTCCGGCCTGCCGGTGCCTCCGGTCGTCACCGAGTGCACCGGCACCTCGGGCTCGTGGGCCGAGTCCTTCGCGTGGCAGAGCCGCCGGCTCGTGGCCGACAGCATCGCCGCCGGCTCCACCGGCCTGATGATGTGGAGCCTGGCCCTCGACCCGGCCGGGGGACCGCGGGACAGCTCGTCGGCGCAGGGGTGTCGCAGCTGCCGCGGGCTGGTGCAGGTCGACGGCGACCGGGTGCAGCCCGGGCCGGAGCTCTACGTGCTCGCCCACCTGGCGCGGGCCGCGGACCCCGGGGCCCGGGTGCTGGGCTCTCGGGCCGGTGCCGACCTGGCGGCCGCGGCCTTCGCCAACCCCGACGGCACCCTCGGTCTCGTCGCCCACAACGACACCGGGGAGGATCGCGTGCTCGTCCTGCGGGTGGGAGGGCGAGCGGACGTCCGGCGCGAGGTCCGGGCCGGTGAGCTGCTGAGTGTGCGGGTCCCGGGGTGAGCGACGGCTGGGTTAGGTTCGGGGCCATGGAGAGCCACGCCGCCGGGGAGACCACGCCAGCGCTGATCGAGGAGACGATCGGGGCCAACTTCGAGCGGATCGCCGCGCAGTACGCCGAGGAGGAGGCACTCGTCGAGGTCGCCACCGGGCGCCGGTGGACCTACGCCGAGCTCGACCGCGACGTGGACGACCTGGCCCGGGGGCTGATCGCCGCCGGGACCGCGAAGGGCGACCGCGTCGGCGTGTGGGCCCCGAACTGTGCGGAGTGGACGCTCGTGCAGTTCGCGAGCGCCAAGGTCGGCGCGATCCTGGTCAACGTCAACCCGGCCTACCGCACCCACGAGTTCGCCTACGCGGTCAACCAGTCCGGGCTGAAGCTGCTGTTCAGCGCCGTCTCGCACAAGACCAGCGACTACCGGTCGATGATCGACGCGACCCGCGCCGACCTGCCCACCCTGGAACGGGTGGTGCACCTCGGCACCGACGACTGGGCGCAGCTGCTCGCCGAGGGGGAGGGGCTCCCCGAGGAGGCCGTCGCCGAGCGGATGGCCACCCTGGAGCCGGGCGACCCGATCAACATCCAGTACACGAGCGGCACGACCGGCTACCCCAAGGGCGCCACGCTCAGCCACCGCAACATCCTCAACAACGGCTTCTTCACCACCGAGCTGCTCGGGTTCACCGCCGCCGACCGGTTGTGCATCCCGGTGCCCTTCTACCACTGCTTCGGGATGGTCATGGGCAACCTGGGGTGCACCACCCACGGGGCCACCATGGTGATCCCGGCTCCGGCCTTCGACCCGGAGACCACGCTGCGCGCCGTGGCCGAGGAGCGGTGCACGGCGCTGTACGGCGTGCCGACGATGTTCATCGCGATGCAGAACGACCCGTCGTTCGCCGAGCACGACCTCTCCACGCTGCGCACCGGCGTGATGGCCGGGTCGATCTGCCCGGTCGAGGTGATGAAGCGCTGCGTCGAGGAGATGCACATGGACGGGGTGGCGATCGCCTACGGGATGACCGAGACCTCGCCGGTGTCCTGCCAGACGCGTGCCGAGGACGACCTCGAGCGGCGTACCGCCACGATCGGCAGGGTGCACCCGCACGTCGAGATCAAGGTCGTCGACCCGACGACGGGAGCGACCCTCGAGCGCGGCGAGCCGGGGGAGCTGTGCACGCGCGGGTACTCGGTGATGACCGGGTACTGGCAGGACCAGGAGAAGACCGACGAGGCGGTCGACGACGACGGCTGGATGCACACCGGCGACCTGGCCCAGATGCGCGAGGACGGGTACTGCACGATCGTCGGGCGGATCAAGGACATGGTCATCCGCGGCGGGGAGAACATCTACCCCCGCGAGATCGAGGAGTTCCTGTACACCCACCCCGACGTCGAGGACGTGCAGGTGGTCGGCGTACCGGACGAGCGCTACGGCGAGGAGCTGGCCGCCTGGATCCAGATGCGCGCCGGCACCGAGCCGCTCGACGCCGAGCGGGTGCGCGAGTTCGCCACCGGGAAGCTCGCCCACTACAAGATCCCGCGCTACGTGCTGCTCGTCGAGGAGTTCCCGATGACCGTCACCGGCAAGATCCGCAAGGTGCAGATGCGCGAGGAGACCACCGAGAAGCTCGGGCTCGGCTGACCACGGCCTCGTCGGTACCGTCGTGCGGGTGGACCTCTCGACCGGCACCCGCGTCGGCTTCGCCGGCGCCGCGGTCGTCGGTGTCGCCTTCGGGATGGCGCGCTACCTCTTCGGGCTGACCCTGCCCGACGTCCGCGACGACCTCGGGATGTCGGAGCTCCTGCTCGGGCTGGTGGCCGGCGGCACGTCCGCGGGCTACCTCGCGGGGCTGCTCCTCACCGGGCCGCTCGCCGGTGCCCTCGGGCCCCGTGCGCCCACGACCGTGGGCGGTGCCTGCGGGGCGGTCGGCTGCCTGGTGGTGGCCACGGCGCAGTCGCCGCTGGTGCTGGCGCTCGGAGCGGTCGTCGCGGGCACGGCGGCCGGTTGGGTGTGGTCGCCGTACTCCGACATCGTCGGCCGGGTCGCCGTCCCGGGACAGGGGCCGCGGCTCCTGGCCGGGATCAGCACGGGGACCAGCGGGGGACTGGTGGCGCTCGGTCTGCTCGCGCTGGTGGCACCGACGGGGTCGTGGCGGCTGCTGTGGGCAGCGACAGCGGTCGCGGCCCTGACGGCCGGTCTGCTCAACCTGCGGCTCGTGCCCCGGTTGGCGCCGCACCGGGTGGCCAGGTCCGAGGAGGGGGGTGCGCTGCGCTGGGGCGCCCTGTGGCGGCCGGTCTGGTTCGCGGCGGTGTTCATCGCCGCCTGCATCGTCTACTTCACCTACGCGACCGACGCTGCGCGCCAGGGCGGACTCGGTGACGTGGCGGCCCCCGTGGTCTTCGTGCTGGTGGGTGCCGCCGGCCTGGTCGCGCTGTGGTCCGGCGCGATCTCCGACCGGATCGGGGTCTCCCGGCTGGCGGGCCTGTGCGCCATGTCGGTCGGCACCGCGCTCGTGCTGCTGGCGACCCTCAACGACTCGCTGCCGGCCCTGGCGCTCTCCGCCGCGGTCTTCGGCTGCGGCTACATGACCGGCTCCGCCGTCCTGGTCATCTGGACCGCCCAGGTGCAGCCACGACGCCCGGGGACGGCGTTCACCGTCGCTCTCGTCGTCGGCGGGACCAGCGCGGTGCTCGCGCCGGTCGTGGTCGGGGCCCTCCTCCCGACCTTCGGCCTCCCGCCGCTGCTCCTGGGGTTCGCCACCGCTGCCGTGCTGGCCGGCTGCTGGCTCATGGTGCGGCCGTCGTCGACCGACCGGGCCGTACGGCGGCGAGGACGCGCCGCCGTCCGGTGACGCTGTCCCGTACGATCCCCGAGGTGCGGACGACCCACGAGAGCGAGAGGCTCGGCCTCGAGCCGGAAGGACACGCATGAGCGGCCAACCCCACGAGATCGACACCCTCGCCGAGAAGTACTGGCAGCAGCACCTGCGGATGTCGCCGACGCACGGCCACCTGGTCGGCGAGTACGCCGGTGCCGGCGAGTTCGAGTCGGCCGACCGGACTGCGGAGGACCGGGACATCGCCTACCTGCGCTCGCTGGCAGAGCGGGCCGAGGCGCTCGCCGTCGACGACCTGGACGACCAGCAGCGGATCACCCGCGACGTGCTCGTCTCCGACGCCACCAGCCGCGCCGACGTGCTGGCCGCGCGACTGCAGGAACTGGCCCCCGACCCGATCTTCGGCGAGCAGGTCTCGATGCCCATCGTCATGGGCATGCTCGCGCTGCCCACCGCCGAGGTGGCCGAGGCGCTGGTCGACAAGCTGCGCGGCCTGGGTCGCTTCTACGGCGAGCTGGCCGAGCGCCAGCGTGAGGGACTCGCACACCGTCGTGTCCCCGCGGCGTTCGCGGCAGCCGACACCGTCGCCCAGCTCGACCGGCTGCTGGCGACACCCGTCGCCGACGACCCCCTGCTGCGGACCACCTCACCGCCCGACGGTCTCGACGTCGACGGGTGGAAGGCCGGGCTCCGCGCGGCCGTCGAGTCCGACGTACGGCCCGGGATGGCCGCCTACCGCGACGTGCTGCGCGACGAGGTGCTCCCTGCGGCGCGTCCCGACGACCGGTGCGGGATCGGCTGGCTGCCGGACGGGGAGGAGGCGTACGCCGCCACGCTGCGCCGGTTCACCACGACCACGAAGTCGGCCCAGGAGATCCACGACATCGGTCTCGCCCAGGTCGCCGCCCTCGCCGAGGAGTACCGCGAGCTCGGCCCCGAGGTGGTCGGCACCGACGACCTCGAGCAGATCTTCACCGCCATGCGCACCGACCCCGAGCTGCACTTCCGCAGCGGGGAGGAGCTGGTCGAGGCCTCCGAGGTCGCCCTCGAGCGTGCGTGGGCGGCGATGTCGGAGTGGTTCGAGGTGCTGCCGCGAGCACGGTGCGCCGTCCAGGCCACCATGACCGGCGCCAAGGCGTTCTACTTCCCGCCCGCCGCCGACGGCAGCCGCGGCGGGACCTTCTTCATCAACGTCGACGACCCCACCTCGTGGGGCCGGTTCGAGCTGGAGGCGATGGCCTTCCACGAGGGCATCCCCGGCCACCACCTGCAGATCGCCGTCGCCGGCGAGCTCGAGGACGTCCCGACGTTCCGCAAGCACCTGCGCAACTCCGCCTACGCCGAGGGCTGGGGCCTCTACACCGAGCGGCTCTCCGACGAGATGGGCCTCTACACGGCGGCGGTCGACCGGATGGGCATGTTCGCCGCCGACTCGATGCGGGCCTGCCGCCTCGTCGTGGACACCGGGCTGCACGCGCTCGGGTGGGGCCGTCAGCAGGCGGTCGACTACATGGTCGCCAACTCCCCGCTGGCCGAGGGCGTGGTGCGTCCCGAGGTCGACCGCTACGTGGTGGCGCCGGGGCAGGCCACGTCGTACATGATCGGGCGGCTGGAGATCCAGCGGATGCGCGCGGAGGCCGAGCACCGGCAGGGCGCGGCCTTCCGGGTCGCGCGCTTCCACAGCGCGGTGCTCGACTCGGGCTCGCTGCCCCTCGGCGTGCTCGACGAGGTGGTCCGGGCCCGCCTGGCCTGACCCGCTCGATCAGCGGCGGGCGAGCGCCCGGGCGACGAGGGTGCCCACCGTGGCGGTGAGCACCTCCCGCGGGAGCCGGTCGGCCGACTCGTTCTGGATCCTCCGGTGCAGGTCGTCGACCCGCGCCGGGAAGGGGGAGCGGCCGAAGAACAGCTCGCTGGGCTTGTCGGAGTCGGGGAAGCAGGCGCCCAGCATCCCCGCGACCACGCACGCGCGTCGGTGGGGTGCGGACCACCGGGTGATCGCGCCCATCGTGGCCAGGCCGACCAGCCCGTCGACCACGGCCACCTTGAGGAACAGCGCCTCGTCACCGTCGTCACCCCAGTGCGGCACGGTGTCCATCGCCACGTGGCTGGCGATCCCGAGGGCGAAGGCCGCCGCGGGCCGGCGTACGAGTGAGCCGATGACGGCCCCGGCGACGACGTGGTTGGTGATCAGCACACCCCGGAGCCTAGAGGTCGGGCGTCGGCGGCGCCGCGCATCCGGCACGTGGCGTGCTGCGACAGCCGCCGCCGGGCGTGATCGACTGGGCAGGTGAGCACGCCCACCCACAGCCTCGGGGACCCAGCCCACGATCGCTGGCTGGCCGCCGAGGGCGACCGGCTGCTCGACTTCGGCCGGGCCGCCCGCCACCCCGCAGGCGGCTTCGCGTGGCTCGACGACGACGGGGAGCCGCAGCTCGGGGCGCCCCGTGGAGCTGTGGGTGACCTGCCGGATGACGCACGTCAACGCACTGGGTCACCTGCTCGGCCGGCCCGGGTGCGACGCACTGGCGGATCACGGCGTCGCCGCATTGCGGGGCAGGTTCCGGGACCCGGTGCACGGAGGTTGGTACGCGCAGGTGACGCCGGACGGCCCGGTGGCCACCGAGAAGACGGCCTACGAGCACGCGTTCGTCGTACTCGCGGCTGCCAGCGCGACCGCCGCCTCGCGCCCCGGCGCCCGGGCCCTGCTCGACGAGGCCGTCGAGGTGCTGCTCACCCGCTTCTGGGACGAGTCCGCCGGCATGGTGGTGGAGCAGTGGGACGAGTCGTGGTCGGTGCTCGACGACTACCGCGGCGTGAACGCCAACATGCACACCGTCGAGGCTCTCCTGACCGCGGCGGACGTGCTGGACGACGAGTCCCTGCGCGCGCGGGCGCTGCGGATCACCACGCGCGTGGTGCACGACCTCGCCCCGGCCCACGACTGGCGGATCCCGGAGCACTTCGACCCCGACTGGCGACCGCTGCTCGAGTACAACGCCGACGAGCCGGCGCACCCCTTCCGGCCCTACGGCGCGACGATCGGTCACTGGCTGGAGTGGTCCCGGTTGGCGCTGCACCTGCACGCCGCGCTCGGCGACTCCGCCCCCGACTGGCTGGTCGGGCACGCCGCGTCGCTCTTCGACGCCGCGGTCCGCGAGGGGTGGGCCGTCGACGGGGCGGACGGGTTCGTCTACACCGTCGACTGGTCCGGTCGGCCCGTCGTGCGCGAGCGGATGCACTGGGTCGCGGCCGAGGCGGTCGCGGCCGCGGCCGCCCTGCACGCCGCGACCGGCGAGACGGCGTACGCCGAGCACTACCGGACGTGGTGGCAGCACATCGACGACTGCTTCCGCGACTCCGAGCGCGGGTCGTGGCGCCACGAGCTGTCGCCGGACAACCAGCCCAGTGCGCAGACCTGGGCGGGCAAGCCCGACACCTACCACGCGTTCCAGGCCACCCTGGTCCCGCGCCTCCCCCTCACCCCCACCCTGGCCCGCGCGCTCGGTGACGGCCTGCTGCCGGGCTGAGAGCCGCTGCACTAGCGGCGCTTGACCTGAACCTGCCGCAGGGAGCGAAGCGCTTGTCCGCTGCTGGTCGAGCAGCGCTTGTCCTGAGCCTGTCGAAGCGAGCGAAGCGCTTCTCCAGCGCTGGTCGAGCAGCGCTTGTCCTGAGCTTGTCGAAGGGAACGAAGTGCTTGTCCTGAGCCCAGTCGAAGGGAGCGATCAGTCGAGACCCGGTGAGCCGAACGGCGGCCGCAACCACACGGTGGTTGAGCTTGTCGAAACCACGCCTGTGGGCGTGCCGGTGGCCCCGACCTGGGCTGGGTGGTCGGGGTGCGGGGCGTCAGGGTCGTCGGCGGGGTGAGGGGCCGCGGGGTGGGGGTCGGCGGTCGGGGACCCGGACGGTGTAGCGGTGGCCGGTGGGCGCGGTCCAGGTGTAGCTGCCATCCGCGTTGGGCTGGTAGGTCCACGCGGTGTGGGTCTTGAGGCGGTGGTGGGTGCGGCACAGCGGCGCGAGAGTCGCCAGCGACGTCTGGCCGGGCGGTCCGCCGTCGTCCAACGGCTGGTAGGCCTCGATGTGGTCGAGGTCGCAGGCCCGGGAGTCGCGCCGGCAGCCGGGGAAGACGCAGGTCGCGTCGCGCAGGACGCGCGGTTTCGCGCATCCAGGCCGGCGGGTCGTGGGCGTCGCTGGTGCGCGGGTCGGCGAGGTCGAGGACGGGGCGGACGATCACCCGACCACCGGCCTGGGCGTGGCGGGTGAGCCAGTCGGTGAGCAGCCGGGTGGTGGCTGCGCCGAGCCGCTCGATCGTCACCGCGCCGGTCTCCTACCGTCGTCGAGGTCGTGGTCGTGGCAGGTCCTGCGGGGAGTGAGGTGGAGGTAGAGGTTGCGCGTCCCCGAGCCCGGAGCGTCCCGGAGTGGGGGCGGCGTTGTCGCGGCCGGACATGAGGTCCAGGGCGTACTGGGGGTCGGCCAGGACGCCGACGGCGCGGGCGCGGCGGACGTCGAGGGGGTCGCTGTCGCCGAGGTCGCGGAGGTCGGCGGCGATCCGACCGCACGGTGGAGTCGAACAACAGCGCGTCGGGGGTGTCCAGGGTCATCCACACGTCGGTGGTCGCGGGTGCGCCGCCGGTGCGCAGCCAGACTCCGCGACGGGCGAGGGCTTCGTCTTCGTCGGCGGTGGCGCGGTCGGGGTCGAAGTAGAGGCGGGCTTCGTGGACCAGGCGGGCGGCGTCGACCTGGTCGATCCGCTCCGGGGTGGCCGAGACCAGCCGGTCGGCGAACCCGACGGCGTCCAAGGACAGGTCGTGGGTCTCGCGGGAGATCTGCCGGGCCCGCCACACCGGGACCCGGCCGGTCAGGACGTGGTCCCAGAGCCGGGGGAGGCGGTAGGTCAGCTCCAGGGCGTCGCCGATCAGGTGCCGCCCCGCGGTCAGGCTGATCCCGAGCTGGGCGGCCAACGCCGCCGGCGCGAACTCGGCGACCTGCGGGGTGCCGGGCCCGGCCAGGGCGGCGTGGCTCTCGTCGAACAGCCCGTCGGCATAAGCCCAGGCGGCCGGCAGGTCGTCGGCCGCGCAGGGGTGCAGGTGCGCCCAGGCGACGGCCAGCTCGAGCTGGGTCACCGCGGCCGCGTGCTCGGCGCGGCGGGCTTCGCGGACACCATCGAGGACCTGCACCGCGGACAGGTTGGCGGCCTGTCCGGTGGTAGGTGTCGTGGTGGTGTCCATGGATCAATGCTAGACCTGAGCACTGACAGGATCGATAGTGTTTTCGAATCTGTGTGTAACTTCTTCGCGCGCTCCTTCTGGACCGCCGTGGACCTGGACCCGAGCAGCCACACCCACCCAGCCCACGGCGACCACGACGGTCGAGCTGAGCAGCAGCATGCCGAACGCCGGGGTCGGGGACACCACGGCAACCCGGCACCCGCGTCGACCACACCCCTCGAAAATCTTCAGACCCACGGACTCGTCGGAGTGGTTTCGACAAGCTCAACCACCGGTGGGTGCGGCCGCTTGCCAGGTCACCGGGTCTCGACTGACCGCTCGCTCCGCTCGCTGCTCGACCAGCGGTGGGTGCGGCTGCCTGTCGGCACGCGGGGTCTCGACTGATCGCTCCCTTCGACTGGGCTCAGGACAAGCGCTTCGCTCCCTTCGACAGGCTCAGGACAAGCGCTGCTCGACCAGCGCGGTCGGCGCTGCGGTTCGGCGCTGTCACGGAGTGGTTTCGACAAGCTCAACCAGCGGTTGGGTGCGGCTGCTCGTCGGCTTGCGGGGTCTCGACTGATCGCTCGCTTCGCTCGCTGCTCGACCAGCGCAGGTCGGCGCTGCGGTTCGGCGCTGCGGTTCGGCGCTGCGGTTCGGCGTACGCGTGGTTTCGACAAGCTCAACCAGCGGTGGCTGCGGCTGCCTGTCGGCGTGCAGGGTCTCGACTGATCGCTCCCTTCGACTGGGTTCAGGACAAGCGCTCCGCTCCCTTCGACAAGCTCAGGACAAGCGCGGCTCGACCAGCGGTTCGGCGTACGGAGTGGTTTCGACAAGCTCAACCAGCGTGGGTTGCTGTCGCTCGTCGGCGTACGGGCTCGACTGAGCTCGACCGGCGGGCGGGGTGGGGTGGGGGCGTGCTTAGGCTGGGGGCATGGGTGATCGGCTGGTGGTCGGGTTCGACCTCGACATGACGCTGATCGACACGGTGGTCGGGTTCGCGGCCACGTTGGACGCGCTGTCGGCCGAGCTCGAGGTGGAGCTGCCCGCGCTGGAGCTGACCGCCAACCTCGGGCCGCCGCTGGACCTGCTGCTGGGGCCGCACCTCCCGGCCGAGCAGATCCCGGCGGCGATCGACCGGTTCCGGGAGATCTACCCCGCCACGGCGGTGACACCGACGCCGGCGCTGCCGGGGGCCGTCGAGGCGCTGGCGGCCGTACGCCGGCACCACGGGCAGACGGTGCTGGTCACCGGCAAGCACACCCCCAACGCACAGCTGCACGTCGATCACCTCGGCCTCGACGTCGACGTCGTCGAGGGGCAGGTGTGGGGGACCGGCAAGGCCGAGGTGCTGCTCCGGCACGGCGCGAGCGTCTACGTGGGCGACCACGTCCACGACGTGGAGGGGGCGCGAGCGGCAGGGGTCGTCAGCGTCTCGGTGACGACCGGCGGCTGCACGCGCGAACAGCTCCTCGAGGCCGGCACCGACGTGGTGCTCGACGATCTGGCGCAGTTCCCGTCGTGGCTGGAGACCCATCTGCTCGAGACCCGGCTCGCCGCCCTCGAGCAGACGCTGCGCGACCACGAGCGGCTGCTGGTGGCGTTCAGCGGGGGCGCGGACAGCGCGTTCCTGCTCGCGGCCGCCGTCCGCGCGCTCGGGCCGGAGCACGTCGCGGCCGCGACGGCGTACTCCGACTCGCTGCCGGAGGCCGAGCGGGCTCCGGCGGCGGCGTTCGCGCGCAGCCTGGGGGTTCCCTTGCTCACCCCGCGGACCCGCGAGATGGAGCGGGCGGGCTACCGGGCCAACCAGGGCGACCGCTGCGCCTTCTGCAAGGCCGAGCTGCTCGACGTGCTGGGGCCGTTGGCGCAGGAGCACGGGTACGCCGTGGTGGCGACCGGCACCAACGCCGACGATGCTCGCGCGGGCTTCCGGCCGGGCATCGCGGCCGCGGCCGACCGGGGCGCGGTCACCCCGCTGAAGGACGTGGGCCTGACCAAGGAGCAGATCCGGGCGGCGTCGCGGGCGTGGGGGCTGCCGACGTGGGACAAGCCCGCGGCCGCGTGCCTGAGCTCACGGGTCGCCTACGGCATCGAGATCACCCCGGCCCGGCTGGCCCGGGTCGAGCGGGCCGAGGCCGGGCTCCGCGCGGCACTGACCGCGGCCGGGCACCGGGTCGCCGACCTGCGGGTGCGCGACCTCGGGGAGACCGCGCGCGTCGAGGTCGACCGCAGGCTGGTGGAGGTCGCCGCCGACCACCTGCAGACGGTGCGCGACGCCGGCTTCACAGCCGTCGAGATCGACCCCCTGGGGTTCCGGTCGGGGTCGATGAACGAGCTGCTGACCGAGCCGGATCGCTACCGCTGAACTGGTTGGCGCGGGTTTCTCCGCACCACGTACGCTGTGCTCTCGCTGGCGATCGGCTCGGGTTCCTCCGTGCACGCGCCGGCCCCCTGCACCAACCGACGAGGAGAGAGGCCAGCGCGGTGCCCACCGGAAAGGTCAAGTGGTACGACGCCGAGAAGGGATTCGGGTTCCTCTCGCGCGAGGACGGCGAGGACGTGTACGTCCGCTCGTCCTCCCTCCCCACCGGGATCACCACGCTGAAGGCCGGGACCCGGGTCGAGTTCGGCATCCTGTCCGGACGCAAGGGCGAGCAGGCCCACCAGGTGCGGGTGCTCGACGCCCCGCCGTCGGTCTCGCGCGCCCTGCGCAAGAAGCCCGAGGACATGGTCGGCATCGTCGAGGACCTGATCCGGCTCCTCGAGGGCGTCGAGCACGGCTACCGTGCCGGTCGGCACCCCGACCCGAAGACGGCCAAGCCGACGGCGAAGCTGCTCCGCGGCCTCGCCGACGAGCTCGAGCTCTGATATGTAGGCCGTTCCCTCTCCGCGTCCCTCCCGCGACTCAGGGGAAGATCGGGCCGGCCTCGCCGTTCGAACGCCGCCGGCTCGCGAGCACCGTGATCGTCCAGGCGACCATCAGCGCCGCCAGGACGCCCAGGCCGAGCTCGGGTACGACGTTGTCGCCGATCTTCAGCGGCAGGCCGATGCCGATGAAGCCGCCGACCACCCAGGACAGCTGGAGCAGCGTCTCGGACCGGGCGAACGCGGAGGTCCGGTTGCGCTCGGGGACGTCGCGCTGGACCAGCGCGTCGAGGGAGACCTTGCCCATCGCCTGAGCCACCCCGGCGGTCAGCCCGAGCAGCACCGCGGACAGCAGCCCGTAGAACAGCGCGGCGAACACGGCGGCCGCGGCGTCGGCCATCAGCGCGGCCACGACCACGATCGAGGGCGTCACCTTCTTCAGCGCCGAGCCCAGGCCGATGCCGATCGTGTTGCCCAGCCCGGCGGCGCCGATCACCAGCGCCATCAGCAGGGTCGCGCGCCCCTCCCACCCCGGGAGCGGGTACTGCCGCAGCAGGAAGGCCATGTACATGGTCAGGAAGCCCGAGAGCATCCGCAGGCCGGCGTTGCAGCGCAGGGCGTGGACCACCGTCGGCGGGACCCGGAACGCGCGGCGGTCGCCGGTCAGGCTGGCGGGCAGCTCGCCCTCCTTGGCGTCCGCCCTCGCCGGCAGCAGGATCGAGAGGATGGTCGCGCCCGCGAAGACCACGAAGGCGTAGCGCAGCGCCCACTGGGAGCCGAACGTGGAGGCGAGCCCGGCGATCGGTGCGGAGATGGCCGCGCCGACGACCCCGGCCAGGGAGATCCGGCTGTTGGCCTTGACCAGGGTCAGCCCCTCGGGCTGGAGCCGGGGCACGGTCGCGGCCCGCGCGACGCCGTACGCCTTGGAGGAGACCAGGACGCCGAGCGCGGTGGGGAACATCGCGATCGACTCGGTGGCGACGGCGTCGGCCATCAACCAGCACAGGAACGCGCGCAGCGCCATCGTCGCGCCGATCGCCCAGCGGCGACCGTGGCTGAAGCGGTCCAGGAACGGCCCGATCAGCGGCGCCACGACCGCGAACGGCAGCATCGTGAGCCCCAGGAACAGGGCCACCTGGTCGCGGGCCTCCCCGGGCTGGGCGAAGAACAGGGTCCCGGCCAGGGCGATGGCCACCGCGGCGTCCCCGGCGGCGTTGAAGGCGTGCAGCTCGATCAGCCGGTAGAGCCCGGAGTCGCCGGCGCCCTCGGCGTGCGAGGCGCGGCGCGCCTGCCGGAACGTGTACGACGCACCGCGGCCGGTCGCACTCCCGGCGCGCCGCAGGCTGCGGCCGGTGGCGGAGACCATCCGACGGCCACGCCGCGACGTCGGTGCCGGATCCTCCTCCATGTCCTCATCCTGCCAACACGATCCGCCCGGCGAGACACAGCCCGTGCCGATGAGGGACAATCCGGGACGTGATCGCCGCACCGGACTCCGCCGCCCTCGAGGCCGTCGAGGCGGCCCGCGCTGCCCTGGCCGAGGAGGTGGGCGCCGACGTCGTCGGTGAGCACCTCACCGTCCGGCCCGAGACGGGGGGCGCGGTCAGCCACACCTTCGCGTGCACCCAGACCGGCTACCCGGGCTGGGTGTGGTCGGTGACCGTCGCGCACGCGCCCGGCTCCGAGCGGGTCACCTTCGACGAGATCGTGCTGATCCCTGGCAGCGACGCCATCGTCGCGCCGGCGTGGGTCCCCTGGCGCGACCGGATCCAGCCCGGTGACCTCTCCCCGGGCGACCTGCTCCCCGCCGACGAGGACGACCCGCGGCTGGTGCCGACGTGGCTGGCCGGGCAGCGGCCCGACGAGTCCGAGAAGCCGGTCGTCGACGAGATCGGGCTGGGCCGGGCCCGGGTCCTCTCCCTGGAGGGCCGCGACCTGGCCGTGCAGCGCTGGTACGCCGGGGAGCAGGGGCCCGACGTGCCGCTGGCCCAGTCGGCGCCGGGGCGCTGCGCCGGCTGCGGCTTCCTGGTGCGGCTGGAGGGTCCGCTCTCCCTGATGTTCGGCGTCTGCGCCAACGAGTACGCCAACGACGACGGTCGGGTGGTCTCGCTCGACCACGGCTGCGGGGCGCACTCCGAGGCCCAGCTGCGCAAGAAGCAGCTCCCGCCGCCGCTGCCCGACCACGTCTTCGACACGCTCGGCCGCGAGGACTTCGAGGAGTTCTAACCCGTCCTGGGCCCGACCACGTCGTAGGTCGCGGTCAGGAAGTCGCCGTTGCGACCGTGCTCGACGAGGGCGAGGTCGTGGCGCCGGGGGAACAGTGGCCGCCCGGTGCCCAGCGTGACCGGCGCGATCGAGACGATCACCTGGTGGAGCAACCCGGCGTCCGCGAACTGACCCGCGAGGTCACCTCCGCCGACGACCCAGAGGTCGCGGTCCCCGGCGGCGGTCGCCATCGCCGCATGGTGCTCGCCCACGCTGCCGGCCACGACGGTGATCCCCTCGCCGATCGCCTCGAGGTCGCGGTGGCTGAACACCCAGCACGGGATGGTGTAGCTCCACTCCTCCCCGGTGCGGGCGAGGTGGTCGCGCAGCCACACGTATGTCGTGGCGCCCATCGCCATCGCACCGATGCCGGCGATGAACTCCTCGTAGCCGCCGGGTCCGCCCTCGTCGGTCTGCTGCTCGAAGAGCCACTCCAGCGAGTCGTGCTCGTCGGCGATGAAGCCGTCGAGGGTGGTGGCGGTGTAGTACAGGCCACGAGCCATCGGGGAGCCTCCTTCCGTGCGCGCTGGGACGGGACCGCTCAGCCCAGCTCGTGCTCGATGTCGCGCCGGCGGCGTCGTCGCCGCCGGCAGTGGTCCCAGCCGACCAGTCCGAGCCCGAACCCGGCGACGCAGGTCCACAGCCACCACAGGTGGCCGTCGGACTGCAGCCGGCCGTAGAACGGCAGCAGCAGGATCACCGCGAGGCCCCACAGGGCGGTACCGACCTGCATCGTGCGGACGCCGTCGAGGTCCAGGGGGTCGACGTCAGCGACGATGTAGGTGCGGTTGCCGATCTCGTGCACCATCGGCTGGTCGTCCTCGGGGAGCATGGGTCCAACCTAACGCCGTCCGTCCGGCAGTCGGGCCGGTGCGGTGCCGCCCTCGCGGTCTGGTTGGATTCCGCGCGTGGACAAGTACTTCAAGATCACCGAGCGTGGGTCGACCGTCGGGCGTGAGGTCCGCGGAGGCGTGGTCACGTTCTTCACGATGGCCTACATCATCGTGCTCAACCCGATCATCCTCAGCGGCGTGCCCGACGAGACGGGGGGCTTCCTCGGCGGCACCGAGAACAACTTCGGGATGATCGCCGCCGGCACCGCGCTGGTGGCCGGCCTGCTGACCATCCTGATGGGGGTGGTGGCCAACTACCCCCTGGCGCTGGCCACCGGCCTGGGCCTGAACGCGTTCGTCGCCTTCACGGTGGCCTCCCAGATGACCTGGGCGGACGCCATGGGTCTGGTGGTGCTCGAGGGGCTGGTCATCCTGGTGCTGGTGCTCACCGGGTTCCGGACCGCGGTCTTCCACGCCGTGCCCGCCCAGCTCAAGGTGGCCATCTCGGTGGGCATCGGGCTGTTCATCACGCTGATCGGGTTCGTCGACGCCGGGGTGGTGCGGCGCATCCCCGACGCCAGCAACACCACCGTGCCCGTGCAGCTGGGCGCCAACGGCACCCTCAGCGGGTGGCCGGTGCTCGTGTTCGCCTTCGGGCTGCTGCTGGTGATCGCCCTGTGGGTACGCCGGGTGCGGGGCGCCATCCTGATCTCGATCGTGGTCACCACGCTCATCGCCATCGTGGTCGAGGCGGTCGTGGAGGTGGGCCCGATGTTCGGGGAGAAGTTCAACCCGAACGGCTGGGGGCTGAACGTCCCCGCCTGGCCCGACACGATCGTCTCCCGGCCCGACTTCGGCACGCTGGGGGAGTTCAACCTGTTCGGCTCCTTCGAGTCCGTGGGCGCGGTCGCGGCGATCCTGCTCGTGTTCACGCTGCTGCTCGCCGACTTCTTCGACACCATGGGCACGATGACGGCGATCGGTGCCGAGGCCGGTCTCCTCGACGAGGAGGGCATCCCGCCGAACACGACCCGGATCCTGGTCGTCGACTCGCTCGCCGCCGCTGCCGGCGGCGCGGCCGGTGTCTCGTCGAACACCTCCTACATCGAGTCGGCCTCCGGTGTCGGGGAGGGCGCGCGCACGGGACTGGCCTCGGTGGTCACCGGGGCGCTGTTCCTGCTGGCGCTGCCGTTCTCCACCCTGGTCGACGTGATCCCCAGCGAGGCCGCCGTCCCGGCGCTGGTGCTGGTCGGGTTCCTGATGATGCAGCAGGTCCAGGGGATCTCGTGGGACGACGCGGAGATCGCGATCCCGGCGTTCCTGACCATCGTGCTGATGCCGTTCACCTACTCGATCACCGTCGGCATCGGGGCGGGCTTCCTCACCTACGTGCTGATCAAGGTCGTTCGCGGCAAGGCGGCGATGGTGCAGCCGCTGCTCTGGGTGATCAGCGTGCTCTTCCTCCTCTACTTCGCGATCAACCCGCTCACCCGCCTGCTGACCTGAGCGGCGGCTGCGACGGTCCGGGGATCGGACTTCCCGGAAATAGTTAGCGTGGGTAATGAGTTACGCTAAGCATCATGGCTCCCACGATCCACAGCGCGACCCGCAGCGACACCGGCCTGGCCAGTGAGCTGCGGCTCTCGGTCATGCGTCTGGGCCGTCGCCTGCGCAGCGAGCGGCAGCCGGACAACCCGCTCAGCGTCGGGGCGCTCAGCGCGCTCGGCGTGCTCTTCCGCGAGGGGGAGTGCACCGTCGGTGCGCTCGCGGCGCACGAGCGGGTGCAGCCGCCGTCGATGACCCGCACCGTCAACTGCCTGGTCGAGGACGGCTACGCCCTGCGGCGACCCTCCGACACCGACGGCCGCCAGGTCCTGGTGGACCTGACCGAGAAGGGTCGCGACATCCTGCTGGCCGACCGACGCCGGCGCGACGCCTGGCTCGCGCAGCGGCTGCGCGAGCTCACCCCCGACGAGCGCGCCCTGCTGCGCGAGGTCGTGCCCCTGCTCCAGAGGCTGGCCGTCAGTTGACCACCGCAGCCCTCCACCCCGTCCGCACCTCTTCTCGGGACGACCCACGATGAGCCCCACCTTCCGCGCCCTGCACAACCAGAACTACCGGCTCTACGCCACCGGCGGCGTCGTCTCCAACATCGGCACCTGGATGCAGCGCGTCGCCCAGGACTGGCTGGTGGTCACCCTCGCCGTCAACGACGGCACCGCGCTGGGCATCACCACCGGCCTGCAGTTCCTGCCCGCCCTGCTGCTCTCGCCGTACGCCGGCCTGGTGGCCGACCGGGTCTCCAAGCAGCGGCTCCTCCAGGTCACCCAGACCGTGATGGCCGCGACCGCCGTGCTGCTCGGCACGCTCGCCGTGACCGGGGTCGTCGAGGTCTGGCACGTCTACGTGCTCGCCTTCCTCTTCGGGGTGGGCTCGGCCTTCGACGCCCCCGCCCGGCAGAGCTTCGTGAGCGAGATGGTGGACCCGGAGGACCTCTCCAACGCCGTGGGGCTGAACTCCGCGTCGTTCAACGCCGCCCGCGTGGCCGGTCCCGCCCTGGCCGGGCTGCTCATCGGCGTGTTCGGCGGCGGTGCCGCGGCCACCGGCTGGGTGATCCTGCTCAACGGGCTCAGCTACGCCGCGGTGGTGGTGGCGCTGCGCCGGATGGTGCTCGCCGACCTGCAGGTGGTGCCCCGCCAGGAGCGGCGTCCGGGGATGATCCGCGACGGCTTCCGCTACCTGCGCGGGCGGCCCGACCTGCTGATGGTGCTCGGGGTGGTGTTCTTCGCCGGGACGTTCGGCCTGAACTTCCAGATGACCTCGGCGCTGATGACCACCCAGGTCTTCGACCGCGGCGCCACGGCGTACGGCCTGCTGGGCTCCGCGATGGCGGTCGGCTCGCTGACCGGCGCCCTGATGGCTGCCCGGCGCACCCGGATCCGGCTGCGGCTCGTGGTCGTCTCGGCTCTGCTGTTCGGGGCCGTCGAGATCGTGGCGGGGCTGGTGCCGACGTACGCCGTGTTCATGGCCGTCGTGCCGCTGCTCGGGTTCACCGCGCTGACCATGATCACCGCAGCCAACACCACCATGCAGCTCGGGACCGCTCCGGGACTGCGTGGCCGGGTGATGGCGCTCTACCTGATGGTGTTCATGGGCGGCACCCCGATCGGGGCGCCGTTCATCGGCTGGATCGGCGAGCAGTTCGGTGCCCGCTGGACCCTGATCGGCGGTGGTGGCCTGACCATCCTCGGAGTGCTCCTCTCGGTCGCGCTGTTCGCCCGTGGACGCGGCCTGCTGCGTCGACGGGAGGTCACCCGACCGGGCCTGGGGGAGCAGACCGTAGGCTCGGCGGCATGAACCCCCGCTACCGCCGACTGGTCATCCCGGTCGCCCTGGGTGGGTTGATCCTGATCGTCGTGGTCGCCGCGCTGGCCAAGTGAGCTCGCCTCGATGACCGAGCCGCTTCTCCGAGCCCTCTCGCGGGTACGCAGGGGCGTGCTCGACGACGAGGCCCTGGTCCGGGCGCTGGCCTCGGGGCGTCGCCGGGGCCAGCCGGCTCCCCGCTGGCGGCGAGTCGAGCTGCGCTACGTCGACCTCAAGGCGGGGCGGCACCTCCAGCTCACGGCGTACGACGACACCCAGGCGCACGTGTCCAACCACGCCGACCCTCGCGAGGTGCTCGACGACCTGCTCGACGAGCCGTTCGCCAACTGGCACCTCGAGACGACGACGCAGACCACGCAGGTGCGGGTGACCAAGAAGGGCGACGCCCTCGTGCACACCGCCGAGCGCGCCGAGGTCGCGACGCCCCAGCGCTCGCACGACCAGGTCAAGGACCGGCTGCTGCCGCCGGACCACCCGGTGCTGGTCGCCCTGGGCATCTCCGACCGGAAGGGCCGGCCGAAGCCGTCGAGACAGGCGAAGTACCGGCAGGTGGAGGAGTTCCTGCGCGCCCTGTCCGCGGCGATCGACGAGGCGCAGCGCGGCCACCGGCTGCGCACGCCCACCGAGGACGACCCGCTCCGCGTCGTCGACCTCGGCTGCGGCAACGCCTACCTGACCTTCGCCGCCCACGCGTGGCTGCGCGAGCGGATGCCGGTGCGCCTGGTCGGGGTCGACGTCAAGGAGCAGGCTCGGCGGCACAACACCGAGGTGGCCGCGTCGCTGGGGCTCTCCGAGGAGGTCACGTTCCTCGCGGCGGGCATCCGCGACGCGGAGCTCGACGAGCGCCCCGACGTCGTGCTGGCCCTGCACGCCTGCGACACCGCGACCGACGACGCGCTGGCCCGCGCGGTCGGCTGGAAGGCCGACCTGGTGCTAGCAGCCCCGTGCTGTCATCACGATATTTCCGCGCAATTGCGTCGAGTTCCGACACCAGTGGGCTACACCAGTTTGACCCGAGATGGGATTTTGCGGGAGCGCTGGGCGGATACCTTGACCGACGCATTGCGGGCAGCGATATTGCGTCTGGTTGGTTACCGCGTGGACGTCGTCGAGTTCGTCGACAGCGCACACACCCCGCGCAACACGTTGCTGCGGGCGGTGCGTACCGGCTCTTCCCCCCGAGAGCAGGACCGCGCGGAGTACGAGGGGCTGGTGTCGACCTGGCACCTGCACCCGCAGCTGGCGGAGCTGCTGGACAGGGGGGAGAAGCAGTGACGTGGCGCGTGGCCGCCGCGAGCCTGGCTGTGGGCGTCCTTGCGGTCGTCACGCCGGCCTCCGCGGCCGAGAAACCCGTCCCAGGGACGGTCCGGCTCGACGACGCCCGGATCAAGGAGTCCAGCGGCCTCGTCGACCTCGGCAGGCTGTGGGTCACCGCCAACGACTCGGGTGACAGTGCCCGGTTGTTCGTGGTCGACCCCTACACGGGCCGCACCGTCGGCGTGACCCGGTACGCCGACGACGTGGTCGACGTGGAGGCGCTGGCGCCCGGCGGCGGCCGCACCGTGTGGGTCGGCGACATCGGCGACAACGCCCGCGAGCGGCGCTCCGTCGCGGTCTTCAAGGTCGAGGTGGCCCGCGGGCAGCGCACCGTCAAGGCGCGTCGCTACAAGCTCGTCTACCCCCAGGGCAGAAGTTTCAACGCGGAGTCGATGTTCGTCGACCGGGCGGGCCGGGTGCACGTGATCACCCAGGGCCTGAGCGGCGTGGTGTACCGGGCGCCGGCGCAGCTGAGCAGCAGCCGGGCCAACCGGTTGCGCGAGGTCGGCCGCGTCCGCGAGTTCGCGACGGACGCCGCGCTGACCCGCGACGGGCGGCACGTCCTGGTGCGCGGGCCCCGCTTCGCGGGGGTCTACACCGTGCCCGGCCTGCGGCGGGTCGCCGGCTTCCGGGTCCCACCCCAGCCGCAGGGCGAGGGGATCTCCGTGGGCCCGGACGGCTTCGTGCGGGTGAGCAGCGAGGGGCGGCACACGGCGGTGCGCGGTGTGGCCATCCCGCCACGGGTCTCGCGGATCATCGACCCGCCCGCGCCGAGCCCGAGCCCGTCTCCCAGCGCCTCACCGAGCCCGAGCCCGAGCCCCACTCCGAGCCCCACTCCCAGCACGACTCCGGACCCGACCCCGAGCGAGGCGACCGAGCCGGAGGAGGACCCCGGTCCGTCCGCGGCCGACGACCGCGGGGACGGTGGGCTGGGCGGCATCGACCCACCCTGGCTGCTGTGGAGCATCCCCGCCGTGATCGCGCTCGGTGCGCTCGGCATCGGCCTCGGACTGCGCCGGAGGGGCGAGTGAGGCTCCTCGCCGTGCACGGCGACATCACCGGGCAGGACGTGGACGCCGTGGTGAACGCCGCCAACCGGCGGATGCGCGGCGGTGGCGGCGTCGACGGTGCCATCCACCGCGCCGGCGGACCGGCCGTGCTCGAGGACTGCCGCCGTCGCTTCCCCCACGGCCTGGCCACCGGTGGGGCGGGGTGGACGACGGCCGGGGAGCTGCCGGCGCGATGGGTGATCCACGTGGTCGGGCCCAACTACGCCGCCGGTGAGCGCGACCGCTCGCTGCTGACCTCGTGCTACACCGCGGCGTTGCGCGTGGCCGACGAGCTCGAGGCCCGCACCGTGGCCTTTCCACTGGTCTCGGCAGGCGTCTACGGGTGGCCCAAGCACGACGCCGTGGCGGCCGCGGTCGAGGCCCTGACCGGGACTCCGACCGGGGTGGTCGAGGCTCGCCTGGTCGCCTTCGACCACGCCTCCTACGAGCTGGTCAGCGCAGCCCTCTAGGCGCTGGCGAGGCGCTCGACGACGAAGTCGACGCACCGGGTCAGCGCCTCGACGTCGCCCGGGTCGATCGCCGGGTACATCGCGATCCGCAGCTGGTTGCGGCCGAGCTTGCGGTAGGGCTCGGTGTCCACGACGCCGTTGGCGCGCAGGGTCGCCGCCACCGCGTCCGCGGAGATCGACTCGTCGAAGTCGATGGTGCCGATCACCAGCGAGCGGTGGGCGGGGTCGGCGACGTACGGCGTGGTGTACGACGTGCGCTCGGCCCACCCGTAGAGCGCGTCGGCCGAGGCGGTGGTGCGCTTGACCATGGCCTCGAGCCCGCCCTGGTCGTTCATCCAGTCCAGCTGCTCGGCCATCAAGAACAGCGTCGCCACCGACGGGGTGTTGTAGGTCTGGTCCTTGCGGGAGTTGTCGATCGCCGTGGGCAGGTCGAAGAACGCGGGCACCCAGCGCTCGCTCGCGGCGATCGTCGCGGCGCGCTCCAGCGCGGCCGGCGACATCAGGGCCAGCCAGAGGCCGCCGTCGGAGGCGAAGGACTTCTGCGGCGCGAAGTAGTAGGTGTCCACCTCGCGGAGGTCGACCGGCAGACCGCCGGCACCGGAGGTGGCGTCGACGAGCACCAGCGAGTCGTCGTCGGCCACCCGGCGCACCGGCGCCATCACGGCGGTGGAGGTCTCGTTGTGGGCCCACGCGTAGGTGTCGATCCCGTCCTCGGCGACGGGGGTCGGCAGCGACCCGGGCTCGACGGCGATGACCGAGGGGTCGGCCAGGAACGGCGCCTGGGCGGCCGCCTTCGCGAACTTCGCGGAGAACTCCCCGAAGCTCAGGTGCTGGCTCCGCTCGCGGATCAGGCCGAAGGTGGCGATGTCCCAGAACGCGGTGGCACCGCCGTTGCCCAGGACGACCTCGTAGCCGTCCGGCAGCGAGAACAGGGCGGACAGCCCCTCGCGCACCCGGCCGACCGTGGCCCGCACCGGCGCCTGTCGGTGCGAGGTGCCCATCAGCGAGGTCCCGGTCGCGGCGAGCGCGTCCAGTGCGCCCGCGGGGATCTTGGACGGTCCGGCGCCGAACCGGCCGTCCGCGGGCAGGAGCTCCTGGGGGATCACGATCTCGGTCACCGCCCTAGTGTGGCAGCCATGTCAGGGGTGCCGGGATGGCGGATCGTGCGCCGTCCGATCGTCCACCCCGACGCCGCCCTGCTGGTCGAGGAGGTGCAGGGGGAGTACGTCGCCCGGTACGGCGGTCGCGACGAGACGCCGATCGACCCGACGTACTTCGAGGACCCGGCGGGCGCGTTCTTCGTGGGCTACCTCGACGACGTCCCGGTCGCCACCGGAGCCTGGCGGCGGCGCGGCGACGTGGCCTTCGACGGCTCCACGTCGAGCGCGGAGATCAAGCGCATGTACGTCGTGCCCGCCGCGCGCGGCCGGGGTCTGGCCCGCGCGATCCTGGGCCACCTCGAGCAGACCGCGCTGGCGGCCGGTGCGGAGGTGATGGTGCTCGAGACCGGGCTGCGCCAGCCCGAGGCGATCGCGCTCTACGAGTCCTCCGGCTACCGGGTGATCCCGGGCTTCGGGCACTACCGGGACGCCCCGCTCAACCGGTGCCTGGCCCGCCGGCTGTGAGGCACCCCGCGTCAGTGGGAGGGGCACCCCGCGTGCGGAGCCGCTGACCCAAAAAGCGGACAAATCGCCCTGCGACACCTACGCTCGGGAGCCCGACGAGAGGACGTCCGATGCTCCACCGCGCCCTGCCGCGCCGCTTCCCGCGGTTCCTGGCCGTGCTGCTCGCGGCGGTGACCTCGCTGAGCCTGCTCGGCGCCGCCGCGGCCGAGCCGGTGCCGGTCGAGCCCTACGCCGGGTACCAGCCGCAACGTGCCTGCGCCCCGAAGGCCAAGGCCGGGACGCTGGCTCTGGGGCGCTGGGTGGTGCGCACCTACGGCGGCGGCTTCGGGTCGATCTCGCGGGCCTGTCGCGGACGCTCGGTCTCCGAGCACAAGGAGGGGCGCGCCTTCGACTGGCGGCTGAACGCGGCGAACCCGGCGGACCGGGCCCGCGCCAACCGCTTCCTGGCCGACCTGCGGGCCACCGGGCCGTCGGGGGAGCCGGCCGAGCTGGCCCGGCGCATGGGCGTCATGTACGTGATCTGGAACGACCGGATCTACGCCTCCTACGACCGGTTCCGGGCGCGGGCCTACCGCAGCTCGAGCTGCGCGAAGCTGGCCGGCTGCTCGCGCACGCTGCGCCACCGCGACCACGTGCACATCTCGCTCACCCGGGGCGGTGGGCTCGGCCGCACCAGCTGGTACGCCGGCCGGGTGCCCGCCCGGGTGAGGTGACCGCTCAGGCGACCGGCTCCTGCGAGGCGTCGGTCTCGCCCCACGCCTCGTTCCAGCCCTCGATCGAGCTCGCCGGGCGCTCGCCCGGGCCGGCGTAGATCGCCGACGGCCGGATCAGCCGACCGGTCGTCTTCTGCTCCAGGATGTGCGCCGACCAGCCGCCCGTGCGGGCACAGGTGAACATCGAGGTGAACATCGGCGCCGGGACCTCGGCGAAGTCGAGCACGATCGCGGCCCAGAACTCGACGTTGGTCTCCAGCACCCGGTCGGGCCGGCGCTCGCGGAGCTCGGCCAGCGCGGCCTGCTCGAGCTGCTCGGCGACCTCGTAGCGAGGCGCGTTGAGCTCCTTCGCCGTGCGCCGGAGCACCCGGGCGCGGGGGTCCTCGGCCCGGTAGACCCGGTGACCGAAGCCCATCAGCCGCTCACCGTCGTCGAGCAGCTTCTTGACGTAGGCCGCGGCATCACCGGACTTCTCCACCTCCTCGATCATGTGCAGCACGCGGGAGGGGGCACCTCCGTGCAGCGGCCCGCTCATCGCACCGATGGCGCCGGAGAACGCGGCCGCGACGTCGGCGCCGGTCGAGGTGATCACCCGGGCGGTGAAGGTGGAGGCGTTCATGCCGTGCTCGGCGGCCGAGCTCCAGTAGGCGTCGATCGCCTTCACGTGGTCGGGGTCGGCCTCGCCCTTCCAGCGGATCAGGAACTTCTCCGCCAGCGTCTCGCCCTCGTCGACCTCGCGCTGGGGCACGATCGGCAGCCCGAGACCGCGCGCGGCCTGACCGGCGAAGGACAGCACCATGACGGCCACCCGGCTGAGGTCCAGGCGGGCCTGCTCGTCGGAGATGTCGTAGGTCTGCCGCATCCCGAGCATCGGGGCCAGCATGGCCACCCCGGCCTGCACGTCGGCGCGGACGTCGCCGGTGTGGATCGGGATGTTGTACGGCTCGGCCGGAGGCAGTCCCGGCTCGAAGGCGCCGTCGATGAGCAGCCCCCACACCTTCTCGAAGGGGACCCGGCCGACGATCTCCTCGATGTCGACGCCGCGGTAGCGCAGCGCGGAGCCTTCCTTGTCGGGTTCGGCGATCTGTGTCTCGAACGCGACCACGCCCTCGAGCCCGTGATGTACCTCAGTCATGAGGGGCATTCTGCACCCCCGGCACCGCCGCGGGCACAGGGCCGCCGCGCGACCGCGCTGCCGGTACCTTCGGGCCATGGCCACGACACCCGATCCCGAGAAGCTCGCGGCGCTGCGCCGCGAGTACGGCGACGCCGGTCTCGACGAGCCCGACCTGGCCCCCGACCCGATCGGCATGTTCGGTCGCTGGCTCCAGGACACCATCGACTCGGGGCTGCACGAGCCCAATGCGATGGCGGTCGCCACCGCCGGTCCGGACGGCCGTCCGACGGTGCGGCTGGTGCTGCTCAAGGGGGTCGACGAGCGCGGCTTCGTCTTCTACACCAACTACGAGTCCCGCAAGGGCCGCGAGCTCGGTGCCAACCCGCACGCGTCGCTGCTCTTCCCCTGGCACGACCTGCAGCGCCAGGTGCGCGTGGAGGGGCCCGTCAGCCGGGTCTCCGCGGAGGAGAGCGAGGCGTACTTCGCCTCCCGGCCCCGCGAGTCCCAGCTCGGGGCATGGGCCTCCCCGCAGTCCCGGGAGGTGTCGTCGCGCGCGGAGATGGAGGCCGCCTACGCCGAGCTCGAGGCGCAGTACGCCGAGCGGGACGTGCCGCTGCCGCCGACGTGGGGCGGCTTCCGGGTCGAGCCCGAGGTCGTGGAGTTCTGGCAGGGCCGCAAGGGCCGGATGCACGACCGGCTGGTCTACCGCCGGGACGCGGGGGGCTGGACGACCGCCCGGCTCGCGCCGTAACCCTCGATGCGTCAGCCGGCGCCGCCGCCGCCGTGGTCGAGCTGCGCCGAGCCGTCGTCCTCCTCGGCGTCGGCCCGGCCGTCCTCGGGCGCGTCGCCTTCGTCCGACCCCGATCCACTGCCGGAGCCGCTGTCCGATCCACTGCCGGCACCGCTGCCGTAGTCGGCGTCCTCGGCGCGCAGCGGCGCGGTCTCCGGGTCCTCCTCCCGGTCGGCGCCGATCCGGTCGTCCTCGTCACCGGTCTCGTCGGGGTGCCGGGCGAGCGGGTTGTCCTCGTGCGGCTGCAGGTCCTCGGGCAGCCGGTCGTCGCCGATGTCGCCCGGCTCCCCGGTCTCGACGGTCTTCGTGTCCCCGTGGTTGTCCCCGTCGTTGCCCCCGTCCGGGCTGGCGTCCGGGCTGGCGTCGGTGTCGGGCTCGGTCTCGGTGCCGGAGTCGCTCTCGGCTGGCTGCTCGCTCATGGTCCTCCTCTTACCCCCGGGGCGACCGGGTGATGCCTCGGCACGGGCCGAAGCTCTCCGAGGACGACCACAGTGCGAAAAGGTATTGAGCCGGGAGTCCGCGCGACCTACCGTGGCGGCACACGGGAAAGGAGGTGGTCCGGAGAATGAGTTCTTCAAGGACGCGTGAGGTGGCTGCCCGCTAGCAGCTCACCGGCCAGGTCGTTGACGCGAGCTGTCGTTGACGCGAGCTGGCGAATCCGAAGCAGTCACCCGACCCGCAGGCGATCCGGGCACGTCCCCCGGAGCGGCTCCACCGGAGCCACGCCTGCGGGTCGCTGCTGTTTGTAGGGTGTTCACATGGCGGACACCCAGACTCTCCAGTCCTTGGAGCACGAGCTGCTCGTGCTGCTGCGCCGGATCCGCCGCCTCGTGGTCGAGCGGGCCCGGACGGTGCACCCCGACCTCTCGCCCGTGGGCTACTCCATGCTGCTGGCCCTGCAGGACACCGGGCCGCAGCGGGCCAGCGACCTGGTCGGCCTGTTCGCCATCGACAAGGGCGCGGTCAGCCGGCAGGTGGGTGCGCTGCTGGACCTCGGCCTGATCGAGCGCTCGCCCGACCCCCAGGACCGGCGGGCGGCGATCCTGGCGCTCACCGACGAGGGCAGCCGGCGGATCGCCGCGGTCGCGGCCGAGCGCCTGCGCGAGATCGGGGAACGGCTCGCGGAGTGGGAGCCCGGTGAGCTGGAGACGTTGGTGAGCCTGATGTCTCGGTACAACGCCGCGCTCGAGTGAGCCTCAGGCGGTCGCGAGGTCCCGGGGACGCGGGAGCTGGGCGACCCAGAGGACCAGGAAGCCGATCACCTGGGCGGTGACGAACCCCGCCAGCACGGTGTCCAGCGGCCGGCCCGGAGCGGCCACGAGCACGCCGGCGGCCGCCACGGCGGCCAGGGACCAGCCGCGCAGGATGAGGTGCGAGCGGTCGCGGGCCATGGCCACCAGCGACAGCGACAGCGCGCCCAGCGCGAGCGCACTTCCGGCTGCGGTCAGCACGCAGACCCGGGCCGCGACCTGCACCGAGGACCCGAAGACCAGCTCGATCAGTGCGGGGCCGGCCAGCCCGCCCAGCACCCCTGCCGCGACGCAGCCCAGGACGGTGGCCAGGCCGAGCCCCAGCGTCAGCCGGTGCAGGAACACGTGCCGACCGCGGACGTGGATCCGGGTGAGCACGCCGGTGACCGGCGAGATCGCCCCGATGGCCAGCGTGTAGGGCGCCCGGAACAGGGCCAGGGCGACGAACAGCCCGGTCACCTCGGCACCGGTGCCGCCGAGCAGCGTCAGTGCCAGCGGACCGCCGGTGAGCAGGGCCTGGGCGAGCGTCTGTCCACCGGACGTGCGGAGCACGAAGCGCCCCCACGGCGTGGGGGCCTCGGGGCCGCGACGGTCCAGCCGCAGCACCGAGGGCCACCACAGAGCCGTGACCATGCCGGCGACCAGCACGGCGCCGTACCAGCCCGGCGTCGCCACCGCGCCCACCATCAGCGCCGCGGCGAGCAGGCAGCGCGATCCGTTCTCGGCGACCAAGGTCAGCGCGACGGCGGTCAGCCGCCGGCGCGCGGTGAGCACGCCGCGCACGACGCCCACGTACGCGGAGCCGGCGGTCACGAGGGCGGCGAGCAGCGGGAACGTCACGCCGCCGCGGTCGAAGAGCTGCTCGCGGATCACGAAGGTGACGCCGCCGACCACCACGGCCAGGGCCAGCACCGTGGGTGCGATGGTCCGCGCGGCGTGCCGCACGTGGCCCTCGGCGCCGCCGGCGGCCGCGACCGACCGGACGATCCAGTGCTGGAGCGGGAAGGTCAGCGCGGCCGCAGTGAAGCTCCAGTAGGTCCACAGCACGGCCACCGGCGCCGCCGGGGCCGAACCGAGCGCCCGGGTCACCAGGGCGAAGAACACGTAGGCGAGCAGGCCGCTCACCGCGGAGCCGACGGTCAGGACGCTGGCTGACCGGGCGCGACTCACAGGCGGAATGTACGCCGACGTCAGCCGCTGAACGTGGAGGGGTCGACCGCGATCCACACGTGTTCGGCTCGGCCGACGATGCGTCCGTCCGCGTCGTGCAGCGTGGTCGCGGTGAACGTCTTGCGGCCCTCCGAGCCGCGACGCTCGCCCATGACGACGTGCTCCTCGCCCAGCACCGGCAGGGTGTCGACCACCGCAGTCATCCGGCCGAGCACCATCAGCCGCTCGGTGATGTCACCGGCCCAGCCGCCGGTGCAGTCCAGCGCCGCCCACGTCGCGGCGAGGCTCGCGCGGGGCGAAGGGTCCTCCGGGTCATCCGGGTCGCCCGGGTGGTCCGCGGCGACGCTGCGGTCGGGGATCCACGGTGCCGCGAGCCGGGTGTCTCCCCGGACCGACGACACCAGCCCGGGGAAGATGCGCAGCCCGTCCTCCCGCTCGGGACCGCAGACGAAGCAGCGGGGGAACGGGTGGCTGCGCAGCCCCGGGTAGGACGGGCTCGCGGCCACCGCCTCGTCCCAGCCCACGCCCTCGACCGGCTCGACGTCCTGCCCGCCCCAGGCGGCCGAGGCGACCAGCGCGCCTCCGAAGGTCAGGCTCGCTCCCGCCTCGTCCCGGGTGACGCGCATCGTCGCGTCGAGGGGCGGGGGCTGGCGCAGGGTGACCGTCACGGCCCGCCCGGCGGTGTCGCCGAGCATCGCCGCGAGGGAGCCGGCCACGAAGCCGCCGTTCCCCGAGCTCACCGGCCCGCAGTAGCGCGCGGGCACGTGCACGGTGTCGTTCACCCTGCACACCCTGCAGGCGTTCGCGGCGATGGGCAACAATGGGTCGGTGAGCGACCTGATCGACACCACCGAGATGTACCTCCGCACGATCTACGAGCTCGACGAGGAGGGCATCGTCCCCCTGCGCGCCCGGATCGCGGAGCGCCTGCACCAGAGCGGTCCCACGGTGAGCCAGACGGTCGCCCGGATGGAGCGCGACGGCTTGCTGACCGTCGAGGGGGACCGCCACCTGCAGCTCACCGACGAGGGCCACAGCCTGGCCATGCGGGTGATGCGCAAGCACCGCCTCGCCGAGCGGCTGCTGACCGACGTCATCGGCCTGGACTGGGAGCTGGTGCACGAGGAGGCGTGCCGCTGGGAGCACGTGATCAGCGAGACCGTGGAGCGCCGGCTGCTCGAGCTGCTCGACCACCCGACCGAGTCCCCCTACGGCAACCCGATCCCCGGGCTGGCCGAGCTGGGCCAGGCCGGCGAGGGCGAGCAGTTCCGTGACGGGGTGGAGGCGCTGTCCGAGGTGGTGAGCGAGGACTCGCGTCGGGTCCGGGTGCGCCGCATCAGCGAGGAGATGCAGAAGGACGAGACGCTGATGGGCGCGCTGCGGCGTGCGGGTGCGCTCCCGGGCGCGGTGATCGCGGCGGTGGCGACCAGCGAGGGCGTGCTCCTGGGCAGCTCAGGCGAGACTGCGGAGGTCGTCGTCGAGGCCGCCGAGCACATCTTCGTCACCCGCGCCTGACCCGGCCCAGGCGGTAAGCCACTCGCTGCAGCCGGCGTCGATCCTCAGCGTGGCGAGCTCGTCGCCGCGCGTCGGGCCGCGGTTGACGATCACGACGGGGAGCCCGGCCTTGGCGGCGTACCGGACGAAGCGCAGGCCGCTCATCACCGTCAGCGAGGAGCCGGCGACGACCAGCGAGTCGGCCTCGTCGAGCGCCGCGTAGCACCGGTCGACACGGTCCCGCGGCACGTTCTCGCCGAAGAACACCACGTGCGGCTTGAGCCGACCGCCGCACGCCGAGCAGGCCGGGACGGCGAACCCGCGGGTCTCCTCGAGGTCGACGTCGCCGTCGGGTCGGGCGGCCACGGCGCCGTGCGCCTCCAGCCATCCCGGGTTCGCCTCGGTCAGCAGGCGCTGCATCGCCGTCCGCGGCGCGGAGGTGCGGCAGTCGAGGCACACCACCTCGCTGATCCGTCCGTGCAGCGCCACGATGCGCTGCTGCCCGGCGCGCTCGTGCAGGCCGTCGACGTTCTGGGTGATCAGGAACCGGACCCGGCCCTCGGACTCGAGCCGTACGAGCGCACGGTGACCCTCGTTGGGCTCGGCGAGCCCCATCCGCGACCAGCCGAGGTGGGCACGCGCCCAGTAGCGCTGCTGGTTCTCCGGGGTCGCCACGAAGTCCTGGTAGGTCATCGGCATCCGGGTCGGGGCACCCGGGCCGCGGTAGTCCGGGATCCCGGAGTCGGTGCTCAGCCCGGCGCCGGTGAGGACCACGGTGCGCTCCCCGAGCAGGGCGCCGAGCCGGTCACCCACGTGCGTACCTCACCTCGGCGCGGGCCCGGGCCTTGGCGGCCTCCACGTCGCGGTCCTTGGGCGGAGCGGCCGTGGTCAGCCCGTCCAGCAGCCGGCGGGTCGCGGCGTCGACCTCGGCGACGGCCCGGTCGAAGGCTTCCTGGTTGGCCTGCGAGGGCCGGGTCGAGCCGCTGATCTTGCGGACGTACTGGACCGCGGCGGCATGGATCTCGTCGGTCGTGGCCGGCGGGGCGAAGTTGTGCAGGGTGCGGATGTTGCGGCACATGCGTCGAGGGTACGTCGCCGGCGGTGGGCCCTTCAGTCCACGACCGGGTCGGCCGGGACCTCGATGATCCGTACGGTGTCGCCCACCAGGGCGACCCGGTCGCCGGGCAGGGGCAGGGCGCGGGCGCCCCAGCCCACGTCGGGCAGGGTGCTGGAGGTGAGCGACCCGTCGGGCCCCACGCGGAGCAGGACCAGCGTCGCGCGGTCCTCGGTGACCAGGGCGGCGATGCCGGCGCCGGCGCCGGGCAGCCAGGTGAAGGCGCGCGGGTCCTGCGCGGCGGGGAAGTAGCTGTACTGCCCGTAGGTGACCTTGCCGACCTGCCGGGCCCGGGTGACCTCGCCGATGTCGTAGACCGACGCCTGGGAGCCGAGGGTCTCCCCCTGCCACGTGGCGTCCGTCCCGAGGCCGAGCAGCCGGCCGTCCCCGATCGGGTGCAGGTAGGCCGAGAACCCGGGGATCTTCAGCTCGCCGAGAAGGCGCGGGGACGTGGGGTCGCCGAGGTCGACCGTGTAGAGCGGATCGATCTGCCGGAACGTCACGACGACCGCGAGGTCGTCGAACCAGCGCACGGACTGGATGTCCTCGCCGACCCCGAGGCCGGCGAGCTCGCCCACCCGCACGAGCCGGTCGCCGCGCTCGTCGAGCACGACCACGCCGTTGTCCCGGGTCTGCCCGGTCCGGGAGGGCCACCCGACGGCGACGCGCAGGTGGCCGTCGTGCTCGTCGAGCGACCAGCGGTCCCGCACCCGCCCGGTGACGAACCCGGAGGCGACGTAGGTGGTGCGGTCCCCCTCGAGCGCGAACGCGTGCAGGTGGGTGCGGACCTTCTGCGGTGCGGGCAGGATCCGGCGGCCCGTGGGCTCGTCCGGGGCGATCCCCGGGGCCGATCTCCGGGCCGATCTCGGGTCGCGGCATCGGCAGCGGTGCCCCCGTCCACTCCGTGGCGGTGACGTAGAGCCGGTCGGTCGAGGAGTAGACCTCGCTGCCGGCGCCCGCCACCGCGACCCGGCGGTCGGCGTCGAGGTCGCCGGAGCTCAGCGTGGTGACCACCACGGTCTCGGTGCCGCTGCTGGCGTCCGGGCGGTAGACCTCGTCGCAGCGCACGCCGGGGGCCCAGTCCTCGACCCGCGAGGCGCGCACCACCGCCCGGTTGCGGCGCTCGGCCTCCTGCTCACCGAGCCTGCCCGGCTCGGGCTGGACGAACGGCAGGGCCGGCAACCCGGTCGCGGTGACCAGGCGCACCGTGTCGCCGTACTGGCGCAGCGAGAGCTGCCGGCCGGGCCAGGTACGCCGGTCGACGAGCCGCGGGTCGGTCGGGTCGGTGAGGTCGACGTCGAGCAGGACGGTGCCGCCGGCGACCTCGGGGCCGGGACGGATGGAGTCCTCGAGCACGGGACCGGTCGTGCTGCCGCCGACCAGCAGCGCGTGGTCGCCGACCAGCAGCAGCCCCTCGGCGTGGGAGTCCGCCGGGAGCTCCCAGGAGCCGAGCTCGCGTGCACCCGCGCCGGTGACGTCGGTGACCACCAGGCGCCGACCCTCCTGGAGCCGGACGACGAGGCGACCGTCGGTCTTGGCGACGTCGGGCTCGTCGACGCCCGACTCCTGGACGTTGGTCCCGGTGGGGCCGTTGGCCACCGCGTCGGCGGGACCCGAGCCGACCGACTCGCGGGTGGCGGCTCCGTCGGCGATCAGGGGCATCGCCCGACCGCCCCATCCCCACGGGCCGACCTGCTCGAGGCCGCGCCCGACGTACCAGGAGCGCAGCGCGTCGCAGTCGGTGAAGCGGGTCAGCCCCGCCGCCGACGCCGGCGGCGCCACGGGATCGACCAGCACCACGGCGGCCGTGGTGCCGAGCACGCCGGCCGCGATCAGGCCGGCGAGGGCCAGCGGTGAGGTGGGCCGGTGGCCTCGGGCCGCCGCGCCCGGGGTCTGCCCAGGAGTGTCCATGGTGATGGGACGCACACCGGGTGGGGTCGGTTCCCCGGCGTGGGTAGGCGAGGATGGGCGGGTCCGTCGCCCTCGACCCAGGAGATCCCGTGCCTGCTGCTCCCGACTCCCGCGACCACGACATCGTCGTCTTCGGTGCCACCGGCTTCACCGGCGAGCTGACGGCTGCCTACCTCGCCGAGCACGCTCCCGCGGGTCTGCGCTGGGCCCTGGCCGGACGCAACCGGGACAAGCTCGAGCAGGTGCGGACACGGCTCGCCTCGATCGACCCCGAGCTCGCCGGCCTCACTCTCCTGCACGCGGACAGCACCGACGCCGACTCCCTGCGGGCGGTCGCGGAGTCGGCGCGCGTCGTGATCACCACCGTCGGTCCCTACCTGCTGCACGGCGAGCCGCTGGTGGCCGCCTGCGCGGCGGCCGGCACGGACTACGTCGACCTCACCGGGGAGCCGGAGTTCGTCGACCGGATGTACCTCGAGCACCACGAGCGAGCGGTGGAGACCGGCGCGCGGCTGGTGCACGCGTGCGGCTTCGACTCCGTCCCGCACGACCTCGGTGCCTGGTTCGCCGTGCGGGAGCTGGGGGCCAGCGACCCGATCACGCTGCGCGGGGTGGTGCGCTCGAACGCGATGTTCTCCGGAGGGACGTTCCACTCGGCGCTGCACGCGATGAGCCGGCCCCGGCAGATGCGCGAGGCGATGACCCAGCGACGCAAGCGCGAGGGGCGCCCGGAGGGTCGCCGGTCCCGAGCCGTGGCCGGCCGGCCGCACCGGGACCGCGAGCTCGGGCTGTGGCTGCTGCCGCTGCCGACGATCGACCCGTTCGTCGTCGCGCGCTCGGGTGCGGCGCTCGCGGCGTACGGCCCCGACTTCCGCTACAGCCACTACGCCGGGACGAAGACGCTGCGCTACGCCGCGGGTGCGGTGGCAGCCGTGTCCGGGCTGGTCGCCTCCGCGCAGGTGCCGCCGCTGCGCACCCTGCTCAAGAAGCGGGTCAAGCAGGGCGAGGGCCCCTCGGCCGGACGTCGGGCGAAGTCCTGGTTCACCGTGGACTTCGTCGGCGAGAGCGCCGGCCGCACCGTGCACACGCGCGTCTCGGGTGGTGACCCCGGCTACGACGAGACCGCCACGATGCTCGCCGAGTCCGCCCTGTGCCTGGCCCTGGACGACAACCCGCGGACGGTCGGCCAGGTGACCACGGCCCAGGCGATGGGCGAGAACCTGCTGACCCGGCTGCAGAAGGCCGGGATCTCCTTCGAGGTCGTCGGCTGAGGCAGGTCGGGACGGGTCAGCTCACCTGGCTGACCTGATTCGGGGCTGCTCCTCCCGCCACGGCGGGGTCCACCGACCGACCAGCGCCGACGCTCGGTCGTAGGCACGCCAGACCACGATCCCCACCGCGAAGGACGCGAGCGTGGCCAGCAGCGGGTGGTCGACCTCGAGGTGCGGGTAGACCTGCCAGTGGGTGAGGTAGACGAACAACGAGGATGAGGCCAGCACCCCGAGCGCCGGCAGCAGGGCGGCCGGGAACCGCAGGCTCGGGGCCCAGGAGAGCACGAGCACGCCGGCGACGACGAGCAGCTCGCGCGTCGGGTCTCCGAAGAAGCCCCAGCAGCCCACGACCGCGCCGAGCGAGGTGAGCAGCCGCTGCGCGGAGGTCGTCGCTCGGGCGGCCATCCAGCCCAGCGCGACGCACCACAGCACGACCGGGAGTGCGTAGCGGTCCGTGGGGCCGGCCTCGAGGCCGACGATGAGGTACCGGGTTGCCAGGGTCACGCCGAGCACCGACGCGGCGACGGCGAAGCCGTGACGGCGTTCGAGCCGGTCGAGCGCCGGCACGCTGGTGGCCAGCGCGGCGGCCACCAGGGTCCACACGACGACCTCGAGGAACCAGAACTGCCAGCGCACGTCCCACGAGTCCGAGCCGAGCAGGTTGTTCAGCAGCAGGGCGGTCGAGGCGTCGTACCGGCCGGTGACCACGCCGGCTCCGGTGATCCAGAGCGCGGACGGCAGCGCCACGTTGGTCGCGGCTCGCAGCAGCCCGCGGCGACGCTCGGCGCGGGTGCGCGGGGTCAGCTGGAGCCGGGCGAGGTTGTAGCCGACGACCGCGAGGAGCACGTGCGCCCCGCCCATCTGCGAGAGCAGGTTGGCGTGCGTGCCCACGATGAGCACGATCGCCAGCGCGCGCAGCACGACGGAGGCCTCGACCGGCGCCGAGCGCCACCACCGGGAGCCGGACCGTCGAGCCGTCGCGGACAGCTGGTGGGGAGTGAGCTGGGCCCAGTCGGAGGGGAGGTCGCCGAGCAGCCGGCCGAGGCGCACCGAGGCCTCGACGTAGGACAACGAGTCACCGCGCAGGTCGACGAAGCTGTCCTCGACGGTCGCGTCGGGTCGGCCGAGCAGGTGGCGGTAGAGGTCTCGGACCCGCTCCGGGGTCACCCGTCCCCGGCCGTCGAGGTCGGCGCGGCTTGCCCCGGTGACGGTACGGGCGTGCGCAACGAGAGCGCTGCGGTCGGGTTTGCCGCCGGCGGTGACCGGCAGCGCGGAGAGGACGTGCAGCTCGACGGCGTGACCGGGCAGGCCGAGACCGGCAACGGTCGAGCGCGCCGGCTCCAGGTCGCGATGGCTCGTCACGAAGGCGTGCAGCCGCCCGTCGTGCTCGACCACCCGCAGCGCCAGGCCCTGCCCGGAGGCGAGGCGCTCGACCCGGTCGAGGTCGACGCGGAGCCCGAACAGCTTGGCGAACCTGCTGGACCGTCCGACCAGCTCGAACAGTCCGTCCTCGTGCTGGCGGGCGAGGTCTCCGGTGCGGAGCTCCTCGACCTCACGCCCGCGGGCGAGGTCGGCCGGAGCCTCGGCGTACCCGAGCATGACGTTCTCCCCGCGGTAGACGAGCTCGCCGACCTCGGCGTCGCCGTCGATGCGGAGGCTGCCGCCGGGGATCGGGACGCCGATGCAGTCCGGTCGCTCCGCGGCGAGGTGGGCCGGCAGGTAGGCCATCCGGGCGGTCGCCTCGGTCTGTCCGTACATGACCACGAGCTCGAAGCCGCGGTCGCGGCCCAGCCGCGCGTAGCGGCGTACGGTCTCGGGGGGAAGCCGGCCGCCGGCCTGGGTCACCGTGCGCAGCGTGGGCAGCTCCCGGTCGGCGAACCCGGTGGAGTCGAGCAGGTCGAAGTGGTGGGGCACGCCCGCGAACGACGTCGCCCCGGCGGCGGTGAAGTCCTCCCAGAAGCGCTCCTCGACCACCGAGGCGTCGGTGAGCAGCAGGCTGGCCCCGACCAGGAGGTGGCTGTTGACCACCGAGAGGCCGTAGCAGTAGTGCATCGGCAGCGTGGTCGCCGCGCGGTCGTCGGCCTCGAGCGCGAGGTAGGTGGCGATGCTGCGGGCGTTCGCGGCGAGGTTGCCCGCCGAGAGCCGCACCAGCTTGGGGGACCCGGTGGACCCCGAGGTGCTGAGCAGCACCGCGAGATCGGGGTGCAGGTCGTGCTCCGGGCCGGCGAGGAACTCGAGGTCGGCGCCGGCCGCGACGACCCCCGGGCCGGTACGTCGTGCGCAGGTCGTCGCTGCGGCAGTCGGGCCCGGTGAGCAGGACCGGGTGCCTGCCCTCGAGCGCGGCGAGGTAGGTGACCACCGTCTCGACGTCGTTGCGGCACTCCAGCAGCACCAGCCGTCGCTGGGTGCCCAGCCGGGCGGCGCGGTCCCGCACGCGTGCGGCCAGCTCGGCATGGCTCAACGAGGAGTTGGGGGTGACCAGCGCCGGGGCCTCGCCGAAGCGCGCCAGGTCGCCGACCGGCGTGGGCGCGAGGGTCAGGCTCGGTGTGGTCACGCGAAGACCCCCGAGTGGCCGGTGGCCTCGATCCCGACCCGGTCGCCGACCGTGGGGACGCTGCCGGGGTCGACCCGGGCCAGCAGCCGGGTGCCGTCCTGGCCGGAGAGCCGGAGCGAGGCGTGCGGGCCGTAGAAGACCACCTCGTCCACGCGCCAGGTCGGCTCACCGGTGCCCGGCACGACGCGCAGCTGCTCGGGGCGCAGGAGCAGGGTGACCCGGGTGCCGTCGGCGCCGGGGGGTCGCGAGGTGAGCGGAACGGTCCCCAGGGCGCAGACGGCCGCGTCGCCGCGCAGCTCGGCCGGCAGCAGGTTGGCGTCGCCGACGAAGCGGCCGACGCGCGGGTCGACCGGAGCGCCGTACAGCTGCGCGGGCCGGTCCACCTGGCGGATGAGGCCGTCGTCGAGCACCGCGACCCGGTCGGCCAGTGACAGGGCCTCGCCCTGGTCGTGGGTGACCAGCATGGCCGTGGAGCCGGCGTTGCGCAGCACTGCGGTCACCTCGCGCCCGGCACTGACCCGCAGCGCCGCGTCGAGGGAGGAGAAGGGCTCGTCGAGCAGGACGACGCGCGGTCCCGGAGCCAGGGCGCGGGCCAGCGCGACCCGCTGCTGCTGGCCCCCGGAGAGCTCGCGGGGGAAGGAGCGTGCCACCGACTGGGGGAGCTCGGCGAGGTGCAGCATCTCCCGCAGCCGGGCGTCGGTGCGCTCGCGCCGGGGCAGGCCGAACAGGATGTTGCCGCGCACGTCGAGGTGCGGGAACAGGGCACCCTCCTGCGGCACGTAGCCGACCTGGCGTCGCCAGGCGGGGACGCAGCTCTTGTGGTCGGCGACGGTGGCCCCGTCGAGAGCCACGACGCCGGCGTCGGGCCTGAGGAACCCGGCGACCACGCGCAGCAGGGTGGTCTTGCCACAGCCCGAGGGTCCGAGCACCGCGAGGATCTCGCCGTCGTCGACCTCGAGGTCGACCCCGTGCAGCACCTCGTGGGGCCCGAAGGAGACGTGCAGGCCCTTGACGCTGACCCGGCTCATGACGACGCCTCCCGTCGCGGCCGCCGGCTGAGCAGCCAGGTCGCGGGCACGGAGACCAGCACGAGCAGCAGGGCGTACGGCGCCGCGGCGCCGTAGGCCATCGAGGAGCTGTGCGACCAGAACTCGGTGGCCAGCGTGCGGGTGCCGATCGGGGCCATCAGCAGCGTGGCCGTCAGCTCGGTCGACACCGCCAGGAAGACCAGGGCGGCGCCCGCGCCGAGCCCGTTGCGGATGAGCGGCAGCGTCACCCGGGCCAGCACGGTCACCGGTCGCTGGCCCAGGCTGCGGGCCACGTCCTCGAGGACCGGCTGGGCGTGCTCCAGGCTGCTGCGGATGCTGACCACGGCGCGGGGCAGGAACAGGATCGCGTAGCCGAGGAGGAGCAGCGGCAGGGTCTGGTACAGCGGTCGCACCGACCGGATCGAGACCGCCACCAGCGCCAGGGCCACCACGATGCCGGGCAGGGCGTGGGCGGTGAAGGTGGCGCGCTCGATCACGTTGGCCAGGCGGCCGCGGTGGCGCACGGCGAGCCACACCACGGGCAGGGCCAGCACCAGGGTGGTCAGCGCGGCCGCGGCTCCCAGTCCCGCCGTGGTCACGGTGGCCGCCACGAGCTCGCCGAGCGGGAACGCGGTCGAGGAGCCCACCAGCAGCCAGCGCAGCAGGCTGAGCAGCGGGACGCCGAGGGAGAGCACGACGAGGAGCGCGACCGCCCCGATCGCGACCGGTCGCAGCGCACCCAGCCGGACCCGGTCGACGGACCGGGCGCTGCCGGCGCCGACGCGCCACAGCGCCACGTCGCCGCGCAGCGAGAGCTCGGCCAGCAGCAGCACCAGGCACCCGAGCACCAGGACGCTCGCCAGCACGTTGGCCGGGGCGCTGTTGAACGCCGAGCGGTAGTGGTCGTAGATGGCCGTGGTGAACGTCGGGAAGCGCAGCATCTGCAGCGCACCGAACTCGGCGAGCACGTGCAGCCCGACCAGCAGCGCCCCACCGAGGACCCCGGGTCGCACCCCGCGCAGGACGACCCGCCGGAAGGTGGTCCAGCGGTCCTGGCCGAGGGAGTGCGCGACCTCCTCGAGCGCCGGGTCGAGGGTCCGCATCGCCGCCACGGTGGGCAGGTAGACCAGCGGTGCGTAGGACAAGGAGACCACCAGCACGGCGCCGCCGTACCCCTGCACGGCGTGGGTGAGGGACACCCAGCCGTAGCTGTTCACGAACGCCGGGACCGCGAGCGGGGCGACGAACAGCACGTGCCACAGCCCCGGGCGCGGCAGGTCGGAGCGCTCCACGAGCCAGGCGCAGCCGAGACCGATCAGCGAGCTGGTGAGGGTCACCCCGACCAGCAGGCCGAGGGTGTTGCGCAGCAGCTCTCCCACCCGCGGACGGGCCACGAGGTCCCAGGTGGCGGCCGGGCCGAGGGACCACGTGTACCAGGCGACGTAGGCGAGCGGGAGGAGCACCAGGGCAGCCACCAGCGCGGCCGCGACCACGAGGGCGACAGGTGCGCCCCCGCGGGTCGTGCGGTCGGATGCCGGCCGGGAGGTGGCGGTGCTCGTGCTCAGAGGAAACCGGCCTCCTGCATCAGCTGCACGACCTCGGGACCGTTGAGGTCGGAGACGTCGACGTCCGGGGGCTGCAGGTCGGCGAGCGGCTTCACCTCGCGCCCGAGGTCCACCTCGGGGTTGAGGGTGTACTCCAGGGCGTAGCTGTCCGCGATCACCCGCTGGCCCGCGGGGCTGACGAGGTACTCGACGAACGCCTGCGCGTCCTCGGTGTCGTCGCTGGACTCCAGCACCCCCGCGCCGGAGACGCTGATGAACGCCCCGGGGTCCTGGGCACCGAAGAAGTGCAGCCGCGAGGAGTCACTGTTCTCCCCGGACTCCTCCTGGTCGCGGTACCAGTAGTAGTGGTAGATCACGCCGGCCTGCTTCTGGCCGGAGTTCACCGACTCGAGGACGACGTTGTTGCCGTCGTACACGGTGCCGTTCTCCTTCAGCCCGGCGAGCCACTCCCGGGTCGCCTGCTCCCCCTGGGTGGCGAGCACGGCACTGACGATGGCCTGGAAGTCGGCACCGGTGGGGGAGAAGGAGATGCGTCCCTTCCAGGCGGGGTCGGCGAGGTCCATGATCGAGTCCGGCAGCTCGTCGGGACCCACCTGGTCGGTGTTGTAGACGAGCACCGTCGACCGCGCGGCGAACCCGGTCCACCGGCCGTCGTCGGGGCGGTACTGCTCCGGCACCTGCTCGAGCGTGCCCGGGTCCAGCTCGGCGAGCAGGTCCTCGCCGTCCACCAGCGTCATCGCGGGGGAGTTCTCGGTCAGGAAGACGTCGGCGGGGGAGGCCTGGCCCTCGGTCGCCAGCTGGTTGCCGAGCTCGAGGTCCGAGCCGTTGCGCAGCTGCACCTCGATGCCGGTGTCCTCGGTGAAGGCCTTGGCGACGGCGTCGATGAGCTCCTCGTGCTGGGCGTTGTAGACGACCAGGGACGGCTCGTCGCTGCCGCCGAGCCCGCAGCCCGCGAGAGCGGGGACCAGCAGGACGGCCGCGGTGGCCGCGGTCAGGCGGCGTCGGGACCAGGGCATCCGGGCATGTCTCCTCGAGTTAGGAATGCCTAACCTTAGAACACGTTCCGCCGATGCCGCACCTCGCGGTCGGGTGCGGACCACCGGCCGGGGGCGGGGGACGCGCCGGTGCTGGGGGCGGGGAGCATGGGGCCGTGCAGCAGCGGGTGCAGACCGAGGTCGCCGTGATCGGCGCCGGGCAGGCCGGGCTCGCCGTCGGCTACCACCTGCAGCGCGCCGGGCTCGAGCCCGGCACCGAGTTCGTCCTCGTCGACGCCGCCGACCGTCCCGGTGGCGCCTGGCCCTCGATGTGGTCGGGGCTTCGGTTGTTCTCGCCCCCGTCGTTCTCCTCGTTGCCGGGGCGGATGATGCCGGCCTTCGACGGCTACCCGCCGAGGGAGCACGTCGTGGACTACCTCCGCGACTACGAGCAGCGCTACTCCCTCGATCCGCTCCGTCCGCACCGCGTCGAGTCGGTCACCCGGGTCGACGACGACCCACGCGGCCGGCTGGCGGCCGTGGCCCGCGACCTCCGGGTCTCCACACGTCTCGTGGTCTCCGCGACCGGCACCTGGGACCAGCCGTTCTGGCCGGTGTACCCCGGTGCCGCGACGTTTCGCGGCCGCCAGCTGCACACCCGCGGCTACGACCGCCCCGAGGAGCTCGCCGGCCTGCGGGTGGTCGTCGTCGGGGGCGGCAACTCCGCGGCCCAGATCCTGGCCGAGGTGTCCCGGGTCGCGGACACGCTCTGGGTCACGCCCCGGGAGCCGCGGTTCCTCCCCGACGACGTGGACGGGCGGGTGCTGTTCGCCACCGCGACCGAGCGGGTGCGGGCCCAGCGGGAGGGCCGCACGCACGACGGGGTCGGCGGGCTCGGCGACATCGTGATGGTGGCCGGGGTGCGGGAGGCACGGGACCGCGGGGTGCTCTCGGCGCGACCCGTCTTCGAGCGCCTCACCCCGGACGGGGTGGCCTGGGCCGATGGCACCGAGGAGCGTGCGGACGTCATCATCTGGTGCACCGGCTTCCGGCCGGCCCTGCGCCACCTGGCGCCCCTGGGACTGCGCGATCGATCGGGTCGGGTGCCGACCGGCGGGCCGTCCGGGACCCGGTCCGTGGCCGAGCGGCGCGTGTACCTGGTCGGGTACGGCGACTGGACCGGGCCGGCCTCGGCGACCCTGCTCGGGGTCGGCCGGACCGCACGCGACACGGTCGCCGACATCGTGGACCGCCTGGGCCGGTGACTCCGACCGGCACGGGGTGCCCCAGGCCAGAGTCGAACTGGCGACCTTTCGCTTAGGAGGCGGCTGCTCTATCCACTGAGCTACTGGGGCGGGCACCACGGGCGGTGACCCGGGTCCGGCGTACATCTTGGCGCATGGGCGGAGGTGGTGCGAACCAGCCGGCGGCTCACCGGGGTCGTGCCATGATTTGGGCGGCCCGCACGCACATGGTCACAATGGGGGGTCACCTGCGAGAACGAGGGTCGAGTGTCCGAGGAAGAGCCACGCCACAAGGGCAGCCTTCCTCGGCGACGCCGGATCCGGAACCGGGTGCTGATCGGGCTCGCCGTCGTGCTGGTGGTGAGCAGCAGCGCGCTGGTCATCGCCTACAAGAAGCTCGAGGGCAACATCAACTCGGTCTCCATCGGCGACGCCCTGGGCACCGACCGGCCCGAGGCCGTCGAGGTGGAGGGCCCCACCGAGCCGCTCAACGTCCTCGTGATGGGCTCCGACAACCGTGACGGCACCAACATCGGCGGGGACACCCCCGGGCTGTCGGACACCACGATCCTGCTGCACCTCTCGGCCGAGCGGGACCGCGCGTACGGCGTGAGCATCCCGCGCGACACGATGGTGGAGCGCCCGGAGTGCACCACCAAGGACGGCAAGCAGACCGTGCCCGGCGGGCTCACCCAGTTCAACGCGGCGTACGCCGTGGGCGGCCCGGCGTGCACGATCAAGACGGTCGAGCAGATGACCGACATCCGCATCGACCACTTCGTGGTGATCAACTTCGCCGGGTTCAAGGAGATGGTCAACGCCATCAACGGCGTCCAGGTGTGCGTGCCGGAGGAGGTCAACGACACCATCGGCAACATCCGGCTGCCGGCGGGCACCTACAAGGTCAACGGGGCCCAGGCGCTGGACTACGTACGGGTGCGGCACGGGATCGGCGCGGAGACCGGGGACATCGGCCGGATGAAGCGGCAGCAGGCGTTCATCGCCGCGATGGTGGAGAAGGTGGTCTCCAAGGGGACGCTGGCCAACCCGGTCCGGCTGTACCGGTTCCTCGACGCCGCCACCCAGTCGCTGACCACCGACAGCGGCTTCGCCCGGCTCAAGGAGCTGGCCTCCCTGGGGGCGTCGCTGAAGAACATCGGCCTGGACAACGTGGCCTTCCTGACCGTGCCCAACGAGCCCTACGCGCCGGACCCCAACCGGCTGGCGCTGGCCCCCGAGGCCAAGGACCTGTGGCGCAAGATCCGCTTCGACCGACCCCTCGGCAAGCTGGGGGCCGACGCGGTCACGCCCGGCTCCAAGCCCGGCTCCAAGCCCGGACAACCGAGCGAGACCGCCACCCCCTCGCCCGGTGCCTCCCCCTCCCCGGACCCCAGCGACGAGGCCCTCGCGGCGGAGGAGCGGCGCCGCCAGGCGGCCGCCGAGGCGGGCCTGTGCACGTGAGGCGCGCACCGGCACGTCGAGGTCCACAGGCGCGCCCGGCTTGCCGTGACCGGTTCGTTACCGGAGTATGTGCGTCGTGAGGACAGTCGTGACCGGCGGCACCGGTGTCATCGGACGAGCCGCGGTCACCGCTCTCGTCGGGGCCGGCCACGACGTCGTCGCCGTGGTCCGCACCACCCGCGGGGCCGACGCCGTCGCCCGGATGGGTGCCCGCCCGGTGCACGGCAACGTCCTGGACGTCGACAGCCTGGTTGCCGCGTACGCCGGTGCCGACGCGGTGATCAACCTGGCCGCGAGCGTGCCCGTCGGGCACAGCGCGCTGGTGCCCGGTGCGTGGCGGCGCCACGACCGGCTGCGCACGACCGGGGTCACCAACGTGGTCGAGGCGGCCCGGCGCACCTGTGTGCGTCGCGTGGTGCAGGAGAGCGTGAGCTGGCTGTACGCCGACCACGGCGACGACTGGATCACCGAGCACAGCCCGCTGGAGATCTCCTCGATGACCGAGCCCGCGGCCGTGGGCGAGTCCCAGGTGCAGGACTACTGCTGTGACTCCCGAGCCGGGGTGGTGCTCCGCTTCGGCACGATCGTGGGCAACGACGGGCAGACGCGCTACTGGTTGCGTGCCGTCGGACAGGGCCGGGGCATCGGCATCGGCCACCCCTCGGACTGGGCCCACGTCATCCACACCGACGACCTCGGCGGTGCGGTGCTCGCCTCGCTGCACGCCCCCAGCGGCGTCTACAACGTGGGCGCCGAGCCCGTCCGCAGGCACGAGCTGGTGCAGGGGTACGCCGAGGCGGCCGGGGTCTCCTCGGGGGCCTTCATCGGATCGGTCGGTCGCTGGCTCATCGGACCCCGCCTCGAGCCGCTGACGCGGTCGCTGCGGGTGTGCAACGACCACTTCGCCGCCCAGACCGGCTGGCGGGCGCTGCGACCGCGGTTCGACGCCGGCTGGCTCGACGCGGCGCGCGACGGACTGGTCGTCGCGGGACGGCCGTGAGCGGCAGCGCACCGCCACCCACCCCCGCCGAGCGCGCGGCGAGGCGGCGCCGGCTGGCGGAGGTGTTCGGCGACGTGCTCCCCGACCAGACCTCCGACGACACCCCCGAGACCGAGGCGCGGCCCGAGGGCAACGAGGAGTGGTTGAAGCGGCAGGTGCCGCCGCACCACGGCTGAGCGCGCGGCTCAGGCGCGCCCGTCGCGCGCCGCGAGCAGGTCCCGGATCTCCTCGAGCACGGCCACGTCCGCCGGGGTGCCGGTGGGCTCATCGGGGAAGTACTTGTCCTTGGCGCGGGTGTAGGGCGTGACCACGAGGAAGTAGACGACCGCCGCCAGCAGGACGAAGGAGACGGTGGCGTTGAGGAACGCGCCGAAGCTCTGCGGGGCCGTGCTGAAGAACTCCGAGGCCGAGTCGGGCATCAGCCCGGTCAGCCACTCGGTGAAGGTCGTCACCACCGCGCCGAACGAGACGGCGATGATCACCGCGACCGCGAGATCGACGAGATTTCCGCGGAGGATGAAGTTCTTGAACCCGGTCATCTGCGCTCCTGGGGGTCGCGACCAGCGGTGCGGGCACCTGGTCCCGCGCGTGGCCTGTGGGCCGACACCCTAACGAGTCCAGACGGGCACGAGCACGGACGTCGCTGCGCCGGCGGCGATCCGTGGGGCCTCCTCGCGGGGCACCGCCACGACCACGAGTCGCCCGGGAGTCGGGGCTCCGAGCCCCGACGAGCGGACCTCGGGGATGGCCACCACCGGCAGGTCGTCGACCAGCACCTCCGCCCCGCGCCGGCCGTCGGGGTCGGCCAGCACCAGGCCCACACGGTCCCCGACGCGCAGCAGGTCGACGACCGCCGCGTCGCTCACCCGCACGGGCACCGCGGTGGTGCCGGGGTAGCCCGCGAGCAGCCCGTCCCCGAGCAGCCGGGTGCGGGTGAGCACCTCGCCCCGGCTCATCGGGGCGGCCAGGGTCCGGCCGACCGCCGTCCCGGTGTCCTCGACCGCGCCGTCAGGCACCGTCTCCGGTGCGAGCCGGGTGGCGACGAGGTCACCGCGCGACAGTGTGCTGCCGCCCGGCAGGTCGTGCTGCGCGGTCCACGCGACGGCGCTGGGGGGCGCGGGCGGGCCGGTCGCCTGCACGACCGCCAGCACGGCCCCTCCCGCGGCCAGGGCGGCGAGCAGGCGGCGGTGCAGCAGCACGCGGCGGCGCCACCGCCGCAGCAGCCGGCGGGACCGGTCGAGGGATCGGTCGAGGGGGCGGACGGGCGGACGGGTGCGAGGCTCCGACATGCCGCCCGACGCTAGGCCGGTCGCGCCGGGCCCGCTCGCGCCGTCCACAGGCGGCGCCGAGGGGTCAGGAGGCGGAGCCGGACGACGCGGTGGCCGGAGCCGAGGAGCCGGAAGCCTTGGTGCCCCCGGTCTTGGAGCCCGAGGACTCGCCGGAGGTCTTCGTCCCGGCGCCCGCCGTCTCCGGCGACTTCTTCTCCGGGCCCGACTTCTCCGCGCCCGACTTCTCCGACTTCTCCGAGCCGGACTCGCCGCCGCCGGCCTGCGCGCGGCTGTCGGTGCGGTAGAAGCCGGAGCCCTTGAACACGACGCCGACGGCGTTGAAGACCTTGCGCAGCCGGCCCTCGCACTCCGGGCACACGGTCAGGGAGTCGTCGGAGAAGCTCTGCACGACCTCGAAGAAGTGGCCGCACTCGGTGCAGGAGTACTGATAGGTGGGCACGGGTCCTCCGGAGTTCACACGGACAAGGGATTGGCACTCGTCGCAGTCGACTGCCAATGCTACGGCACAATGCCTGACGTGGACGCGCGACTCCGGATCACCGACTGGCCCGGGTGGGCCCGTGGGTCGGCGTACGGCGTGGTCGCGCTGGTCCTCGTGCTCGTGGCCGCCCTGGTCGGTGGTGTGGTGGCCGTGCGCCGCCCGCTGCCGACCACCGAGGCCACCCTCCGGCTGTCCGGGCTCTCCGAGTCGGTGCAGGTGCTCCGGGACGCCCAGGGCATCCCCCAGATCTACGCCGGCAACAGCGCCGACCTGTTCTACGCCCAGGGCTACGTCCAGGCACAGGACCGCTTCTTCCAGATGGACTACCGCCGTCACGTGACGGCGGGCCGGGCGAGCGAGCTGCTCGGGGAGAGCCGGGTCGGCTCCGACATGTTCGTCCGGGCGATGGGCTGGCGACGGGTGGCCCAGCAGGAGTACGACCTGCTCGCGCCCGCGACCCGCTCCTACCTGCAGTCCTACAGCGAGGGCGTGAACGCCTACCTCGAGGAGACCTCGGGCACCGAGCTCGCCCTCGAGTACACCGTGCTCGGCCTCGGTGGGCTCGACTACCAGCCGGAGCGCTGGACTCCCGTCGACTCGCTGGCGTGGCTCAAGGCGATGGCCTGGGACCTCTCGGGCAACCTCGAGGAGGAGGTGGCCCGCACCCGGCTGTCGGTGGACCGCACGCCCGAGCAGGTCGACGAGCTCTACCCCCGCTACCCCTACGACCGGAACCTCCCGATCGTGCCGAGCCCGGACGACGCCCGCGCCGGCGCCGCCCCGCGGCCGGCCCTCGGTGCCGGTGCGCTCCGGGCGCTCGAGGACGTGCGCCGGGGACTGCGCGACGTCCCGGAGCTGCTCGGCCGTGGCGCGGGGGTGGGGTCGAACAGCTGGGTGGTCTCCGGCGAGCACACCGTCTCCGGCCGACCGCTGCTGGCCAACGACCCGCACCTCCGCGCGTCGATCCCGGGTGTCTGGTACCAGATGGGGCTGCACTGCCGCACCGTCGACGACGACTGCCCCTTCGACGTCAGCGGGTTCACCTTCGCCGGGATGCCGGGCGTGATCATCGGGCACAACCGCGACATCGCCTGGGGGATGACCAACCTCGGGGCGGACGTCACCGACCTCTACCTGGAGAAGGTGACCGGCACGACCTACCGGTACGACGGCGGCCAGCTGCCCCTGGTCCGACGCGACGAGGTGATCCGGGTCTCCGGCGGCGCCACCAAGCTGTTCACCGTGCGCGCGACCCGGCACGGGCCACTGCTCTCCGACGTCTCGCAGGAGCTGTCCAGCGTCGGCGCCAACGCCGAGGTGCCGGTCGACTCGCCCGAGCGGGACAACGGGTACGCCGTCGCGCTCGCGTGGACCGGACTGACGCCCCGGGCGACCGCCGACGCGGTGTTCGCCTTCGACACGGCGACGAGCTGGTCGGAGTTCCGGCAGGCGGCCCGGTCGTTCGCCGTGCCCAGTCAGAACCTCGTCTACGCCGACCGGGAGGGCAACATCGGCTACCAGGCGGCCGGTGCGGTGCCGGTGCGTCGGGGCGACCGGCGGGGCACCTACCCGGTGGCGGGCTGGCTCACCCGCAACGACTGGACCGGCCGTGAGGTGCCGCAGGACTCGCTGCCCAACGTGCTCAACCCCGCGGAGGGCTTCGTGGTCGCGGCCAACCAGATGCCGGCCGGGTCGGCGTACCCCTGGTTGCTGACCGACAGCCCCGACCAGGGCTACCGCAGCCAGCTGCTGCGCAACCGCCTCGCCGACGCCGTCACCGAGGGGCGCAAGCTCGACGTCGGGGACCTGACCGCGCTGCAGGGCGACACGCGCAACCCGATGGCGCCGGTGCTGGTGCCCTACCTGATGCGCCAGCTGATGACGTCGGAGTACGACGCCGACGGCCAGCGCCTGCTCCTCGACTGGGACTTCACCCAGCCCGCCGACTCGGCCGCCGCGGCGTACTTCAACGTCGTGTGGAGCAACGTGCTCAGCCTGACCTTCCACGACCAGCTGCCGGAGTCGTTGTGGCCCGACGGCAGCCAGCGGTGGGTCGCGGTGGTCAGCAACCTGCTGCGGGAGGCCGACAGCCCGTGGTGGGACGACGCGACCACGGAGAGCGTCGTGGAGGACCGTGACCAGATCCTGGCCCGCGCGATGCGGGAGGCGCGCGACGAGCTGACCCGCAGGATCTCGGTGAGCCCGACCAGGTGGGCGTGGGGTCGCCTGCACCGGCTCGAGCTCGAGCACGAGGCTCTCGCCCCGCGCGGGGTGCCGGTGCTGGACGCGATCTTCGACCGCGGCCCCTACCGGCTCGGCGGCGGCAGCGCGACCGTGCACGCGACCGAGTGGGACGCGGCCGAGGGGTACGACGTGACGACGGCGCCCTCGATGCGGATGGTGGTCGACCTCGACGACCTCGACCGGTCCCGGTGGGTGGTGCTGGGCGGAGCCTCCGGGCACGTCGCGTCCGGCAGCTACCGCGACCAGGTGCCGGCCTGGCTGGCGGGGGAGACCCTGCCCTGGGCGTTCGGGCGCGACCGGGTGGAGTCCCGGACCCGCGACCGGCTGGTGCTGGAGCCCGGCGGCTCCTGAGGACGCCGGCCGAAGCGCACCGGGACCGGCGGGCTCAGAAGCGGATCAGCCCGGTCTCGGTGGCGACGGCGTGCACCGGCCGGTCGTGCGCCTCTGCGGGGACCGAGTCCAGGACCTCCTCGGAGTTCAGCACCACGCACACGAAGGTGCCCGGCTCGACCCGGTCCAGGACGCGGTCGTAGGAGCCACCCCCGCGCCCCAGGCGGATCCCGTCGCGACCCACCGCCAGCCCGGGCACGAGCACGACGTCCGCGCTGCGGACCGCGTCCGGGCCGAGCGCTTGGCCGTCGGGCTCGAGCAGCCCTCGCCGGGCCGAGCGCAGGCCCTGCGCCCCGGCGTACGGCGCCCAGTCGAGGTCGTTGTCGGGCAGCAGCAGCGGGAGCAGCACCCGCTTGCCGGCGGCGTCGAGCGCGTCCAGCAGTGGACCGGTGCCCGGCTCGCTGGAGACCGACACGTAGGCGGCCACCGTCGAGGCGCGGCGGATCTCGGGTGCAGCGACGACGTGACCGGCCACCGCCCGGGCCCGTTCGCCGAGGACGGTCAGCGGCAGGCGACGACGTGCGGCGAGCAGCTGGTCGCGCAGGGCGGATTTCGCGACCCCCATGAACTCCTGCACGTCCCCAGCCTACGATCGATGCATGAACTCGAAGGGACTCCGACTGGCGCGCGAGAAGATGGAGGCCGCGGGTGTCGACCCGGCCGCCATCGAGGTCTTCGCCCACTACTACCGGCAGATCGAGCACGGCGAGACCGGGCTGATCCGGGAGGCGTCCATCGAGCCGCTGGAGATGGAGTCGCTCGCCGACGTGCAGGTGAGCGAGGAGACCGCCACCGACGCCGTCGGTGCGACGGCCGTGATCAAGCTCAACGGTGGTCTGGGGACCTCCATGGGCATGTCCCGCGCCAAGTCCCTGCTGTGCGTGCGGCGCGGACTGTCCTTCCTCGACGTGATCGCACGGCAGGTGCTGCACCTGCGCCGCGAGTACGGCGCGACCCTGCCGCTGATCTTCATGAACAGCTTCCGCACCTCCTCCGACACGCTCGCCGCGCTGGCCCGGTACGCCGACCTCGAGGTCGACGGCCTGCCGCTGGAGTTCCTGCAGAACAAGGAGCCCAAGCTCCGGACCAAGGACCTCACCCCGGTGTCGTGGAACCGCGACCCGTCCATGGAGTGGTGCCCGCCCGGTCACGGCGACCTCTACACGGCGATGAAGGGGACCGGCCTGCTCGACCAGCTCATCGACGCCGGCTACCGCTACGCCTTCGCCTCCAACTCCGACAACCTCGGTGCCTTCCCCGACGCCCGGGTCGCCGGCTGGTTCGCCGAGTCGGGGGCCCCGTTCGCGATCGAGGCCGTGCGGCGTACTCCCTCGGACCGCAAGGGCGGCCACTTCGCCAAGCGCAAGGAGGACGGACGGATCGTGCTGCGGGAGACCGCGCAGACCTCCGACGAGGACCGCGAGGCGCTGGCCGACCTCGAGAAGCACAAGTACACCTCGACCAACAACCTGTGGTTCGACCTCGAGCGGATGCGCGACGAGCTCGTCCGGCGCGACGACATCCTCGGCCTCCCGCTGATCCGCAACGTCAAGCACGTCGACCCCAGCGACCCGTCCAGCCCCGAGGTCATCCAGATCGAGACCGCGATGGGCTCGGCGATCGAGGTGTTCGCCGAGAGTCGCACCATCGAGGTGGGCCGCGACCGGTTCGTGCCGGTGAAGACGACCAACGACCTGCTGGTGCTCCGGTCGGACGCCTACGAGCTCGGACCCGACTTCGTCCTCGAGCAGGTGGCCGACCACCTGCCGTTCGTGGACCTCGACGAGATCTACAAGTTCGTGGACGAGTTCGACAAGCGGTTCCCGTCCGGGGCTCCGTCGCTGAAGGACGCCGAGGCGCTGGTCGTCGAGGGCGACTGGACCTTCGGCGAGGACGTGCGGGTGCACGGCACCGCCAAGCTCCAGGGCGAGCGCGGCCGGGTCGAGGCCGGCACGGTGCTCGGCGAGGGCTCGGCGAGCAGCTAGCCACCGCACCGTCCTCTAAGGTCAGCCCATGCCGCACGCCGACCCGGACCCCCAGCTCCTGCCGGTCGAGGACTACCTCGAACGCGTGCTGGCCCGGGTCGTGGCGATGGAGCCGTTCGAGCACCCGCTGATGGACGCGCTCGGGCTCCCGGTGGCCCAGGACGTGCACGCGACCGTCTCGCTGCCCAACTTCGACAACTCGGCGATGGACGGCTACGCCGTGCACTTCAAGGACGTCGCCGACGCGACCTCCGAGCGCCCGGCCCACCTGCCGGTGATGGGGGAGATCGCGGCCGGCCAGGCGCCGAGCGCCGCCCTGACCCCCGGCACCGCGGTGCGGATCATGACCGGTGCGCGGATCCCCGACGGGTGCACCGCCGTGGTGCCCTTCGAGTGGACCGAGGAGTCGGGCCGCGAGGTGCTGGTGCGGCAGGCCCCCGAGGAGGGGCAGCACATCCGCTGGGCGGGTGAGGAGGTCCGCGAGGGCGACCTGCTGATGCGCCGTGGCGAGGTCATCGGCACTCGACAGGTCGGCCTGCTGGCCGCGCTCGGCCTGGGGCGGGTCCCCACCGCCCCGCGTCCCCGGGTGGTGGTCATGTCGACCGGCTCGGAGCTCGTCGAGCCCGGCCGACCGCTGGGCCCCGACAGCATCTACGACGCCAACAGCCACCTGCTCGCCGCGGCCGTCCGCGCGCACGGTGGCGTCGCCTACCGGGTCAAGGCGAGCTCCGACGACCCCGAGGCCTTCACCCACGCGCTGAGCGACCAGCTGGTCCGCGCGGACCTGGTGGTCACCAGTGGTGGCGTCAGCAAGGGCACCCACGACGTGGTCAAGGAGGTGCTCCGCGAGCTGGGCACCGTGGACTTCCTCGAGGTGGCCATGCAGCCGGGCAAGCCGCAGGGCTTCGGGGTGGTCGGCGAGGACGCGACCCCGATCTTCACGCTGCCGGGCAACCCGGTCTCGGCGTACGTCTCCTTCGAGATGTTCGTGGTGCCGGTGCTGCACAAGCTCACCGGCCGAGCCGTCGTCGGGCGCCGGCTGGTCACCGGCAGGGTCACCACCGCCCTGACCTCGATGCGCGGCAAGCAGCAGCTGGTCCGGGCGCGGGTCGAGCTCGGTGCCGCCGGAGTGCGGGTCACCCCGGTCGGCGGACCCGGCTCGCACCTGATCGCCGGGCTGGCGCAGGCCGACGCGCTGATCGTCCTCGCCGAGGGCGTCACCCGGGTCGACCAGGGTGACGAGGTCCCCGTCCTGCTGCTGGACCGGCCGTGAGGAGCGGGTCGTGAGCGACGGCTTCACCCACCTCGACGACTCCGGTGCCGCCCGCATGGTCGACGTCTCCGGCAAGGACGTCACCGCCCGCACCGCCACCGCCAGCGGGCGGGTGCTGGTCTCCGCGGACGTGGTGGCGCTGCTGCGCGGCGACGGGGTGCCCAAGGGCGACGCCCTCGGGGTCGCCCGGGTCGCCGGGATCATGGCGGCCAAGCGCACGCCCGACCTGGTGCCGCTGTGCCACCCGCTGGCCATCTCCGGGGTCACGGTCGACCTCGAGGTCGAGGACGACGCCGTCGCGATCAGTGCGACCGTGCGGACCACGGACCGCACCGGGGTGGAGATGGAGGCCCTGACCGCGGTGTCGGTGGCCGCGTTGACCCTGGTCGACATGGTCAAGGCCGTCGACAAGGGGGCTGTGATCACCGAGGTCCGGATCGAGGAGAAGACCGGCGGCAAGAGCGGGACGTACCGCAGATGAGCGACTACCGGGCCGCTGTGGTCGTGGCCTCCAACCGGGCCTCGGCCGGGGTCTACGAGGACACCACCGGTCCACTCATCGTGGAGGCCCTGCGCGCGGACGGGTGGCAGGTCGCGGACCCGGCGGTGGTGACCGACGGCGACGAGGTCGGTCGCGCGATCTCCGCGGCGGTCGCCGACGGCGCCCGGGCAGTGATCACCACGGGCGGTACCGGCCTCACGCCGACCGACCTGACCCCCGAGGTGACCCGGGCCCTGCTCGAGCGCGAGGTGCCCGGCATCGCCGAGGCGATCCGGGCGCACGGGGTCGCGAAGGGGGTGGCCACGGCTGCCCTGTCGCGGGGGGTCGCGGGCACCGTCGGCGAGGCGCTGGTGGTCAACCTGCCCGGGTCGCGGGGCGGGGTCCGCGACGGGCTCGCGGTCGTCGTACCCCTGCTGCGGCACGCGGTCGAGCAGATCGTGGGGAGCGACCACTGAGCACGGGCTGGCCGGTCGTCCTGGAGTCGCGCGGGGTCGTGCTGCGGCCGATCAGCCAGCGCGACGGAGACGCCTGGCGCCGGTTGCGGGCGGCCAACCGGGGGTGGCTCGGCCGCTGGGACGCCACCGCCCCGTCGGACTCGCACGCCCAGCCGCGCAGCTTCGCCGCGATGGTGCGCACGATGCGGCGCGAGGCGCGGGCCGGCCGGCAGCTGCCCTTCGTGATCGAGTACGACGACCGCTTCGTCGGCCAGCTCACCGTCAGCAACATCGTGCGCGGCTCGGCGCAGTACGCGTCGGTCGGCTACTGGATCGACGAGGGGCACGCGGGACGGGGCATCACCACCCGGGCTGTCGCGATGGCCGTCGACCACTGCTTCTCCGTCCTCGGCCTGCACCGCATCGAGGTGGCGGTCCGCCCGGAGAACACCTCGTCGCTGCGGGTGGTGGAGAAGCTCGGCATCGAGCAGGTCGGCTACGCCCCCCGCTACCTGCACATCGACGGTGACTGGCGCGACCACCTGCTGTTCGCGGTCACCCGCGAGGAGGCGCCGCTCGGGCTGGTCCACCGGCTCGATTCGGCCGCTGCAGAGCAGGATTCACAGCAGTCACAGGAGTGATCTGGCGACACACCGCCTCCGGTCCGGTGGCCGGACGCGTCGCGCTCGTATCGTCGTCGCCGTGGACCTGTCTGCTGTCATCTTCGTGGTGCTCGCCCTCGCGTGGGCCGTCTACCTGATCCCCAAGGCGCTCAAGCACCACGACGAGATGGCCAGCGACCGGCTGGTCGAGGGTCACTCCGACCGGGTGCGGATCCTCTCGCGCAAGGCCAAGGCCGCCGTCGCCGACGCGGTCGACGCGATCACCCCCGACGGGTCGGCCGAGGACTCCGCGGAGGATGCCGTCGAGACCAAGGCCGCCGTCGAGGAGGGCGAGCCCGAGGTCGAGCGCGGGCGGCCCGTCGCGCTGCCCACTCGCGCCGCAGCCCGCACGGCGGCTCGCCGCCGGCGCCGCGTCCTGGGCCTGCTGGTGCTGGCGCTGGCCGCGGTGTGGACGGCCACCTGGTTCGCCTACCTGCCGATCTGGGCCCCGGGTGTGCCCGGCGCGCTGGTCGTGGTGTGGCTGGTCGTCTCCCGTCTCTCCGTGCGTGCGCAGCAGCGTCGTCGGTCCGCCGCGGGTACCGCCGGTGCCCCGCGCGCTGCTGGCGCCGCCGGGGTGTCGGTCGAGGTCACGCCGGTCGTGTCGCGTGCGGTGGCCGAGTCGCACCCGGTGGTCGAGCCGCGTGCGGCCGTGGAGCCGCAGTCGGTGGTCGAGCCGCAGTCGGTGGTCGAGCCGCAGTCGGTGGTCGAGCCTGTCGAGACCCTGCTCGGCGACCTGGCCGAGGAGGACACCACCGGACTGGCCCGCGAGGACATCGAGGCCGCTCTTTACGAGCAGGGCTCGCTGTGGGACCCGCTGCCGATGACCCTGCCGACGTACGTCAACAAGGCGCGCGCCCGCCGTACGGTGCGCACCATCGAGCTCACCGGCATCTCCTCCTCCGGCCACGACGAGACCGACACCGCCCTGGCCCGCGAGGCCGCCGGGGCCGCCGACGCCGAGCAGACCTCCGCCGAGACCGCGCGCCGGGCCGCCGGAGCCTGACGTCCTGGGCGCACCGGGGGCTGCACCCGATTCGGGTTCGCCCCCCGAGCGGTGGTAACTTCTTCCTCGCGCTCACGGGCGCACTGGGGCTGTGGCGCAGTTGGTAGCGCGTCTCGTTCGCAATGAGAAGGTCAGGGGTTCGAATCCCCTCAGCTCCACCAAACCCACTGGTCACAGGTCGTGCCCGCCGTCCTTTAACAGGAGGACGGAGTGGCTACTCTCCACATATTCTCGCTTATCGCCGCTGCCCCGGCGCCCCGCCGGACGGCACGGGTCGGCTGGTACCGCGGAGGAGACCGACCCCGCAGCACCCGCTACAACCCTGCGATGACCATCTCTCCACCCATCTCCGATCGCCTGCCGGCCCTCGACACCCCCGCCGACACCCCCGCCGACACCTGGGAGCACCTCACTGACGACGACGCGAGACGCGTCGCGGCCGCGATGGCCGCGAGCCACGCCGAGACCACCCGCAAGGCCTACGCCCAGGCCTGGAGGCAGTGGGTCCGCTGGAGCGCCGGACGCGGACTGATGCCGTTCCCGGCCGAGGCCGCCGCGGTGTGCGCCTACCTCACCGAGCGCGCCGAACAAGGCGTCTCGCTGGCCACCATCGACGCGGCCTGCGCGGCGATCGGCCACCAGCACCGCAGCCATGGCCTGCCCGACCCGATCGACCAAGACGCGGTCCGCCAGGTCCGCCGCGGCCTACGCCGCATCATCGGCACCGCACCCCGCCGTCCGGCCCGGCCGCTCAGCGTGGCCGACCTGCGCCAGATCGTCACCACGATCGACCGCACCACCCCACGAGGCCTCCGCGACGCCGCCCTGATCCTGGTCGGCTTCGCCGGCGCGCTGCGACGCTCCGAGCTCGCCGCCCTCACCGTCGATGACATCGAGGCCAAACCCGCAGGCCTCCTGCTCCACCTACGCCGCTCCAAGACCGACCCCGAACGTCGCGGCCAGGTCGTCGGCATCGCCCACGGCCAACACGCCCTCACCGACCCCATCGCCGCCCTGGACGCTTGGCTCGCCGTCCGGGGCACGGCCGCCGGGCCGGTGTTTACCAGCATGCGTCCTGGACTCACCTCGCTCGAGCCGATCTCCGGCAACGCCGTCTCCAACATCGTCAAGGACCGTGCCCGAGCCGCCGGCCTGTCGCCCGAACGGATCACCGGGCACTCACTGCGCGCCGGCCACGCCACCAGCGCCGCACTCGCCGGCATCGGCGTCGACCGGATCGCCGCGCAGACCCGCCACCGGCGCATCGACGTCCTCATCGAGCGCTACATCCGCCCCGTCCAGGCCCTGCAGACCACCTCTAGTCGCGACCTCGGACTTTGACCATCTCCTCGCAACTTCATGCGGTGGTGCGAAGGAGGACGGCCCGGGAACCGCTTCGCCGCCGTGGCTCAGCGGCGCAGGCGCGCACTCGGCAGGCCGCAGCAGGCGCCTGAGCCGGGGCAGCCCACAATGACGCGCCCGGATCACGCCCCCGTCCCGGGAACATCACCGGACGGGTGTTGCGGACACAGCGCATCTCGGTCGTTGCCTAAGACCGCCGTCACCGTGGCGGGTTCCCTTTGTGGCACGCTCCGCGTGCCGTTCGGCTTGTGGGGTACCCATGTCTCGCGATACCGGCGGCCCTCTCGACGCCAGGAGCCCCGCCTGGGCTAGCCAAACCCTAAACTCGCGTCAGGTTGCGCTTGCTCCGAACCATCGAGTCAAGGCGGCGCCGAGCTCCTTCTGGTCTTCGCCGACCCACGCCACGTGCCCATCCGGGCGAATCAAGGTCGACTCTGCTGAGTGTTGGTGCTGGCCGCGGCCAGCGAGCCGTTGCGAGACCACGTCCACCCGATCGCCCCAGCCGTCTACCGTGAGCACCCCCTTGCGGTCGAGGAGCACCCCGCGCCCGCGGTGCATCCGGTCGTAGAGCCAGCTGCCTTCCAGCTCGACGTCCGGCATCCGCTTGCCGAGGAGGTCGTGACCGTCACCGCAGTCGTAGCGGATGCCCGTGCCGGTGGTCTTCTCGGTGAGGGAGAGGTTGACCTGGTTGATCTCCATGAGTTCCTCAAGCAGCCGCCGCACCGCCGACACGTCACCATTGGGCCACACCAGTTCGCTCTGCGCCCGCGTGCTGGCGAGCGTGTCTTCGGCCACGGGTCGTCGCTCGGTCTCGTAGGTTTCGAGCAGTCCGTGAGACCCCCAGCCGCGGAGGGCCCCGACGAGCTTCCAGCCGAGGTTGACGGCGTCCTGGAGGCCGAGGTTGAGGCCCTGCCCGCCCACGGGGGCGTGCACGTGGGCAGCGTCGCCAGCAAGAAAGATGCGATCGACGCGGTAGCGCTCGGCCAGACGCGTGCCGTCACCGAACCGGGACACCGAGCGGGCCACGTTGATGCCAAGGTCGGTGCCTGTTATATCGCGGAGGCGCTGGAGGAACTCCTGCAGCGTGGGCGGGATGCTGCGGTCCTCGACGGGCGCCTCGGTCGTCATGACGAAGCGCTGCACCCCTGCTTCGTGCGGCGCTGGCCCGAACATGAGTCCCCGCGGCTTGCCCGCTGCCCTGGCGTTAGCTAGCTGGTCCTCGGTCGCGTCGACCTCGGCCTCGACGAGCAGCCACTTTTGCCGCGGTGGCTCCCCGGAGAAGTCGATGCCGAGCCGCCGTCGAATTGTGCTGCGCCCGCCGTCGCACCCGACGACGTACGCCGCTCGCAGGCGGGTTCCGTCGGCGAGTTCGACGGTTACATCCTCATCGTCTTGGTTGACTCCGACGACGTCGCACTCGCGCCGGACCTCGGCGCCGAGTTCGACGGCGCGATCGGCCAACAATCGATCGGTGGTGGGCTGCGGGATGCCGAGGATGTGCGCGTGACGCGACTCAAGTTCGCGGGGAAGTGGCTTGGTGATGCCGGCGAACATGCCGCCGAGCGGGTAGATCTGCCCCTGGTCGAGGAAGCGGTCGAGCAGTCCGCGCATCGCCATGATCTCGATGCTTCGCATGTGCAGTCCGAGCGACCGCACCATCCTCGTCGGCTCAGCGTCCCGCTCCAGAACGAGGGTGTCGATGTCGTGCAGCCGCAGCTCGCTGGCGAGCATCATCCCGGTCGGCCCGCCGCCCACGATGATTACGTCGTGCATGAATCCTCCTTCAGCGGGTGCCCGATGCCCAGTCCAGCGGCTGATTCTGAGGGAACACCGGGCCCTTGCGGCAAGCCCCCCGATCGGTTGTACCTTGGAAGCAACGGGGGTCGCAGCGAGGGTTCAGGGCTGACCATTCGCGCAGGTCGCGTACCTCAGCTAATCCCCAAGACCCCGCCTATCCTCACGGCTCGCTCTCTTCGACACACGACGATCACCCTGAGCGTTCGGGTCCCGCGTGACACGCTCCGCGGGTTCGTGTCGGCGAGCTCCCCTGGGTTCCGCGGGCGGACCTTGGAGAGCGTGTGGTGCGGCGTCAGACTGCCTTGGTGACTGCTGCGAGGTGGGGCTCGACGAGAGTCAGTACTGCTCGATGTGTGGCTTGGTCGGCCGAGAATGAGGCCGCGGCTGGTGTTAAGTGAGGTTCCTGCCAGATCGCTGATCAGGCAGCCTGCCGCCTGGGCGATCGCTATCCCGGCGGCGAAGTGCAGGTTCTCGTAGAACGTGCCGTCGGAGACGTACGCCGCCCGTCGACCCGCCGAGACCCAGGCAACGCCCAGCGTGGAGGAAATGACCCGAGGGCCGTAGGCGGCGCGCAGGTGAGGGTCCTGGACGAGCTGCCCACCGACGAACGGACGGTCCAGCGGACCGTCGCAGTTGATCTCGACAATGCCCGAGACGGGAGACGGCACGAGCGCTCGTTCCTCACCGCCGCCGCGGAGGTACGCCTCCGACCCATCGGTCCAGAACACCTCCAGCCTGTGGCGCGACCTCGCCGACAGCATGGTTCCGATGAAGTTCGTGGCAGCCGGCAACGACATCCGCCCGAGTTGGCCACTGGAACAGCTCGCTAACCTGGTCCCGGACGGCGCTTTTTACATCGTGCCCGACGTACCTCACGACTTCTGGGCTACGGACCCGACGGTGTGGCGAGAGACAAGCACCAGCCTCTGTCGAGAACTGTTCTGACCGAGTCCGACGAGGGACCGGCGTGTTCGTGCAGTGCCCTCATGGCTTGTGCGGCACTCCGAACCAGGGCAGGCACGCATCGAGGCCGCTCACCGTGACGAGCCCTCCAGATTCGGACCCACGCCACTCCTCAGCCGTCATCCGCATATAGACGAGTTGCACCACACCACTCCCTGAACGGTTCAGACTGACACCGTTGTCGCGGTATCCCACATGCCGCGACACCCCGAGCGAAGCGGCATTGTCACGACGGGCGGAGGTCACGGACGCACGAGCTCCCAGATGGTCGAAAGCAAGCGCAAGAACCGCGGTACGCATCGCGATGCCGACACCGCGCCCCCAGGTCGAACCGACCAGCCACGACCCGGAGTCGACCGTTCGAAGGTCGAGGAAGGAATCTGCTTCAAGAGAGACTGCACCCCTACGAGGGCACCATCGTGCTCGACCACGAAGTCAAGGCACCACGATGACGGCGACCACGTACCCAAGGAGCGCCAGAAGCCCTGATAGACGAGCCGTCGCCGATGCTCATCCAGGTCCTCGCCGAGGAAGACCTCAGCCGAAGGGTCGTGTTCGTAGTCGGGCGGTTGGATGGCCGCCAAGCGTGGCAGATCGTGCTCTCGCACCAGACGAAGGAGGACTTCGTCGCAGCGAAGCCGGAGCCCGAAAAGGGCCAGTGCTCGACGGCAGCGTCGTTCAGCGGATCGGCCACCGGAGCAGTCTCACGCGCGCTCGTGACGGGCCAGCCCAGCCACGTCTGCATCATCGAAACTGCTCTCGGCATGCCCGTGCGATCGCCGCGCTCTACGGTGGGCCGCTGGTGTCCGAATGACGATCGGCTATTGGTCGCGGGAGTCACCGTCGGCCGTGGAGCATCAGTGGGTGACCTCATGGTCACCGCTCGGCGGTCGGCGGATCAGTCGTCAGGGGCGTCGACCTCGTTCAGCAGCTGGATCTCGTGCCGTGCTGCTGCCGCAAGTGCGGTCGGGTCGAGACGCATGTGACGCAGTGCTCGCGCGGTGGTGCCGTGCTCGGTCTCTGCTGCGACGAGTACGAAGTAGGCGCCGTAGAGCTGCGAGCGTTCCTTGCGGACGAGCGCGACCACCTGGCGGAACAGCTCGTGTCCGGACGCACTTCCGCGATGCGGACCGGTATCGGCTGTTGGCGGAGGGAGGTACTGATCCAAGATGTCGTCATCGATCGGCCGCATGCCGATCGCACGTACGGCCGCGGCGTGCTGAGCCCGAACTGACTCTCGAAACTGATCGGGGTCGGCTCCGACCCGCTCGAAGCAGCGTCGGGCTGACCCGGTGTCAAGATCGAGCGCGGCGATCAAGAGGTGCTCGGCCCCAGCCTCCCGCTTCCCATCAGCTGCCGCTGCCGCATCAGCGCTCGGGAACAGCTGGTTCATGGTGCGAAGGTCTTGGATACGACTGCGCTTCCTTCGTCCGAACATCAGCTCTTCGTTCCTCGTTTCCTTGGTTGCCTCACTCGGCGGGAGTAGCGCTTGTGGACAGCCTGCTTGGTCACACCGAGTGCCGCTGCGATATCCACCCAGGTCCATGACTTGTCGAGAGCGCACTGCACGGCAGCCAGCTCAAGCCGATCAGCGCTGCGACGTAACGCAACAACTGCAGCCAAAGCTGCCTCCGTGTCCGAAGGCCGGGGAAGGTCTGCGATTCGAACCTCCATGTCGTCAACCATAGTTGACCACGATTGGTTGGTCAACTACGGTTGACCGATGACCTCTTTCCCCCTGCGTTCTGGGTCGGCCGCCCTCGTGGCAATGGTCGTTCTCACGGGCTGCAGCTCCGCTGGCGAGGGCGGGTCCGTCGAGACGCTCGACCACACCACGCCCGGGCCGCCCATCGCTCCTGGGGCCGCACCAGCCGACACCGCTGGCTCCTTGGAGTCGGTTGCCACCGAGTTCGTGGCGTCCTCGCCTGGGGGTGCCGAGGTCCTGGTGCAGCGCGATGGCGTACTGCACCGCACCGCGGTCGGCACAGGGTCGAACGCAGGTGATCCGCTCGTCGAGGGTCGGCCATTTCGCGTGGGGAGCGTGGCCAAGCCGCTCGTCGCCGTCATGGTCCTCCAACTTGTCGATGAAGGAGTTGTCGATCTCGACACAGCGCTCGAGGAGTATCTCCCCAGAACCGTCGTGGGTGGCGAAGCGACCATCAGGCAGCTCCTCTCACACGAGGGCGGGGTCCCCAACTACACCGATCAACCCGAGTTCTTCACCGACGTCCTGGCCGACCCCAGCCGAATCATGACGCAGACGGAGGTCCTCTCTTACGTCGCAGACGTTTCGCCCGGGCCGGTCGGGCAGTTTGCGTACTCGAACACGAACTACATCCTGCTCGGACAAGTCATCGAGACCCTCGACGGCACCGACCTGAACACCTCCCTCAGCATGCGAGTCACCGGGCCGCTTGAACTCGACCACACGTTCTTCGACACCGGCACCCAACCGCTCACCGAGGACCTCGCTAGCGGGTGGTCGCCAGTCGTCAGCGATGGCACTCCCGATGCGCACTACTCGGCAATCGCATCGAGCGCATGGGCGGCAGGCGCTCTTGTTTCCACCACCCAGGACCTCGCAGGCTTTCTTGCGGCGCTCGGCACAGGCCATCTGATTTCGGCCGACTCGTTCGCCGCGATGACCGACTTCGGACCCGCCGGCTACGGACTCGGACTGCGCCGAGTCAACTTCTCAGCAACTCAGTCCGGTATCGGTCACAGTGGATCGATTCCTGGCTACACCTCCACCATGGCCATCGACCCCACGACGGGCGACACGCTGGTGATCGTCACCAACAACGACGTACTCGTCGCCGACCAGCTCGCCGAACGGATCCTCGCTTCGCAACCCACGCCTACGACGTGAGACCTGCTTGAACGGGTTGCGGACGAGGCTCGTCGTCCGGCGAATCCTGCGCTGGGCGCCACCCTCGTCGACGACCTGCGCGATGGACCGGACAAGGGGTGGGCCGTCCTCGCTGATCCCGACGGCAACGAGTTCTGCGTGGTTACCCGCTACGTCCCCACGAGCCGAGAGGCACCATCGCGTACCGCAGTCCGCACCACCACGGGAGGGAGGACGGGTTCGCGGAGCGACCCGGTGCAGGATCCACTTGTGGCACTCTCCGCGTGCCGATCGGTGAGCGGGACGGCGAAGGCCCTCTCAGCGCCTGTAGGCGTCGCTGCGTCGGTCTATGTGCACGATCTCCACCGTGCGGGCGTCTACAACGACGCCGTAGATCACCCGGTAGTCACCTCGACGAGCCGAGTGCAACCCGGCGAGCTCGCCGCGGAGGGGCTTGCCCACTCGCTGTGGATTGTCAGCGAGAGGCCCGAAGATGAACTCGACGCAGGCCGTGGCGATCTTCTCTGGCAATCGCTGTAGATCGCGTTCGGCTCGAGCCGTGACTCGGATCGAGTACCGCTCCTGCACTCAGGCGATCCCGTAGCGGGACTTGAGTGCGTCGTTGTCGGCGAAGCGGCCTGCGGCGGCGTCAGCGAGGCCCTCGTTGATGGCTTCAGCAGCGCCGGGCGTTCCGAGGATCTCCAAGGTCTCCTCGATGGCGGCGAGATCGTCGGCGGAGATGAGAACCGCAGCCGGGTGGCCGTGACGGGTGATGGTCACCCGCTGGTGGGTGCGTTCGACCTCCGAGACGTACTCCGAGAGCCGGTCTCGTGCGTCGCCAAGGGGAACAGCGGTCATGCCCATAGTGTAGCCAAAAGACCGGGCAAACCTCGACTTTGAGCCGCGGCAAACATGACACTTCCAGGTGGGCCGTTGCGAACACGGGCTGTCGCCCTTGCAGCCGAATGCCCGGAGCGCCTTGCTGATTGAGTCGGGCGCTGCCCGATGCTCGAGTCGACGCGTTCCGCGATGCGACCGGGCCCACTTTTGGAGGTGCGCCATGAGCGCCCTGCTTGTCGGGTACGCCCGATGCTCCACCGATCAACAAGACCTCACCGCCCAGCGCGATGGCCTGCTCGGCCTGGGCGTCGAGTCCGAGCGGATCTACGTAGATCACGGCCTGACCGGCACCAACCGGGAACGACCTGGGCTACGCGAGGCTCTCGCCGCCTGCCGGGCAGGGGACACCCTGGTAGTGACCAAGCTCGACCGTCTGGCCCGGTCCCTGCCCGATGCCCGGGCGATCGCGGACGAGCTAACCACGCGACAGATCAGCCTCTCGCTCGGCGGCTCGGTCTACGACCCCACCGACGCCGTCGGGCGGCTGTTGTTCAACGTTCTCGCCATGGTTGCTGAGTTCGAGTCCGACCTCATCAGGCTTCGCACAGTCGAAGGCATGAAGGTTGCCAAGGCCAAGGGCCGGCTGCGCGGCAAGCAGCCCAAGCTCAACCGGAAGCAGGAAGCTCACCTGGTCTCGTTGGTGCATAGCGGCGAGTACAGCACGCTCGAGGTCGCCGAGCTCTTCGGTGTAGGACGCTCCACGGTCTACCGCGCCATCGAACGCCAACGTGTAGCCGCGAAGGCCAACCTCGCGGGGACGACGGGCCTGAAGCGCTGATCTCGACGGTTGCGCCGGTCGTCCCGTATCCGACACCCGATCGGGACGCCGGCGCCCGACGCCGCCTGCGTCGCTGTCTGATACCGGTGGTGGTTCCGTGTGCGGGGACGCGCCGACGAGCCAGTACGGCCCGATCGTCACGCCCTGCCCAGTTGTGTGATCCTGGGATTCCGTGGACAGCGATCGCCACGCTAGGCACACCCCGCGCTACGAGGGTGGTCGCTCCTTCTCCTACAAGCTGAGGAGTCATCACCGGGCGACCCGTGAGCAGGAGTAGCAGGGCGAGTGTCGGCCCTCGGACTTCGGGTCCGTCGCCGACCGCCCAGTCGATGTCTGCTGCGACAAGTCGGTGGCCCTCATGGGGCAGCCTGCGGAAGGCCTTCAGCTTGATCCTGCCATCCGGGACACTCGATCGCCCCAGACCCGTGAGGCGGCCGTTGCCGCGACGTCGGGCGGGACCTCGAGGACCCGGCCGGTCGGGACGGCGATGTCCTGGCCGTGGACGACATTGTCGATCCGAGTTTCGAAGGGCGTCATCCCGGCATTCACCGGGCGGCGTCAGACTGGGCGTAGCGGTCCAACGCCTTCACCCACAAGCGCGCGATCATGCGCCGCATCGGGAGGGTGTGGATCAAGGACAAAAGCACTCGGTCCCGGGTGCGGCTCACTCCGGTGTGCGTCCACTCGGCGTGTACCCGGCTGCCACCCCCGTGCGCGGGTGCGATCCGGACCGATCCCGCCCCGCCTCCGCCCCAGCTGCTCTCCTCCACGGTCGTCCGGATCACTGGAGGGTTCGACCAGTCGTAGCGGGAGACGACCCAGAACGGCGAACCGGCGGTGCTCTCGCGAGCCACCGCCCAGGTGTCGCCGACCGCACGCACCTCGTAGGCCTTCGGATCGAGCGTGCGGTTCCAGATCCGCGCACGACGTTCGGTGAAGTCGGTGAGGGCCTCTCGAACCTGCTCCGGCGACGCGTGGGTGGTCACCTAGAAGCGCATGCGACTCACCGACCCGCGAGCCGGACACCGTGACGCTGAGTGACCGAGAGGATCGCCTCCTGCGACTCCTCGACGGGTCGGTCGGACGGCACAGAGCTTGCGAAGTCGGCGAAGAACCGTCCGGCGCCATCACCGGAGGTGATCGCCACGAATCGGGCGGAGTCCTCGACGACCTCAAAGCTGCTGGGCGTCCCTGCCGGGAAGACGACGACTCCGCCGGGCTCGACGTCGTACGTCGTGTCGCCGACCAACGCGGTGACCCGGCCCTCGAGCAGGAACAGGACGCCGGACCACGGCGAGACGTGCGGTGGCGCCATCGGCGCCGCGTGAGCGACCACCTCGAAGACCTCGAAGGCCCCGCAGTCGTCCTGGACGGCGGCCTTCGCGATGTGGTCGCCGTCGATCATGGGGTAGTGCCGGCCTTCTCCGGGCCGGACGTGGACGGTGGTCATGGCTTCTCCTCTCGATGGCTCGTGGGGTTCGGGACGTTCGTGCTCAACCGGGTGATCGGTTGCTGATTCAGACGGACTCCCGCGGGGTTGTCCCAAGGCTCGGGCTTCGCCCCCCGCCAAATGCTGGGAGGCGACCGTTGCCGTGTCTGACCTGGTCACCGGTGAACACAGTTCCATCGGAGCAGGCCAGTTCCTGCTGACGGCGGGGCTGTCAGCCCGTGCCGCGGGAGCCAGCGGGGAACCTGAAGGTTGAGAGGCTGCGGCGACGACCGCGGCGCGTGATGCGCTCATGGTGCGACTCCCTCTCTGGACTTGTCCCCGATGCCCTGGGCCCAGACCGCGTCCAGTCCGCGGGTAGGTAGCAGCGCCTTCATGGCGAGGATTGACCGTGCGTCCGCGCCCACCAGCGTTCGCGGCCGCATCCGCCGCCGGGTCAGTTGGTGCTCGACTGCGGCGGCGACCCGCTCGGGTGGCTTGGCGTTCTTGCGGATCTTCCCCGTCAGCTGGCGCTCGCCGGCGAAGTGCGGCGCGTAGAGCTCCCGGTGCGCGGGGTCGAGGCGGGCCTCGAGCTCGTCGATGATCTGGTCCATCTGGTGCCAGGGATCGGTGTCGATGACGCCTGGCTCGACGAGGGCGACCTGGACATCGAAGGGGCGTAGCTCCACCCGCAGGCAGTCGGCCACGGCCTCGGTCGCGTACTTCGATGCGTTGTAGATCCCGGTGAACGGGAACGACACCCGGCCGTTGATCGAGGAGATGAACACCACCCGGCCTCGGGTCTGGCGCAGCCGGGGCAGCAACGCCCGGGTCAGCGCGAGCGGCCCGATCAGGTTCACGTCGAACTGGTGGTGCATGTCGGCTCGGGACAGGGTCTCGAGGGGGCCGGCGACCGCGATGCCGGCGTTGTTGACCAGGGCGTCGAGCCGCTCGGGGAGCACGCGGTCGAGCGCGTCCAGCTGGTCGGGGATGGTGACGTCGAGCTCGACCGGCGTGATCAGCTCGGACTCCGCGGCCAGCTCCTTGGCGGCGACGTCGTTGCGGACGCCGCCGTACACCCGCCAGCCGGAGCGGGCCAGGCGGACGGCGATGGCGCGGCCGATGCCGCGGCCGGCGCCGGTGACGAGGACGGTTCGGGTGCTCATGACGAGGTTCCTTCCGGTGACCTGCGGGTGAGGCCGACGAGGCCGGTCGCGACCAGCCATACCCCGGCCAGGCCGGCGACGGGGAACAGCGGGTCGAACGTGTCGATGAAGGCGATCGTGGCGGTGGCGATGGCGAACGCGAGGCCGCCGAGCAGGCCGAGGGGCAGGACGATCCTGTTGCCCAGGGCGCGGGTGAGGCCGCCGGCGACGGCGAGTGCGGCGATCATCAGACCCCACGCCGGGTTGATGATCGTCTCCACACCCATGAAGGCGGCGACGAGTGGCGTCGTGCCACCGTGCTCGATCTCGGCAGCCTGGGTGGCGGCGAAGAGGTGGATCACGGCACCAAGCACGGCGACGACGGCAACCGCCGCGCTGATCGGCAGCAGCCTTCCGAGGCGGTCGCGGATCACCCGGTCGCGCGCGAGGGCGAGGAGTCCGGCGGCGACGCAGACGAAGCCCAGCAGCGCGACGAGGTGGGCGGGGTACCACGAGGAGTCGACGAGCATCGAGTGCAGCTGTTCGGTCTTGTCGCCCTCGTCGCTCCCCGCGGGGTGGAGCGGGCCGCTGGCGAAGAACGCGGCGCCGCCGGCGACTAGGAGCACGAACCCGGCGCGGGCGAGGTGTGGCGTTGCCGGACCGGTGGTGCGGGAGTGGTGGAGAGTGGTCATGCGTCCAGACTCCGCCGATCCGGCGCCCAGCACATGCGGGCGGACCCGGGACCATACCGAGGGATAACCCTGGTACGCCGACTCCCGTGCCGTGCCACTATTTCGACATGAGCCCGGCCGTCGCAGCCGACCAGGCGGGGTACGACGACGCACCCTCGCTCGGGCGGGAGGCTGCGGTCGGCAGCTTGGGTCTATTCGTGCTCGGGCTGGTCGCGTACGGCGCGACGCTGGACTTCCACGTCGGCAATCTCCACAATGCGCTGCTCGCGCTCACCTTCGCCGGTGTCGGGCTCTATGTGCTGCGCGCCCGGCCGGGCCACCGCGTGGGGCACCTCTTCGTCTGGCTCGGGGTGGCGGCTGCGCTCATGTACTTCGGTCGCCAGGCCGGCCTGCACAGCCCTGCGCTCCCCGGCGGTGCGTGGCTGGCGTGGATGTCGATCTGGCTGGTTCCGCTGGTGATGGCGGCCGCCGGTGTTGCCCTGATGGTGTTCCCGACAGGCCAGCACCTGTCGCCGCGGTGGCGTGCCGCGTCGTACATCATGGTCGGGCTGGCGACCCTGATCGCGTTGGCGTCGGCCTCGTGGCCGATCGAGGACGACTGGCACCGCAGCGACCTCGTCTTCCCGTTCGACCTGGATGGTGAGGACGCCGCCCGCGTCATCGTTGGGCCGCTGATGCTCGGCTGCTACCTGGGCTTCCAGGTCATGTGGGGCGCCGCGGTCATCACCCGGCTGCGCCGGGCCGGCAGCGACGAGGCCCGCCAGCTGCGGTGGTTCGTGTTCGCCGTGGCCGTGTCACTGCTGCTCATGCTGGCCGGGGAGATCGCCTGGCGCACGCCGCTGCTCGGGTTGCTCACCCTCCCGCTGGTGCCGCTCGCGGCGGGGTTGGCGATCGTCCGATACCGGCTCTACGACATCGACCCGGTGATCAACAAGGCACTCGTCGGCGCCGCGATGGTGCTGCTGATCTCCGTCGGCTACGCCGGCGTGGTGGTCGGTGCGGGTGCGCTGCTCCCGGTGTCGGACCGGGTGTTGGCTCTCGCCGCGACGGCCGCGGTGGCCATCGTTTTCGAGCCCGTACGGCGGCGCGCACAGGCAATCGCAGACCGGATGGTCTACGGTCGGCGTGCCACGCCGTACGAGACGCTCTCGCGTCTCTCCGCCCAACTGGCCCGCAACGACGAGGGACTGCTCGAAGGCCTCGCCGCCACGATCGCCGGTGGCGTTGACGCCTCCGAGGTCGTGGTCTGGCTCGGTGACGCGGAGCGCATGCACCCAGTCGCCGCATGGCCGACCCGACCCCCCGCCGGGTCACGCTCGCTTGCCGAGCTCGGCAGCCGAATGGAGCTGGTGCGGCCGGTGTGGCACGACGGCGTCGTGCAGGGGGCCCTCGTGCTCACCAAGAGGCCCGGTGAGCCGCCGACGCCAGCCGAGGACCAGCTCCTCGCCGACCTGGTCGCGCAGACCGGACTCGTCATCGACCACCGGGCCCGCCTCGAGCAGGTAGCCCGCCAGGCGAGCGAACTGCAAGCGGCCGCGCGCCGGATCGTCACCGCCGAGGACTCCGCCCGACGGCGGATCGAGCGCAACCTCCACGACGGAGCCCAACAGCGACTGGTGTCGCTCGGCATGGAGCTCGGCGCCCTGGTTGAGCATGGAGCGGCGGCCGGTGACCCCGACCTGGTGCGAAAGGCCGAGCACGCCCGCCAGCAACTGTTGGACGCGACTGCCGAGCTACGCGAAATGGCTCGGGGGGTGCACCCGGGTGTGCTCACCCAGGACGGGCTCGAACCTGCCCTGGCCAACCTCGCCGACCGGTCACCGGTCCTCGTGCGGCTCCACGTCGCGCTCGACCGGAGGCCCCCACCCGAGGTCGAGGCAACCGCCTACTTCCTGGTCAGCGAGGCGCTCACCAACACGGCCCGCCACGCACACGCGAGCGTTGTCGACGTCGACGTGTCGCTCGACCACGACCGCCTCACCGTCGAGGTGAGCGACGACGGCACCGGGTGCGCCCACATCGAGGCCGGCGGTGGCCTAGAAGGGCTCGCCGACCGGCTGTCCGCGCTGGGCGCGCAGCTCGAGGTCGCCAGCACGCCCGGCAGCGGGACCACGGTCAGGACGGTGCTGGCGTGCGAGTGATCCTCGCCGACGACGCCGTGCTCCTGCGCGAAGGACTGGCGCGGATCCTCACCGACTCCGGCTTCGAGGTGATCGGGCAGGCCGGCGACGCACGCTTGCTCGTCGACCTCATCACGCGCGACACCCCTGACGTCGCCGTGATCGACCTGCGGATGCCGCCCGGGTTCGCAAGTGAGGGCATCGACGCCGCCGCCGAGATCCGTGCACTCGTGCCGACAGTCGGACTGATGCTGCTCTCACAGCACGTGGAGGTCCACCACGCTCTGCGACTGATGACTGACTTCGACGGGGGCGTGGGCTACCTCCTCAAGGACCGAGTAGCCGACCTCACCGCGTTCGCCGCCGACGTACGACGCGTCGCGGGCGGCGACGTCGTCCTCGACTCCGAGCTCGTGACCCGGCTGGTCGCCAGGCGCCGCCGCGATGACCCACTCGACCGACTCAGCGCACGCGAGCGGCAAGTGCTCGCACTGATGGCTCAAGGCCTCACCAACGCGGGCCTCTGCTCGGAACTGCACTTGAGCACCAAGACCGTCGAGGGGCACGTACGCAGCGTCTTCACCAAGCTCGACCTCGACACCGACGAACGCTCTAACCGGCGAGTGCTGGCGGTGCTGCGGTTCCTGCGTGCCTAGGCAGGTCCGGTGATGGTACTGGGGACGGCTCCACTGCGGCCTACGATTCGGGTGTGAGTTCCACGCTGACTGTGCGCCCGGCTCGGGTCGAGGACGTCGAGCAGATGGCGCGGGTGAATGTGCGTTGCTGGCAGGAGACGTATCGGGGACTGATGCCGGACGCGGTGCTCGACGATCCAGGCTTCCTGGCTGCTCGGGAACGGTTCTGGACTACCGCGTTGACCGACGAGCGCTATCGCGAAAACCGCGTGGCGGTCGCCGAGCGGGACGGCGAACTGGTCGGGATCGCCATGTCAGGCCCGCCTTTCGACGCCGGGGCGGCGTGGGCGAGGCAGCTTTATGTGCTCTATGTGTACGCAGCCGATCACGGCACGGGCGCTGGTCCGGCGCTGCTGGAGGCGGTCGTCGATCCGGAGGAGTCGGCGGCGCTGTGGGTGGCCGACCCGAACCCTCGTGCACAGGCGTTCTACCGGAAGCACGGCTTTGTTGCCGACGGAACGACCCAGGTCGAGTTCGGCGTGCAGGAGATCCGCATGGTTCGGGGCAGGCAGCACAGTCGGTAGTCCAGCCCCGCCTGCTGGCGGAAAGACGTCACCGAGAACCGATACTGAATGTCGGACATGACGGTGTGTGCGCGAATTGCGCGCGAGCCGACGCCCTTCCGTACCGCTCGGACCAACCTCGCGCTCGAACGTGTGACCGCGCTTGACAACGTTCAGCAGTTCCCGTTGAGGATCCGCTTCCGGGACGGCGCACCTGCGTCACTCCGCCGCCAATGCAGCGGGGTGAGTGACGGCGAGGCCGCAGGGCGCAGCGTGGCCGGGCGTCGCCATTTATGCTCCACTTTCAGTCAGAGGAACTCCGAGATCACCCGAGCTTGCGGGGTACTGTCAACGCTAGGAACGACATCGACGGCGGCGATAGACACAGGTCAGCGGGTGTTTCCTTGAGATTCGCCGAGAATCTCCGAGGAATGGAGCAGGCTCTCTCGCAATGAGAAGGTCAGGGGATCGAATCCCCTCCGCTCCACCAGATCGGTGACACAGGCGCGGCTCAGATGCCGCGTGACCCGTCGAGCGTCTCGCGGATGATGTCCGCATGGCCGGCGTGCCGGGCGGTCTCCTCGATCATGTGCAGCAGGACGTAGCGCAGGTTGCACTCGACGACGTCGGTGCGCACGCACGGAGCGTCGAGGTCCAGGGAGCCGGCGATCGCGTTGGACTCCTCGATGTGCTCGCGGTAGACCGCGAGCCACTGCGCCACGGTGTCGCGGTCACCGACGACGAGCTCGGCGTCCCGCGGCTCGGGCAGGACGTCGGGCCACCGGTCGGGGGACTGCCGACCGGTCATGATGACCTGGAACCAGCGCTGCTCCCAGGTCGCGGCGTGCTTGACCAGGCCGAGGAGCGACAGCGTGCTCGCCGTCGGCGCTCGGCGGGCGAGCTCGTCGCTGACGTCCTCGACCTTGCGGATGAGCCCGACGCGCTGGGCGTCGAGGAAGTTCTGCAGCGCTGCCTGCTCCGAGGTCGGGGTGAGCGAGACGGTCTCCTGGCTGGGCATGGCGGCATGCTCGCACACGGGCACCCGTGCCCCCGCGGGCCCGGGGGCGGCGTGGTGGGTCAGTGTCGGTCAAGAACATCCCGGACATCTCATGGCGCACCCGCCCAGAACGCGTCGCAGACCGGGGTTCCACAGGTTTGAAGAGGGTCCCACCGGCCTACGATGAAGACATGAGCAGGCTCGATCTGGCCACGATCCTGGGGTGTTCGCCCGAGGACGCCATCGCCCTGCTGGGCGGTCGCCAGGTCACGCCGAGCGCGGTCGAGGACGTCGCCCGGACCCACTACGACTGGCGTCGGCACGTGCACGACCCGGAGTCCTACTGGGTGACGATCACCCAGGCGAGCCGCATCCTCGGCCTGCGGCCGCGCCGGATCCGCCGGCTGCTCGACACCGACCGGCTGCCGCACATGACCCACGACTCCGGGGTCCGGCTGATGCGCCGCCACGAGATCGAGGCCATCGCCGACCGGTCTGCTCGGGCGCTGCCCATGCCGGCGTCCGCGCGTTCCTGAGCGTCGACCGACGATCGGGGGCGGGCCCTGACGAGCAGCATCGTCCCGCTCGCCTACACCCGGGCGCTCCGTGTCGCTGCCCCGACGCGTTCCATCGGGTGCTGACCAGTGACCTGGCGCTCGTCTTCGACCGGGGCTACGGCGCCCTTCCCCGCGTGGTCGGCGTCTCGGGACAGCAGGGGGCCTGGGGCACTCCTGGCCCAGGTCCGGACCATCCGGCTGGCCGGCGGCGGCAGCATGCGCGAGCAGCTGCGCAGCGTGGACCCACCGACCCACTTCGGCTACCACCTCTCCGAGTTCACCGGACCGCTGCGCCTGCTGGTCGAGTCGGTGGACGGCGAGTGGGACTTCGAGCCGAGCGGCAGCGGGCTGCGCATCACCTGGACCTGGACCGTGCGACCCCGCGGACGGCGGGGTGCCGCGGCCATGCCCGTCCTCCGACGGCTGTGGGCGGGCTACGCCCGGCGGGGGTTCGACCGCCTCGAGTCGCTGCTGGCCGGCTGAGGGCGCGCGACCCACCCGGCGCGGCGTACGCCGGATCACCACCGACTGAGCTCTACTGGTCAGTGGACCACCACTGGTCTACCGAAAATCGGCAACTTCTCGGATTCATGTCCGTTTTGCTTCGTATGGGATATGTTGTGACCCTGGTCTAGTCAGCCAAGGGAGATGGCCGGATGTTCGCAGTCGCACCTGTCTCGGTCCTGATGCTCGGTCTCATCGGCATGCTGGTCATCGCCGTGTCCGTCGCCCGGATGACGCTCGAGGAGCGTCGCTACCGCGGCCCCGCCACGCTGGTCGGCCCGGAGGCCCCCTCGGCCCCGCAGCCGCTCACCGGCGCGCGCGTCTGACGTCCAGGCCCCACGTAGGCGGCAAGCGCTGCATTCGTAACGAAACGGTCACGCCCGGCTCGCCGTACTGGCTTCCCGGCCGCTCCGGTGCGCAGAATGCGCCGGGTGTGGCCTCTCGGGCGTCTTGCCACACCCCGTCTTCGGGGTGCACCCGTCAGGTCCGACTCTCCTTCGGAAGGGACCTGACCATGACGTCACCGTTCTCGGGCCGGCGACACCTGCTCGGCTCCACCGCGGCCGCACTGGTGCTCGGGCTCGCCGCCACCACGGCGCCCGCACACGCCGCACCGACTCAGCCGGGCGAGCCCGGCGGGGAGCAGACCCCCAAGCAGTCCACCGCGAACGCGCTCAGCGCCCACGACGAGGACCTGCTCACCGAGGCCGAGGCGGCGGGGGAGCGGCGGGTCACCCTGCTGGTCGCCACCGACCGCGGCCAGGCCGGCAGCGTGGCCGCCGACCTCGACGCTCTGGGTGCCACCGTGACCCGGCGCTTCGACAAGCTCGGCTACGTGCTCGCCTCGGTGCCGACCGGCAAGGTGCGCAGCGCGGCGAAGCTCCCCCGGATCACCGCCGTCGACGTCGACGAGGTGCTGCCGCTGCCCGACCCGAGCGCAGAGGCGAGCACCAAGCGCTCGGGTGCGCAGGCGCAGGTGGACGGTCCGGACCGCAGGACCAAGGACGACAACCCCTACATGCCGACCAACGAGACCGGGGCGGTGAAGTTCAAGAGCAAGCACCGCACCTGGGACGGCCGCGGCGTGACCATCGGCATCCTCGACTCCGGGGTCGACCCCGACCACCCCGCCCTGGCGGAGACCACCACCGGTGATCGCAAGATCGTCGACTGGGTGACCGCGACCGACCCGATCCTCGACGGTGACTTCACCTGGCGCCGCATGGACACCTCGGTCACCGGCCCCGGCTTCACCATCGCCGGTGCCGACTGGACGGCGCCCGAGGGCGACTTCACGTTCAACCTGTTCCGCGAGAGCATCACCGCCGGCGGCGACCCCAAGGGCGACGTCAACCGTGACGGCGACACCACCGACGTCTGGGGGGTGCTCTACCGCTCCGAGGACAACGCGATCTGGGTCGACACCGACCAGGACCGCGACTTCACCGACGAGACGCTGATGCGCCCGTACGGCGAGGACTACCAGATCGGGCACTTCGGCACCGACGACGCCGACACCGAGCTGGTGGAGTCGATGCCGTTCGTCGTGGAGTACCGCGAGGACGTGGACCTCTCGCCGTACGGCGGCAGCTACGTCGGCAAGGTGGCCGACTTCGTCAACATCGGACTCGTGGAGTCCGCCCACGGCACCCACGTCGCCGGCATCACCGCCGCCCACGAGATGTTCGGCGGCCGGATGGACGGTGCTGCGCCGGGGGCCAAGCTCGTCTCGTCCCGTGCGTGCACCTGGACCGGTGGTTGCACCGCGGCTGCGCTGACCACCGGCATGGCGGACCTCGTGGTGAACCGCAAGGTCGACGTGGTGAACATGTCGATCGGTGGGCTGCCGGCGCTCAACGACGGCAACAACGCCCGAGCCGAGCTCTACAACCGGCTGATCTCCGACTACGGCGTGCAGCTGTTCATCTCCGCCGGCAACAGCGGCCCGGGGCTGAACACGATCGGTGACCCCTCGGTGGCCGGCGACGTGGTGAGCGTCGCGGCCTCGGTCAGCAAGGAGACCTGGCTGGCCAACTACGGCTCGGTGGTGCGCAAGAAGCAGAACCTGTTCAACTTCTCCTCCCGCGGCCCCCGTGAGGACGGTGGCTTCAAGCCGAACATCGCGGCGCCCGGGTCGGCGATCTCGACCACCCCGACCTGGCTGTCGCAGACCGGCGTCGCCGAGGTGGACTACACGCTGCCCGTGGGCTACGCGATGTTCAACGGCACCTCGATGGCCTCCCCGCAGGCCGCCGGCGCCGCCGCGCTGCTGTACTCCGCCGCCTTCGCCACCGACCGGGCGGTGACCCCGGCCGAGCTGCGCCGGGCGCTGTACAGCACCGCCGAGTTCCGCGACGACGTCCCGGCGTACGGGCAGGGCAACGGGTTCACCGACGTCAACGCTGCGTGGAAGATGCTGGCGACCGACGACGTCGCGACGAACGGCTACCGCGTCGACGCGCCGGTGTGCACGCCGATCTCGGACTTCCTGGCGACGCCCGGGCGCGGGACCGGTGTCTACAACCGGTGCGCGGCCGGTGAGGGCGGGCAGCAGGCCGGCCGGGGCCGCACCTACAACGTGAAGGTCACGCGCACCAGTGGCGCGGCCGGCGACGTCACCCACCGGATCTCCTGGCTGGGCAACGACGGCACCTGGTCGGCGCCGCGGTCGGTGGCGCTGCCCCTGGGCCGGACGACGGTGATCCCCGTCCAGGCGCTCCCCGAGGAGGCGGGTGCCCACGGTGCGGTGATGCGCCTCGACGACCCGAGGACCACGGGCGTGGACACCGAGGTGATGAACACCGTGGTGACCGCCGAGCGGCCGCGCCGCCCGGACTACGGCACCTCGTGGTCGGGCTCGGTGGACCGCAACTCGACGCAGAGCTACTTCGTCCAGGTCCCCGAGGGGGCCCAGGCGCTGCAGATGAACCTGACCGGCATCGCGACGGGCAGCCAGACCCGGATGCTGGCCTTCGACCCCTACGGCCTGCCGGTCGGCTCCACCTCGAGCCTCCAGTGCTTCACCAACTTCTCCGACGTCAAGGCGTGCAACCCGGTCTCCCGGGCGATCGAGAACCCCATGCCGGGCGTGTGGGAGATCGAGGTCGAGGCGCGGCGTACGTCGCGCTCGCTGGAGAACCCCTACCGGGTCTCCACCGCGGTGCAGTCGGTGGTCGTGGACCCCGAGACGGTCGAGCTGGAGTCGGTCACGGCCGGGGAGCCCACCGAGGTGACCTGGAGCCTGACCAACCAGCTGGCGCCGGTCACGGTGACCGGCGTGGGCGGGCCGTTGGGCAGCGCCAAGAGCGACCGCCCGACCATCGGGGACGGTGAGACGCAGGAGTACGAGGTCGAGGTGCCCGAGGGTGCCAGCCGGCTCGACGTCTCCATCGGCTCGACCAGCGACCTCGGGGCCGACCTCGACCTCTACGTCGAGCTCGACGGTGCGCAGGTGGGCTCGTCCGCGGACGGCGACTCCGAGGAGTCGGTGAGCCTGGAGTCACCCGAGGCGGGCACCTACACGGTGACCGTGGAGGGGTACTCCGTGCCGGCCGGCACGACCGAGTTCGACTACCGCGACGTCTTCTACGCCGACGCGCTCGGCTCGGTCACGGTGCCGAACCGGTCGGTCGACCTGGCCACCGGCGAGACCGCGACGATCACCGGCTCGGTGGTCGCCGAGGAGAGCCCGGCGCCCGGACGGGAGCTGTTCGGCGAGATGACCGTGGTCACCGACGAGGGCGCCGTCGTCGGCCGTGGCTCGGTGTCGATCGGTGGCGTGACGCCGTAGGGCGCGGAGGTGCAGGTTTCCCCGGGCGCCCGGGGAACCCTGCGCCGGGCAGGTGAAGCATCACCCGTCCGGCGCAGGGTTTGCCGGTCCACCTGTCCGAGTTGTACGACGTGCCCGGGTCGCCGCGAGGGAACTCGCTCGACCCCCTGCGAGCGCGCGCCGGACCCGGAACGCGAGGGGCCTCGAGGGACCCCGCCGGCCTCAGTCGGCCGGGACCGCCCGGACGACGCGGAACGGTGTGCCCTGCTGGCAGGTGGTCATCAGGTCGGGCTCGCGGGAGCCGGTCACCCGGAGGCGTGCGCCCTCGGGGGCGTCCTGCGCGCGTACGTCGAGCAGCAGCAGCGTCTCGCTGCCGGTCTCGAGGACCAGGCACCCGGCCTCCACGCCGGCTGCGACCACCCCGACCACGGTCGTCGTGGACCCGGGCTTCCCGGTGGGGGCCGTCGGGTCGTCGGGGAGGGGCAGCGGATCCGCGCGGGTCGGCGACGGGGAGGCACTCTCCGGGGCGGCGCCCGACCCACTGTCCGCGGCAGGCGGAGGCGTGTCGCCGCAGCCGGCGAGCAGGGTCAGGCCGAGGGTGAGCACGAGGACCGAGAGAGTGCGCATGCCTGTGAGACGCGCGCGAAGCCCGGGTGGTTCCCCGGCCGCGGGCCCGTGCGCCCACCCGGGCGCGGTCAGATCCACCGTCGGAACCACATTCGCTCCACCCACTCCGCGTTCGTCAGCAGCTGGTCGGTCCAGATCGGCCAGAACCACGCGAAGGCGAGCAGCACCAGCACCACCACGCTGCCCAGGCCGGCGGCACCGACCGCGCGCCGGACGGGGGTGGCGTCGCGGCGGCCGAGGATCTCGCCGAGCAGCAGCGTGGCGCCCAGGACCAGGAACGGCAGGGTCACGATCGCGTAGTAGCTGAAGATCGGCCGCTCGTCGTAGCGCAGCCACGGCAGCCAGGTGGAGGCCAGGCCCACGAGGACGAGGCCGTAGCGCCAGTCGCGCCGGCCGACCCAGGCAAGCACCGACCACACCGCCGCGACCGTGGCGAACCACCACACGACCGGGTTGCCGAGCAGCAGCATCGCGCGCAGGCAGGTGGAGCCGGGGGCGGCGCCGCAGCCCTGCGCACCCGGCTGGATGTCCAGCTCGGTGTGCACCGAGACCGGCCGGTTCAGCACCAGCCAGCCCCACGGGGACGACTGGTAGGCGTGGGTGCTCTGGTCGAGGAAGCGGGTGTGGAAGGAGTACACGTCGTGGTGGTAGTGCCACAGGGAGCGCAGGGACTGCCACAGCTCGGGCACGAAGCCCCGTGCGTCCACGCGCAGGTACTCACCCCAGTAGGGGCCGTACTGGGTGTCGGAGAGCGACTGCTCGTACACCCCGGCGTGCAGCAGCCAGCCGGTCCACGTGGCCACGTAGACCAGCAGCGGGACCACGACGACGTAGCCGAGGGCGGGGAGCGCGTCCACGACCGCGGACTTCCACAGGGCCCGGCGTACGCCGAAGGAGCGGCGCGCCCCGGAGTCCCACACCCAGACGAGCAACCCGAACGCCGCCAGCGGGAACAGCGCCGACCACTTGGTTCCGATGGCCAGTCCCCAGCACACGCCGGCCGCGAGCCGCCAGGGTCGCCACAGCAGCAGCGGACCCCAGGCGTCGGGGGTCAACCGGACGCCGTCGGGCACCTTCCCGGCCAGCCGCGTCCGCCCCCAGTCGCGGTCGGCCACCAGGCAGCTGACCGCGCAGAGCACGAAGAACGCGACGAAGATGTCCAGCAGCGCCAGGCGGGAGAGCACGAGGTGCAGGCCGTCGAAGCACAGCAACAACCCGGCCACGAGCCCGAGCAGGGTGGAGCGGGTCACCCGCCGCGCCAGCCGGACCATCACCAGCACCATCAGCGATCCGACCACCGCCGAGGCCACCCGCCACCCGAACGGCGTCATCCCGAAGGCCTGCTCGCCCAGCGCGATCAGCCACTTGCCCACCTCGGGGTGGACCACCATGTTCGGGGCACCCGTCCAGAGCCCCTCGGTGCGCCCGGACAGGATCTGCTCGTTGGCGCCGTCCCCGTAGTTCTGCGCGTACCCGAAGCGCAGCAGCGACCAGGCGTCCTTGGCGTAGTAGGTCTCGTCGAACGCGAAGGCCCGCGGCTTGCCCAGCTCCCACAGGCGCAGGAACGCCGCGAGCAGCGTGACCGCCACGGTCCCGACCCACGCCAGCACCGGGTCGCGGTCGATCGTCTTGAGCCTGGCCCGCGCCGTCGCGGCCGGCACCTCCTCGCCGGCGGCGGTGCGGGAGAGCCCGACCGTGCGCGCGAGCGGGGCGGGGAGGGTCACGGTGCCCGATGCTACGACGCGCCCTGCCGTCATCGGAGCCATGACCGCCCCCTCGCCCGGCACGCTCGCGCTCCACCCCGATCTGTCGTGTGTGTCGTGGGCTCGTCCGGCTAGGGGAGGAGGGCGGCCTCAGGGCCCGGCTCGAGGCCTGCCACCAACGCCTGCAGGCCGAGGCTGAAGGAGTCCTCGTCTATCCGGGTGGCGTCGGCACGCAGCCGGTGGGCCTGCGTGAGGTTCGGGTACCTGTCGAGGTAGACCTGCACGTCGTCGGCGAAGCCGGAGGCGAACGGGGTGCACGCGGCGCCGATCACGAGGTACTTCACGGCGCCCGATATCTCGGTGGCCCGTCGCGGCGCCCACCCGGCCCCGACCAGCCCACCGTGGACCGCGTCTGCCATGGCCAGGAACTCCTCACGGCGTTGCGTCCCCGAGGCGATGATCGGCACCGCGTTGGGGTGTGCGGCGAGGGCGGCGTGGTAGGAGCGGGCCCAGCGCAGCAGGCCGGTGCGCCAGTCCTCGTCGAAGCCGGAGGTGTCGACCTCGCGCACCAGCAGGTTGGCCACCGCGTCGAGCAGCGCGTCCTTGGTGCGGTAGTGGCTGTACAGCGAGGCCGCCTGTACGCCGAGCTCGTGCGCCAGTCGACGCATGGACAGCGCCTGCAGCCCGTGTTCATCGATCTGCGCCAGTGCGGTGTCCCGGATCAGGTCCTTGCTCAGCAGTGGCGCGCTGGGTCTCGCCACCAGAGCACCGCCTCTCTCGTTGCCGCCGGACGTCGTTGATGGATCCTAACAGTGTATGGTTCAATACCTGACAACGTTAGGTTGTTCTCGAACCGTCTGGAGTCACCGCATGTCGAGTCGCGCCCCTGTCACCACCTTCGACCTCTTCGGCGTCGATGGGCTCATTGCCGAGGAGGACCGCGACATCCGGGACACGGTCCGTCGCTTCGTCGAGGACCGGATCCGTCCGGAGCTCGCCGACTGGTTCGAGTCGGGTTCCCTGCCCGTGCGTGACCTGGCCAAGGAACTCGGTCAGCTCGGGGTCCTCGGCATGCACCTGGACGGCTACGGCTGCGCCGGGACCAGTGCCACCGCCTACGGGCTGGCGTGCCTGGAGCTCGAGGCCGGTGACTCGGGCATCCGCTCGCTGGTCTCGGTGCAGGGATCGCTGGCGATGTTCGCCATCTGGAAGTACGGCTCGGAGGAGCACAAGCAGGACTGGCTGCCGCGCATGGCCACCGGGGAGGCGATCGGCTGCTTCGGACTGACCGAGCCGGACTTCGGCTCGAACCCGGCAGGCATGCGTACCCGTGCGGTGCGGGACGGCGAGGACTGGGTCCTCAACGGCACCAAGATGTGGATCACCAACGGCTCGGTCGCCGACGTGGCCGTGGTGTGGGCCCAGACCGACGAGGGGGTGCGCGGGTTCCTCGTTCCCAGCGACGCCCCGGGATTCTCGGCTCCCGAGATCAAGAAGAAGCTGTCGCTGCGGGCCTCGGTCACCAGCGAGCTGGTGCTCGAGGACGTCCGGCTGCCGAGCTCCGCCATGCTGCCCGAGGCCTCCGGGCTGTCCGGACCGCTGTCGTGCCTGAACGAGGCCCGGTACGGCATCGTGTTCGGCGCACTCGGCGCCGCGCGCGACTGTCTCGAGACGACCGTCGCGTACGCCAAGGAACGCGAGATCTTCGACCGGCCGTTGTCCTCCTACCAGCTCACGCAGGCCAAGCTGGCCGACATGTCGCTCGAGCTCGGCAAGGGCATGCTGCTGGCACTGCACCTGGGCCGGCTCAAGGACGAGGGCACCCTGACCTCCGACCAGGTCAGTCTCGGGAAGCTCAACAACGTGCGCGAGGCCCTCACCGTCGCGCGGGAGTGTCGCACCATCCTCGGGGCCGCGGGCATCACCTTGGAGTATCCGGTCCTGCGCCATGCCAACAACCTGGAGTCAGTGCTCACCTACGAGGGCACCTCCGAGGTCCACCAGCTCGTGATCGGCCATGCGTTGACCGGTGACGCTGCGTTCCGCTAGTCCCTCCAGGCCCGGTCGAGGAGCCGTGGATGGGACGTGAAGCAGGTCGTGGGCGTCACTGCCTGGTGCCGACGGTCGAGGTCGACAGCGCCCGCGGGTCGCGGACGGTCCAGGCCTCCTGCTCGACGTCCGTCATGAACCGCTGGACCAGCTGGTTGAAGAGCTCGGGCTCCTCGAGGTTGGTCACGTGCCCCGACCTCGGCAGGATGGCCAGGCCACAGCGCGGAATGGTGCGCTTGAGCATGAGGTCGGTCTCGAGCACACCGTTGTCCTCGTCGCCGGCGATGACCAGCACCGGTGAGGTCATCGCGGCGAGCTCGTCGGTCATCGCGTAGAGCGAGGGCCTGGCCTTCTGTACTCCGCGCATCGTGCGCGCCGCACCCACCGGGTCGTGCTCGGCGAGCACTCGCACGTGCTCGGCGTGGCCGCGGGGATCCTTCGCCTCGTACTGCACCCGTGCCGGACCGACGCCGTACCACGTGGACATCGCTTCGGAGCCCTCGGTCTCGAAGGCGACCGCGACCTTCTCGGACTCCTCGCGGAAGGTGGACTCCTTGTCCGGATGGGCGCCGTAGCCGCAACCGGCCACGACCGCGCCCAGGGTGCGCTCCGGGTGACGCAGTGCGAGGTGGAGGGCGGTGAACCCGCCCATGGAGTTGCCGACGACGAAGGCGCGCTCGGCCCCGGCGGCGTCGAGGACGGCGAGGGCGTCGGCGACGGCACGAGGCTGGCTGTAGGCAGCAGGGTCCTCCGGCACGTCACTGGGCGGGAAGCCCCGTGCCGCCGGCACCAGGCAGCGATGGGTGCGGGAGAAGCGACGCACCTGCGGTTCCCACGACCGGTGGTCGCCCGCGAACTCGTGCAGGAACAGCAGGGGCGTTCCCGAACCCACCTCGTCGTAGTGGAGCCGGATGCCGTCGTCGGTGATGGCTGTGGGCACGGTGCCTCCTGTGGTGGTCGGAAGAGTCCCGGTCAGTGGCAGCGCGGGCGCGAGCGGCCGCGGGCCCCGGCCCGAGCGCCGAGCCAGGCGGCCAGTCCGGAGAACGCGACGGTCGCGATGTCGGCGGCGTGCCGCTGGAGCATCGGCCGCAGCACGAGGGACCAGGCGTCGAGCTCAGTGCCGGTCGGTGAGGGAGCTGCGGCCGCAGAGTCCCCGGTGCGGTCACTCATGGCGCTGTCGCCGCTGCCTGCGGTGGCCCGGGCGCCTTCGTGTGCGCTCTCGCGACCAGGTGTGGGTTCCTCCGTCCCGGGGCTGCGCAGCATCTCCTCGACGTTGTGGGCGAAGGCCTTCATGATGCTGTCGGTCACCTCGCCGATGACGCCACGGCCGAACTGGGCCACCTTGCCGCGGATGTCGAGATCGGTGTCGAGCTGCACCAGGGTGCCGCCCTCGGACTCCGAGAGCGCGGCCACGATGTGGGCATCTGCGTTGCCGGCGCCCTGCTTCTCGCGGGCCTTGGCCCGCATCGTCAGGCGGTGGGCGGCGTCGTCGGCGTCGAGGATGACGAACCGGCCGGTGTAGTTGACGCCCAAGGGCCCGACCTTGACCTTGACCTCGCCCTCGTACGTGCCCGGCTCCGGCTGTCCGAGCAGCGTCGAGCCGGGCATGCACGTCGCGATCCGCTCGACCTGCAGGAAGGCCTGGTAGACCTCGTCGACGGGCCGGTCGATCGTGAACGAGTTGGAGAGCTTCATCAGCGCTCCATCAGCGCCTTGCGCTGGGCGCCGTCGATCGGCACGTGCGCTCCGTGCACGCTGGCCGCCACGTCCGAGGCGAGGAAGGCGACCAGGTTGGCGACCTCCTGTGGCTGGGTGATCCGGCCGAAGGGGATGGACGCCTCGGCCCGACGTCGTGCCTCGGCCTGGTCCACGCCCATGTCGCGGGCGAAGGCCTTCTCCAGGGTGTCCCAGCGGTCGGTGTCGACCGGGCCGGGATTGACGGTGTTGACCCGAACGCCCTGCGGACCGTACTGGTCGGCGACGGAGCTGGCGAAGTTGAGATCGGCGGCGTTGGCGGCGCCGGCGGTCATCTCCCAGAAGCTGGGCTTGAGTCCGTCGTTGCCCACGACGAGGACGATCGAGCCGCTGCCGCGTTCGACCATGTGGGGCACCACGTGGCGCACCGTGCGGACGTACCCCATGAACTTGAGGTTGAGGCTCTGGTGCCACTGCTCGTCGGTGAGCTCCTCGAGCAGGCCTCCGGGGGAGCTGCCGGCGCAGGTGACCAGGATGTCGATCCGACCCATCTCCTCGACTGCCTCGCGGACGCACCTGGCGACGTCGGCGTCCGAGCTCATGTCGCCGGCCTTGGCGATGACTCGCGAGCCGGTCTCCTCGCTGAGCTGGGCGGCGGTCTTCTCCAGGTCCTCCTGTCCACGGGCGGTGATGACCACCTCACAACCCTCGTTGGCCAGTGTCCGAGCCACCTCGCGGCCGATGCCCTTGCTGGCGCCGGTCACGAACGCCACCTTGCCCTGCAGCTGCAGATCCATGGGTCTCCCTCAGGTTGGTAAGTGATATCTGGTATATCAGATATCACCCGGTGATCGGCGTCAAGCCCCCGGCTCAACGCTCGTCTCGGCCGGACCTCAGGCTGGGCGCTCGCCCGCTCCACGACTCCCGGTTGCGGAGTCGCTCCTCGGCGAGCGACTCCGTGAGGTGCGGTCGGGTGCTGAGCGCCTTCACGCGCTGGAGCGCGGCCGGCTCGGCGGTGCCGAGATCCTCGAGGAGTGACATCGTCAGACCCCACGCGTCGTCAGCGACCCGGTGGGTGAACCCGGCCTCCTGCGCCTCCTCGAGCTCGAGCCACCGGCCCGTCAGCGCGAGGTCGAGCGCTCGGGAGCGCCCGAGCAGGTCGGGGAGGATCCAGGCGCCCACAGCCAGTCCGTGGCCGGGTCCGACCCACCGCCAGCGTGCCGCGGGGCCGGCCACGCGGAGGTCGGCGGCCGCCGCGAGCTGGGCGCCACCGCCCACGGCGGCACCGTCGACGGTTGCCAGCACCAGCCCGGGCCGGCGCAGGATGGCGTCGTAGCACTCGTAGAGCCTGTCGCTGAGCTGGGTGCGCTCGGTGTCCGCCACGGCGAGGTCCGCCCCGGCACAGAAGGTCCCGGGAGTGGTGCTGCCCAGCACCACCGTCTGGTCCGGCTCGGCGCGGAGCGCCTCGAGCAGTGCCTCCACCGTGGCCAGGTCGAGGGCGTTGCGCCGGTCGCCGCGGTCGAGCCGCACCAGCCGCACCGGTGCCCCGTCCGTCGGGCGGTGGACCTCGATCGACAACCCGCTCACGGGTGCCTCCTCCGAACGGCCGGGGCCGGGTGGTGACCAACATGCATGAGATATGGTATACCACGGAGCGAGAGGGGGCTGGTCGATGAAACCGGCAACGTTCGAGTACCACCGTGCCTACACCGTCGGCGAGACGGTGGAGCTCCTCGGCGAGCTCGGCGAGGACGCCAAGATCCTCGCCGGCGGGCAGTCGCTCGCCCCGATGATGAACTTCCGGCTGGCGCGTCCCAGCGCCCTGGTCGACGTCAACCGGATCCCGGGACTGGACCACATCTCGCGCGAGGGCGACGAGCTGCACGTCGGAGCCCTGGTCCGGCACCGCGCCGTGGAGCTCGCCCGGGGTCCGGACGTGCTCGACGGGTTCGGCCTGCTCCCGCGAGCGGCACGGTGGATCGGTCACTACCCCATCCGGGCTCGGGGGACCGTCGGGGGCAGCATGGCGCACTCAGACCCCACGGCTGAGTGGTGCCTGCTCGCCCGCCTCTTCGACGCACACATCGTGCTCGAGGGTCCGGCCGGTCGACGCGAGGTCCCGGCCGAGGAGTGGTTCGGCGGGTTTCTCACCACCGCTGCGGAGGCGGACGAGATGGTCGTCGAGACCCGCTTTCGTCGGCCCCGCAGTCACGGTGCCCTGACTGAGTACGCCCGCCGACGTGGGGACTTCGCGATCGCCGCTGTCGGCATCGCCTTCGACCTGGTCGACGGACGCTTCCGGGACGTGGGCATCGTGCTCGGGGGTGTCGCCCCGACCCCGGTCCGTGCAGGCGAGGCCGAGGAGCTGCTGGAGGGCCGCACCGTCGACGACGTCGACGGCACGGAGATCGGTCGTGCCGCGGCTGCCGACCTGGACCCACCCAGCGATCTCAACGGCGACGCGGCCTACCGACGCCACCTCGTGGAGAACCTGACCCGACGCGCGATCACGGAAGCCCTCGTGGAGGGGCCCGCGAGGTGACGGAGCAGAGCGAGGGAGCGACGCGATGGGTGGGCAACCGGCTCCCCCGCCGGGAGGACCCCCGGATGCTGCGCGGCGCCGGTCGCTTCACCGATGACATCGCCGACCCCCATGCCTTCCACGTCGCCTTCGTGCGCAGCCAGGTCGCCTCGGGTCGGGTCCGGGGCATCGACGCCAGCACGGCGCTCGCCCGGGACGGTGTGCTGGAGGTCGTGACCGCCGCCGATCTGGGCCACCCCAGTCTCACCGCAGCCCTGGAGCGGGAGGAGTTCGTCGCGACCGCGATGCCGTTGCTGGCCCACGACCGGGTGCGCTACGCCGGCGAGCCGGTTGCCGCGGTCCTCGCTCGTGACCGCTACCTCGCGGAGGACGCGGCCGAGGACGTCGTGGTCGACATCGAGGAGACGCCGGCCGTCCTGACGATCGCCGACGTCCCGGGATCGGCACCGTTGCACGAGGAAGCCCCCGAGGGTGTGCTCGTCGACCTGCACATGTTCACCGACGACCTGCTCGAGGACGTGCTCACCGACGCGCACCTCGTGCTGGAGGAGACCTTCCGCAGCGGCCGGGTCCACGCGGCCCCGATGGAACCGCGCACCTGCCTGGCCGAGTGGGTGGATCGGGACGAGCAGCTCGTGCTCACCGTGTCCACCCAGGTGCCGCACCAGGTACGCACGGGCGTCGCCCAGTCGTTGGGTCTGCCCGAGCGCGGGGTCCGGGTCGTCGCACCCGACGTGGGTGGCGGCTTCGGCCTGAAGTGCGTGGTCGGCCGGGAGGAGGTCGTCGTCGCTGCGGTCGCGAAACGGCTCAAGCGCTCCGTGCGATGGTCGGAGGACCGGCAGGAGAACCTCATCGCCTCCTTCCACGGACGGGAGCAGGAGTACCTCGTCCGGGCCGGGTTCGACGCAGAGGGCCGGTTGGTCGGCCTGGACGCCGACATCCGCTGCAACATCGGTGCGTACTCCGCGTACCCCTTCTCCTGCGGGGTCGAGCCGCTCATGGCGGCCACCGAGCTGCCCGGTGTGTACAAGGTCCCCCGGTACGCCGCCCGGGCTCGCGGTTATGCCACCAACAAGCCGCCGACGGCGCCCTACCGCGGCGTGTCCCGACCCCAGATCGTGATGGTGATGGAGGGACTGATGGACCGGGCCGCCGACCGGCTCGGCATCGACCGCGTCGAGATCCGGCGACGCAACACCATCGCTCCCGAGGACTTCCCCTACACGGGGCCCAACGGCATCACCTATGACCCCGGCTCCTACCTCGAGTCTTTGGAGAGGTGTCTGGCCGAGACCCGGACGGCGGGGTGGTGGGACCGTCGCGACGGGAAGCGTGACGAACGTCTGGTCGGCATCGGTATCGCCAACTTCTCCGAGCGCACGGCCTACGGCACCGCCACGATGAGCCAGCGCAAGATGCAGATGACCCCCGGTTTCGACGTGGCCCACGTCCGCATGGACGCATCGGGAGACGTGGTCGTCACCAGCGGGACCTGCGGTCACGGGCAGGGTCATGAGACGACGTTCGCCCAGATCGTCGCCGACCGGCTCGGGATCCACCCCGACCGGGTGAAGCTGCGCCAGGGCGACACCGAGGTGGTCAGCTTCGGGTGGGGAACCTTCGGCAGCCGCTCCCTGGTCGTCGGGGGCGGCTCGGCGTCCGTGGCCGCGGGACGGCTGGCTGACCAGATCCGCGAGATCACCGCCGAGCTGCTGGAGGCCAACGCCACCGACATCGTGCTCGCGGAGGGCCGCGCCACGGTGCGGGGCATCGACGACATCGGGCTGCCGATCGACGAGATCGCCGCGACCGCGCACTTCCGCTCCCACCTGCTCACCGACACCGGTGACCGGTTGCTCGAGGCGCGCGGGATGACCGACCCGCCGGGCATGTTCTCCAACGCCTGCCACGCGGCGTTGATCGAGATCGACCCGGGCACCGGAGGAGTCGAGGTCGTCGACTACATCGTGGTCGAGGACTGCGGGGTCATCGTCAATCCGATGATCGTCGACGGGCAGGTGCGCGGCGGGGTCACCCAGGGCATCGCGTCGGCGCTGCTGGAGGAGCTGGCGTACTCACCGGAGGGGCAACCGCTGGCGGGCACCTTCATGGACTACCTGGTGCCGACGGCGGCCGAGATACCGCCGATCGCCGTGCACCATCTCGAGACGCGCAGCGACCAGACGGAGACCGGAGCCAAGGGCATGGGCGAGGGCGGCACCATCGGTGCCCCGGCCACGGTCCTCTCGGCCATCAACGACGCGTTGCGCCACCTGCCGACCCGGTTCCAGCACACACCGGTCACCCCTGCCCAGCTCGTCGACGCGCTCGCGCCGGCCCCCACCGACCAGGAGGCGACATGAAGGACCAGCACTTGGTGACCCTGCGAGTCAACGGGGAGGAGCACGAGGTGCTCGTGGAGTCCCGACGCACCCTGGCCGACGTGCTGCGCACCGACCTGGGGCTCACCGGGACCCATCTGGGCTGCGAGCACGGCATCTGTGGCGCGTGCACCGTGCTGCTCGACGGGGAGCCGGTGCGCGCCTGCCTCGTGTTCGGGGTGCAGGCGGACGGGCAGGAGATCAACACGGTCGAGGGGCTGGCCGACGACGGCGAGCTCAACGACCTGCAGCAGGCGTTCTCGCGGCACCACGGCCTGCAGTGCGGCTTCTGCACCCCCGGTTTCCTCATGTTGGCGGAGGCCTACCTCTCGACCGAGCCGGAGGGTGATCGCGACGAGGTCCGCGAGGTCGTCTCCGCGAACCTGTGCCGCTGCACGGGCTATCAGGGCATCGTCGACGCCGTGTGCGAGGTCGCCCGGTCGCGACGCGGCGAGCCGCATGGCTGAGCTCGTCGGCCAGCGGGTGCTGCGCCTGGAGGACCGACGTCTGCTGTCCGGGCGGGGCCGGTTCGGTGCCGACGTGCAGCGCCCACGCAGCCTGTACGTGCGGGTCGTCCGGTCCTCCGTGGCCGCCGGACGGATCACCGGGATCTCCACCGACGCGGCGAGGGAGTCACCCGGCGTCGTGGACGTCCTCACCGCCGCAGAGCTGCCCGGGGACCTGCGGATCCCGGTGCGGCTGTCGGTCCAGGGCATCGACCTCGACCAGCACCTGCAACCCGTGCTGGCACGAACGCACGTGCGCTACGTCGGTGAGCCCGTCGCTGTCGTCGTGGCCGAGGACGCCTATGCCGCCGAGGACGGTGCCGAGCTGGTCGAGGTCGACATCGAGCCCGACGAGGTGCTGCTGCACGCGCCCGATGCCGACGAGTCGCACGTCGCCGCCGACTTCACCTTGGGGTACGGCGACGTGGAAGCAGCCTTCGAGCGTGCCGCGCACGTCGTCGACCTGCAGTTCCACGTGGGTCGGCACACCGCGGTGCCCATGGAGCCGCGGACGCTGGTGGTCGACGTCGATGGCGAGGGACGGCTGGACATCTTCGGGTCGACCAAGGTGCCGGTCTTCAACCGGCAGGTCCTGGCCGACCTGCTGGACATGGACAGCTACGACATCCGGATGCACCACGTGGACGCAGGCGGCGGGTTCGGTGTGCGTGGTGAGTTCTACCCGGAGGACTTCCTGGTGCCGTGGTTGGCACGACGGCACGGCAAGTCGATGACGTGGACCGAGGATCGGGCCGAGCACCTCGTGGCAGTGAACCACTCCCGCGAGCAGGAGCACCGGATCGAGATGGCGCTCGACGCGGACGGCACCATCCTGGGGCTGCGGGACGACGTCTGGCACGACAACGGCGGCTACATCCGCACTCACGGCGTCATCGTCCCCGAGCTGACTCTGGCGATGCTGCCGGGCCCGTACCGGGTCCCCGCCTACTCCGGTCGGGTACGGGTGGCGTTGACCAACAAGACGCCCTGCGGGACCTACCGCGCTCCGGGCCGGTTCGAGGGCACGACCGTCCGCGAGCAGCTGCTCGACCTCGCGGCCGTCCGTGTCGGTCTGTCTCGCGTCGAGCTGCGACGGCGCAACCTGCTGACGAGTCAGGAGCTGCCGCACGACCGCGCGCTGAGCACGTTGGGCACCGACATGGTGCTCGACTCCGGTGACTACGGGGGTCTGATGGACCGGGCCCTCACCCGCGTGACCGAGCTGGGCTGGCCCGATCAGGTCCGGCAGGGTCGCGCGGAAGGCCGGTTGCTCGGCCTCGGAGTGGCCAACTTCCTGGAGAAGAGCGGCCTGGGTCCCCACGACACCGCCGACGTCGAGGTCACCCGGTCGGGACGCGTGCGCGTCCACAGCGGCGGGACCTCCCTGGGGCAGGGCATCGAGACGGTGCTCGCCCAGATCGTCGCCGACGAGCTGGGGGTCGGCATGCACCTGGTCGAGGTGATCAGCGGTGACACCCAGCTCCAGCCGTACGGCACCGGCTCGTGGGCCAGCCGCTCCACGGTCGTGGCCGGGAACGCCGTACGCGGTGCGGGCCGCGACGTGGCCGCCCGCGTGCGCGAGCTGGTCTCCCGCGCCCTGGAGGTGGACGCGGTCGACCTCGAGCTCGTCGAGGGAACCGTGCGGGTCCGCGGTGTCCCGCAGCGCTCGGTCACGCTCTCCGAGGTCTGGCTGGCCGCCCAGCCGGGCAGCCCGGTGCTGGGGGCCGAGGAGCCCGCGGGCCTGTGGGCCCGCCACCGCTTCAGCGTCGACCACATGACGTATCCCTACGGCACCCACGCCTGCCTGGTCGAGGTCGACCCGGGGACAGGAGGCGTTCAGGTCCTCGGCTACCTCGTGGCCTACGAGGTGGGCCGCGCCATCAACCCTCAGCTGGTCGAAGGCCAGCTGGCCGGTGGGGTGGCGCAGGGAGTGGGCGGCGCGCTGCTGGAACAGTTCGCGTACGACGAGGCCGGGCAGCCCCAGGCCACGACCTTCATGGACTACCTGGTGCCGACCGCCAGCGAACTGCCCGACCTCGAGCTGATCGTGAGCGAGGACGTGCCGGCGACCACCAACGAGCTGGGCGTCCGAGGGGCCGGTGAGGGTGGTCTGACCGGAGCCGGAGCTGCGATCGCGAGCGCCGTCAGCGACGCCGTGGGGACACCCTCGGTGTCCCAGCTGCCGCTCGCACCCGGGATCGTGCTCGACCTGCTTGCGCGCCGTACCGCGACTGAGGACGCGACCCCGGCTGATCCGGCCGGCACGACCGCTTCACCTACCATGGAATGACGGCGAAAGAGAGGCTCGAGGTGTCGATTCCCGCATCCGGCGTCCCCGCGATGATGTACTCGTCCAAGAGCGACATCGTGTGCGCCATGCTGCGCGAGCTGATCATCAGCGGCGAGCTGGGCGCCTCAGAGCCTCTGCGCCAACGCGAGCTCGCTGCCCGCTTCGGCGTGAGTCAGACCCCGGTCCGCGAAGCGCTGCGCCGGCTCGAGTCCGAAGGCCTCGTCATCAACGACCCGCACCGCGGTGCGACCGTGGCCGCCTCGCGCAACGGGATCGTGCAGGACAACTCGCTGTTGCGTGCTGCTCTCGAGCCGCTGGGCGCCCGCCTGGCAGCCGGAGCGGTGACCGAGGAGCAGCTGGCGGGTCTGCGTCGGCTCAACGAGGCGATGCGGGCCAGCCTCGACGACCACGAGCGCTACGGGGCTCTCAACCGGGAGTTCCACTTCGCGATCTACGAGGCGGCCGCCTCGCCGATGCTGCTCTCGATGATGCGCCTGCTGTGGCAGGCGATGCCGGAGGGCCCGAAGGTCACCCGACCACGCACCGAGTCGGCCGCCCAGCACGAAGAGCTGATCGACGCGCTGGCGGCCCGCGATGCCGAGCTGGCGGCCGACATCACCCGGAAGCACATCCTGGCCACCGAGCACCTCGAGGACGAGATCACTCCTGGGTGACTCCTCCTCTGCGCCACGAGGTCTTGCCGAGGCACGGTGGGGGTCGGGATGCTCGAGCTGATCAGATCGCTCGGTGCTCGTCCAGCTTGCGCTTGGTGTGTGCCAGGAACTCGGTCGCACGTTCCTCCGGCGCCCGGGTTGCGAGGCTGACTGCGATGAAGAGCGTGACCGAGATCAGCAGTCCCCAGATGCCGCTGCCCTGACCGGCCAGCTTGGTCTGGGTGAACTCCAGGACGAAGACCACGGTCCCTGCCACGATGATCGCCGAGAGCGCACCCTGCGCGGTGCCCCGACGCCAGAAGAAGGCGCCGACGATCGGCGGCACCATGACCAGGAGCCCGGCCGAGGCCGACACCGACAGCACGGCGATGAGGTCGAGCTTGAGCTGCGCGAACAGGAAGGCCATGACCGCGATGACCGGAAGCACGAGCTTGCCGACCATCAGCTGGTGCTTCTCGTCGCTGCCCGGCTTGGCCACGGTGTACACGTCGCGGACGAGCATCGAGGACAGGGTCAACATGATCGAGTCGATCGTGGAGACCGCCGCCGCGATGATGCCGATCATGACGATGACGCCGAGGGCGGTGGGGACCAGGTCCGAAGCCAGGAGGCTCGGAGTGGCGAGGTCTCCCGTGGCGAGGTCGGGGAACTCCTGCAGTGCTGCGAAGCCCCAGACCACGGCCACGAGCGTGTAGACGAACCCGAAGACGAGAAACCCGATCAGCATCCGGCGCAGGTCACGCATCGAACCCGGCGTGAACAGTCGCTGGCTCACCTGGGGGTTGGAGATCGAGAAGAACACCCAGGGGATGGTCAGACCGAGGAACGTGCTGAACGAGAAGAAGCCCGTTCCGGGCACGCTGAGAGCACCGGGATGCTCTCGGCTCAGCGCCCCGAAGAAGTCACTGAAGCCGCCCAGGGCGTAGACCACGAAGATGACGACGAGGGTGGCGCTGATGATCATCACCACCGCCTGGAGTGAGTCCGTCCAGGCCACGGACCGAAGCCCGGCCACCACCGCGAAGAAGATGGCCAGGACCGTCGCCAGCACGGTGCCGGTGGTGAAGCTGATCGCGTTGTCGGTCATGCCGCTGACCAGGTAGCCGACCCCTGCGAGCTGGACGGCCGAGTAGGGGATGAGGAAGACACAGCTCGCCACGGCTGAGGCCACGGCGACCGATCGGTTGTCGTAGCGGTGACCGAGCATCTCCGACGGCGTGACGTAGCCGTACTTCTGGCCCACGAGCCAGAACCGGGGGCCGAAGATGAGGACCAGGGTGACGCCCGAGAGGTAGATGAGCTCGAAGCCGAGCGCGCCGACACCGCCGGAGTAGGTGAGCCCGGCCAGGCCGATGAGCATGAAGGCGCTGTACGTCGTCGCGCTGTAGCTCAGGGCCGAGACGAACCCGCCCATCTGCCGGTTGCCCAGGAAGTAGTGGGACATCGTCTCGGATCGGCCGGCCCGCGAGAGGAACGCGGTGACCGAGGCGAAGACGACGTAGATCGCGAAACCGATCCAGATCCAGGTCGTGTCCACGGTTCAGTCCCTCCACTTCGAGCTGATCAGCGCGTTGATCGCGATGACGGCAGCCGTGGCCAGTGACCAGAACAGGAAGCTGCCGTACCAGCGGTCGACGTCCCGGAAGACGGTGTAGGGCAGCACGTACGACAGCACGACCAGGAGTGCGACCGGGAGCAGCCACCACTTCATCGACTTGGTCATCGGGTCTCCTTCACAGGTGTGGGGATCGACCCGGAGTCCGAGATCGGACAGCTCCGGGGCACGGAGGGGTGGTCGATCGCGACGCCGTCCGGGATCGATGGCGGCCGCCGCGGTGAGACCGGGTCGTCGCTGCTCGTGGTCGCCACGACGACTGTCCGTCCGGATCGACGCCGCGTCATCGAGAACCTCACCGCAGATGATATGTGGTGTGTTGTATACCATGTAGCGTAGGTCACAGCAACGGAGCCTCCGCTCCTCGAGAGCGCGCGAGACCCTCGAGGAGTGACGCGACCGCGACGCAGGTGGCCTCGTCCCCGGGGGCGCCCAGCACCTGGATCCCCACCGGCAGGGGACCGACCGGGCGGGCGGGGACGCTGAGCGCCGGCAGGCCGGCCGCCGAGGGCCAGGCGACGAATCGGGTGAGTGCTGCAGCGGTCGGGACAGGACGTCCGTGCAGCTCCACGGTGGCGGCCCCCCGTGGCGGGGCGACGCACGCGGTGGTCGGAGTGAGCACGACGTCGATGCCGTGATCGTCGAACAACGTCGCGGTCGCCGTGCGCAAGGCCCGACGCGCGGAGTCGAGCGCAGCGATGTCGGCGTCGCGGAGGTCCCGACCCAACCTCACCAGGGTTCTGACCTCCGCACCCAGACCACCGGGGTCGCAGTCGGCCATGGCCGCGTAGGCCTGTGCGGACTCCCGGAGCATGGTGAGCAGTGACACCGCGCCGGCGAGCCGGAGCGGAACAGCGCCGACCGGGACGACCTCGACGCCCGCCCGCCGGAGGTCGTGCAGGGTCGTCGCCCAGGCGTGGTCGGTGGCCTCGTCCACGGCGCCGACCGTGCTCGGCACCCCGATCCGTCGCACCTCGTCGTTGCGTCCCAGCGGACGACCCAGCAGGACCTCGGCCACGGCGGCACACGTGCTCACGTCGTGGGCGAGCGGTCCGGTGACGTCCTGGGTGGGAGCGAGCGGGCTGACGCCGCTGCTCGGGACGCTGCCGACCGTCGGGCGCAGCCCGACGACCCCGCACAGCGCCGCCGGGATCCGGATCGAGCCACCGGTGTCCGTGCCGAGGGCCGCGTCAGCGACACCGGCCGCGACACAGGCCGCCGAGCCGGCGGAGGACCCGCCGGGCATCCGTGACGGATCGCTCGGATGGGGCACCGAGTCCGTGGTCACGCCCCAGGCGAGCTCGTGGGTGGCGGACTTCCCGACACAGGCGGCCCCTTCGTCGGCCAGCGCCTGCCAGACCGCCGCGGAGCTCGTGGGGTCCCGCCACGTCGCGCCCGGGGTGCCGTTGCGGGTGGGCAGGCCCGCCACGTCGATGACGTCCTTCACCGCCACGCGCATCCCGGCCAGGCGACCCGCGGCTGCGGTCTGCACAGAGTCCGACGGAGGCGGCGCCACTGCCACGAGCCAGCCCGCGTCGACTGCTGCACCCGTCGCTGCGGGGCGAGGTCCGTGCCGCCACTCGAAACCGTGGTTCGCCGGTCGGACCGGCGGCCACGTCGAGGTCCCGTCGCCCGGTGCCCCGGTCTCGCGCGCGATGGTCAGGGAGGTGGCGACCGCGGCGCCGAACACCTCGCGAGTACGCCGTTCGACGTCCTGCTCGCTCGGGCGGGTCATCGCTGGTCGGACCGTTCGTCCTCGGCGGAGGTTCCCGCTCCGGGTGCTGCCAGCGCGGAGCGCACGATCTTCCCCATCGCGTTGCGGGGGAGGGTGGCCACGACGAAGACCCGCTTGGGGCGCTTGTAGCCCGCCAACCGCTGCCGGCAGTGCTCGAGCACCTCGGTGGGTCGAGCCTCCAGGTCCGGGCGTGGGACCACCCACACGGCCACCTCCTCACCCCACTCCTCGCTCGGGAGCCCGGCGACCGCTGCCTCGTGCACCCAGTCGAGAGCCTCGACCACGCCCTCCACCTCCTGGGGCGAGACGTTCATCCCGCCGGTGATGACGAGATCCTTGAGCCGACCGGTGATGACGAAGCGTCCGTCGCCGTCGCGATGGCCGACGTCTCCGGTGCGGAACCATCCCCCGGGCCAGAACGCGGCCGCGGTGGCGTCGGGATCGTCGAGGTACCCCTGGAACACCTGGGGCCCGCGCACGCAGATCTCCCCGTCAGCACCGTCCGTGACCTCGGCGCCGTCGGCGTCGCTGATCCGAGCCTCCACCCCGGGGAGCGGGTCACCGACGGTGCCGAAGGTCCGGGGTCCGTCGTAGGGGTTCGAGAGGTTGAGGCCGGTCTCGGTCAGGCCGTACCGCTCGAGCAGGCGGTGGCCGGTTGCCACAGCGACGGCCTCGGCCACCGCGCGGGGCAGCGGTCCGGACCCGGAGGTCATCAGGCGCAGCCTGCGAAGCGGCACCAGCCGCGTCCGGTCGAGCTCGAGGAGCCGGCGGTAGACAGCCGGCACACCGAACATGACGGTCGCCTGAGCACGCTCGACGGTGGCGAGCAGCTCCTCCCCGTCGTAGCGCGTCAGCACGTGCGCCTCGGAGCCCGCCAACAGCGAGGCGTGTACGCCGCTGAGGCCGTGCTGGTGGAAGAGCGGGAGACAGTGGACGAGCACATCGGCGGGCTCCCAGCGCCAGGCGCTCATCGCGCCCGCGATGGAGGTGGTCAGGTGCGCGTGTGTCAGGGGGACGCCCTTGGGTGCGCCGGTGGTGCCGGAGGTGAACGCCAGCAGAGCGAGGTCGTGCAGACCCGGCCCGGGGTCCGTGCACGGAGGCTTCCCTCGGGTGTGCGCGATCCACGAGGCCAGGTCGAGGGTCGCTTCGACTGCCGGCAGCTGGTCACGCTCTCGGTCGTGGAGGAGCAGGCGGGCCCCTGCCTTCTGCACCAACCCGTCCAGCTCGTGGGGTGTGTAGGCGGGGTTGGCCAGGACGGCGACGCCACCTGCTCGCAACACCGAGAGATAGGCGCGCACGAGGTCGAGTGATCCTGCGGCGCAGAGCACCACCCGGTCACCGCGGACGAGACCGTGCTCGACGAGCGCGGTCGCGCCCCGGGCGACCTCGTCGGCCAGCTCGGCGTACGAGACCGGGCGCCCGTCCACACGCAGGCCGGCCGTCGGGCGGGTGCGAGCGGCCCGGGCCAACGCCTCCGGGATCGTCACCGAGGCCAATGAGGCACGCACCTCGGCAGCGTCCAGCTCGTCCGGTGACCGACCCAGGTGACGCGCCCAGGCGGCTCGCGTCCGTGCGTCCACCTGACCGGATGCGGGCGCGGGATTCATGAAATATGGTATATCACCGCGCACGACCGCTGGCCAGTGCCAGTCGAGCGAGCGTGCCCCCGCCCCCAACGCCGCGTCCACTCAGCAGCGTGCTGACGGACGGGTGCCGAGGACCGGGACCTCGAGAGGGCGGGCGAGGGCCTGCCATCATCGGAGCCATGACCGTCCCCTCGCCCGGCACGCTCGTGCTCGCCGCCACGCCGATCGGCCGGGTCGACGACGCGCCTCCGCGCCTGGCGACCGAGCTGGCCGCGGCCGACGTGGTCGCCGCGGAGGACACCCGCCGGCTGCGGCGGCTCGCGGCCGACCTCGGCATCGAGATCCCTGGTCGCGTCGTGTCCTACTTCGAGGGCAACGAGCACGTGCGTACCGAGTCGCTGCTGGCGGCGCTGCTGTCCGGGGACCGGGTCGTCCTGGTCACCGACGCCGGCATGCCCAGCGTCTCCGACCCGGGCTTCCGGCTGGTCACGGCCGCGGTCGAGCACGACGTGACCGTGACCAGCGTGCCCGGCCCGTCGGCAGTGCTGACCGCGCTCGCCGTCTCGGGCCTCCCGGTGGACCGGTTCTGCTTCGAGGGCTTCCTGCCGCGCAAGCCGGGGGAGCGGGCCCGCCGGCTCGGCGAGGTCCGGGAGGACGAGCGGACGCTGGTGTACTTCGAGGCCCCGCACCGCACCGCGGCCACCCTGGCCGCGATGGCCGAGGCGCTGGGCCCCGAGCGCCGCGCCGCCGTGTGCCGCGAGCTGACCAAGACCCACGAGGAGGTACGCCGCGGCACGCTGACCGAGCTCGTGGCCTGGGCCGGCGGAGGCGTCCGCGGTGAGGTGACCATCGTCGTCGACGGCGCCCCGGAGCCCGAGCCGGTGACCGACGCCCACGTGCTCGCCTCGATGGTCGCCGCCGAGGAGGCGCGCGGCACCCCGCGCAAGCAGGCCATCGGCCTGGTCGCCCGGGACGCCGGGATCCCCAAGCGCCTGGTCTACGACGCGGTGCACGTGCGATGAGCCGGCCGGACCTGCCCGAGCCGCTGCCGCACCCGGTCGTGGACAACCACTGCCACCTCGACATCGCCCGCGGCGGCGACGAACCCGCGCTGCCGGTGACCGAGGCCCTGGCGCTGGCCGCGCGGGTCGGCGTGGAGCGGGTCGTGCAGATCGGGTGCGACCTCGACGGAGCCCGCTGGGCGGTGGCGACCGCCGAGGCGCACCCCGGCGTGGTGGCCGGAGTGGCGCTGCACCCCAACGAGGCCCCCCGGCTCGCGGAGGCCGGTCTGCTGGACGAGGCGCTCGCCGAGATCGAGCGGCTGGCCGGGAGCAGCGACCGGGTGCGGGCGGTGGGCGAGACCGGCCTCGACCACTACCGCACCGGCGCCGAGGGCCGGGACGCCCAGGAGGCCTCGTTCCGGGCCCACGTCGACCTGGCCAAGCGGCTCGACAAGACGCTGGTCATCCACGACCGCGACGCGCACGAGGACGTGCTGCGCGTCCTGGACGATGTCGGCGCCCCTCCGCGGTGGGTGATGCACTGCTTCTCCGGCGACGACGCCTTCGCCCGGGCCTGCGTGGAGCGGGGCGCGCACCTGTCCTTCGCCGGGACGGTGACGTTCAAGAACGCGGCGTCGCTGCGCGACGCGCTGCGGGCGACACCGCTCGACCGGATCCTGGTGGAGACCGACGCGCCGTACCTCACCCCGATGCCGCACCGGGGACGGGTCAACGCCTCCTACCTGGTCCCGGTCACCCTGCGCGCCATGGCCGCCACCCTCGAGGTCGACCTGACCGAGCTGTGCCGGGCGGTCGATGTCAACACCGACACGGCCTTCGGAGGCACCTGGGGAGGCGCGACGGCGTGATTCCGGCCACAACGACACGCTGGGACGTGCCGCTCGGTTTGCGATCCACAGGAGGGCTCGCCTAGGTTCGGACGCTGTTGGCCGGGAGCGGGAACTCTCATCCCGGAGTGCACCACCTTCCCTGAGCCGCACCGCGACGTACTGAGTTCGCACCGCGGCCCGTGCACCCACCCGCGGCCCGGAACACGCGACCATCGGAGCATCGTGCGCGCCTTTTCCACGCACCCCAGACTGTCTCGGCTCACCTCCAACAAGTTCCTCCTCGGCGGCCTCGTCGTCGCCGTCGTCGCCGCCCTGGGCGGCACCGCTGCCGGTTACGCCGCGTTCAGCCGGGTCGTCACCGTCTCCGTCGACGGCAAGCCCACCGAGGTCCGCACCTTCGGTGACGACGTCGGCGAGGTCCTCGCCAGCCAGGGCATCGAGCCCACCTCGCGCGACTCCGTCGTGCCCTCGGTCGACACCAGGGTCGAGGACGGGTCCCGCATCGCGGTCCGCCTGGCCCGCCCGCTCGCGCTCACCATCGACGGCGAGGAGCAGAAGGTGTGGACCACGGCCACCACCGTGCACGCCGCCCTGAGCCAGCTCGGGATGCGGATGAGCGACGCCGAGCTCTCCGTGAGCCGCAGCGCCGGCATCGACCGCTCCGGCATGGAGCTCGAGGTGACCACGGCGAAGTCGGTCACGCTCAAGGTCGCCGACGCCGAGGCCGAGCAGCACACCGTGCCCGCCGCCACCGTCGGCGAGCTGCTGAAGAAGGTCGACGCCGGCGTCGACCGCAACGACAAGGTGCGCCCCTCGCGCAGCAGCGAGCTGACCGACCGCACCCGGATCGTGGTCACCAAGCTCGGCGTGAAGACCAAGCGTGTCCCGAGCGAGTCGATCCCGGCCCCGGTCACCGAGCAGAAGGACGGCTCGATGATGGCCGGCGAGACCGCCACCGTCCGTGAGGGCACCGACGGCGTCCGCGACGTCACCTACAAGCTGCACTTCCGCAACGGCGAGATGGTCAAGCGCGAGGTCGTGAAGTCCTCCGTGGTGCGCCAGCCCGTCGCCACCGTGGTCAAGGTCGGCACCAAGACCGTGAGCACGGGGGTGTGGGACGCGATCGCGAACTGCGAGTCCGGCGGCAACTGGAGCATCAACACCGGCAACGGCTACTACGGCGGGTTGCAGTTCAACCTGAGCACCTGGCAGGCCTACGGCGGCACCGGCATGCCCCACCAGAACAGCCGCGAGCAGCAGATCGCCGTGGCCGAGCGCGTCCGCGACGCCCGCGGCGGGTACGGCGCCTGGCCGCACTGCGGTGCGCGGTTCGGCTGACCCGCTGACTACGCTCCACCATGTGAACGACCACACCTCCGCCGGCCCGGCACTGCTCGGGCCGGCGGAGGTGCGTTCGCTCGCGGCGGCCCTCGACCTGCGCCCGACCAAGCAGCGCGGGCAGAACTTCGTGATCGACGCCAACACCGTGCGGCGCATCGTGCGCGACTCGGGCATCGGCCCCGACGACGTGGTGCTCGAGGTCGGCCCGGGCCTCGGGTCGCTCACGTTGGCCCTGCTCGCGGTCGCCGCCCGAGTGGTGGCCCTCGAGGTCGACGCGGTGCTCGCCGGGGCCCTGCCCGCGACCATCGCCGATCGCGCGCCCGACCAGGCGGACCGCGTCGAGGTGGTGCACGCCGACGCGCTGCGGGTGACCTCCGTCCCCGGCCCGGCCCCGACCGCACTGGTGGCGAACCTGCCCTACAACGTCTCGGTGCCCGTGCTGCTGCACCTGCTCGCGCTGCTGCCCTCCCTCGAGCGCGGCCTGGTGATGGTCCAGTCCGAGGTGGCCGACCGGCTCGTCGCCCCGCCGGGCTCGAAGGTCTACGGCATCCCGTCGGTCAAGGCCGCGTGGTACGCCGACGTACGCCGCGCCGGATCGGTCGGGCGCCACGTGTTCTGGCCGGCCCCCAACGTCGACTCCGGACTGGTGGCCTGGACCCGTCGGGAGCCACCCAGCACCGCGGTCACCCGCCAGCAGGTGTTCGCCGTCGTGGACGCCGCCTTTGCGCACCGCCGCAAGGCCCTGCGACCCGCCCTGCGCGACCTCGCCGGCTCGGCGGAGGCAGCCGAGGGGGCGCTGCGCGCCGCCGGGGTGGATCCGATGACCCGGGGCGAGCAGCTCGGGCTGGCCGACTTCGTCAGGATCGCGGAGGCCCTCGGATGAGCGTCACCGTGCGCGCGCCGGCCAAGGTCAACCTGTCCCTGCTCGTGGGACCGGCCCGGGAGGACGGGTACCACGCGCTGGACACCGTCTACCAGGCGATCAGCCTCTACGACGACGTCCGCGTCACCGAGGCGACCGGGTGGAGCGTCGGCGTGCAGGCGCTCGGCGGGGTGGACGTCTCCGCGGTGCCCCTCGACGACACCAACCTGGCCCTCCGTGCGGGGCGGGCACTGCTCGACGCGCACGGGCTCGACCTGGCCGCGCACGTCGAGGTCAGCAAGGGCATCCCGGTCGCCGGCGGGCTCGCGGGCGGCAGCGCCGACGCGGCCGCGACCCTGGTCGCGCTGGACCGGCTCTGGGACCTGGGCACCAGCGACGAGGAGCTGCTCGCGCTCGCCGCCGGGCTGGGCAGCGACGTGCCCTTCGCCCTCGTCGGCGGCAGCGCGCACGGCACCGGTCGCGGTGAGCTGGTCGAGCCGCTGGACGACCGCGGCTCCTGGTGGTGGCTGGTGGTGCCCAGCACCGAGGGGCTCTCGACCCCGGCCGTCTACGCGGAGCTGGACCGGCTGCGGGCCGCGGACGCCGCGCCGGGGCCGGCCGCCGGTGGGGCGGCGGGCACGGCGGTCGCCGCGCTGGAGGCGGGCGACGTCACCGCCCTCGGCGCGGCCCTGCGCAACGACCTGCAGGCCGCCGCGGTCGGCCTGCGCCCCGAGCTCGCCGGCCGCCTCGAGCTGCTAACCGAGCACGGGTGCGCCGCCGCGCTGGTGTCCGGGTCCGGCCCCACCGTCCTGGGGCTGGTGCACGGCCAGGACGACGCGCTGGAGGTGCGCGCGGCCCTGCTCGCCGCCGGACTGCCGGTCGTGCACGTGGCCACGGGTCCCGTGGCCGGCGTCCACGTGGTGGAGTACGTGTAGTGGCGACCCCCAACCTGGTCAACCTGGAGAAGGTCACCAAGTCCTACGGCGTGCGGATCCTGCTCGACGCGGTCAGCCTCGGTGTGGGCGAGGGCGACCGGATCGGCATCGTGGGCCGCAACGGCGACGGCAAGACCACCCTGCTCAACCTGATGGCCGGACGCGAGACCCCCGACTCCGGGCGCGTCTCGACCACCCGTGGACTACGGGTGGGCTACCTCGACCAGCGCGACCTGCTCGACGACACGCACACGGTGCGCGAGGTCGTGCTCGTCGGCATGGCCGACCACGAGTGGGCCGCCGACGCCCGCGCCCGCGAGGTGGTCGAGGTGCTGCTGGCCGGTGTCGCCCTCGACCGGCCGGTGCACGGGCTCTCCGGTGGCGAGCGCCGCCGGTGCTCCCTGGCCCGCCTGCTGCTGGCCGACGACGACCTGCTGATCCTCGACGAGCCCACCAACCACCTCGACGTCGAGGCGGTCGCGTGGCTGGCCGAGCACCTGACCCGGCGTACGGCCGCCCTCGTGGTGGTCACCCACGACCGCTGGTTCCTCGACGCGGTGTGCGAGCGGACCTGGGAGGTGCATCCGGGCGCCGAGGGTGCCGGGGTGGTCGACGCCTACGACGGCGGGTACGCCGCCTTCGTGCTCGCCCGCGCCGAACGGCACCGGCAGGCCGCCGCCAGCGAGTCGCGCCGCCAGAACCTGGCCCGCAAGGAGCTCGCCTGGCTGCGCCGGGGCGCCCCCGCGCGCACCTCCAAGCCGAAGTTCCGCATGGACGCCGCCACCGCCCTGATCGAGGACGAGCCGCCGCCGCGCGACCGGATGGAGCTGCAGCGCTTCGCCAGCCAGCGCCTCGGCAAGGACGTGGTCGACATGGAGGACGTCGACCTGCGCCGGGGGACCCGCGAGCTCCTCTCCGGCGCGACCTGGCGGCTCGGGCCCGGCGACCGGGTCGGGCTGGTCGGGGTCAACGGCGCCGGCAAGAGCTCCGTGCTCGACCTCGTCGCCGGCACGCTCGCGCCCGACGTCGGGCGGGTGCGCCGCGGCCGCACGGTCGCGCTGCAGCACCTCACCCAGCACGTGCCCGCCGAGGACCCCGACGCCCGGGTGCTGCCGAGCATCGAGGACATCCGCCGGGTCACCCGGATGGAGACCGGCAAGGACGTCTCGGCGACGTCCATGCTGGAGCGGTTCGGGTTCACCGGCGACAAGCTCACCGCGCGGCTGGGGGACCTCTCGGGTGGGGAGCGGCGTCGCTTCCAGCTGCTGCGGCTGCTGCTCTCCGAGCCCAACGTGCTGCTGCTCGACGAGCCCACCAACGACCTCGACATCGACACGCTCAACGTGGTCGAGGACTTCCTGGACACCTGGCCGGGCACCCTCGTGGTGGTCTCCCACGACCGCTACTTCCTGGAGCGGGTCACCGACTCGGTCTGGGCGCTGATGGGGGACGGACAGCTCTCCATGCTTCCCGGTGGCGTCGACCAGTACCTCGAGAGCCGGCGCCGGCGTACGGCGCCCCCCGCTCCCGGCCGCCCGCAGCAGGCCGGGCAGCCGGACGGGCAGCCGGCCGGGCAGCCGGACGGGCAGCCCTCCTCGGCGTCCGCCCCGGCACCTCAGCCCGCGTCGACGGCCGGCCAGGCGGCGGGATCCGCGGCCGAACGGGCCGCCCGCAAGACCCTGGACCGCCTCGACCGGCAGCTCGCGCGGCTGACCGCCCGTGAGGCCGAGCTGCACGAGCAGCTGGCCGGCAGCCTGAGCGACCACGAACGGCTGACCTCGCTCTCCGCCGAGCTCGAGCGTCTCAGCGCGGAGAAGGACGTCCTGGAGTCGGAGTGGCTCGAGGCGGCCGAGCAGCTCAGCTGAGTGGCAGCATCAGCCGCTTGAGCAGCGCCGCCAGGCTCCCCCGGTCCCCGTCGGAGAGGTCGGCCAGCAGCCCCCGCTCCGCCGCGAGCAGGGTCTCGAAGGCGCCGTCGACCGTGCGCTTGCCGGGCGCGGTCAGCCCGACCAGCACGCCCCGGCGGTCGCGCGGGTCCGGCGAGCGCTCGACCAGGCCCCGCTGGGCGAGCCGGTCGACCCGGTTGGTCATCGTGCCGCTGGTGACCATCGTCTGCCGCACCAGGGCGCCCGGGGTGAGCTGGTAGGGGCGGCCGGCGCGGCGCAGCGCGGCGAGCACGTCGAACTCCCAGCTCTCCACCCGGTGCGCGCTGAACGCCTCGCGGCGGGCCTTGTCGAGCAGCCGCGCCAGCCGGCTGATCCGGCTGAACACCTCGACGGGCGCCAGGTCGAGGTCGGCGCGCTCGCGGTGCCAGGCCTCGACCAGCTCGTCGACCTCGTCGCGCTCCATGCCGGTGACTCTAGTGCGCCGAGATTCTCGACATCGAGACAGTGCGGCCGGGTCCCGGGCGGCAGGCGGACCTCACGCGGACCTCACGCGGACCTCACGCGGCCCTTACGCGGCCCGGTGCCCGGACCAGCGCTGGCGCGCCGCCACGGCGACGTCGGGGTTGTCGGTGAACAGCCCGTCGACCCCGGCGTCGAGGAACGCCCGCACCTCGGCGGCCAGGTCGCCCACGGCGTTCGGGTCCTCGCCGCGGCGGAAGTCCACGGCCATGAACTGGTTCTCCCGGCGCAACGTGAACACGTGCACCACCAGCCCGGCACGGTGGGCGTCCCGGACCAGTCGGGTCGGCCGCTCGGCGTACCCGCGCTCGTCCCGCGGGATGACCAGGTCCTTGTTGGGGCCGATGCCGTCGGCGTACGTCGAGATCTCGCGCAGCTGGTCGGGACGCGTGAGGTCGCGGTAGGTGCGCGGGTCGCCCTTCTGCTCCAGGTCCCACGGAGCGCCCGAGGAGTCGAGGAGCTGGATGATCGGCAGCCGGGTCCACCGGTCGAGCCGGCGCAGGTTGGAGGTCTCGAAGCTCTGCAGGAAGACCTTCGACCCGGGGCGGTCCAGGCGGTGCCGGTGCAGGCTCCTCAGCATCGCGCGCTCGAGGGGGAGGCCGATCGAGCGGAAGTACGACGGGTGCTTGGTCTCCGGGTAGACCCCGATGCGCCTGCCGGTGCGCGCGCTCTCCCGCTTCACCAGTGCGAGCACCTCGTCGAAGGTCGGGACCCGGAACCGGCCGTCGAAGCGGGTGTTCTGCGGGCGCACGTCGGGCAGCCGCTCCACGGCCCGCAGGGTGCGCAGCTCGGCGAGGGTGAAGTCCTCGGTGAACCAGCCGGTGAGCTCCGTGCCGTCGACCGTCTTGGTGGTGCGGCGGTCGGCGAACTCGGGGTGGTCGGCCACGTCCGTGGTGTCGGTGATCAGGTTCTCGTGCCGCGCGACCAGCACGCCGTCCCTGGTCGGGACCAGGTCGGGCTCGACGTAGTCGGCGCCCATCTCGATGGCGGTGCGGTAGGCCGCCAGGGTGTGCTCGGGCCGGTAGCCCGAGGCGCCGCGGTGGCCGATGACCAGCGGCGCGGCGTCGCGGCCGCGGCGACGGTCCTCGTCGGAGGCCGCGGTCGCCGGAGCGGTGACCAGGACAGGAGCGATGGTGGCGACCAGGGTGAGCAGGATGGCTGCGCCGGTCTTCCCGAGAGACGTCATGGGCGGCAGTCTTACCAAGCGCGGGTGCCCGGCGAAACCCGTCGACCAACCCGCAGACGGGGATCCGGTGAACATCCGGTGCCGGACGCGGAGGCCTCCCTGCGGCCGCCGAACACTAAGGTTGGCCACCTATCCCCGGTTGGTCTGTCGGCAGGGCCCGCCTGACTTTGAATCAGGACAAGCGACGTAGGTTCGACTCCTACCCGGGGAGCGTGAGCACCTCGAAGACCACCGTCATCGTCCTCGCCGCCGGTGGCGGCACGCGGATGAAGTCCAAGACCATGAAGGTGCTGCACCCCATCGCCGGGCGCAGCATGATCGGGCACGTGATGGCGGCGGTCGACGCCGTGGCGCCCAGCGAGGTGGTGGCGGTCGTGGGCCACCAGCGCGAGCAGGTGGTCCCGCACCTGCAGGACCTTCGGGCCGACGTGGTCCTCGCGGTGCAGGAGACCCAGGACGGCACCGGGCACGCGGTCCGGGTGGCCTGGGAGGAGCTGCCGCGCGACCTGCGGGGCGACACGGTCCTGGTGGCGTACGGAGACACGCCGCTGCTCGAGGGGGAGAGCCTGCGCGCGTTCCTCGAGGACCACGTGCGCGACGGGCGGGCGGTGAGCATCCTCTCGGGCGTGGTCAGCGACCCGACGGGCTACGGCCGCGTGCTGCGCGACGGGTCCGGGACGGTCATCGGCATCGTCGAGCAGAAGGACGCGACGCCGGAGCAGGCGGCGGTGACCGAGATCAACTCCGGCATCCTGGCCTTCGACGCGCGCTTCCTGGAGTCCGCGCTGCCTCGGCTGACCAACGACAACGCGAACGGCGAGTACTACCTCACCGACACCGTGGCCCTCGCCCGCCAGGACGGCCTGCCGGTGGGCGCCTTCGCCGTCGACGACGTGCTGCAGACCGAGGGTGCCAACGACCGGGTGCAGCTGGCGGCGCTGGCCAAGGAGAAGAACCGGCGGATCCTCACCGGCTGGATGCGCGAGGGCGTCACGATCATCGACCCCGAGACCACCTGGGTCGACGTCGACGTCCGGCTCGAGCCCGACGTCACGATCCTGCCCGGCGTCCAGCTGCTCGGCGCGACGGTGGTGCGTGAGGACGCCGTGGTCGGCCCGGACTGCACGCTCAAGGACGTCGAGGTGGGCCGAGGTGCGCGGGTGGTCCGCACGCACGGCGAGCTCGCGGTCATCGGTGACGGGGCCAGCGTCGGACCGTTCTCCTACCTGCGCCCCGGCACGTGGCTGGGGGAGGGCGGCAAGATCGGCGGCTTCGTGGAGACCAAGAACGCGCGGATCGGCGAGGGCGCCAAGGTGCCGCACCTGTCCTACGTCGGCGACGCCGAGATCGGCGAGGGGTCCAACATCGGCGCGGGCACGATCTTCGCCAACTACGACGGCGTCGCCAAGCACCGCACCGTCATCGGGCGGCACGCCCGCACTGCGAGCAACAACACCTTCGTCGCGCCGGTGCACGTCGGTGACGGCGCCGCGACCGGTGCCGGCAGCGTCATCCGGGAGGACGTCCCTCCCGGGGCGCTGGCCGTCACCGCCGGTCCGCAGCGCACCATCCCCGGGTGGACCCTGCGCCGGCGTCCCGGCACCGCGCAGGCGGCCGCGGCGAGCGCGGCCGGCGCCGGGGCGGAGGAGCCCGTGGACGACGGCGCCCGCTGAGCGGCGCGACACGCGTCCTCGGGCCCACCCCTGTTCCGCTGCGCCGCGACCGTGGGTGACAATCAGGGAGTACCGGCGCCACCAGCACGACCGAGGAGCCAAGCAGCGTGAGCGGACTGAAGAAGACCACCGAGAAGAACCTGATGGTCTTCGCCGGACGGGCCCACCCCGAGCTGGCCCGCGAGGTCGCCGAGGAGCTGGGCATCGTGCTGGTGCCGACCTCGGCGTACGAGTTCGCCAACTCCGAGATCTACGTGCGCTACGAGGAGTCGGTGCGCGGGTCGGACGCCTTCGTCATCCAGAGCCACACCGCGCCGGTCAACGAGTGGATCATGGAGCACCTGATCATGGTCGACGCGCTCAAGCGCGCCTCGGCCAAGCGGATCACCGTGGTGCTGCCCTTCTACGGCTACGCCCGGCAGGACAAGAAGCACCGCGGCCGGGAGCCGATCTCGGCGCGGCTGATGGCCGACCTGTTCAAGACCGCGGGGGCCGACCGGCTGATCGCCGTCGACCTGCACGCCGACCAGATCCAGGGCTTCTTCGACGGCCCCGTCGACCACCTGATGGCGATGCCGATCCTCGCCGACTACGTCAAGGACAAGTACGGCGACCAGCAGCTCGCCGTGGTCTCGCCCGACGCGGGCCGGATCAAGGTCGCCGAGCGCTGGTCGGCCCGGCTCGGTGGCGTCCCGCTGGCGTTCATCCACAAGACCCGGCGCGAGGACCGGCCCAACGAGACCATGGCCAACCGGGTGGTGGGCCAGGTCGAGGGCCGCATCTGCATCCTCGTCGACGACATGATCGACACCGGCGGCACGATCGTGAAGGCCGCCGAGGCGCTGATGGCCGACGGCGCCGCGGGCGTGGTCATCGCCGCCACCCACGCGATCCTCTCCGACCCCGCCGTCGACCGGTTGAAGAACTCCCCGGCCACCGAGGTCATCGTCACCAACACCCTGCCGATCGCGCCCGACCGGGAGTTCGACAAGCTGACCTGCCTCTCGATCGCGCCGTTGATCTCGCGGGCGATGAAGGAGGTCTTCGAGGACGGCTCGGTGACCAGCATGTTCGACGGGCACGCCTGAGCGACCGCACGGCCCGGCGTCACGACCCGTCGCTCAACCGGTCCGCGAGGCGTACGCTCCGAGCATGAAGCGCTCGTTGCCGGCGGCAACCGTGGCCGGGGTGCTGCTCGCAGTCCTCCCGACCGCGGCCGAGGCGGCGCCGCGGTGGTGCGCGGGATCCCGCGTGACCATCGTGGGCACGTCGGGCGACGACCACCTCACCGGCACCCGCGGGGCCGACGTGATCGACGGTCTCGCCGGCAGTGACGTCATCAACGGCCTCCAGGGCGACGACACGATCTGTGGCGGCTACGGCGCCGACGACCTGCGCGGCAACGCCGGACGCGACCGGCTCTACGGCGGCCTGGATGCTCGGGTCGACCACGGCGACGGGTACACCGCGATCACCGGCGACACGCTGCGCGGAGGCTCGGGCGACGACACCCTGGTGCCGGGCATCGACTCCCGCACGGCCCGGGAGGTCAGACCCGACCGGATCCTCTACGACACCGCCCCGGGCGGCGTGCGCGTCGACCTGACCCGGGGCACCGCGACGGGTGACGGCACCGACCGGATCGCCGTCAACGGACCGGTCGAGCTGGTGGGCACGGCGTACGCCGACACGGTCGACGGCTCGCCGTACGCAGACACGATCACCACCGGCCCCGGCCGGGACGTCGTCCGCTCGGCCGGCGGTGACGACTCGGTGACCACGACGCTCACCGCGGCCAAGACCCTGGCGGGTGGCACCGGCACCGACGAGCTCCGGGTGCTCGAGGGGCCGGGGACGTCCGGCGCGGTCCTGGACATCGCGGCCGGTGACTTCCGGACCGACTCCGCGACCCCGGTCGTGGCGACCCTCGCGGGCTTCGAGGCCTACGCGTTCCGCGGGGCCGCCTGGCAGGTCGTCGGGTCCGAGCAGGCGGACTACGTCAACGCGCGCAGCATGGGCCTGGGACAGCCGGTCCGGATGCAGGGGAGGGGCGGCGACGACACCCTGATCGGCGGTGGCGGCGACGACGAGTTCGACGGCGGTGCCGGGCAGGACTGTCTCCAGCGATCGGTGTTCCCCGGTGACAACGGCACCGACTCGGTGACCAGCGTGGAGCGCCGGGTGGAGGACTCGGACCCGAATCCGTGCCCGTGGCCCTCCTGAGCCGACAGCGCCGAGCGGGCACTGGATGGACGACCCAGGGCCGCGAGCGGGCGTTGCGTGCACCGATTGCCCGCTCGGCGTACCAGGGCGTGCGCCGATTGCCCGCTCGGCGTACTGGCGCGTGCGGCTATTGCCCGCTCGGCGAGGTGCGGGGGCCTGATTGGCCTTCGCGCACGGGCGTTCGCTAGGATCGGGCAGTTGCCTCGGCGAGGGACTCACCTCCGTGATCGACGTGGCCGGATGCAAGGTTCTCCGTGCACCGCGCCCGTCTCGGGTGGCGGTGCCGTTGTGTTCCCGGCCCGGTGGCGACCACCGACCCAGTCCGTACGACGGACGCGAACCGCACATCCGAGGAGCACGCAGACCATGGCCGAAGAGCTGAAGATCACCGCCGAGACCCGCACCGAGTTCGGCAAGGGCGCCGCCCGCCGGATCCGTCGCGCCGACAAGGTGCCCGCGGTCCTCTACGGCCACGGCAACGACCCGATCCACATCACCCTCCCGGGGCACGACACGATGATGGCGCTCAAGCACGGTGGCACCAACGCCCTGCTCTACGTCGACATCGAGGGCTCCACGCACCTCGCGCTGACCAAGCAGGTCCAGTCCGACCCGATCAAGGGCTTCCTCGAGCACATCGACTTCGTGGAGGTCAAGAAGGGCGAGCGGGTCACCGTCGAGGTGGGCATCCACGTCACCGGCGAGTCCAAGCCCGACGCGATGACCGTGACCGAGCTGAACACCGTCTCGGTCGAGGCCGAGGCCACCAACATCCCCGAGTGGATCGAGGTCTCGGTCGAGGACGCCGAGGTCGGCTTCCACGTGCTGGCCAAGGACCTGGTGCTGCCCGAGGGCTCGCTGCTGCTCACCGACGACGAGGCCCTGGTCGTCAACGTCGTGCACGCGCCCACCGCCGAGGAGGTCGAGGCCGAGCTGGAGGAGGCCGAGGCCGAGGCCGGCATCGAGCACGACGAGTCCGACGAGGACGCCGAGGCTGCCGAGGGCGGCGAGGACGCCGAGGGTGGCGAGGACGAGTCCTCCGACGACGAGAGCTGAGTCCGGGCCCGTTGACCGCTCCGGACGCGGGTGAGCTCTGGCTGGTCGTCGGGCTGGGCAACCCCGGCCCGGCGTACGCCGGCACCCGGCACAACATCGGCTACCTCGTCGCCGAGGAACTGGTACGACGTGCGGGCGGGCGCTGGCGCTCGCACCGCACCGGGCGCGCCGACGTGGTCGAGACCCGCGTCGGCCCGCCCGGCAGCCCCGGGCCGCGACTGGTGCTCGCGCGCCCGCGCTGCTACATGAACGAGTCGGGCGGGCCGGTCAAGGCGCTCGCCACCTTCTACAAGGTGGCGCCCGAGCACATCGTCGCGATCCACGACGAGCTCGACCTCGACTTCGGCACCCTGCGCACCAAGCTGGGCGGCGGGGACAACGGCCACAACGGGCTGAAGTCGATGCGCTCCTCGCTGGGTACCGGCGACTTCCACCGGGTGCGGGCCGGGATCGGCCGTCCTCCCGGCCGGCAGAGCCCGGCCGACTTCGTGCTCTCGCCGTACGGCGCGGCCGAGCGCAAGGAGCTGCCCTTCCAGGTGGACACCGCGGCCGACGCCGTCGAGTCCCTGGTGACCGACGGCCTCGAGGCCACCCAGCAGCGGTTCAACCGCTGAACGGCGGGTCGCGGCGCCGGCGGCCACGTGTTCACTACAGGGTCGGGGTGCTCGCCAAGGCGCGGGCGAACTCCGTCTCCTTGGCGCCGGTCAGGTGCCACGGGGCGACGCTGTTCAGCGTGGTGTTGAAGTAGGTGACACCGACGCCGCCGTGCTCGGCGACCTGGTCGACGAGCTCGGCGACGAAGTCCGGCTCGATCTCCGCGGCCCGGTCGGTGTAGCCGGTCTCCGCCAGGGCCCAGGCCACCCCGGTGGCCTCGCCGAACTCCTGGAAGTGCGTGAAGTAGTCGGCGAACCGGGTGCGCTCGCCGACCACGGCGCCGTCGCGCTCGACGCCGTACTTGTCGTAGACGTCGAAGCCGACGAGGTCGATCGGCGCGTCCGGCCACAGCGAGTCCAGCGAGAGCTGGGCGGAGCCGTAGAGCTGGTTCCAGCCCGTGAGGATCACCGTGTAGGCCACGTTCGGTGCCGTCTCGCGCACGAGCGGGGCGAGGTGCTCCTGCATCGCGGTCCACTGGGTGATGTCTCCGTCGCCCTCGGGCTCGTGGTGGAAGGCGACCCAGACGGGACCGGGCAGGTCGGCGAGCTGCCCGGCGATGTCGAGTGCCCAGTCGTCACCGTCGCCGGCGGCCATGTCCGCCCAGGAGCGTGGCACCTTGAAGCTGATCCATGGCATGCGCTGGTGCTCGAGGTCGTCCCGCGCGGTCCAGACGGCCTCGTTCACCTCGTCGGCCGCGAAGTAGGTGCGGTGCAGCCCGAGCCCGCGGCCCAGCGACCGCTCCCACTCCTGCGGGTTGGTGTTGGCGCCGTACGCCGCGCCGAGGAGCGTCCCGCACTCCGGGATGCCCCGTGGGGAGTAGCGGCAGCCGTCGGTCAGCACCCGCATCGCGCGGCGCTGCTCGGGCGAGTCGGGCACCTGTGCCACCCGGTCCGGTTCCGGAGTCGCCGTGGTCGGTTCCGACGAGGTGGTCGGTGCGGGGACGGTTTCGCGCCGCGGCGTGGCGGGGCCGCCGACCAGGGAGGCCACCAGCGTCACGGCGAGGGCAGCCACGGCCAGGACCGCCAACGTGGCGGTGACTGCTCGGGTCGTCATCGAGAACCGGTCCGGGGGAGAGGGGAAGGGGCGGCCGCGGACCACGGTGTCAGCGGGTCCGGGACGCGGGTCAGTCGGGGGAGGATGGGCGCCGCTGCAGCGTGCTCAGCGCGAGCAGGGCGGTGGCTCCCGCACCGCGGGCGTAGCGCGGTCCCAGTCGGGTGGGTGCCTGGGCCACCCGGGCGATCCACTCCAACCCCGAGCGACGCAGCAGCCTGGGGGCACGCCGTTCGTCCCCCACGAGGTGGCCGAACCAGCCACCGCACGTCAGGACGAGTCCCTGCGGGAGCGCGTCGCGGTGGCGGTTGCTCCACACCATCTCGCGGGGAGCCCCGAGGCCGATCACGGTGATGTCCGGGACCAGGGCGTTGAGGTCATCGAGCGGCTGCGCCCACTCGGTGTGGAAGCCGTGGGTGGTGTAGACGACGTCGGCGACCTGCGCCTCGGCCAGCACGGCGGCGGCGCGCTCGGCGAGACCGGCGGGGCCGCCGATCAGCGCGACGCGGGGCAGCCGGCCGACCCGGCGGGTGAAGCCCCGCATGATCTCCCACCCGATGTCGGTCGTCGGCGCTCGCTCCACGCGGGTGCCGCCGGCGAGCCGGGCCAGCCAGACGACCGACCCGCCGTCGGCGTAGACGACGTCGGCCTGGCGCATCGCCAGCACGAAGTCGCGTTCGCGGCGGGCGTTGAGCCCACCCACGTGCAGCGCGAAGGCGAGCGCGGGCCGGCCGGTCGAGCGCAGGCAGAGGTCGACGACATGGTCGACCAGCTCGTGGCGTGGCGAGTCGTTGACCCAGAACGGGCCGACCTCGACCTCCGGTGCCGGAGCGTGTGTAGTCATTGGCATTCCCCCCGAACCGCAGTATGTCATTGCACCGTCTGCACGAGGGAGAGGAGACCCGAGCGAACTGCGAAATACGCCCTCGGCGCCGACCACCGGACTGGACCGGTGACCGGCACCGCGTCCGGGGTCCGGGCCGCGGTGCGCCTGGACTCCGGTGCCCCCCGTGGACAGCCGTGATGGCAGTGTAGGCACAGCGCTCGACGCACCGTTTAGGACGGTTTCGCACGGTCTAGGCCAGTGCTCTGTCAGGCACGCGATTTGTCCGGTCGAGCCCCATCATGGGACGGCACGCCCGGGTGGTCCACGACCTCGTAGGGTGGGCCGGTCAGGTGAGCCGCTGCGCGGGCAGAGACGAGAAGGCGAGTGTCGTGACGGGGATGCTGCTCCAGCGTGACCCCGACCTCGCGACGCCTCCGTCTGCGTCGCGGGCGTCCGGCGGTCGCGCTCGGAGGCGCCGGTGGACGTTGCCGGTGCACTGGCCGCTCAGCGTGATGGTGCTCGGCTTCCCGCTGTGGTGGGCGCTCGGGCTGCGCACGGTCGTGCCCATGCTGATGGCCGTGGTGATGGCCGACCAGCTGCTGCGTCGCCGACGGCTCTCCCTGCCCGCGGGGTTCACCTTGTGGGTGCTCTACCTCGCCTGGTTGACCCTGGGCGTCTTCGTGCTCTTCGCCGATGCTCCCGGAGCCGAGCCCGGCGGCGGGCCCTCGCGACTGGCGGTGTTCGGCTACCGGTTGGCGTGGTATCTCACCGCCACGATCGCCCTGGTGTGGATCGCCAACCTGCGGGAGTCCCAGCTGCCCACGCGCTGGCTCTACCAGCTGCTGGGCTACATGTTCGTGGTCACCACGGTCGGCGGCCTGGTCGGGGTGCTGGCGCCGTACGTCGAGTTCACCTCGCCGCTGGAGATGCTGCTGCCGCGGGGCCTGCGCTCCAACGGCCTCGTCCAGGCGATCGCCCACCCGGCCGTGGCGGACATCCAGAACGTGCTGGGACGCCCACAGGCCCGCCCCAAGGCGCCGTTCCCCTTCGCCAACTCCTGGGGCAGCAACCTCTCGCTGTACCTGCCGTTCTTCCTCGCCGCCTGGTTCGGGGCCGGCCGTCGGCGCTGGCAACCGGTCGTCGCCCCGTTCGTGCTGGTCGCGGCGCTGGTCCCGGTCGTCTACTCCCTCAACCGTGGCCTGTGGATCTCGCTCGCGATCGGCGTCGCCGGGCTGCTCCTGCTGCAGCTGCGCCGGGGGCGGCCGACGACGCTCCTCGCCACTGCGGCGCTGCTGGTGGTGGCGGGCCTGATCTTCCTGTCCAGCCCCCTCGGCACCGTGTTCACCGAACGCCTGGACAACCAGCACAGCAACGACCGCCGCAGCGAGCTGATCTCTCGAACCGTGTCCGCCACGGTCGAGGGCTCGCCGGTGGTCGGGTTCGGCAGCACCCGGGACGTGCAGGGGGGTTTCTCCTCCATCGCCGTCGCGGACACACCGGACTGCAGCGCCTGCGGCGTCCCGCCCCTGGGCACCCAGGGCCACCTGTGGGGGGTCCTGTTCGGCCAGGGACTGGTCGGTGCCGCGCTGTTCGTCGCGTTCTTCGCGGTGGTGATCTCCCGGTGCTGGCGGTGCCGGACCCGCAGCGAGACCGTGTGCACCTTCGTGATGGTGTTCTTCGGCTTCCAGCTCCTGGTCTACGACACGCTGGGCATGCCGCTGCTCACGGTGATGATCGCGGCGGGCCTGGTGGCGCGGGAGCAGCTGGCCGCCGGCACGCGGCGCTCCTCGCAGCTGGTGATGCCGGCCCTCGCCCGGGTGCGCGACTGGTGGCCCGTCCTGGTGGTGCTCACCCTGCTCGGAGCGGCCCTGGGCGGCGTCGTGGCCGCGAGGACGCCCACCACGTACTCGACCCGGGTCTCGATCCTCCTGGCCCAGCCACCGGTCTACCTCTCCGCGGTCTCCTCGGAGGCGGACCCGGCCGCCCCCGGGGACGTCACCATCGACACCGAGGCCGCCCTGGTCATCGCGCGTCAGTCGCTGACCCGCGTCGTGGGAAGCCGCGACCCGGCCGACCTCGCCGAGCTGCGTGAGCGGGTCCGGGTGACCGCTGCGCCCAACACGAGCGTGCTCACCCTCGCGGTCAGCAACCGCAACGCGGCGGAGTCGCGGGACGAGGCCGTGGCCCTCGCCCGCTCCTACCTGGTCACCCGGCGACAGTTCCTCTCCACCCGGCAGGACCAGGCGCTGGCCCTGCTGCGCGAGCAGCTGGCCCAGCTGCGACCGGCCTCGACGAGCCGGACCGCGGCCGCCAAGGCCGAGGCCGCTCGGGACCGCCTCGAGGAGGGGGTCACCACGATCCTGCTCACGCCGACCGCCGCGGGTGAGGTGATCCGGACGCGTGAGCCGGCGCCCCTACGTCGGCAGAGCGAGGTGCCGATCACCTCCGGAGCGGCGCTCGGGCTCGCGCTCGGAGCCGTGGCGATGGCCGCCCTGCCGGGGATGCGTCCCTGGCCCGGGCGCCGGCGGAGCGGTCGATGAGCAGCCCGGCGGCCCCGGCCGGACGGCCGCGCGAGATCTGGACCCGGCTCACCGTCGATCCCCTCGCCACCCCGCTGGCGGTCTGGCTGGCCCGGCACTCCTGGGTCACGCCCAACCGGGTGACGATGGTCGCCATCGCGTGCGCGGTCGCGTCGGCGGCCTGCTTCGCCGGCGGCCTGCTCAGGCTCGGCGGCGCGCTGTTCCTGCTCAGGTTCTTCGTCGACTGCCTGGACGGCAAGGTCGCCCGCGCCCAGGGCACGAGCTCCACCCGGGGAGCGGCCCTCGACCTTGCAGCCGACGTCGGCGGCATCGCCCTGGTCACGGCGGCACTGTCGTGGACGCTGCTGCGCCGTGACGACGTCGCGGAGATCGTGCCGGTGGCGCTGCTGGGCGCCATGGTCGTCTACAACTGGGCGCTGGCCTACCGCAAGCAGCTCGCCGGGTCCCTGGGCCTGGGGGAGGGTGGCGCCGACCACACCCGCGAGGTGGGCGTGCCGGTGCTGCGGCACTGGGTGGCGTGGTGCCGCCGGTTGAACATGTCGCCGCTGCCCTGGGCGCTGGAGGCAGAGATCATGATGCTCGGACTGGCGCCGCTGCTGCTGCCCTCGGCATGGGTCGGTCTCGGCCTCGCGCTGGGCCTGGCCTTCTACCTGGTGGCCGACGCGGTGAACCTCCGCCGCGTGTGGCGGCTGGCCGGCATCACCGACGAGAGACGCAACGAGGTGGGACGCGCATGACCGGATCAGGACCGACCACGCCCGAGACGACCGGCGACCCGGGTCTGCCCACCGTCGACGTGGTGGTGGCCACCCGCAACCGCCCCGAGCTGCTCGCCCTGGCGCTCGAGGCGATCTGGAACCAGACCTATGCCGGGGAGATCGTCGCTCACGTGGTCTTCGACCAGTGCGAGCCGGACACGTCGGTGGCCCGCTCGGCGCCCGGCCGCACGGTGCGAGTGCTCACCAACGAGCGCTCGCCCGGTCTCGCCGGTGGCCGCAACACCGGCATCCTGGCCGGGTCCGCACCGCTGGTGGCGTTCTGCGACGACGACGACGAGTGGCTGCCGACCAAGGTGGCCCGACAGGTGGAGGCGCTGCGCGCCGACGAGCAGGCGATCACCGCGGTCACGGGCATCATCGTGCTCTACGCCGACAGCGCCGTCCCGCGGGTGCCGCGGCCCGAGGACATGACCCTGGCCCAGCTCGTGCGCAACCGGGTGATGGAGGCCCACCCGTCGACGGTGATGGTGCGGCGCTCGGCACTGCTCGGCCCGATCGGGCTCGTCGACGAGGAGCTGCCGGGCAGCTACGGCGAGGACTTCGACTGGATCATCCGCTCCGCCCAGGCCGGGAGCTTCGCGGTGGTCGCGGAGCCGCTGGTCAAGGTGCGCTGGGGGCAGTCGATGTTCTCCCAGCGCTGGCAGACGATCGTCGACTCCATCGACTACAGCCTCGCCAAGCACACGGTCTTCCACCAGGACCCGCAGGCGCTGGGTCGGCTCTACGGGCGCCGTGCGTTCGCGCTGGCAGCCCTGGGACGCACCCGGCCGGCCCTGGGCCAGGCGTGGCGGACGGTGCGGGTCAACCCGCGCGAGCGCCGGGCCTACCTCGCCGGTGCGGTGGCCCTGCACCTGGTCTCCGCCGAGCGGTTGATGCGCTTGGCGCACTCCCGCGGCCACGGCATCTGAGCGCTCCGACCACTCCGACCCCCCAGCCCGCCCGGCGCTGATCCCGCTCCAGCCGGCGCCGGATCAGCGCTGACCCGGGTCTCGGCGCGCGGAGATTCCGCGCTGACGCCGTACGACGGCGCGAGCTCGACCCGGCGACGGCCGGCGCTGGTGGGTGTCCACGGTTCCGAGACCAACTGTCCCACTTGGGGCGGTTTCAGAGAAAACAGTGAAATGTCCGTTTTAAACACTTATGGTGCTCTCAGATCCCTCCCTGGTCGCTCGGGCGGAACAGGTGGGGCTCTACCGGGATCCGACCTCTACCCCCGCGGAGTTTCCATATGTTCGCTCGAAGCAAGCGCCTCGTGCTCGCGCTGGCCGTCCTGCCCGTCCTGGGCACTCTGGCCATCGGCACGGCAGGGCCCACCAGTGCCGCCGCCAACCGTCAGCAGACCATGAGCAACGGTACCTTCACCAAGGGCAAGGTGGGCTGGTACGCCAGCACCGCCCGCACCCGGGTGGCGATCGTCCAGCGCGGTCGCAGCGGCACCAAGGCCGCCCAGCTGACCAACCGCCGGGCCGGCTCGGCGGTGCTCAACAGCCGGACCACCGCCCGCTCGACCAAGGCCGGTCAGCGCTACACGGTCTCGGCGTGGGTGCGCACCACGCGAGCGAGGACGAGCGGCCGGCTGGTGCTGCGCGAGACCGTGAACAACCGGGCGGTGAAGAACACCGCGAAGCGCTTCGCCGCCAACCGTGGCTGGAAGAAGGTGGTGATGACCGCCACCACGCGGCGCAGCACCTCGGCGCTCAGCGTGCGGCTGGTGGCCAACCGCCTGAACAAGCGCAAGGCACTGCTCGTCGACGACGTCTCGGTGCTCAAGTGGCTGCCGCGCGACAAGGCGACCCGCCCGTCCTACCCGCCCTACGAGTGGCCCACCGACCCCACCGAGCCCCCCGGCGGTCGCGCCGGCGAGCTCTCCAACGGGTGCGCGATCAGCGCCCGGGGCATCCCGGCCAGCTGTGCTGCGTTCCTCGGCAGCGCCTACGGCGGCAACACCGAGCCGGGCCCGTGGGAGGCCGAGATGGGTCAGCAGCTGGGCGTGCGCCGCACGTACTTCGGTGGCAGCTCGCTCGACAAGGGCGTCTCGGTGGCCAAGGCCGACCTTGCCAAGGGCCGCCTGCCGTGGATCAGCTACAAGCTCCCCTACGGCTGGACCGACATGGCCAACGGGCGCGGCGACGCCTGGGTGCGGGACCTGGCGACCAAGCTGAGCAAGCTCGACGGCCCCGTCTGGCTCGCCTTCCACCACGAGCCCGAGGGCGACGGCGACATCAAGGAGTGGACCCGCATGCAGGCCCGCCTGGCTCCGATCGTCCGGGCCAACGCCGGCAACGTGGCCTACTCCATCGTGCTCACCGGCTGGCACCAGCTCTACGGCGCTCAGCAGTACAGCCTGGACTCGCTGTGGCCCAAGAACACCAAGATCGACATCGCCGGGTTCGACGTCTACTACAAGTACGGCGTGGTCAAGGACGGCAAGGAGAACACCGACAAGACCGACCTGACCCAGGCCTACTGGAAGCCGTTCAACGCCTGGGCCAAGCGGGTGGGCGTGGCCTGGGGGGTCGCCGAGACCGGCTACACCGACAAGGCCGCGCGGGAAGAGCCCGACTGGGTCTACCGCACGTACAATGAGCTCCGCGCCAACGGCGGGATCGCGTTCACCTACTTCAACACCAACCTGAACAGCGTTGCCAGCTGGGCGCTGATCCCGGACTACAAGAAGCAGCAGTTCGCCGCAGCAATGAAGGGCACACCGACGCTCTGAGCCGCGCCCTCGCCGGCCGAGCCGACTGGGGGATGAGTGGAAGAGCGTCTGATCGACACCTACGTGTCGAGTGTCCGGGCCCTGTGGCCGGGCGAACCCGGGCCGCGACTGCACCGCAGTCGCGGCCCGGGCCGCGCCCCGGCCGGGGCAGTTGGCGACCCTTCGGGGGACGTGGAGCTGGTGGTACTGCCCCACGCGCGTTCCCCACGGCTCCTGGTGCCGGCCGGCAACGCCGCGGCGGGAGCCCGGGCGATGTTGCGGTTCAGCGCCGCGCTCTCGGTGGGGGACACGGTGAAGCGGCTGGGGGTCTCCGCGCTGCTGCGCACCCGGGCGGGCGCCGCGTTCCCGGACCGGATCACCGTGGCCGAGCGTGCGGGCTCGCTGCGCCACCACCTCGGTGACGTCTTCGGCGAGCCGGTGGACCTCAGCCTGGGGCTGGGCACGGCGCGGGCCAACCGCAAGCCGGTCCTGCAGGTCTTCGACGCCCGAGGGCGCAGCCTGGCGTTCGTCAAGATCGGCGACACCGAGGTGACCCGCGACCTGGTCCGCGCCGAGGCGGCTGCGCTGCAGCGCCTGGGTGCGGCCGACCTGCCCCCGGTGCTCGAGGTGCCGCGCCTGCTCCACCTGGGCACCTGGGAGGGCGCGACCGTGCTGGCGATGACCGCCCTCGACACCTCCTTCCGGCAGCGACCGAGTCGGCAGTTCGAGGTCCCGGCCGCCGAGATGGACCAGTTCGCCGCCGCCTTCGCCGAGCCCGCGGCCCCGCTCGAGGAGTCGGCCCTGTGGGGCTCGATGTCGGCCACGCTCGCCGGTCTGCGCGCACCCGCGGTGCGCGAGCGGTTCGGGGCCGCGCTGGAGGTGCTGCGCGAGCGTACGGCGGACCGGCCCCTGCCCCTCGGCGGCTGGCACGGCGACTGGACCCCGTGGAACATGAGCCGGCTGCGCGGCCGGTTGCAGCTGTGGGACTGGGAGCGCTTCGAGACCGGGGTGCCGCTCGGCCTGGACCGCTGCCACTACGCGGTCAACGCCGTCACCCGGCGCGACGGCGTCGACCAGGCCACGATCCGGGCGGGCCTGGAGCTCGCGGGTGTGCGCGACGAGCCGGGCGGGCCGGACCACCTGGTCGGGGCGACGTACCTCGCCGCGATCACCTCGCGCTACCTGGCCGGTGCGGAGTCCGACCGCGGCGAGGCCATCGCCGACCGCAGCCGCGAGATGCTGACGGCCCTCGCCGGCTGGCTGCGGATGCCCGCGGAGGTGACCCGTGGCTGAGGTGGACGGGGTGCGCCGGGCCACCCGGTGGGTCCGCGAGCACGCACCGCACCGGGTCGTGGTGCTGCTGCGGAGCTGGCTCTCGGGATGGGGCACGCTCACCGCGCGCTGGCGGCTGCGTCCGTCGTTCGTCATCCTCGGCGCACAGCGTGCCGGCACCACGACCCTCTACCGCGTCCTCAGTGAGCACCCGGCGGTGGCCCGTCCCACCGTCTCCAAGGGCATCGGCTACTTCGACCTGCGCCACGACCGGGGGTTGCGCTGGTACCTCGGCCACTTCCCGTTGGCCTGGGTGGCCCGGCGCCGGCACGGACCGCAGGCGACCACCTTCGAGAGCAGCGGCTACTACCTGTTCCACCCCCTGGCGGCCGAGCGGATCGCCCGTGACCTGCCCGAGGTGAAGGTGGTGGTCATGGTCCGGGAGCCGGTCGAGCGGGCCTACTCCGCGCATCGGCACGAGCTGGCCCGCGGCTTCGAGACCGAGGACTTCGAGACCGCCGTCACCCTCGAGGAGGAGCGGACGGCCGGGGAGGCGGAGCGGATCGTCGCGGACCCGTCGTACGCGAGCTTCTCCCACCGGCACCACTCCTACCTGGCCCGGAGCCGCTACAGCGAGCAGATCGACCGCTACCTGCAGCACCTCGGGCCCGAGCGCGTCTACGTGGTCGACGCCGACGTCTTCTTCGCCGACCCGGCGGTCGAGTTCGACCGGTTGCGCTCCTGGCTCGGCCTGCCGGCGTGGCAGCCGACGAAGGTGGAGCAGTGGAACGCGCGGCCGCGCACCCCGATGCCGGAGGCGCTCCGCACCCGGCTGGAGGGCTACTTCGAGCCGTACGACGCCCGCCTGGCCGAGCAGATGGGCCGCACCCCGAGCTGGCGGCGGCCGGACGGCCCGTGACGGGCCTTCGGGCGGGTCAGCCGTCCAGTGCCGAACGCAGGCGCTCGAGCACCCGGTCCGAGGCCCGGCCGTCCTCGTGGGGGCAGAACCGCTGCACGAACGCGGCGTAGCGCTCGGTGGAGCGGCGACGCACCGCGTCGAGGTCGGCGAGCGCGCCCACGAGCTCCTCCGACGTGGTCGCCACCGGTCCCGGGGCCCACTCCTCGTAGTCGAAGTACATGCCCCGCACCGCGTCGCGGTAGCGGTCGAGGTCGGGCGCGTAGAGGACGATCGGCTTGCCCGTCACCGCGAAGTCGTAGACCGCGGAGGAGTAGTCGGAGACCAGCACGTCGGCGGCCAGGTAGAGCTCGGCGATGTCGGGGTGGTCGCTGACGTCGACGACGAAGCCTCCGGGGGTCGCGGCCGGCCGCTCCGTGACGTTGCGGTGCAGGCGCAGCAGCAACCGGGCGCCCTCGGGCAGGGCGGCGGACAGCTCGTCGGGGTCGACGAGCACCGACTGCCGGAAGCGACCGGTCTCCCCCTTGTCGTCGTCGCGCCACGTGGGCGCGTGCAGCACCGCGAGCGCGCCCGGAGCGAGCCCCAGCTGCTCGCGCACCCGGTCGCGCCGCTCCTGCGCGTCGGGAGCACGCAGCACGTCGTTGCGCGGGTAGCCGGTCTCCCACACCTCGCCCTCGAAGGCGAAGGCGCTGCGGAAGATCTCCGTGCACGTGGGGCTGGGAGAGACCAGGTAGTCCCACTTGGCCACGTCGCGGACCATCCGCTTGAGATGGGCCTGGGCCCCGGAGTAGCTGTGCGCCCGCTCGTCGTGGCCGATCAGCTTCAGCGGGGTGCCGTGCCACACCTGCAGGTAGTGCACTCGCGGCCCCTTGACCAGGTGCTTGGAGACGATGTCGTTGGCGACGAGCACGTCGGCACCCAGCAGCGCGCGGAAGTAGGCGGCGCTGTGCCGCTGGACCGTGTCGACGTCGCCGGGGAAGGCGTGCTCGCCCGAGGTCACCCACTGGCGCCGCATCGCGGGACCGGACTCGGCGAGCCGCTCGGACAGGGCGCGCGGGCTGTCGGCGTACAGCCCGCGCCAGCTCTCGAAGAGCACCGTGCGCCTACGCATCGTCCGCCTCCGCAGGTCGTGCCTGGGTCGACGGCGTCCCGTCGTCGTTTCCGTCGTCGGTGCGGTGCCTGCCTCGAGGCCTGGTCGAGGAGCGGCGGAACGACCCTCGGAGCACGTCGAGCATCAGCACCCGGCGACCCCACCACAGCGCCAGGGCGTACGCCGGGAAGCAGAACACCAGGACCAGGGCCAGGGTCAGCAGGTCGAGCTCGACGAACCGGCCGACGACGACCAGGGGGAGACCGAAGCAGACCACGTTGGCCAGGGCCGCCACCCCGGCCGCCGTGCTCAGGCTGATGATCTTCATCGTCCAGCGCACCTGCACCAGGGCCAGGCCGGACCGCAGGGTCACCGCCACCGCCCAGGCGACGGCGGCGCCGGCGATGCCCATCCGGGGGATCAGCACGACGAGCAGGACGAGGTCGACGACCAGCGCCGCGAGGGAGTTGAACAGGCTGAGCCCGCTGCGTCCCGACATCAGCAGCAGCGTGTCGCAGGGCCCGGTGGCGACCGCGAAGAGCATGGCGCCGGCCATCAGCAGCACGACCGGGACGCCGGCGGCGGCGTACTCCTCGCCGAACAGGCCGAGGTAGACCAGCGGTGCCGCGGCGACCCCGACGTACATCGGCCAGGCCACGGTCATGCTCCACGCGGCGGAGATCTGGTAGACGCTCGGGAGGCTCTTGTCCTCACTGGCCAGCAGGGCGGTGAACTTGGGCTGGACGACCTGCTGGATGGCCTGGGTGCCGAACTGTCCCAGGGCCACGAAGCGGGTGGCGGCGGTGTAGATCGCCGCCTCGGTGGGGGAGCGCAGCGCCGCGACCAGGATGATGTCCATCCGTTGGATCGCCATCTGGGAGATGCGGGTGATGCTGCGTGGCCAGGTGAAGACCCAGAACTCCCGGCGCAGCTCGCGGTAGGTCTTCGTCGGCTCGGTGTGGTCCAGGGTGCCGCGGCGCCGCAGGAAGCGCCGGAAGACCACCGAGGCGACCACCGCCGCGAACAGGTAGGGCAGCGCCCAGGCCACGGTCAGGCCCAGCAGTCCGGCAGCGGCGTACGAGACCCCCAGCACGAGAGCCAGCTGGCCCAGCGGACGCGAGATCTTCTCCACCAGCACCGTGGTCCGCATCCGGCCGAAGGCACGCGTGCCGGAGAGGGCCAGTGCCTGGAAGGTGGCCAGCGGCAGGGCCAGCGCCAGGACGCGGACGCTGGCCGTCCCCGCGTCGCCGTCGAGCCCGATCAGCTCGCCGAGCGGCTCGGCGAAGGCGAAGACGCCCGTGGCGATCAGCAGCGAGTAGAGGATCGTCGGCCGGAACGCCGCCCGCAGGGTCGGCGGGATGTCGCCGTGGCGGCCCTGGGCCTCGTAGCGCAGCAGGAACCGGCCCAGCCCGGTCTCGGTGCCGAGCGTGGCGATGGCGGCCAGCAGCATGAACGCCGAGGTGACGGTGAAGAACAGCCCCGCCGCGTCGATGGGGTAGCGGTTGGTGACGACGAGCACCACCGCGAACCCGGCAACCGCCGAGATGCCAGCACCGAACAGGTTCAGTGCTCCGCCGCGCGCGACGTGGGTCAGGTGCCGCCGGGTGTCGTCGCCCACCGCCGGGTCGGCCACGGTCATCCGTGCTGGTGCCGACGGGTCCGGGAGCGGGCCCGGCCCACGAACACCACGCCCAGGACCGAGGAGGCGGTGGTGGGGTCGTCGGCGATGGCGACGAGGTCACCGAGGCGCGACTGGCTCTCGACGGCCTCCACGACGGTCACGTCGGTGACCATGGCCAGGGCCTGGGACCTCGGCGTACGCCGAGGACCCGTGGCGACCACGACGATGTCGAAGGACCCCGCGAGGGTGTCGAAGACCGCGTTGATCCCGGGACCGGTGAGCAGGTCGTCGGCCCGCGGGTCGGGCTTGCCCGAGGGCAGCACGCTCAGGTGCGGGCTGATCCGGGAGAGCGCCGTCTCGGTGGTCGCGTCGCCGGCCAGGATGTCGGTGAACCCCGACGTGGACTCCAACCCGAGGAACGAGGTGATGTCGCCGCCGTCCGGGGTCGCGTCCACCAGCACGGTGTCCAGGCTCGAGGAGGCGGCGGCGTAGGCGAGTCCGAGCGCGGTGCGCGGGTAGCGCGCGGCCTCGGCGGCCGCGGCGTACAGGATGCTGACCGGGCGGCGCCGCTCGCGCGTGAGCACCGCGACCCGGAGCTCCTGCAGCCCGGGCCCGATCTGCATGCTCTCGCCGTCCTCGAGGACGAGGATGCCCTCGTTGGTGTCGCGCACCTCGTTCATCGACACGCTCCCCAGCAGGGGCAGGCCGGACGGGGTGACGTCGTCGGCGTGGTGGATGCGGTTCTCGGCACGTGCGCGCAGGATGACCACGGCCAGCGCCAGCAGCAGGCCGGCAACGGCCCCCGCCACGGCGTAGGTCAGCAGGGCTCGCAGCGAGCTGCGCCCCACCACCGAGGCCGGGGTGATCACCTGGCCGGGGTCCACCGCGCCGGTCTGCAGCTCCGCGAGCTGCGCCTGGAGCTGGCCGATCTGGCTGGTGAGGCCGCCGATCTGCTCCTGCAGGAGGCTCTGGCGGGCCGGGTTGGTCTCGTTGTTCTCGCGAGTGACCAGGGCCGAGAGTGCCTTGTTCTGGCTGTTGATCTGCCCCTGGATGCGCTCGGTGCGCGACCGGACGACGTCCTCGGACCGTGCCTTGCGGTAGTCCAGGTAGGCCTCGGCGAACCCCTGGGCCCGGCTCACCGCGACCTGGTCGGTGCCGGTGGTGTACTCGATGGTCAGGATCTGGGTGTTCGGGGGCACCGAGACGCTCAGCCCGGAGAGCAGGTTGTCGGCGTCACCCGGGTCGCCGATCCGCTGGGCCACGGCCAGCGCCACGGGGTCGGAGGAGACCAGCTTGGCCTCGGTCTCCAGGTTGATCAGGTCGTCCCCGCGGCCGCCGGGGTAGTAGGGGTTGCCGTCGAGCGGGGAGACCAGGATCGAGGCGCGGGCGGTGTGGTCCTCGGCGCGGCGCAGCCCGGCCGCGACACCCAGGGCCGTTCCCGTGGCGGCCAGCACCAGGATGAGCACGGCGCTGCGCCGCAGCGCTGCCACGAGGGCAGCTCTGCGCGGGCTGGTCAGCGAGTCGTCGGTCACCGGGTGGGATCTCCCCTGGGGTCTGGCTGCCTGGTGTGGCTGCTGTGATCATGCTAGTCGGGATCTTTGGGCCGGACCGGACGAATCACCGGACCGCGCGAGCGAGGTCGCCGCCCGCATCTGAACGCGCACACCCTGACATGCCCGGGCTTTCGGCACGAGCGCGTCTCGTAGCGCGGATGGCGCACGGGCACGCCCGTGAGACCGGGCGGGCCCCCGGCGCCTAGGGTGGTCGCCGTGAGCGACCTCGACCCGGCCACCTCGACCGCCCTCGCCGACGACGCCGACGACCACGCGGTGGCCGCCTGGGCGGCCACCGAGGCCGGCACGCTGCTGCTGGAGGTGCGTGGCCAGGGGCTGGAGGGTCGCGCCCTGAAGGACGCCGGTGACCAGGCCGCCCACGAGCTGCTGGTCCGGCTGCTCGCCGAGGTCCGCCCGGACGACGCGGTGCTCAGCGAGGAGGGCAAGGACGACAAGGCCCGGCTCGCGGCCGACCGGGTCTGGATCGTGGACCCGCTGGACGGCACCCGGGAGTTCTCCGAGCCGCCCCGCGAGGACTGGGCGGTGCACGTGGCCCTGTGGGAGCGGGGCGAGCTCGTCGCCGGGGCGGTGGCGCTCCCGGCGATGGGCCGGACCTACTCGACCGGCAGCCCGCCCGCCGTACCCCCCTCCTCGGCGTCCCGACCGCGGATCGTGGTCTCCCGGACCCGGCCGCCCGCGTTCGTGGAGGCGCTGGCCGCGGAGCTCGGCGCGGAGCTGGTGCCGATGGGTTCGGCGGGGGCCAAGGTCATGTCGGTGGTGCGCGACGTCAGCGACGCCTACGTGCACGCCGGCGGCCAGTACGAGTGGGACTCGGCCGCACCGGTGGCCGTGGCCCGCGCTGCCGGGCTGTTCACCAGCCGGGTCGACGGCTCGCCGCTGGTCTACAACCAGGACGACGTGCTGCTGCCGGACCTGGTGGTCTGCCGCCCCGAGCTGTCCTCGGTCATCCTCGACTTCGTCCGCGAGCACGGCACCGACTGAGATGCCCGGCTCCCCGGCGGTGGAGATCGAGGTCGACGACAAGGTCGTCCGGGTCACCAACCCCGACCGCGTGTACTTCCCCGAGGGCGGGCACACCAAGCTCGACGTGGTCGAGTACTACCTCGCCGTCGGGGACGGCATCGTCAACGCGCTGCGCGAGCGTCCGTGCATGCTGCACCGGTTCCCCACCGGGGTCACCGGGGAGAAGGTGCACCAGAAGCGCCTGCCGAAGGGGGCGCCCCCCTGGATGGAGACCGTCCGCGTCTTCTTCCCCCGCTGGAGCCGGACCGCCGACGAGCTGTGCGTGACCGAGCTCGCCCAGGTCATCTGGGCGGTCCAGATGAGCACCGTCGAGTTCCACCCGTGGAACAGCCGACGGGCCGACACCGAGAAGCCCGACGAGTGGCGCATCGACCTCGACCCCGGGCCCGAGTGCGGGTGGGAGACCGTGCGCCGGGTGGCGCACGTGGCCCACGAGGTGCTCGACGAGCTCGGCGCGACCGGCTTCCCCAAGACGAGCGGGGGCCGCGGGATGCACGTCTACGTGCGGATCGAGCCCGAGCACGGCTTCACCGACGTACGCCGGGCCGCGCTGGCGTTCGCCCGTGAGGTGGAGCGCCGCAGCCCGGAGGTGACCACCGCGTGGTGGCGCAAGGACCGGGACCCCGCCGACCTGTTCGTCGACTACAACCAGAACGCTCGGGACCACACCATCGCCGCCGCCTACTCGGTGCGTGGCAACGCGCGCGCGACCGTCAGTGCGCCGGTGCACTGGGAGGAGATCGACGCGTGCGAGCCCGACGACTTCACCCTGGCCACGATGCCCGACCGCTACGCCCGGCTCGGCGACCTGCACGGGGGGATCGACGCGACCGGCTTCGACATCGCGCCCCTGCTCGAGTGGGCCGAGCGGGACGAGGCCCGGGGTGCCGAGCCGCCCGCCGACCCGTCCGAGTGACTCGTCCGCCGACTCGTCCGCCGACTCGTCGACCGGGTCGGAGGAGTGAGCGGACTCACACCGTGATTTGACAACGCGACTCGTTGTGTCAAGGGAGGGGCCGGACTAGGGTCACGGCATGAGTGCCCAGCCAGATCCGCCCGGTTCCTCCTCCGGCGAGCAGGTCGGCATCGCCGATCCCGAGCACGACCCCACCGCGTCGTACGCGCTGGACCCGGCGTACGTCCGCGCGCTCACCAACCGGGTGGTGGCCACCTCCGGGACCGAGGCTGCGGTCTACACGCCGATCACCGGCCAGACCATGGCGATGGTGCCGCAGTCGAGCGAGGCCGACGTCGCGGAGGCGTTCGCCCGCGCCCGCCGGGCCCAGCAGGCCTGGGCGCAGACCAGTCTCGAGCAGCGGGCCGAGCTCCTCCTCCGCCTGCACGACCTCGTCCTCGACCGCCAGGACGAGATCATCGACCTGATCTGCTGGGAGTCGGGCAAGGCGCGCAAGCACGCCTTCGACGAGCCGCTGCACATCGCCCTGACAGCGCGGTACTACGCCCGCACCGCGCACGAGCACCTCGACACCGAGCGCCGCCTCGGCGTGGTGCCCGGACTGACCCGGGTCGAGGTCAACCACGTGCCCAAGGGCGTCGTCGGGATCATCTCGCCGTGGAACTACCCGTTCACGATGGCCCTGTGCGACGGGTTGCCCGCCCTGCTCGCCGGCAATGCGGTGGTCGCCAAGCCGGATGCGCAGACGATGCTGTCGGCCCTGCTCGGCGCCCAGCTGCTCGAGGAGGCCGGCTTCCCCGAGGGACTGTGGAACGTCGTCGCCGGTCCCGGCCGCGACCTCGGCACGCCGATGATCGAGCGCGCCGACTACGTCTGCTTCACCGGCTCGACCGCCACCGGCAAGCTGATCGCCCGGCAGTGCGCCGACCGGCTGATCGGCTGCTCGCTGGAGCTCGGCGGCAAGAACCCGCTGCTGGTGCTGCGCGACGCCGACCTCGACCGCGCTGCGGAGGGGGCCGTGCGTGCCAGCTTCTCCAACGCCGGCCAGCTGTGCGTCTCGATGGAGCGGATGTTCGTCGCCGACCAGGTCTACGACCGGTTCACCGAGAAGTTCGTCGAGCGCACCAAGGCGATGGCGCTGCGCCCGGGCATCGAGTGGGGCTCGGACATGGGCTCGCTGATCAGCCAGGACCAGCTCGACACCGTGGTCGCCCACGTGCAGGACGCCGTCGCCAAGGGCGCCCGGGTGCTGACCGGTGGCCGGGCCCGACCCGACCTCGGTCCCTACTTCTACGAGCCGACGATCCTCGAGGGCGTCACCCCGGACATGACCTGCTTCGGTGACGAGACCTTCGGGCCGGTCATCGCGCTCTACCGGTTCCACGACGAGGCGGACGCCGTGGCCCGGGCCAACGCCGGCGACTACGGGCTGAACGCGTCGATCTACAGCAAGGACACCCGCCGCGCCCGGGTCATCGCGCGGCGGATCGCCTGCGGCACGGTGAACATCAACGAGGCCTTCGGGGCCACCTTCGCGAGCATCGACTCCCCGATGGGCGGCATGCGCCAGTCCGGCATGGGCCGGCGCCAGGGCGGCGAGGGGGTGCTGCGCTACACCGAGTCGCAGTCGGTGGCCGTGCAGCGGCTGATCCGGTTCGCCCCGATGTTCGGGATGAAGGACGAGACCTACGCCTCGCTGATGACCGCGCAGATGCGGCTGATGAAGAAGCTCGGGCGCGCGTGAGCGACTTCGACTACGACGTGCTCGTCGTCGGGTCCGGGTTCGGCGGCTCGGTCACTGCGCTGCGGCTGACCGAGAAGGGCTACCGGGTCGGCGTACTCGAGGCGGGGGCGCGGTTCGAGGACGCGGACTTCGCGAAGACGTCCTTCGAGCTGAACAAGTTCCTCTTCCGGCCCGAGATCGGTTGCTACGGCATCCAGCGGATCGACGCGGTCCGCGACTCGCTGATCCTGGCCGGCGCCGGGGTGGGCGGCGGCTCGCTGGTCTACGCGAACACGCTCTACGAGCCGCTGGAGGCGTTCTACAAGGACGACCAGTGGCGCGACATCACCGACTGGAAGGCCGAGCTGGCGCCGTACTACGACCAGGCGAAGCGGATGCTCGGGGTCGTCGAGAACCCGCTGCGCACGCCGTCGGACGACGTGATGGAGAAGGTCGCCAACGAGCTCGGCGTGGGGGACACCTTCCACCCCACACCGGTCGGGGTGTTCTTCGGCGGGCCGGACGCCACCAAGGGCGAGCGGGTCGCCGACCCCTACTTCGGCGGCGCCGGGCCGGACCGCGACACCTGCATCGCCTGCGGCGACTGCATGACCGGGTGCAAGTACAACGCCAAGAACACCCTGGTGAAGAACTACCTCTACCTCGCCGAGCAGGCGGGCGCGAAGGTGATGCCGCTGTCGACGGTGACCCGGGTGAGCCCGCGCTCGGACGGCGGGTACGACGTCGACCTGAAGTTCACCAAGGCCAGGCGGAGCACCGCCGCCTCGACCAGGACGCTTTCCGCCGAGCACGTCGTCTTCGCCGCCGCCGCGATCGGCACCCAGAAGCTGCTCCACCGGATGAAGGCCGAGGGGCACCTGCCCGGGCTCTCCGACCGGCTCGGCTACCTCTCGCGCACCAACTCCGAGTCGATCCTCGGCGCGATCGCCCCGGACACCACGATCGACTACAGCTACGGCATCGCCATCACCTCCTCCTTCCACCCCGACGAGGACACCCACGTCGAGCCGGTGCGCTACGGCAGGGGCAGCAACGCGATGGCGCTGCTGCAGACCGTGCTCACCGACGGCGACGGGCCCGGCCCACGCTGGCGCACCTGGCTCACCGAGCTGTGGCGCGAGCGCCGCAACGTGCGCTCGCTCTACGACCTGCGGCACTGGTCGGAGCGCACCGTGGTGGCGCTGGTGATGCAGACCCTCGACAACTCGATCACCACCTATCCCAAGCGGGTCCCGGGCACGAAGAAGTGGCGGCTCACCTCGCGCCAGGGCCACGGCCAGCCGAACCCGACCTGGATCCCGGTGGCCAACAAGGTGGTCCGGATGATGGCCTCGGTCATGGGCGGCACCGCCGGCGGCTCGCTGGGCGAGCCGTTCAACATGCCGATGACCGCGCACTTCATCGGCGGGTGCGCGATCGGCACCTCGCCGGAGGACGGCGTGGTCGACCCCTACCAGCGCGTCTACGGCCACCCCGGCCTGCACGTCGCCGACGGCTCGGCGATCTCGGCGAACCTCGGGGTGAACCCCTCGCTGACGATCACCGCCCAGGCCGAGCGCGCGATGTCGCTGTGGCCCAACAAGGGCGAGCCCGACCCGCGCCCGCCCCTCGGCGCGGCGTACGAGCGCCTCTCCCCGGTCACCCCCCACCACCCCGTCGTCCCGGACTCCGCCCCCGGCGCCCTGCGGCTGCCGATCGTCAGCGTCAGCTGAGGGTTGCCGGGGCTGCAGGTTTCCCCGGGCGCCCGGGGAAACCTGTCCCGGGCAGGTGAAGCTTCGCCCGTCCGGTGCAGGGATTGCCCGTCGGGCTCTCCGGTTTGGCCTGGTACGTCGGACGCGGTGGATCGGGCTCCCGCCCGCGGCACTCAACCCCGCGATCCGAGCACCCGACTCGAGCACCCGACCTCAGCATCCGACCCGAGCGCGCCCCCAGCACCCGACCCCAGCGCGCCACCGGCACCCGACCCCCGCCCCCGACGCCCCGGAGAACGAGCCAGGGCCCGACCGGGGAGGGAGGGAGGTCGGGCCCTGGGTGAGTCCGCTTGTGGCGAACCGGTTCGAGATCCGGCCTGGGAGGGAGCACTGCACCGGATCTGCACCGCCCAACGACGGCTCGGGGGGCGGGTTACGCCGACCTCGGGAAAATCTCACCCTCCGTCTCTGGCAGACTCGGGACACCCGTCCACGCCCCGCGGAAAGGGCCCACCCTTGACCGACCACGACCTCGTTCTCGTCGTCGACTTCGGAGCCCAGTACGCCCAGCTGATCGCCCGTCGGGTGCGCGAGGCCAAGGTGTACTCCGAGATCGTGCCGCACACGACGCCGGTGGCGGAGCTGCTCGCCCGCCGACCGGCCGCGATCATCCTCTCCGGCGGCCCGTCCTCGGTCTACGCGCCCGGCGCGCCCGCGGTCGACCCGGCGATGTTCGAGGGCGGCGTACCGGTCTTCGGCATGTGCTACGGCTTCCAGGCGATGGCGCAGGTCCTCGGTGGCGAGGTCGCGCACACCGGCGTCTCCGAGTACGGCCGCACCCCGGTCTCCGTGGGGTCCGCCGGGACCCTGCTGGCCGAGCTGCCCACGGCGCACCGGGTGTGGATGTCGCACGGCGACTCGGTGCAGCGCGCCCCGGAGGGCTTCGACGTGCTGGCCTCGACCGCGGGCACACCGGTGGCGGCGTTCGAGGACGTCGAGCGACGCCTCGCGGGGGTGCAGTGGCACCCCGAGGTGATGCACACCGAGCACGGCCAGCAGGTGCTCGAGCACTTCTTGCTGCGCATCGCGGGCTGCCGGCCCACGTGGACCATGGTGAACATCGTCGAGGAGCAGGTCGACCGCATCCGCGACCAGATCGGGGAGAGCGGCCACGCGATCTGCGGGCTCTCCGGAGGCGTCGACTCGGCCGTCGCCGCGGCCCTGGTGCAGCGCGCGATCGGCGACCGGCTGACCTGCGTGTTCGTCGACCACGGCCTGCTGCGCAAGGGCGAGGCGGAGCAGGTCGAGCGCGACTTCGTCGCAGCCACCGGCGTCGACCTGCACGTCGTGGACGCCCAGAAGCGCTTCCTCGACGCCCTCGCCGGTGTCAGCGACCCCGAGGAGAAGCGCAAGATCATCGGGCGCGAGTTCATCCGCGTCTTCGAGGCCGCCGAGGCCGACGTGCTCCAGAAGGCGGCCGTCGCCGAGGGGGCGAAGGTCGCCTTCCTGGTGCAGGGCACGCTCTACCCCGACGTGGTCGAGTCGGGCGGGGGAGCGGGAACCTCCAACATCAAGTCCCACCACAACGTGGGCGGGCTTCCCGACGACCTCGAGTTCGAGCTCGTCGAACCGCTGCGCACGCTGTTCAAGGACGAGGTGCGACTGGTCGGCGAGCAGCTCGGGCTGCCGCCCGAGATCGTCTGGCGCCACCCCTTCCCCGGGCCGGGTCTGGGCATCCGGATCATCGGCGAGGTCACCGGCGAGCGCCTCGACATCCTCCGCGAGGCCGACGCCATCGCCCGCGAGGAGCTGACCCGCGCCGGGCTCGACCGCGACATCTGGCAGTTCCCCGTCGTCCTGCTGGGCGACGTCCGCTCGGTCGGCGTCCAGGGCGACGGGCGCACCTACGGCCACCCCGTGGTGCTCCGCCCGGTCACCTCCGAGGACGCCATGACCGCCGACTGGGCCCGCCTGCCGTACGACGTCCTGGAGACCATCTCCACGCGGATCACCAACGAGGTCCGCGAGGTCAACCGGGTGACCCTCGACATCACCAGCAAGCCTCCGGGGACCATCGAGTGGGAGTGACCCCGGCGATGAGTCCGGGGGCTGGGCCCGGTCGACCCTGACATGGTGATCGTCAGCGGCTTCCTGACCGTGCGCCCCGAGGACCGGGACCCCTACCTGGCCAGCTGCGCCGACGTCGTCCGTACGGCGCGCAGCACCGAGGGCTGTCTCGACTTCGTCCTCGGGGCGGACCTGGTGGACCCCACGCGGATCAACGTCCACGAGCGCTGGGAGAGCCGCGCCGCGGTCGAGGCGTTCCGCGGCGACGGCCCGTCCGGGGACCAGGTGGCGATGCTGCTGGCCGCCGACGTCGGTGAGTACGACGTGACGCCCGTCCGTCCGGCCGGGTGAACCGGGGCCCAGCGGGCTACCCGGCCCCGGGGTCGGTCTGAACCAGGGCGCCGTACCGGGGGTGTCCCTGATGCGGCAGGGGTTCGGCGAACCTAGACTCGGCCTGTTCGCAAGCGAAGGTCGAGGGGTCGGCGATGAGTCTGGTCAGCACGGTGAAGCGGGCGGTCCGGGACCGCCTGATCAGCCGCGCCGGCGGCGTCGACCTGACCCGGCTGGACAAGGTGCCCGAGTCCCTGTCGTGGCCGCTCCAGCGCGACGTGATGGAGCCCAACAAGCGACTGTCCGGGGTCCGTGACTCCGAGCCGGTGCACCGCCTGACCTCGCTGTTCGGGCTGGAGGTGTGGCTGGTCACCGGGGACGCCGAGTCGCGCGACGTGCTCAGCGACACCCGGTCCTACTCCACCGACATCCGTCCCTACACCGGACGCAGCGGCTCGGCCACCGACGGTGACATCGGCGGGCTCGGCTTCACCGACCCTCCCGACCACACCCGCCTGCGCCGGTTGCTGACCCCGGAGTTCACCATGCGCCGGCTCGACCGGCTGCGGCCCGCCATCTCGGCGATCGTGGACCGCCAGGTGGCCGAGATCCGGGAGTCCGGCTCGACCGGCGACGTGGTGGACCTGGTGCCGACGTTCGCCTTCCCCATCCCGTTCCTGGTCATCTGCGACCTGCTCGGGCTGCCCGACGAGAAGCGCGAGACGTTCAGCACCCTGGCGACAGCCCGGTTCGACGTCACCGGCGGCGGGCCGGGCACGTTCGGTGCCATCGGGGGATCGCGGGAGTTCCTGCTGGCCGAGGCGGCGCGGCAGCGCCACGACCCGGGCCCCGGGCTGATCGGCCAGATCATCCGCGAGCACGGGGACGACATCACCGACTTCGAGCTCGGCGGTCTGGCGGACGGGGTGTTCACCGGTGGGCTGGAGACCAGCGCCTCCATGCTCGCGCTCGGTACCGCCGTCCTGCTGGAGAACCGTGAGCTGTGGAACCGGCTGGTCGCCGACCCCACCTGCGTCGGCCCCGTCGTCGACGAGCTCCTCCGGCTGCTCTCCGTGGTCCAGGTCGCCTTCCCGCGCTTCGCCAAGGACGACGTCGTGGTCGGCGGTCGGGCCATCTCGCGGGGGTCGGTGGTGCTGTGCTCCCTGCCCGCCGCCAACCGCGACCCGCGCACGGGCCGCGGCGACGAGCTCGACCTGGCCCGCGCCTCCGGCTCGCACCTCGCCTTCGGCTACGGCTTCCACCGGTGCATCGGCGCCGAGCTGGCCCGGATGGAGCTGCGGATCGCCTTCCCCGCCCTGGCGGCAGCGTTTCCGCAGATGCGGCTGGCGGTGCCCCGCAGCGACCTGCAGTACCGCGCGCTGAGCATCGTCTACGGCGTCGACGCCGTGCCGGTCACCCTGCGCTGAGCAGCGCCTCCACCGGTCCTGTCTAGTCCGCCGTGCCCGGGCCGCCATTTTGTTGTGCGGCCCTACTAGACCCGCAGTGTGACCTGGGTTACGTTGGGCGAACCAACATTTACCCGAGAAGGAGGCGGTCTGCGTGAAGCGGATGCCTGTAGTACTCGCGACCGGCGCACTGGGCCTCTCCCTGAGCCTCACCGCCTGCGGCAGCGACAGCAACGGCGGCAGCGGCAGCGACGGCGACGCCGCGGCCGACGCCAAGATCGGCGTGATCCTCCCCGACACCGAGTCCTCGGTCCGCTGGGAGAGCGCGGACCGCCCGGCGCTCGAGGCGGCCTTCAAGGAGGCCGGTGTCGAGTACGACATCCAGAACGCGCAGGGTGACGCCGAGCAGATGGCCAAGATCGCGGACTCGATGATCACCAGCGGCGTGACCGTGCTGGCCATCGTCAACCTCGACAACGCCTCCGGCGCCGCCATCCAGGAGAAGGCCGCCAACCAGGGCATCGCCACCATCGACTACGACCGCCTCACCCTCGGCGGCACGGCGGCCTACTACGTCTCCTTCGACAACGAGAAGGTCGGCCAGCTCCAGGGCCAGGGTCTGGTGGACTGCCTCGGCGCGGACACCCAGGCCAACATCGTCTACCTCAACGGCTCGCCGGACGACTCCAACGCCACCGCGTTCTCCAACGGCGCGCACTCGGTGCTCGACGAGAACTCCAGCTACACGGTGGTCGCCGAGCAGGCGGTCCCCGGGTGGGACAACGACCGCGCGGTCGACATCTTCGAGCAGATGTTCACCCAGAACAAGGGCAAGATCGACGGCGTGCTCGCGGCCAACGACGGCCTCGCCGGGTCGGCGATCTCGATCCTGCAGAAGAACGGTGTGGCCGGCAAGGTCCCCGTGACCGGGCAGGACGCCACCGTGCAGGGCCTGCAGGACATCCTGGCGGGCGAGCAGTGCATGACCGTCTACAAGTCCGCGACCCAGGAGGCCGGCGCGCTGGCCGAGCTGGCGATCGGCCTGACCAAGGGCGAGGAGGGCGAGACCAACGGCTCGGTCACCGACACCGAGGGCGACCGTGACGTCCCCGCGGTGCTGCTCGACCCGGTCTCGATCACCAAGGACAACGTCAAGGAGGTCGTCGACGACGGCGGCCAGAGCGCGGCGGACGTCTGCAAGGGCTACGAGAAGGAGTGTGCGGACGCCGGGATCTCCTGACCCCACGTTCACGGCGGGCCCGGTGCTGCCACCGGCCACCGGGCCCGCCGTCCGCTCCGGTCCGCGCGCGGACCACCTGCTCCACCGTCCGACCGCACCGACCCCGACCGTCGTACCGACGACCCGCCCCGGGAGGCGACCATGACCGAACCACTGCTCGAGCTGCGCGGTGTGAACAAGAGCTTCGGCGCCGTGCAGGTCCTGCACGACGTGGACTTCAAGGTCTACCCGGGGCAGGTGACGGCGCTGGTCGGCGACAACGGGGCCGGCAAGTCCACCCTGGTCAAGACGATCGCGGGCATCTACCGCGCTGACTCCGGCCAGTTCCTCTTCGAGGGCAAGCCGGTGACCATCCACGGCCCCAAGGACGCGGGAGCCCTCGGCATCGAGGTCGTCTACCAGGACCTCGCCCTGTGCGACAACCTCGACATCGTCCAGAACATGTTCCTCGGTCGCGAGACGATCAACGGCCGGGTGCTGCTCGACGAGCTGACCATGGAGGACCGGGCCCGCAGCACGCTGGCCTCGCTCTCGGTGCGCACGGTCAAGTCGGTGCGCCAGAGCGTCTCCTCGCTCTCCGGCGGCCAACGGCAGACCGTGGCCATCGCCAAGGCCGTGCTGTGGAACTCCAAGGTGGTGCTGCTCGACGAGCCGACCGCCGCCCTGGGCGTCGCCCAGACCCGTCAGGTCCTCGACCTGGTCCGCCGGCTGGCCGACCAGGGACTCGGCGTCGTGCTCATCTCGCACAACATGGTCGACGTCATGGAGGTCTCGGACCGGGTCACCGCCCTCTTCCTGGGCCGGGTCGCGGCCGACCTGCCGGCGAGCGAGACCAACCACAGCCAGATCGTCGAGCTGATCACCGCTGGGCGTTCGGGCGACATCGGCATCCCCGCCGCCACCGCGGACGAGTCGGCCTGAGGAGGCACCCGTGACCACGACACCCGATCCCCGCACCTCCCACACCCCCGCGGAGGGTTCCGGCTCCACCTCGCTGGCGTCCGCCGACTTCGCCAACGACCAGGCCAGCGCCACGCTGGGTGAGTCGTTCCAGGCCTACCGCGACCGCATCCGCGGCGGCGACATGGGCGCGCTGCCCGCCGTCCTGGGACTCGTCGTCCTGTTCGCGGTGTTCACCGGCCTGCGCCCCGAGACCTTCCCCAGCGACCTCAACATCGCCAACCTGATGACGCAGGCGGCCTCGATCTCGGTGCTGGCCATGGGCCTGGTGCCGGTGCTGCTGCTCGGCGAGATCGACCTGTCCGCCGGGGTCACCGGTGGCATGGCGGCCGGCTTCACCGCGGTGGCCATCGACCGCAACGACCTGCACTGGACGATCGCGGTGCTGATCGGCCTCGCGGTGGGCGCCCTGGTCGGGCTGGTCATCGGCCTGCTGGTGGCCAAGCTCGGCATCCCGTCGTTCGTGGTCACCCTCGCCTTCTTCCTCGGCCTGCAGGGCGTGATCCTCAAGCTGATCGGCCTCGGCGGCACGGTCCCCGTGCGCGACGAGGTGCTGCGGGCCATCACCATCAAGTCGATGCCGGTACTGATGGGCTGGGTCGTGGTGGTGCTGCTGCTGGCGGCGTACGGCGGCCTGCTGTTCTGGCGCCAGTCCCGGCTGGCGGCCAAGAACCTCCAGCGCCCTCCGGGCACCCTGCTCGTGGTCAAGTTCGTCGCGCTGAGCGTGGTCATCCTCGTGGTCACCGCGGTGCTCAGCCAGAACCGCAGCCGGGTGCTCACCTTCCCGATCGCGGGCATCCCGTACGCCGTGTTCGTGGTCGGTGCCCTGCTGATCTTCTGGACCTTCGTCTTCGGGCGGACGCCGTACGGCCGGCACATCTACGCCGTGGGTGGCAACACCGAGGCGGCCCGGCGGGCCGGGATCAGCGTGGACCGGCTCAAGGTCTCGGCGTTCGTCATCTGCTCGACGATGGCCGCGGTCAGCGGCATCATCAGCGCCTCCTACGGCGGCAAGGTGTCGCCCGGGTCCGGGGGCGGCAACGTGCTGCTGTACGCCGTCGGCGCGGCCGTCATCGGCGGCACCAGCCTGTTCGGCGGCAAGGGCCTGATCCGGGACGCGGTGATCGGCGGTCTGGTGATCGCGACGATCGACAACGGCCTGGGACTGCTCAACCAGTCCGCGTACATCAACTACATCATCACCGGGAGCGTGCTGCTGCTGGCAGCCTCGGTCGACGCCATCACCCGACGGCGTCGGTCCGCGACAGGGACCTGACGGTGGCCGAGAGGCGGCGGACGGGCTCCGGCACCAACCAGGAGGCCGTCCGCCGGCACAACCTCGCGACCCTGCTCGAGCACGTGCACCGCTCCGGCGGTGTCTCCCGGGCCCAGCTCACCGAACGGATGGGCCTGAACCGGTCCACCATCGCGGACCTGGTCCGCGAGCTCGAGACCCTCGAGCTGGTCACCCAGTCGACGCCCGAGGTGAACAGCGGGCAGCGCCTGGGCGCGGGCCGCCCGAGCATCGACGTGAAGCCGGCACCGGAGTCGGTGTTCGTCCTCGCCGCCGAGATCGGGGTGGACACCATGGACGTGGCCCGCGTCGGTCTCGGCGGCCAGCCGCTCGACCGGATGTCGACGACCACCCCCGGTGACCGTGACCCCGAGCGCCTCGTCGACACCCTGGTGGAGATGATGCGGATGATGCTGCGCACGGCGCACGCGGGTTCGCGCCTGGTGGGCGTCGGCATCGCGGTCCCCGGCGTGGTCAGCGACAGCGACGGCCTGGTTCGCTTCGCGCCCAACCTGGGCTGGCACGACGTGCCGCTCACCGAGCTCGTCGCGACCCGGGTCAGCGACCGGGTGCCGGTCCACCTGGGCAACGACGCCGAGCTCGGCGCGCTCGCCGAGCACACCCGCGGCGCCGGGCGTCAGTACTCCGACCTGATCTACCTCTCCTGCGACGTCGGGATCGGTGGTGGGGTGATCGTGTCCGGGGCGCCGATGCGGGGGGCCAGCGGGTACGCCGGCGAGGTCGGCCACCAGCCGTTCAACCCGGCCGGTCGCACCTGCCGGTGCGGCAACGTGGGCTGCTGGGAGACCGAGATCGGCTCCCACGCGGTGGCCGAGGCCGTCGGCTGCCCCGTCGGCGAGATGCACCGGCTCACGGAGTACCTCCAGCTCGGCAGCGAGCCGCCGGAGGCTCTGCGGGCCCTCGGACGCTCGCTCGGGCTGGGCCTCGGTGGACTGGTGAACGTGTTCAACCCCGAGGTGGTGATCCTCGGCGGGGTGCTGCGCTGGGTGCTGCCGCTCGTCCACGACGACGTGCTCGCGACCATGCGGGACTGGGCGCTGCTGGCTCCGGCCGAGCAGGCGCGGATCGAGCTGCCCTCGCTCGGGGGCGACTCGGTGATCATCGGCGCCGCCGAGCTCGGGTTCACCGACGTGCTGCTGGACCCGGTCGACATGCTCGAGCGGGCCGAGGGCCTGGTCTCCGACATCCTCACCGGCTGAGGCGCGCGCCCGGCCGGGCTCAGGCCACGAGCGAGCGCCGGCCGGCGTACACCTCGTCGAGGGACTCCAGCGCCGCGCCGACCGAGGCGGCGTGCAGGCCCAGGGAGCTCAGGGCGACCACGCAGCCCGGCCCGGTGAAGCTCGCGGACAGGGCCTGCTCCACGGCGGGGACCAGCACGTCGCCGAGCGGGACGAAGGCGCCGCCGAGCACCACCATCCGGGGGTCGAGGGCCGCGGCCAGCTGCACCACACCACGCCCGAGGGCGCGTCCGACGTCGGTGAGTCGCGCGGCGGCGCCCGGAGTCGCGGCGATCCGCTCGGCGTAGGAGACCGGGTCCTCGTCGCGCCGGGTGCGCACGCCGGTGGCGGCCTCGAGCGCCCGCAGGCCGACCATCGCCTCCCAGCAGCCACGCCGGCCGCAGGCACACCGGTGCCGGTCGTCGCCGACCGGCTGGTGCCCCACCTCGCCGGCGAACCCGCGGGACCCCCGCAGCACCTGGCCGGCGCACATGACGCCGGCGCCGAGGCCCACGGTCCCGGTCAGGTAGACGAAGTCCTCGACCCCGGCTGCCACGCCCCGGATGCTCTCCGCGCGCGCGGCGCAGTTGGCGTCGTTGTCCACCACCACCGGGACGCGTCCGGACAGGGCGACTCCGAGGAGGTCGCCGAGCGGCACCCCGGACCAGCCGAGGTTGGGTGCCTGCACCACCAGTCCCCGGGTCCGGTCGATCAGCCCGGGCACCGCCACGGTCAGCCCCAGGACCTCGGTGCCTGTGGCCTCCAGGCGCGCGACCTCGGTGGCGACCAGGCCGGCGACGTCGTCGGGCCCCGGCCGCTCGCCGGTGACCGCCACCCGGGCGAAGGAGAGCTCCTGGCCCGCCAGCCCGACCGCGGTGACCGCGACGTAGTCGACGTTGACCTCGATGCCCAGCCCGGCCAGGGCGTGGCCGGCCAGCCGTACCGGAGTGCTCGGGCGCCCCCGCCCGGCGACCTCGGAGATGCCCTCGGCGACCGCGCCGACTGCCTGGAGCTGTCCGACGATGGTGCCGATCGTGGCCTTGGCCAGCCCGGAGCGTCTGGCGAGGTCCGCCCGGCTCTGCGGACCACCGTCGCGCAGCAGCCGCAGCACCAGCGCGGTGTTGCGGCGGCGTACCTCCTCGGTGGCGGCCGGCCCCGTGCCGGCGGCGGGCACGGTCAGGACCGCACGCCGTACAGGTGCTCGAGCGCGAGCTGGTCGAGGCGCTCGAAGGCCATGCCGCGGGCACCCAGGGTCTCCACGTCCGGGTCGGGTGCCGACGCGAGGTCCTGCCAGCCCTCGCCCTCGGCGAGAGTGGGCACGGCGAGCTCGGGCAGACGCGCCTCCTCCAGGGCGGCGACGACCTCCGGGTCGGCCCGGAACGCTCGGGCCTTCTCGCGCAGGATCAGGTAGTTGCGCATGCACCCCTCCGCCGCGACCCAGACCCCGTGGTCGTCCTCGGTGCGGGGGGTCTTGAAGTCGAAGTGCACCGGCCCGTCGTACCCGCCGGCGAGCAGCGTGTCGACCACCCAGAAGGCGCCGCGCACGTTGCCCGCGCCGAAGCGGAGGTCCTGGTCGTAGCGCGGGCCGTGCTGGCCGTTGAGGTCGATGTGGAACAGCTTGCCCTGCCACATCGCCTGGGCGTAGCCGGCGGCGGCGTTCAGGCCGGCCATCTCCTCGTGCCCGATCTCCGGGTTGACCCCGACCAGCTCGGGACGCTCCAGGGTCTCGATGAACGCGAGGGCGTGACCGACGGTGGGCAGCAGGATGTCGCCACGCGGTTCGTTGGGCTTGGGCTCGATGGCGAACCGCAGGTCGTAGCCGCGGTCGGTGACGAACTCGCCGAGGAGGTCGAACGCCTCCCGGTAGCGGTCCAGCGCGGTCATCACGTCCTTGGCGGCACCGGACTCGGCACCCTCGCGGCCACCCCAGGCGACGTAGATCTCCGCCCCGAGCTCGGCGGCGAGGTCGATGTTGCGCATCACCTTCTTCAGCGCGTAGCGCCGCACGTCGCGGTCGTTGGAGGTGAAGCCGCCGTCCTTGAACACCGGGTGGGAGAACAGGTTGGTGGTCGCGGTGGTCACCACCAGGCCGGTGTCGGAGAGCGCCTGGCGGAAGGCGTCGAGGATCTTCTCGCGCTCGGCGTCGTCGGCGCCGAACGGGACCACGTCGTTGTCGTGGAAGTTGATCCCGTAGGCGCCGATCTCGGCCAGCTTCTCCACGGCCCGGACCGGGTCCATCGGCGCCCGGGTGGGCTCGCCGAACGGGTCGCGGCCGGGGTACTGCACGGTCCACAGGCCGAAGGAGAACTTGTCCTCGGGCGTGGGGGTCAGGTGGGTCATGACGTGCCTTTCTCGGGTGCTGCCGGACGGGTCCAGGTGGAGGTGCGCTCGCGCAGGGCGGCGTACTCCTCGCGCAGGTGCGCGACGGTGCGGGACGACGGGAGCTCGGTCGTGGGCACGGTCCACGACGGGGGCGCGTCGGTGCCGGCGAGCGCCCAGGCTGCCTGGCGGGCCGCGCCGAGCGCGACGTACTCGCCCGGCTCGGGGAGCACGACGGGGGCCGAGAAGACCAGGGGGGCCAGGGCCAGGACGGCCGGGTTGCGGGCCGCGCCGCCGGTGAGGAGCAGGCGGCTCGCCGGGCGGTCCGAGACCGCGGCAAGCGCGTCCACGGCGTCGGCGAGGCTGAACAGCAGCCCCTCGACGTGGGCGCGCGCGAGGTCCGCGCGGGTGGTCGAGGAGGTGAGGCCGTGCAGCGTCCCGGCGGCGTCCGGTCGCTGCGGGGTGCGCTCGCCGTCGAGATACGGGAGGAGGGTGAGGCCGTGGGCCCCGGGGACCGACTCCAGGGCGAGGGCGGCCAGACCCGCGTGGTCGACGTCGAGGAGCCGGGCACCGAGATCCAGGATCCGCGCCGCGTTGATGGTGCACGCGAGCGGGAGGAAGCGTCCGGTGGCGTCGGCGAAGCCGGAGATGGCCCCGGTGCCGTCGGCGATCGGCACCTCGCTGACCATCGAGGCCACGCCCGAGGTGCCGATGGACACCGCCACGTCGCCCTGGCCGAGGCCCAGGCCCAGGGCCGCGGCCATGTTGTCGCCGGTGCCGGGGCCGATCGCGGTGCCGGCGTGCTCGCCGACGACCTCCGCCGCGGCGGCGATACGCGGCAGCGACGTCTCGCGTCCCAGGGCCAGCGCGAGGACGTCGGGCAGCCAGGCCTCCCGGGTGGGCGACCAGTAGCCGGTGCCGGAGGCGTCGCCCCGGTCGGTGGTGGGGTCCGCGGGGCGTCCGGCCAGGTGCCAGGTCAGGTAGTCGTGGGGGAGCAGCACCCGGTGCACCCGGGCGGCGGCGTCGGGCCGGTGGTCGCGCAGCCATCGGAGCTTGGTGACGGTGTAGGAGGCGTTCAGCACGCTGCCGGTCAGGGCGGCGCACGCCTCGCGACCGCCGAGCTCCTCGACGAGGTCGGCTGCGGCCCCTGCGCTGCGCAGGTCGTTCCAGAGCAGCGCGTCGTGGACCGCGTCCCCGTCGTGGTCCAGCGCGACCAGGCCGTGCTGCTGACCACCGACGGCGACGGCGTCCGCCCGGTCCAGCAGGGGACCGGCGGCCTCGTCGAGCGCACGGAGCCACGCGGTCGGGTCCACGGCGGTGCCCTCGGGGTGGCCGGCCCGACGCTCGGCGACCACGGTGCCGTCGGCGGCGTCCACCAACAGCGCCTTGGTCGACTGGGTGGAGGAGTCGATGCCGAGCACGAGCGTCATGCCGTTAATTTATACGACTCTTGAACTAAGTCAAGGGCTGCGAGCTCAGGCTCCGTACACGGTGTTCCGCCGGACGACCGGACGGCCGATGCCGTGGCCGATCTCCTCGAGCTCGGCGACGGTCCTGGCAGACCCGTGCTCGGAGCCCGCCATCCGGGAGATCGTCTCCTCCATCAACGTGCCGCCGAGGTCGTCGGCCCCGGCCCGGAGCATCGCCCGGGTGCCGTCGGTGCCGAGCTTGACCCACGAGGTCTGGATATGGGGGATCCGGCCGTGCAGCAGGATCCGGGCGAGCGCGTGCACCGCGAGGTTGTCGCGCAGCGTCGGGCCCGGGCGCGCCACGCCGGCGAGGTAGATCGGTGCGGAGTGGTGCACGAAGGGCAGCGGTACGAACTCGGTGAAGCCCCCGGTCTCGTCCTGGATGCGGGAGAGCACCCGCAGGTGCTGCACCCAGTGCCGCGGGTTGTCCACGTGCCCGTACATCATCGTCGAGCTCGACCGCAGCCCCACGCGGTGCGCGGTGGTGACCACCTCCACCCACGTACGGGTGGGCAGCTTGCCCTTGGTCAGCACCCAGCGCACGTCGTCGTCGAGGATCTCCGCGGCGGTGCCCGGGATGCTGTCCAGCCCGGACTCGCGGGCCTTGATCAAGAAGTCCTCGAAGGAGAGACCGGTGCGGGTGGAACCGTTGACGATCTCCATCGGCGAGAACGCGTGCACGTGCATCTGCGGCACGCGCTTCTTCACCGCCGCCGCGAGGTCGAAGTACGCCGTGCCCGGGAGCTCGGGGTCGATGCCGCCCTGCATGCACACCTCGGTGGCGCCGAGCTCCCAGGCCTCGTGCGCACGGTCGGCCACCTGGTCCAGCGACAGGGAGTAGGCGTCCGCGTCGGTGCGCCGCTGGGCGAACGCGCAGAACCGGCAGCCGACGTAGCAGACGTTGGTGAAGTTGATGTTGCGGTTGACCACGTAGGTGATCTCCTCGCCGACGGTCTGCCGGCGCAGGTCGTCGGCGAGCCGGGTCACCTCCGCGAGCAGCCCGCCCTCCGCGGTCATCAGCGTCAGCGCGTCCTCGTCGGAGAGGCCACCGGGATCCCGCTCGGCGGCCCGCAGGGCGCTCTTGCCGGATACTCCGAGACGTTCGACAGCCCGATTCCGTCCCGGGGCCTGCGGATCGTCACGGACTATCCGGTCCCGGAGGGCGTCCCAGTCGCCGTACACGGAGTCGAAGTCGGTACGTCGGTCGTCGGTGCGGCCCGCGGAGTCGACCTCGCGGTGGAGCTCGGTGCGGCCGGTGCCGGTGCCGCTCTCGGCGAGCCCGCCGTCCGGCTCCTGCCAGCGCAGGCCCACGGGGCGGCGGGTGCCCTGCTCGACGTCGGGATGCACCAGGCCGTCCGGGCCGGCCAGTGCCGCGACGTGGGTGCTCACCCGCGGGTCGATCCACGGCTCGCCCGCGCGCACGTACTCGGGGTGCACGGTCAGCCGCGCGCGCAGCTCGAAGCCGGCGGCGGCGGTGACCGAGCGGAGCCGGTCGAGGGAGGGCCACGGACGCTCGGGGTTGACGTGGTCGGGAGTGAGCGGGGAGACCCCACCCCAGTCGTCGATGCCGGCGTCGAGCAGGGCGCGGCACTCTGCGAGGTCGACGAGGTTGGGCGGGGCCTGCAGACGCACCTTCGGACCCAGCACGAGCCGCGCGACCGCGATCGTGGCGACGTACTCGTCGAGCCCGAGGTCGTCGACGTGGCGCATCGCCGTGTCCGGCTTGGCGCGGAAGTTCTGGACGATGACCTCCTGCACATGGCCGTACTGCCGGGCGATGCGGCGCAGCTCGAAGACCGACTCGGCACGCTCGTTGAGGGTCTCGCCGATCCCGACCAGCAGCCCCGTGGTGAACGGGACCGCCAGGCGGCCTGCGTCCTCCAGCACGCGGATGCGCACCTCGGGGTCCTTGTCGGGTGAACCGAAGTGAGCCTCGCCCCGGGTCTCGAAGAGCCGGCGGGAGGTGGTCTCGAGCATCATCCCCATCGAGGGCGAGACCGCCTTGAGCCGGTTGATCTCCTCCCACGACAGCACGCCGGGGTTGAGGTGCGGCAGCAAACCCGTCTCCTCGAGCACCCGCACGGCCATCGCGCGCACGTAGGCCAGCGTCGAGTCGTACCCGCGCTCGTCGAGCCAGGCGCGGGCCTCCGGCCACCGGTCCTCCGGCCGGTCGCCCAGGGTGAACAGCGCCTCGGTGCAGCCGAGCCGGGCGCCCTCGCGGGCCAGCTCGAGGATCTCGTCGGGGGCGAGGTACGGCGCCGAGCCCTCGCGCTCCAGGTGCCCGGGCGTGGTCACGAACGTGCAGTAGTGGCAGCGGTCGCGGCACAGCCGGGTCACCGGGACGAACACCTTGGGGGAGTAGGTCACCGTGCGGGGACGGCCGGCCGCCTCGAGGCCGGCGTCGCGCACCCGGGCGGCGGCGAGGCACAGCCGCGCGAGGTCCTCCCCCCGGGCGGCGAGCAGCACCTGCGCCTCGTCGAGGTCGAGCGCCGCACCGCGGTCGACACGGGCGAGCGCCCGGCGGGTCTGCTGGGGAGTGGGCTGGCTCATCGCTCGCAAGGCTATCGGTGGGCACACCCCGGACCCCGGGTGCGTCCGCGCGGTGGCCCCGCGGAGGCGGGTCTCAGCTCACCCAGTCCTTGAGCCGGCGCACCAGCCCCACCGGGTCGTCGCTCGCCGGGGTCACCTGCAGGTTGGTGACGCCGGCCTCGGCGAAGGCGGCGATCCGCTCCCGGACGTAGCCCTCGGGGCCGACCAGGTTCGTCTGCTCGAGCAGCTCCAGCGGCACCGCGGCCTCGGCCTCCTTCTTCTTGCCGTCGAGGAAGAGGTCCTGGATCCGCGCGGCCTCCTGCTCGTAGCCGTACTGGCGGACCAGGTCGTTGTAGAAGTTCTTGCCGCGGGCGCCCATCCCGCCGATGTAGAGGGCGGTCATCGGGCGGGCGAAGTCGAGCATCCCCTTGACGTCCTCGCCGACCGCGACCATGCCGCCGGCCGCGATCTCGAGCGGGGCGAGGTCGGCGGACCGCTTCTCCCGGCCGGCGGCCAGGGCGTCGCCCCACACCCGCGCCGCACCCTCGGGGCTGAACAGGAACGGCAGCCACCCGTCGGCGTACTCCGCCGCGCCCTCCACCGACTTGGGCCCCAGGGCGGCCAGGTAGATCGGGACGCTGCTGCGCTCGGGGTGGGTGAGCATCTTCAGGGGCTTGCCCAGACCGGTGCCCTCACCCTCGGGCAGGGGCAGGTGGAAGCTCGTGCCGTCGTACTCGAGCACCTCGCGCCGCAGGGCGGCGCGGATGATCTCGACGGCCTCCCGGGTGCGTCCGAGCGGCTTGCTGTACGGCACCCCGTGCCAGCCCTCCACGACCTGCGGCCCCGACGCCCCCAGGCCGAGCACGGCACGACCGCCCGAGACGTTGTCGAGGCCGGCGGCGGTCTGCGCGAGCAGCGCCGGGGTCCGGGAGTAGACGTTGAGGATCGCGGCGCCGATGTTGATGCGCTCGGTCCGGGCGGCGAGGTAGCCCATCAGCGTGGGCGAGTCGAAGCCGTAGACCTCGGCGACCCAGACGGTGTCCAGGCCGGCGCGCTCGAGCTCGACGACCTGGTCGGCCGCCTCACGCGGGTTGCCGTTGTACATCAGTGGCGTGGAGAGCAGCATGTCGTTGACAGTATTACTGTCAGCGATCCGCCACCACTGCGGGGTGAGCCGGGGTGTCAGGCCTGCACGGGGACGTCGCTGCGAGCGGTCGGTGCGAGACCACCGTCCCCGGGGCCGGACGGTCCGCGGTCGAGCCGGCTGGGCCACCAGATCCGGCTGCCGAGGTCGAGGTTGATGGCCGTCACCAGCACCGAGCGGACGATGATCGTGTCCAGCATGACGCCCAGGGCGACGGTGAACCCGAGCTCGACGAGGAAGACCAGCGGCAGGGTCGCCAGGATGCCGAAGGTGGCGGCCAGCACCAGTCCGGCGGAGGTGATCACCCCTCCGGTCGCGGACAGGGCGACCAGGGACCCCTCCCGGGTCCCGCGGGTCTGGGTCTCCTCGCGCACGCGCGTCATCAAGAAGATGTTGTAGTCGATGCCGAGCGCGACCAGGAACACGAAGACGAACAGCGGGAAGCTGGGGTCGACCCCCGGGTAGTCGAAGAGGTGCTCGAAGGCCAGCGCACCGAGCCCCAGCGCCGTGCCGAACGACAGCACCACGGTGGCGATCAGGATGAGCGGCGCCGTGAGGGCGCGCAGCAGCACCATCAGGATCAGCAGCACGACCGCGAGCGTGACCGGGATGATCACCTGCGCGTCACGGGTGTTGGCCTCGAGCATGTCGGCGAGGATCGCGGAGTTGCCGCCGACCAGGGCGTCGGCACCCGGCACCGCACCCACGCGCGAGCGCACCTCGTCGACGGCGTCGAAGGCTGCCGTGGACGTCCCGTCGACGGTCAGGTTCGCGGTGATGAACGCGACCCCGTCGGCGACCACGGGCTCGGCGGGCTGCTCGAGGTCGTCGACGCCCTGCATCGCCTCGGCGACCCGGCCGGCTGCCTCGGCGTCGGCCACGACCATCACCGGCGTGGAGTTGTCGGCCAGCCCGTGGGCCGCGAGCACCTTCTGACCGGTCACCGACTCGAACTCCTTGGTGTAGGAGTCCTCGGTGGACAGACCGTTGGTGTTCAGGGTCAGCACGCCGAGCGCGCAGACACCGAGCACGAGCGTGGTGATGATCCACACGCGGCGGGGACGGGGCGCGATGAAGGCCCCCACCCGCGCCCACAGACCGGTCGAGGTGGGCTCCGAGGACCCGAACGAGGGACGCTTGGGCCAGAACATCCACCGGCCGAAGATCACCAGCAGCGCCGGCAGCAGCGTGATCATCGCCAGCAGGCCGACGCCGATGCCGACCGCGCAGACGGGGCCGAGCCCGGCGGTGGAGTTCATCTCCGCCAGGGTCAGGCAGAGCATCCCGGCGATCACCGTGCCGGCGCTGGCGATGATCGCGGGAGTGGCGCGGTGCAGCGCGAACGCCATCGCCTCGTGCCGGTCGCTGTGCCGGCGCAGCTCCTCGCGGTAGCGGGCCACGAGCAGCAGCGCGTAGTCGGTCCCGGCTCCGATGACCAGGATGGAGACGATCGCCTGGCTCTGGCCGTTGACCGTCAGGTCGGCGTACTTGGCCAGGAAGTAGATCAGCCCCAACGAGGTCGACAGAGCCACCACGACCGACACGATCGGCAGGATCCACAGCACCGGGCTGCGGTAGGTCAGGAGCAGCAGGATGATCACCACGCCGAGCGCGGCCATCAACAGGGTGCTGTCGAGACCCTCGAACGCCTCGGCAGCGTCCACCGCCTGCCCGCCGACGCCGGCGACGTAGACCGCGCCGCCGTCCACCGACGCGATCTCGTGGATCTGCTCGGCGATGCCCGGCATCAGGTTCCACCCGTTGGCGCCGAGGTCGTAGGTGACGACGGTCTGGGCGACCTGCCCGTCCGGGGAGGGGATCGGGCCGACGACCTCGCCGGCCACGTCGTCCATCGCCTGCAGCTCGGCGGCCTGCGCCTGCAGGGCGGCCAGGTCCTGCTCGGTCAGCCCCGACTCCTTCTCGTAGACCACCGTGGTCGGGATCGCGTTGGGGTCCTGGAAGGGGGCCAGCCGGTCGAGGGCGCGGGTGGACTCGGCGTTGGCGGGCAGCCACGACGAGGCCTCGTTGTTCTGCACCTCGGTGAGCTTGCCGGCGAAGCTGCCGAGCGCGGCGAAGGCGCCGATCCAGAACAGCACGACCAGCCACTTGGTGACCCGGCCGGTCAGGGCGCCAGCGATCTGACGATGCATGTCTCGACTCCATCAGTCGGCGCCGGGAGGACGCCATCGGGCGTTGCCCTAGGACAGACCCCGAGATCGACCGGAACTCATCGCCACCCGCCCCAGCAGGGCCGATCCTAGACCGCGGCGGCGGTCGGGTGTCGTCGCTGGTGTGGACCGGTGGCGCCGGTCAGCGTGCCAGTCCCGGCACCACCTCGGCGCCCGGGAGCCGGCCGAGGAGTGCCCCCGGCAGCACCACCTTGGAGCCGCGGACGCCGCTGCCCACCACGGCGAGGTCGATCGCCGTGACCGCCTCGTCGACGAGGATCCGCCACGTCGCCGGCAGGCCCAGCGGCGTGATCCCGCCGTACTCCATGCCCGTCTCGGCGACCGCCCGGTCGTGGTCGAGGAACGAGGCCTTGCGCACGTCGAGGGCACGTCGGACGACGTTGTTCACGTCGGCCCGCGTGTCGGCGCGGACGACGCACGCGCAGGTGCGCTCCTCACCGCCGCGGCGGCCCGTCACGACCACGCAGTTGGCACTGGCGGCCAGCGGGACGTCGTAGGCCTCGGTCATCGCCGCGGTGTCGGCGAGGCCGGGGTCGATCTGCGCGACCAGGACCTCGGTCGCGTGCCGCCAGGAAGCCAGTGCGTCCCGGACGGGCGGGCCGAGGAGCTCGGCGTGCTCACGGGCGTCGAGGAGGGTCAGCGTCCCGAGCGTCTGCATGTCCCCCACCGTAGGGGTCGTGTTCGGCGGCGCTTCACCGTCCCGTCACCCGGACGGCGCACCGTGGTCGACGTGAGCGCACCACTCGTCATCGGCCATCGCGGCGCCAGCGGCCACCGACCCGAGCACACCGCCCTGGCCTACCAGCTCGCCTGGCGCAGTGGCGCGGACTCCGTCGAGCCCGACGTCGTGTGCACCCGCGACGGTGTCCTCGTCTGCCGGCACGACCTCGACCTCACCGCGACCACCGACGTGGCCGACCGGCCCGAGTTCGCGCACCGGCGCCGCACGACGGAGGTCGACGGTGGCCCCGTGGACGGCCCCGTGGACGGCCCCGTGGACGGCTGGTTCGTCCAGGACTTCCTCCTCGAGGAGCTGCGCGAGCTGCGCGCCCGCGAGCGCTGGCCGCGCAAGCGACCCACGAGCGCGATGTACGACGACCTCCTGCCGATCCTCACCCTCGAGGAGCTGCTCGACCTGCGTGCCGAGGAGTCGGCCCGGGCCGGGCGGCAGCTCGGCGTGCACATCGAGCTCAAGCACCCGGACCTGTTCACCTCCATGCGGATGCCGCTGCGCGAGTCGCTCGTCGCCATCCTGCGCGAGCGCCGTCTCGACTCGGCTCTCGGACCGGTCAGCGTGATGGCCTTCGACTCCCGCATCCTCGAGCAGCTGCGGCGCGACCTCGACGTGCAGCTCGTCCAGCTGGTCGGCCGCGACCAGAGCCTGCGCCCCCGACACCTCCACCGGATCGGGGAGTACGCCGCCACGGTCGGCCTGGACAAGCACCTGGTCCTGCCTCGCGACGCGGCCGGTGCCGTCGGCGAGCCGGGACCGGCCGTCCAAGCTGCCTTCCGGGCCGGACTCGACGTGCTCGTGTGGACGTTGCGCAGCGAGAACCGCCATCTGCCGGTCAACCTGCGTGGCACCGGGTTGTCCAGCGACCACGGCGACGCGGCGGGCGAGGTGCTGCGGTTGCTCGACCTCGGCGTGGACGCCCTGATGACCGACTTCCCGGAGGTCGCCGTCGAGGCCCGCCAGCAGCGGCTGGCCGTCGCCCTCTGACCGGAGGCGTCCCGACCGGGGGACCCGCTCAGCTCTCGCCGAGCGGCACGTCCCCCACGGTGCTGCGCAGCTGGCCGAGGATCCGGGTGAGCAGTCGCGAGACCTGCATCTGCGTCACCCCGATGCGCTCGGCGATCTCGCGCTGCGTCAGCCCCTCGTAGAACCGCATCGCCAGGATCTGGCGGTCACGCTCACCGAGGTGGCGCAGCGCGGGGCGCAGGACGAGCCGCGCCTCCGCGGCCTGGCGTGAGGTGTCGTGCTGGGGAAGCAGGTCGCCCAGCGACGTGCTGCCGTCGACGCCGGTCGGATGGTCCAGCGACGTCGGGGTGAAGCAGCCGTCGCTGGCCAGCGCCTCGATCACGGACTCCACCGGCTCGTCGAGGTGCGCGGCGACCTCGCGCGGCAGTGGCGAGCGCCCCAGCCGGTTGGCGAGCTGGTGCTCCGCGCCGTTGATGCGGGCCTGGAGCTCCTGGATCCGACGGGGTGGGCGGACCATCCAGCCGTGGTCGCGGAAGTACTTGCGCAGCTCCCCGCGGATCGTGGGGATCGCATAGGACAGGAACTCGTGCCCGGTGGTGACGTCGAAGCCGCGGGTCGCCCGGGTCAGCGCCAGGGCGGCGACCTGCCGCAGGTCGTCGATGGGCACGCCGCGGTTGCGGTAGCGCGCGGCCTCGGCATGGGCGAGGTCGACGTGCGCCACGATCACCTGCTCGAGCAGGTGCCGTCGCTCCTCGGCGGAGTGGGTCTCCGCGGCCCGTTCGAACAGCTGGCGGGTGCGCTCGTTGCGCTCCTGCTGGGCGGTTCTGGGGGCAGTTCCGGGTTCCAAGACAGCGGTCATCGCTCACCGACCTTTACCGACCCGCGGGGGGTCTCCGGTCGCAAGTGCCGTGTGCACAGCACTCAGGCGTCAGGTCGCTGTCTTCAACGAGATGCCCGCTGCCCGGTGGGGCAGCGCGTCCTGTCCACCATAGCCCTCCGCGGCGGGTGCGCAAGCGAGCAGCCGACCGGACGCAGGCGGGCGGGCGTGCCGCTCACAGGCCGAGGCTGCGCCCGATGATCTCCTTCTGGACCTCGGTGGTGCCGCCGTAGATCGTGGAGACCCGGCTGTCGAGGTAGGCCCGGGCGATCGGGAACTCGGTCATGTAGCCGTAGCCACCGTGCAGCTGGACCCCCTGGTTCACCAGCTTGTGCTGCAGCTCGGTCGTCCACCACTTCGCCATCGCCGCGTCGACCGTGGTCAGCTGCCCGTCGAGGTGCCGGCGCAGGCAGTCGTCGAGGAAGGTCCGCGCGATGCGGGTCTCGGTGGCCATCTCGGCCAGCAGGAACCGGTTGTGCTGGAAGCGCCCGATCGGTCGGCCGAACGCCTCGCGCGTCCGGGCGTGGTCCAGGCACATCTCCAGCACGGCCTCGCAGGCCGCGACGGCCTGCGCCGCGATGATCAGCCGCTCCTGGGGCAGGTTGGTCATCAGGTAGACGAACCCGGCACCGGCGTCGCCGAGAAGGTTGTGCTTGGGGACGACGACGTCGGTGAACGAGAGCTCGGCGGTGTCCTGGGCGTGCAGCCCGATCTTGTCGAGGTTGCGTCCGCGCTCGAAGCCCGGCATGTCGCGCTCGACGACGAGCAGGCTGATGCCCTGGTGGCCCGCGTCGGGGTCGGTGCGGGCCACGACGATGACGAGGTCGGCGTTGATCCCGTTGGAGATGAACGTCTTGGACCCGTTGAGCACGTAGTGGTCGCCCCGGTCGACCGCGGAGGTGCGCACGCCCTGCAGGTCGCTGCCGGCGCCGGGCTCGGTCATCGCGATCGCGGTGATGAGCTCGCCCGAGACCGCGCCGGGGAGCCAGCGCCGCTTCTGCTCCTCGGTGCCGAGAGCGGTCAGGTAGGGGACGATGATGTCGGTGTGCACGGAGAACCCGGGGCCGCTGACGCCGGCCCGGGTCTGCTCCTCGGAGAGGACGACGTTGTAGCGGAAGTCGGCGACCCCCGGCCCGCCGTACTCCTCGGGGACGTCGAAGCAGAGCAGTCCCGCCTCACCCGCCTTGAGCCACACCTCGCGAGGGACGATCCCGTCGCGCTCCCACTGCCGGTGGTGCGGGACCACCTCGCGCTCGAAGAAGGTGCGTGCGGTCTTCCGGAAGTCCTCGTGCTCGGAGGTGTAGACGTCGGGCATGGTCGCCCTCTCTCGATCTCGACACTGACACTGACACAACCACTGTTACAGCACTACTGTCACGGCTCAAGGGGACGCACCGAGCACCTTCCGCGGTGGCAGCGGCGGTGTGCCAGTTCGGCTGTTAGGTTCGACCCGTGGCAGGAGGTGGGGCGGTGGACGTCGACCCGGAGGCGGCGGAGCTGTACACCGTCGACGAGCTGGCCGCCGTCACCGGGACGACGGTGCGGACCACCCGCTACTACGCCGGTCTCGGGCTGCTGCCCCCGCCCACGAGGCGCGGGCGGATGGCGTACTACACCCCGGCCCACCGTGCTCGGCTCGAGCTGGTCCGGGCCCTCCAGGACCACGGGTTCACCCTGGCGGCGATCGAGAAGTACCTCGCCCGGGTGCCCGCCGACGCCAGCGTCGAGGACCTCGCGCTGCAGCGGGTGATGCTGACCTCGTGGGGCAGCGGTCAGCGCGAGACGCTCACCCGACGCCAGCTCGAGACCCGGATGCGGCGCCGGCTCGACGACGAGGCGCTCGAGCGGCTCGTCGCCATCTACGCGGTCCGACCCGAGGGGGACCGCTACGAGCTGCTCCCCGCCTTCGACGTGGCCGTGCGGCTCCACGAGCTCGACCTGCCCGTCGAGTCGCTGGAGGAGGCCTCGGAGGCGATCAACCGGCACATGGATGCCCTCGCCGACGAGCTGACCACGATCCTGCGTCAGCGGGTCCTGGCCCCGTTCCGCGGCCAGGAGCACAGCGAGGCCGACAAGGTCGCGCTGGAGCGGACGGTCTCGCGGTTGCGCCAGCTGACGCTGGAGGCCGTGGTCGCGGGGTTCCAGCGCGCCGCCAACCAGGTGATCACCCGGTCGCTCTCGGACTCGGCGCGCCTGCGCTGACCGCACCCGGGGCCCGGAGCGACCCTCGGGTCACTCCTTGGGCATGACCGCCCAGGCCACGACGTAGGCGATGACGCCGACCGGGAAGGTCACCACGAGGCCGATCGCGACCAGGACGCGGACCAGGGTCGGGTCGATCCCGAAGTAGCGGGCGAGCCCGCCGCAGACCCCGCTGATCGGGGCGTCGGCGGCGGTCCTGGTCAGGCGCCGGTACGGCGGACCCGGGGGCGGGGGCGGGGTTACGGGCTGCTCGGTCATCGGATCTCCTCGGTGGGGTCGTCGCCGGTGGCGACATGGTGGGGGTCGGAGGCCTGCGGCAGGTGCTGCGCACGGTCGCGGGAGCGGTTGCGGGTGCCGGCGAGGCTGGCGGCCAGACCGACGACGCCGGCGGCGATCAGCAGCGCCGGGGCCACCACGGTGAGGCGGCCGGCGGTGATCACGTCGGTCACCACGAGGGCCCAGATCCCGGCGAGTCCGAGGAACAGCAGTCCGAAGACCAGGTGGGGGATCTTCACGCTGTGGTCGGGATCGGGGTGGAGGGACGAGTTCGACATGGTGGTCTCCTGGTGGGTGAGGGCTCAGCGCTGCTGGACGGTGATCTGGCCGACGTTGGTGTGCAGGTCGAGGTCGAGGGTCGGGGTGTCGGCCCCCGGGGCTCCACTGATCGTGGTGGACACCGACTGGCCCAGGCCGCCGTAGCTCTGGCCGTCGACCACGACTTCCCCGGCATAGCGGATCGTGGCCTCGACGTTGACGTCGATCTCGCGCGGGACGAGCACGACGATCTCACCGGCGCTCGCGGCGACCGAGACCGACCGTCCGTCCAGGACGCTGGCATCGGGCAACCGAGTGAGGTCGACCTCGATCGAGCCGGTGCCGATGCGGTACTCCGGCTGCACGGCCGGCAGCGTCGCCGGCGCGATCCGCACGGTGTCCCGCTCCGAGGACCGTTCGGCCTCGGCGGCGAGGGCGCTGATCCCGAGGGCCAGGCTGGCCACCAGCCCGAGGGCGATCAGGCCGCCCGGCCGGCCGCGGAAGGCGCCGAGGAGCAGCATCGCTCCGGTCAGGGCCACCGCCAGCGCGGCGTACGCCGTCGCGGGGACGTCCCCGTCGACGTCGACGATCCCGAGCGTGCCGAGACCGATCGCGATCAGCGCCAGGGTCGGCCAGAAGAGCACGACCCCGGTCCGGCGCGGCCGTGGCGGTGGCACGTAGGCGGGCGGCTGGGGAGGCATCCAGGCCGGCGGCGGAGCGCCCGCACCGGGGCTCGTGGGGTACGGCGCGGTGTCCGACCCGTCCGTGTCGGGCTCCGTCCCCGTGGTGGTGCTGGTGGTGGTGTCCATGGCGGGTCCTTCCTGACTGGGCGAGCGGGTGGCCGAGCTGGGGGCCGAGTAGGTGGCCGGGTTGGTGGTGGCGGAGGCGCCCGGGACAGGGGTGCCCCACGGAGGGGGTGGCGGCGGTCCGGTGCGGCGGCGCTGGTCCCGGGTCGCGAAGACCGCCACCAGGACGAGCCCGAGCACGATGAGCGGGAGCGGGAAGCCCAGCCCCCAGCCGTCGTTGAAGAACGGGGCACCGAAGACGATCATCAGCGCGATCGCAGCGGTGACCACGAGGACGACCTTGAGCACGTCCGCGTGGAGGTCGACCGGGGCCCGGTCCTGGCCGTCCTGGGGGACGAAGAGCCACACCGCGCCGTAGACGAGCACGCCGGCGCCGCCGAAGAAGGTGAGCACGACGAGCAGGACGCGGATCACCGTGGGGTCGACGTCGAAGTGACGGCCCAGGCCGCCCGCGACACCGGCGAGGTAGCGGTCGTCCCGGCTGCGGCGCAGCCGGCTGACGTCGCGCATCTGCGGGCCGGTGACCCGGGGGCCCGCGTCCGTGTCGGTGCCGGTTCGCGGGCTGGTGCCGGTGCTCGGGCCGGGAGTCGGGTCGGGTGCACGCTGTTCGTCCATGTCCTCCATCGTTCCGGCTCGCTGCGCCTGCGGGTATCGGGGAGAGTCCTGAGATCCGGGACCCGGGTCCCGGGGTTCGCACCTGATGTGGCCTCGGGGTCGCGGATGTCACGATGTGACGGTCATGGACCCCGTCAGCGTCTCTTCCCTCGCCACTCCCCGGCGCGCGTACCGGGCCACCGACGACCGGTGGCTCGGTGGGGTGGCCTGCGGCCTGGCCCACCACCTCGGGGTGCCGGTCCTCTGGGTGCGGATGGGGTTCGTCGCCCTGGTCGGGTTCGGTGGGTTCGGGGCCGTCCTGTACGCCGGGCTGTGGCTGTTCCTGCCGGCGCGGCGGCACACCGTGCCGGGCTCCCCGGGCCTCGACGCCGCCACCCGGCAGGGCAAGCGCGGCGGCCGAGGTGAGCGGAGGCTGACCGACTACGGCCCGCTGGTGGCCGTGGGCGCGATCGCGATCGGCGTGCTGCTGCTGGTCACGCTGGCGACCGGCCAGACCCTGGCGGTGGGTCCGCTGCTGCTCGCGGCGGCCGGCGTCGCGGTGCTGTGGTGGCAGGCCGACGAGTCGCAGCGGCAGCGCTGGCTGGACCCCTCGCGGCGGATGAACCCGATGCGGGCGGTGGTCGGCGGCGGAGGGTGGCCGGCGTGGCTGCGCATCGGTGCCGGCCTGCTGCTGCTCGTCGCGGCGATCACGCTGTTCTCGCTGCGCTCCGGCAGCCTCAGCGTGGCGCTCAACGTCGGCCTGGCGGCGGCGTTCGGCATCCTGGGGCTCGGCTTCATGGTCGGACCGTGGCTGCTGCGGCTCTCCTCGGACCTCAGCGAGGAGCGCGAGGCCCGGGTGCGCTCCGAGGAGCGGGCCGACGTGGCCGCGCACCTGCACGACTCGGTGCTCCAGACCCTGGCCCTGATCCAGCGCGCGGCCGACGACCCCGCCGCGGTCACCCGGCTGGCGCGTGCCCAGGAGCGCGACCTGCGCTCGTGGCTGTTCGACCCCGCCCTCGAGGGGCCACCCACCCTCGCGGCGGCGCTGCGCGCGGTGGCGGCCGAGGTCGAGGACGCGCACGGGGTGCACGTCGAGGTGGTCTGCGTCGGCGACGCCCGGGTGGCCGAGGAGGACCGACCGCTGGTGCTGGCGACCCGCGAGGCGCTGACCAACGCGGCGCTGCACTCCGGGGCCGGCACCGTCGACGTGTACGCCGAGGCCACCGGCGAGCGGGTCGAGGTGTTCGTCCGCGACCGCGGACGCGGCTTCGACCCCACGGCCGTCGCCGAGGACCGGCAGGGCGTGCGGGGCAGCATCGTCGGCCGGATGGCCCGGCACGGCGGCTCGGCGACGGTGCGCAGCACCCCGGGTCAGGGCACCGAGGTGCGGCTCACGCTGCCCACCCACGCGCGAATCCCCGAGGAGACCACATGAACGACACGTCGAGCACCACGTCGGTGGTCATCGTCGACGACCACGCCATGTTCCGTGCCGGTGTCCGCTCCGAGCTGGGGGCGGCCGTCCGGGTCCTGGCCGAGGCGGCCGACGTCGACGAAGCGGTCCGGGCGGTGGTGTCGCACCACCCGGACGTGGTGCTGCTCGACGTACACCTGCCCGGAGGTGGTGGCGCGGAGGTGATGCGGCGGGTGGCCCTCGCCGAGAGGTCGGCACCGACCGGAGCCACCACGCGTTTTCTCGCGCTGTCGGTCTCCGACGCCGCCGAGGACGTGATCGGCACCATCCGCGCCGGGGCCCGGGGGTACGTGACCAAGACGATCACCGGCCCCGAGCTGGTCGCGGCCATCGACCGGGTGGCGTCGGGCGACGCCGTCTTCTCCCCGCGGCTGGCCGGGTTCGTCCTCGACGCCTTCGCCGGCACCATCGAGGTCGCCGCGGTGGACGAGGACCTCGACCGGCTCACCGAGCGGGAGCGGGAGGTGATGCGGCTGATCGCCCGCGGCTACTCCTACAAGGAGGTCGGCGCGGAGCTGTTCATCTCGATCAAGACCGTGGAGACCCACATGGGCGCGGTGCTGCGCAAGCTGCAGCTGTCCTCCCGCCACGAGCTGACCCGCTGGGCCTCGGACCGCCGCCTGCTCTGAGGGTGCGTCCCGACGCGGCGGAGAGGTCTGCCGCGTCACGCACGGAGACTCTCCTCGCCGAGAAGCCGAGGATCGTTGGTGCGACGTGGTGGCGCTCATGGCCGGCGCGGTCACTGTGGTTGTCACACCAGCGTTGCGAGCCCGGGGTGCTCCCGACCCTCCTGTGACAACGTCCTCGAGGGACCGACGAGAAGCCGCCCGGCAACGGGCTCGGCACACCCAGTGTCCGGCGGATCAGTGCTCGGGCAGCAGGCTCGCCCACGCGGGACGCCACTCGGGCGAGCGCTGGCCCATCTCCCAGGCGAGGTCCTCGAGGTCGGGGCCGTCCTCGGCGCTGGCCACCTGGTACCACGCGGGCCAGCTGTCGAACGCCCGGTCCAGGCGCACCACCACGCCGTCGGAGCGGACCCGGGCGAACAGCCAGCCCCCAGACTCCTCGCCGGTCTCCTCACGGTGCAGGGTCCGCAGCACGTTGCCCAGCGAGGTCGTCACCGGGTCGGGCAGCACCGGTCCCAGGGGGGAGGGAACGAGCCGGTCGCGGACGGACATGACGGCGTACTCCAGGGCGATCCCGGCGCCGCTGGCCCGCACCCACTGCACGAGCAGCGGCGGGCGCTGCATCAGCTCGCGGTCGACGTCCTCGGTGTCGCGCATCTGACCGTGGATCTGGTCGCGCAACCGGGAGCGGACCGAGCCCTGCGACGTACGAGGGGGGCGTCGCGCGCCCTGACGGGTGAGCGCGGCAGCCTCCTCGAGGTGCTCACCCTCGGTGAACGCGGCGAGCTCGCCGGTGGTGAGCCGGCCGGCCCGGCTCAGCTCGACGATCCGTGGGTCGACGGTGAGCAGCGGCCGGAGCAGGTGCAGCGCGTCGTCGTCCTGGCTGGGCGCGCTGAGGTCCCACTCGCCGTGCACGTGCCAGGCCAGGAACGTGGGCCGGCGCTCGCGGGTCGCCTCGGACAGCGCCCAGTCCGGTGCACCGCGGCGGGCGTCCGGAGGCGACTGGGCTGCTCGTGCCGAACGGCCCCACAGCACGGCCCGGGAGCCGTGCGTGCGCTGCATCCGCAGCCACGAGCCGTCGGGGGTGTCCAGGGTCAGCAGGAGCTCGCGCGCCTGGAACCGGCAGGTGTCGTCCCCCGCCGCCCGGTGCAGGGCCGCGAGCACCACCCAGGACCACCACAGGTCCTCGACGTCCGGTAGCTCGTCGGGGTCCACCGGGACATTGTGCGCTGTCGCGTCCTACTCGGCGACCTCGGCCAGCGAGGCGTCGATCAGCCACTCCACCGGAGCCCGGTCGTCGGTGTAGACGGTGCCCCCGCGCAGCCCCGGCTCGATCCGGTCGGCGGTCTCGCGGGCGATCGCGGCGACGTCCGCGGGCAGCTCCACGGTGCGCAGGCGTTCCGCGGGGTCGACGTCGCCGTTGGTGGCGATCAGGATCGTGTTGGTCTCGTCCACCGGGTCGCGCCAGACGCGACCGTCGCCGAAGGCGGCGCGCATCGTCGCCGTCAGCACCTTCTCCAGGTCATCCGAGCCGGGCACGTGGCCGACGTTGACCGACACCGTCCCCCCGTCGGAGAGCCGCCCCTTGACGTTCTCGAAGAACTCCTGGGTGGTCAGGTAGAAGGGGATGTAGGGCTGGCGGTAGGCGTCGACGAGGATCGAGTCGAAGCTCTCCTCCTGACGCTGCAGCCAGGGGCGGGCGTCGGCGGCGTGCGTGGTGATGGTGTCGCCGCGGAAGTCGAACAGCTCCCGGCCGATCTCGGTGACGTCGGGGTCGAGCTCGACGGCGTCGATCTCGATCTGGGGGAAGTAGTGGTGCAGCCCGCGGGCCACGGTGCCGGCCGCGCTGCCGAGGTTGACCACCGACTCCGGCGGCCGCGCGCCGGCGAAGGAGAGCACGAGCATCGAGTCCCAGTAGCCGCCCATGAGGTACTCGCCCTCGCGCCACACGGAGTGCACCGCCTGGCCCTCGTTGAGCTCGAGGACCCGGTCGCCGTCGGGCTCCTCGATGACCCGGGCGTACTGGTACTCGGTCTCGCGCTCCCAGATCACCTCGCCGCTCGCGGTGACGGCCTTGGTCGCGCCCACCGGGATGACCATCAGCACCGCGATCACCGCGGCGACGGCGGCGCCCAGGGTCCAGCGCCGGCCCAGCGCCGGAAGCACCACGAGCGCCAGGGTGAGGGAGAAGATCAGGAAGGTGCGCTGGGTGCCGACCAGGGGGATCAGCAGCAGTGCGGAGAGGAAGGTCCCGGTCAGGGAGCCGATCGTGCCGATGGCGTAGAGACGTCCGGCCACGCGGCCGGCGTCACTGACCTGGTCGATCTTGAGCCTGACGGCGTACGGCGAGACCATGCCGAGCAGGAGGACCGGAACCGCGATGAGCACTCCGACGCCGAGCAGTGATCCGACGAACAGCCCGCCGGAGAGCTCCTCGAAGGCGTTGACCGACAACCGCAGGAACGGGCCGCTCAGGAACGGCACGGTCGAGAGCAGGGCCGCGGCCAGCAGCACCCACCGGGAGAGCCCCGCCATCGTCGGGTTGCGGTCGGCGAGGCGACCGCCGATGGCGTAGCCGACCGAGAGGGCGACGAGCACCGTGGCGATGGTGTTGGCCCAGACGATCGTGCTGGCCCCGAACCACGGCGCGAGCAGCCGGGCCGCGGCGATTTCGGCGCCCAGGCTGGCCATGCCGACGGAGAACACCACGAGCTCGAGCAGGTAACGGGGGCGCTGGCTCACACCGGCAACCTATCGGGGCGACCCACACGATCCGCGTGCGGTGGGGGTGTCCTCGGTGACGCCTCCGCGCCTCCGCCCCGCCGTGGTGCTGGACGGCAGGGTGCGGGGCGGGGCAGCTATCGCTCGGGTGGGGGTCGGTCGCGGGAGACGTCGCGGGTGCCGGTGGGGTCGCGCAGGAACTGGTAGCCGTGGGGGCTGGACCACAGGTAGGTGCCGGGGTCGATGACGGTGTAGGTCCACGGGGAGTGGGTCTTGAGGCGGTGATGTCGTCGGCACAGGGGGGCGAGGTTGTCCGAGGAGGTGGGTCCGCTCTCGGCGGAGGCGGAGGCGGAGGCGGGGCGGAGGCGATGACGTGGTCGAGGTCGCAGCGCCGGGCGGGGCGGGCGCACCAGGGGAAGACGCAGGTGCGGTCGCGGACCTGGGCCTGTTCGCGCAGCCGGTCGGGGACCGCGTAGCCGGGTGCTGCGAGGTGGGCGTCGAGGTCGATGACCGGCTTCACGCTCACCGTGGTCTCGGGGGAGGCGCACCAGCCGCGGACCTGCTCGGCGGTGATCCCTTGGCGGGTGTTCTCCACACTCGCCAGCTCCGGACAGCCCCCGCTTCCGGTGATCGCGCGCTCGCTCAGGTGCACGTAGAGGACCACCTGACGCGACGCACGCCGCCGGGGTCTCGACTGATCGCTCGCTTCGCTCACGGCTCGACCACCGTCGGTCTCGAGGTCGGTTTCGAGGCTGGTGTCGAGGCTGGTGTCGAGGTCGAGGGCGAGCTGGTGGCGGGCCAGGTCCCCGGCGGCCATCGAGCGGCGCACGTCGAGCGACTCGGTGCACCCGGCCGCGGCCAGCGCTTCGGCGCCGCGGGCCAGGGCGGCGTCGAGGTCCAGGGCGTCGGCCAGGTCGAGCTCGCCCTCCACCAGGCTGGTGCCGGCGAAGGAGACCTGGTGGTGGTGGATGTCCAGGTGGCGCCGCTCGGCTGCGCGTCGGGCCTCGGCCAGGGCCTGGTCGGGCATGAACCGCGCGAGTGCCTCGGCGAGGAGCCGGTCCAGCGCGGCGGGGCCGATCTTGTGCGCGAACCCCGCGACCTGGGCGTCGACGAACCCGGCGGCGTCCATCGAGAGCCCCAGGGTGGTCTCGGCGACCCGCCTCGCGCGCCAGGCCGCCAGGTCGTGGGCCTGCACCCGGGCCCAGACCCGCGGCAGGCGGTACTTCAGCTCCACCGCGTGCGCCACCAGCGCCCGCCCGGACTCACTGGAGACCCCGAGCGCGGCCGCGAACTCGGCCAGGCAGAACTCCGCCACCCACGGCGCACCCGCACCCGCCAACGGCAACGCCGTCTCCCCACCGGTGACCCACGAGGCCGCTTCGTGGATCGACTCCGCCGGGTGCTGCTCGGCCCAGAGCACCGCCGCGACCAGCACTCGCCGCCTCCGCAGCATCGGCGGCCGCGCGCTGGGCGCGCACGAAACCGAGCACGTCCGCGGAGCCGTCCAGCTCCCCGATCTCGATGCTCGCGCTCGTCTCCATACCCCGAATTCAAGCACCGACCACCGACAAGCCCCGGAGGCCGGAAACCCCACTGCAGAAGGGAATTCCCCACTCGCCCGCCGCGAGGACGGGGTGGTTTCGACAAGCTCAACCAGCGGTGGGCACGGCCGCTTCTCGGCGTACGGGGTCTCGACTGATCGCTCCCTTCGACTGGGCTCAGGACAAGCGCTGTACGACCAGCGCGGTGCGTGGTTTCGACAAGCTCAACCAGCGGTGGGCACGGCGGCTTCTCGGCGTACGGGGTCTCGACCATCGCTCCGGGTCGACAAGCTCGCCGCGTGGACGCGCTGCTCGACCAGCAGTGCGGGGTCTCGACCGGCGCGGTGCGTGGTTTCGACAAGCTCAACCAGCGGTGGGCACGGCCGCTTCTCGGCGTACGGGGTCTCGACTGATCGCTCCCTTCGACTGGGCTCAGGACAAGCGCTTCGCTCCCTTCGACAAGCTCAGGACAAGCGCTGCTCGACCAGCAGTGCGGGGTCTCGACCGGCGCGGTGCGTGGTTTCGACAAGCTCAACCAGCGGTGGGCACGGCCGCTTCTCGGCTTGCGGGGTCCCGACTGATCGCTCCCTTCGACCGGGTCCATGACGAGCGCTGCTCGACCAGCGCGGTGGGTGGTTTCGACAGGCCCAACCAGCGGCGGGTGCGGCGTCTGCACGACGCGCAGGCCGCAGGTCAGCCGGGGAGCGGCTGGCAGGTGGGGCACCAGTACGTCGGTCGCTCCTGGCCGGGCGGGCCGAGGTCGGCCTTGCGGATCGAGGTGCCGCAACGCAGACAGCCGCCGCGGCGGCCGTAGACCCAGAGCCGGTAGCCGGGTCGCCGGTCGCCGGTGGTGATCCGGGTGGCGCGGTCCTTGTTGACCTCGAGCAGCTGGTGGGCCCGGGCGACCATGGCCGGGAGGTCGGGGACGTCGCCGACCGGGGTGCGCGGGTCCACGCGTGCGAGGAAGCACAGCTCGGCCTTGAACACGTTGCCGACCCCGGCGAGGTTGCGCTGCTCCAGCAGGGCGTCACCGATCGGCGCACCCGGGTCGGCACGCAGCCGGGCGAGCGCCTCCTCGGCGTCCCAGTCGGCGCCGAGCAGGTCGGGACCGAGGTGCCCGACCAGGTCGTCCTCCCGCTCGGTGCGCACGAGGTCCAGCAGCACCGAGAACCCCACGGCCTCGGTGGTGTCGGTGCGCAGCACCACCCGAGCGGTGTGGGCGGGCCGTCGCCAGCGCGAGCCGACCGGCTGCACCAGCCAGGTGCCCTCCATCTTCAGGTGGGTGCGGAGGGTGACCCCGGTGTCGAAGCGGGTGAGCAGGTGCTTGCCGCGTGACGTCGTCCCGGTCACGGTGGCCCCGGCGAGGTCGCGGGTGGCCAGGGACGGGATCCGGAAGTCGCTGCGGGTCAGCGTCTGCCCGGTCAGCCCGCGGTCGAGCTGGCGGGCGGCGCGGTAGACGGTGTCCCCCTCAGGCACGGCGCCCCTTCGCAGTGGGGCGGACGGTCCCGGTCACGCCCGCAACCTCAGCCCGCGAGGAGTCGCGATGAACCCCGCGGACTCCATCGCGCCCCGCAGGAGCTCGGAGTCGGCGCCCAGGATGCTCGACCCGTCGGCCTTCTCCACCAGCAGCCGACCCAGCGCCCCCTCCCGGACGACGCGCCCGAGCGCCTCGATGCCGTGGGCGAGCAGCTCGTCGTCGTCGGTGAAGGTGAGCAGGGTGCGCCCGCCGCGCTCGACGTAGAGCGTCAGGGAGCCGTCGACGAGCACCACCACGGCGCCCGCCTTGCGCCCGGGCCGGTGCCCCGACTCCTGGGGTGGCCAGGGCAGGGCCGCGCCGAACGGGTTGGCGGGGTCGGTGGCCGCGAGGGCGAGCGCGGTCGGCTTGTCCGGCCGGTCGCCGCCGTCGAGGTGTCCCCGCAGGTGGGTGCGCAACCGGTCGATCGCGCCAACGGTGCCGAACTGGGCGGCTCCGAGGCCCTCGACGAAGTAGCCGCGCCGGCAGCGCCCGGTCTCCTCGAAGGCGGCGAGGACCTTGTACGCCGCGGCGAACCCGCCGTCGGTCCGCTCGCTGACCACGGCGCCGCGGGTGACCACGCCGTGCCGCTCGAGAAGCCCCTCGGCGACCGCGTGGGCCCGTTTGGTCACGTCGGCCTCCCGGGTCGGCAGCAGGAACCAGCGACCGGCGACGTCGGGAGGTGCGGTGCGCAGGGCCTGCCCGGTGAGGCGGGGGCGGGAGCTGCGGACGCGTGCGGGGGTGCGCTTGAGGCGGTGGGCGCCGCGACCGCCTCGGGTCAGCGCGCGCAACGGCGCCAGGGTGTCGTTGCCGACACGGCCGTCCCAGGCCAGGTCCCACAGGGCGGTCGACAGCGCCCGGTCGTCGGTGGCGGCCACGGTGGTCGCGAGCTGTCGGAAGAAGTACGCGCCGCCGCCCTGCAGCGCGTCCAGCACCGCGTGGTGGTCCTCGCTGAGCTCGAGCTCGCCGTGGTCGGGCAGCGTCAGGGGTGCGGTGTCCGCCAGGTGCAGGGACACCCAGCCGTCGGAGCCGGGGAGCCCGCCGTGCCCGGCCCACAGGACCTCGCCGGTGGCGGTGAGCTCGTCCATCATCGAGGGCTGGTAGTCGCGCACCCGGGCGGGCAGGACGAGCGACTCGAGCGCGGAGGCCGGGACCGGGCAGCCGGCGAGCTGCTCGACCACGGTGACCACGCCGTCGATTCCACGCAGGCCGCGGGACCCGCCACCGGTGGACGACCCGCCCACGTGGACGTGCTGCCACGCAGGCAGGAACCGGGCCAGCGCCACCGGCTCGACCGGCTCGACCTCGTGCCGCAGCCGGGCCAGGGAGCGTCGGCGCAGCGACCGCAGCACCTCCGCGTCGCACCACTCGGCCCCCGCGCCGGCCGGACGGAACTCCCCCTCGAGCACGCGACCCTGCGCCGCCAGCCGGGCCAGGGTCTGCTGGCACACCGCGACCCCGAGGCCGAGGCGGGCGGCCACCTCCGAGGCCAGGAATGGACCGTGGGTGCGGGCGTAGCGCCCGACGAGGTCGCCGAGCGGGTCCTCCACCGGCTCGGTGAAGGCCGCGGGCACCCCCGGCGGCACCGGTACGCCGAGACCGTCGCGCAGGCGGGCGACGTCCTCGACCACGGCCCACCGCCGCTCGCCCCCCAACAGCACGGGGACGACCCGGCGCGCGTCCACGAGCAGCTCGAGCCAGTCGCTGACCCCGTCCGGCGTCGTGCACCGGGCCCGGACCTCCTCGGTGGACAGCGGTCCCAGCAGCCGGAGCAGGTCGGCGATGCCCTCGCTGTCGCGCACCCGGCGGTCCTCGGCGAGACGCTGCAGCTCGGCCTCGACCTCGGCGAGGACCTCGGGGTCGAGCAGCTCGCGGAGCTCGGCCCGCCCGAGCAGCTCGGCGAGCAGACCCTGGTCGAGGGTGAGCGCCGCCGCTCGGCGCTCGGCGATGGGCGAGTCGCCCTCGTACATGAACGCCGCGACGTAGCCGAACAGCAGCGACTGCGCGAACGGCGAGGGTCGCTGGGTGGTGACGTCGACCAGGCGCAGCCGACGCTCGCCGATGCGCCGGTGCAGGGCCACCAGCGAGGGCAGGTCGTAGACGTCCTGCAGGACCTCGCGCACCGTCTCCAGGATGATCGGGAACGACGGGTAGCGGGCCGCGACCTCCAGCAGCTGGGCGGAGCGCTGCCGCTGCTGCCACAGCGGGGCCCGACGACCCGGGTCTCGGCGGGGCAGCAGCAGCGCCCGGGCCGCGCACTCGCGGAACCGGGAGGCGAACAGCGCCGAGCCGCCGACCTCGGTGGTGACGATCTGCTCGATCTCGTCGGGCTCGAAGGCGACCAGCTCGGCGCCCGGCGGGTCCTGGTCGGTCTCGGGGATGCGCAGCACGATGCCGTCGTCGGTCGCCATCGCGGCGGCGTCGACGCCGTACCGCTCGCGCAGCCGCGCGTTGATGGCCAGCGCCCACGGGGCGTGCACGGGCGTGCCGTAGGGGGAGTGCACGACCAGCCGCCAGTCGCCGAGCTCGTCGCGGAACCGCTCGACCACCAGCTGCTGGTCGTCGGGGACGACGGAGGTGGCCTCGCGCTGCTCCTCGAGGAGCGAGACGAGGTTGTCGGCGGCCCAGTCGTCGAGTCCGGCGCCCACGGTCCGGCGGATCGCCTCCTCGCGCGGCATCGCGGCCACCTCTCGGGTGAACTGCCCGATGGCGGCGCCCAGCTCGGCCGGCCGGCCCAGGGTGTCTCCGGTCCAGAACGGCAGCCGGCCGGGCTGGCCCGGGGCGGGGGAGACCAGCACGCGGTCGTGGGTGATGTCCTCGATCCGCCAGCTCGTCGTGCCCAGGGTGAACACGTCGCCGACCCGGGACTCGTAGACCATCTCCTCGTCGAGCTCGCCCACCCGGGACATCTTCTCGCCGACCAGGAAGACGCCGAAGAGCCCGCGGTCGGGGATGGTGCCTCCGCTGGTGACCGCGAGCCGTTGCGCACCCGGGCGCCCGCGCAGCTCGCCGGAGACCCGGTCCCAGACCAGTCGCGGCCGCAGCTCGGCGAACTCGTCGCTGGGATAGCGGCCCGACAGGAGGTCGAGGGTGGCGTCGTAGGCGCTGCGCGGCAGCGAGGTGAACGGCGCCGCGCGGCGTACGACGTCGAAGAGCGCGTCGGCCTCCCAGGTGTCCAGCGACGTGGCCGCCACCACCTGCTGGGCGAGGACGTCGAGCGGGCTCGCCGGCACGTGCAGCGCCTCGATGCCGCCGACCCGCATCCGCTCGACGGAGACCGCTGCGGGCACGAGATCGCCGCGGTGCTTGGGGAACAGCACACCCCGGGAGACCTGGCCGACCTGGTGTCCGGCCCGGCCCACCCGCTGCAGCGCACTGGCCACCGAGGGGGGCGACTCGATCTGCACGACGAGGTCGACCGCGCCCATGTCGATGCCGAGCTCGAGGCTGCTGGTCGCGACCACGCACGGCAGCCGGCCCCGCTTGAGGTCGTCCTCGATCACCGCCCGCTGCTCCTTGGAGACCGAGCCGTGGTGAGCGCGTGCCACCAGGGGCAGGCTGCCCTCGGACTGGCCCGACTGGGCCATCGTCTCGGCGGGGGTCCGGCTCGCCGGCCCGGCGTGCGGGCCGGCGTCGGGATCAGTGCCCGGATCGGCGTCGGGGTCGAGCCCCGCACGCTCGGCGGCCAGCTCGTTGAGCCGCGCCGTCAGACGCTCGGCCAGGCGCCGGGAGTTGGCGAAGACGATGGTGGACCCGTGCCGCTCGACCAGGTCGAGCACCCGTGCCTCCACGTGGGGCCACAACGAGCCGGCGCGCGGGCCGTCGTCCCCCTCCTCGCCCAGCTCGGTCATGTCCTCCACCGGGACCACCACCGAGAGGTCCCACTCCTTCTCCGAGGGCGGCGCGACCACCTCGACCGGAGCGATCCCGCCGAGGAAGCGCGCCACCTCGTCGACGGGGCGGACGGTCGCGGACAGCCCGATGCGCTGCGCGGGCCGCTCGAGCAGCTCGTCGAGCCGTTCGAGCGACACGGCGAGGTGGGCGCCGCGCTTGGTGCCGGCGACGGCGTGCACCTCGTCGACGATGACCGTCTCCACCCCCCGCAGCGACTCCCGGGCCTGCGAGGTCAGCATCAGGAACAGCGACTCGGGGGTGGTGATCAAGATGTCGGGAGGCGCGGTCTGCAACCGGCGGCGCTCCTGCGGCGTGGTGTCGCCCGAGCGCACGCCCACGCGGATCTCGGGCACCTCCACGCCGAGCCGGTCCGCGGTCTGCCGGATGCCCACGAGGGGAGCGCGCAGGTTGCGCTCGACGTCGACAGCCAGGGCCTTCAACGGGGAGACGTAGAGGACCCGGCACCGCTGCTTCTTCTCCGGCACCGGTCCGGTGGCCAGCCGGTCGATCGACCACAGGAACGCCGACAGGGTCTTGCCCGAGCCCGTGGGGGCCACCACGAGAGCATGCCTCCCGGCGGAGATCGCCTCCCAGGCCCCGGTCTGGGCCGGGGTGGGCTCGGCGAAGGCGGCGGCGAACCACTCGCGCGTCGGCCGGCTGAACTGGTGCACCCCGACATCCTGCCCGACGGCACCGACACCCCCCGATCGCGCACGAGCGCGCTCGCCGCGCGGAACCCGCAGCAGCCCCGCGGTTCGTCCCATACTGGGACTGGACGAGGGGAGTGTGGTGGTCGCACGGGTCCGGATCTCGCTGAGCTCGGTGCTGTCGGTGGACACCGGGGGCGTGGTGCTGAGCGGGCACGAGCTCGGCAGCCGGAAGGCCCGGACGTTGGTCGCGTTGCTGGCCTCCGAACGCGGCCGGCCGGTCCCGGTCGACCGCATCGCCGAGGTGCTGTGGCCCGACGGAGCACCCGTCGACCCGGCCGCCAACGTGGCCACGCTGGTCAGTCGTACCCGTCGGACCATCGGCGAGGTGATCCTCGCCCGCGGCCGCGCGTACGGCGTGGACCCGTCGCGGTGCTCGGTCGACCTGGACGAGGCCGACGCCCTCGCCGCCGAGGGGGAGCGCCGCGCGGCCGCGGGCGAGACCGCGCTGGCGGGCGCCGCGCTGCGGCGTGCGCTCGAGCTCCTGGGCAACGCCCCGGCCCTGACCGACGAACCGGAGCACGACTGGGTCGCCCGGGTACGGCGCGAGGCCGACGCGCTGCGCCGACGGGTCCGCCACACCCTGGCCGAGGTGGGCACGCGTCTCCGGCCCGACGAGGCGGCCGCGGTGGCCGGCGACGCCGTGGCCGCCGACCCGTACGACGAGCGCGCCGTGCGCGACCGGATGCGCGCCCTGGCCGCCGACGGGTCCGTGGCCGCCGCGCTCGACGTCTACCAGGACCTGGCAGCACGCCTGCGCGACGACCTGGGCCTCGATCCCACCGCGCCGACCGCGCAGCTGCAGCTGGCCCTGCTGCGTGGGGACGAGCTGCCCGGCGAGGGGCTCCCGGCGCCGCGGACCGGTCCCCGCCCGGCGCTGGTGGGGCGAGAGGAGGAGGTCGCCGTCGTCGACCGGCTCTGGAGCCGGGCCGGTGCCGGACACGGTCAGCTGCTGCTGGTCGACGGCGAGGGCGGCATCGGCAAGAGCCGGGTGCTCGAGGCCGCGGCCGAGCTCGTGGAGTCCACCGGCGGACGGGCCCTCCGGGGACGGTGCCACCCCGCCGAACGGTCGTTGTTCCTCCAGCCCTTCGTCGAGGCGATCCGCCCCCTGCTGCTGGGTCTCCCCGCCCCGGATCTCGCCGACCTCGTCGGTGCGCACGCCGGGCCGCTCGTCACGCTGCTCCCCGAGCTGGCCGACCTCGTCGACACCCGCCCGGAGCCGGCGAGCACCCCGGCCGTCGAGCGGCGTCGCACCTACGACGCGGTGGTGCTGCTCGTGCGCCGCCTCTCGCTCCGCGGACCCGTGCTGCTGTGTGTCGACGACCTGCAGGACGCGGGCGCCGCCACCGTCGACCTGCTGGGCTACCTGGCCACCCGGGTGACCACCGACCCGGTGCTGCTGGTCGGCGCGGTGCGATCCGAGGCCGTGGAGACGATCCACCGGCTCACGGACCGGGCGGCGGCCCGGATCACCCTCGGTGCGCTCCCACGAGTGCGGTGGAGGCGCTGGCGGCCGCTGCCGGCCTGCACGACCGCGCCGGTGAGGTGATGACCCGGACCGCCGGCCACACGCTGAGCGTGGTGGAGTCGCTGCGGGCCCTGGCCTCGGGCGAGACGGGCGTGCCCGCGTCGCTGGCTGCCGTGGTGCTCGCCCGGGTGGCCGGGCTGGACGACGTCTCGCGCGACCTGGTCCAGGGCGCGGCGGTGCTCGGCGGCCGCCTGGACGCTCGCCGGCTCGCAGACCTGGTCGGGTGCGACGAGCTGGCGGCGGTGCGGCACTGCGAGGACCTGGCCCGGCGCGGGATGCTGCACCGGGTCGGGGCGCACTACGAGTTCGTCAACGACCTTGCCCAGGAGTGCGTGTACCGGTCCTTGGCCCCGGCCCTGGCGGCGGCGTACCACCGGCGCGCGGCCGACCTGTTCGGCGACCAGCCGGAGGCGATGGCCGTGCACGCACTGGCGGCGGGCGAGGGTGCGCGGGCGGCGCAGGGGTGGTTGCTCGCCGGGCAGCGGGCCATGCAGCGCTCCGCGGTGGAGGACGCGGTGGGCCTGCTGGACCGCGCCCTCGCGGTGGACCCGGAGCCGGCGTTGCGTGCGCGCGTGCTCCTGGCACGCGCCCGGGCGCACGAGGCGAACACGGCGTGGGAGTCGGCTCTCGCCGACATCGACGAGGCGCTCACTCTCGCCCGGGTGACCGGCGACCGGCGCCTGGAGATGGCGGCGCTCCGCGAGCGCGGCGGTGACGTCCCGGCCGCGCTGCGCCGGCCGATGCCGGAGTGGAGGGCCCACCTCGAGGCCGGTCTCCACCTGGCCAGCGGCCTGGGGGACCGCACCGCCGAGGCCGACTTCACCACCCGGCTCGTCGTGCTGGAGGCGAGCCGGCTGCACCTTCGCGGAGCGCTCTCCCGCGCCGAGGCGAGCCTGTCCCGCGCACGTGCCTCGGCCTCGGACGAGGCGGTCACACTCGCCCTCGACGGGGTGAAGACCGCGCTGAGCTACCTCGGTGACGGACCACGGCTGCGTGAGGTGACCGACGAGCTCGTGCCGCGACTGCACGGCTCCCGGTCGACCTGGCTGCTGCAGTGGGCCGTGTTCGAGTCGTCCTTCGCGGCGGCCGCGGCCAGTGACTGGGACGCAGCGCGCGCGCTGGTCGGCGAGGCGCTCGAGGTCAACCAGCGCTCCGGGTTCAGCGCCTACGCCGGTTACTTCCGGGCACACCTCGGCTGGTTCGAGCGGCTGACCGGTGACCTCGACACAGCCGAGTCGCTGGGCCGGGCCGCGGTGGCGGAGACCTCGCCGGTGGACCACCCGTGGTGGTACGCCGCAGCCAGTGGCCTGCTGGCCGGCACGCTGCTGGAGGCGGGGGCCGTGGCGGAGGCGGGCGACCTGGCAGCGCAGGGGCTCGCCGCCGCCGGGTCGCGCTCGACCGAGTCGTGGCGGCTCCGCTGCCTGGCCCCGTTGGCCGTGGCAGCCGGCGGACCCGCCGGCGACGCGGCGTACGCCGAGGGGCGCGGCCTGCTCGAGGCGATCGACTGCCCACCGGGCCAGGCGTGGGTCGTCGGGGCCGACTGCTACCTGCTCCTCGCCCGCGCAGCTGTCACGCGCGGGGAGGACGACGCCGCCGCGGGCATCCTGGCGCCGCTGGGAGCTGCGGTCCGGGTCGGCTGGGACCCCGTGCGGGCGCTCGTGGAAGGTCGGGCTCAGAACACCTCGGCGACGAGCTGAGCCGCGCGGGCAGCACCGTCCGTGGGCACGGGCACGTACGACACCGGCCTGGACAGCTCGTCGACGAGGGCGTCGGCGATCCGCGACGGATCGGCGTCCCGGTAGTCCATGCACCGGCCGGCGCCGTGCCGTTCGAGCCGGTGCCGCACGTGCACCTGCTGCTCGAAGTGATGGCCGAGCGGGAAGTACAGGAACGGACGGCCGCTCGCCGTCAGCTCCATCGTCGTGCTCAGACCGCCCTGCACCACGGCGATGTCGCACGCCGCGTGGTGCAGGTCGAGGTCGGGCAGGAAGCCGTGCACCTCGACCCCCGAGGGGGCCCGCACGCTCGCCGGGTCGATGCGAGGCCCCGTCACGAGCACCATCCGCAGCCCGGGGATCCGCTGCCGGGCCTCGTCGTACGCCGCGGCGACGCGCTCCAGCAGGTAGGTGCCCACCCCCGAGCCGCCCACGCTGACCAGGCAGACGACCTCTCCGTCGGCGTACCCGAGCCGGCGGCGCAGCGTCTCGCGGTCCCGCGGGTCCGGCCGAGCCCCCATCACGTAGCCGGTGAAGTCGAAGTGGGCCTCGGTCCACTCCCGGATGCCCGGCAGGTCGGGGCCGAGCGGCAGGTCGACGGCGTCCGCCGGGTCGCCGACGAAGATCGAGCGATCTCGCAACGACGGGAAGCGCGCCACGTGCTCGACCATCTCCGCGTTCAGGTCCGCGGCCAGCATCGCCTCGCGCTCGCCCCCGTCGGACATCGGCACCCACCCCACGAAGTCGGTCAGCCACACGAACGGGGACCGCTTGAGCTCCGGGTTCTCGTGCAGGAAGTGGTCGAGGTCCCACGCCTCGTCCCCGACCCACAGGTCGAAGTGCTCGTCGGCCACGAGGTCGTCGAAGACCATGAAGTTGTTCACCAGGATCTCGTCCATCCGCCGGATCGCCTGGAAGGCGTGCAGGTCGTGCTCACCGGACTCGGCCTCGATGTGGCCGGACTCGCTGGCGAGGTACGCCGAGGCCGGGTGCACGGTCTCGCCGGCCTTCGCCAGGAAGTCCGTCACCGGCGACTGGGTCAGCCACTGCACCTCCACGTCGGGACGAAGCTGGCGCAGCGCGTCCGCGATCGCCAGGTCGCGGCGTACGTGGCCCAGGCCGATCGGCGAGCTCAGGTAGAGCACGCGGGGGCGCCTGCGGGTGCCGCGGGACCAGGTGCGGCGCGCCCGTGGCGGGGACCCGGTCACCCGGTCCACGAAGTCCTTGATCGCGTGGTTGACCACGACCGGGTCGCGCGCCATCGGCAGGTGTCCCGACCCCTCGAGCACGAGCCGCTCCGCACCGGTCAGCCGCGCGACGGTGTCGAAGCGCCCCCGCGGCTGGCAGCGGTCCTCGGTGCCCTCCACGACGAGGACCGGGCAGGTGACGGCCCGCAGCACCCGCTCGAAGCCCTCGACGCTTCCGACAGCCTCACGCGCCTGCACGAGGGCGGTCATCACCTCGCCGTCGGTGCCGAGGCCGTACTCGACGGCGTCCTCGAGAACCTTCTCCGAGTGCGGCTCGCAGCACAGCTGGCCGAAGAAGAACCGGACGAAGTCGGGCCAGTCCCGGCGCCAGTGGTGGATGTTGAACCTGTCCCAGCCGTCGTAGGAGGACAGCTCGGTGAAGAAGGTGGCGCTGGAGCTCGCCCGCGCCGGGAGCGGGGGCGTGTCGTCACGGACCCACGGCGCGACCGCCACCACTCCGGACACCCGGTCCGGGTGCCGAGCGGCACACAGCAGCGACTGCCAGGCGCTCGTGCAGACGCCTACGAGCACCGCCGAGTCGATGGCCAGCTCGTCGAGCACGGCCACGGCGTCCTCGACGAACTCGGTCTCGGCGAGCAGCTCGGGATCACGGACCCGGTCGGTGCGGCCGTTGCCGCGAGGGTCGACCGTGACCACGCGGAAGTGGCGGGACAGGTAGGGCACCTGGGCCTTCCACAACCGGGAGTCGACGATCGTGTCCACCGGCGGGAACATCACCGTGGTCTCGCTGCTGCCGAAGCTCTCGTAGGCCACGCGCACCCCGCCGCGGTCGACGAACCCCTGCTCGTCCGGTTCCCGTGCCCGCATGACTGCTCCCCTCCACGCCCCGTCGCCCACGATGGCCGGTCCGGGTTGCAGCCGCGTTGCAACCGGCCTGCAACCCCGATGAGGAGCGTTGCTGCTCCCAGCATCCACCCGGATGCGTCCGCTACGGGAGGCCCCAGATGTCCACCGACCAGATCACCCCGGAATCCACCGAGTCCACGGAGTCGACGGGGACACCCCCGATCGACATGGACGTGCTGATGCAGTTCGTCGGCCAGGTCGTCGGCGACCTCGGCGCGACCATCGGCGCCGGCAACGTGCTGCTGGGAGAGCGCCTCGGGCTCTACCGGGCGCTCGCCCAGCAGCCGACCGACGCGGCCGGAGTGGCGCGCGCCACCGGCACCGACGAGCGCTACGTGGAGGAGTGGCTGCGCGGCCAGGCCGCCGGCGGCTACGTGCAGTACGACGCCGCCACCGCGACCTACTCGATGACGCCGGAACAGGCCTTCGCGCTCACCGACCCGGACGGCCCGGTGTTCCTCCCCGGTGCCTACGAGCTCGCGCTCGGGGCGCTGAAGGCGCAGCGGCACATCGAGGACGCCTTCCGCAGCGGTACCGGGTTCGGCTGGCACGAGCACGACGTCGACGTGTTCACCGGGTGCGAGCGGTTCTTCCGTCCCGGCTACCTGATGCACCTGGTCTCGGAGTGGATCCCCGCGCTGGACGGGGTGCAGCAGCGGCTCGAGCGTGGCGGCACGGTGGCCGACCTCGGCTGCGGCCACGGTGCGTCGACCCTGCTGATGGCCGAGGCGTTCCCGGAGAGCCGGTTCACCGGGTCGGACTACCACGAGGGCTCCGTGCGCGCCGCGCGCGAGCGCGCAGCGGAGCGGGGGCTGGACGGCCGGGTGAGCTTCGAGGTGTCGGGTGCGCAGTCGATCGAGGCGAAGGGTCTCGACCTCGTGACCACCTTCGACTGCCTGCACGACATGGGCGACCCGCTCGGCGCCGCGCAGCGCATCCGGGACAGCCTGGCTCCGGACGGCACCTGGATGATCGTCGAGCCGGCGGCCGGCGACACCGTCGAGGACAACCTGAACCCGGTGGGGCGGCTCTACTACAGCTTCTCGACCTACCTGTGCGTCCCCAGCGCGATGTCCCAGCCGGGTGGCTACGCCCTCGGAGCCCAGGCGGGGGAGGCGGCGATCAGGCGCGTCGTGACCGACGCCGGGTTCACCCGGTTCCGCCGCGCCGCGGAGACGCCGTTCAACCTGGTCTTCGAGGCCCGTCCCTGAGCCTCTCCCCAGTCGCCGACCGGGTGCCGGTCGTCGGTGGTCCGGTCTAGGCTCGTGCCTCGTGACCACCGGCGGCCAGGACTCGATGATCCGTGCCGTCGGCCTGCGCAAGGTCTTCGAGACCCGCAAGGGCGAGCCGTTCGAGGCGGTGCGGGGCATCGACGTCGACGTACGCCGCGGCGAGGCGTTCGGCTTCCTCGGCCCCAACGGTGCGGGCAAGTCCAGCACCATGCGGATGGTGGCGGCCGTCTCGCCGGTCACCTCCGGTGAGCTGAGCATCCTGGGCATGGACCCCGCCGTCGACGGACCGGCCATCCGTGGCCGGATCGGCGTCTGCCCGCAGGAGGACACCCTCGACACCGAGCTCAACGTCTTCGACAACCTCTACATCTACGGCCGCTACTTCGGCCTGCCGCGGGCCGTGGTCCGGCAGCGCAGCGAGGAGCTGCTGGAGTTCGTGCAGCTCACCGAGCGGGCGAAGGCCAAGGTCGAGTCCCTGTCGGGCGGGATGAAGCGGCGGCTGACGATCGCGCGCTCGCTGATCAACCGGCCGGAGATCCTGCTGCTCGACGAGCCCACGACCGGCCTCGACCCCCAGGCCCGGCACGTGGTGTGGGACCGGCTGTTCCGGCTCAAGCAGCAGGGCGTCACGCTGGTGATCACCACGCACTACATGGACGAGGCCGAGCAGCTGTGCGACCGGCTCGTGGTGATGGACAAGGGGCAGATCGTCGCCGAGGGATCTCCGCTGGAGCTGATCCGTGCCCACTCCACGCGCGAGGTGGCCGAGCTCCGCTTCGGGGTCGGGGAGCACGAGCAGGTGGCGCCCAAGGTCGAGGACCTCGCGGAGCGCGTCGAGGTGCTGCCCGACCGCATCCTGCTCTACGCCCAGGACGGCGAGGAGGCGATCGCGCGCGTGCACGAACGCGGCCTGGAGCCGGTGATGACGCTGGTGCGCCGGTCCTCGCTCGAGGACGTCTTCCTCCGGCTCACCGGCCGCACCCTGGTGGACTGATGGGCTCGACCGACCGATCGGGCTCGACCGACGGACCGGGCTCGGCCGGCGGCGTGCCACCGCGCACCGGGACCCTCGACGGCGCCAGCCGGGTCCTGGACTACTGGGCCACCGTCTACCGGCGCACCTGGCGGGGCTCGGTGATCAGCTCGTTCGTCGTCCCGCTGCTCTACATCGTGGCCATGGGCGTCCTGCTGGGCGGCTTCGTCGACGCCGATCCCGAGACGCTCGAGGGGGCCACGACCTACCTGGCCTTCGTGGCGCCCGGGATGCTCGCGGCCCAGGTGATGACCACGGCCATCGGGGAGACCACCTACCCGGTCATGGCCATGATCAAGTGGCAGAAGATCTACTACTCGATGGTGGCCACGCCGTTGACCGTCGGCGACATCGTCCTCGCCCAGCTCGGGTTCCTGTTGTTCCGGGTGGGCACGGTCAGTGCGGTGTTCCTGGCGGTGATGGCTCCCTTCGGCGTGTTCACCTCGCTGCCCGGCGTGCTCGGTGCGTTCTTGGTGATGCTGCTGACGGGGCTGGCCTTCGCGACGCCGATCTTCGCGCTGTCGGCCGGCGTCAAGGACGAGACCGTCTACCCGCTGGTCTTCCGGCTCGGGATGATCCCGCTGTTCCTCTTCTCCGGTGCGTTCTTCCCGATCACCAACCTCAGTCCGGTGATGGAGTGGTTCGCCCGGGTGACGCCGTTGTGGCACAGCGTCGACCTGGCCCGGATGCTCGTGCTCGGTCGCGTCGACGCCGGCCTCGCCCTGGTCCACCTCGCCTACCTCGGCGTGATGGCGGCGGTCGGGTGGTGGCTGACCGTGCGCCTGCTGCACCGACGGCTGGTGGGGTCATGAGCCTGCTCAACCGGGCCGTCGGCCGCCAGGTCGGTGCCCAGCTGGGGGTCGGTGAGTCGACCGGTCTGCTGCTGCTGCGCAACTACATCGCCTACCGGGGGGCGTGGTGGATCTTCGTCACCGGCTTCCTCGAGCCGGTCTTCTACCTGTTCTCGATCGGCATCGGGGTCGGCAAGCTGATCGACGGCTTCGAGTTCAACGGCGTGATGGTGCCGTACGCCGAGTTCGTCGCGCCCGGCATGCTCGCCGCCTCGGCCATGAACGGCTCGGTGCTCGACTCCACGTTCAACTTCTTCTTCAAGCTCAAGTACAACAAGCTGTTCGACCAGATGCTGGCCACGCCGCTGACCACCACCGACGTCGCCCGCGGCGAGCTCAGCTGGTCGTTGCTGCGCGGCGGCCTCTACTCCCTGGCGTTCCTGCTGGTGATGGTCGCGATGGGGCTGGTGCAGTCGTGGTGGGCCGTCCTGGCGGTCCCGGCGGCGCTGCTGATCGGCTTCGCCTTCGGTGGGGCGGCGATGGCGCTGACGACGTACATGCGCTCGTGGCAGGACTTCGACTACGTCACCCTCGGCACCCTGCCGCTGTTCCTGTTCTCCGCCACGTTCTTCCCGATCACCGCCTTCCCGGCCTGGCTGCAATGGGTCGTGGAGGTGACCCCGCTCTACCGCGGCGTGGTGCTGGTCCGCGAGCTGACGACCGGCGCGGTCACCCTCGACTCCGCCCTCTCGGTCGTCTACCTCGTGGCCATGGGCACCGGTGGCCTGCTCATCGTGGGGCGTCGGCTGGAGCGACTCCTGCTGACCTGAGCGGCGTGCCGGGGGTGCGGCGGGTCCGCCCGGCACCGGGACACCCAGCGGGTTGGCAGACTGACCGACATGGCAGACCAGCACCCGGGCATCGCCGTCATCGGCGGCAGCGGCTTCTACGAGTGGCTCGAGGACCCTCGCACGGTCGAGGTGTCCACGCCGTACGGCGACCCGTCCGCACCCATTGCGGTGGGCGAGGTGGGGGAGCGGACCGTGGCCTTCCTGCCCCGGCACGGGAAGGGGCACCAGTACCCGCCCCACCGGATCAACTACCGGGCCAACCTGTGGGCGCTGCGCAGCCTGGGGGTGCAGCAGGTGCTGGCGCCGTGCGCGGTGGGCGGGCTCCAGCCGGAGACCCGGCCGGCCACGCTGGTGGTGCCCGACCAGCTGGTCGACCGCACCACCGCGCGCACCCAGACCTACGTCGACACCGGTGCCGCGCACGCGCCGTTCGCGGACCCCTACTGCCCCGACCTGCGCCGCGCCCTCGTCGGTGCCGCCGGGGACGGGGCCATCGACGGCGGGACCATGGTCGTCATCGAGGGTCCGCGGTTCTCCACGCGCGCCGAGTCGCAGAGCTACGCCGCGGCCGGCTGGACGGTCGTGAACATGACCGGTCACCCCGAGGCGGTGCTCGCCCGTGAGCTGGGCGTCTGCTACGCCACGATCGCGCTGGTCACCGACCTCGACGCCGGAGTGAGCCGCGAGGAGTCGGTCGACCAGGCGAAGGTCTTCGCGCTGTTCGCCGAGCACGTCGGTCGGCTCAAGGACCTGCTCGGGGAGGTCGTGGCCGGGTTGCCGCCCCTCGACGGCGGGCGCACCTGCGGCTGCGCGGACTGGCTCGACGACGTCACCCTGCCCTTCGAGCTGCCCGGTCCCCCCGCATGAGGGTCCTGCTGACCGGTGCCGCGGGGTTCATCGGCGCAGCCGTCGGCGAGCAGCTCGCCGAGCGGGGTGACGAGGTCGTCGCCGTCGACGCGCTGATCCCCGAGGCGCACGGCCCGTCGACGTCTGTGCGCGAGGGGATCCACCGGGTGGACGTGCGCCGGGCCGAGGAGTGGGGCGAGCTGCTCGACGGCGTCGACGTGGTGTGCCACCAGGCGGCGATGGTCGGCGCCGGCGTGACCCCCGCGGACCTCCCCCTCTACGCCGGCCACAACGACCTGGGCACCGCCGCCCTGCTCGCGGCGATGCACGCTCGCGGCGTCGACGCGATGGTGCTGGCCAGCTCGATGGTCGTCTACGGCGAGGGCCGGTACGCCTGTGCCGAGCACGGCCGGCAGCAGCCGCCGGCTCGCAGCCGGGAGACCCTGGAGGCAGGGGACTTCGAGAACCACTGCCCGCAGTGCGGCCAGGTCCTGACCTGGGAGCTGGTGCCCGAGGACGCCCGCCTCGACCCGCGCAGCAGCTACGCGGCGAGCAAGCTCGCCCAGGAGCACTACACGCTGGCGTGGGCACGACAGGCGCGAGGTCGCGCGATCGGGCTGCGCTACCACAACGTCTACGGGCCCGGCATGCCCCGGGACACGCCGTACTCCGGGGTGGCCGCGATCTTCCGGTCCTCGTTGGAGGCCGGCCGGGCGCCCCAGGTCTTCGAGGACGGCGGCCAGATGCGCGACTTCGTGCACGTCCACGACGTCGCCCGGGCCAACGTGCTGGCCATCGACGCGGTGCGTGCCCGCCCCGCGGAGTCGTGGTCGGCGTACAACGTCTGCTCGGGGACGCCGGTCCCGATCCTCCGGGTCGCCGAGCTGCTCGCCGAGGCGGCCGGGGGCCCTGCTCCCGAGATCACCGGTGACCACCGCGCCGGCGACGTCCGCCACGTGGTGGCCTCGCCCGCGCTGGCTCGGGACGAGCTCGGCTTCACCGCCGCGATCGCTCCGGAGCGCGGCGTACCGGAGTTCGCCTCCGCACCGCTGCGGGCCTCGGTCCGCTGACCGCCGAGCGGGCACTGCGCGCACGCTCTACGGCGCCGAGCGGGCACTGCGCGCACGTCGTACGGCGTCGAGCGGGCACGGGCGCACGCGCGGCGTGCTCCCGCGTGTCTGGAGTGCCCGCTGGGCGCGCTGCCGCGTGCCTGGAGTGCCCGCTCGGCGTGCTACGGCGTGTCTGGAGTGCCCGCTCGGCGTGCTGCCGCGTGCCTGGAGTGCCCGCTCGGCGTGCTACGGCGTACGTCGAGTGCCCGCTCGGCGTGCTCGGTCACCACCCGGTGAACAGCAGGTGCTGCACGACCAGGGCCGCCACCACCTGGACTCCCAGCGTCGCCCGACGCCACCGCTCGGGGAGCAGCGCACAGGCGAGGAGCAGCCACGGCACGAACGGCAGCCAGATGCGCTCGACCTCGGCCTTGCTCATCTGCGAGGCGTCCGCGGCCACCACCATCGCGATGCCGGCGCCCACGAGCCAGCGGGCCACCCGGGCGTCGATGTCGCCGACCTGCTCGCGCGCGCGCCGGCCGAGCGCGGTGAACCCCGCCCACATCGCCGGCCCGGCGCTGAACGTGAGCGCCGCCAGGTTGCCCCAGATCCAGTACTCCGGCCACCGCACCCGGGCCACGCCCGACCAGTAGCGCTCCTGCAGCGCGGACAGCCCCTCCCACCAGTAGAAGCCGAACGCGGCGTAGAAGGCGACCACCGCGACGGCGGCCACGACCGCCCACGGCAGCGGGCGCCAGGTGCGGGCCACGATCAGCACGGCGACCGCGAGGAGTCCCAGCAACGGCAGGCCGTAGGAGAGCATCACGGTGTAGCCGAGGAGGAGGCCGGCCAGCAGCGACCAGCGGATGCTCCGCCGGACCGCGGCGATGGCGAGCGCGGCCATCCCCCAGGCCGCCACCGCGGCGAACATCGCGTCGGCGCTGACGCTCTGCCAGATCGCCGCCGGACCGATCACCAGGAACGGCGCCGCCCTGCGGGCCAGCTGCTCGGCGCCGAGCGTGCGCAGCGCGACCATCACGGCGAGCGCCGTGGAGGCCGCGATCAGCGTGACGATCACGCCGGCCCACCACCCGTTGCCGAGGTTGAGGCGCGAGAGCACCACGAAGAAGTGCAGCGCCCCCGGCGGGTGTCCGGCCACGTGGACCGGCCAGTTGGCGTTGGGGACGTCGGCGGGCAGGCCGTCGAAGGGGATCCGCTCGGCCCAGCCGGGCAGGGCAGCGAAGAACTCGACCGATCGAGCGGTGTCGAGGTACTCGTAGCGGGTGTCCAGGATCTCGCGGACCCCGTCGACGCCGTCGACGAAGGCGAGGCTGAACATCCAGGCCAGCCCCGCGCCGTAGGACCACCACATCAGCCGGCGCCACGGGAGCTCGGCTGCCAGCGCGATCGCGTGCCGGACCGCGAGGAGGGCCACCACCAGGGCCGGCACCGTGCCCCAGCCCACGCGCGGGTCCCACTCGGCGTGCAGCGGCGGGAAGGAGTTGACGTGCACGTTCCAGTCGGTGATCGCCGGCAGCGCCATCGCGACCGTGACCAGGAGCAGCCCGAACCCGAGGGCCAGGAGGGGTGCGATCCTGGCGGTCCGGGTCATGGTGCCCAAGAGTAGGGATCGGCCAAGGCTCGACCGGCGGTGGCCGCGCTGGGCCGGGTCGGCGATGATGCGTCGAGGCCGCCGCCCTCGCGGGGCCACGACGCGTGAGGAGCCCGATGGACCGCCCGGCTGTGTGCGACGTGGTCATCCCCTGCCGCGACGAGGCGCCGGCGCTGCCCGCCCTGCTGGCCCGGCTGCCCGACGGCTTCCGGGCCGTGGTCGTGGACAACGGGTCGCGCGACGCCACCGCGGAGGTGGCCCGCGGTCTCGGGGCCGAGGTCGTCTCGGAGCCGCAGCCCGGGTACGGCGCGGCCGTGCACGCGGGGCTGTTGGCGGCCCGGGCCGAGTTCGTGGCGGTGATGGACGGTGACGGGTCGATGGACCCCGCCGACCTGGTGGGCCTGCTGGACCTCGTCGTCGGGGGTGAGGCCGACCTCGCGGTGGGCCGGCGTCGACCCACCCGCCGCGGGGTCTGGCCCTGGCACGCGCGCGCCGGCAACGCGCTCGTGCTGTGGTGGCTGCGCCGTCGTCTCGACCTCCCGGTCCACGACATCGCCCCGATGCGGGTCGCCCGTCGCGAGCGGCTGCTCGGGCTGGGGGTGGAGGATCGGCGGTTCGGCTATCCCGTCGAGCTGCTCCAACGCGCGGCCGACGCGCGGTGGCGGCTCGTGGAGCGGGACATCGCCTACCACCCGCGGGCGGCGGGCACCCGGTCCAAGGTGTCCGGATCGGTGCTGGGCACCATCCGCGCGGCGCGCGACTTCGCCCGAGTGCTGTCGTGAGCGGGGGCGGCACCGGCCTCCCGGTGGCGCTCGTGGTCGCGAAGGCCCCGGTGACCGGCCGGGTCAAGACCCGGCTGGGGCGGGAGGTCGGCTCGCGGCGGGCGGCCGTGCTGGCGGCGGCCGCGCTGCTGGACACGATGGAGGCCTGCGTGGCGGCGTACGGCGTGGACCGGTGCCACCTCGCCCTGGACGGTGACCTCGCCGACGGCCAGCTGGCCGAGCAGCTCGCGGCCGCGAGCGTCGGCTGGACCGTGCACCCGCAGCGGGGCGCCGACTTCGCGACCCGGCTGGTCCACGCCCACCAGGACGTCTCCCGAGTCGCGGGTGCTCCGGTCGTGCAGGTGGGGATGGACACCCCGCACCTGCGGGTGGCCGTCCTGTGCGAGGCGGCGGACCGGCTGGACTCGCCGGTCGCCGCCGTCCTCGGCCCGGCCGTGGACGGCGGCTGGTGGCTGCTCGGAGCCGGCAGCCCGGGCCTGCTCCGGCACCTGGACGAGGTGCCGATGTCGACCGACCGCACCGGTGAGCTGACCCGCGCGGCCCTGCTCCGGGCCGGGGCCACGGTGACCGGCGTCGAGGTGCTGCGCGACGTCGACGAGGTCGACGACGCGGAGGCCGTGGCCCGCGCCGCCCCGGGGACCAGGTTCGCGCGGGAGTGGCGCCGACCCTGAGGTCAGCCGACCACCTGGTCGAGCACCAGTCCGACGGCGGCGACGACGATGGCGCCGCAGGCGAGGAACAGGGGCACCCGCGACGGTGGACCGTCCAGCGAGCGCGGAACGAGCGCGACGACCGCCGCGGCCAGGCTCAGTGACCCGACCACCGAGGCGACCACGGTGGCGATGCTGGGACCCGATCCGCCGGCGGAGCCACCGCCGACCGTGAAGGCGATGCCCGACGCGACCATGGCGACGACGATCGCGGTCCACGGATGGGTCCGCGACGAACGCAGCAGCACGACGGCCACTGCGAGCAGCGCCAGCGCCACGACGACGATCAGGATGGTCGACATCGGGCTCCTTCGGCGGTGCGGGACGGTCCCGCTGCCCACGATCCTGCCGGATCGCGGCCGCCACGTCGCGCCGGGAGGGTCCGTGACCGGCGCGTCGGGCCCTGGACGGAGCAGGCACAATCGTCCTCGTGAACATCGAGCCGGACACCAAGGACTGGACGTGGGTCGTCGACCGGCCGTGCGAGCAGTGCGGTTTCGACCCTGCCGAGGTGGGGCGTGCGGACCTCGTGGAGCTGATCCACGAGAACACCCGCGGCTGGTACGGCGTCCTGGCCGACGCCGACTACGCCGTACGGCCGGCGCCGCACGTGTGGTCCCGGCTGGAGTACGCCTGCCACGTGCGCGACGTCCACGAGCTGTTCGCCAGCAGGGTGCGCCTGATGCTCGAGCAGGACGACCCCACCTTCGAGAACTGGGACCAGGACGCGACCGCCACCCTCGCGCAGTACGACCTGCAGGAGCCCGGGACGGTGGCCACCGCGCTGGTGGAGCGGGCCGCGGAGGCCGCGGCCACCTACGCGTCCGTGACGGCCGACCAGTGGCAGCGGACCGGCCGCCGCAGCAACGGCTCGGAGTTCACTGTCGAGACCCTGGGCCGCTACCACCTGCACGACGTCGTGCACCACCTGTGGGACGTGAGCATCAGCGAGATGCCCTCGGCCGTGCCGCCCGGGGACGGACTGTGAGGCACACCGAGTTCTGGGCCCGCATGGAGCAGGCGCTCGGGGCGGCGTACGCACGGTCGTGGGCCGAGCAGCACGTGATCCGGGAACTCGGGGGACGCACCGTGCAGGAGTCGCTGGGGGAGGGAGATCCCCCCAAGCAGGTGTGGCGGGCCGTCTGGGCCGAGCTCGGGCTTCCGGCGCGCGACCGCTGAGCCGGCCGCGGCGCCGCACGTCACCGGACCGTGACCTGCCGGGGGGTCCCGTTCCGGTCGCGCAGCGACTAGCCTGCCGGGGTCCGACTCGGAGGATGACCACGGGAGCCCCACCATGCACAGCACCCCATCGCGCACCAGGTCGCGGCGCCGCCTCGTCGGCGTCCTCGCCGCGGGCGCGTGCGCCCTCACCGCGCTCGCCGCGCCCGGCTCCGCCGACGCCGCCGAGCGCCGTGGCCAGGCCACGCGGTCGCTCGTGCCGGTCCAGCTGCTGTCCTTCAACGACTTCCACGGCAACCTCGAGCCGCCCGGCGGTTCCTCGGGCCGCAACGTCGTCGACCACCGGATCGACCCGGCCACCGGCAGGCCGGTCGACGTCACCGTGGACGCGGGCGGGGTCGCGTACCTGGCCGAGCACCTCGCCCAGGCGCGCCAGGGGCACCGCCGTTCGCTGACCGTCGCCGCCGGGGACATGATCGGCGCCTCGCCGCTGCTCTCCGCCGCGTTCCACGACGAGCCCTCGATCGAGGCGATGAACAAGCTGGGCCTCGACGTGAGCTCGGTGGGCAACCACGAGTTCGACGAGGGCTACAAGGAGCTCCAGCGGATGGCCGACGGCGGCTGTCTCGACGACGGCCCCGACGGTGTGGACAACCAGAACTCCTGCCCCGCGGGCCGGTTCAAGGGCGCCGACTTCGACTACCTCGCCGCCAACGTGAAGTACGCCGGGACCACCCAGACGATCCTGCCGGCGTACTCGATCCAGAACGTCGGCGGCGCCCGGATCGGGTTCATCGGGATGACGCTGGAGGAGACCCCCGACATCGTCACCGCCAGCGGGGTCGCCGGGCTCGAGTTCACCGACGAGGTGCAGACCGCCAACGCGCTCGTGCCCGAGCTGCGGCGCAAGGGCGTGAACGCGATCGTGGTGCTCGTCCACCAGGGTGGCTCGCCGCAGAAGCAGAAGTGGACCGACCCGGAGAGCGGCGCCTCCTACGACGTCAACCCCGCCTACGACTACACCTGCGGCCGGGGCGGCACGCTGGCCGCGTCCTCGCCGATCCTGCCGATCGCGGCCAACCTCGACCCGGCCATCGACATGGTCGTCTCGGGGCACACCCACCAGCCCTACGTGTGCGAGGTCACCGACCCGGCCGGGCAGCCGCGCCTGCTCACCTCGGCCTCCTCCTACGGTCGGCTCTACACCGACACCGAGCTGCTCTACGACAGGCGCACCCGCGACATCGTCCGCGGGTCCGTCGAGGGCAGCAACCTGCAGGTCACCCGTGACGTGACCCCGGACCGCCGTCAGAGCCGGCTCATCGAGCGCTACACCGAGCTGGTCCGGCCGATCGCGAGCGAGGTGGTCGGAGAGGTCACCACCGACGTGACGGCCGCCCCGAACGAGGCGGGGGAGAGCCAGCTGGGTGACCTGATCGCCGACGCGCAGCTCGCCGACCCCTCCGTCGTGACGGGCGGGCAGACTCCCGTGGTGGCGTTCATGAACCCCGGTGGCATCCGCAGCGACCTGGTGCGGGACAGCTCGAAGTACGGCGAGCCGGCCGGTGCGGTCACCTACGAGGAGGCCTTCGCCGTCCAGCCGTTCAACAACTACCTGGTCTCGATGAACCTGACCGGGCAGCAGATCTACACGCTGCTCTCCGAGCAGGTGACCGGGGCCAACCAGGCCCGGCCCAAGGTGCTCCAGGTCTCCGACGGCTTCAGCTACCGCCTCGGGCCGGACGGCGCGGTGGACGGCTCGGTCACCCTGGACGGCACGCCGATCGACAAGACAGCGAGCTACCGGATCGTCACCAACAACTTCCTCGCCGACGGTGGCGACGGCTTCCCGACGTTCACCGCCGGCACGGCGCGCTACGTCGGGGGGCTGGACATCGACGCCTTCGCCGACCACCTCGCCTCCGTGTCGCCGTACACCCCGGGACCGCGGGACCGGATCACCCGGTAGGCCCCCCGGGCCCCGGCGATCTCCCGCGAGGAATCCGGCGGCGTGATCGCGCGTGTCGGAGTTGGGTCGAACACCTGTTCGTACTAGCGTCGGGTGCACAGGCAGGGTCGAGACCGGGTTTCTCCACAGCCGCACGCCGGGCCACCGGGGGTTGTCGGTGCCGGCCCCTAACGTCTGGCAGGACAACAGGTCAGACAGGTCCGCGCGACGGCGGGCACGACATCACGTGAGGGTGACATGGCTGGAGCCGAGAACAACCGGGACAAGGCGCTCGACGTAGCGCTCGCCAACATCGAGAAGCAGTTCGGCAAGGGTTCGGTCATGCGCCTCGGCGACGAGACGCGCGCGCCGCTCGAGGTGATCCCCACCGGGGCGATCTCCCTCGACATCGCGCTCGGCCTCGGTGGCCTGCCGCGCGGCCGGGTGGTGGAGATCTACGGTCCGGAGTCCTCGGGCAAGACGACCGTGGCGCTGCACGCCGTGGCCAGCGCCCAGGCGGCCGGCGGCATCGTGGCGTTCATCGACGCCGAGCACGCCCTCGATCCGGAGTACGCCCAGCGGCTCGGCGTGGACACCGACGCGCTGCTGGTCTCCCAGCCCGACTCCGGTGAGCAGGCGCTGGAGATCGCCGACATGCTGATCCGCTCCGGTGCGCTGGACCTGATCGTCATCGACTCGGTCGCGGCCCTGGTGCCGCGCGCGGAGATCGAGGGCGAGATGGGCGACAGCCACGTGGGCCTCCAGGCCCGGCTGATGAGCCAGGCGCTGCGCAAGATGACCGGTGCCCTCAACGGCGCCGGCACCACGGCGATCTTCATCAACCAGCTGCGCGAGAAGATCGGGGTGATGTTCGGCTCGCCGGAGACCACCACCGGTGGCCGGGCGCTGAAGTTCTACTCCTCGGTCCGGCTCGACGTGCGCCGCATCGAGACCCTCAAGGACGGCACCGAGATGGTCGGCAACCGCACCCGGGTCAAGGTGGTGAAGAACAAGGTGGCCCCGCCGTTCAAGCAGGCCGAGTTCGACATCATGTACGGCCAGGGGATCAGCCGTGAGGGTGGACTGATCGACGTCGGCGTCGAGGCGGGCCTGGTCCGCAAGGCAGGTGCCTGGTACACCTACGAGGGCGACCAGCTCGGGCAGGGCAAGGAGAACGCGCGCACCTTCCTGCGCGACAACCCCGACCTGGCCAACGAGATCGAGAAGCGGATCCTGGAGAAGCTCGGCATCGGCCCGGCGGTGGACGCCCCCGCCGAGGCACCCGCCGGTGCTTCCGCCGGTGCCGCGGCTGGTGCTGCGGCCGGTGCTGCGGGGCCGGGCTTCACCGCCGACGCTCCGGGGATCGACCCGGACGGCATCGACTTCTGACGACCCGCGAGCGAGGAACGAGGCCGCGAACTGGGTGTTTCGGAGCCCAGTAGGGCGGCGTGCAGTCGCACCCACAGGAGGTCCAGTGAGACGTGAACCCGGCGCCGATCGTGACCTCGGCCCCGACGCCGACCCGGAGTCGGTGGCTCGCACGATCCTGCTCGACCAGCTGACCGGGCGGGCCCGCACCCGGGCCGAGCTGGCCACCAAGCTGAGTTCGCGCGGCGTGCCCGACGACGTCGCCGCCCGGCTGCTCGACCGCTTCGAGGAGGTCGGCCTGATCGACGACTCCGCGTTCGCGCGGGAGTGGGTCGAGCAACGGCAGACAGGCAAGGGGCTCGCCCGACGGGCCCTCGCGATGGAGCTGCGCCGCAAGGGCGTGGACGACGAGGTGGCCAAGGAGGCCCTCGCGGAGATCGAGCCCGACGACGAGGTGGCGGTGGCGCGCACGCTGGTGCGGGCCAAGCTGCGCACGGTGCAGGGTCTCGACCGCGACCGGGCGGTCCGCCGGCTCGTCGGCATGCTCGCCCGCAAGGGGCACTCCGCCGGCGTGGCCTTCTCCGTGGTCCGCGAGGAGCTGGACCTGGTCGACGAGCCGTCGCCCGACGACGAGTGGGACGGGTGGGACTCCACCGGCTGAGGTCGCCGTGGTCCCGGCCGGAGGGCACACTGGCGGCGTGCTGATCGAGCTTCCTCGCAACGAGGTGCGTGCCGGCGAGTCCTGGGCCCGCGCGGCGGACCGTGTCGCGGGCGGGCCGGGCCCGACCCTGGCGCTCGACCTCAGCGGTGACCCGCTGCGCTTCTCCGTCGACGAGGACCACCGCTTCGCGCTCCGTGCGATGACCGAGGGTGACCTCGGCGACGTGCACCGCTGGGTCAACGCCCCGCACGTCGCCACCTGGTGGGACGACCAGCGCAGCCCCGAGCAGGTCGAGCGTCACTACGCGCCGGGACTGCGGGGTGAGGAGCCGGTCCGGTACTGGGTCTTCGAGGTCAACGGACGCTCGGTCGGCTTCTGCCAGGACTACCGGATCGCCGAGCACCCCGACTACGCGCTGCTGTGCGGTCGTCCGGACGCGATCGGGTTCGACTACGCGGTCGGCGAGGCGGCGTACGCGGGCCGGGGTCTGGGGACCAGCCTGCTGTGGGTGTTCCTGCGCGACCTGGTGGTGCCGGCCAATCCGGGCGCGCGCGAGCTGTTCGCAGCCCCCGACCACCGCAACGCGCGCTCGCTGCGGGTGCTGGCCAAGCTCGGGGCGACCCAAGGTCTCTGGTTCGACGAGCCACGCTCCGACGGCGGGGTGGACACCGTCGTCGGGTGCAGCATCGACGTACAGCGGGTACTGGCCTGAGCATGAGCGCATCCGACGCCAGCACCACCGGCATGGGAGAGGTCCGCGTCGGGATCTCCGGCTGGACCTACGCGCCGTGGCGCGGTGACTTCTACCCCGAGGGACTGCCGCAGCGGCGCGAGCTGGAGTACGCCGCCTCGCAGCTGACCTCGATCGAGATCAACGGATCGTTCTACTCCCTGCAACGGCCGTCGAGCTGGGCCCGGTGGCGAGCGGAGGTGCCCGAGGACTTCTGCTTCGCGGTCAAGGGCGGGCGCTTCATCACCCACATGAAAAGACTGCGCGACGTCGAGGCGCCGCTGGCGAACTTCTTCGCCTCGGGGGTGCTGGCGCTCGGTCCGACGCTGGGGCCGCTGCTGTGGCAGCTCCCGGCGACCCTGCCCTACGACGCCACGGTGCTGGGCGACTTCCTCGACCTGCTGCCCCGGACCACGCACGAGGCCTCCGCGCTCGCCGGGCGACACGACGACCGGCTCAGCGGCGACCGGTTGTGGTCCGGAGAGGTCGAGGACCGGCCGGTGCGCCACGCCCTGGAGCCGCGGCACAGGAGCTTCGGCTCCAACGCGGCGCGTGCTCAGCTGGCCGAGGCCGGGGTGGCCCTGGTGGTGGCCGACTCGGCCGGGACGTGGCCGCGGTTCGAGCAGGCCGTGGGGCCGTTCGTCTACGTGCGCCTGCACGGCGACGAGGAGCTCTACGCCAGCGGGTACACCGACGAGGCGCTGGCGCACTGGGCCGAACGGGTGCGCGGCTGGACCGCCGCGGGCCGGGACGCCTTCGTCTACTTCGACAACGACATCAAGGGCTACGCCCCGCACGACGCGCGCCGCCTGATCGCGCTGCTGGACCAGTGAGAGCGAGGCTCGCGTGAGGCTGCCCACAGCGGCGCCTCACCGGGGCTGCGGCGTCGTAGGGTCGCGGCCATGAGCCGAGTCCTCGACCTGCACCGCAAGGCCCAGTCGATCCCGCTGGTGGGGGAGCGGCTGTTCTCGTTCGCCTTCAGCCAGGTGGCGCCGTACTTCTGGACGATCCGGCCGCGGTTCACGGTGATCGAGCCCAACCACGCCGAGGTGGTGATCCCCAAGCGCCGCGGGGTGAAGAACCACATCGGCACGGTGCACGCGATCGCGCTGTGCAACGGGCTCGAGGCGGCGATGGGCGTGCTCGCCGAGGCCACGATCCCCGCCGACAAGCGGTGGATCCCCAAGGGGATGGAGGTCAGCTACACCGCCAAGGCCACCAGCGACATCACCTGCATCGCCGAGACCGACCCCGAGCAGTGGACGGGCGACACTCTGCCCGATTCTGGGGGCGACCTCCCGGTGCGGGTCCGCGGCGTGCGTGACGACGGCACCGTGGTGATCGAGGGCGTGATCCGGCTCTGGGTGACGCCGAAGGGCGCGTCGAGCTAGCTGCGGCCTCAGGCCGCCGCCTGGCCCATGCCGCTCTCGACCGCGTTGGGCGTGGTGCCCGGCGCCGACTTCGTGGCCTGACCCAGGCGACGCTCGACGTAGACGGCGAGGCGGGACAGTGAGTAGTTGAGCAGGATGAACATCAGGCCGACCACGGTCAGCGTCTGGATCGGGTTGTCGAGGTTGAGCGCGATGATGTTGCCGCGGCGCAGCAGCTCGATGTAGAGCCCGAGGATGGCCGCCAGCGAGGTGTCCTTGAGCACCACGACGAGCTGGCTGATCAGGGCCGGAAGCATCGTCCGGAAGGCCTGCGGCAGCTGCACCGTGCGCATCGACTGGCTCGGGGTCATCCCGACCGCGAGTGCAGCCTCGCCCTGGCCCCGCGGCAGCGAGTTCACCCCGGAACGGAGGATCTCGGCGATGATCACCGAGTTGTAGAGGGTGAGCCCGATGACGACGTACCAGAGGCCGTCACTGCCGGGCAGCGGCCCGACGTCGACCCCGATGTCGGGGAGCACCTGCCAGATGTAGAAGATCGTGATCACGACGGGCAGCCCGCGGAACAGCTCGATGAAGCCGATGAGCGGGATCCGGGCTGCCGGTGCGAGCAGCAGCCGGGCCGAACCCAGCGCCGTGCCCACGATGAGGGAGAGCACGATCGCCAGCCCTGCCGCGACCAGGGTGGAGACCAGGCCCTTGCCGAGCAGCCGCCACACTGCCTCGAAGTTCTCGTCGCCGGGGTTGACCAGGGGCCCCCAGAGCTCCATCGAGAACTGCCCCTCCTCGGCGAGGCGCGCGATCACCACGCCGATCAGGCCCAGGATGAAGATCGAGGCGACCACGGTGCCGATCATCGCCCGCCGTCGGGCCACCGGCCCGGGGACGTCGTAGAGCACGGTCTGGCTCATCGCGCGATCGCCACCTTCCGCTCGATGCCGGCGAGGATCGCGCCCGCAGGGAGGGTGATCATCAGGTACGCGATGGCCACGCCGGTCAGGACCGGCAAGGTGGCGTATCCCTGGGCGCTGGAGAGGTTCCTGCCGACGCTGAACAGGTCGCCACCGACGCCGAAGGCGCCGACCACCGCGGAGTTCTTGAACATCGCGATGATCACGCTGCCCACGGGAGGCACGGAGCTACGCAGGGCCTGCGGCAGGATGATCTGGGTCAACGACTGGGTGAACTTGAGCCCGATCGCGCGAGCCGCCTCGGCCTGGCCCGCAGAGACCGAGTTGATGCCCGAGCGCACCGCCTCGCACACGAACGCCGAGGTGTAGACGATCAGGGCGCTGACGCCGAAGACGTAGAAGGAGCGGTTGATGCCGATCTCCGGCAGGCCGAAGGCGAAGAAGAACAGCACCACGGTGAGCGGGCAGTTGCGGATCACGGTCACCCACGCAGTCCCGAACCACCTCAGCGACGGGATCGGTGAGACCCGGAACGAGGCGATCAGGGTGCCGAGGAGCAGCGACCCGACCATGCCCCACAGGCAGATGCCCAGGGACCTCAGGTACCCCGACCAGAAAAGGTCGAGGTTCTCGGTCACTCCCTCCACGGACTGCTCTCCTCACCTCGGGGGGAGACCCGCCGCGACCGGTGCCGGCCGCGGCGGGTCCTGGTCGATCAGCTGCAGGGGGCCGGCTCAGGCAGCTCGGGGGTCTGGGTGCCCTCGATCTCCCCAGCGGTGGACTCCCAGGCCGCGACGTAGGCCTCCTCGTTCTCCTGGAGGGTCTCGTTGATGAACTCGCAGAACGCCACGTCGCCCTTCTCGATGCCGACGCCGTAGGGCTCCTCGGTGAACTGCTCACCGACCAGCTTGAACTCACCCTCGGACTCGGCCGCGTAACCGAGCAGGATCACGTTGTCGGTGGTGACCACGTCGGTCTGGTTGTTCTCCAGGGAGCTGACGCACTTGTCGTAGTCCGGGAACAGGGTCAGCTGCTTGCCGACGTCGGCGAGGAACGGACGGATCTGCTCAGACGGCGTGGACCCCTCCGCCGAGCACACGCGGATGCTGGCGTCCTTGAGGTCGTCGGGCCCGTTGATGGTGTCGTTGTCCGAGCGCACCATCAGCTGCTGCCCGGCCTCGTAGTAGGGGCCGGCGAAGGTGATCCGCTGGGCGCGCTCCTCGTTGATCGTGTACGTCGCGACGACCATGTCGACCTCGCCGTCCTCGATCAGCTGTTCGCGCACGTCGGAGGTCGACTCCTTCCAGGTGATGCCGTCCTCGTCGATGCCCATGGCACCGGCGATGATCTTGGCCACCTCGACGTCGAACCCCTCAGGGGTGTCGGAGAGTCCGAGCAGGCCGAAGCCTGGCTGGTCGAACTTGGTGCCGATGGTGATCTTGCCGGCCTCGGAGAGCTCGGCCATGGTGGTGCCGGACTCGAACTCGGGGCTCTCAGCCACCTCCGGCTCACTGCCGCTGTCGTCGCTGCCGCAGGCCGTGCTGCTGAGGGCGAGGGCCAGCCCGACGAGCACGGCCTTGGTCTTGTTCAGTCGCATCTCTTGTCTCCTCTTTTCGGGTGGTACCCGTCCCGTCCCCGTGGTGGTGCGAGATCTGTGGGTGGTCAGTGCTTCAGGATCTTCCCGAGGAAATCCTTGGCGCGGTCGGACTGGGGGTTGGTGAAGAACTCCTCCGGGGTGTTCTCCTCGACCACCGCGCCGTCGGACATGAAGATCACCCGGTCGGCCGCCGTACGGGCGAACCCCATCTCGTGGGTGACCACGATCATCGTCATCCCACGCTCGGCGAGGTCGACCATCACGTCGAGGACCTCCTTGATCATCTCGGGGTCCAGCGCGGAGGTGGGCTCGTCGAAGAGCATCGCCTTGGGATCCATCGCCAGTGCGCGCGCGATGGCGACCCGCTGCTGCTGGCCACCGGAGAGCTGCGCGGGGTACTTGTCGGCCTGGTGGCCCACACCCACGCGGTCGAGCAGCTCGCGACCACGCTTGTCGGCCTCGTCCTTCTTCTTGCCCCGGACCTTGACCGGGCCGAGCGTGACGTTCTCCAGGATCGTCTTGTGCGCGAACAGGTTGAAGCTCTGGAAGACCATGCCGACCTCGGCGCGCAGCGCGGCGAGGCCCTTGCCCTCCTCGGGCAGCTCCTTGCCGTCGAGGCTGATCGTGCCCTTGTCGATGGTCTCGAGGCGGTTGATCGCACGGCACAGCGTGGACTTCCCCGAGCCGGACGGGCCGATCACGACGACGACCTCGCCCCTGCCGACGGTCACGTTGATGTCCTGCAGCACGTGCAGGTCCCCGAACCACTTGTCGACGTGGTCGAGGACGATGAGGGGCTCTCGCGTCGCCGCACCCGGCGACGACCCATCCCCGGACGCGGTCTCGGTCATGACCCGACCCTAGGAGTGCGGGGGCTCCCCGTCGAGACGGCACCCCGGACTGTTGCCTGTTTGTCATGGTGGAGGCTGGACGCCATCAGCACGAGCACGACCGAATCTCGAGGAGGACCGATGAAGATGCCCGACATGGTGGGAACGTTTGCGGCCGGGGTGGTCTCGACCACCTCACGGGCGGTGCGGCACCCCGTGTGCACCGCCGCGAGGGCTGCGGGGATGGTCAAGGGGGCCACCGGGGCAGGCGTCGACCTCGTCCGCGGCCGGTTCCGGGACACCGGGAGCGCACCGGACGCCGAGGGCCCCGGGACCGCCGGCGCGCAGACCACGGTGCCGAGCCAGCGCAGCGGCGCCGCACCCACGCCACCGGCTGCGCCTGCCACGACCGAGCGAGTGCGGGACCTGCCCGGTCCCGACGTGGTCGGCCGCGAGGTCCCCGACCCCGCCGACCTGCCCGAGCCGCTCACCATCGAGGTGGGGGACGAGACGGGTGAGGCCTTCCACACCGAGCCCAAGGCGTCGAGCCGCGACTCCGAGCACGGTGGTCAGGCCGGTGACCGCGAGGAGGCCGAGGGTTACCTCGAGGAGATCCCCGACGAGGAGGACGACCTCGTGGTCTACACCTCGGAGTCGTCGACGGGCGAGACCGGCAGCGAGTCGGTCTTCGACGAGGCGGCCGCGCACGCGGTGCGCAGCGAGTCCGAGATGCTCCGCAGGGCCGCGGAGCGGGAGCCGGAGTGAGCCCCGCGTAGGCTTGGCCGGTCATGACTGCAGCCGCTCCAGCCACCGCCCGCACCTACGAGGTCCGCACCTACGGGTGCCAGATGAACGTCCACGACTCCGAGCGGCTGACCGGGCTGCTGGAGGAGTCGGGCTACGTCGCGGCGCCTGACGGCGATGTCGCCGACGTGGTCGTGTTCAACACCTGCGCGGTGCGGGAGAACGCCGACAACAAGCTCTACGGCAACCTGGGTCACCTGGCCTCGGTGAAGCAGAAGCGGCCCGGGATGCAGATCGCCGTCGGTGGGTGCCTGGCCCAGAAGGACCGGGCCACGATCACCGCGAAGGCGCCCTGGGTGGACGTGGTCTTCGGCACGCACAACCTCGGCTCGCTGCCGGTGCTGCTCGAGCGGGCGCGGGTGGCCGAGGAGGCGCAGGTCGAGATCCTCGAGTCGCTCGAGGTGTTCCCCTCGACCCTGCCCACCAAGCGCGAGTCGGCGTACGCCGCCTGGGTGGCGATCTCGGTGGGGTGCAACAACACCTGCACGTTCTGCATCGTGCCCGCGCTGCGCGGCACGGAGAAGGACCGCCGGCCCGGCGAGGTCCTGGCCGAGATCGAGGCGCTGGTCGCCCAGGGCGTCGTCGAGGTCACCCTGCTGGGGCAGAACGTGAACACCTACGGCGTGGAGTTCGGCGACCGGACGGCGTTCTCCTCCTTGCTGCGGGCGTGCGGGGAGATCGAGGGGCTGGAGCGGGTGCGGTTCACCTCACCGCACCCGGCAGCGTTCACCGACGACGTGATCGAGGCGATGGCGCAGACGCCGAACGTGATGCCGCAGCTGCACATGCCGCTGCAGTCGGGCTCGGACAAGGTGCTGCGGGACATGCGCCGCTCCTACCGGCAGTCGCGCTACCTCGGCATCATCGAGCGGGTGCGGGCGGCCATCCCCGAGGCCGCGATCACCACCGACATCATCGTCGGCTTCCCCGGTGAGACCGAGGAGGACTTCGCGGCCACCCTGGACGTCGTCCGGGCGGCACGGTTCTCCGGCGCCTACACCTTCCAGTACTCCAAGCGGCCCGGCACCCCCGCCGCGTCGCTCGACGAGCAGGTGCCCCGCGAGGTCGTCCAGGAGCGCTACGAGCGCCTCGTCGCGGAGGTCAACCAGATCGCCTGGGAGGAGAACCGGGCCCTGGAGGGCCGGGTCCTCGAGCTGCTCGTGGCGGAGGGGGAGGGCCGCAAGGACACAGCCACCCACCGCCTCACCGGGCGTGCCCGCGACAACCGGCTGGTGCACTTCACCCCGGTCGACGAGAGCGGTGCCCCGGTGGCCGTCCGGCCCGGCGACATGGTCGAGGTGCTGGTCACCTACGGCGCGCCGCACCACCTGGTCGCGGACGCCCCGGTGCGGTCGGTCCGGCGTACGCGAGCCGGCGACGCGTGGGCGGCACGCACCGCGCCGTCCAGCCCGGGCGTCTCGCTGGGCCTGCCCACGATCGGCGTCCCCGACGCCCTGCCCGCCGCGGACGGCTGCTCACGCTGAGCGTGTGGGTTCTGGGTCACCAGGTGACCCGAAAGCCACATCATCGGTCCCGCAGCGCCGGCACCGGACCGTCTCGCCCGTCCAGCCCCGGAGCGTGAGGAGTCGCGCCAGGGTTGTCGCGGTGGCGCACGGGGTGTGCACGGTCTGGCTCCATCCCAACCGGACCGTGTGCAGGTCGAGCAGGGCGGCATCGAGGTCACGCTCGAGGTCCCGGCCCAGCTGCTCGGCGCGCTCGTGGAACAACCGACCGTCCAGCTCGACGACCGTGCGCTGCTGGCGGTAGAGCACGTCGCGGTAGCGAGGTCCCCGCGTCGTGTCCCGCACCTGGCGCTCCCCGGCGGGGAGGTGGTGCGGGCGTTCGACGAGGGTCAGGTAGGCGTGCTCGAGCGCGGAGCAGGTGCCGTCGGCGATGTCCTCCAGGACGGAGACGAGCAGGCCACGGCGTGCGATCCGGCTGCGGGTGCGCAGGGTGACCTGCAGTCGAGCTGCCGTGCTGAGCCGAGACTGCACGGCGTCGGCCAAGGTCGCGACAGCCGTGAAGTCATCACGGGCGGCGGCCGCCACGTCGAGGACAGCCTCCTCGATCCGCAGCCGTGGTGGCGAGAGGTTCCACTGCGTGCGCGACGCGAGATCGTGCAGCCGGTGCACCACAACCCCGGGTGGGCTGGTCACCGTGCGGGTCCGGTCGACGGCGACGTGCACGGGAGCGTGGTCGTCGTGGTCGCGTCTGCCGGGACCGGTTGCCGCTCGGAGGGCCGAGACGGAGCACAGCGCTGCCGGGGCGGCGTACATCACGGCAGCCCAAGCACGCTGCTGCCAGGTCAGCGGACCGGTGTGGTCGACGAACACGCCCGGATGCACCCGTGCCCACTCACGGCGGCGCACCAACCGGCGCAGGTCGGCCGCGGAGAGGCCAGCCTCGAGGGCCTGTCGGCGGCTGACCACACCGTCCTGCTCCCGGAGGAGAGCTGGCCCCACTGCGCGTTCCACACCGGGAACCCTCGTCCCCTTCGGGACCGATCACCAGCGGGGGGCGGGGGGCCTGTGGACAGTGCGCTACGAGGACGGTTCCTCGCCCGGCTCCATCTCCTGGGAGCCCTCGTCGACCTCTTCGGGCTGCTCGATCTCGTCGGGGACGTTCTCCTCCTCCACCTGGGCCGAGCGCGGCTGGTCCGGGATGGTCAGGGGGTAGTCGTCCTTGTCCGGCTCGATGCGGTCGGCCGGACCGCCGGGGCCGGGCTCGGGCGGGTTGTCCGTGCTCGGCTCGGGCTGCTCGCCGGGGTGCTGGCTGTCGCCGCCCTCGGAGCCGCTCACTGCCCGGCCCGGTGGGGCCGGCCCGGGTCGGGCGAGGTGCCGTCCGCGGCGTCGGCGGGATTCCCTCCGGGGCCCGCGTCCGCGGCGCCCCCCATCGGGCCGGTGGGAGCCTTCGGCTCGCTGGGCCCGGTCGGCTCGGCCGGGTCCACGGGACCGGTGGGCCCGGTCGGGTGCGAGGGGTCGCTCTCGGGGTCGACGGGGTCCGCCGCCGGGGCGGGGTTCGCCGAGGTGGGGATGTCGTCGCGCCGGCCGTCGAGGTCGTCGAGCGCCCCCTTGGCGCGGCCCACCCCGTCGGAGATCTTGTCGCTGTACTTGCCGCCGGTCTTCTTGTCCGCGGCTGCGCCGGCCTTGTCGAGTCCGTCGCCGATCTTGTCGCCGTGCTTGTCGACGGCCCCGCGCAGCTTCTTCTTCGCGTCGTCCAGGAAACCCATGGTGCGTCACTCCTCTTCTCGACAGCGGTGCTGTGCGGCGTACCCGACGCCGCCTTTGCCAAACTAGCGACCGTGTCCAGCGCCGCGAGCACCCTCCCCGTCGTCGCGGTGGTGGGGGCGACGGCGTCGGGCAAGAGCAGCCTGGCCCTGGAGCTGGCGCAGCGACTCGGCGGGGAGATCGTCAACACCGACTCGATGCAGGTCTACCGCGGTATGGATATCGGGACCGCGAAGCTGCCTGTGCACGAGCGCCGCGGCATCCGGCACCATCTCATCGACGTGCTCGACGTGACCGAGCCCGCGACGGTGGCGGAGTTCCAGACCTGGGCCCGTGAGGTGATCGCCGACTGCCGTTCGCGCGGCGTCCCGCCCGTGCTGGTGGGCGGTTCGGCGCTGTACACGCGCGCGGTCCTCGACCAGTTCGCGTTCCCCGGCACCGATCCCGACGTGCGCGAGCGGCTCGAGCAGGATCTCGCCGCCCACGGGTCGGCGGAGCTGCACCGGCGCCTGGCCCAGGTCGACCCGGACGCGGCGGCGCGGGTGCTGCCCAGCAACGGCCGTCGGGTGGTGCGCGCGCTGGAGGTCGTCGAGATCACCGGGCGACCGTTCGCGGCGGCGCTGCCCGAGCAGCGCTACCACGACGAGCGTGCGGTGCAGGTCGGCGTCGACATCGACCGGGAGACCCTGGACCGGCGCATCGAGGAGCGCGTCGCGCAGATGTGGGAGGCCGGACTGGTCGACGAGGTCCGGGCCCTGGTCGCGGACGGCCTGCGCTCCGGGCGTACGGCGAGCCGCGCGCTGGGCTACCAGCAGGTGCTCGCGTTCCTCGACGGGGAGCTCACCGAGGCCGAGGCGCGGGAGCGCACGGTGACGGGGACCCGTCGCTTCGCTCGCCGTCAGGACAGCTGGTTCCGCAAGGACCCGCGCGTCACCTGGGTGGCGTACGACGACCCGCAGCGCGTCGAGCGGGCGCTGGAGGCGATCGGCCGGGTCAGCTGAGCCGGTCCAGCTCGCGCGGCAGGTCGCGCATGCCGATCAGGGGGGAGAGCACGACCGGCAGGACGGCCACCGCAGTCCCGCCGAGCGCCAGCCAGAAGACCTCGCGCACGCCGACGGCCGTGCCGAGGACCCCGCCCAGGAACCCGCCCACGGGCATCGTGCCCCACACCACGAAGCGGATCGAGGCGTTCATCCGGCCCAGCAGCGGACGCGGGCACAGCCGCTGGCGGAAGCTGACCTGGGTGACGTTGTAGAGCACCACCGCGAACGAGGTGAGGAAGGAGGAGGCGGTGACCGCGACCATCGGCTCGATGACCGTCCCGGCCAGCGGCAGCGGCAGTCCGGCGGGGAGGAAGAGCAGCGCGGCCAACGGGATCGCCCGACCCTCGCCGACGATCCCGGTCACCCGGGTGGTGCTCAGCGCGCCGAGCAGCCCACCGACCGAGCCGAGGCCCATGGCCACCCCGAGCCGGCCGGCGCCGAGGTCGAGGTCGCGCAGCGCGTAGAGGACGAGCAGGGCCCCCGTCATCGAGGAGAACAGGTTGCTCAGCGAGGTGCACGCCGTGATCCGCAGCAGCAGCGGGTGGTGCAGGACGAAGGACAGTCCCTCGCGGATCTCGTCGAGCAGCGGACGGCGCTCGTGCCGTGGCGGCGGGGTGTCGACGTGCCGGATCCGGCGGATGAGCAGCGCCGAGCCCACGAAGCTGAGGGCGTCGAGACCGAGCGTGAGCGGGGCACCGACGAGCTTGATGGCGCCACCGGCCAGGGCCGGGCCGCCGGCCATCGCCACCGACTGGGCCGCCTGCAGCTTGGCGTTGCCCTCGGCGATCTGGTCAGGCTCGACGAGGTCGGGCAGGTAGCTCTGGTAGGCGACGTCGAAGAAGACCGTGCAGACGCCGATCAGCAGCGCGACCACGAGCAGCTGGCCCAGGGTGAGGACGTCGAGCAGCCAGGCCAGGGGCAGGGTGCCGATGGCCACGGCGCGGACCAGGTCGTTGGCGACCAGCACCCGCTGCTTGCGCCACCGGTCGACCCAGGCCCCGGCGGGCAGGCCGATGACCAGGAAGGCCAGGAACTCGAAGGTCGCCAGCAGACCCATCTCGAACGCCGTCGCGTCGAGGACCTGCACGGCGAGGACGGGCAGGGCGAGCACGGTCATCTGCGTACCGACCTGGCTCACCGAGTCGCCGAGGAAGAGCTGGCGGAAGTCGTGCTGGCGCAGCAGACCCCCGCGAGGACGGGTGGTCGGCCTGGTGCGCACCGCAGCATCCTGTCCCACGCCGGCTCCGGTCCGGCGGATCACCCGTCCGGCACGCCTCAGCCGCGTGACAGGATCGCCGGGTGATCGAGTACTCCTTCGTCAAGGGTCACGGCACCGAGAACGACTTCGTGCTGCTCCCCGACGCCCACGGCCGCCACGAGCTCACCCCCGAGCAGGTGTCCCGGCTGTGCGACCGTCGCTCGGGCATCGGTGCCGACGGCGTGATCCGGGTCGTGCGCACCGACGCGTCCGACGACCCTGCCGCGGTGGCCGCGCGGGGACGGGCGACGTGGTTCATGGACTACCGCAACAGCGACGGCTCGCTGAGCGAGATGTGCGGCAACGGCATCCGCGTCCTCGGTCACTTCCTCGTCACCCACGCCGACGTCGACCCGCGCGACCCGCTGCCCATCGCCACCCGCGGCGGGATCAAGGTGCTCACCTTCGACGCCGACCAGGTCACCGTCGACATGGGAGCACCCGAGCTGCTCGGCGAGACCAGCGTGCGGGTGGGGGAGCGCGACCTCCCGGCGACCCGCGTCAGCATGGGCAACCCGCACGCGGTGGTTCCGGTCGCCGACCTCGACGAGGCCGGCCCGCTGACGGAGTCGCCCGGGTACGACGCCCACACCTTCCCCGACGGCGTCAACGTGGAGTTCGTCGTCCGGCGGGGCGAGCACCACGTCGCCATGCGGGTGCACGAGCGCGGCTCCGGCGAGACCAGGTCGTGCGGGACCGGGGCCTGCGCGGTGATGGTGGCCACGGCTGCGTCCGACGGGGCGGAGCGCGGTACGCCGTACACCGTCGACCTGCCCGGCGGCACCCTGCGGATCGTGTGGACCGAGGACGACCGCGTCCTGATGACCGGACCGGCCGTCCTGACCGCCGAGGGCCTGACCGCCCTCTGACCCGACGTCCGGAGGGCGGGTCCTAGGCTGCCGCCCATGGACATCAACGGAGCCAGTGCCATCGTGACCGGCGGGGCCTCGGGCATCGGGGCTGCGGTCGCGCGCCTGCTCAGCGGCCGGGGCGCCCGGGTGGTGGTCGCGGACCTCAACAGCGACGCCGGCGGTGCGCTCGCCGAGGAGATCGGCGGTGTCTTCGCGCCCGTCGACGTGACCCGGACCGAGCAGATCACGGCCGCGATCGAGCAGGCCGAGGAGCTCGGCCCGGTGCGGGTCCTGGTGAACTCCGCCGGCATCGGCTGGGCCCAGCGCACCGTCGGGCGCGACGGCACCTACGAGTCGGCCGCCGACCTCGCGGCGTTCTCGCGGGTGATCGCGATCAACCTGATCGGCACCTTCGACTGCATCCGCCTGGTCGGCACGGCGATCTCGCGCCAGGAGCCCACCGCGACCGGCGAGCGCGGTGCGATCGTCAACCTCGCCAGCGTGGCCGCCTTCGACGGGCAGATCGGCCAGGCGGCGTACTCCGCCTCCAAGGGCGGCGTGGTCGGGATGACCCTGCCGGTGGCGCGCGATCTCGCGGCGGCCGCGATCCGGCTGAACACGGTCGCCCCCGGGCTGATCGACACCCCCATCTACGGGGAGGGCGAGGACGCCGAGGCGTTCAAGGCCAAGCTCGGCGAGAGCGTGCTGTTCCCCAGGCGACTCGGCGCACCCGACGAGCTGGCCAGCATGGTGCTGGAGTGCCTGACCAACTCCTACATGAACGGCGAGACGGTCCGGGTCGACGGCGGCATCCGGATGCCGCCCAAGTGATCGCTCCGCGGTAGCCCGCCAGGTCCGGTCAGGTCCGGTCAGGTCCGGTCAGTTCCGGGCGTGCCCCGGGTTGCCGTCCGGGTTGCGCGGGTGTGCGGCCACCTCGTCGGGGTGCACCTCCGGCCGGCCGTCGTCGGCGGACTGCTCGGGAGGCGGCTCGCCCTCCGGGTCGTCGTCGGTGTGGGTCGGTGCGGTGCCGTAGGTGACGTCCTCGTCGACGCCGCGCACCGGCCCGGGCCGCTCGCTGCTGACCCCGAGGTCCCCGGCGAGACCCTCGGCGCTGTCCGCGTTGGGGTCGGACTCCTCGGTCCCGGTCGGCGGCGTGTGCCCGGGGGCCCTGGTCTCGTCGGGTCCGGCGTGGTCCGCCGTGGTGGGGTCGTGGTGCTCGGACGACTCGCTCATCATCGGTCCTTCCGGGCGGCCGGTGGCCGCCTGCTGGTGACCCGGACGCCGCCTACTGCGACGGCTGGTCCAGGGAGGTCTCGGCGTTCTCCTCCTGCACGTCCTGCCCATCATCCCCCGAACGGGTCCCCGGGGGCTGGTGCCCCTCGGGCCCCGGCTCGTCCTCGAGGTCGAGGGTGCCGCCGCCGGCCTGCTCGGCGGACCGGTTGGCGGCCGGGTTCGCCGATGCCGAGTCGTCGTGCCCGTCGCTCGACCCGCCCTCCGTCCCGTCTCCGGGACCGGTCGCGTCCTGGCGCAGCGCGGACCCCGGTGGGGTGGGCGCCTCGGCGCCCTCGGCGTGCGGGTTGGCCGGCCCCGGCTTGGTCTCGCCCTGGGCCTCCTGCTCGGGTGCGTCGGCGGCATCGCTCATGGGTGCGGCGTACCCGGCTCGCGGTGGGCCAAACCAGCACCCCTTGCCGCCGGGCCCCGACCGGGCCTTGAATGTGGGTCACGCGCACCGGTCGACATCTCGGGAGGCTCCACCATGGCGCAGGCACGACGACGCATCCTCGCGATCGGCACCGCGACGCTCACCGGACTCGCGGGGGTCGCCCTCGCTCCGGGGGCTTCGGTGGCGACGGCCGGCACCCTGACGGACACCGGCGCCCAGCAGGCCGGCCGCGACCACCAGGGCGATGCCGGGGACCGGCGCGGGCGCTACAACGTGAAGACGGCGACGAGCACCGGCTTCGGGGGTGCGGTGAGCTCGGTGGACCCCGAGGCCTCCCGGATCGGCCTGCGGGTGCTGGAGCGGGGCGGCAACGCGGTCGACGCGGCCGTGGCGACCGCGGCGGCCCTCGGCGTCACCGAGCCCTACAGCTCCGGCATCGGCGGTGGGGGCTACTTCGTGCACTACGACGCGCGGACCCGCAGGGTGCAGACCATCGACGGCCGGGAGACGGCCCCGCGGTCGATGCCGCGCGACGCCTTCCTCGACCCCGCGACCGGCGAGCCCTACCGGTTCACCCCCGAGCTGGTCACCAGCGGTGTGTCGGTCGGTACGCCGGGCACGCTCGCCACCTGGCAGCGGGCGCTCGACCGCTGGGGCACCAGCAGCCTGCGGCGCTCGCTGCGCCCCGCCATCCGGCTCGCAAACCGTGGCTTCCTGGTCGACGAGACCTTCCGCCAGCAGACCGAGACCAACGCGAAGCGCTTCGCCACCTTCCCGGCCACCAGCCGGCTCTTCCTGCCTGGCGGCAAGCCGCCCGAGGTCGGCTCGGTCCTGCGCAACCCCGACCTGGCCCGGACCTACCGGCTGATCGCGCGGCACGGCATCGACGCGTTCTACCGGGGACCGCTCGCCACGCAGATCGCGCGCACCGTGCAGGACCCGCCCAAGCGTCGCGACGCCGAGCTTCCGGTGCCGCCCGGCCACCTGACCGCCGGCGACCTCGCCCGCTACCGGGCGAAGGACCAGCGACCCACCCGCGTGGGCTACCGCGGGCTCGACGTCTACGGGATGGCCCCCTCCTCCAGCGGGGGCTCCACGGTCGGGGAGGCGCTGAACATCCTGGAGCGCTACCGGCTGCGTGGGATGGACGACGGCCGAGCGCTGCACCACTACCTCGAGGCGAGCGCCCTGGCCTTCGCCGACCGGGCGAAGTACCTCGGCGACCGCGCCTACGTGCCGGTGCCGCTGCGCGACCTGCTCTCCGACCGGTTCGCCGCCGAGCGGGCCTGCTCCCTGGACTCCGACGCGGCGGCGGACAAGCCGGTGCCGCCCGGCGACGCGAGCCGGTACGACGGCCGCTGCTCGGGCCCCGCGGGCCGGGCAGGGCCCGACGAGGACACCGAGAACATCTCGACCACCAACCTCACCACGGTCGACCGGTGGGGCAACGTCGTCGAGTACACGCTCACCATCGAGCAGACCGGCGGCTCGGGGATCACCGTGCCCGGCCGCGGGTTCCTGCTCAACAACGAGCTCACCGACTTCTCCACGGTGTGGCGGGCCGACGACCCCAACCGCATCGAGGGCGGGAAGCGGCCCCGCTCGTCGATGTCGCCGACGATCGTGCTGCGTCACGGCCGGCCGGTGCTGGCGCTCGGGTCGCCGGGCGGCTCGACGATCATCACCACGGTGCTGCAGATGCTGCTCAACCGGATCGACCGGGGGATGAGCCTGGAGGAGGCGATCGCGGCGCCACGCGCCTCGCAGCGCAACACCGAGAAGGTCACCGCCGAACCGGCGTTCATCGAGGACTACGAGGACGCGCTGACGCCGTACGGCCACGTGCTGCAGCCCGCGGGTGACGCCTTCACCAGCGCCGCCGAGATCGGAGCGGCCACGGCGATCGAGATCGGCCGCCACGGCCGGCTGGTCGCGGTCTCCGAGCCGGAGCGTCGCGGCGGTGGCTCGGCCCTGGTGGTGCGGCCCTCGCGGCGATAACGGTTCGCCCGGGGTGGGGCACCCGAACTACGCTGGGCGGCGTATGACGAACGCACCGAAGGAATTCGACCTGGCCCAGGAGCTGGCGGACACCGCCGACTGGGACGAGGACCCCACCCCGAGCCCCGTCCGGGCCGCCTCGCGCCGCGACGAGCCGGACCGCCGCCGGACCAGCCACCGGAGGACGACGAGACCTCGGGGCAGCGTGACCTGGCCGAGCGCTACGCGCTGCGCCGGGTGGCCGGGCTCTCCACCGAGCTCGAGGACATCAGCGAGGTCGAGTACCGCCAGCTGCGGCTCGAACGGGTCATCCTGGTGGGGGTGTGGACCGACGGCTCGGTCCAGGACGCCGAGAACTCCATGGCCGAGCTGGCCCTGCTGGCCGAGACCGCCGGCTCGGAGGTCCTCGACGCGCTGTACCAGCGTCGCGACAGCCCCGACCCCGCCACCTTCATCGGCCGCGGCAAGGTCGAGGGGCTGGCCGAGATCGTCCGGGCCAGTGGTGCGGACACGGTGATCTGCGACGGGGAGCTCGCCCCCAGCCAGCTGCGCAACCTCGAGGACCGGGTCAAGGTCAAGGTCGTCGACCGCACCGCGCTGATCCTCGACATCTTCGCCCAGCACGCGAAGAGCCGCGAGGGCCAGGCCCAGGTGGAGCTGGCCCAGCTCAGCTACATGAAGCAGCGGCTCCGCGGCTGGGGCGGCAACCTCTCCCGCCAGGCCGGTGGCCGGGTCGGCTCGCAGGGCGGCGGCATCGGTGGCCGCGGACCCGGTGAGACCAAGATCGAGACCGACCGCCGCCGCATCAACACCAAGATCGCCAAGCTGCGGCGCGACCTGGCCCACATGAAGACCACCCGCGACACCAAGCGGGCCGGGCGGCGTCGCCACGAGATCCCGAGCGTGGCCATCGCCGGCTACACCAACGCCGGCAAGTCCTCGCTGCTCAACCGGCTCACCGACGCCGGCGTGCTGGTCGAGGACGCGCTGTTCGCCACGCTCGACCCCACCACCCGGCGTACGACCACCAGTGACGGCCGGATCTACACGATGAGCGACACCGTCGGCTTCGTGCGGCACCTGCCCCACCAGCTCGTCGAGGCGTTCCGCTCGACGCTGGAGGAGGTCGCCGACTCCGATCTGATCCTGCACGTGGTCGACGGCGCCCACCCCGACCCGGAGGGGCAGATCAACGCGGTGCGCGAGGTGCTGGCCGAGATCGGCGCCGACTCGGTCCCCGAGCTGGTCGTGATCAACAAGGCCGACGTCGCCGACCCGCTCGTGCTCGCCCGGCTCCGTCAACGCGAGCCGCACTCGGTGGTGGTCTCCGCGCGCACCGGCGAGGGCATCGAGGAGGCCCTGCTGGCCGTGGAGGCCGACCTGCCGCGCCCGGCCGTCGAGATCGAGGTGCTGCTGCCCTACGAGCGGGGCGACCTGCTCAGCCGGGTCCACGACAGCGGCGAGGTGCTCACCATGGAGCACACCGGCGAGGGCACCCTGCTCACCGCCCGCGTCAACGAGGCGCTCGCCGGCGAGCTGGCCGCCTACCCCGCCTGAGACCGGCCGCCCGAGCCACCCGCCTCAGTCACCCGCCCGAGCTCGGGGTGGGTCCGCAGGTGGTGGCGGCCCGGCGCGGCGACGCTGGTGTGCCAAGGACGGTGGGTCGCGCGGGTCGTCGACTGCTGTGCCGCCGGGGAGCGACGGCCCAGGGTGGCATGGTTCCGCGAACCCCCACGACGGGTCACGTCGCTGCGTAGGGTGCCGAGCATGGTGCGCTGGGTGGGCAGGGCGGTTGCGCTGCTCCTGCTCGTGGGGCTGATGCTCCTGCCCGCGATCCGTTGGCCCTCGCTGGGCGGCGTGCAGAGCGACACCGCCCGGATCACCAGCTACGGCGCAGACTTCACCGTCGACCGGGCCGGCACCCTGCGCGCCGTCGAGACGCTGCAGGTGCGGTTCCCGGACTACAAGCACGGCATCTTCCGGTTCTTCGACGTCCAGGACCCCAGCGACTCCCGGGTCCGCCTGGTCCCGCGCGAGGTGCAGGTCACCCGCGACGGGCAGGCCGAGCGCTTCGAGGTGCTCGAGGAGGGCCGGGGGCGCTACCGCAACATCAAGATCGGCTCGCCGTACACCACGATCACCGGCGACCACACCTACCAGATCAGCTACACGATCGACGACGCGCTGGGGTCGACCTCGGGCGGGCAGGCCCAGCTCTTCTGGGACCTGATCGGCGCGGGATGGCGGATGCCGATCGAGCAGTCGACGCTGCGGGTGCGTCTGCCGGCGGCGTACGGCCCGGTCGAGTGCGCCGTGGGGCAGGGCGCCAGCTCCGGGTGCACCGCCGAGCCCGGCGACGACGGGTTCGCGGTGAGCACCGGGGCGCTGGCGGTGAACACCCCGGTCACCGTGCGCACCGCACTCGACCTGCCGGCGCCGGACCGGGACGGGCTGGCCTGGCCGCAGCGGTTCGACCCGGTGCTCGGCGGCAGCATCGTCGCGCTCGTGCTGCTGCTCGGGCTGGCGGGGTTCACCGGGTACCTCGGGTGGCGCGTATCGCGGAACAGTCGCGAGCGGCCCCCGGCCTTTCCGCTGATGTACGCGCCGCCGGAGGGCCTCGGTCCGGCCCAGGCGAAGTACGTGTACTCCGAGACGATCGGCAAGGACGCGTTCGTCGCCTCGATCCTGCAGACGGCCGAGCAGGGGGCGACCACCCTCGAGCGCGACCGGGGCTGGACGGTCGGCGACACGGGGCGTGCCGAGTCTTGGCAGCGGCTCGACCCGGTCTCGGCGTACGCCGCGCAGGTGCTCGGCGTGCCGGGCGGCTCGTTCACCGCGAGCAAGACCGTCAGCGCCGGGAAGACCCTGAAGACGGGGCTCTCGCAGTTCGACGACGCGGTGCGCGACTGGGCCCGGCAGAACCGGCTGGTCACCCCCTCCGGTCTGGGCAGCCTCGGCGCTGTCGTGGTGATCGGCGCGATCCTGCTGACCCTGTTCCTGGGCTTCGTCAACCCCTTCGACCTCTCCGTCCTCGTCCTGCTGCCCGGGCTGTTCGCGATCGGTGCCCTCGAGCTGCTCAGGCCGGGCTCGGGCACGCGGCGTACGGCAGCGGGACGAGAGCTGTGGTCGCGGATCGGCGGCTTCCGTCGGGTGCTGGCAACCTCCTCGGCCGAGGCGCGCTTCGACTTCTCCGGCCGCAAGGAGCTCTACACCGCCTACATCCCGTGGGCGGTCGCCTTCGGCGTCGCCGAGGAGTGGGCACAGAAGTACCGCGTCGAGACCGGCGAGGAGCCGCCGGCCCCGTCGTACGCCTCCTCGATGCACGGCGCGTACGCCGGCACCAGCCTCGGCGCCGCCCTGGCCAGCGACTTCTCCTCCACGGTGAGCTCGGCCATCTCCGCCTACCAGGCCACCCAGAGCTCCTCGGGCGGTGGCGGTGGCGGTGGTGGTGGTGGTGGCGGCGGTGGCGGTGGTGGTGGCGGCGGAGGTGGCTCCTGGTGAGCTGCTGCGCCACACTCCATTCCGTGCGGTCGGTCGACCCGGTCGCAGCCTCCTCGAAAGCGAGTGCACCATGACCCTGCTGATCTCCCTGCTCGTCCTGCTCGTCGTCGCCCTCGCGGTGGTGGGTTTCGTGGTCGTCGGCTTCAACAAGCTGCGCACCTCCGACGTGCAGGCCCAGGAGGCGCTCGGTGGCATCGACGTACAGCTGACCCGCCGCGCCGACCTGATCCCCAACCTGGTGGAGACCGTCAAGGGTTACGCCGGGCACGAGCAGGGCGTCCTCGAGGAGGTGACCCGGGCGCGGGCAGGGGTCCAGCAGGCGGCGCAGGGCGACGACGTCCCGGCGAAGGCTGCGGCGGACGGCGCCCTGGCCGGGGCGCTGGCCCGGCTCAACGTCGTGGCCGAGGACTACCCGGACCTCAAGGCCAACCAGAACTTCCTCGACCTGCAGCGCCAGCTCGGCGAGACCGAGGACCAGCTCTCCTTCGCGCGCCAGTACTACAACGACGCCGTGGCGACCCTGAACACGCTGACCCGGACGATCCCGTGGATGTTCCTCGTCGGGGTGGCCGGAGTGCGCAGCCGCGAGTTCTACCAGGCCCCCGAGGGGCAGGAGCAGGCGCCGCAGGTCCGCTTCTGAGGTGCAGCTCCGGCGGCGCGGATCGACGCTCGTTCGCCGGCTCCACAGCCACCCGGACGCGTCGCGCGCCCGGTCGGGCCGGGCGCATAGGGTGCTCGGGTGGTCGAGAGCGGCGAGGACAGCGGCCCCGGCGTACCTGAGGTGCTCGCCGCGGCGGTGGCGCAGATCGGTGGGCAGGAGCGGGCCGGTCAGGTCGCCATGGCCGAGGCCGTCGCGGAGGCGATGCGGCGCCGCCGCCACCTGCTCGTGCAGGCCGGCACCGGCACCGGCAAGTCGCTGGGCTACCTCGTCCCGGCGCTGCTGCACCACGACCGCGTGGTGGTGGCCACCGCGACGCTCGCCCTGCAGCACCAGCTGGTCGAGCGCGACATCCCCGCGCTGCTCGAGTCCGCCGGCGAGCACCTCGAGGGTGGCGGCAGCTTCGCGGTGCTCAAGGGCCGCTCCAACTACGCCTGCCTGCACCGGGTGCGCGAGGGGGTGCCCGACGACCAGGGGACGTTGGTCGACCTGCCCGCGGGGTCGGTCGGGGCGGAGGTCGTCGCCCTGCGGGAGTGGGTCGAGGAGGAGGCCGCGCAGACGGGCACCGGGGAACGTGACCACGCGCCGCGGCACACCGACCGGGTCTGGCGGCAGGTCAGCGTCAGCCACCGCGAGTGCCTCGGTGCGGCCCGGTGCCCCTACGGGGCCGAGTGCTTCGCCGAGCGCGCCAAGGAGCGCGCGCACCGCTCGCAGCTGGTCGTGACCAACCACTCCCTGCTCGCCATCGACGCCGTCGAGGGGGTGCCGATGATCCCCGAGTACGACGTCGTGGTGGTCGACGAGGCCCACGAGCTCGTCGCGCGGGTGACCCAGGCGGCCACCGACGAGCTGAGCGCCGCCGAGGTGGAGCGGGTGGCCCGCCGGGCCGGGCGACACGTGGAGACCGACGAGGCCGACGACCTGGCCGACGCCGGCGAGGCGCTCGGCGCAGCCGTCGACGACTGTCGCCCGGGACGTATCGACGCCGTCCCGCACGAGCTCGGCGACGCCCTCGTCCTGGTGCGCGACGGGGCGCGGGCGCTGCTCTCCGCGTTTCCGCGCGACCCCGGCGACGACGCGGGCCTGACCCAGGCCAAGGGCTGGACGCAGGAGCTGTTCGCGGTCGCGGAGCGGATGGCCGCGGGCAGCGATCGCGACGTGCTCTGGCTCAACGAGCGCGAGCGCAACCGCGGCGGCAACCAGCTCTGCGTCGCCCCGCTGGAGGTGGCGGGACCGATGCGCGACCGCCTGTTGGCGGAGAAGACGGCCGTGTTCACCTCGGCCACGCTCAAGCTGGGGGGTGACTTCGACGCGGTGGCGACCTCGCTGGGACTGAGGGCGGGGGACCGGGTTTCGACAAGCTCAACCACCGTGGGTAGCGGCTCCAGCGCCGGCGGGGGCGGCTCGACCGTCGGTCACGGCGCGACCACCGTCAGCAGCTCGACCGGCGGCGACGGCTCGGGAGCGGGCGAGACGGACGCCGAGACCGCCCCGGCCGGGAGCTGGACCGGGCTCGACGTCGGGTCGCCGTTCGACTACGCCCGTCAGGCGATCCTCTACGTGGCCCGCCACCTCCCGGCGCCGGGCCGCGACGGCCTGACCGCAGCGCACCTGACCGAGATCACCGAGCTGGTCGACGCCGCCCAGGGCCGCACGCTGGGGCTGTTCTCCAGCCGCCGCGCCGCCGAGGCCGCGGCCGAGCACGTGCGGGAGGCGCTGCCCCACCTGACCACCCTGGCCCAGGGGGAGGCCCAGCTGCCCGAGCTCGCCCGCCAGTTCGTCGGGGACCCGCACACGAACCTGTTCGGCACGCTGAGCCTGTGGCAGGGGCTGGACGTCCCGGGCGAGACCTGCCAGCTGGTGATCATCGACCGGATCCCCTTCCCCCGGCCCGACGACCCGCTGATGTCGGCCCGGCAGCGCGCCGTCGACCAGGCAGGAGGCAACGGCTTCATGCAGGTGGCGGCCACCCACGCGGCGCTGCTCCTCGCCCAGGGGTCGGGTCGGCTGATCCGCACCGGCACCGACCGCGGTGTCGTCGCGGTGCTCGACCCCCGGCTGGTGACGGCCCGCTACGGCGGCTTCCTGCGTGCCAGCCTGTCGCCGATGTGGCAGACCCACGACCCGGCCCTGGTGCGCAAGGCGCTGACCCGGCTCGCCCAGGAGGACTGAGCAGCCGTCAGCCGGTCAGGCGGTCAGCGCGCCCGGACGACGTTGGAGCGCCCGGACGCGGTGGAGGCACCGACCCGGTTCCACGCGACCACCTGGAAGCGGTAGCGCGCGCGGGGCAGGCGGAGCGAGACCTTGCGCACCGAGGCACGGAGGTAGGGCGAGGCGTAGGTGCCGACGGTGCGGCCGCGCGCGTCGAGGCGCTTGGCCAGCACGCGGTAGCGCGTGATCGGAGCACCACCGGTGGACGCCGGGGCTCGCCAGCGGGCAACCGCGGTGACCTGGCGTCCGCGGGCTCCCGACGAGGCGCGGGCGATGCGCGGGCCGGACGGGCGGGCGACGGTGGCCGCCGGCTTGCTCGCCGGGGGTGCCGTCGCCGGAGGCGGCTCGGACGCCGGCGGAGTGGTCTCCGGCGGGGACTCCTCGTTGGGCGGAGCGCCGGCGCAACCGCTCGCGGTCAGCGTGTATCGCCCGAGGCTGCCGTAGTCCGACCAGCCGGTGGTCGCCGGGTTGCCGTGGCCGACCCCGTCCACGCGCAGGTAGTAGGTCCCGGTGGCGTCGGGGACGGTGAGTGCGGCGTCCATGCCGGTGGAGACCGGTGGCGTCCCGGAGACGTAGCCCGACGCCGGTGCGGAGGTGCCGACGACGACCTCGTCGGCGTCGAGCACCTCGAGCTGCAGGTCGAGCGCCGCCTGGGCACCGATCCCGCGCGCGGTCACCGCGAGGTCGGTGGTGCAGCTCAGGTCGACGGCGAAGACGTCGGTGTCCGTGCGGGTGCTGATCACCCCGCTGCGGGTGTAGGAGGACGCCTCGCCGAGCTGGACAGCCGCGGCGACGCTGCTGCCGTGGTCGTCGGGCCGGGCCGCGAGCCCGTTGCTCTGCATGGTCGCGAAGTCGTCCTGCTGGTTGTTGGCACCGGCGTACTCGCCGATGCTGAACTGGCTCACCGCGCGGTTCATTGCCGAGCCCATGATCGGGCCCCAGGCCTTGGTGCCCTGGTAGTAGGACGAGGACGCGGTGCCGTCGTGCCCGAGTCCGAGGTTGTGGCCGGCCTCGTGAGAGGCGCCCTGGGCGGCCACCGTCGCCCCGAGCGTGCGCCGGGAGAACACCCAGGCGGGCTGGTAGTAGCCAGGCTGGGTGGTGATGCTGTCGAAGGTGCCGACGTAGGCCACGCCCAGGCAGGCCGAGCTGCAGGCCTGCTCCGCGGCCGCGCTGGAGTTGGTGACCAGCACGGTGGTGCCGTAGGTGGTGTCCGAGCTCGACGAGCGGTGCAGCGCCGCGGGGCCGGGGTCGGCGGTGGTGACGTCGACGCCGAGCGCGGCGTAGGTCTCGGCGACCTGGCGCCAGACCTCCTGCATCCAGGCGTGCTCGGCGGTGGTGAACGTGGTCGGGTCACCGTCGCTGTCGTAGCCGATGTGGGTGCCGCCGGCGATCGGGTTGGACCCCTGGTTCCAGGCGGTGCCGGACACGGTGGCCCCGTCGAAGTCGAGGTAGATCGTCCGGTTGGCGCCGGGCAGGCTGTGCAGGGCGAAGGTCTGGGAGGTCGGGTACGCCGGGATGGTGGTGGTGCCACCGCCGTCACCGGCGGCCTGCGCTGCCTCGGCCGCCTCGGTGGGGAGCTCGTCGCGGTAGAACATCCGGCCGTCCTCGTCGAGCCAGGCCGACGAGTCCTCGGTGAGCACCTCGGTGAGCCGCTGGGCGCTCAGGCCGTTGCGAGCCGCCGTGACGGCGATCCGGTCGCCCAGGGCAGTCAGGGCCGCACGGCCGCGGAGCTGGCGGGGGAGCACCCGGGCCGGCCGCTCCCCGGTCGCGGCGAGGACGCCCGGGCCGGACAGGCCGCGGTCGACCTCGACACCGGTGCGTCCCGGGCCGGCGCTGGCCCTCGAGCCGGTCCCGTCCGCGCTCGCGGGCAGCGCGGACAGCGCCACCAGCAACGCAGCGACCATCGTCGGGCCGACCCCCCGGACATGCACTCGGTCATTGTGTCCGATATAGGAGGCAAATGGTACAAAAAGTGTGATCTGTCCAGTGGCTGGATGCCGGTGCGCCGCGAGCGCGCGGCCGTGGTCCGGGCGGCCCGGTGCAACCGGATGGCTACATCCGGCGCAGGACGGCGGTGACCTTGCCCAGGATGGTGGCGTGGGTGCCGTCGATCGGGTCGTAGGCGTCGTTGTGGGGGAGCAGCCAGACCTGTCCGTCCTTGCGCTGGAAGGTCTTCACGGTGGCCTCGCCGTCGAGGAGGGCGGCGACGATCTCGCCGTTCTCCGCGGCCGGCTGCTGGCGCACCACCACGTAGTCGCCGTGGCAGATGGCGGCGTCCACCATCGAGTCGCCGGAGACCTCGAGCAGGAACAGGGTGCCGTCGCCGACCAGGGTCTTGGGCAGCGGGAAGATCTCCTCCACGCGCTCCTCGGCCAGGATGGGGCCGCCGGCGGCGATCCGGCCGACCATCGGGACCATCGTGGCGGTCGGCATCGCGTCGCCCGAGCCGGTGGGGTCGTAGCCGGCCTCGTCGGCGCTGGCGATCGCTCGCCGGGCGGCCATCAGCTCGGGGATGAACACCTCGAGGGCGCGAGGACGGTTGGGGTCGCGCTTGATGAACCCCTTCTGCTCCAGCACCCGCAGCTGGTGGGCGACGCTGGAGGAGCTGGTCAGGCCGACGAGCTCGCCGATCTCGCGGATGCTCGGCGGGTAGCCGCGCTTCTCGATCGACTCGCGCAGGACGTTGAGGATGCGCTGCTGGCGCGGGGTGAGCCCGGTGACGTCGGGAGCCGCGTCGGGCAGCTCGGTGACCGTCGCTCGGTCGGAGGAGTCGGACTTGGGATCGCGGGTCGCCATGGGGCCAAGGTAGCCCGATCACAGGGGTCACTTCAAACACATGTTCGAACCGCGTGTCGCGGTGTCGGGCCCGGTGCGCCAGGGCCCTCAGGCGAACTCGACGGCGTCGGTGGTGACCGTCGCCGCCTCGCGGCCGGGGGCGCTGGAGTACTTCCAGTAGAGGTTGGTGTGCGCGATGACCTGGTCGGGCGGCGGAGCGCCGTACGCGGTCAGGTCCTCGGTGGTGTGCGCGTCCTCGACCAGCGTGGTGTCGTACCCCCGGACCAGCGCGCCGTGCAGGGTCGAGCGGATGCAGGCGTCGGTCTGGGCCCCCGTGACGATCAGCCGTCCGACCTGGCGCTCGGCGAGGACCAGTTCGAGGTCGGTGTCCTCGAAGGAGTCGCCGTAGCGCTTGTGCACCAGCGGCTCGGACTCGCGCGGGTCGAGCTCCGGGACGTAGTGCCAGCCGTCACTGCCCTCGGGCAGGCCCTCGCCGCGGTCCTGCACCCAGACCACCGGGACCTGGGCCGCCCGCGCTCGCTCGACCAGGCTGGCGATGTTGGCGACCACGGCGTCGCGGGCGTGCGCCCCGGCCACGACGTCGTTCTGCACGTCGACGACGAGCAGGGCGGTGTGCGGGCGGTCGGTCAGGGTGGTCATCGGCTCTCCTCGGCTGGTGCTGGGGTGCTGCAGTGGCGATGCCCACGCTAGGTGCGAGCACCGACAGTGCCCCGACCACGGCCCCGACCACGGCCCCGACCACGGCCCTGCACGGCCCTGCCACGGCCCTGCCACGGCCCGGCCGCGAACCGCCTGACGGGGCCGGTCTGCTTGGATCTGGGCCATGCCGCGCACCTCCGTCCCCACGTCCGTCGTCGTCACCGGAGCCGCGCGCGGGATCGGCCGAGCGATCGGGGTCGAGCTCGTCCGGCTGGGTCACCGGGTGGTCCTCACCGACGTGGACGGCGAGGAGGTGCGGCGTACGGCCGAGGCGATCGGGGCCGTGGCCGGGTTGGAGCACGACGTGCGCCAACCCGAGGGGCACCGTCTGGCCGCGCGGGAGGCGCAGCGGCACGGACGCCTGGCGGTGTGGGTCAACAACGCCGGGGTCGGCCACGACGGCGGGATCCTGGAGCTCAGCGAGGACCAGGTGGAGAGCCTGGTCGCGGTCAACCTGCTCGGCCCGGTCTGGGGCTCGCGCGCGGCGCTGGACACGTTCGGCGACGAGGGCGGCGACCTGGTCAACGTCGCGTCGCTCTCGGCGCACGGCCCGGTCCCGGGCCTGTCGGTGTACGCCGCCACCAAGGCGGCCGTGGTCTCCCTCTCGCTGAGCCTGAGCTGGGAGACGCCGAAGCAGGTGCGCGTGCACGCGGTCTGCCCCGACGGGGTCGCCACCGACATGGTCGCGGCGATGCGTCCCGACGGGCGCGCCAAGGAGCTGGTCGCCTCCGGCGGCCGGATGCTGACCGCCGAGGAGGTGGCCACGGCGACCGTCGCGCTGCTCGGCACCCGGCGCGTGGTCCGCACGATCCCGGGGCGACGAGGCGCGCTGATGCGGCTGAGCAACCTGGCGCCGAGCCTCACCGGCCGCCTCGAGCCCGTCGTCCGGCGCCAGGGGCGGCGTGCCCTGCGCTCGGGCTGAGCCGGCGACCTGCGGCCCGGGTGCTCAGCCGCCGGGACGCACCAGGCCGAGCTCGTAGGCGAGCACGACGGCCTGGACGCGGGTGGCGACGCCGAGCTTGGCGAGCACCCGGTTGACGTGGGTCTTCACCGTCGCCTGGCTGATCACGAGGTCGCCGGCGATGTCGTCGTTGGAACGACCGCGGGCCATCAGCACGAGCACCTGTCGTTCGCGCTCGGTGAGCTCGCCCAGCGCTGCCGGCTCGGCGGTGGCGGAAGGTGGGTGCCGCAGGTACTCCTCGATCAGCCGCCGGGTCAGGCTCGGCGCGAGCAGTGCCTCGCCCGCGCACACCGTCCGGATGCCCTCGACCAGCCGGTCCGGCGGGGTCGTCTTCAGCAGGAAGCCGGCGGCTCCGGCGCTCAGGGCCTCGTAGACGTAGCGGTCGAGGTCGTAGGTGGTGAGCACGAGCACCTTGCTCGGACAACCCGCATCGCGCAGGTCCCGGGTGGCCGCGATGCCGTCGAGCACGGGCATCCGGATGTCCATCAGGACCACGTCCGGTTCGGTGCGGCGTACGACGTCGACCGCCTCGCGCCCGTCGGCCGCCGTACCCACCACCGCGCAGCCGCGGGCCTCCAGGACGAGCTCGAGCCCGGCCCGCACGACCTCCTGGTCGTCGGCGACCACCACGGTGGTCATCGGACCACCGCGGCGTCGAGCGGGATCGCGATCTCCAGGCCGAAGTCGCCGTCGGGCCGGTGGCCGGTGGTGATGGTGCCGCCGAGCAGGTCCACGCGCTCGGCCATCCCGCGCAGTCCCAGGCCGGAGCCGTCGCGCGACGGCGTGCCGCTGGCGTTGGTGCAGGACACCCGCAGGCAGTCGGGTGAGCACGTCACCCGCAGCGAGGCCTGGCCGCGTCCGTGACGCAGGGCGTTGGTGAGGGCCTCCTGCACCAGGCGGTACGTCGAGACGTCCACCGCACCCGGCAGCGGCGAGGACGGCAGGTCGAGCTCGGCGCGCACGTCGAGGCCGCGCTCCCGGAAGGACTCGACCAGGTCGGGCAGGTCGGCGACGCAGGGAGCCGGGGCGAGGCCCAGCTCGCCGTCCTCGTCCCGCACGAGGTGCAGCAGCCGCCCGGTCTCGGCGAGCGCCTCCCGGCCGGTCGCGGCCACCGACTCGAGCAGTGCGGCCGCCCGGTCGGGCTGGGAGCGCAGCAGGTCCTGGGCGGCGGCGGTCTGCACGACCATGGCGCTGATGCTGTGCGCGATGACGTCGTGCAGCTCGCGCGCGATCCGGTCCCGCTCCGCGCGCACGGCCTGAGTGGCGATCAGCTCCTGCTGCGCGGCCAGCTGGACGCGCTGCTCGTCGAGACGGAGCACGATCCGGCCGAAGACGAAGGGCGGCACCCCCAACGAGACGATGAACATCACGTCGGTCCAGTCCTCGGTGCGTGGGTCGAGAGAGGCGGTGACCGCCAGGACGAGCAGCAGCGTCAGCACGAGCAGCGGGACGCCGGTGCGCAGCCGGGTCCAGCGACCGAGGCTGAACACGCCGACGATGATGAACAGGATCGGCGTCGCAGCCTCGTCCATGGCCGAGCCGGTGAGCGGTATCCAGGTCAGGGCGAGGACCGCCGCCGGCGCCACGGCTGCGGCATACCGGCGGCGCGGCACCAGCAGGGCCGCGGCCAGCGCTTCGATCCCGACCGCCGCGACCCATCCGTCACTGCGCAGCGAGGCGAGCTCGACGGCCCCCAGCGCCAGCAGCAAGGCTGGCAGGGCCGCGTCGCTCCACGTCAGGTGGGGGCGCTCGTCCACGTCCGGAGCGTACGGCGATCCGAGCGGTCCGCGCGTCCACCCGGGGGTGGAGGCCCAGACCGGCCCCAGGGCTGACGACCGGGCCCCTCCCGCCGGCGCACGATCGAGCTCCACCCAACTCGCAGGAGGTCGTCATGCTGGATCGAGAAGCAGCGCGGATCGGTCGGTTCGCCTGGGTGATGGCCTGGGTCGGGCTCGTCGTGGGGCAGCTGCACGCGCTGTCGCGGTTCGCCACGGCCGACGGGCGGGAGGATCTCGAGCTGCCGCTGACCGCGGCGTGGGCGGAGCCGGCCGCCGAGGCGCTCGCGCCGCTGCTGGAGTGGGCCGACCCGGACCTGGTCTACGTCAGCTACGGGAAGATCTGGTTCCCGGTGTTCCTCGCCTTCACGCTCTGCGCGTTCGTGGTCTACCGCCGCCGGCGGCCGGCCGGGTTCGAGAAGTGGGTCTGGCGGATCACCCTGGCGGCGTACGTGCTCGCGACGGTGGGGGTCTTCCTGGACTACTGGACGCAGTGGACCGGCGGCTACACCGAGGAAGGGAGCCTCGAGTACTGGCTGTTCGGGGCGGGCTGGGTGGTCACGCTGCCGGGATTCCTGCTGACCATGCTCGGTTCGACGGCCCTGGGGATCACGCTCCTGGTCAAGCGGTTCCGGCCCACCGCCCCCGCCCTCCTGCTCGCCCTGACCATCCCGCTCGCCCTCGGCATCCTGCAGGTGACCTCGATGGGCAGCGCAGCGCTCCCGGTGATGTTCGCCTTCGGGCTGTTGGGTCGGCGGTTGGCCCTCGTCGAGGTGGCCTCGGGGCGGGACGCGGAGCCGGTGCTGGTCTGAGGCGCCGAGACCGGCGGGGGAGAGGTCGCCCGAACATTTGTTCGACCAGGGTCTTGAATTCGTTCGACCACCTGATCTACCTTCGTACACGTGTTCGATCGAATGTCTGTTCGACCGGTTGGCGCCGGCCTTGTCGGTGGTCGCCGGTAGACATCGATCAACACACAGCAGGGGTCGCTTCCCCGCCTGGCCAGAGGGTCGGGCACCTTCCCCGAAAGAGGTAGACCGATGAGCACACTGAGCATCCCCCGTCCGCGGGTCTCGTCCGACTCCGACCTGCACGGCCGGTTCGACGCGCTGGTCCGTTCCGCCGCCCCGGCCACTCGGGTCCCGGGGCAGCGACGCCCGGCGGAGCGACGTACGCCGGCGCCGGGCGAGCAGGAGTTCGCCACGGTGTTCGACCTCGACTACGGACACCGCACGCTCGAGGCGACGCGGATCCGCCGGTCGGCCCCGTCGCGCCGCACCGACCGTGCCCGGATCCGCAAGGTCGCGCCCGCGGCCACTGGGGCAGCGCCTGCGGGACCGGTCCGGCTGACCCGCCGCGGGCGGGCGGTCCTGGTGCTCGCGTTCCTCGGCCTGGCCCTGGCGCTGATGATCCCGTTGGGCGGCTGGGCCACCGCGTCCCTGACCGCGGGCTCGCCCGACCCGGTGCGCGTCGTGGTCGTCCAGCCCGGCGACACCCTCTACGGCATCGCCGGTGACCTCGCCGAGCCCGGCGAGGTCCGGACGATGGTGCACCGGATCCAGCAGCTCAACTCCCTGCCCGGCGGCCAGATCGCCGTGGGGCAGCAGCTCGCCGTCCCCGTCGGCTGAGCACCGCCCCGCTGTGCGGGCCGGCCACACAACGTGCCGGTGACTCCCTCGACCCGGGTCACCGCACGGGGGAAGAAGTGGGGTGGGGCCGTCAGACCGGTCCCACCCCACTCGCCCGTGACCGCGATCTTTGCCCGGTCGTCAGGGCAGTAGGTCGCAGGGCAACGTCTTCATGCGGCACCAGCCGGCTGACTCAGTCACCGCATTCATCGCGGGTGAGGTGCGGTTCGTTCACACAGATCAGCACCCGCTCCTCGCTGGTCGGAGCCAGGTCTTGTATCGAGCTGCCCACTTCGCGCCGTTCACAGACACGACCGAGAGTCTTGCCGTCGGCAGTCCTCAACTGCGAGTTGATGACGAGGTCGTGGACGACCGATCCGGCGGCGTCCGGTGTGAGCGCGGCCAGGTCCGACATCGTCACGTTCCAACAGGTGGAGCCGTGAACCTTCGCACGCGTGAACTTGGCCCCTGCTACGGATGTCGTCGTGATCTTCGCGCCCTGGAGGTCTGCCTCGATGAACTCCGAGTCCGTCAGATCGGCTCGAAGGAACGTCGCGTAGAAGAAAATGGTGTCGTGCAGCAATGCGTCACGCAGGTTCGCCTCTCTGAGATCGGCGTACTTGAAATTGGCGCCCGTCAGGTTCTCGCCGGGGAGCTCAGCGGCTCGGAGGGTCTTCCCGGCAAAGTTGAGCCCTCGAAGGTCGTAGCCGTTGGACTCGAAGCCGGTCAGGTTGTCTGAGACGGCAAGGCTGGAGCGGAAGTCACTGATCTGCACAGTTACCTGGTTGGCGTAGGAGGCGAGAGCGAACAAGCCGCCCACGATCAGTCCCACTCCGAGCTCGGGCAGGTGGTCGACGCGCCACCCGAACGCCAAGACGGCGGCTCCTGACACGAGGAGCACCGCCATGATCGTCAACGAGAACCCAGGGCCTTGACCAGCCCACGCGAAAATCTTCTCGGACACACCATCCATGTGGTCAGCCCACCTCCCGATAGCAGCCTGTATCCACGGTGGAACCCCCTTGACCGTGCGTCAACGGGAGGCAAGGTGCATGTCTCACCATCGTGTGACTTATCAGTCGTCGTGTGTTTGCGCGCCTTGGTGCACGACCCCTGGTGTTCTAGACAGCGCCAACCTCAGGCCCGGGCGGCGCCCTCGCTGAGCAGGAGCTGGGCGGTGGTGTAGGTCGCCATCACGCCCGACTCGAGGAGGGGCGGCGGGTCGGCGAGCACGAAGGTGCGCACGCCCAGCAGCGTGTCGGAGACCAGGAACAGGCCGGCGCCCGCTGCGGTGAGTCGTCGGGCGGCGGGGGAGAGGTCGGCGTCGAGGTACGTCGCCGCGGCCGCCATCGCGGCGAGCATCGTGCTGTAACCGAGCACCGGGACGCCCAGCTCGCGCTGCCGCCGCCCGGCCTGCACGGCGAGCACTGGGGCGCTGAGCGCCCACGCGGCCGCGACCGCCCGCGGCCCCCGTGCCTCGCGGAAGCCGGAGTGCCCGTGCTGCCGGACGAACCCGGCGAGGTAGGCGGCGTGTCCCAGCGCAAAGCTGCCGACGCCGGTCAGGAAGGGACGGGTGCCCTGGCCGAGCAGGGCGACGTCACCGCCCCAGCCGCCCGCCTGGGCGACCAGCGTGGTCGGTCGGAGCCGGGAGCCCCGCGCTCGCGGATTCGTCAGCAGCGAGGCGGACAGCGTCGGCATCAGCAGTGGCTTGGTGGCGAACCTGGCCCGGTGCGCCCATCGGCCCGGCCGGCCGGCGAGCCAGGTGTCCACGCCGGCCAAGCCGACGTAGGCGAGCTTCAACCGAGTGGGGGTGGTGAGCCGCATCCCCGGAACCTAGCGCAGTACGCGCCGGTGGTGAGGCCCCTGTCGACGGCTCACCACGCGCTCGCCCGGGGCTCGCTCGGGGCTCGCACCGGGCTCGTGTCAGTGGCCGCTGCCGGAGAGCACCGGGCTGGCCTCCGCGACCCGCAGCGGAGTGCTCGGCCCGGTCGTGGTGACGGTGCCGTCGACAGGCCGGGACGGCCCGCCGTTGAGGGACCAGCGCGCGCTCCAGGTCACCCGCACCCGGTGCTGCACGGTGCGGTGGGCGTCGCGGTAACGGTGCACCACGTCGCGGGCCGGGTACGGCGCCCCGGCCGTCGTGGTCGCCATCGTGCTCCCGTCGCCGAGCGCCCAGTCGAACCGGCTGGGGCGGATGTCGAGGCGTACCCGCTGGCCGAGCAGGGTGACGGTCCGGGTGAGCGGCGCGGCCTCGGTGAAGAAGATCGTGTCGAAGTTGACCAGGGTCTTCTCCGCCGGCTGGGAGTGCGAGCGCAACGACGGCAGGGGAATCCGCCGGAACGCCTGCAGCACCATCGCGTCGGTCACCTGCGGCGGTGCGGCTGCCGCCGCCACGGGCGGCGGCCCCGTGCCCGAGCAGACGAGTCCCTGAGGCATCGCCGGAGGGGGCGCCACCCGCCAGAGGCGGTACTGGTTCTGGCCGGGCGGGCAAGTATTGGCCGGGCAGACCGGGGCACCGGTGGTCGGGTTGCCGATCCCTCGGTCGCAGGCGGTGCGCCAGACGTAGCGGACGGTGGACTGAGCAACAGCCTGGGCGGGCGCTGGCCTGGTTCCCTTTATTGCGCGGCCGGGCTGTGCGTCGCGGAGGATCGCGTCGAACGCGTCGTCAGCTGGCCGGACGGGCTGGTCCGCGCTGCGACGCCTCGCTCGAGAACATGATCATTGCGATCAACGCAGTCACTACGACGCGCGTCATGCTGCAGGATCCAGTTCCGCGACCTTCCATCCCTGTTGGACAGGCTCGAGCACAAAGGCCTGCAAGCGGTTTTTGGCGCCAGGGAATCGCTCGGAGGTCCTGTCGCTTGCGCCCGAGCGTCTGCGGATCGGAGTCGATCGAAACATCCACGAAGTAACGGCCAGCATCCATCCCGTAGTGCTTCGTCTGAGTGACGACCCACCCGCCACCCTTGATGTGTCCGCCCTCGCTATAGATCGCGCGCTACTCCATCGGATAGACGCCTTGCACTTCACACAGTCAGAACTCGCGAGCTGCTCTCAGAGGCGTCGTGTCTGCCGGTGGCGCCAGCAAAGTTGAGTGTCGCGACCAAGTGTCGTACGAACGCGTCGACCCCGGCCTTGGTCTTCTTCTGCGCGGCGGCGGGCATGGCCGGCGGGGTCGGGGTGGGGGAGACGGTCGCCGGGGGGCTGGGCGTGGGATCGCTCAGTGGCTCTGGCTCGGGGGACCCGCCACAGCCGGCGAGCACCAGCAGCACCACCGGCAGCAGGAGCCCCAGGGCCCGGGCGAGCGGGCCCACGGCGGTCAGCCGGCCACGCCCGTGCATGAGGTCACTCCTTGAGCTGTCGAACCCGAGTCGATGGTGAGTCAACTACCCCGCGGGCGCGTTGGCTACACCGCCCGGCGCGGCTGTGGACAACCGGGGACCGACGGGTCGGGGCTCAGCTGTAGCGGTGGTTCTTCTCCGAGTGGCCCGCCTCGCGGGTGCAGGTCCGGCCGTTCATCGAGCGGTGACCGCACAACGCGTCCGTAGCAGGCTTGGCCGCGGCGCTGGCGGAGGCGGCAGCAGCCGGAACAGGGGGTGCGACCGGAGGTCGCGCTGCGGCACGTACCGGCGCCGAGCCGGTGCGCTCCTGGGCACGGGCCCGGTCCCGGGCGTACTTGGCCTCGCGCATGGCCCGCTGGGCATCGAGCTTGCTCATCGTCGACTCACGGTCGAAGCGTACGGCGCCCCGCCGACGACCCGACGTACGCCGTGCCGGTTGCTCCCAGAAGGGACACCCTCAGCGGGCCGCCCGTCGGCCACCGGGCAGCCGAGGCGGCCGGGGCGGCTCGTCCGGGGCACGGACCAGGGCGAGCATCCGGCCGACGAGGATGAGCGCCACGAACAGGCAGGCGGTGGCTCCGGCCGCGGCCACGGCGAGGAACGTCCAGGCCTCCGAGTCGCCGGTGCGCACCTCCCGGCCGAAGTCGATCGCGGCCAGGACCAGCACGCCCCACGCGACCACGGTGAGGGTGACCAGCAGCGCGAGCACGAGCAGCCGTCGACGCGGCAACGGCCGCGGCCGAGGCGTGACGTCGCGCTGTCCCGAGTGAGAGCCCACGCGGTCATTGTGACGCTTGCGCTACCCCGGGCGCGTGCCGCCGCCGCGCGCGTCGGGCACCCGCGCGGTTGAGCATGGGCACACAGGGGTAGAAAGGCGACATGTCCAGCAGCGTCAGCATCGACATCTCTGCCCTGGAGAGCGCGATCAGCGCGCTGAGCAGCCTGGCCTCCCGCATCGACAGCCAGCGCAACCGGGTGGTGACCGGCACCCCCTGCGCGGTGCCCTCGCTCAGCGACGGCACGGTCGACCGGGTCGCCCGGTGGCTGCGCGACCAGGAGCCGGAGCTCTCCACCCGACTCGACCTCGCCCGGCTGCTGGACACCGAGGGAGCGGGCGTGGCGACGTACACCACCGACGCCGACACCCTGGCCAACACCCAGAAGCTGCTCGGCAGCGAGCTCGCCGAGCGGGTCGGCGACATCACCTACGACACCGACCCCGAGACGCTGCGGATGCTTCAGGAGATCCTCGCCAACCGGGCGACCGACGTGCAGGTCATGGCGGCGATGTACGACGACCTCGAGCCGCAGGACACCGCCAGCGTGATGGCGATGCTCGAGACCCACCTCGGCATGTACGGCGACGAGTCCGCGCTCGACCTCGCCAAGACCCTGCGACAGGGACTGGCCACGGCCACGCAGTCGCCGACGTTCCCCTCGGACTGGTACGGCCGCGAGCTCACCCGCTGGTTCACCGCGCCGATGCTCGAGCGGGACGAGCAGAACTGGTCGATGGAGCACATCCCCGGCATGTCCGGGGCCTCGCTGCTGGCGTTCATGATGCGCGACGTCGACTACGACGGTGACTTCCTGCTCGGTGCGGCCGAGACGATGGCCACCTTCGAGAAGGAGATGGCCGACGGCGACTTCGGACCGGCCACCTACTGGTACGGCCACAACGGCTACAGCGCCTTCGACGGCGAGAACTTCACCGGCTCGTTCGCGGACCCGATGGCCGAGATGATGCGCGCGATGAGCCGCCAGCCCGAGGTCGGCTACGAGTTCATCCGCCAGCCCGGCAACGCCCACTTCTTCTTCGACCAGCGCGACTGGAGCAACGACGGGTACGACGGCATCGCGGCCCTCGCCGACCGGGTGAGCACCGACCCGGACGTCTACCGCGCCCACCCCCGCGAGGCCGCGATGATCGCCTCGCAGTTCGTCGACTGGACGGCGAACTCGCCCGGCTTCAACCCCGACGACGCCAAGGCCGCCTCCGACAGCGTGGCGCACCTGCTGCGCTCCTACATGCCCTCGGTGGCCGCGGCGATGGACGGTGGCAGCGAGGACGGCGACCCGGGCCTCCTGGCGGCGGGCCTGAACCTCCCCGGGTTCGGCGAGCTCGACGACATGCCGAAGTTCTTCCGCGGCGACCTCACGGCGATGACCGGGGTCGCGATGTCCACCGAGCACGGCATGGTCGACCTGGCCGGAGGTGTCGCGGACTACCGGCAGACGCAGGTGAACACCCTCGCCTCGCTGCTGGCCGACGACCCGCAGGACCTGGACCTGCGCACCCGCCTGCAGTCGGTGATGATGGACGACGCCGAGCTGCGCGCGTTCACCACCCGCATCGCGGGGGAGACCGAGATCAGCGACGCCCACGAGACCGACAAGCAGCGACAGTTCTGGACCAACCTGCTGGCCGAGGGCGTCAAGCAGGTGCCGATCAAGCCGCCGATCCTCAGCACGGTCGTCGAGCACGGCATCGACCTCGGCACCGGCGCCGTCAACGACGCCTGGGCCAACACCGCCGACGGCGTCGAGGACTCGTGGGAGGGGCACGCGACCACCGGGATCGCGCAGATGAACTACGAGAGCTACGCCAGCCTCGTCGAGGCCGGCGTGATCCCGCGCGACGAGGTGCCGGACGGCTTCCTCGACCACGGGCAGGTGCGCGGCTGGAACGACCTCGACCGCGACGAGCGTTCGGACTACGCCGCCCGGGCGGCGAGCGAGATGAACTCCTACATGCCCGACGAGACGCTGGAGAACACCTACCGCGGCCGGTTCCAGGACTTCTACGACGACCCGTCCGGATCCGGCGACTAGTGTCGGCCCCCGTGACGGCGACCAAGCGGCTGATCGTGGCGACCGCGCTGGTGCTGGGAGTGGCTGCCTGCGGCACCGACACCCCACCCGGCACCCTGACCGAGGGTGACCTGCCCGACCGGGTCGAGGTCGCCGAGGTCAGCCGCGACGTCCAGGCCGGCCAGGTCACGTGCGCCCAGGTCAACGACGCCGAGGACGACCACGTGATGGCGCCCTCGGACAACTACGACGGGGAGCGACGGGCCGCCGTCAGCTACCGGCTCGCCGGTCCGCCCCGCGAGAGCGTCAGCGACTCGGTGTGGCGCCTCGCGCGGCCGACGGAGGCGGTCGCCCAGGTCGCCGACGGGCTGGCGGCCTGTGTGCAGCTCGACCCCGAGCGCTACCAGCGCTTCGACGTCGACGGCTACCCGGGCGCGCTCGGCTACACCGCGACGGAGGGCGCGCCGACCCCGACGTACACCCGGCGGATCCTGGTGCCGCTCGAGGACCGGGTCGTGGTGGTGACCAGCACCCGCGAGGGGGACGACGAGTTCACCGTCACCCCCGAGGAGCTGCTGCCGGAGGCCGTGCGGGCCGCCGCGGACGCCCCCACCGCCTGACCCCCGGCATTCCCGGACCTTCCCGGGCTTCCCGGTCCGTTCCGTGACCCGCGCAGACCCGTCCGACCTGCCCGACACGCCCTGTTTTCGAGGCCCGGCAACGCGCTGACCTGCGTGGATGCAGCCGTACCCGAAGTACGGCACCCGGGTTTGCCCGAATCAGTTGCACACCCCCGGTCGCAGGCGTACGGTTCCACTACATCTAGTAGTTACACCGATGTAGTTATCCACATGTTGGGTGCAGTTCTCCCCAGAGATCTGAGCTTATCCACGTGGAATCCACAGCTCGACGCACAGGTTCTACCCAGGAGAGGAGGCCCATCGTGCACTGCCCGTTCTGCCGGAGCACCGACACCCGGGTCCTCGACTCCCGGGTGGCCGACGACGGCTCCGCGATCCGCCGTCGCCGCACCTGCTCGTCGTGCGAGAAGCGGTTCACCACCGTCGAGCAGATGCAGCTGACCGTGGTCAAGCGCAGCGGGACCAGCGAGCCGTTCACCCGGGAGAAGGCCGTCGCCGGCGTCCGCAAGGCCTGCAAGGGCCGGCCGGTCTCCGAGGACGACCTGGCCCGGCTGGGCCAGACGGTCGAGGACACGCTGCGCAGCGAGGGCTGGGCCGAGGTGCCCGCCCACGAGATCGGGCTGAGCATCCTCGGCCCGCTGCGCCAGCTCGACGAGGTCGCCTACCTCCGGTTCGCCAGCGTCTACCGCGCCTTCGAGTCCGCTGAGGACTTCGAGACCGAGATCGCGATGCTCCGCATGGAGCGACCACACCCTCAGCCAGTGCCCGCCACGGGCGGCTGACCACAGACCGCCCCGTGCGTGGTGGGGAAGCCGCGCGCGGGGCCACCAACAACGGTGACTTCCCGTCACCCGAGGGTGGACGACCACCCCACAACTGAACAGCCAGCAGCGGCACCATCGAACCAGGGGAGTAGCGAACATGACCGAAACGGTGAGCGGGACCAGTGCACGGACCCGGAAGAAGGGCCTGAAGATCGAGCGGGTCTTCTCGACCGAGGGTGTGCACCCCTACGACGAGCTCACCTGGGAGCGTCGCGACGTCGTCCAGACCAACTGGAAGACCGGAGTCACCGTCTTCGAGCAGCGCGGCGTGGAGTACCCCGACTTCTGGAGCGTCAACGCCTCCACGATCGTCACCACCAAGTACTTCCGCGGCGCCGTGGGCACCGACGCCCGCGAGTGGAGCCTCAAGCAGCTCATCGACCGCGTCGTGAAGACCTACCGCAAGGGTGGCGAGGACCACGGGTACTTCGCCAGCCCGGCCGACGCCGAGCTGTTCGAGCACGAGCTCACCTGGCTGCTGGTCCACCAGTACTTCTCGTTCAACTCCCCGGTCTGGTTCAACGTCGGTACGCCGAGCCCGCAGCAGGTCTCGGCCTGCTTCATCCTCTCCGTCGACGACTCGATGGACTCCATCCTGAACTGGTACAAGGAGGAGGGCTTCATCTTCAAGGGCGGCTCCGGTGCCGGCCTGAACCTCTCCCGCATCCGCTCCTCCAAGGAGCTGCTCTCCTCCGGTGGCACCGCCTCCGGCCCGGTCTCCTTCATGCGCGGTGCCGACGCCTCCGCCGGCACGATCAAGTCCGGCGGCGCCACCCGCCGTGCGGCCAAGATGGTCGTGCTCGACGTCGACCACCCCGACATCGAGGAGTTCGTCGAGACCAAGGCCAAGGAGGAGGACAAGATCCGGGCCCTGCGCGACGCGGGCTTCGACATGGACCTCGGTGGCGCCGACATCACCTCGGTGCAGTACCAGAACGCCAACAACTCGGTGCGCGTCTCCGACGAGTTCATGCGCGCGGTCGAGGACGGCACCGAGTTCGGGCTGCGCTCGCGGTCCACCGGTGAGGTCATCGAGACCGTCGACGCCCGCTCGCTGTTCACCAAGATCAGCCAGGCCGCGTGGGCCTGCGCCGACCCGGGCCTGCAGTACGACGACACGATCAACGACTGGCACACCAACCCCGAGACCGGCCGGATCACCGCGTCCAACCCGTGCTCGGAGTACATGTCGCTGGACAACTCCTCGTGCAACCTCGCCTCGCTGAACCTGCTGAAGTTCCTCAAGGACGACGACACCTTCGACGCGCCGCTGTTCGCCAAGGCGGTCGAGTTCATCATCACCGCGATGGACATCTCGATCTGCTTCGCCGACTTCCCGACCGACCCCATCGGGGACACCACCCGTGACTACCGCCAGCTCGGCATCGGCTACGCCAACCTCGGTGCGCTGCTGATGGCGATGGGCCTCGGCTACGACTCCGAGGGTGGTCGGGCGATGGCGGCGACCATCACCTCGTTGATGACCGGCACGTCGTACAAGCGCAGCGCCGAGCTCGCCGGCGTGGTCGGCCCGTACGCCGGCTACGCCCGCAACGCCGACGCCCACAAGCGGGTCATGCGCAAGCACCAGGCCGCCAACGACGTCGTGCGCACCCTGCACGTCGCGGACACCGAGGTGCACAAGCTGGCCACGAAGGCCTGGGCCGAGGTGCAGAAGGTCGGCGAGAAGAACGGCTTCCGCAACGCGCAGGCCTCGGTGCTCGCGCCCACCGGCACGATCGGCTTCATGATGGACTGCGACACCACCGGCATCGAGCCGGACTTCTCGCTGGTCAAGTTCAAGAAGCTCGTCGGCGGCGGCTCGATGCAGATCGTCAACCAGACGATCCCGCGGGCGCTGAAGAAGCTCGGCTACGCCCAGGAGACCATCGAGGCGATCGTCGAGTTCATCGCGGAGAACGGTCACGTCATCGACGCACCTGGCCTGCGCACCGAGCACTACGAGATCTTCGACTGCGCGATGGGCGCGCGGGCGCTCAAGCCGATGGGCCACGTGCGGATGATGGCGGCCTGCCAGCCGTTCCTCTCCGGTGCGATCTCCAAGACGGTCAACCTGCCGGAGAGCGCGACGGTCGAGGAGATCGAGGACATCTACCTGCAGTCCTGGAAGCTCGGGCTGAAGGCGACCGCCGTCTACCGCGACAACTGCAAGGTCGGTCAGCCGCTCTCCGACGGCAAGTCCGACTCGGCCAAGAAGGATCAGGGCCTCGAGACCTCGTCGGTCGAGCCCAGTCGAGACCACGAGACCACCAAGGTGGTCGAGGTGCACAAGCCCTTCCGCAAGCGCCTGCCGAAGAGCCGGGCCTCGAAGACGACGTCGTTCACCGTCGGTGGCGCCGAGGGCTACATGACCTCCGGTGCCCACGACGACGGCGAGCTCGGCGAGATCTTCCTCAAGCTCGGCAAGCAGGGCTCGACCCTGGCCGGCGTGATGGACGCCTTCTCGATCGCGGTGTCGATCGGCCTGCAGTACGGCGTGCCGCTGGAGACCTACGTCTCGAAGTTCACCAACCTGCGCTTCGAGCCGGCCGGCATGACCGACGACCCCGACGTGCGGATGGCGCAGTCGATCATGGACTACATCTTCCGCCGCCTCGCCCTGGACTACCTGTCCTTCGAGGACCGGTCGATGCTCGGCATCTACTCCGCCGAGGAGCGGCAGCGCCACCTCGAGACCGGCAGCTACGAGCCGCTCGAGGAGACCGGCGGCCCCTCGGAGCTCATGGCCGAGGTCGCAGACGACGACTCCTCGGTGGTCGAGCAGCGAGCGAAGCGAGCGGACAGTCGAGACCACTCCGGTGACGCGGACGCCCAGGTCGTGGAGACCAAGGACACGCACGGCGCCGAAGCCCGCGAGGTCCCGGCCACCCGGTCCACCGGCGAGGCGCACACCAGCGCCGAGCTGCTCGAGCAGATCACCGGCACCGCGGTCGACTCCCCGCTGTGCATGACCTGCGGCACCAAGATGCGCCCCGCGGGCAGCTGCTACGTCTGCGAGGGCTGCGGCAGCACCAGCGGCTGCAGCTGACCGCTCCGTCGAGCTCCGCAGGCCTCACCCGTACGCCGGGTGGGGCCTGCGGCTTTTTCGGCGCTGCCATGGCGATCACCGCCTCACATAGGTCGATTCGGCCCCATTGGTCCATGTGCTCCGGATAATCGGGGGGCATGGACTCTGCGGATCTGGTCGTCAACCGATGGCGGCGCTACGGCAAGGACCGCCTGTACGTGACCCGGGCAGACGGCACCCCGGTGGGCTGGTGGGACCTCGTCGCCGACGACGGCCATCCGGAAACCGCTGCCGACGCGGAAGCGCTCGCCGAGTCCGTGTCGGCCTGGCGGTCAGCCGGGGCCGTGAGCCGGACATCGGAGCGCGTGCTCGCGGCGTCCGCACCGCAACCGCCGACCACCACCTCCGAGGTACGAGGCAGCGCAGCGCCGGATCCGGCCACGGCGACCGTCGAGCGACCGTGGCTGGACCTCGCTCTCAACACCCCCGGCATGGAGGTCCGCCAGCAGGCTGATGCTGCCCGCGAGGCCGCACCCGTCCGGACGCTGCTGGCGCGGGCTCTGCGCGTACACACCGACGAGCGGGCGTGGCGGATCGGCGCCGAAGGTGAGGAGCGAGTCGCGGCCGAGCTCGACAAGGTCGTGCGGAAGGACCCCCGCTGGAGGGTGCTGCACGCCGTCCCCGTCGGCACCCGCGGATCCGACATCGACCACGTGGTGATCGGTCCGGGTGGGGTCTTCACGCTCAACGCCAAGCATCACCCTCGCGCCTCTGTCTGGGTCGCGGGAGACACGGTCCAGGTCAACGGGAGCAAGCGGCCCTACGTGCGCAACGCCCGTCACGAGGCCGAGCGGGCTGCTCGGCTGCTGGCCGAGGCGTGCGGCTTCCCCGTGCACGTGGACGGGGTGGTCGCGATCGTCAAGGCTGACCGGTTCCAGGTGCGGAGACCACCCATCGGCGTGCAGGTGCTGCGGCACCGCGAGCTGGCCCGGTGGATACGTCGCCACGGGGACATCCACTCACCGGAGCGGGTGCAGGCGGTGTTCGACGCCGCTCGCCGGTCCACGACCTGGCAGCCCTGAGCGAGCACGTCACCTCAGCGGGACAGCCGAGCTCCAGGCGGAGGCGGACAGCGGGTCATGAGCTGTCGTCGTCCCGCTGGTCGCGCCGGCGCCGGAGGATCTGGGTCTCGGCGTCGGGCCCGAGCGGAGGCGTGGGGGGAGGGCGGCGACGGGCGGGGCGAGGCACATGGCGGCGCTGGGGGAGCAGGCGCAGCTGGCGGCGTACGCGCTCCTCGAGGGCGAGCTCGTGCTGCAGCCGCCGGACGGCCGCCCGGGTGGCCGAGAGCAGCTCGACGACGTCGGGTGGCCGCGGGGTGGCCAGCGCGGCGTCGAGCCGCACCCGTGCCTGGACGAGCCCGTCGTGGGCCTCCTGGAGCCGGACGACGTCCCCGTGGCTGAGGTCCGCCTGCGCCGCGGCCTCGTTGCGGACCATCTCCCCGAAGGCGTCGACGCCGGCGGCCAGCTGGCGGAAGGTCGTCGCCAGCTCGCTGAGCACGGCCGCCGCCTCGTCCTCGGCGAGCCAGCTGCCGGGCGCGGCGTCGGCCACCGAGCGCATCAGGCCACGGATCGCGACCGCGGCGTGCTCGAGGGCCTCCATGCCCTGTCGGAGCGCGGGCTCGACGTGCGGCGTCCGGACCGCGCGCAGGTTCAGCCGTCGGCCCTCCTCGGCCATGAGCAGCGCGGCTCCGGCCGCCGGGATCTGGTGGGTGATGCGCCGGGCGTCGTCGAGCCACTCGCGGGCGGCGCCCGGCAGACGGTCCCGGTGGCTCTCCGCCATCTCGTCGAGCTCGTCGGCGACCCGGACCAGCAGCTCGCTGACGGCATCGGCGATGCCGTCGACCGCGCGCCCGGCGTCCGCACTGGCGGCCTTGGGCGGGTAGACGAGGGTGGCGATGATGCCCACCACGGCTCCGACGAGCGTCTCGGCGATGCGTTGCCAGGCGGCCGCCTCCGCACCGATGGTGCCGACGCCGAGGACGAGCATGCCGCTGATCGCGACCTCGACGAGGTTCGAGCGCAACCGCAGGAACTGGCCGAGGGTGATCGAGGCCAGGATGAGCAGGCCGAGGCTCCACCACTCCAGCGGTACGACGGCGGCGAACCCGACGGCCAGCACCACTCCCGCCACCACCGCGACCACCCGGTCGAGCCCGGTGACGAGCAGCGACAGCGGCGTCACCTGCACCACGAGCATCGCGGTCAGGGGTGCCAGGAGCGGCTGGGTGCCCGGGAAGAGGAGCGAGGCGACGACGTAGCTGCTGGTCGCGGCGATCGTGATCCGCAGCGACCAGCGCACGGCGGCGCCCCCGTCGCGGCGTACCCGCGCCACCTCGCGCGAGACGAAGCCGCGCCACCACTGGAGCATGTGCCTCATTCTGCCCCGGACGGGCGACGTCTCCGTCTGGTCGTCGCGCGGCCACGCGCAGGAGCAAGCTCGCTGCGACGTGACGCCGCTGCGCCCGGCGCCGGTGGCGTCGCTCGTGGTCGCGCCGTACCGATCGTGGGGCGACCACGCTGGGACCGGTCGAGATGCCGCTGTCTGCCTGCCCGGACGGCGGCACGACTAGACCGCGCTGCGGTGACCGTACCCAGGTCCGTCGCCCACCCGTACTCTCCATCCACCACGACACAGGACCCAGGTCGGGCATGCCTCCGGGGGGCGCAACACATGGGCGGTTCGACGTAGGGGGAACTCGTGAGCGCTCGACGATGGCTGACCGCACTGATGAGCGGCTTTCTCCTGGTGCTGACAGCCCTGGTGCCACCACCGGCCTCCGCCATGGCAGGCGAGTCCGTGACGGGTGCAGGTACGGCGCCGACGTCGTTCTGCAGCGACACCCAGTTCGAGCTCAGCGCGACCGGTACCGGTGACGCTGATGCCGCCACCGGCACGTTCTCGCTCAGCTGCCCGTCCACGGGTGCGACCGCGAGCGGCACCATCAGCTGCCTGTACGTGCTCGGGCTGTACAGCGGTCAGTTCGGGATCGAGCAGATCGCGGAGATGGGCGGGCAGGTGGGTGCCGCGTCGCCGAACGCGTCCCCTGACTTCGCGGCGGGTGCTGCGGTCACCTTCTACGTCTACGAGGACAGCGAGCGGAACGGTCCCGCAGGCGACCAGCTCGGGGTGTGGCCCGAGGTCAACGACTGCCATGGTGACGAGTTCGGCCAGGCGGCAGCCCTCACCTCCGGTGTGCTGGTCATCGAACAGGACGACCAGGACGAGGACGGTGTCACGGACGGCCGCGACGACTGTCCCACCGTGTTCAACCCGTCGCAGGAGGGCGCCGAGAACAACTGCCCGGACACGGACGCCGACGGGGTCATCGACCAGGACGACAACTGCCCCTCGGACTCGAACCCGGCGCAGACCGACACCGATGGTGACGGGCTCGGGGACGCGTGTGATGAGACGCCGACCGGGGATGCCGATGGTGACGGGGTCGACGACGCGGTCGACAACTGTCCGGCGGACGCGAATGACGATCAGGTCGACACCGATGGTGACGGGCTCGGGGACGCGTGTGATGAGACGCCGACCGGGGATGCCGATGGTGACGGGGTCGACGACGCTGATGACAACTGTGTCTCGGAGGCGAACGGCGATCAGGTCGACACCGATGGTGACGGGCGCGGGCGACGTCTGTGATGAGACGCCGACCGGGGATGCCGATGGTGACGGGGTCGACGACGCGGTCGACAACTGTCCGGCGGACGCCAATGGCGATCAGGTCGACACCGATGGTGACGGCGCGGGCGACGTCTGTGATGAGACGCCGACCGGGGATGCCGATGGTGACGGGGTCGACGACGCGGTCGACAACTGTCCGGCGGACGCCAATGGCGATCAGGTCGACACCGATGGTGACGGGCGCGGGCGACGTCTGTGATGAGACGCCGACCGGGGATGCCGATGGTGACGGGGTCGACGACGCGGTCGACAACTGTCCCTCGGACGCCAACGAAGACCAGGTCGACACCGACGGTGACGGGCTGGGGGACGTGTGCGACGAGCCCACCATCAGTGACGCCGACCAGGACGGCGTCGGCGACGACGTCGACAACTGCCCGTCCCTCGCCAACCCCGGGCAGGCCGACACCGACGCTGACGGGGAGGGCGACGCGTGCGATGCGACGCCCAACGGGGACAGTGATGGCGACGGGGTGGACAACCTCCGCGACAACTGCCCCACCACCCCGAATCCCGGCCAGGTCGACAGTGACGGCGACGGACGCGGCAACGCGTGCGACTCCACGCCGTACCCCGTCCGGCCTCCGCCGAGCGCCTCGGCGTGCAAGAACTACGGGTGGCGGCACTTCACCGACCAGGTCGGGCGACCGTTCCGCAACCAGGGTTCCTGCGTCAGCTTCGCCAAGAAGTACGCCAAGTGCCCGCCTCGTGGCCCGTCGATGTCCAGTGCCGCGAGCCGCATCTAGGTGCTGCTGGCCCCCTCATCGCGATGCTGGTCGGGGCCTGCGGCACGGGAGTGCAGTATGAGGGTATAAAGGACAATCTAGACATTACGGTCGTACTCTCGTACGCTGAATGTGGGTAGGGACACGGGGGCGCCATGGGTAGGGAGATCGCACGAGAGCTTGCGACTGCGCGTGAGGGTGCCGCCGCGAGCGCCCTCGAGACACTGCCGGCCGGCACCTGGCGCACGTTGTACGACGTGCGCTGCGCGAGTCTCCGGATGACCAACGTGCACCAGATCGCCGTGGGCCGGTCAGGGGTGTTCGTCATCGACACGCGGGACTGGTCCGGCGACATCGAGGTGCGTCCGGACGCGCTGATCCACGACGGCGACTCGCGCGAGGCCACCCTGGCGCGCGTCACCGACTCCGCGCTGGCGGTGGCCGAGGCGGTGGGCCTGGACTCCGCGCACGTCGTACCCGTGCTCTGCTTCGCCCGGGACGAGCCGATCTCGGGGTGGGTCGACGGCGTCCTGGTGTGTACGCCGCACGACCTCGCCGAGCAGCTCGCGAGCCGACAGCGGGTGTGGACCGCGAGCGCGGTCGAACAGCTCTTCATCAGGCTGACCTGGGCGCTGCCACGGGTCACCTACCGGGTCGGTGAGCCACGTGGCCGTGCGCGTCACCACCACCGGCTCGAGAGGTCGGCCCGCAGGCGGCCGCCGACGCGCCGGAGGACGTCGCGGAAGCGCGCGCACCGGATCCGTGGCGAGGGGGCCTCCACGGCGATGCGCCTGGCGCTGACCGGGATCGCCTGCTGCCTGGCGCTGGTCAGCGTGCTCGGCCGCGTGACGACCTAGGCGCCAGCTGCGATGTCGCCGTCCCGGGGACATCGTGCGCAGTCTCGGCCACCAGGGCTTGACAGCCGTATTCGAACAGATGTACGATGAGCCCACGCTCGAGGTGATAGTGATGCTGGGGCCTCGGCGGGATCCGTACGACGCGACGGATCGCCTCTCACGGGCACGCTGCATCGACAAGTGAGGTCCGCTGTCGATGCCAGGAGGTGCCCGTGGAGTCGCCCATCGATCCCCACCTGCACCCGCTGCTGGTCGGCGTTGACCTCCTCGAGTCCGCGATCGAGGAGATGGGCACCAGCGAGCCGATGTTCCTCGACCCGGTCGCCAAGCGCCGGCTCCTGGTGCGGCTGGCCCGACTGGAGACGCGACTCACGGCCCTGCGGTTGCGCACCATGGCCGTCGCCGACGACGTGGCGGCCACGGAGGGAGCGCGCGACGTCGCCGCGCTGCTGACCCACGACACCCACGGCGATGCGGTCGCGCACCGGCGTGAGCTGGCCCTGGCCCGATCGCTCGACCGGCGCTGGACGCTCACCGCGACCGCTCTCGGCGAAGGGGCGCTCAACCTCGCCCAGGCGTTGGTGATCACCCGGGCGCTGGACGACCTGCCCCGCGAGCGCATCGAGCCCGCGGTGCTCGCCCAGGCCGAGGCCCACCTGGTCGCCGAGGCAGCGCACCGCGGTCCTCGCGAGCTGAGGCTGCTCGGCCGCAAGATCCTCGAGGTGGTCGCACCGGAGGTCTACGAGCACGAGGAGGGCGCGCGGCTCGAGGCCGAGGAGCGCCGGGCGCGGGAGCGCACCAGCCTGAGCTCGCAGAGGCTGGGTGACGGCACGACGCGTTTCGTCATCCGGGTCCCTGATGCGGCCGCCGCCCGGCTGCGCACCTACCTCGACGCGTTCACCTCCCCGCGTCACGACGGCCCGGGGGCCGGCGACCGGATCCCGGTGTTCCGCCGGCTGGGTGAGGCCTTCTGCTCGCTGCTCGAGGCCGTCGACCCGCGTCGTCTTCCGGTCCACGGCGGGGACGCCACGACGCTGATCGTGACGATCCCGCTCGACGACCTCACCCGGGAGCTCTCGGCTGCCGGGTTGTCGGTGGGTGAGCGGATCTCGGCCGCCGAGGCCCGCCGGCTCGCGTGCACCGCCGACATCATCCCGGCGGTGCTGGGCAGTCGCTCCGAGGTGCTCGACCTGGGCCGCAGCTCGCGACTGTTCCGGCCGCCGCAGCGCAAGGCGATGGTGGTCCGCGACCGCGAGTGCCGGGCTGAGGGATGCACCGTCCCGGCGTCGTGGTGCGAGGCGCACCACTGGGGGACGCACTGGGTGCACGGCGGCAGGACCGATCTGAAGGACGGCCTGCTCTTGTGCTCGTGGCACCACCATCGCGCGCACGACCCGACCTACACGGCCGACCGAATGCCGAGCGGCGACGTCCGCTTCCGACGAAAGCCGGAGCGGTGAGCGGGGCAGCCTGGGGGCCGGGCGCCGCGGGGGAGCTAGTCGATCCGGATCCCGACGCCGGGGCCGACGTCGGTGCCGGTGAAGTAGAAGACCGAGAGGACGATCACCCACGACACCCAGAACGGCACGACGAACGGCAGCATCCGCGCCATCACGGTGCCGAGGCCGGCTTGCGGCTCGTAGCGCTTGAGCATGATCAGGAAGATGAAGATGTAGGGGTTCATCGGCGTGATCACCTGGGTGGCGGAGTCGCCGACCCGGAAGGCCGCCTGCACGAAGCCGGGCTCGAAGCCGAGCAGCGCGAACAGCGGCACGAAGACCGAGCCGACCAGGGTCCACATCGAGGAGCCGCTGACGATGAACAGGTTGAGCAGCGAGCAGAGCAGGATGAAGCCGAGGATGGCCGGGTAGCCGGTCAGGCCGATCGACTTCAGCCCGCTGGCGCCGGCGACGGCGAGCGCCGAGCCGAGGTTGGACCAGGTGAACAGCGCGATGAACTGCCCCAGCATGAAGGCCAGCACGATGAACGGCGCCATGTCCTTGATGCCGATGCCCATCACCTTCGGCACGTCGGCCGCCTGCTTCAAGGTGCCGGCGACGAAGCCGTAGACCAGCGCCGGGCCGAGGAACAGCACGAAGACGACGAACACGGTGGAGTCCAGCAGCGGCGACTCCGGCAGGAAGTTGCCGTCGTCGTTGCGCCACGGGGAGCCGCCCGGCAGCACCGCGACCAGGATCAGGGCGGTCAGGGCCAACGCGACCAGGCCGGCCCAGCGCAGGCCCCGGCGCTCGGCGGCGTCGAGCTCGGGGGAGAGGTCGGTGGGGGCCTCGCGGAGCGCGGCGGCGACCTCCTCGTCGTCGGTGACGGACGCCGCCGCGTCCAGTCCGCCCGTCTCCGCGCCGACCTCCGCCATCTCGGTCGGGGCGCCCTCGCGCACCAGGCGCGGCTCGACGACGCGGTCGATGATGAACCCCGCGACCGCGGCCAGGACGAAGGAGGAGACCAGGTTGAACCAGTAGTTCGAGACCGGCGTGACCGCGGCGCCCGCGTCGGGCAGGGCCTCGGTCACCGCGGTGGTGATGCCGGCGAACAGCGCGTCCAGGCTGGTGACCACCGGCGAGGTCGAGTAACCGGCGCCGACGGCAGCGAACCCACCGACGAGCCCGGCGATCGGGTGGCGGCCCGCCGCCTTGAACACCATGGCGGCCAGGGGTGGGACCACGATGAACGCGGCGTCGGCCATCACCGAGGCGGTGACCCCGACCAGGCCCACGGCGTACGGGAGCAGCCAGCGCGGCGACGAGCCGAGCGTGACCCGGATCAGGGCGCCCAGCATGCCGGTGCGCTCGGAGACGGTGACCGCGAGCAGGATGGTGACCACCGTGACCAGCGGCGGGAACCCGATGAAGTTCGGCCCGAGGTTGACGGTGAACCAGGTCAGGCCGGCGCCGGTGAAGAGGCCGCGCACCGCGGTGGGCTCGTCGGTGCCGGGGATGGTGACCGAGACGTCGGCGAGCTGCAGCGCCGTCGAGACCACCCCGACGAAGAGGAACAGGCCGAGGAAGAGCAGGAACGGGTCGGGCAGCTTGTTGCCGACGCGCTCGATGCCGCTGAGAAGGCGGTCGGCGCGGGTCGCAGACGACGTGCTGGTCATGGGGGGCGGCCTCCCGAGTCGGATGCACGATGACGCAGATCGACAGGAAGGTATCAGGGCTGCGGGCCGCCGGGCAGGGGTCAGCCGCCCAGTCTCAAGGCCTCGACCACGGCGGGAGGCAGCGGCTCGGCGTCCACCATTCCCGGGACGTACCCCTCGCGGACGTAGACCATCTCCGAGGGGCCGTCACCGGCGGTCACGGCGTACCGCGGGTCGACGCCGACGATCTCGTGGGCGTCGATCGGCGACGCCGGAGCTGCTGCGACGTCCCCGGTGTCATTGCACGCGGGCACCTCCGCGCCCTCGAGGGCGCGGCCGCGCTCGACGTCGCCCGCCGCGACGTTGATGTACAGGGCGTCGTCGTAGCGGACGGCCGCGACGCACGACGCCGCGGCACCGCCCCCGCTCGCCCCGGGGTCGGCACGCTCCGACCCGGTCCCGCCCTCGGGCGTCTCCCGCTCAGCACAGGCCGCGAGGACCAGCAGGGCCACCAGGACCAGCAGGGTCGGGATCAGGCGGGTCGGGATCAGGCGGGTCGGGATCAGGCGGGGACGCCGACGGATCGGTACGGCGGGCATGGCGCCTCCTCGTGATCGGGTGTGCTGACCGGGATGCTGCTTGGACGTCGGGGCGACCGCCTCGGTTCCACCGGCACAGCGCACCCCATCACGGCGCGACGGGACCCGCGGCCGGAGCCTCGTCCGGCTGCCGGGCCGAGCGCCGTCCCCGGACCTGGTTCAGCGCGAGCAGGCTGATCGACGCCACGACCACGACCGCACCCACCCACTGACGGGCGTCGAGGCGCTCGCCGACCAGGAAGCCCGCGGCCACGCCGAAGACCGGGATCAGCGGCAGGAAGGAACCGGCGACCGAGGCGTCGAGGTGACGCAGCCCGGCCAGGTAGAACCAGAAGGCGAGCCCGTAGTACAGCCACCCGGACGCGGCGGCGGCCGCCCACGTCTGCCACCCCAGCCCGGCCAGCGACCACCCGGTGCCACCGGCGAGCTCGACGACAGTGGCCAGGGTGAGGGCCAGCACCAGCGCGGCGAGCTGCTGGGCGAGGACGACGGGGAGCGAGGCGTCGTCGAGCAGGAGACGCCGCGTCGCGACCGTGTAGATCGCGCAGCAGGCGACCGCGGCCACGGTGAGCGCCACCCCGGTCGCGCTGCCGGAGGCGCCGGGACGGTAGACCACGAGCACCACGCCGAGCACGGCCACACCCAGCGTGGCCAGCAGCGCGCCCGGCACGTGCTCACGCAGCAGCAGGACGGCGAAGAGCACGATCAGGACCGGTTCGGCGGCCCACAGCAGCACGGACATGCTCGCGGTGATCGAGACCAGGCCGAGCAGGCCGAGGGCGTAGGCCAGGCCCGGGTTGAGCAGCCCGAGCGCCGCGAGCCGGCGCGTGCCGGGGGTCCAGCGGAGCCGCTCACGACGGACGAGGGTCAGGACCAGCAGGAGCAGGCAGCTGGCGGCGAGCTGCATGGGCAGCAGGGTCAGCGCCGCGACGTCGTCGAGGACCTGCTTGGTGACGACGGTGCCGACGCCCCAGCAGGCGGCGGCAGCGACGAGCGAGGTGACCGCGGAGGCGTGCGCGGTCGACGGTGGGTGGGACATGACGGTCTCCGGGGGTGAGCAGGTGGACGGGCAGGGCGGAGCGGGTCGCAGCCGTCGGCGGCGACGTCAGCTCGCCGGGTCCTCCCCGTCGCAGCACGCGTACGCCGGCAGGCGGTCGGGCCGCCCCTGCCGTCGCTGCTGCGCGGTCCTGCTCATGTAGCAGACGCTACGCCGACGGCACGTCCGAGGGAAGTCATGGACCCCCTCCGTAGGGTGAGCAGGTGACCCAGCTCCTTCTCGTCGGTGCCGGGCACGCCCACCTGTACGTCGTGCGGCACGCCGCCGAGCTGGTCGCCGCCGGGTACCGGGTGCACCTCCTCGCCCCGCGCTTCTTCCACTACAGCGGCGTGGCCTCGGCCGTCGCCGCGGGCGACCTCGAGACCGAGCAGGGCCGCGTCGACGTCGCCGCCCTGGCGGACCGCGCGGGGGTGCGCTTCCACGAGGGGGTGCTGGCCTCGCTCGACCGGGTCACCCGGGTGGCGACGACCGCGGACGGAGCCGAGCTCGGGTACGACGTGCTGTCGCTGAACGTCGGCAGCGTGGTGGCGCCGCCGGGCATGGAGGTGGCACCCGACGTGCAGCGGGTGAAGCCGCTGAGCAGCCTCGACGGCCTCGGCGAGCGCCTCGACGCGCTGGACGCACGGGAGACGGGGGCCACGGTCACCGTGGTCGGGGGCGGGGCCACGGGGCTCGAGCTCGCCGCCCACCTGGCGGTACGGCGCAGCGTGGCGCAGGTCCGGCTCCTCGAGGCGGGTCCCGCGCTCGGCACCGACCTGCCCGACGGGGCCGCCCGCTCCGCGGCGAGACTCCTCGAGGCGCGCGGCGCCCACCTCCGGGCCGGCTGCGCCGTCCGCTACCTCTCCGGCGACGCCGCGCACTGTTCCGACGGCGCGGTGGTGACGCACGACGCCGCCGTCCTCGCGAGCGGGTTGTCCGCGCCCCCGCTGCTCGAACGGATCGGGCTCGGCGACGAGCGGGGCGTGCCGGTCCGGGCGACGCTGCAGCACGTCGAGCACGAGGAGGTGTACGCCGTCGGCGACTGCGCCCGGTTCCTCCCGCGCGCGCTGCCCCGGGTCGGCGTCCACGGGGTGAAGCAGGGGCCGGTCCTGCACCGCAGCCTGCTGGCCCGGCGGCTCGGCAGGCCGTTGCCCGTCTACCGCCCCCAGAGCCGCGTCCTGGCCGTGCTCGACCTGGGGGGCGGCACCGGTCTGGCGACCTGGGGCCGGTGGTGGTTCCGCGGGCCCGGCGCGCTGTGGCTCAAGCGCCGGATCGACCGCCGCTGGCTGGCGCGGTACCAGGAGGCCTGAACGACGCGCCGGGGCACCTCCCCGAGCCCCGTGTGACCCAGGTCACCACGCATGGGGCAGACTGGACCTGCACCTCCAACCGCCCAGACGAGGAGTGGCCCCGTGGAAGACTCGATCCTGAGCATCGTTCCGCCCGTACTAGCCATCGTGCTGGTGATCGCCACCCGGAAGGTCGTGCTGAGTCTCGGCCTGGGGGTGCTCAGCGCGGCGTTCATCGTCGCGTCGTACGCACCGCTGGAGACCCTGCGGCTGGTGTGGAACTCCTTCAGCGACCTGTTCTGGGCCGACGGGGGCGTCAACACCGGCAAGGTCTACATCTTGATCTTCACCCTCGCGCTGGGCGTGATCGCGGCGCTGGTGCTGATGGCCGGCGGCAGTGCGGCCTTCTCGGACTGGGCCGCCAAGCGGGTCACCACCCGCCGCGGCGCGCAGGGCATGTCGGCCGGTCTCGGCGTCGCGATCTTCATCGACGACTACTTCAACGCCCTGGCCGTCGGGCAGGTGGCGCGGCCGGTGACCGACAAGCTCAAGGTGGCCCGCGCCAAGCTGGCCTACCTGATCGACTCCACCTCGGCGCCGGTCGCCGTGCTGGCGCCGTTCTCCAGCTGGGGCGCCTACATCATCGGCCTGATGGCACCGATCGTCGCCGCGTCCACGCTGACCGAGAGCGACGTCGAGGTCTTCATCAAGTCCGCCGGGATGAACTACTACGCGATCGGCACGCTGATCACCGTCGGCCTCGTGGTGTTCTTCAAGCTCGACATCGGGCCGATGCGCCGCGAGGAGCGTCGCGCGATCGAGGAGGGGGAGCCCTACGACAGCAGCGAGTCGATCCCCGGTGAGCTCGACGAGGACCTGCCCATCCACCGGCCCGGCGCCAAGCGTGCCCTGGTGCTGCCCTTCCTCGCCCTCGTGGTCGGCGTGGTCGGCGGCATGGTGTGGACCGGCTACCGCTCCGGCGACAGCTGGGCGGTGCTCGACCTGCTGGCCAACGCCGACGTGACCGAGGCGCTGATCTACGGCGCCGTGCTCGGCCTGGGCAGCGCCCTGTACTACTACGTCCGCGACACCACCGAGAACCCCAAGTTCGGGTGGGGGACCTTCGGCAAGGGCGTGAAGGGCGGCCTGACCTCGATGTGGCCCTCGGTGCAGATCCTCATCCTGGCCTGGATGCTGGGTGCGCTGATCGAGGCCCTCGGCACCGGTGACTACCTCGCCGGTCTCGTCGAGGCGGCCGACCTGGCCCCGGCCTGGCTGGTGCCGATGATCTTCGTGATGGCCTCGGCGATGGCGTTCTCGACCGGTACGTCGTGGGGCTCGTTCGGCATCCTGCTGCCGATCGCGGGCACGTTGATGACCTCGGTCGGTGAGCCCGAGCTGCTCGTGCCGGCCTTCGGCGCCGTGCTGGCCGGCGCGGTGTTCGGCGACCACTGCTCGCCGATCTCCGACACCACGATCCTGTCCTCGACCGGAGCCGGCTGCAACACGATCACCCACGTCACCACGCAGCTGCCCTACGCGCTGTTCGCGGCCGCCGCCGCGCTGATCGGCTACATGGTGATGGCGCTGACCGGCAGCGGGTTCGTCGGCTTCCTCGCCATGCTGGTGGCCCTGGTCGGCGGGGTCCTGCTGGCCCGGACGATGTCGACCCCGTTGGAGGCTCCGCAGCGGGAGAAGGAGCCTGCGGCCTAGGTCCCCCGGGCGGTGGTGCCGGCGAGGCACGTGCGACCCCTGCGTGGTCTAGTCGGGGCAGCGTCCCTGTCGGTGCTTGCTTCTACCTTGATGAGCACAGCGAGCATCTGGGGGGTCGATGAGCACGAGCTTTGACGAGGGGACCGCGGCGTCGTGGCAGCGCTTCGAGGAGCGTCTCGGGCGGGCCCTCGACCGGGTGGGCACGAGCTGGTTCGAGATCGGGCTCCCGGTCGGGAGCGACGAGGACCTCGGGCCCGCCGTGGTGGTCGAGGGTGCGGGCGACCAGGTCACCGCGCACCTCTGCGGGGCGCCGGTGCGTGCCCGCGCCGCGCTGGCGGCCCTGGGGTGGCAGCCGCCCGACCCCGCCGACGACGTGCCGGCGATGTGGCGCTCGTGCGTGCCGGTGGGCCAGGAGGAGGTGCTGGTCGGCGTGGTGTCCGGCACGCTGCGCCACGTGTTCGGCGTGGTCGACCCGGCGGTGCTGGACGACACGATGGCGGGTCCCTCCCCGGAGGATGACGCCCCGGGTCCTCAGGACGTCGCGTCCCTCGTCGAGAGTCCCGGCTGTCCCGAGGAGCTGCAGGCCCTCGTCGATCGCACGCTCGCTGCCCATCTCGGGCATGCGGTGCAGCACGACGAGGACGGCGACGTCCCGGTCACCAACGGCACCGTGCCGCTGTGGGTGCAGGTCAGCACCCGAGCCCCTCGCGTGCGGCTGTTCAGCCACGTGGTCTGCGACGTACGCCGCACCCGGCAGGCACGCATCGAGATGGACGTCCTCAACCGGCGCACCGCGGACATCTGCTTCTACCTCGACGAGGACACCGTCGTCGCCGAGGCCTACGTCCAGGCGCGCCCGTTCGCCGCCCAGCACCTCACCGACCTGCTCGACCACATGCTGGAGACCCTCGACGACCTCGCCGGGGACTTCGCGGCTCGCGTCGACGGCCGGACCTTCTTCGACGGGCTGGTGCCGCCCTCCACCGAGGAGTCCCGGTGACCGGGCCACCGGCCGCGATCCCGGTCCTCGAGCTCGCCAACGCGCACTTCGTCACCGCCCGGGTGGCCGTCGGCGGCGACCTCGACCCGGACCCCGCGCGCGCGGTCGACCAGATGGCCGACCTGACCCGCAGGGGTGGGGTCACCCATGTCCTGGACGTGCGCGTCGAGGCCGACGACGAGCAGCTCTGGGCCGAGGCCGGCATCGGCTACCGCTGGGACGGCATCGACGACGCCGGCCAGAAGGTGCCGGTCGCGTGGTTCGACGGGGTCGTGGCCTGGGCGCTGGAGGTGCTCGAGGACCCGGACCACCGGCTGCTGGCGCACTGTCACATGGGCATCAACCGCGGACCCAGCGCCGGGTACGCCGTGCTGCTCGGTCTCGGCTGGGACCCGGTCGCGGCGATCGACGCGATCCGGCGAGTGCGTCCCGTCGCCAACGTCTGGTACGCCGAGGACGCCCTGCGCTGGCACCACTGGCGGACCGGCGCGTCGTGGCGCGTGCGCCACCACGACCGCGAGCGACTGGCGCGGTGGCGCGCCGAGCACCCGCTCGACGTGGTCCGGATCATCCGCGAGGTGCGTGAGACCGAGCGCCGGTGAGGCGCGGGCCGCTGCCGGTGCTGCTCCGCGTCGGTCTGCTGCTCCTGCTCGTCGCCGTGGGGGCCGGGCTGGCCGTCCGCGCCCTGGACGCCCGAGGGGGCGACGACGCCCGAGGCAACGACGACGCGGCAGCCGGGCTCGACGTACCCGAGGAGGCCCAGCGCGGCGAGGTCCTGCGGATCGTCGACGGCGACACCCTGCACCTGCGGGTGACCTCGTCGGGGCCGGTGCGCCGCTCGGCCGACCTGACGGTGCGCCTGCTGGAGATCGACACCCCGGAGACCGGCGCCTCGGGCGGGCCGCGCGAGTGCTTCGCCGAGGAGGCCACGGCGGCGCTCACCCGGCTGGTGCCCGTGGGATCGACCGTGCGCCTGACCCCCGACCGGGACCCCCGTGACGACTTCGGCCGCACGCTGCTCTACCTCTGGAACGAGGACGGGACGTTCGTCAACCAGGCGCTGGTCGAGCGCGGGTACGCCCGGGCGGTGCTCTTCGAACCCAACGACCGGCACATCGACGACCTGCGCGCCGCCGAGGGCCGCGCGAGGTCCGATGAGCGTGGGCTGTGGGGGTCGTGCCGGGCGACGGGCAACCCACCGCTCTCGAGCCGCCACCTGCTGCCCGGGTCCCTCGGCGGGACCTAGACTGCCGCGGGTCCGGGATCGCAGCCCGGCCCACGATCTCGGAGGACCCATGGAGCCTGCTGGCCCGTCGGTGCGCGTGCCGGCACTGCCGTTCACGCTGCGGGCGGGTCGTCGGCCGCTGCAGCGGGCACTGAGCCTGCTCCGTGGCCGGATGTGGATCGTCGTGGTGACGGCGCTGGTCACGGGCACCGTGGCCGGTGTGCTCGAGGGCGTCGAGGGCGGGGTCCTGGCAGCCGTGAGCGTGCTCGGCCTCGTCCTGCTCGTGTTCGCTGCGGCAGTGCCGGTCCTGCTGCTCTACGGCCGCTCCACGATCACGGTGACCCACTCCGAGCTGGTGGTCCGACGGGTGCGCCGCCGCGTGCTGGCGCGTGCCGAACTCGCCGAGGTGGTGATCGGGTGGTTCACCGTGGCCCGGGGCGATCTCACCTCGCTGCAGGTGGCCTTCGTGGACCGGCAGGGACGTCGGTTCGCCAACCTGCCGCTCGTCTACTGGGCCGGGGAGGAGCTGGAGCAGCTGTGCGCGGCGCTCGGCGTGTCGCCGCGCTGGCAGGAGGACACGCCTCGCGACCGGTTGCTGGTGCCGTTCGTCGGTCGTCGTCCGTTCCTGTCCGCGTTCGGCATCGCGACGGTGCTGATGGCCCTGCTGGTCGGCGTGGTGGTGCTGGTGGAGACCCAGCGTTCGCAGGAGCGCGCCACGGCAGCCGCACGAGCGCGGGCCCAGTGGGCGCCGTACGCCGAGCGTGCGCTGCGGACCGGCGCGCTGCCGCTCTCCGGTGAGCCGGAGGTGAGCTCGTCGGTCCCGGGCGACTCCGAACGACCGGTCGAGCTCGACGTCTCGATGGCCCTCCCGAGCAACGGCGGGGAGCCGGACCCTGACCTCGTCGCCCGGGCACGGTCCCTGGTCTGTGGCTTCCGACCCGACCTCGGCGAGGTGCGCCTGCGCACCGAGGTGCGGCTGTCGTTCGGTTCCCGCGACGGCGTGACGAAGCACCGCATCGGCACCGCGTGTGACCTGGACCAGACGCCGCTCGACGGCTGGCTGCGCGACCGGGACGCCCGGCCGCTCGGCGCCGACGTCGCGTCGAGCGACGTGCGGTTGTCGGCGTGGTCCACGGCCGCCGAGGCGACCGTGGAGATGCTCGACGTCGAGATCCGGATGGCGGTACCGGGTCGGCCCGCCCTGCGGCGCACGATGGCGCTCGTCTGCACCACGGCCGAGCAGCAGCCGGTCGCCCGGGTCGACTACGACTGGGCCGACGTGGGACCCGACGGCGGGTTCCGATCGCGACGGCACGCCGACGAGGTGGCCTGCGACGATCCGGACGCGGCACTGCGGCAGTGGTCGCGGGTGGATCGCTAGCTGTCCGTGGCGGTGACGTGACCTGCCGTGGTCCGCGCGGCTCGCCGCGCTCAGGTCCGCACGGGGCGGCGGGAGGCGACGTCGTCCACCATCGCCACGAGGTTGCGCAGGTCGCAGATCAGTGCGCCGTAGACGGGCCAGAACAGGCTGGGCAGGTCCCCGCGGGAGAGGTCCCGGGCGAGCTCGTCGAGGCGACCGCGCACGGCCATGACGTCGGCGTCCGGGTCGGCCACGCGGCGGCCCACCTCGCGGAGCAGCTGGACCCAGCGGCCGCGGAAGTCCGCGTCCCACTCCTGCGCCGACCGGGTGGACTCCTCCAGGGTGCGGGCCATCGCGCGCAGCTGGGCGACGCCGTCCTCGAGGCGGCGCAGCACCTGCTCGTACTCGGTCGGGTCACCCACGTCGCGGGTGACCCAGAGACGGGGGTTCCACCAGCTGCTCTCCCGGGCGTGGCGCACGAGCTGCCAGGCCTGCGCCAGGTCGTCGTCCATCTCGCGGGTCCGGTCGATCCAGACGTCGGCGCGCTCCTCGTCCCAGGCGTCGGCCAGCTCGTCGGCCATCTCCTCCATCAGCGCGCCCATCTCGCGGTTGATCCGGTCCACGCGCTGCTGGGCGCTGCGGTCGGCCAGGGGTGGGAACACCAGGAGGTTGACCAGGACCCCGACACCGACCCCGAGGGCCACGTCGAGCAGCCGGTCACCGAGGAGGGGCACGTCCTGCTCGGTCCCGGTGGTCAGGACGAACAGGGCCGTGGTCGCGACCGTCACCCCCTCTGCGCGGAGCACCCCCGCCCGGGCCAGCAGCAGCCCGGCCAGCAGCGAGACCCCCAGCGCCAGCGTGCCCGGCCCGAGCGTCTGGACGACCAGGAAGGCCACGCCGATCCCCAGGGCGGTGGCCGCGACCGACTGGGCGCCACGGGACAGGCTGCGGTACACCGTGGCGTGCACGGTGAGCAGCGCCGTCCACGGCGCCAGGAACGCCTGGGCGAGGTCGAGGACCTCGCTGGCCAGGACCCACGCGGCCACGGCCGCGACGACGGACTTGACCACCTGGAGGAGGTCGGTCTGGGTGGCGGGCTGACGCAGCGAGCCGAGCCTCGAGCGCAGCATCGACACGGGCGCGGTGGACGAGGGCATGCTCCAGACCCTCACCGAGCCGACGCCACGGTGTCCACCCGGGGCGGCGGCCGGGAGTGGTGGCGTCCCGGCCGGGTCAGAACGGGATGGGTCAGAACGGGACGGGTCAGAACGGGACGGCGGTCGAGAGCAGCCCCGCCGCCGGGCCGCGGCCGGAGACGGCCCGGCAGAAGTCCGCGGCCGACAGCCGCAGCTGCTCCCCACCCGACCCGGACTCCCAGTGCCCCCCGGCCGGGCCGGTCAGCTCCAGCGAGTACGGCGCACCGTGCCGGGCCGCCCACTCGTGGACGATGTCCTCGACGATGACCCCCTCGTGCCCGGCCTCGGCCGGCACGAGCACGCCGGTCGCGGCCTCGATGTCGAGGCGGTGCATGAACGGGTCGCGGGTGAGGATCGTGTCCAGCAGGTAGCCCATCGTCCAGTACTCCTCACGCCCCCCGATCTCCTGGGGCTCGATCGACCGGTTGCGCATGAAGCCCGGCGTACGCCGCCGCCCCCGGACCGCCCGGGGAGCGGCGGCGCGCAGCGCGTCGAGGACCTGGTCGCGGGAGAGGGCAGCGTGCTCCTCGACCTGGAGGGCGGTGAGCGCGTCGATGCTGGGGCCGCCGTCGCGCTTGGCCCGCCGACCGGCGACCACCTGCTGGCGCACGGTCTCGCGCAGCGACGCGGCCATCTCGGTCATGCCGAGGACGTGGCCCGCGACGTCGCGCACGTCCCATCCGGTGTTCACCGTCGGGGCCGCCCACTGCTCGGGGGTCAGCTGCTCGAGGGTGGCGATCATCCGGTCGTACTCCCCGGCTGCCAGGCGGGACGCCAGATCGCGGTCGAGGGCGGAGACGTAGGGGACGGAGCGCGAGCCCCGCTCGATCGTGGTGCTGGTCATGACTGGTTCCTTCCCGCAGGTGCTGGTGTTGCTGCCGGTGCCGGCTCGCGGGGGAGTCCCACGTCGTCGGCGAACATGTCGACCGTCCGGTCGACCAGACGCGCCCAGCGGTCACCGCCGGGGTCGTTGGCGAGCTGGGCGTTGACCAGCCCGCCGATCATCGCCACGAACAGATCCATCTCCCGGTCGTCGGTGACACCGACCGCGTGCAGCCCGGCCCGCATGTCGTCGAGGACCTCCACGGCCGGCCGGTAGGCCTCGGGGCTGGGCTCGAAGCCCGGGATGATCCGCTGGTTCATCAGCTGGAAGCGGGCAAGGTCCTCCACCGCGTAGTCGAAGAACACGTGCGCGCCGCGGCGCAGGGCCGCCCGGGGCGAGCGCTCGACCCCGTCGTTCGCGGCGCGCAGCGATCGCAGGAACTCGGCCCACGCCTCGGCGTACATCGCGTCGTAGATGGCGTGCTTGGAGGCGAAGTGCGTGTACAGCGACGGGGCCTGCATGCCGACCCGGGTGGCCACCCCGCGCAGGGTGAGCTCGGCCAGCCCGACCTCCCGGGCCACCTCCCACGCGGCGGCGACGATCTCGCGCCGCGTCGCCTCACGACGTTCGGCGATCCTATCGCGCTTCGGAGTGCCTAACATGATTAGGAGTATGCACCTGTCCGGGCCGGGTGTCCAGCCCCCGTGCCCACGGTGGCGGCCTGGGCAGGGCAGCCGGCCCCGGCGGCCTCACCCGAGCGTCGCGCTGTGGTCCGGCACGTAGGTGGTGTGCTCGCGCGGAGGTCGCCGGTAGCCGCGAGGCTCGGGCCGCGGCGGCAGCTCGAGGGCCGCGGGGGCGACGTCGGTGTAGGGGATCGTGGAGAGCAGGTGGGCCATCATGTTCAGCCGGGCGCGCTTCTTGACGTCGCTCTCCACGACGTACCACGGGGCCTCGGGGATGTCGGTGTGCACCATCATCTCGTCCTTGGCGCGGGAGTAGTCCTCCCAGCGGGAGATGGACTCCAGGTCCATGGGGGAGAGCTTCCACTGCCGCATGGGGTCCTCGAGGCGCGAGCGGAACCGGCGCTGCTGCTCCTCGTCGCTCACCGAGAACCAGTACTTGCGCAGCAGGATGCCGTCCTCCACGAGGAGGCGCTCGAAGATCGGGCACTGGTGCAGGAAGCGGGCGTGCTCGGCCGGCGTGCAGAAGCCCATCACGTGCTCCACGCCGGCGCGGTTGTACCAGGAGCGGTCGAAGAGCACCATCTCCCCGGCGCTGGGCAGATGGTCGACGTAGCGCTGGAAGTACCACTGGCTGCGCTCGCGCTCGCTGGGTGCCGGCAGGGCAGCGACCCGGGCCACGCGCGGGCTCAGGTACTGCGTGATCCGCTTGATGGTGCCACCCTTGCCGGCGGCGTCGCGGCCCTCGAAGACGACCACGACGCGCCGGCCTTCGGCGCGGACCCACTCCTGGACCTTGACGAACTCGGCCTGCAGCCGGAGCAGTTCGGTCTCGTAGACCCGGCGCGGCATCCGGGCCGCACGCGCGTCCACGCCCGCAGAGCGGGTGCCCGCCTTCCGGCCCTTGCCGTGCTCGGCCACGCCCCGAGCCTAGCCCCGCGGGATCGGGTCGACGGCCGGCTAGGACCCGGGGACCGGCATCACCTCGAGCACCTCGATCTCGCAGCCACCGGGCATGTTCAGGTGCGGGTGGTCGCGGGCGAGCTCCAGGGCGGCGTCCATGTCCTCGGCCTCGAGCATGGAGTAGCCGGAGACCTGGCTCTCGCTGGGCGAGGTGCCGGCGGGGGTCACGCGCACACCGTGGTCCATGGGAGCGCCGAAGTCGAGCAGGTGCTCGCCGGCCTTCTCGCCCCAGGCGGACCACTGCTGCATCACCGCCTGCATGTCCTCCGGAGCCATCTCGGGGGCGTCCTCGGGCATGGGTGGGGCGTGGTAGACGAACATGAACCTGGTCATGGCCGGTGTCTCCTCGGTGCGGACGGGTCGACGCGTGCCCGAGGTCGTCGCCGGGTGGCGATCGGTCGTCCTCCCACCCTGCTGCGCGGGCCGTGGTGGTTCAAACCGGCCGTCGTCCGGCGTCGCAGCGGGGTAGACCGGTGCGCGCGGGTGGCGCCTCTCTGCGCTGCCGCCCGGTCGGGCACGATGTGCGGATGGCCCCCGAGCAACCACGAGACGACGAGCGCGGTGTGGTGTTCCCCGCCGACGCGGACGGACGACGCAGCACCTCGGCCACCGGGCGCGGGGTGGTCGCCGACGCCCTGCGGCCGGTGGACCCCACGGGCGCGCGGGCCGCGGAGCAGGAGACCAACTGGCGCACCGGCTACCTGACCCACTTCCGCCGCCTCGTCGAGGCCGGGCTGACTTCGCCGACGGCGGCCGTCGACGTCGCCCGCGGCGGGCTGGACTCCCTGCACCAGCGGATGCGCGTGCAGGGTGCGGCCGAGACGCCGCTGGCGGACTGGCAGCCCACCGGGTCCCTGGACCTCGAGGGGGTCGAGGTCACCGGGAGCGCCGCGCCCGTCGAGGAGCTGGTGCTGCCCTACCGCGGAGAGCGGCTGCGGGGGAGCGCGGTCCGAGACCGGGTGGAGCAGTGGGTGCACGCCGGGGTGGTGGAGCCCAGCGTCGCCGAGGCGGTCGGCGCGGTCCTCGACCACCCGGAGTGGCTCCGGTTGGAGGGGCACACGGTCGCCGTGCTGGGCGCCGGCGCGGAGATGGGGCCACTGCCCTCGCTGATGCGCTGGGGTGCCCGGGTCGCGGCGGTCGACCTGGCTCGCCCGGAGATCTGGAAGCGGGTCCTGCCCCTGGCCCGGGACGGCGCCGGCACGCTGGTGGTCCCGGTCCGCGCGGGCGTCTCGGGGGACCTCGAGGAGCGCGCGGGGGTGGACCTGCTCACCGAGGTGCCGGAGGTGGAGTCCTGGTTGGGCGAGCAGCCCGGGACCCTCGTCGTGGGCAACTACGTCTACGCCGACGGTGCGCTCAACACCCGCGTCTCCGTCGCCGTCGACGCCCTGACCACCCGGTTGCAGGGGCGCCGGGACGACGTGGCACTGGCCTTCCTGGCCACGCCCACCGACGTGTTCGCCGTACCGGCCGAGGCGGTGGCGCACTCGACCCGCGTCTACGAGGGCCGTCCCCGGCGTTCCAAGACCCTGGGTCGGCCGCTGCGGGCACTGTCGGGTGGCCGGCTCCTCCGCCGCTGCTACGTGCCCGGGTCCGACCCGGGGGTCAACGACTCCCTGGTGCCGCAGCAGGGCCCCAACTACGCGCTGGCCAAGCGCCTGCAGCGCTGGCGGGCGACGCTGGCCCGGCACGAGGGTGCGCTGGTCTCGATGAACGTCGCGCCGCCCACGCGGACCCGGTCGGTGGTGAAGAACCGCGCACTGGCGGCGGCGTACGCCGGGGCGCACCGGTTCGGCGTCGAGGTCTTCGAGCCGGCGACGTCCAACGTGCTGATGGCGGCCCTGCTGGTCCACGACCTGCACACCGGTGGGGGGCCGGACCACCCGCACCCCTGGCAGGACGAGGCGTACGCCGCGGCGCACGGCGGGCTGTGGCGGGCACCGTACGCACCGCGCAGCGCGCTCGGCCTGGCCGCCCTGCTCGGGTACGGCGCAGCCCGTGGGTGAGGCCCCTCTAGGCTCGAGCGCCGTGGGGGTCGCCCGGAGGGGCGCCGAGAGGGAGGACGTGTGATGACCGAGGCGACGCCTCTGGACCACCGGCGCGCCGGCGTGCTGCTGCACGTCACCTCGCTGCCGGGCGGGGACCTGGGCCCGGAGGCGTTCGAGTTCGTCGACTTCCTGGCCGCCGCAGGCTGCACGGTGTGGCAGGTGCTGCCGCTCGTGCCGGCCCACGAGGAGGACCGCTCGCCGTACAACGCCCTCTCCGCGATGGCCGGCAACCCGGCTCTGGTCAGTCGGGCCCGCCAGGTCGAGGAGGGCCTCGTCGACGTCGCCGCCCTGACCAGCGACCGTCGCGCGGACTTCGCCCGCTGGTGCGACGAGCAGGCGGCGTGGCTGGAGACCTACGTCGAGTTCATGGCGCTGCGGGACCTCATGGAGCGGGCCCCGTGGCCCACGTGGGAGCCCGGGCTGCGCGACCGCGTCCCGCAACGGGTCGCCGAGACGCTCGCACCGCGGGCCGGGCAGCTCGAGCAGCTGCGCTTCGAGCAGTGGGTCTTCGCCGAGCAGTGGCGCGAGCTGCGGGAGTACGCCGCCCGGCGCGGCGTGCTGTTCTTCGGCGACCTGCCGATCTTCGTCTCCCACGACAGCGCGGACGTGTGGGCCGCGCGCGAGCTGTTCCTCCTCGACGAGGCGGGTCAGCCGACGGAGGTGACCGGAGTCCCGCCGGACTACTTCGCGGCCGACGGGCAGCGGTGGAACAACCCGCACTACGACTGGGACCGGATGGCGCGGGACGACTTCGCCTGGTGGCGGCTGCGCATCGCCCGGCAGCGGACGTTGTTCGACCTCGTCCGGATCGACCACTTCCGTGGCTTCGAGGCCGCCTGGCACGTGCCGGTGGAGGCGGAGACGGCGAAGGACGGCTACTGGGTGCAGAGTCCGGGCCACGAGGTGCTCACCGCGCTGGTCGACACCGCGGGCGCGGGCACGCTCGTGGCCGAGGACCTCGGGGTGATCACCGCCGACGTGGACGCCCTGCGCACCGAGTTCGGCCTGCCGGGGATGAAGGTGCTGCAGTTCGCCTTCGACGGGTCGGCGGACAACCCCTACCTGCCGGAGCGGCACGGCGAGCACGCCGTCGTCTACACCGGCACGCACGACAACGACACCACGGCGGGCTGGTGGTCCTCCCTGGAGGAGGCCGACCGGGCCCGGGTGCGCGACCGGCTGGTCGATCCCGAGGAGCCGATGCCCTGGGCGCTGGTGCGGCTCGCGCTGACCTCCACCGCCCGGCTGGCCGTCGTACCCGCCCAGGACCTGCTGGAGCTCGGCTCCGCGGCGCGGATGAACACCCCCGGGACCGACACGGGCAACTGGGACTGGCAGGCACCGCGGGGTGCCTTCGGGAAGGAGCTGGCCGCCCGGATGCACCGCCTCGTGGAGTCCGCGGACCGGTCGCCCTGACCCCTTTTGTGTCCGATTTATCGTAATTTGGTGACGGCAGCCCGTTCGCCTCCTACGATCTTTCGGGACGGGGGTAGAGATGGCTGGAGAGTCGACCGGCGCGAGAGCGCGTGGTGGCGGGCGCGCGACGCCGCTGCCCGGGGAGGTCCTCGAACACGAGGGCTCCAGCGACCTCGATGCCGCCCGGGTGCTCGGCACCCTGCCCTTCGACGAGTGGCGCGTGTTCCACCACGTTCGCCGGCCCGGGCGCCGGATGCTGCGGCTCGACCACGTGGTCGTCGGCCCCAGCGGGGTCTTCGTCATCGACGACCAGGCCTGGGACGGCGACATCACCATCGAGCGTGGAGTCCTGCGCCAGGACGGGCGTCGCCGCGACCGCTTCTCGGCCGCGGTGGCCGACGCCGCCGTCGCTGTCCGGGCCCTGCTGCCGCACATCGAGAAGCCGGCGATCCACCCGGTGCTGTGCCTGAACCGAGACGAGCCGGTGTTCGGCTGGTCCGGCTCGGTGATGATCTGCTCGACCGCCAACCTGGCCTCGTTCCTGCTCTCCCGACCGAAGTGGCACACCGAGAGCGAGGCCCGCGAGATCGCCACCACGCTGTCCCGGTCGCTCTCCGCGTCCACGGCGACCCGCGCCCCGACCAGCGCGCTGCCGCCCGGCATCTCGCCGGTGGACACCGAGGGCCGGCCGCTGCACACCGAGGAGGTGCCCGACCTGCGTCCGGTCCGGGCCGCGCGTGCGCCGGTGTCGCGCCAGGTGCGGGCGCTGGCCCTGCTCGGCGCCGTCGTGGCCACCACCGCCCTGGTGGCCAAGATCGAGCTGCACGACCGGGTGGCCGACCTCAGCGCCCGGGCCACCGAGCGGGTGATCTCCCGCACCGAGCCGATCGGGACGGCGATCCCGGTGCCGGCCTACGGCACCACCCGGCCGCCGCTCAGCATCGCGGCCGGGAAGCCGGTGTTCACCAAGCCCAAGATCCGTGGCCTGAAGGTCGAGCGCGGCCACCGGCTGGTGGCGGTGCCGCTGACCGTGCGCAACACCGGTGGCATCAACTGGACCTCGCGCGCCGACCTGGTCACCCTGCTCGCCGACGACGCCGGACTGACCTACAGCGCCGATCCCGCGTTCGCGAAGGTCACCGCCGGCCGCAGCCTGCCGCCGGACCTGACCGTCCCGCCCGGTTCCACGCGTCGTGGAATGGTGGTCTTCGAGATGCCGCGCGAGGCCCGCGTCGCCCGGGTCACCGCCCGCGTCGGACCCGGTCTGCCCAAGACCCTGCGCTGGTCGATCGGCTGAGTCGGCGCGGTCGCTGACGCCCCGATGTGAGACCCCTCACCCCGGCCGCGTGTGCGTCGGCGAGCGGGGCCGCGAGGCCCCACAATTGCTGACTGTGACCGACGCCCGCGAGACCTACAAGGTCCTCGACCTCGCCCTCCGTATCGGGGAGATCCTGCTCTCCTCCGGTGCCGGGGCTGCGGACGTCACGGCGACCATGCTCGGGGTCACCCACCACCTCGGGCTGCGCAACGCCGACATCGACATCACCTTCACCCTGCTGCGCATGGGCTACCAGTACGACCCGGAGGAGATGCCGGTCCAGCTGAGCCGCAACGTGACCCAGCGCGACATCGACTACGACGACCTGACCCGGACCCACGAGCTGGTCGACGACATCCTCAACGACCGGGTGGACGTCACTGAGGCGCGGGCCCGGGTGGCGAGGGTGAACTCGACCGGGCACTGGCTGCCTCGGTGGGCCTCGGTGGCGGGCGCGGGCGTGGTCGGGGGCGGGGTCGCCCTGATCCTCGGGGCCGGGGTGGTGATCACCCTGGTCGCCACCCTCGCCGGGGTGCTGATCACGATGCTGATGCGGGTGCTGAACCGGCAGCGGTGGCCGATGTTCTACCAGCAGACCGCCGGCGGCATGCTGGCCACGGTCCTGGCCCTGCTCACCGCCGCCCTCGACGCGCGGTTCGACCTGCAGGTGAACACCTCGCTGGTGATCACCGCCAGCATCGTGCTGCTGCTGTCGGGGATCGGCTTCATGGGAGCGATCCAGGACGCCCTGAGCGGGTTCTACCTGACCGCCGGCGCGCGGATCATCGAGGCGCTGCTGGCCACCGCCGGCCTGATCGCCGGGGTGTCCGCGGGCCTGTCCCTGGCCGGGCCGCTCGGCGTCAGCCTGGTCGGGGTCCGCCCCGGGAGCGGTGCCGACGCGCTCGCCGACGTCCCGCTCGTGCTCGCCGGCGCGATGATCGCGGCGTGTGCGTTCGCGTTCACCTGCTACGCCCCGCTGCGGGCGCTGCCCGCGATCGCGCTGAGCACGCTGCTCGGCCACCTCGCGTTCGTCTCGGTCCAGGACCAGGGGCAGACGATGCCGTGGGCGGCCGCCTGCGCCGCGGTGGTGATCGGCCTGGTCAGCTACACGATCGCCGGCCGCTTCCGGGTGCCGCCGCTGGTCGTGGTGGTGCCCGCCCTGGTGCCGATGCTGCCGGGGCTGCTGATCTACCGCGGGCTGAGCTACATGTCCACCGGCGACACCCTGGGCATCCTGCAGCTCTCCGCAGCGGCGGCGACCACGGTCGCGCTCGCGGCGGGCGTCATCCTCGGCGAGTACGTCGCGCAGCCGCTCAAGCGCAACGTCCGCCGGCTCGAGGGCCGTCTCGCCGGCCCGCGGATGGTCGGGGTGATGCACGGGGCCCGCGGGCGTCGTACCCGCCGGCCGGACACCGTGCGCGAGCACGCCCACGTCTGACTCGCCCGACGATGGGGCGCGGGGGGAGAATGGCGACGTGCGCCCACCTCTGCTCCGTGCCGGCCTGGCCGTCGCGGCCGTCCTGCCCGCACTGGTCACCGCGGCCCGCGGGGTACGGCGCGCCCTGGGTGCGGGAAGTGAGCGGCTCGACTACGGCGGATCGCCGCAGTTCCACGACGGCATGTTCCACAACCGGCTGCCCGCCACCGAGGCGCAGGAGGGCACCAGCACCCACGTGGCCGCCGAGTTCGCCACCAAGGGTGGGCGCGGTCGGCCGCGGCGACCGGTCGCGGTCGAGCGGCCCGTGCTGCCGGCCGAGGCCACGACGCTGGCGGTCACCTGGCTCGGCCACGCGACCACGCTGCTCGAGCTCGAGGGTCACTGGGTGCTCACCGACCCCGTGTGGAGCGAGCGGGTGTCCCCCTCCCGCACCATCGGTCCCCGGCGGCTCCACGACGTCCCGCTGCCGTTGACCGACCTGCCCCGCCTGGCGGCCGTGCTCATCTCCCACGACCACTACGACCACCTCGACACCACGACGATCGACTGGCTGCGCACGCACAGCGACGCGCCGTTCGTGGTGCCGCTCGGGGTCGGTGAGCACCTGCGACGCTGGGGCGTCCCGGCCGCCCGGGTGGTCGAGCTCGACTGGGACGAGACCCGCCGGGTGGACGGGATCAGCTTCACCTGCACCGAGGCGCGGCACTTCTCCGGGCGCAGCCTGGGCAACAACACCACGCTCTGGTCGAGCTGGGTGCTGGCCGGCGACGAGCACCGGGTGTTCTTCGGCGGCGACACCGGCTACACCCCGGCCTTCGCCGACATCGGCCGGCGGCACGGACCCTTCGACCTGACCCTGCTGCCGATCGGGGCCTACGACGTGCGCTGGCCCGACGTGCACCTCGATCCCGAGGAGGCGCTGCGCGTGCACCGCGAGCTGGGCGGTGCCGTCCTGCTGCCCCTGCACTGGGCCACCTTCGACCTGGCCTTCCACGCGTGGTCCGACCCGGTCGAGCGGCTCTGCGCGGCCGCCGACGGCGCCGTGCTGGCGCTGCCGCCCCCGGGCCGGCGCGTGCAGCCGGGCGTCGGGCCAGCGCCATCGCCGTGGTGGCGCGCGTCGGTCTGAGCACGTCTCACCATCCGGGACGCACCGGGGTGGCAGTCCGAGGCCCGGCGCTCCGCACGCAGCGGGGAACCGGCGTGACCGCCGCCACGTGACCCGGTTCACCACTCCTGGATTTGCACGTTCAAGTCGGGTTCTTGAAGGGTGGAAGCCACGCGGCAACCGCAGTTGCCGTGCTGACGTCGCCGCCGAGAGGCCTGCTGACGTCCCGCGCCTCACGCAGTGCGCAGCCGCACCTCACCCCGCCCGACGAGAGGCTCGACGTGTCCCTGTCCCTTGTTCGCCCCACCCGGCCGCGCACCGGCCGCGTCGGCACCACCGACGACGCGCTGGCACCGCGGCCGCGCACCCTGCTGCGCCGCGAGATCATGGCGGTGATCGTGCCGGCCTTCGCCGAGCCCGGCACCGACATGACCGCCTACACCCGCGCCCCGCGCGACGTCTCCGCCGAGGTCGCCGAGTCGCTGACCGCGCACCTGGCCGGCGACGAGGTCGTCTCCACCACCGACGACGGCCGACTGGTGCTGCGGCTGCGGCACGAGGACCGGGCCGCCCGTCCCGTCCGCCTGCAGGAGATGGCCTACCACGCGGTCGAGGCCCTCGACGCGCTCGGCTTCCACGCCGGGGTCCTCGACCTGGGGGTGGGCTGGGCACCGATCAGCCGCAAGCACAGCCCCGACGTCGCGCTGGAGTACGCCGACGCCGCGGCCCGCGAGTCGGTGCGCCAGCGCGACCTCCAGCCGCTCGAGCTCGGCGAGCACGCCACCTCACGGTCACCGCGGATCAGCCTGTGGTCCTTCAGCCACCAGGTGCTGCTGGCCACGGTCGGGAGCCTGGTGCTGCCCTTCCTCGCGCTGGTGGCGGCGTACCTGGTCGGCCTGGACTTCTCCTCCCCGCTGTACTGGGGGCTGGTCGGCACGCTCGTGCTCACCGCCGTGCTCATCTGGAGCGAGTGCTTCCGAGCGCTCGACCCGCCGGTCCTCCCCGCCGAGCCCACGCGGCCGGCACCGCGTGCGACCGCGGTGATCGCGGCGTACCTGCCCAACGAGGCCGACACGATCGTGGAGACCCTCGAGGTCTTCCTGCGCCAGCAGTACTCCGGCGGCCTCCAGGTCGTGCTGGCCTACAACACCCCGGGCCCGATGGCGGTCGAGCCGCGGCTCCAGCTGATGGCGCAGAACCACCCCGACCTCGACGTGATCCGCGTGGAGGACAGCACCTCCAAGGCCCAGAACGTCAACGCCGCCCTGCGCGTCGCGGAGGGCGAGTTCGTCGGGATCTTCGACGCCGACCACCATCCGATGGACGGCGCCTTCGAACGCGCCTGGCGCTGGCTGGCCGACGACGTCGACGTCGTCCAGGGCCACTGCGAGATCCGCAACGGCTCGCAGAACTGGCTGACCCGCCTGGTCGCGGTGGAGTTCGAGCAGATCTACGCCGTCGCCCACCCGGGTCGCGCCGGCCTGCACGACTTCGGCATCTTCGGCGGTTCCAACGGCTACTGGCGCGCGGAGGCGCTGGAGCAGGTCCGCCTGCGTGGCTCCTTCCTCACCGAGGACATCGAGGCCTCGATGCGCGTCCTGCAGGCCGGGGGCCGCATCGTCAACGACCCGGGCCTGGTCAGCCGCGAGCTGGCGCCGGACTCGCTCAAGGCGCTGTGGCGTCAGCGGTTGCGTTGGGCCCAGGGCTGGTTCCAGGTCTCGATGCGCCACCTCGGCCCCGCGCTCGGGTCGCCGAACCTCTCCCTGCGCCAGAAGCTCGGGGTCACCTACCTGCTCGGCTTCCGCGAGATCTACCCGTGGCTGGCCATGCTCGCCTGGCCGCTGCTCGCGTTCCTGGCCTGGCGTGACGGGGGACTGGACCTGACCTCGCCGGTCTTCACCCTGGCCACCTTGTTCATCACCGTCTCCGGCCCCGTGCAGACCGCCGCCGCGTGGCGGCTGGCGACGCCCGAGCTGCGCCGGCACCCGCGCTGGTTCTGGTTCGCGGCCGTGGCCAACCTGTTCTTCTACACCGAGTACAAGAACCTGATCGCCCGCGTCGCGCACCTCAAGCAGCTGCGGGGCGAGCACCAGTGGGTGGTCACCCCCCGCACCGCACCCACTCGCCCGACCGGCACGGACACGCCGTCCGGTGCCGTCGAGGGCACGGACCCGGAGGTGGCCGCATGAGCACCCGGACACCCACCCCGACCCCGACACCGGCCCCCGCGACCGGGCAGGTCCCGACGCGGAGCGCTCCCGAGAGCAGCGGAGGCGGCCGCTCGGTCCGCTACCCGCTGACCTGGCTGCGCGGCCTCGCCGCGCTGGCGGTGGTGACCTTCCACGCCTACCAGCACAACCGCAGCGAGACCGACGGCGCCTGGCCGTGGTCGGGCGGTGCCCACCAGGCGATGCTCGGCACCGAGCTGTTCGTGGAGATGTTCTTCGTGCTCTCCGGCTTCGTGCTGTGGCTGCCGGTGGCGCGCACCGCACTCCAGGGCGGCGTCGGCCGCCCCGGGTGGGTGCTGCTCTTCCGCCGGATGGCCCGGCTGCTCCCGTTGTACGTCGCCGTGGTGCTCGTCGTCTGGGCGGCGACCAACCCGTCCCTGCCCGGGCACTGGCAGGACCTCCTGCTGCACCTGACGTTCACCCACGTCTACAGCGACCAGTACATCTTCTGGACCAACGGTCCGGCCTGGTCGCTCGCCGTCGAGTTCCACTTCTACGTGCTGATGGCCCTGTGCGTGCCCGTCGTCCAGGCGGCGGCACGCCGCACCGCGAGCCGGCGCGCTCGCCTGGCCGTGGCCTCCGCGTTCCCCGTCGCGCTGGGCGTCGCGGGCGTGGTGTTCCTCGCCTGGGAGACCGTCTGGTCGCCGGTCGCCCTGGACAACTGGTCGGTGCTGTTCTCCCCGCTGTCCCGAGCCGCCGACTTCGGCATCGGCACCGCGCTCGCGGTCGTGGTGGCCTCCGGCGTGCGGTGGTCCGCGGGCGCCCGCGCGGTCGCGGCGGTGAGCGGCCTGGTGGCGCTCGGACTGCTGGTCTCCCAGCGCCCGACCACGCTGATGGGTGAGTGGTGGCACCCGGCGTACGCCGTGGCCATCGCGGTGGCACTGACCTCGATCGTGCTGCACGACGGCCCGTGGCCCCGGGTGCTCGAGTGGCGTGGCCTGGCGTGGATCGGTGGTCTCGGCTACGGGATCTACCTGATCCACGAGCCGGTGATGCGCCTGCTCGGCTCCCTCGGCCTGCTGCCGGACGTGCGCCCCGGAGCCTGGTTCCTGGTGACCGCGGTGATCGTCGCGGTGCCGTCGGTCGCGCTCGCCTGGGTCAGCTCCAGGACCATCGAGCGGGCGGGCACGCGCGTGGCCGGCACGGTCGACCGCCAGGGTCGGGCGCGCGACTACTACGCGCACCTGCACGGGACCCGCGCCGACGCCTGAGTCACCGGCGTCGGCGCGGGTCGCCAACGGGTCACCCGCGGCTCAGAGGCAGGGCCCCCGGCCCAGCTCGGCCAGGCCGATCCGGTCACCGGTGCCGAAGTCGAGCTGGCCGGTGTTCTTGGCGTACATGAGCTCCGCGCGGTCCTCCACGTGCGCGAGCCCGACGAGGTGGCCGAACTCGTGCAGGATGATCGCCTCGGCGAGCTCCTCGCCACCGCGGCGGTCCTCGAGGTCGTCGAGGGCGTCGACGTCGATGGTCACCTGGCCGGTCACGTAGACGCGCACCCCGCCGCGTCGCACCGAGACGCTGCCGCCGATCCCCGCCACCCGGCCCTCGAGCTCGGGGACCTCGTCGGCGTCGGCGAAGGTGACCAGCACCGGATCGGTGCGACCCAGCATCGGCCGGTACGCCGAGCGCCACTCCGGCCGGTCGTCCGAGGGGCCCTCGTAGACCAGGTCCAGGCCGGTCGCCTCGGCGACCCGCGTCATCGCGGAGAGCGTCATCTCGCGAGCGGCGTCCTCGTCCGGCGCGCCCTCGGGGTTGATGACGACCGGGATCGGGCGGCAGGGGTCGTAGGTCACCGGGTCGCCGCGCTCGCCGTACTGGCGCGCCAGGAAGTCGTGGCTGCCGCTGCCGGTGACCTCGGGCGCCTGGCCGCGAGGGGTCGGGCCGACGCCCAGCAGGTCGCGCACGCTCGTGGGCACCGTGCCGGGCACCAGCACGGCGATGCCCCACAGCACGAGCACGGTCGCCACCGCGACCAGGAGGTTGCGCACCCTCCCAGCATCTCAACCTGCTCCACACCGTGCCCCGGACGGCCCGCCGACCTGTCCCGCAGACTGTCCGCGCGCGCACGTAGGGTTGGCACGAGATGAGCACCCAGTTCCCCCTCCCCGGCCTGCCCACCGAGACGCAGGCGAGCCCGCAGGAGTCCGCGAAGCGGCGGCGCCCCAGCCGCGAGGAGCTGCTCGCCGGGCTCAACGAGCCACAGCGCGAGGCCGTGGTCCACGAGGGCGCACCCCTGCTGGTGGTCGCCGGCGCCGGCTCGGGCAAGACCCGGGTGCTGACCCGGCGGATCGCCTGGCTGATCTCCGAGCGCCAGGCGCACCCCGGCTCGATCCTGGCGATCACCTTCACCAACAAGGCGGCCGCCGAGATGCGCGAGCGCGTGGGCGAGCTCGTCGGGGGGCGCGCGAAGATCATGTGGGTCAGCACGTTCCACTCGGCGTGCGTGCGGATCCTGCGCAAGGAGATCGACAAGTTCGGCTTCAAGTCCAGCTTCACCATCTACGACGCCGCGGACTCGCGCCGGCTGATGACGCTGGTGTGCCGGGACCTCGACCTCGACGTGAAGCGGTTCCCGCCGCGGGCCGTCCTCAACTGGGTGAGCAACGCCAAGAACGAGCTGCAGGACCACGAGGACGCAGTCCGGGAGGCGGCCAACACCCAGGAGGAGACCTACGCCGCGGCGTACGCCGAGTACCAGCGCCGGCTGCGGCAGGCCAACGCCCTGGACTTCGACGACCTGCTGATGACCACGGTGCACCTGTTCCGGGCGTTCCCGGCGGTGCGCGAGAGCTGGCGTCGCCGGTTCCGGCACGTGCTCGTCGACGAGTACCAGGACACCAACCACGCGCAGTACGCGCTGATCCACGAGCTGTGCGCGGAGTCGCTGGAGGACCCGCTGGTGGCGGGCACCGAGGCAGGCGAGGCGGTCCGGGCGGCCGAGCTGATGGTGGTCGGCGACGCCGACCAGTCGATCTACGCCTTCCGCGGCGCCAACATCCGCAACATCATGGACTTCGAGCAGGACTTCCCCAACGCACGGACTGTCCTGCTGGAGCAGAACTACCGGTCCACCCAGACCATCCTCACCGCCGCCAACGCGGTGATCAGCCGCAACGGCGGCCGCACGCCGAAGAACCTGTGGACGCAGGCGGGCTCGGGGACGGGCATCGTCGGCTACGTCGGCGACGACGAGCACGACGAGGCGAGGTTCGTCGCCGAGGAGGTCGACAAGCTCACCGACGCGGGGCACGCACGCGCCGGGGACGTGGCGGTCTTCTACCGGACCAACGCCCAGTCCCGGGTCTTCGAGGAGATCTTCATCCGCGTGGGGATGCCCTACCGGGTCGTCGGCGGGGTGCGCTTCTACGAGCGGCGCGAGGTGCGTGACGCGCTGGCCTACCTGCGGGTGCTGGTCAACCCCGCCGACTCGGTCTCGCTGCGTCGCGTGCTGAACACCCCCAAGCGCGGCATCGGGGAGCGGGCCGAGGCGTGCATCGAGGGGCTGGCCCAGCGCGACCGGGTCACGTTCTGGGAGGCCCTGCAGCGCGCCGAGGACGCGCCGGGGCTGGCCAGCCGGTCGCTGAACGCGGTGCGCGGGTTCGTGGACCTCGTCGAGCAGCTGCAGCAGATGGTCGCGGCCGGGGAGCGCGTCGACGTCGTCCTCGAGCAGGTGCTGACCCGCAGCGGCTACCTCAAGGAGCTCGAGGACTCCGAGGACCCGCAGGACGAGACCCGCGTGGAGAACCTCGCCGAGCTCGTGGCCGTGGCGCGCGAGTTCGCCGACGACCCCGTGGTCGGTCCCTCGGCGGACCCGGCCGACCCCGACATCGGGCCGCCCGGACTCTCCGACTTCCTGGAGCGGGTCGCGCTGGTCGCCGACTCCGACCAGATCCCCGACGCCCCGGCCGACGGCGAGGACGGCGACCAGGGGCCGCCCGGCGTGGTCACGCTGATGACCCTGCACACCGCCAAGGGGCTGGAGTTCCCGGTCGTCTTCCTCACCGGTCTCGAGGACGGCGTCTTCCCGCACCTGCGCTCCCTGGGCGACAAGACCGAGCTCGAGGAGGAGCGGCGGCTCGCCTACGTGGGGCTGACCCGGGCCCGCGAGCGGCTCTACGTCTCGCGCGCGGTCGTCCGCTCCGCCTGGGGCGCCCCCCAGCACAACCCGGCGTCCCGCTTCCTCGACGAGCTGCCGGTCGACCTCGTCGAGTGGCGGCGTACGGCCGGCGCGATGACCTCGTGGAACCGGCCGCAGTACGGCCTGCCGCCCGCCGGCCGGGCCCCGCAGCGACGGTTCGGCACGGCCACGGCCCGCTCGGACGCGGCGGCCAAGGCCAAGGCCGGGCGCCCGATCCCGTCCCTGGACCCGGGGGACCGGGTGCAGCACGACACCTTCGGCCTCGGCACGGTGGTCGCCCTGGAGGGCGCGGGCGAGGGCTCGGTCGCCTCGATCGACTTCGGCGACGACGGGGTCAAGCGGCTGCTGCTGCGCTACGCCCCGGTGGAGAAGCTGTAGAGGTCTGCCGGACCAGCTAGGGCTGCAGGCCGTGCACGACCAGCGCCTGGTAGGGGTCGACCGGGTCGCCGCCGCCGGGCCGGACCTCGAGGTGGAGGTGCGGGCCGGTGGAGTTGCCGGTGCTGCCGACGGTGCCGATCTGCTGGCCGCCGGTGACCTGGTCGCCGACGTTGACCCCGATGTCGGTCTGGTGGCAGTACCAGATCTCGGTGCCGTCGGCGAGCGTCTGCACGGTCTTGTTGCCGTAGGACCCGTCGTAGCCGGTCTCGGTGATGACGCCGTTGGCGACCGCCACGATGGGAGTGCCCGAGGGGGCGGCCATGTCCAGGCCCGTGTGGTCGCTGGACCACAGTGACCCGGCCGAGCCGAAGCGGGCGGTGAGCCGGTAGCCGGAGGTGGGCAGGACCCACTGGTTCTTGGCGATCTCGCCGGCGCGGGCCTCGGCGGCCTTGCCCAGCGACTTCAGCTCGGCGTTGCGCTCGGCGGCCTGCTCCTCGGCTGCCGCCTGGAGCTCGGCGTCGGCGGCGTCCTGCAGCGCCTGCCGCTCGGAGTCGCGGCTCAGCGCGCGCTCCCGCGGCCCGGTGACGTGGCCGACGGCGTCGGTGCCGGAGAGGTGGTGCCCGGCCGAGGACAGCGCGATCGGCCCGGGGGACGACCCCTCGGCAGCGTCGACGGTGACCGCACCGGCACCGGCGAGGCTCAGCACGACGACGCCGGCCAGGGTCGGCACGGAGAGGAGGGGGTGGGGGAGCCGCGCGAGGCGCGCTCGTCCGGATGGCCTGGTGGCCTTGCGGCGTCCGCCCCCGATGGCGGCTGCCGAGGCGCGATCCGCGGCACGCAGGCTGCGGTGATCGGCTCGGTGTTGGGACACGTGGATTCCTGTCGTTCCTGTGGGCAGGCGGGGGCGACCCGTCACGATAACGGCTGTCCCGGCCAGCGCGAAATCGGCGGAGGGTCCACGGTGGACAACGAACCGGGGCGGCGAGGGGCACGCCCGCGCCCCTGTGGGCCCGGTCACCCGGGTCGGGAGGGGCGGTAGCCTGCACCCCATGTTGCGCATCGTGGTGGCCAAGCCGGGACTCGACGGCCACGACCGTGGCGCCAAGGTGGTCGCCCGGGCGCTGCGTGACGCCGGCCACGAGGTGATCTACACGGGCCTGCACCAGACCCCCGAGCAGATCGTGGAGACCGCGATCCAGGAGGACGCCGACGCGGTCGGCCTCTCGGTGCTCTCCGGGGCGCACATGACGCTGTTCCGCAAGCTGATCGAGCTCCTCCGCGAGCGCGACGCCGGCGACATCGTCGTCTTCGGCGGCGGCATCGTGCCCGCGGAGGACGTCGCCCCGCTCCACGAGCTCGGCGTGGCCAAGATCTTCACCCCCGGCGCCACCACCGGCGAGATCACCGGCTGGGTCGCCGAGCACTTCGACGACGCCTGACGCGGCGCGCTACAGGGATCACCTGTCAACCTGTCCGACTTGCCGGATCGTGCCTTCGGACTGCGGGGTCGGGCGGGCGTCGACGGGTCCAGCCGGGCGCCGCGCCGCGCCCGCGCCAACTCGGCCTACTGCGCCGTGAGCTCGAGGGGGGTGGTCAGCGGCAGCTCGAGCGTGCCGGGGGAGTCGGGGCCGGTGACCACGCTGACCGCCTGGGACACGTCGTTGCCGGCGTACGCCGCGTCGCCTCCGGCGAGGACGAGGCGGATCCGGTGTCCCGCCGGGAACCGCTGGGCGACGCCCGGCAGCTCGACGGTCACCGGCTCGGTGACGTCCCCGACCCGGACCGGTGAGATCAGCCGGTGCTGGAGGGTCTGGGTGCCGTCCGGCGCCACGTCGTAGAGCTTGGCGAACAGCACCAGCTGTCCGGCCGGGCCGCCGCCCTGCGACTGCTCCGCGGTCGGCGAGTCCAGCCGCACGGTCAGCCGCGGGGAGCCGACCAGCACCGCGTCGCGGCTCAGCGCCGGCGTGGTCCAGGCGGCGAACGTGCCGGGGGTGTCGGAGACCGGGTTGTTCGTCTGCTTGCCCTCGACCGCCGAGGTCTCGGAGTACGACGTCGCGCCGGGTCCCGCGGCGAAGGAGGCGCTGCCGGCCTGCGCGTCGGCAGCCCGCTCGACCAGGTCGGTGTCGCCGCTGAGGTGCAGCGTCTCGGTCGGGGTGCCGGTGTAGGTCGCCGAGGACCGGGCGTAGGCGCGGTCGACCGCCGACCCGGCGCGCGCGGGACTCGGTGTCGTAGTCCACCCAGTCGCGGAAGTACTCGAACTGGGGGCCGGCCGTGGAGGTGCGGATGCCGCGGACGTAGCGGTCCATCCAGCTCAGGTAGCGCCGCCCGACGTGGCTGTACTCCATCCCGCGGGACAGGTCGAAGTCGCCGACCGCGGTGTCACCGGAGTGGCCGCCGGAGAACCACAGCATCCGGGCCTCGGTGCCCTGGGCCTTCAGCGCCCGGTAGGTGGCCACGGCCTCCTGGAGGTTGAACAGCGTGTCGTGCTGTCCCTGGACCAGCAGCGTCGGGATCCGGACCTTCGCCACGTAGTCGGCGACCGAGGCGTGCCGGGCCAGGGCGAGGGTGTCCTCGTCGGGGTAGCCGGCCGTGTTCAGCTGGGCCGCGGCCGCGCAGGCCTCGTCGCGGAAGTTGGGGCACCCGGTGTTGCGGCCCGGGTCGGCCGAGGTGTTCTGCAGCCCCGAGGTGATGCCGAGGCCGAAGAACAGGTCGATCCACTGCTTCTTGGCCACGCCCGGCGTGCGGTAGGTGACCCCGCGGGCGAGGTCGGTGTTGTTGGGCGCGAGGGAGTAGGAGAGGTCGTTCCAGGTGATCTGCGGGATGATCGCGTCCAGGCGCGGGTCCTGCTGGGCGACGGCGAACTGCACCTGACCGCCGTACGACCCGCCGACCATGCCCACCTTCGGGTCCCGGGTGGCGCGGCCGTTGCGGGTCTCCTTGGCCACGTAGGGCAGGTAGGCCTTGCGGCCGCTGCCGTCGTCGAGGGTGTAGGGGCGGGTGCCGGCGAGCACGTCGAGGACCTGCTTGCCCGCCTTGCCGTCGTAGTCCGGGTCGTCGAGGGTGATCTTGCAGCCCGACCCGCCGAACCCCAGGCCGGAGTAGGAGATGACCACGTAGCCCTTCTTCGCGAACGCCGTCGCCGCGGCGCTCTGCCCGGCGTCGTCCTTCGCGCCCCCGAAGCCGTTGGTGGTCAGGATCGCCGGGGCCGGGTTGTTGCGGCCCACGCGGACGGGGCGGTACTTGTCGGCCTTGATCACGCACCCGATGTCGTTGTCCGGGCCGATGCCGACCCGCACCAGGATCGCCTCCTTGGTGTACGCCGACCCAGTGGCTGCCGGGGTGGCTGCCGGGGTGGCTGCCGGGGCGGCCGCGACGGCGGCCGAGGCGCCGGTCGTGGCGACGGTCAGGAGACCGGAGGCCAGGGAGAGGGCGGCGAGGGCAGCGGTACGGCGCATGGACCGAGCAACGAGCGACCGGGCCGCGGAGTCACGTGGTGGTGCGGTCGACCTGCTCGGTGACCATCCGGGCGAGCTCGCCGGGGCGGGTGCGTGGCCACCAGTGGCCGTCGGGCACCTCCACCCGCGTGAGGTGCCGGCACCGCGCCTCCAGACCGGCCACCGAACGCGGGGTGATCCAGGGGTCCCGGGTGGCGACGACCAGCAGCACCGGCACCGAGGTGCGCCACGGCCGGGACCGACGCAGGCCCGGCCCGACGTTGGCCCGGTACAGCCACAGGCCGTGCCGCGCGTTCTCGCCCAGCGCAGGGCCCCACGGCAGGGCGGCCGTCGTGGGGTCGACCCGGTGGGCTCCGGACCGGATCAGTCGCTGCAGCCGGGTCCACATGAGCTCGGGCAGCCACGGCAGGAGGGAGAGCCAGACGTACCAGCTGTGCAGCACCTGCGGCAGCAGGGTGAGCCGACCCCGCCAGGACGCCCCGACGCTGCCGAGGTGGTCCAGCGACGGACCGCTGGCCGAGGTGAACGAGGCGATCCGGCCCTCCAGCCGGGGGTCCCAGCCGGCCGCCGCGACCACCTCCCAGCCGACGACCGAGCCCCAGTCGTGGCCGACGAGGTGCACCGACGCCGGTGCGGGCACGGTGGCGTCCAGCACGGCCAGGAGGTCCTCGACGAGCACCTCGCTGCGGTACGCCGCACGGCCACGCGGTCGGGTGGAGCGCCCGGCGCCGCGGACGTCGTAGGTGACCACGTGGTAGCTCTCCGGCAGGGCGGCGACGACGGGCTCCCACATGGTCTGGTCGTCGGGGAAGCCGTGCACGAGCAGGAGGTGCACCGCGGCGTCGCGGTCGCCGTGCTCGGTCACCTCGAGGGCCACCGGCGGGGTACCGCGCGTGACCACCCGGCGCTGCTCGCGTCTCACGGCGCGAACCCTAGTGCGCGCCGGCCCGAGCGGTGGCCGGCCGCCGGGTGTGCCGCGGGGTGTGACCGATCCGATCCGCACCCCGGTGGTCGTGGGTGCCGGATCGGGACTAGGGTCGCCGAGGAGGACTGCGGGGAGCCCCGCCCCGGATCCAGCCCCGTCACCGACGTCGAGAAGGAGCGGTCGAACCGTGGACCTGATGGAGTACCAAGCCAAGGAGCTCTTCGCCAAGCACGGCGTACCGGTGACGCTCGGCAAGACCGTCGAGAGCGCCGCCGACGCGCGTGCCGCGGCCGAGGAGATCGGCGGCGCCGTCGTCGTCAAGGCCCAGGTCAAGGCCGGTGGCCGCGGCAAGGCGGGCGGCGTCAAGCTGGCCAAGACCCCTGACGAGGCCGAGGAGCACGCCTCGGCGATCCTCGGCATGGAGATCAAGGGGCTCACCGTGCACCGGGTGCTGGTGGTCCCGGCCGAGTCGATCGAGGAGGAGTACTACTTCTCCTTCCTGCTCGACCGTTCCAACCGCTCCTACCTGTGCATCGCCTCGGTCGAGGGCGGGGTGGAGATCGAGGAGGTCGCCAAGACCAACCCCGACGCGGTGAAGAAGATCGCCATCGCGCCCGGTGCGGGGGTCGACGAGGCCAAGGCCCGGGAGATCGTCGACGAGGCCGCCTTCCCCGCCGAGCTGCGGGACCAGGCGGTCCAGCTCGTCGCGGCGCTGTGGAAGGTGTTCGTCGAGGAGGACGCGACCCTGGTCGAGGTCAACCCGCTCGCCCGCCTCGCCGGTGACCGGCTCGAGGCGCTCGACGGCAAGGTCTCCCTCGACGAGAACGCCGAGTTCCGCCACGAGGACCACGCCGAGTTCGAGGACAAGGACGCCGCGGACCCGTTGGAGGCGAAGGCCAAGGCCAAGGGGCTCAACTACGTCAAGCTCGACGGCGCGGTCGGCATCATCGGCAACGGCGCCGGGCTGGTCATGTCCACGCTCGACGTGGTGGCGTACGCCGGCGAGGCGCACGGCGGGGTCACCCCGGCCAACTTCCTCGACATCGGCGGCGGCGCCAACGCCCAGGTGATGGCCGACGGGCTCGACGTGATCCTCAACGACGAGCAGGTGAAGTCGGTGTTCGTCAACGTCTTCGGCGGCATCACCGCCTGTGACGAGGTGGCCAACGGCATCGTCGGCGCGCTCGACATCCTCGGCGACGAGGCGACCAAGCCGCTCGTCGTCCGCCTCGACGGCAACAACGTGGCGGAGGGCCGACGGATCCTCGACGAGGCCGACCACCCGCTGGTCACCCTCGTGGACACCATGGACGGGGCGGCCGACAAGGCCGCCGAGCTCGCGAACGCCTGAGACGGGAACAAGGAATCATGTCTATCTACCTCAACAAGGACTCCAGGATCATCGTCCAGGGCATGACGGGCGGGATGGGCTCCAAGCACACCACCTTGATGGTCGAGGCCGGCTCCAACGTGGTCGGCGGAGTGAACGCCCGCAAGGCCGGCACGTCGGTCGAGCTCGGTGGTCAGGAACTGCCGGTCTTCGGCAGCGTCAAGGAGGCGATGGCCGAGACCGGCGCCGACGTGTCGGTGGTCTTCGTGCCCCCGGCCTTCACCAAGGACGCGTGCGTCGAGGCGATCGACGCGGGCATCGGCCTGCTCGTGGTGATCACCGAGGGGGTGCCCGTGCAGGACACCGCCGAGGTGTGGGCCCACCTCGAGGGCAAGCAGACCCGGATGATCGGCCCCAACTGCCCCGGCATCATCACCCCCGACGAGGCGCTGGCCGGCATCACCCCGGCGACGATCGCCGGCAAGGGCCCGGTGGGCCTGGTCTCGAAGTCCGGCACGCTGACCTACCAGATGATGTTCGAGCTGCGCGACCACGGCTTCTCGACCGCCATCGGCATCGGCGGCGACCCGGTCATCGGCACCACCCACATCGACGCCCTCGCGGCCTTCGAGGAGGACCCCGAGACCAAGGCGATCGTGATGATCGGCGAGATCGGCGGCGACGCCGAGGAGCGGGCGGCCGACTACATCAAGGAGCACGTGACCAAGCCGGTCGTCGGCTACGTCGCGGGCTTCACCGCCCCCGAGGGCAAGACCATGGGCCACGCCGGCGCCATCGTCTCCGGCTCCTCGGGCACCGCCCAGGCCAAGAAGGAGGCCCTCGAGGCTGCCGGCGTCAAGGTCGGCAAGACCCCCTCGGAGACCGCCGAGCTGATGCGGGAGATCCTCCAGGGGCTGTGAGCCCGGCCGCTCACGGGTCGGCTCGCGCCCTGTCCCTCAAGTGACCGCGTTCCGCACGGCGTACGCCGGGGCGGTGTGCTCCTCACGGGCCATGACCAGGCAGAGGCGCTCGACGGCGGTGCGGACGTCGTCGAGGGTGTTGTAGAGCGGGGCGAAGCCGAAGCGGGCGATGTCGGGGGCGCGGAAGTCGCCGACGACGTCGCGGGCGATCAGGGCCTGCACCACACCGTAGGCCGCGTCGTGCCGCAGCGAGACCTGGCTGCCGCGACGGTCGTGCTCGCGCGGGGTGGCCAGCTCGAACACACCGGGCAGGTGCTCCTCGACCAGCTCGATGAACAAGTCGGTCAGCGCCAGCGACTGCCGGCGCAGGTCGGCCACGTCGACGCCGTCGAAGGCCTCCAGGGCGGTCTCCAGGGCCGAGAGCGCGAGCACCGGCGGCGTGCCCGACGCGAACGCGCCGATGCCCTCCAGCGGCTCGTAGTCGCGGGCCATCGCGAACGGTGCGGCGTGGCCGATCCAGCCGGTGATCGGCTGGCGGGCGGCCGCCTGGTGGTGCGGCGCGACCCAGACGTACGCCGGGGCGCCCGGCCCCCCGTTGAGGTACTTGTAGGTGCACCCGACGGCCATGTCGGCGCCGACCCCGGTCAGGTCCACCGGGACCGCGCCGGCGGAGTGGCACAGGTCCCACTGCACCAGGGCGCCGCGGGCCTGGGCCTCGGCGGTGACGGCGGCCATGTCGAACATGGCGCCGGTGCGGAAGTCGACGTGGGTCAAGGTGAGCAGCGCGACGTCCTCGTCCACCGCGGCCAGCGGGTCGGCGGGGTCGCACCAGCGCAGCTCGAGGCCCAGCAGCTCGGCCACCCCGGCGAGGATGTACCCGTCGGTGGGGAAGGTGGACTCCTCCAGCACCAGCACCCGGCGCTCCGGCCGCATCCGGGCCGCGGCCACGGTCGTCTTGAACAAGGTGACGCTGGTGCTGTCGCCGAGGTGCAGGTCCCGGGGGGAGACGCCGATCAGCGGCGCGATCCGCTCGGCGACCCGGTGGCTGATCTCCATCCAGCGGGCCTCGTTCCAGGACCGGATCAGGCCCTCGCCCCACTCGCGGCGGACCACGTCCTGCATCCGGTCGGCGACGCCCGAGGGCAGCGCACCGAGCGAGTTGCCGTTGAGGTAGACCAGCCCGTCCGCGAGGTCGAAGCCGTTCACCGGCCGTCCTGCAGCTCGAAGAGGCGGTCCCGGGCCCGGGTGACCAGGGCCTGGAAGGTGTCCTCGTCGACGTCGTTGTCGCCGGTGGGGGTGAAGTTCACCTGCGCAACGTAGCGCCCCACCCGGGCCACGCCCATCCAGTACCCGACGGTGGCCCGGTCGTCGATCTCGCTGTCCAGCCGCCACAGCGCCCACTCCGAGCCCCGGTACCCATCGGGCTCGACGACCTCGCTGCCGACCGCGGCGCCGAGGTCGTCCTTCTCGCACGAGCGCATGGCCCCCACCACCGACCGCACCAGCCGTCTGGCCTGGGCCTTGGTCCGGAAGGAGCCGACGGTCTCGGCGATCCCGAAGCGCTTGGGCAGCCGGGCCTGGGGGATCAGGAAGGTGCGAGTGGTCGCCCGGGGTGCCCCGTTGCGGACGAAGTTGGTCTCGTCGCAGGTGGTGGCGGCGATGTTGGGGCGGGCGGGCACGGGGTCGGTGCCCACCCACGGCTTGTTGATCCGGCCGACCACGGGCAGGTCCGCCGCCGCGAGTGTGCCCGGGGCCTCGCCGGAGGGCGGGGGCAGCACCGGAGCCGCCTGCACGACCCTCGGGCACGGCCCGGCCGGGTCGGACTCGCACAGGTTGCGCACCGCCCGGGTCAGCGTGTCGATCATCAGCCGCACCGGCACGGGCCGGCCGGCGCGGGTCTCGGAGACGACGGAGACGGTGAGCTGGCCGGTGCGGGCGAGTCCCGCCACGTAGGTCCGGCGGACGGCGTTGGGGATGCGCAGCTTGAGCAGCTGCGCCTCCGCGCCGAGGCCGCGGAGCCGGTAGGTCGCGAGCAGCTGGAGGCGTGCCTCCTGGCAGCCGGCGAACCAGTCGAGGGTGGTGCGGTACGCCTGGCCGGCCGCGGTGGCCGAACGCGAGATCTCCACCGTCTGCACCAGCGAGCGCCGCGTGGGTCCGTCGCCTGCCGTCGCGAAGGTGCGCACCAGCGTGCCGCGGCCCTCGGGGTCGGCGAACCGCGTGGCCTGGCAGACCGAGTTGATGCCGGTGCCGGAGGTGTTGTCGGTGGTGCCGGTGAGCCGCCACGGCTCGTCGGACCCCAGCCGGCGCACCTGCGCCAGGCTCAGCAGCATCGCGGCACTCACCGGGGGCGCCGCGGAGGTCGTCGTGGCGGCGCCGGAGTCCGCCGCCGCGGGCGCGCCCGGGTCGCCGGTGTCGTGGGCCACGAACAGCCCGCCGAGGAGGGTGAGCGCGATCAGCAGGGCGGTGCCGCCCACCCAGCGGACCCGTCGTCGGCGCAGTCCGGCGCGCTCGACCACGGTCGCACCGGGCAGGGCGGCCGCCTCGGCGATCGGCGCCAGCTGCTCCAGAGCGGCCCCGATCCGGTCGGGGGCGGTGCCGGTCTCCTCGCAGAACCGTCGCGACGCCCGGGCCAGCAGGTCCTCGACCCGGGCTCGGGTCTGGCCGAGCTCGCGGCCGATGTCGGCGCCGGAGAGCGCGGCGAGGTGGGTCAGCAGGAGCACCTTGCGCTGCTGGTCGGGGAGGTGGTGCAGCGCGTCGAGCACGGCGCGCTGCTCGGGGGCGATCCCCTTCTCCCGGTGCCAGAGGCGCGCGACGTGCCGGCGCTGGGCTCTGGCCCAGGCGCGGGGCCGGACCCACTCCTCGGGGTCCTCGAGCCGTCCGACCTTGCGCCAGTGGTGCCGGGCGGCCACACAGGCGTCGGCGACCGCGTGCCGGGCGGCGGCCAGGTCGCCGGTCAGGGCGTAGGCCGAGAGCACCAGACGGCGTCGGCTGGTCAGGTAGAAGTCGTCGAAGTCGGAGACGACTCGGTGAGCATCGGTGGGCATTCCGGAGTCGAGGCTACCCGCGTGCCTCACGGACCTCCTCCCCTTCCTCGGCGAGGATGGGAGGGCGATGACTGATCTGCTGAGCCGCCCCCGGGACTCCCGCACGTCGGGAGCCGGCACGACCACGCGGCCGGCCACCCGTCGCCGGCGTCTCGTCGCGACCCTGCTCGGGCGTCGCGACCCGGCCGAGGAAGCGCCTGCGGACGCCCGGCCGCTGCCGGTCTCCGCCGCGATCGCGTCGCTGGCCGCCGCCGGGACCACGATGGTGACCTGCATGGCGGTCGCGGTGATCGGCTGGTTCCTGGCCGACGCCGGCGCCCACGGCGAGACCACGGACGCGCTGCGGGTCGGTGCCGACGTCTGGCTCGTGGGGCACGGCTCGGGGCTCACCGTCGGCGGCGTACCGCTCGGGCTGGTGCCGCTGACCCTGACCGGGCTGGTCACCGTGGTCGCCTACCGCTACGCCCGCTGGGCCGGGCAGAGCTCGGCGGCGACCGTGGACGACGCGGGCGTCGCGACGGCGGCGACGGTCTTCGCCGGTCTCTACGTGGTCGTTGCCGTGGTCACCTGCATCGTGGTCGGGCAGGACGGCGCCGCCCCCGGCCTGGGCCGGGCGACCCTGGGCTCCCTGCTCGTGGCCGGTCTCGCCGGCACGCTGGGTCTCGGTGCCGGCACCGGACGCCTGGGCGCGTGGGTGGCCCGGGTGCCCGGTTGGGTGCGCTCGGTCGCGTACGGCGCGGCGGCCTCCTGCGCACTGCTCGTCCTCGCCTCGGCGGTCCTGGTCGCGGTGATGGTGATGCTCGGGCTGAACCAGGCCGCGGCGATGATGACCGGTCTCGACCTCGCACCCGGCGACTACGTGATGTACACGGTGGCCACGCTGGCGGTCGTGCCCAACGCGGTCCTGCTCGGCGCCGCCTACCTGCTCGGCCCCGGCTTCGCGGTCGGCACCGGCACGGTGGTCTCCCCGACCGTGGTCTCCCTGGGGCCGATGCCGGCCTTCCCCCTGCTCGCCGCCCTGCCCGAGGCGGGGCCGGTCCCGGAGTGGACGATCGGGCTGATGGGGGTCCCGGTCGTGGCCGGGCTGGCCGGTGCGGTCCTCGCCCAGCGTGCCTACCGGGTGGCCGCCTACGACTCCGCGGCGCTGCGCGGCTTCGGCTGCGGCCTCGGCGGCGCCCTGCTGAGCACGCTGGCGATCGCGCTGGCCGGCGGGCCGATGGGCACCGGCCGGATGGCCGACATCGGCGCGCCGCTCGGCGAGGTGCTGGTCTCCGCCGTCGCCGCGATGAGCCTGGCCGGCCTGGTGGCCGGGGTGGTGACCGCGTGGTGGCAGCGCCGCCGCGGATCCGCCGTCCCAGTGCTCGCCTCGGCAGCGGACCGCCGCGCCGCGGACCGCGCCGACCGCTGAGCCGCGCTGCTCGGTAGCCTGTGCCGGTGCCCGCTGGTTCCGTGTGTCGACTCGTCGTCCTGGTCTCGGGGGCCGGCACCAACCTCCAGGCGCTGCTCGACGCCGGCCGCGACCCGGCGTACGGCGCCCAGGTGGTCGCGGTGGGGTCGGACCGCAGCGACGTCGAGGGGCTGGCGCGCGCCGAGCGTGCCGGGCTGCCGGCGTTCACGGTCGCGGTGCCGGACTTCGAGCGCCGTACCGACTGGGACCGTGCCCTCGCACAGGCCGTGGCCGCGCACGCGCCCGACCTCGTGGTGCTGGCCGGCTTCATGAAGCTGGTCGGACCCGACTTCCTGGGCACGTTCGCCGGACGGGTGGTCAACACCCATCCGGCGCTGTGCCCGGCCTTCCCGGGGACGACGGCACCCGCCGACGCGCTCGCCTACGGGGTCAAGGTCACCGGCGCGACGCTGTTCGTCGTCGACGCCGGCGTGGACACGGGTCCGATCGTCGCCCAGACCACCGTGCCGGTGCGCGACGACGACGACGTGACCACGCTGCACGAACGCATCAAGGTCGCCGAGCGGCAGATGCTCGTCGACACCGTCGGCCGGATCGCCCGGGACGGCCTCGCCATCAACGACAGGAAGGTGCGGATCGGCCGATGAGCACCCCACCCAGCAGCGAACCGACCAGCGACCCATCCAGCACGGCCCGCAGCGGCCCCGCGCCCGACCGGATCGCGATCCGCCGCGCGCTGGTCTCGGTCTACGACAAGTCCGGTCTCGAGGAGCTGGTCCACGGGCTGCACGACGCCGGCGTCGAGCTGGTCTCCACGGGCGGCTCGGCCAGGCTGATCGCCGACCTCGGGCTGCCGGTGGTCCGGGTCGAGGAGCTGACCGGGTTCCCGGAGTGCCTCGACGGGCGGGTCAAGACGCTCCACCCACGCGTGCACGCCGGGATCCTCGCCGACCGCCGTCTGCCCGCGCACGTGGCCGAGCTGGCCGAGCTCGGGGTGGAGCCGTTCGACCTCGTCGTCTCCAACCTGTACCCGTTCACCGAGACGGTCCGCTCCGGCGCAGCCCCCGACGAGTGCGTCGAGCAGATCGACATCGGCGGTCCGTCGATGGTGCGCGCCGCCGCCAAGAACCACCCGTCGGTCGCGATCGTCACCTCTCCTTCCCGCTACGCCGACGTGCTCGCGGCGCTCGGTGAGGGGGGCTTCACCCTCGCCCAGCGTCAGCGGCTGGCGGCCGAGGCGTTCGTGCACACCGCCACCTACGACGTGCACGTCGCCAGCTGGATGGGCAACGTGCTCACCGACACCTCGGCGGAGACCGGGTTCCCCGCCTGGATCGGCGCCACCTGGGACCGCGCCGCCGTGCTGCGCTACGGCGAGAACCCCCACCAGCCGGCGGCGCTGTACCGCCAGGGCTTCGGAGTGCCGGGGCTCGCGCAGGCCGAGCAGCTGCACGGCAAGGAGATGTCCTACAACAACTACGTGGACGCCGACGCCGCCCGGCGCGCGGCCCACGACTTCGACGAGCCGGCCGTCGCCATCATCAAGCACGCCAACCCGTGCGGCATCGCCGTGGGGGCCGACGTGGCCGAGGCGCACCGCAAGGCCCACGAGTGCGACCCGGTCTCGGCCTTCGGTGGGGTCATCGCGGTCAACCGTCCGGTCTCGGTGGAGATGGCCCGACAGGTCGCCGAGGTGTTCACCGAGGTGGTCGTCGCCCCGGCGTACGACGAGGGCGCGGTCGAGGTGCTGCAGGCGAAGAAGAACGTGCGGATCCTGGTCTGCGATGCACCGCCTGCGGGCGCCGGGGTGGAGACCCGGCCGGTCTCCGGCGGACTGCTGCTGCAGCGCAGCGACGCCGTGGACGCCGAGGGCGACGACCCGTCCACCTGGACGCTGGCCACGGGCACACCGGCCACCGACGAGGTCCTCGCCGACCTCGCCTTCGCGTGGCGGGCCTGCCGGGCCGCCAAGTCCAACGCGATCCTGCTGGCCCGCCACGGTGCGTCGGTCGGCATCGGCATGGGGCAGGTCAACCGGGTCGACTCCTGCCGGCTCGCGGTGGACCGCGCGGGGGACCGGGCGGCCGGCTCCGTGGCTGCCTCGGACGCCTTCTTCCCCTTCGAGGACGGGCCGCAGATCCTCATCGACGCCGGGGTCTCCGCGATCGTCCAGCCCGGCGGGTCGGTGCGCGACGAGCTCACCGTGGAGGCCGCGACCCGGGCCGGGGTCACGATGTACTTCACCGGGACCCGTCACTTCGCCCACTGAACCCGGCGACGCAGTCGCAGGGTTCAATGGTGGGCAGGGTGAGCAGGTGCACGACCGGCGAACGAGGTCGTGATCGCTGTGTCGAGACCCGGTGGGACGAGAAGCAGCCAGAACCGAGGAGCAGGATGACCGCGCAGATTCTCGACGGGACCGCGACCGCCAAGGCGATCAAGGGCGAGCTGACCGAACGTGTGGCGAAGCTGCGCGAGCAGGGCGTCGTGCCCGGTCTGGGCACCGTGCTGGTGGGCGACGACCCGGGGTCGACCTGGTACGTCAACGGCAAGCACAAGGACTGCGCCGAGGTCGGGATCGCCTCGCTGCGCGAGGACCTGCCGGCCACGGCCACCCAGGACGAGGTGCTGGCCGCCGTACGCCGCCTCAACGCCGACCCGGCCTGCACCGGCTACATCGTCCAGCTGCCCCTGCCGAAGGGCATCGACGAGAACGCGGTGCTCGGGGAGATCGACCCCGCCCAGGACGCCGACGGGCTGCACCCGACCAACCTCGGCTGGCTGGTCCTCGGCAAGGACGCGCCGCTGCCGTGCACGCCGTACGGCATCGTCGAGCTGCTGCGCCGCCACGAGGTGGAGATCCGCGGGGCCGACGTGACCGTGGTCGGCCGCGGGGTGACCGTGGGCCGTCCCCTGGGGCTGCTGCTCACCCGCCGCTCGGAGAACGCGACGGTCACGCTGTGCCACACCGGCACCCGCGACCTCGGCGCGCACGTGCGCGGAGCCGACATCGTGGTCGCCGCCGCCGGGGTGCCGGGCATCATCACCGGCGAGATGGTCAAGCCGGGAGCCGCGGTGCTCGACGTGGGGGTCTCGCGCGTGGACGGCAGGATCGCCGGCGACGTGGACCCGTCGGTCACCGAGGTGGCCGGGTGGGTCTCGCCCAACCCCGGCGGGGTGGGTCCGATGACCCGCGCGATGCTGCTCTCCAACGTGGTGGCCGCGGCCGAGGCCGCACTCGCGCCCGCCGCGACGTGAGGCACTGCCGGTGAGCCCGGGCGCGAAGCCGCGTCGCGTCCCCTCCACCCTGGGTGGCGCGATCTACCTCGTCGTGGTCGCGGTCAGCGCCGTGGGCCTGCTCGTCGTGGCCGTGGGCCCGTGGCGACGCGGGGTCGGGCTGGTCGGGCTGGCGCTGCTGTTCGCGGCGCTGATGCGCCTGGTGATCCCCGACCACAGCGCCGGCATGCTGCGCGTCCGGCGCAGCCGCTGGGTCGACGTGCTCATGCTCGGTGGCGTCGGCACGGCGTTGATCGTCCTGGCCGGCGTGATCCCCAACCAGCCGGGCTGACCACGCCGGCTCAGTCGAGCGTGGGCTCCGGCTGGGCGCCCTCGTGGGTGACGGCCTCCGCGCCGGCCGCCAGGGCAGCACGCAGCGCCTGCTCCCGGTCCGCACCCCCGGCGAGTGCTGCTGCGAGCGCACCGCAGAAGGCGTCCCCGGCGCCGGTGGTGTCCACGACCTCGGCCGCGTCGGCCGGCAGCCGCAGGCCGTCCCACTCGGCGCCGTCGGCACCCCGGGTGACCAGGAGCGAGGGCGGGGAGATGCCGTCCGCGGCGAGCAGCCCGGCCTCGTGGTCGTTGGCCACGACCGGGTCCGCCACGGCGAGCACCTCCGCCGGCAGGGCGGCGTACGGCGCCACGTTGAGCACCACCCGGACCCCGAGCTCGGCTGCCGTCGTGCACGCCCGGGTCACGGTCTCGAGCGGCACCTCGAGCTGGACGAGCAGCACGTCACCGGGCGCGGCGTGGTCGACGGCCAAGACGGCGTCCCGGCCCACCCGGCCGTTGGCCCCGGGAGCGACCACGATGGTGTTCTCCCCGCGGGCGTCGACGACGATCAGCGCGGTGCCGGTGGGCTCCCCGGGATGTACGGCGACCGCGTCGGTGTTGACGCCGCGCCGGCGCAGCCGGTCGAGGTAGGAGCGTCCGGCGGCGTCGTCCCCGACGGCACCGACCATGCTGACGGCGGCTCCGGCCCGGGCGGCGGCCACCGCCTGGTTGGCGCCCTTGCCACCGGCGAGCCGGGACAGGCCGACGCCCAGCACGGTCTCGCCGGGCTGCGGGTGCCGGTCCACCGAGGTGACCAGGTCGACGTTCAGCGACCCCAGCACCAGGACCCGGCCGGTCATGCGGCACCCCCGGCCGGGGCCGACACGGCGTCGCGCCACAGCCGGGCGTAGCGGGCCCCGTCGACCTCGAGCCCGACCTCGATGGTGGCCGGGGCACGACCGTGCGGGTCGTGGGCCAGGTCGCCGTCCCAGTCGCGCCGGTCGACGATGGTGCGGCCCCGCGACCAGCTGCCGGCGAGCTCGACGCGCACCGGCAGCCGCCTGGTGGTCAGGCCGGCCGGGTCGAGCACGGCGCAGACGGCACCGGCGTCGCCGATCGTCGCCGACGACGTGCCGAACCGGGTGCACTGGAAGGCGATCAACCGTCCCGCGAGCTCGGCCGGGCTCCCGGCACCGGCTCGCAGTGCGGTGTCGACCAGGACGTCGGCCTCCTCCCGGGTGACCCGTGGGCCGTAGAAGACGTCGAGGCCGTACATCAGCAGCTCGATGCCGAGGTCCGCGCACGCGTCCAGCGTGATCGCGGCGGCCTCCGGGTCGTGGAAGACGTTGAACTCCGCCGAGGCGGTGGCGTTGCCCGCCTGCGCGGCGCCGCCCATGAACACGATCCGGCGCAGGCCGCGGGCGACCTCGGGGTGGGTACGCAGCAGCAGCGCCACGTTGGTCATCGGCGCCAGGGGCACCAGGGTGACCGGGTCGTCGCGCTCGACGGCCTCGAGGAGGACGTCGCGCAGCAGCTCGACGGCGTGCCGCGGGTCGGGGGCCCGCGTCGAGGCGGGCCACCCGAGGTCGCCCATGCCGTCCTCGCCGTGCACGTGGCGCGCGTCGACGGGCTCCTCGAGGAGCGGCCGGGCTGCGCCGGCGGCAACCGGGACGTCTCGGCGTCCCGCGGTCTCGAGCACCGTCAGCGTGTTGCGCACCACGTCGGCCAAGGGAGCGTTGCCGCCCACACAGGTGACCGCGCGCAGGTCGAGGCCGGGGTGGCACGCGGCCAGCAGCAGCGCGCAGGCGTCGTCGACGCCGGTGTCGACGTCGAGCACGACCGGCGTACCGGTCACCCCGGACCCACCTGACCCGGCTCGCGCGCCGTCACCGAGCCGCTCAGATCAGGCCCAGGTCCTTGACTGCGTCCCGCTCCTCGGCGAGCTCGGCGGTGGAGGCGTCGATGCGTCCGCGGGAGAAGTCGTCGATCTCCAGGCCCTGCACGATCTCCCAGTCCCCGTCGCGGGTGGTGACCGGGAAGGAGGAGACCAGCCCCTCGGGGACGCCGTAGGACCCGTCGGAGACGACGGCCATGGAGACCCAGTCGTTCTCCGCGGAGCCGTGGAGCCAGTCGTGGGCGGCGTCGATGGTCGCCGACGCGGCCGACGCGGCGGAGGAGGACCCGCGTGCCTCGATGATCGCGGCACCACGCTTGGCCACGGTCGGGATGAAGTCGTTCTCCAGCCACGCCTGGTCGCCGACCGTCTCCGCGGCGTTCTTGCCGGCGATCTCGGCGTGGAAGATGTCGGGGTACTGGGTGGCCGAGTGGTTGCCCCAGATGGTCATCCGGGTGATGTCGGTGACCGGGGCGCCGGTCTTCGCCGCGAGCTGGGAGATCGCCCGGTTGTGGTCGAGGCGGGTCAGCGCGGAGAAGCGCTCGGCGGGGATGTCGGGGGCGTTGCTCAGCGCGATCAGCGCGTTGGTGTTGGCGGGGTTGCCGGTGACGCCGATGCGGACGTCGTCGGCGGCCACCTCGTTGAGCGCCTTGCCCTGCGCGGTGAAGATCGCGCCGTTGGCCTCCAGCAGGTCGCCGCGCTCCATGCCGGGGCCACGGGGCTTGGCGCCGACCAGCAGCGCCAGGTTGACCCCCTCGAACACGGTGGCCGCGTCGTCGCCGATCTCCACCCCCGCCAGCGTCGGGAAGGCGCAGTCGTCGAGCTCCATGACCACACCCTCGAGAGCCTTCAGGGCCGGGGTGATCTCCAGCAGGCGGAGCTCGACGGGCCGGTCGCCGAGCGCCCCGCTGGCGAGACGGAACAGCAGGCTGTAGCCGATCTGGCCGGCGGCACCGGTGACGGCGACCTTGAGGGGGGCGGGGGAGGCTGGGCTCACGAGAACTCCTGGGTGCGACGGAGGGACCCTCCGACGCTAGCAGCGCGGCGCCGCGGTGGGTACGTGCACCCCGGGCGCTCCCAGCCGTCGGGACAGCCGGGCCAGCAGCGGGGCCCGGCGGCGGGGACGCGGTGCCTGGTGGGCCGGCGCCGTACGTCGTCGTGCGGCGCGTCGCACCCGCAGCCGTTCGGCCTCGGCCAGTCGCTCCTGGGTCATCAGTCGGACCAGGTCCTCGGTGAGCATGTTCATCTCGGTGCTCCGTTCGGGTCGGGGGACTGTGGGGAGGAGGTCGCGGACCCGGCGCTGATACGTCCGGCTCAGGAGCCGAGCTCCTCGATGCGCTGGTGGGTCCGGAACACGCCGCGCGGGTCCCAGGTGGCCTTCACCTCGGCCAGGCGCCGGGCCACGTCGCCGAACGCGGCCTCCATCCGGTCCGGCCCCTCGGCCCCGAGGAAGTTGGGGTACGTCGCCCCGGTGCTCCACGCGCGTACGTCGGAGCAGAACCCGTGCGCCAGGGCCCGCATCCGCTCGTCGTCGGCCGGGTCGTCCCACAACAGCAACGGGTGCACGATGAAGCCGCTCGTGCGCCCCGCGAGGGGGGAGTGGTCCGACCCGACGCGGGCCACCTGACCGCCCCACGCCACGACGAAGAGCTGTGCCGGTCCGGCCGGCAGCTCCCGCGCCCGGGCGACCAGGGCGTCGACCGCCGCATCGGGCAGGTCGACGACGTTCTCCGCCGACCAGTAGTTGCGGTGGCCCGGCGGATCGTCGACCGAGCACTGGAAGTCGGCGTACCCGGTGGGCGCGAAGAAGTCGGCGTCCGGCTCCAGCGCGCGCACCGGCGCCATCGCCTGCTCACCCGCCGCCGGGTCGCCGGCCCACATCCCGAGCAGGGCGACGGCGGGCTTCCCGCGCAGGGGGGCCGGGATGTCGTCCTCCTCGGGCGCGGTGACGAAGGCGCACGCCAGCGACAGCTCGTCGGGTGCGGCGCTCATCAGGTCCCGGAACGTGCGCACGACCTCCCGCGCGCGGTCGACCCCGAACAGTGCCAGCCCGGCCCACACCTGCTCGGGCAGCGGGTGCAGTGCCACCTCCAGCGCGGTGACGACACCGAAGGCCCCGCCGCCGCCCCGCAGTGCCCACAGCAGCTCGGTGTTCTCCTCCGCGCTGGCCCGCACGATCCGGCCGTCGGCGGTGACCAGCTCCGCGGCCAGCAGGTTGTCGCAGGCCAGGCCGTGCTTGCGCTCCAGCCACCCGGACCCCCCGCCGAGGGTGAGCCCGGCGACCCCGGTCGTGGAGACGCGCCCGCCGGTGGCGGCCAGGCCCACGGCCGTGGTCGCCCGGTCGACGTCGGCCCAGACGGCGCCGCCGCCGATGCGTGCCACCCGGGCGGCGACGTCGACCTCGATGTCGTCGAGGCCGCGGACGTCGAGCACGAGGCCGTCGTCGCACAACGACATGCCGGCCACCGAGTGACCGCCGGCCCGGACCGCGACGGGGAGCCCGTGCTCCCGGGCGAAGGCGAGGGCCGTGACGACGTCGTCGACGCCGAGGCAGGCGGCCACGTAGCGCGGGTGCCGCTCGATCATCGTGTTGAACAGCCGGCAGGTGTCGGCGTAGGCGGGGTCCCCGGGCTCGTGCAGGCCGCCGTGCAGCCGGAAGCGGAGCTCCTCGACGGCGGCGGACCCCGGGGTCGCGGAGCGGGTGGTTTCGGTGGTCGTGGTGCGCGTGCTGGTCATGCCGCCGAGTCAACGCCGGACGAGCAGTGCCGCGCATCGACCGTTCCGGCCATCTCGGTGCGATGGCCCGGACCGGCCACCCGCCGGCGTCAGAGCAGGCCGCGCCGGGTGGCGTCGGCGACCGCCGCCGCCCGGGAGGCGACCCCCAGCTTGGTGCGCACGTTGGCCACGTGGCGGTGCACGGTGTGCGGGCTGAGGAACAGGCTCTCCGCGATCCTCCCGTCGCTGAGCCCCTCGGCCACCAGTCGCAGGACGTCGAGCTCGCGGGTGCTCAGGCCCTCGGCGGAGACCCGGGGGTCGGCCCGGACCCCGAGCTCGGCGAGGGCGGCACGGGCCGCCTGCTGCTCGGTCTCCGCGCGTGCCTCCCGCCCCAGCCGGTGCAGCGCCCGGGACAGGGTGAGCCGGGCGTGCGCCCGGTCGAAGGGGGCCGACGCCGTCGAGAACAGGTCGCACGCGTCCTCGGCCGCCCGGCGGGCACCGTCGGGGTCGTCGGCGGCCAGGGCGACGTCGGCGTGCAGGGCCAGCCCACGGCCGAGCAGGTACGGCGTCCCCAGCTGCTCGGTGGTGGCCACCGCCTCGTTGCAGGCGGCCCGGGCGCGGTCGTGGTCGCCCAGCGCCGCGCGCCCCCGGGCCAGCAGCTCCAGGGCCGGCAACCGCTCGAGGACGTTGCCGGGAGGCAGCCGGCGCAGCGCCCGCTCCGCCGCCTCCGCGGCAGCCTCGGGGTCGCCGCCCAGCAGATCGAGACCGCCGAGGGCCACCACCGCCGCGGCCGAGGGCAGCGCCTCCTCGAAGAGGGTGCGGGCCTCCTCGAGCCGCCCCTGGCGCACGCGCAGCTCGCCGAGGCGTACCGCGCTCGGCCCGGCCAGCCCCGGCTTGGTCGAGCGCAGGTCCTCCCGGGCGCTGACCAGCTCGTCCTCGGCGGAGGTCCAGTCGCCGCGCGTGGTCAGCACCCCGCCGTAGGCCAGCCGGCAGATGCCGAAGAAGTGCCTGGCCCGCCAGGTGCTGGCGAAACGGTGCAGCTCCCGGCACCACTGGTCGGCCTGGCCGAGGTCGCCCACCTCGGCGCAGATCGCCGCGTTGTGGCACAGCGCCCAGCCGGGCGCGGCGGGCTGGCTGAACTCCGCACCGACCGCCATCGCCGTGGACTGCTCGACGCAGCGCAGCCCCTCGGTGACCGCCCCGGTGCCGACCAGGGCGGTGCCGAGCACGGCGGTCGCCACCACCTCGACCCCGGCGTCCCCCACCTCGCGGGCCACCGCGACGGCCTCGCGGGCCAGCTCCACCGCGACGGCGGGGTCCTCCTCGGAGTTGACCACGAGGTCGGCGTCCATCACCAGCAGCCAGCCGTGCTCGGCACAGGTCGGCAACCCCTCGAGGAGCGAGCCGGCCCGGCGCAGCCAGGCACGGGCCACGGCGTCGTCGCCACGGAAGTCCAGGTGGTCACCGGCCAGCCAGACGGCCATGTGAGCGGCCCGGGCCAGGTCGTTCTCGGCCTGGTGGCGTCGGTAGGCCAGCTCGCGCGCGTGCAGCGTGGCCTGCTCGTCGCCGAGCCACCACGAGGCCCAGCTCAGCCCCTCCCAGGCGACCGCGCTGTCGTCGTCGGTGGCCAGCTGCTCGAAGAGGTCGGCGGCGCGCCGCCACTCCGCCCCGGCGAGCGCCTGTCGAGCCTCGGCCAGGGGGTTGGCGACCTCGAGGGGCGCACCGGCCATGACAGGAGGCTACTCGCGCCGTGTGCTACGGGCGGTTCGGCGGCCGGTACTCTCCCTCGCCCTCCGCGACGTACTCGTTGGAGTGCTTGACCAGGACCGAGTCGGCCACGAAGCGGCGACCGGCACGGAAGTCACCCTCGACGACGGCACCCTGCCCCTCTCGGAAGACGCCGGAGGTCGTGCCGCGGTACACGACCCGCACGTCGCGGGCCCCGTCGGTGAGCACGAACTGCAGCACGCCTCCCGCGCGCGAGACCGAGCCGTGGGCGACCATTCCTCCGAGACGGACCCGGTCGCCCGGCTCGGTGGCTCCGCTCGCGACCTCGGTGGGCGTGCGGTAGTAGACCAGGTTGTCCCGGAAGCCGCTGACCCCGAGGAGGACGAGGACACCGGCGACGGCCACCCCGACGACACCGAGGCGGGCGCGCGGCGAGGACAGGAACCTCATCGCGGGTCCGTCCCGCTCCTGCGCACCCAGACGACGACGCCGATCCAGAACAGGATCGTCACGCAGTAGCCGGCGACCATGTAGGCCATGGTGCTCACCCCTCCTTCCGGTGCGCGGAGACGACGATCGGCGCGGATGCCGCCGGGGTCTCGTCGCCACCGACCCAGTGGTCTCGCCGCCGCAGACCCCGGGTGCGACGCAGCATCACCCAGAGCCACAGCAGGGTGAAGGCGGTCAGGCCGGCGAAGAGGGCCAGCAGCATGAGCGGGGGGACGACACCGTCCGGCCCGCCGGGGCGAAGGACGCTCGGAGGCTGGTGCAGGGTCCGCCACCAGACGACCGAGAAGTGCACCAGCGGCACGGTCACCACCGCGAGCACCCCGATGAGCGCCGACCGGCGCGCGTTGACGACCCGGTCGGTGCTCAGCCCGCGCACGCCGAGGTAGCCGACGTACACCAGCAGCAGCACGACCGTGGTGACCAGCCTCGGGTCCCAGGTCCACCACGTGCCCCAGGTGGGGCGGGCCCAGAGGCTGCCCAGCACGATCGTCAGCGCGGTCAGCCCGACGCCGAGCTCCGCCGCCGCCTGCGCGACACGGTCGTGGCGCGCGTCCCTGCGGACCAGGTACAGCGCACTGGCACCCGCCACCACGGCGAAGGAGAGGTAGGCGGTCCACGCTGCTGGGACGTGCACGTACATCAGACGCTGGGACTCACCCTGGTAGGCGTCGCTCGGCGCCACCACCAGGGCCAGTGCCAGCGCCAGCACCGAGGTCACCGACGCGGCCGCGCCTGTCGTCTTCTCGATCATCGGCACATTCACTCACTCCTCCAGCAAGGTAGGGCACACGGCCCAGATCGCGACCAGGATCAACGCGTCGTACCCGACGAGCAGGGCCAGCCACGCGGTCTGCCCTCCACCGGGGGTGGCGAGTGCCGAGCCGGCCAGCAACACGGGCAGGGACAACGGCAGCAGCAGCACCGCCAGCAGCCCGGCTCGTCGACGTTCGCCGACCAGCAGAGCGCCGAACGCGGTGGTCAGGGCGGCCAACCCCAGGGTTCCGAGCGGTCCGGCGAGGACAGCGGCCGCCGGCAGCGGAGCGGGGAACATCAACGCGACCAGCGTCGCGGTGAGGCCCCAGGCCACCAGCAGGTGGACCCACAGGCCACCGATCTTGCCGGCGACCAGTGCACCCGGGCCGACCAGGCCGCGCAGCATGTCCCAGGTGCCCTCGTCCCGCTCCGCCGCGGCGACGCTGCGCGCCAGGGTCGGGGTGGCGAACAGGACCACCAACCAGGTCACGGCGGGTGCGACGGTCACGAGCACGCGCGGCACCGGGCCCATGGCCAGTCCGGCCATCAGCACGCCCGCGATGATGAACGGGACCACGGTTGCGGACGCGTCGCGTCCGACGCTCTCGAGGGCGAGCTCCCGACGCACCACCAGGGTCGCGGCCCTCATCGCAGACCCGCTCCGACCGGCACCGGGGCACCGTCCGGCTCGACCCTGCCCGCCGCCAGGTGGAGCCGGGCATCGAAGGACCACGTGGCACTGGCGGGGTCGTGCGAGGCGACGAGCAGGGCCGTCCCGCGGGCGCGCAGACGCGCCACGACCTCCGCGACCACCGGGGACCCCTCCTCGTCCACATGGGCCGTCGGCTCGTCGAGACAGACCAACGGCACGGGACAGGCCAGCGCGACGGCCAGCGTGAGGCGGGCCCGCTGCCCCGACGACAGCGTCCCCGCCGGTCTCTCGGCCACGCTCGAGAGCCCGACCTCCTCCAGCGTCTCCCGCGCGCGGGCCGAGGACCGAGCCGCGCCGGCGCCGGAGAGCCGGAGGGCCGTGGTCAGGTTGCTCACCGGTGTCGCCGCGGAGCGCGAGCCGTGGCCCGAGAGCAGGTAGAGCGCGCGGCCACTCGCGTGCCGCTCCCCGGTCGTGGGACGCAGGAGCCCCGCCGCCATCCGCAGCAGGGTGCTCTTGCCCGAACCGTTGCGACCCGTCACCAGGGTCGCCGTCCCGACACCGAGCGTCAGGCTCAGTGGCAGGACGGCCCAGGTCCTGTCGTAGCGACGGCCCGCCGCCGCGAGCTCCAGCACACGGGCCGGCGCACGCGTGCTCCGGTGGTCGGTCATCAGCCGGTCCTCAATCGCTCGGGTCGGACCACACGTCGCGGCTGGTGCCCAGCGGCTTGTCGACCGGGGCGGCGTAGTGCTCCTGCAGGTACTTGGTGATCTGGGCAGCCGTCGTCTCGTCGATGGGGGCGGCGTACACCTCGCGCATCTTGGTGACCTCCGCCTCCCACTGGCTGGCGGTGAACCCGGCGTGGTGCATGATCGGCGCCAGCGAGTGGCAGGCGGTGCAGTAGGCATGCACCAGCCCCTTGCCCTCGCCGTCCACGAGCGTGAACTCCGCCTGCGGGTACTGCCCTCGAGCGCTCTCCACCGCCGGCGGGACACGTGACGGCTCGGGCCGCGTGACCGCGTACACGCCCACGGACGTGGCGAACGCCAACCCGACCACCGCCGGGATCTTCCATCCGCCGGAGACCTTCATCAGACCACCTCGTAGACGCCGGCGAAGATCCGCGACGCGGTGTCCTTGCGCGCGCCGTCCTCCATGGCTGTCGGCGACGGCTCCAGCGGTTGCACCTGGCCGTCGGCGTTGGTCGCTCGCGAGAGCACTCGGTGCTCACCCGGGGTCTCGAAGCCGACCTGCGCCCGCCAGACCCGCCACGTGTACTTGCCGTACGACCGGTCGAGGCGGGCGGGCTGCCAGGTTCTTCCGTCGTCCTGGCTGACCTCCACCTTGGTGATCCCGGCGCCGTAGTCGTAGGCCACACCGGTCAGCTCGACCTTGCGGCGAGCCGGGATCCGGGTGCCGTCGGTCGGCGTGGTGATCAGGGAGAAGACCTTGAGCTCGTTGGGCGTGATCTCGCGACCGGACCACTCCATCGGGTGCGGTGTGCTGCGGATGTCGATCTCCACGACCTGCTTGGTCCAGGTCGGCGCCCAGGTCCCCGGTACGACGAGCCGCACGGGGTAGCCGTTCCAGAACGGGATGTCCTCGCCGTTCATCTTGGTCGCGATCAGGGCGTCGCCCTCGCGCAGGGTCTCGATCATGTAGGAGCGCCAGTACTGCGGCTTGGCCAGGCTGATCACCCGTCCGCCGCCGAAGGAGACGTGCAGGGCGCTCGACTTGACGCCGACCTCGTCGAGAAGGTCGTTGAGCTTCACCCCGGTCCACTCCGCGCACGAGAGGTCACCCTTGGTCCACGGCATCCCGGGGATCATCGGGTGGTGCAGGCCGCGACCCTGGCCACTGCAGACGCCGACGGCGCCCATGGTCGTGCTCGCGCGGCGGTTGAGCTCGTCGAGTGACAACGAGATCTCGTTGTCAGCGGCGTCACCGCCGATCTTGAGCCGGTAGTTCTCCGGGGTCAGCTGCAGGACGCTGGCCTCGCGGTAGCGGACGTAGTAGTACTCGTTGTCGGTGTAGGGGTAGTTCTCCCGCCCGATGAGACGTTCGGCCGGGGTCTCGTAGTTGGGCGGGCGGTCGTACACCTGTCCCATCGGGCCCTTCCCGGGCAGCGCCACCAGCGGGTAGGGCGTGCCCGGGGGAAGTCGCAGGTCCTTGGCCCGCAGGACGCCGGCTGCCGAGGCGCTGGCGTCACCGCCCAGCACACCGGCGCTCTTGCCAGCCAGGGCGAGACCGGCTGGAACGCTCAGCGCGCCGATCAGGAACTTCCTTCTGTCCACTGTCATCACCTCTTTGTCGGTCGATCCGTGGATGTCGACGGGACGCCGGCAACCGTCGAAGGGTCGTAGCGGAATGCTGAGTCCGAACCCGGGATCGCCTCCGGTCCGGAGAAGGCGCGGATGTACTCGACCAGCCGGGCGATCTCGTCGTCGTCCAGGATCGCTCCGAACGGCGGCATGGCGGTCCCGGAACGTCCGTGACGCACCGCCTCCTCGAGCTTGGCGTCGGTCTGACCGGCCATCCAGGCGGGGTTGCGGAACGAGCGGGGGACGGGGTCGATCCGTCCGGCGGCGATGCCGGCCCCGTCGCCCTCCACGCCATGACACGACGCGCAGTAGGCGAGATAGGTGTCCGCGGCCCAGCCGACCAACGGGTTGGGCTGCTGCTGCACCTCGCCGAGCTGACGCAGGTAGGAGACCACGGCGTCCATCTCCGGGCCGCTGAGGTCGCCGTAGAACGCGGGCATCGAGGTGCCGGGGACGCCATGACTGATGCTGCTCCTCAGCTGGTCGTCACTGCGCCCGGACAGCCAGTCCCCGTCTGCCAGGTTGCGGGGGGCGGTGTCGAACGACGCTGCGGCCTCGCCGTCACCGAGACCCTGCTGACCGTGGCAGCCGGCGCACTGGGCCTCGAACACCTTGCGCCCGCGAAGGCGCTGCGCATCGGTGCCCTCGGTCCGGTCCGCCTCGGTCTGCAGCTCCACCTTCGGTGAGAAGCCTCGGATGTAGGCGGTGACCGCCCAGATCTGGCGCTCGCTCAGCCGTCCCGCGAAGGCAGGCATCGGGGTGCCGGGCACCCCCCGCTGGATCGAGGAGTAGAAGACTCCGTCGGACTGGGAGGACATCCAGTCGTCGTCGGTGAAGTCCCGTGCGGGCGTCGACAGGTTGGCGGCCCCGGGCCCGTTGCCGTCACCGACGCCCCCGTGGCAGACGAAGCAGCTGGCCGCGTAGACCTTCGCACCCTCCGCGAGCAGGTCCTGGTACGCCGGCGGCTCGGGCGCCCGAACCGGTTCGGAGCCCGTCCCCGTCCGTGCGGGCGCCTCGCTGCTCTCGGCCGGCGGCCGGTCGTCGGACAGTGAGCCGAGGACCGTGCCGGCCAGCAGTGCCACGGCGGCGACCGCGAACGTGGCGACGAGGCCGAACAGCATCGACCGCCTCATGGCCTGTCTCCGTCCGCGGACGAGTCCTCGCCCCAGCGGGCTCGGTCGTTGCGCAACATGTCGTCCGCAGGGCGCTGCAGCACCCGGCGTACCCGGGCGCTCACCAGCCCCGCGACGACGAAGGACACCATGAACACGACTCCCATCCAGAAGACGATGGTGAGGATCAGATCAGACATGCTCGCTCCTCACCCTCCCCCGTGCCCGGAGTGATCCGAGTGATCCGAGTGGTCGGCGTCTCCCGAGCCGGGCTGTTCCGGCAGGGCGGAGTCGCCACGCGTGTCTGCAGGAGACCGCCCGGTGCCCGTGCCGGACTCGGTCATGGCGCGACCGAGGTAGTCGAGGTAGGCCACCAGGCTCTGCGCCTCGCGTCCGGGCACCACGGTCCCGTCGGCTCCCTCCTCGAACAACCACGGGTACCCCGGCATCATCGACTGGGGCACGGTGCTCCGCGGGTTGTACAGGTGGGCGAACTGCCATCCGTCGGACCGTTTGCCGGACTCGCGCGAGAGGTCGGGACCGATCCTGCGCGTTCCCCACTGCTGCGGGTACTGGTCCTGGTACTCCCAGGCCTCCGACGCCGGACCGAAGCGCTGCACGTCGGCGGGCGTGTCGCGCACGAAGGTGGTGTGGCAGTAGGCACACCCCTCACGCTTGAACACGGTGAACCCTTCGCGCTCGACCTCGGTCATCGGCTGGTAGGAGGCCGGCGTGCTGCGGTCGACCTCCTTGGAGAGCTCGATCAGCGGCAGCACGCCGAGGGCGAGGAAGGAGAACACCAGCGACCCGACACCACCGAGCAGCATGATGGTCTCGGTGCGCTCGAGAAGCCGTACCCAGCGCGGGTCGCGCTCCTCGCTCCGCTCCTCGGCCGTCGCCTCCGCCTCCGGTGCGGTGGGCTGCTCGTCGTCGACGGGGCGACTCATCGGCTCGCTCCGGTCATGATCCTGTCCTCGTCATCGTCCGGGTCGCCTTCCGCGTCCCTTGCTCCGCCCCGCCCGTCCGCCTCGGTCCGTGCTGTCGTCGCGTCCCGGTCCGGCGAGCGCAGCAACGCCACCAGGAACAGCACGAACGCGGCGGCGAGGAAGCTCCCGCTGATCGAGCGCACCAGCCACGCCGACTCCGAGGCGACGACGCTCGAGATCCACGGTGCACCGCTGAGCCACAGGCCGGCCTGCTGCAGTCCGACGACGGTGAGATCGATGACCATGGTGCACAGCGCGATGGTGGCGGTCCAGTAGGAGAGGTTGCTGAGACGCTGGTCCACCCGGCGGCCGCTCACCCGCGGCCACAGGTGCAGGATGCCTCCCAGGATGATGAAGGTCGCGAAGCCCGCCATGGCCAGGTGGGAGTGACCGATCACCCAGTCCGTGAAGTGAATCTGCTCCTGCACCTTCATGCTCGCCTGGAACGCACCCTGGAGCGAGACCAGCAGGTAGAAGACGATCCCGGTCCACACGAAGCGCAGCGGCACGTCGTGGTAGGCGAGCCGCCCGCTGCCCCGCAGGCTCGCGAGCAGGTTGGTGACCACGATGACCACGGCGATCCCCATGAACACCGAGGCCATGATCGCGATCCTCTGCGCGCCCATGGGGATGGGGGAGTGGACGTAGTGGTGGATGCCGTTGAGCGGGTAGAAGAACACCAGCGACCAGAAGCCGACCAGGGACATGAAGTGGCTGAAGATCGGCCGCCCGGTGACGACCGGGATGACGTAGTAGGCGATGGCGAGGGTGAGCGGCGTGACGAGGAGACCAACGGCGTCGTGGATCCACAACCCGGAGAGCACCGCCCCGAGTGCGCCGGGCGCGAAGTACTCGGGGAAGAACTGACCGATGACGAAGGCCGCGGGGGTGAACGTGAACGCCAGGGTCATGTACCAGCTCGACACGTACAGGCGTAGCCGCGGCTTCCTCAGGTACGGCGCGCCGAGCTGGACGCCGAGCCCGACGAACGCGGCCAGCGTGACGAGGTCGACGACCAGGGGGAACTCTCCCCACTCCACGGACTGGCTGTAGCCGAGCAGGACGAACGTCCACCCGAGGAGCACCACTCCGATGTTCCACACCCAGAACAGCCACCAGCCCAGCTTGCGGCTCAGCACCGGGCGGCCGGACAGCGTCGGCACGGCGTAGTAGGCGAAGGCCACGAAGCCGTTCATCAACCAGGCGTAGAGGATGCCCTGGACGTGGGCGAAGCGCAGCCGCCCCCAGCTCGTGGTCGAGGTGTTGAGGAACTCCGGAGCGTTGAACTTCGTGGCGACGACGAGCCCGAAGACGGCGGCGGCCAGCAGCCCGAACAGCCCGGCCAGGACGTGCGCACGCACGAGCTCCTTCTCGATCGGGGCGACCGCGGCGGCGTCTGGCGGGAGGTCGACTCCGGAGACCGGCTCGTGGAGGGTCACCCGGTCCTCGGCCGCTCGGTCGACCTCCCGTGGGGGCGCGGTCATCGGAGCACCGCGTAGTACGTCAGCGGCCCGCCCAGGGCGAACAGCACGACCACGAACAGGAACACCGCGTTCGCCGACGGCGGCCAGGAGAAGCCGTCGTCGACCGACCGCCCCCGGTCGTCGTGGTCGTGGGACGGTGCGTCCGTGGACCGAGGATCTGCTGTCACGGGTTGTCTCCTCCGCTGTGTTCGGTCGCGGACGGTGCGACCACGTCGATCTGCTCGACCATTCCCTGCGACTCGTGCCCGGGCAGCGTGCACAGAAACGTCACCCGGTCGACTCCACTCAGATCGGCCTCCAGGGTCTGTTGCTCGCCCGGCCTCAGACTCTCGACCCGGCCCAGGACCCTGCCGTCGGCGATGAGCTCGAGATCGTGCGGTGTGGCGCCGGCGTTGGTCACGCGCAGCACGGACGGTGCGGCCACCAGTGCCCGAGCCGACTTGGTGAAGCCCCACTCGACGAGTCCGATGCGGACCTCGGAGGCTGGCGGGCCTTCGGCGACACCGTTCCCGGGGGTGTCGTCGGCACACGCGGACAGGCCCATGAGCGCGGCGCAGACGGTCGACGCCACCACCCACAGTCGGTCGCGCGGACTCATCGCTCACCACCGAGGATCTCCTCGGCCAGCGGGAGGCCGGGGTGCTCGAGCGGGGCTAGGTCGACGAACCGTCGCAGGGACGTGCGCGCTGCGCTGTCCTCGGGCGACGAGGGGGCCAGCCCCCGGAGAAGCAGTGCGTCGACGTTCCTCGGCTGCCGGTCCAGGACGGCCCCGGCCTGCGCACGGACGACATCGAACCGGCCGAGCTCGAAGGCGGTCGAGGCCAGCGCCAGCCTGGTGCGTGTGTCCTCGGGTGTCCGCTGCACCGCCGCGCGCAGCTCCTCGAGCCGCGCACCGCGTGTCCCGGCGGGTTGTCCGGGCTCCTCGCCCGGGGCCGCGGCGTCCGGGGAGCCCGCGGTCGCCTCGGCGCCGCCGGCCCGGGGGACCGTCCCGGTGACCATCTGGTCGGCACCGCGCCTGGACAGGCTGGTCGCCATCAGTGCTGCCACGGCGACGGCGAGAGTGAGACCCACGGCCGTCCAGCGAACCGGTTGGGAGGCGACACGACGGCCCATCCGTACACCGGCGACGACCAGCCCCAGGAGCAGCACCGCGACCGGCACCAGCCACACCAGCCAACCGACGCCTTGGGCCGGAGGAGACAGCAGGACCCACGAGCCGTACCGGTCGACGAAGAAGTCGCGCACCTCGTCCGCACTCTGACCCGCCGCGACCCGCTCGTCGACGATCCGCCGCATGCTCGTGGCCAGCGGAGAGCCGGAGTCCGCGACCGACAGGCCCTGGCAGGTCGGACACCGCAGGGACTGCGCGATCGCATGGGCGCGCTCGTCGGGGGACGGTCGACCGCCCACCCCCGCCGAACGCACCAGGCCTGCGGTGGCCAGGGCGAGGAGGGCCACCACGAGGAGTGTGGACGCGCGGCTGCGCCTCATCGCTCCAGCAGGGGCACGACGTTCTGGTCGATCCACTCCGCGGTCACCTCCCCCGCCACACGTGAACGGACCGTGCCGGCACGGTCCACGACGAAGGTCTCCGGCACCCCGAACGTGCCCCAGCCGACGGCACGGGTCCCGTCGTCGTCGCGCACGCTGGGGTACTCGGCCCCGCCCATCTCCCGGAGGAAGGCCCGAGCGTTCGTCGGTGTGTCCTGGGTGTTGACTCCCACCACGACGAGACCCCTGCGGCCGAGGTCGCGTGCGGCAGCGGCCAGCACCGGGTACTCGGTGCGGCACGGCCCGCACCAGGAGGCCCAGACGTTGACCAGCACCACCTCGCCGCGCTGCTGCGCCAGGTCGAACCGTCCGCCGTCGAGCGTGGCTCCGGCCAGCTCGGGCGCCGGCCTGGAGACCGACTGCGAGGACACCACCGACGGATCACGTCCGAAGCCGACCGACACGACCGACACCACGGCCGCGACCGAGGTCGCCACCGCGAGGAGTGCGAACCAGCGCATCATGGGCGGCCCGCCGCGAGCAGTCGGGGAGCCTCGGTGGTGGGCTCGTCGGCGGCGGGAGGCGATGCCGGACGGCGTCGCCGCAGCCGCGTCGGCCAGCCGGCCAGGACGGCACCGGCCGCCATGAGCGCCCCGGCCACCCACAACCACATCATCAGCGGCGTGACCGTCATCCGAACGGTGGCAGCAGATGCGTCGGCCGAGACGGAGGTGACCGTGAGATAGGCATCCCCCGCGAGGCCGGAGCGGACCGACGGACGCCCGAGCGCTTCACTCATCGTCGGGTAGAAGCGCAGCTCAGGGCGCCAGGTCCCGAGTTCCGCACCTCCCCGCGCGAGCGCCATCTCTGCACCGACCTGCATGAACCGGGGAGTCCGCTCACGGGTCACCCCTGCCAGGGTCGCGGTGTACCCACCCACTTCGAGGGATTCACCCGACCTGAGCGTCCGTTCGCTCGAGACGGCGTACGACGAGGACGCCGCCACCGCCACGGCGGCCAGGACCACACCGGCGTGCGTGAGCAGTCCACCGAACCGACGGCGGTGACCGAGCAGTGCTCGAGTGAGGGCGCGACGACGGGAGCCGCCATGGACGGCGTGGGAGGTGCGGACCGCCGTGACGACCTCGCCGAGGATGGCTGCCAGGGCGAATGCCCCCACGCCGAAGGTCAGCAGGGCGAGCGGATCCGGCAGACCCGCCAGCCCGAGGCCGGCCACCGTGCCGAGGGCCACGCCGAGGGGAAGCCGCAGCCGGCGGAACGCTGTCAGGTCCTGCCGGCCCCAGGGGAGCAGGGGGCCGATGCCCATCAGCACGACGACGCCGAGCGCCAGCGGCACAGCCATCCGGTTGAAGTAGGGGGCGCCCACGCTGACCTGCTCCCCGCTGACCGCCTCGATCAGGAGCGGGAAGGTGGTGCCGAAGAGCACCGTCACGGCGAGCGCGACGAACAGCACGTTGTTGACCAGGAACGCCGCCTCGCGCGACAGCGCGGACTCGATTCTCTCGCGTGCACCGAGCCGGCTGGCCCGCCAGACGAACAGGCCCGTCACCGTCAGGAGCACCGCGACGATGTAGCCCAGCAGGATCGGGCCGAGCGCCGACTGGGTGAACGCGTGCACGCTTGCGATGACGCCGCTCCGCGTGATGAACGTCCCGATGAGGACGAGGACGAAGGTCGCTGCGGCGAGCGCCAGGTTCCAGGCCTGCAGGATGGACCGCCTCTGCTGGACCATCACCGAGTGCAGCAGCGCCGTCCCGGTGAACCACGGCAGGATCGACGCGTTCTCGACCGGGTCCCAGGCCCAGTAGCCGCCCCACCCGAGGATCTCGTAGGACCACCAGGCCCCGAGGAACACGCCCACGGTCAGGGCTGTCCAGGCCACGAGCAGCCAGGAACGGGTGGCGGCGAGCCACTTGCGGCCGACCTCGCCGGTGACGAGGGCTGCCACGGCGTAGGCGAAGGGGATCGTGAAGCCCACGTAGCCGACGTAGAGCAGCGGTGGGTGGACGACCATGAGGGGGTGGTCCTGCAGGAGCGGGTTGGGCCCGGGGCCGTTGTCCGGCACCGGGGACACGGTCTCGAAAGCGCGTCCGGCCACGAGTGCCAGACCGACGAAGAACGTCAGCACCGAGGACACGGTCGCCATCGCCCACGGGTGCAGGACGGCCGCTCGAGCTGGGATCCGGTGGGCCATGGCCACGGCGAACCCGGCGAGCACCAGGATCCACAGCAGCAGCGACCCCTCGAGCGCCGCCCACAACGTCGTCACGCGGAAGTAGAGCGGAACCTCTCGGGCGCTGTTCTCAGCCACGTACCGGACGCTGAAGTCGTTGCCGACCAACGCCCACTCCATCGCCACGACCACGGCGGTGGCCGAACCGAGGGCACCCCAGCTGAGGTAGCGCGCCAGGACACGGAGACCCGGTCGGCGTGCCGTGAGACCCCACACGAGGGTGGCGACCAGGGCGAAGCCGAGGGTGCCGGCCAGCACAGTGGATCCGAGATGACTGACCACCGCGGGAGCGACCTCCTCTCGGTGACTCGACCAGCGGCGTAAATGTGCGGACATTTACGGGGCGGGCTTGAATGTACAGGTCGTCCGACCGTGGAGGCCAGGTTCCTGCGCGGGGTTCCTGCGCGGGTCGCGAACCGGGCGGGTCGACCTTGTCCACCCGTGCCCAGAACGACGGCCTTGAATCCTGCGACCACGCCTCGGCCTCGGCCCGGCGCCTCGAGGAGCTCGCCAGGCCCGACCGCGCGGTTGTGCCGGGCACCGGGCGCTGACAGGCTGGCTCGGAGTCCACCGCGTCACCGCGGTGCGATATCTTGACGTGAAGATATATCCGTCCCGCCCCTCAGGAGTCGTTCCGTGCCCGAGTCGAAGATCATCTACACCCACACCGACGAGGCGCCCCTGCTGGCGACGTACTCGTTCCTGCCGATCCTCGAGGCGTACGCCGCGCAGGCCGGTGTCGAGGTCGAGTCGCGCGACATCTCGCTGGCCGGCCGGATCCTCGCGGTCTTCGCCGACCGGCTCCCCGAGGACCAGCAGGTGCCCGACTCCCTGGCCGAGCTGGGCGAGCTGGCGAAGACGGCCGAGGCCAACATCGTCAAGCTGCCCAACATCAGTGCCTCCATCCCGCAGCTCAAGGCGGCGATCGCCGAGCTGCAGGAGCAGGGCTTCGACCTCCCGGACTACCCCGACAACCCGAGCAGCGACGACGACCGCGACGCCCGGGCGCGCTACGACAAGGTCAAGGGCAGTGCGGTCAACCCGGTGCTGCGCGAGGGCAACTCCGACCGCCGGGCCCCCGAGTCGGTGAAGAACTACGCCCGCAAGCACCCGCACTCGATGGGGGAGTGGAGCTCGGACTCGCGCACCAGCGTCGCGCACATGACCGCCGACGACTTCCGCTCCAACGAGCAGTCCGTGGTGATCGAGGAGGCCGGGGAGCTGCGCATCGAGCTGGTCACCGACTCCGAGACCCACGTGCTCAAGGAGTCGGTGCCCGTGGAGGCCGGTGAGGTCGTGGACGGCACCTTCATGGACACCGCCGCGCTCCAGGACTTCCTGCGCACCCAGATCGCCCGGGCCAAGGACGAGGGCGTGCTGTTCTCGCTGCACCTGAAGGCGACGATGATGAAGGTCTCCGACCCGATCATCTTCGGCCACGCCGTGCAGGCGTTCTTCCCGAAGCTCTTCGCCGAGCACGGTGACGTGCTCCTCGAGGCCGGCCTGGACCCCAGCAACGGCCTGGCCAGCATCCTGACCGGGGCCGAGAAGCTCGGCGGTGAGCAGGGCGAGGCGATCGAGAACGCCGTGAACGCCGGCCTGGCCGAGGGTCCCGAGCTGGCCATGGTCGACTCCGACCGGGGCATCACCAACCTGCACGTGCCCAGTGACGTGATCGTCGACGCGAGCATGCCGGCGATGATCCGCACCTCGGGGCACATGTGGGGACCGGCCGGCGAGGAGGCCGACACCCTCGCGGTGATCCCCGACTCGTCGTACGCCGGCATCTACCAGGCGGTGATCGAGGACTGCCGCGAGCACGGCGCCTTCGACCCCGCCACGATGGGCTCGGTGCCCAACGTCGGGCTGATGGCGCGCGCGGCCGAGGAGTACGGCAGCCACGACAAGACCTTCGAGATCGCCGAGGCCGGCACCGTGCGGGTCCTCCAGGGCGACACGGTGCTCATGGAGCACCAGGTCGGGCCCGGCGACATCTGGCGCGCCTGCCAGACCAAGGACGTGCCGATCCGCGACTGGGTCAAGCTGGCCGTGACCCGCGCCCGCGCCACCGGCGACCCGGCGATCTTCTGGCTCGACGAGAGCCGGGCCCACGACGCCCGGCTGATCGCCAAGGTCGAGGAGTACCTCGCCGACGGCGAGCTGGTCGGCGACACCGAGGGCCTGGACGTCTCGATCCTGCCGCCGGTCGAGGCGATCAAGGTCTCCCTCGACCGGATCCGCAAGGGGGAGGACACCATCTCGGTGACCGGCAACGTGCTGCGCGACTACCTCACCGACCTGTTCCCGATCCTCGAGCTCGGCACGTCGGCGAAGATGCTCTCGGTGGTGCCGCTGATCAACGGCGGCGGGCTGTTCGAGACCGGTGCGGGCGGCTCCGCCCCCAAGCACGTGCAGCAGCTGGTCAAGGAGAACTACCTGCGCTGGGACAGCCTGGGCGAGTTCCTGGCCCTGGCCGAGAGCTTCGGCAAGTACGGCGAGGTGACCGGCAACGCCCAGGCCTCGGTGCTCGGCGAGGCGCTGGACCGGGCGACCGGCACCTGGCTCGACGACAACCGCTCCCCGGGCCGCAAGCTGGGCACCCTGGACAACCGCGGCAGCCACTTCTACCTGGCGCTCTACTGGGCCCAGGAGCTGGCCGCCCAGGACCAGGACGCCGAGCTGGCCGAGCGCTTCGCCGCCCTCGCGACCACGCTCGCCGAGCAGGAGGAGACGATCGCGCAGGAGCTCGTCGACGTCCAGGGCTCCCCGGCCGACATCGGCGGCTACTACCGCCCCGACGCCGACCTCGCCGCCCAGGTGATGCGCCCCTCCACCACGTTCAACGAGGCCCTCGCCTCGCTCTGATCCAGCCCCCGGACCGGATACTCCGCGACGTTCGACATCCTCGGCAGCCGCTTTCGGATGCTGAACGTCGCGGACTATCCGGCTCGGGGAACAACCACGGCCGTCGGATGTTGGGGGAGAGGTGAGTGCCACGACCGACGCCGCGACCCGGCTGCCCGAGGCCCGTCCGCGGGGCGGGCGGCACGTCGGGCTGGCGCTGCTCGCGCTCGCGCTGGGCGGCTTCGCGATCGGGACCACCGAGTTCGTCTCGATGGGCCTGCTGCCGCAGCTGGCGGCCGGGGTCGGTGTCTCGATCCCGACGGCCGGGCACGTCATCTCGGCGTACGCGATCGGGGTGGTGGTCGGCGCCCCGCTGATCGCCGTCTTCGGCGCGCGCCTGCCGCGGCGGGCGCTGCTGGTCGGCCTGATGGCGGTCTTCCTGGCGGGCAACGCGCTCAGCGCGCTGGCCGTCGACTACACCTCGCTCTTCCTCGCCCGCTTCGTCTCCGGGCTGCCCCACGGCGCGTACTTCGGCGTCGCCTCGCTGATGGCCGCCGACCTGGTGGCCCCCTCCCGTCGCGGGCGCGCGGTCAGCCGGGTGATGCTCGGGCTGGCGGTCGCCAACGTGGCGGGGGTCCCGGCAGCCACCTGGCTCGGCCAGACCGCCGGCTGGCGCTCGGCCTACTGGCTGGTCTCGGTGCTCGCCCTGCTGACCGCCCTCGCCGTGCTGTGGCTGGTGCCGGCCGTGGCGGCCGACCGGACGGCCACCGGGCGCACCGAGCTGCGCGCGTTCAAGGACCCGCAGGTGCTGCTGACCCTGCTGGCAGGGGCGATCGGGTTCGGCGGCATGTTCGCCGTCTACACCTACATCGCCCCGACGGTCACCGACGTGGCCGGACTGGCCGAGTCCCGGGTGCCGCTCTACCTGCTCGCCTTCGGCCTCGGCATGGTGGTCGGTACGCCGCTCGCGGGCCGGCTCGCCGACTGGTCGGTGTTCCGCTCGATGCTGGTCGGGTCGGCGCTGATGGGACTGAGCCTGGTCGCGTTCACGGTCACCTCGCAGTGGTTCGTGCCCGGCCTGGTCACCGCGTTCGCGCTGACCGTCTTCGGCTCGGTCCTCGTGGTCGGCCTGCAGATGCGGCTGATGCAGGTCGCGGGCCCGGCGCAGACGATCGGCGCCGCGATGAACCACGCCTCGCTCAACGTGGCCAACGCGCTCGGCGCGTGGCTCGGCGGCGTCGTGGTGGCGGCCGGCTTCGGCTACGTCTCGGCGAGCTGGGTGGGAGCCGGCCTGGCCTTCGTCGGGCTGGGCGTGCTGCTGCTCTCGGCGACCCTGCACCGGCGTACCGCCTGAGTCACGCCCCGAGGACGCGCCCTGAGACGTGCCGGGGTCACGCCCCCAGCGACGGCCGAGTCGTCGTCACCACCGGCTCCGGTCACGGTCGGTGACGAGCTGGTCGTAGATGTGGGTGTCCATCCAGGTCCCGTCGCCGCGCAGGGTGCTGCGGCGCGTGCGGCCGACGCGGAGGAACCCGGCCCGCTCGAGCACCCGCATGGAGCCCTCGTTGGTGGCACAGGCGTCGGCGGTGAGCCGGCGCAGCCCCAGACCGCCGTCCTCGCTGTCGATGAAGCAGTGCCGGACCACCAGCTGGCAGGCCTCGGTCGTCCAGCCCCGGCGGCGCCAGTGCGGGTGCGCCCAGTAGGCCAGCTCGGCCTCGCGCCGGTGCTGGTACCCGAACAGCGACACCTGGCCCACGTAGCGGTCCGTGCGGGGGTCGGTCACCGCCCAGTGCAGCGCCCGTCCGGCGGCCGCGTCCTCCAGACGCTCCTCCACGAAGGAGGCGTTCGACTCCAGCGTGTGCGGCGCCGAGTCGCGCACGCCCTGCAGCCAGTACTGCGTCTCGCGGTCCGCGCGGGTCTCGACGATGCGGGGCAGGTCGCGCTGCTCCAAGCGCCGCAACCGCACCGAGGGCCCGACCAGCACGGGGGAGTCCAGCCACGGGGTGCGGGGCGAGAGCTCCTCGCCGCGACGCAGGGTGCCCACCCAGGCGTCGACGGGCCCGTCACGGTCGCTCAGCGCGTCACGCACGACCCCCTCGTAGGTGAAACCGAGGCGCCACGCGAGCCGGCGCGAGGGCCAGTTGCCGCGCCGGGCCAGCCAGACCACAGAGCGCACGTCCCGCTCGGCGAACCCCCATGCGAGCAGCAGGCGCAACGAGCGCTCCATGACGCCGCGGCCGCGTGCCCACGGATGCGCGCCGTACGCGATCTCCGCACGCCCCCCGCCCCGGTTGCGCAGCGAGATCGTCCCGCAGAAGCGCGGCGTCCCGGACTCGTCGGCCGACTCGACGACGAACCCCCACTCCCGGTCGCTCGCCCACCCGTCGGGCAGGACGTGGCGCAGGTAGGTCTTCGCGTCGTCGCGGGCGTAGGGGACCGGCACCGACGTCCACGCCACGGTGAGCTCGTCCTGGCCCTGCTCGACGGCGCCGTCGATGTCGTCGTCGCTGGGGGCACGCAGGGAGACGACCCCGTCGGTGAGGGTGGGGACGCTGCCGAGTCCCGACGTCATGCCGCTCCCCGTCCCCGCGCCCGCCGCGCGGCCCGTCTCGTGGCCCGTCCGGGGGACGGCCCGTGCCTGCTGGAACACTGTCCATCATGTCCCACCAGACCCCGGCTGCCGGTCCAGCGCGCCCGCGCGTGCTCTCGGGCATCCAGCCGACCAGCGACTCCTTCCACTTCGGCAACTACCTCGGGGCGCTGCGGCAGTGGGTCTCCCTGCAGGAGGAGCACGAGCCGTTCTTCTTCATCGCCGACCTCCACGCCCTCACCGTCGAGCAGGACCCGAAGGTGCTGCGGGAGCGGTTCGTGCGGTGTGCTGCGCAGCTGATCGCGATGGGCGTCGACCCCGACCGCTCCGCGGTGTTCCTGCAGTCCCACGTGGCCGAGCACACCCAGCTCGGCTGGGTGCTGCAGTGCATCACCGGCTTCGGCGAGGCCCGCCGGATGACCCAGTTCAAGGACAAGTCCGCGAAGGGCGGCGAGAGCCAGGCCTCCGTCGGTCTGTTCACCTACCCGATCCTGCAGGCCTCGGACATCCTGCTCTACCGGCCCGCCTTCGTGCCGGTGGGCGAGGACCAGCGTCAGCACCTCGAGCTGACCAGGGACCTGGCGCAGCGCTTCAACCACCGCTACAAGAAGACCTTCCCGCTGCCCGAGCCGCACATCCTCAAGACGACCGGCCGCATCCTGGACCTGCAGAACCCCACGGCGAAGATGTCCAAGTCGGCCTCCAGCCCCTCGGGCATCATCGAGCTGCTCGACGACCCCCGGGTGTCGGCGAAGAAGATCCGGTCCGCGGTGACGGACTCCGGCACCGAGGTGCGCTTCGACCCCGAGGGCAAGCCCGGCGTCTCCAACCTGCTCACCATCTACTCCGAGCTCACCGGGCGCACGGTCCCCGAGCTCGAGGACCAGTACGCCGGGCGCGGCTACGGCGACCTCAAGGGTGACCTCGCCGAGGTCGTGGTGGAGTTCGTGACCCCCTTCCGGGAGCGCACGCTCGAGCTGCTCGACGACCGCGCGGAGCTGGACCAGGTGCTCCTGCGAGGAGCCGAGAAGGCCCGGGCGGTCGCCGCCCGGACCCTCGCCGACGTCTACGACCGGGTCGGACTGATCCGTCCGGCCCACGGAGCCGGTCGGGCCGCGACGAACTAAGGTGTGCGCCGTGCCCACCATCGGAGTCTCCCTGGCGGTGCCCGAGCCGTGGGGCTCCACGCTGCAGCAGTACCGGATCGCGATGGGGGACGAGGCCGCCCGGCACATCCCCACCCACATCACGCTGCTGCCGCCCCACGAGGTGGACCAGGACGACCTGGACGACGTCGAGGACCACCTGGCCGAGGTCGCCCGGGGCCTCGAGCCGTTCCGGGTGCACCTGCGGGGCACCGGCACCTTCCGGCCGACCTCGCCGGTGGTGTTCGTCGGGGTGGTCCAGGGGATCAGCCAGTGCGAGCAGCTCGCGGCGAGCGTGCTGCGCGGCCCGCTGGCCATCGAGCGCGAGTTCCCGTTCCACCCCCACGTCACCGTCGCCCACCACCTCCCGGAGTCGGCGCTGGAGCAGGCGTTCGTCGAGCTCGAGCGGTTCGAGGCGGCCTTCGACGTGCACGAGATGTGGATGTACCTCCACGACAGCGAGTCCGGGTGGCAGCCCGCGCGCGCGTTCGCCCTCGGGTCCGTCGGGTCCGTCGGGCCGCGGCCGCTCAGCCCGCCGGGGTGAACATCCGCACCGTGTAGGTGCGGCCGAACGGCTTCGCGCTCCCGGCCCGGCGTACGCCGCGCACCACCACCCGGTAGGTGCCCGACTTCGCCTGCGCGGCCGGGAGCTGCCAGACCAGGGTCGGCTGCGCGTACCCGGGGCGCACCCGGAGCTTCGTGACGCGCACCGCCGTGCCGTTGCGGTGGACGCGGACCGTGGCGCGAGCGAAGTCGGTCCGGGAGTTGCCGGCCGAGAGCGACCAGCGGCCCCCCGGCTCGAGCGGACGCGGGAACCAGCCGGCCGTCGGCCAGGAGACCCACGCCGGGTTGGGACGTCGCGCCGAGGTCGGCCCGATGACGGTGATGGCGTTCGCGGTCGAGGTGGAGCCGTTGCCCATCGTGGTGGCGAACGGGTTGAGCAGCCAGCGGCGGTGGCCCACGGCCGCGTTGCCCGAGCCGGGCTCGCGCAGGTAGAGGCCGATCGCGCCGGCCGAGGTGATCGAGGGGTAGCTGAGCGCGAGGTTGGACCGGCCGGCGTTGGCCGCACCGGCGGCGGTCCGGCAGCGCCATCCGCGGGGCGGGTCGTGGCTCAGCGCGCGGTTGGCCGACATCATCAGGGCGGTGCGCTGGGCGCGCGCGTCCAGCGTCGTGGAGAACCGCACGGGCGCCAGGCCGGACATCGACCGAGCGAAGTTGAGCGCCCGGAGCGTGGCCGCGCGTGAGGCGGCCGACACCGTGCCGGGACGGCAGCCGGCGTGGCTGCCGCTCCAGCCGGTGGGGACGTCGAGCCCGGCGGCGTACCCGCGCCGGTAGGCCGCCTCGACCGCGGACCGCCGGCGTACGTCCACCGACCCCGACCAGCGCGGCGTCGTCCGCCGGGGGGCGGTGCGAGCCGCGGCGCCACCGAGCACCTCGGCGGAGGCGCTCACCCCGTCCCGGTGACCGTCAGCGAAGGGACGGACCGGGTCTGTCGTCGGCGACGTCGCTCCGGTCGCGGTGACGAGGAGGGCGCCGGCGACACCCGTCGCCGCCCACAGGCGGGCAGGCCGGGTGCGTTCCATGACACCGGAGCATATGCCCGAAATAGACCGTTAGTACGGACTTCCGGTCGGGCAGTGACGCGGGTGCGGTCAGAAGCCGTGCCGGATCGCGCGGCGCAGGTCCTGGTTGAGCTGGGAGATGACGTCGAGCGGGATCTCCTTGGGGCAGGCGGCGGTGCACTCCCCGATGTTGGTGCAGCCCCCGAAGCCCTCGTGGTCGTGCTGGGCGACCATGTTGACCACCCGGCTGTCCCGCTCGGCCTGTCCCTGCGGGAGCTGGCCGAGGTGGGTGATCTTCGCCCCGAGGAACAGCGAGGCCGAGCCGTTGGGGCAGGCCGCGACACAGGCCCCGCAGCCGATGCAGGTGGCGACGTCGAAGGCGCGGTCGGCGTTGTCCTTGGGCACCGGGGTGGCGTGGGCGTCCGGCGCCGCGCCGGTGTTCACCGAGATGTAGCCGCCCTGGCTGATGATCCGGTCGAAGGCCCGCCGGTCCACGCACAGGTCCTTGAGCACCGGGAACGGGTCCGCTCGCCAGGGCTCGATCGTGATCGTCTCGCCGTCGGTGAAGGTGCGCATGTGCAGCTGGCAGGTCGTGGTCACCTCGGGGCCGTGGGCCTCGCCGTTGATCATCAGCCCGCACATGCCGCAGATGCCCTCGCGGCAGTCGCTGTCGAAGGCGATCGGCTCCTCGCCCTCGTCGTTGAGCCGCTCGTTGAGCACGTCGAGCATCTCGAGGAAGGACATGTCCTCGGAGATGTCGGTGACCTCGTAGGTGTGCATGGCACCCTCGGTGGCCGAGTCGGGCTGGCGCCAGATCTTCAGGGTCAGGTTCATCGGGGTCCCCTCGACGGCGTGCTCGGGGTGAGCGACGCGCGTCCTCGCGTGGTTCGGTGGGTCACTTGTAGCTCCGCTGCTTCATCTCGACGGCCTCGTAGACCAGGTGCTCCTTGTGCAGCACGGGCTTCTCGCCCTCGCCGGCCCACTCCCAGGCGGCCACGTAGGCGTACTGGTCGTCGTGGCGCAGGGCCTCGCCGTCCTCGGTCTGGGACTCGGCCCGGAAGTGGCCGCCGCACGACTCGCGCCGGTTGAGGGCGTCGATGCACATCAGCTCACCGAGCTCGAAGAAGTCGGCGACCCGGCCGGCCCGCTCCAGCGACTGGTTCAGGCTGTCGGCCGACCCGAGCACCTTGACGTTGCGCCAGAAGTCGTCGCGCAGGCCCCGGATCAGGTCGATCGCCTTCCGCAGCCCGTCCTCGGTGCGCTCCATGCCGCAGTACTCCCACATGATGTTGCCGAGCTCGCGGTGGTAGGAGTCGACGCTGCGGGTGCCGTTGTTGTTGATGAAGTGGTCGATGCGCGACTGCACCGACTGCTGGGCCTCGGCCACGGCCGGGTGGTCCTCGGGGACCTTGTCGAAGGGACCGTCGGCGAGGTAGTCGCGGATGGTGTTCGACAGCACGAAGTAGCCGTCGGCCAGGCCCTGCATCAGCGCCGAGGCCCCGAGGCGGTTGGCGCCGTGGTCGGAGAAGTTCGCCTCCCCGGTCACGAACAGGCCCGGGATCGTGGACTGGAGGTCGTAGTCGACCCAGAGCCCGCCCATCACGTAGTGCACGGCCGGGTAGATGCGCATCGGGACCTCGTAGGGGTCCTCCCCGGTGATCCGCTCGTACATGTCGAAGAGGTTGCCGTACTTGTCCTCGATCGCCTTGCGGCCGAGGCGGCCGATGGCCTCGGCGAAGTCGAGGTAGACCCCGCGCCGCACTCCCTCGACCTCGGGGCCGACGCCGCGGCCCTCGTCGCACATGTTCTTGGCCTGGCGCGAGGCGATGTCGCGGGGGACCAGGTTGCCGAAGGACGGGTAGATCCGCTCCAGGTAGTAGTCGCGGTCCTCCTCGGCGATGTCCCGCGGGTCCTTGTCGGCGTCCTTCGCGTCCTTGGGCACCCAGATGCGTCCGTCGTTGCGCAGCGACTCGCTCATCAAGGTGAGCTTGGACTGGTGGGCTCCCGACACCGGGATGCAGGTGGGGTGGATCTGGGTGTAGCAGGGGTTGGCCATGTAGGCGCCCTTGCGGTGGGCGCGCCAGGTCGCGGTGACGTTGCAGCCCATGGCGTTGGTGGAGAGGAAGAACACGTTGCCGTAGCCGCCGCTGGCGAGCACGACGACGTCGGCGAAGTAGGTCTCCAGCTCGCCGGTGACCATGTCGCGGACGATGATCCCGCGGGCGCGACCGTCGACGACGATCAGCTCGACCATCTCGTGGCGGGTGTAGGTCTTCACCGTGCCGGCCGCCACCTGGCGCTCCAGGGCCTGGTAGGCGCCGATCAGCAGCTGCTGGCCGGTCTGCCCGCGTGCGTAGAAGGTCCGCGAGACCTGCACGCCGCCGAAGGAGCGGTTGTCCAGCAGGCCGCCGTACTCGCGGGCGAAGGGGACGCCCTGCGCGACGCACTGGTCGATGATGTTCCGGCTGACCTGGGCGAGCCGGTAGACGTTGGACTCCCGCGAGCGGTAGTCGCCGCCCTTGATCGTGTCGTAGAAGAGCCGGTAGACCGAGTCGCCGTCGCCCTTGTAGTTCTTGGCGGCGTTGATCCCGCCCTGGGCGGCGATGGAGTGGGCCCGGCGCGGGGAGTCCTGGTAGCAGAACGACTTCACCACGTAGCCCGCCTCACCCAGCGTCGCCGCGGCGGAGGCGCCGGCCAGGCCGGTGCCGACCACGATGATCGACAGCCGGCGCCGGTTGGCCGGGTTGGCGATCCGGGCCTCGAACTGTCGGGTGTCCCAGCGCTCGTCGATCGGGCCGCCGGGGGCCTTGGCGTCCGCGATCGGCTCACCGGGCGTGTAGTAGCCGGCGGCGTCGTCGGTCTCCTGGGCGTCCTCGTGGTGCGACGGGTCGCTGGTCAGGGTGGTGTCGGGCATGTCCGTCATGAAGTGCTGACCCCTTACTGGATGACGCCGAGGAGGACGAAGACCGGGACGAGCGAGAACCCGATGGTGATCACCAGCGCCAGGACCAGGCCGGTCTGCTTGGCCACGGCGCGCTGCCGGACGCTGTTGGTGAAGCCCAGCGTCTGCATCGAGCTCCAGATGCCGTGGTGCAGGTGGGCGCCGAGCATGGCCATCGCGACCAGGTAGATCAGGGTGAGCCACCACACCGAGAACGAGTCGACCAGCAGGTCGTAGGGGTCGTTGGTCGGGCCGCCGGTGACGTTGACCTTGCCGATCGTGAAGTTCAGCAGGTGCCACACGATGAAGACCAGCAGCGTCACCCCGCCCCAGCGCATCAGGTGCGAGGCGTAGGTCGAGTGCTTGTTCTTCTTCATCACGTAGCGGTGCGTGCGGGCGGCCCTGGCCCGGCGCCACAGCGCCACCGCGCTGCCCACGTGCACCACCAGGGAGAGGATCAGCGCCGTGCGCAGGATCCACAGCATGCCGCTGTAGGGCAGCATCGGCTCGCCGAAGGTGCGCAGGTGCTCGGCGTACTCGTTGTAGGCGTCGTGGCCGGAGAAGGCCTTGAGGTTGCCGTACATGTGTGCGAGCACGAACCCGATGAAGACGATGCCGCTGACCGCCATGAGCAGCTTCAGCGCGATGGTCGAGCGCGTGGACCTGGGGTTCTTGGCCAGGCTCGGGGTAACGGTTGCCACACCTTGCACGGTATCGCCCGCTCGGTCGCCACCCGGAGTCGGGTGATGTGAGATTGGCCGCTTCCCGGGCCCGGGACGAGTCCGGTGATCCTCCGGGGTCCTCCGGGGATCCTGGGCTGACCGCAGCGGCCTGCCCGGTGCCGGTCCGCGCGCCCCTTTCCCTTTGCCGCCCGATCGGGCAAGAGTGTTCCCCATCACAGTGGCGGCCGGCTCGGCCGGCATCCTGGCTCGGAGGTGACGATGGCGTGGACCGACGCAGGCGTGCGGGGACCGACCCGCGCCCGGATCGGGCAGCGCACGCTGCGCGGCGACCGGTGGTGGCTCTACCCGCTGACCACGTTCGTGGTGTTCCTGGCCTTCGTCGTCTACGCGACCGTCCGGGCCTTCCAGGACGCCTACTACTACGCCACGCCGTACCTCTCGCCGTTCTACTCCCCGTGCCTCGGTGACTGCGTCGAGGGGTCCTCGGACTTCGGCCAGCCGTTCGCCGGCTTCCCGCTCTCCGCGGCGCTGATCATCCTGATCTTCCCGCTGGGCTTCCGGATGACCTGCTACTACTACCGCAAGGCCTACTACCGCTCGTTCTGGTTGAGCCCGCCCGCGTGCGCCGTCGCCGAGCCGCACCAGTCCTACAGCGGGGAGACCCGGCTGCCGTTGATCCTGAACAACCTGCACCGGTGGTTCTGGTACGCCGCCGTGGTGGTCGCGCTGATCCTGACCTTCGACACGGTGCTGACCTTCCGCAACGCCGAGGGGGAGTGGGGCCACATGGGCCTCGGCTCGCTCGTGTTCATCGCCAACATCGTGTTCATCTGGCTCTACACCCTGTCCTGCCACTCCTGCCGGCACGCCGTGGGCGGACGGCTGCGCCACTTCAGCAAGCACCCGGTGCGCTACCGCGCCTGGACGCTGGTCTCGCGGCTGAACTCCCGCCACGCCCTCTACGCCTGGCTCTCGTTGTTCTCGGTGGCAGCCGCCGACCTCTACGTCCTGCTCCTGGCCACCGGCACCATCACCGACGTGAGGTTCTTCTGATGCCCGACCTGCGCAGCTGGCTCCCGGGGAAGGCCGGCGGTGACCGCCACCCCATGACCGGCAACCGGATGTCGCCGGAGGAGGCGGCCGGGGTGCACGGCTTCGAGCGGCACACCCACGACGTCGTGGTGATCGGAGCCGGTGGAGCGGGGCTGCGTGCCGCGATCGCCGCCCACGAGGCCGGTGCCCGCACCGCGATCGTGTGCAAGTCCCTGCTGGGCAAGGCGCACACGGTGATGGCGGAGGGCGGCATCGCCGCCGCCATGGGCAACCGCTGGCCCGAGGACAACTGGCAGGTGCACTTCCGCGACACGATGCGCGGCGGGAAGATGCTGAACAACTGGCGGATGGCCCAGCTGCACGCCCAGGAGGCCCCCGAGCGGGTCCAGGAGCTCGAGGACTGGGGGGCTCTGTTCGACCGCACCGAGGACGGCCTGATCTCCCAGCGCGACTTCGGCGGCCACCGCTACGCCCGGCTCGCCCACGTCGGCGACCGCACCGGGCTGGAGATGATCCGCACCCTCCAGCAGCGCGCCGTCGCCCTGGGCATCGACGTGTTCATGGAGTGCACGGTCACCGAGCTGCTCAAGGACACCTCGGCCGGGTCCGACCCGGCGCCCATCTCCGGCGCGTTCGGCTACTGGCGGGAGAGCGGCCGGTTCGTGGTCTTCGAGGCCCCGACGGTGATCCTGGCGACCGGCGGCATCGGCAAGAGCTTCAAGGTCACCTCGAACTCCTGGGAGTACACCGGGGACGGCCACGCGCTCGCGCTGCGCGCCGGCGCGTCGCTGATCAACATGGAGTTCGTGCAGTTCCATCCCACCGGGATGGTCTGGCCGCCCTCGGTCAAGGGACTGCTGGTCACCGAGTCGGTCCGTGGCGACGGGGGGATCCTGCGCAACTCCGAGGGCAAGCGGTTCATGTTCGACTACATCCCGGAGTACTTCAAGGGCGAGACCGCCGACAGCGAGGAGGAGGCGGACCGCTGGTACGACGACAAGGCCAACAACCGGCGCCCGCCCGAGCTGCTGCCGCGCGACGAGGTGGCGCGAGCGATCAACTCCGAGATCAAGGCCGGCCGTGGCTCACCGCACGGCGGTATCTTCCTCGACATCGCCTCGCGCCGTGACCCCGAGTACATCCGCAAGCGGCTGCCCTCCATGTACCACCAGTTCAAGGAGCTCGCCGACGTCGACATCACCGCGGAGCCGATGGAGATCGGGCCGACCTGCCACTACGTGATGGGTGGCATCGAGGTCGACGCCGACACCGAGCTCTCGGGGGTGACCGGCCTGTACGCCGTGGGGGAGTGCTCCGGCGGCATGCACGGCTCCAACCGGCTGGGCGGCAACTCGCTCTCCGACCTGCTCGTCTTCGGCCGACGTGCCGGGGAGGCGGCCGCGGCGTACGCCCGGGGGCTCGGCGAGCGGCGTCCGTACGTCGACCCGGAGACCGTGCTCCGCGCCCAGGACCCCGCGCTCGCCGCCTTCGAGCGCGAGCCGGACCCGGCCGCCGAGCCGGCCGCGCGGGAGAACCCGTACACGATCCAGCAGGACCTGCAGCAGACGATGAACGACCTGGTCGGCATCATCCGCACCGGTGACGAGCTCAGCGCCTCGCTGAAGGAGATCCAGCGGCTCAAGGAGCGTGCCGAGCACCTCGTCGTGGAGGGACACCGCCAGTTCAACCCCGGCTGGCACCTCGCCATCGACCTGCGCAACATGCTGCTGGTCTCGGAGTGCATCGCCAAGGCGGCGCTGGCCCGGGAGGAGTCGCGCGGCGGACACACCCGCGACGACTTCCCGATGCCCAGCGAGGACTGGGGCCGCACGAACCTGGTGCTGCGCCTCGACGGCTCGGGGACGGGCGTCGACCTCAGCGAGCAGCCGCTGGCGGTCATGCCCGACGAGCTCAAGACCCTCTTCCAGGACAGCTAGGAGCCGCGCCGTGGGTTATTCGCTGAAGATGCGCATCTGGCGGGGCAACCAGGCCACCGGGGACCTCCAGGACTACGCCGTGGAGGTCTCCGAGGGTGAGGTGGTCCTCGACGCGATCCACCGGCTGCAGGCGACCCAGACCGGTGACCTCGCGGTCCGGTGGAACTGCAAGGCCGGCAAGTGCGGCTCGTGCAGCGCCGAGGTCAACGGCCGGCCGCGGCTGCTGTGCATGACCAGGCTCTCCGACTTCGACCCCGCGGAGACGATCACGGTGACCCCGATGCGCGCGTTCCCGGTGATCCGCGACCTGGTCACCGACGTCTCCTTCAACTACGAGAAGGCGGCCGAGCTCCCGTCGTTCGCCCCACCGCCTCGCGACGCGGACGGCAAGCGGCGGATGGCGCAGGTCGACGTCGAGCGCGGCCAGGAGTTCCGCAAGTGCATCGAGTGCTTCCTGTGCCAGGACACCTGCCACGTGGTGCGTGACCACGAGGACAACAAGCGAGCGTTCGCCGGGCCCCGGTTCTTCCTGCGGTACGCCGAGCTCGACATGCACCCGCTCGACACCCACGACCGTCGTGCGCTGGCCCAGGACGCCGCCGGCCTCGGGATGTGCAACATCACCAAGTGCTGCACCGAGGTCTGCCCGGAGGGCATCAAGATCACCGACAACGCGATCATCCCGATGAAGGAGCGCGTGGTCGACCGCAAGTACGACCCGCTGGTGTGGCTGGGCAGCAAGATCGGGGTCCGGAACAAGGACGACGACGGGCGTCGCGAGGTCTGACTCCTCGCGCCCCACCCGCACGAGCCGCCCGAGCCGCCGGAGCCGTCCGAGTTGCTCGGCAGGCGTCAGGAAGCCTGCGCGAGCCGCTCGAGGACGAGCTCGAGGACCCGGTCGGCCTGTTCGGTGTCGAACAGGTGCTGGGCGTGCGCCGAGCCGGGCAGCAGCTCGACCGCGTTGTCCTCGCCCGGTGCGGAGTCCGCCAGCTCGACGGCCACCTCGGCCACCGCCTCGTCCTCGCTGGCGATGAACAGCTTCGGCTCCGGGCCCAGCCCCTCGACGCGCGTGTTCGCCGAGAGCAGGATCAGCTGGTCGGGGAGGTCCGGCTGCTCGGCAGCGAGCCGGAGGACGGAGTCGGCGCCCGCACTGGCCCCGACGAGGGCCACCCGCTCGATGCCGCGGGAGCCGAGCTCCTCGACCGCCGCGAGGATCCCGTCCGGGCTGATGTCCTCGACCGCGACGACCGTGTTCCCGGCCTCGGCGATCACCGTGGCCTGGGGCTCCCAGCTGGCGGCGTCGAAGGCGGCGCCGTGGGCCAGGACGACGCCGTACCCGCCGTCGCCCCAGATCGTCCACTCGCGACCGGCCCCGTCCCCCGAGCCGGACCCGGACCCGGACGCCGGAGCCGGAGACCCTCGCCGGGCGTGGTGCCGCCCGAGCCGCACCCGGCCAGGGCGAGGAGCAGGATCAGGACGACCAGTCGCGGCATCCGTCGAGTACAGCACGCACGCGGGCGCAGCGGCTCACGACGAGGTCAGCCGCTTGCCGAAGGTCTCGAACCGGATCGCCGTGGACTCGTGCTCCAGGATCAGGACGGCGCGGTCGTCGTCGCCGCGGCTGACCTTCTTGATGATCCGGCGAGCGGCGCCCTCGAAGCCCGGCTCGACGGCGCGCGCGGCCTCGCGCCGGAGCCACGCGGTGCCCTCGTCGAGGTCGGCGTTGCGCGTCTCCACGACGCCGTCGGTGTAGAAGAGCAGCGCGTCGCCCGGGCGGAGCCGCCCCGTGGTGGTGTGCAGCTCCACGGCCCGGGTGATGCCGAGCGCGGTCCCGCGCGCCCGGTCCAGCGTCCACTCCGCGTCGGCCATCGACCACACCAACGCGGGCGGATGGCCGGCGCTGGTGAGCTGGTAGTCGCCGGTCTCCAGGTCGAGCAGGACGTGCACGGCGGTGGCGAAGGTCTCGTCGGAGCGCTGCCGGAGCAGGAACTCGTTGGCGGCGAGGAACAGCTCCCGGGGCGGCAGCGCGCCGATCAGGCCGCCGAGCGCACCGCCGAACTGCAGGGCGCGCGAGGCGGCGCCCACGCCCTTGCCGCACACGTCGACGAGGATCAGCTCCAGCCTCGACTCCTCCTCGTCGAGGTCGGCGACCAGGAAGTCCCCGCCGTACCCGACGCCGCTTGCGGCCAGCATCGCCGACTGTGAGCGCCAGCCGGCGGGCAACGGCGGGATCGTGCCCTGCGACTGGAGCCGGGCGCGCAGGTCGGTGAGCATCGCCTCGCTCACCGGTCCGGGCAGGCCGCTCTGCTGCCGGCTCGAGGCGTAGAGGATCAGGGCCATGGAGATCGCCATGATCACCAGGGAGCTGAGCCGGATCACCGTCATCGGTGGGTCGAGCAGCACCGCGGTGGTCGCCGCGGTGCCGGTGACTGCGACGCAGACGATCAGCGGGCGGAACCGGAGGAGCAGCATGCCGAGCAGCAGCCACACGTAGTAGGCGGTCAACGGCATGAAGTCGTAGGCGAACAGCGAGACCACGAAACACAGGCCCACGCCGACCAGGATGACGAGCAGCGTCAGCCCCTGGCTCTGCGGGCTTCCGGTCCGCCAGGTCGCGATCGGGTCGTCGACGTAGCGGCGCAGTGCGCTCACCATGCCAGGAGCCTAGGATCTCCGACCCCGCCGGCGACGGTCTTCGCCCCGATCGGTGCCGTGTCCGTGTCCGGGGGAGTCGAGATGTGGCCCGGTCCCGGCGCGGTGCGGTCACCTGGAGGCGGCGGCCGGACGGTCCAGGACGGCCGGGTAGTGCACCGCGAGGAGCTCCTCGACCGCGTCGTCCCAGGTGCGGTCGGCGACCGACCCGCGGGCCCGCTCGGCCAGGGTGTACCGGAGGTCCGGACTGGCGGCGAGGCGGGCGACGGCGCGCGCCAGGGTCTTGCCACCCCGGTCGGTGCTCACCGCCAGTCCGTTGTGCTCGTGGACGACGACGTCGGCGGCCGTCCCGCCGTGGAAGGCGACCACCGGGACGCCGCTGGCCAGGGCCTCGTGGACGGCGGGTGAGTAGACCTCTCGCCTGCGGGGCTGGACCAGGACGTCGAAGGTGGCCAGGCAGCGGGCCCGCTCGAGCCCCGTCGCGTGCGGGATCACCTTGGCGCCCGCCGAGCGCAGGAGCTTGGCTCCCGGGCCGTCACCCAGGACGACCAGGCGGACGCCGGGCAGCGAGGCGACGCGCGCGAGCCGGGCGACGACCTTGCGCCCGGTGAGCGGACCGACGTGGCCCACCACCAGCCGGCCGCCGTCGGGGGAGTGCACCCGGGCCCAGCGGTCGTGGAGGCGCTGGTCGCGCAGACCCGGGTGGTGGTGCTCGAGGTCGACCCCCGGGCGCCAGCTGCGCGGGTCCAGCACCAGGGTGGGTACGCCGAGGCGCTCGGCGGCCTCGGCCGCCTTCAGACCCAGCCGTCGAGGCTCGAGGAGGTGGCACACGTCGGGACGTGCGAGCGCCATCGCCTCGCGGACGGCGCCCACGGAGGTCATCCGGCTCGCCCAGAAGATGCGCGCGCCCCGGAAGCTCGACTGACCGCGGCCGGCCGCGAAGACCGTGACGTCGTGGCCCGCCTCCACGAGGCAGCCGGCCACCTCGCGGGTCACCCGCGCAGCCGGGAGGTCGCCGGGCAGGAACGACTCGGTCACCAGTGCGATCCGCATGGGGAGAGCGTCGCGGGCAGGCGTGTCGCGCAGGTGACCGAGGTGTGAGCGCGGCGTGAACGGTGCCGTGCGCGGGCGTGCCGTCAGCCGCCCGCGAGCACGCCGTGCAGGCACACGTCATGACGGCGCACCCCGCCGGGAGCCGCGTCGTCGCGCAGCGGCAGGAAGCCGACGCGGATCCCCTCCCGGGCCAGACCGGCCGCGAGCGCGACGCGGCACGAGACCGGGTTCTCGACACTGTGGTCGAGCTGCACGCGGGCCAGGTGGGGGCCGTCCGGAGCCGAGGTCAGCCAGCGGGTGAGCAGGCCCAGACCGCGCTGGGCGACCCCGCGCCGCCGCGCGTCGGGGTGCACGGAGTACCCGACATCGGCCACGCCCAGCAGCCTCGGCACGAACAGCGACCAGCCGACGGTGCCCAGCAGCCGGCCGGGCTCGTCCTCGGCGACCACGACGAACGTGGCCGGCTCCTGCTCGGCGTGCGCGCGTCGCGCCTGGTCGACGCGGGCGTCGAGGTCCTCGACGGTTCGCGGGACCGGCAGGTCCGCGGGCATCCCGAAGCGCAGCTGGGCGGGGTCGTGGAACAGCTCGAGCCACCGGGTCCGGTCCGCGGGCCCGGGCGGGCGCAGCGCCAGACCGTGCCCCGCGACGAGTCCTGGAGGATGGGCCCGCTCCGATCCGGTCATCGCGTCACATCGCGAGCCGGCGGTTCGCGACGTTCTCGGCCGTCCGCCGGGACTCGCCGTGCCCGCTGACCGCGTCGAGGAACTCCGTGCGGCCGATGGCCTGCACGACCGTGTCCTCGACGGCGGTGATCGTCGCCGTCCTCGGCACGTCCCGGAGCAGCCCGATCTCGCCGAAGTACTCGCCGGGACCCTCGCGCCGCAGCACCCGGTCCGCCTGCGTGACCTCGACGAGCCCGGTCTCGATGACGAAGAACGTGTCCGACTCCCCACCCTCGCGCACCAGGACGTCCCCGGCCGCGAAGCGCACCTCCGAGGCGGCTCGCGCGAGGGACTCCACCACCGGAGAGGCGAGCGGGGCGAAGATGTCGACCCCCTCGATCAGGGCGAGGTTCGCCGGGGCGGCGAGCCTGGTCTCGAGGCTGCGCAGCCCCGGGACCAGCGCGACGGTCATCACCACGACCGGTCCGGCCACGATCAACAATGCCAGCCGGAGGTCGAACCAGTCGATGACGAAGGGCATCACGGCGGCTCCGAGCGCCATCGTGGCGATGAAGCAGGCCTCCAGTGCGCCGAAGACCCGGCCGAGCACGGCGTCGGGGGAGAGACGCTGGATGATCGTGTCGAGGTTGACGTCGACCAGCGGGTTGCCCAGGCCGAGCAGCGCCACGGCAGCGAAGCAGGTGAGCGGTGAGGGCAGGACCGCCACCATCAGCAGCGGTGCCGACCACAAGAACACTCCCGCGGCGAGGTCGGAGCCGAGGCGCCCACGGCTCGCCCGGGAGATCGCCAGCACGCCGCCGAGGATCGAGCCGACCCCGAGCATCGCGTCGAGGTAGCCCAGTCCCTCCGGTCCGGTGCCCAGGATGTCGACGGCCATCACCAGCATGAAGACGGTGGAGGCGCCGGCGATGATCGTCTGCACGCACGCCGCCACGGTGACCAGGACCAGTCCCCGGTCGGCGGCGATGGTGCGGAAGCCGGCGGCGGTCTCCGCCAGGAAGCTCTCCTTCGGGGCCGGGTCGTCGGCCACGGGGTCCGCCGCCGCCCCGTTCACCGCTGGGTCCTCCGACGCCGCGGCACCGGGGACGGTGAGCCCCGTCACCAGCAGCATCGACCACACGAACGTGGCGACGTTGAGGAGGAAGACCACCTCGATGCTGGTCACCCCGATGAGCAGCGCCGCCAGCGCGGGACCGGCGAAGAACGAGATCGACTCGATGGTGCTGGCGGTCCCGTTGGCGGCCGTGAGCTCCTCCGGCCGCTCGGCGAGGCTGGGGAGCAGGGAGCGTTGCGCCACCATGAACGGCGTCCCGAGCAGCGAGGTGATCGTCGCGAGGACGTAGATGGGTGCTGCGGGCGTGTCCAGGAACAGGCACGCGGCTGCCGCCGCCACCAGCGAGGCCCGGGCCAGGTCCATCAGGATCATCAGCAGCTTGCGCGACATCTTGTCGGCGAGGCCGGCGGTGAACGGTGCGGAGATCGCCATCAGGGTGAACCGGATGGCCATCCACACCCCGACGGCCTTGGCGCCGCCCTCGCCGTAGGCCCAGACGGCGACCGCCGTGCCGTACGCCCAGTCACCGACCGAGGAGCCGACGTAGGCGAGCTGGACCCGACGGATGTTGCGGTTGTGCGCCACGGCCGCGACGGAGGCGCGCAGGTCGGCCAGTGGTCCACGTCCCCGAGGGGGCTCCTCGGGTCCTGCGTCAGCGTGCGCGGCGTCGACCACGGGTGCTCCCCCGATCCGGCCCCGGTCAGGGCCACCGAGTGCCGACCCTATTCCCGAAGGCGGCGCGATGGGCCGGGTTGCGGTCACTCGGTGTCCGTGTCCTGGTTCGGTCCCGTCCGCGAGGGCTATTTCACACCGGCTGGTCGTGGACCCGCGCGTGTCCATATCCTTCGCTCATGAGCGCCTCGTCGGACCGGTCCCAGGGCGACGGCACCCCGCTCTCCCTCGCCGGCGAGCACGTCCACGACGTGACGGAGTGGGAGAAGGCCGCGGCCGACGTGCTGCGCAAGTCGCGGGTCCTGGGCGAGAGCGACGACGACCACGCCGTGTGGGCAGCACTGTCCGCGACCACGCTCGACGGGATCGCGATCAGCCCGCTCGGCACCCCGGACCTCGTCGCGGACCTCCCCCAGCCCGTCCGGCCGCCCGCACGGGGAGACGGTTGGGACGTGCGAGCGCTGCTGGCCGACCCCGATCCCGCCTCCGCCCGGACGGCGGCCCTGACCGACCTGGAGAACGGCGTGACCTCGCTGTGGGTCCAGGTCGGATCGTCCGGGGTGACCGCAGCAGACCTCGGCGCCGCCCTGGACGGGGTGCTGCTCGACGTGGCGGGAGTGGTGCTCGACGCGCCGGACGACCCGCTCGGCGCCGCCCGCGCGTTCGCCGACCTGGCCGCGGGCGCCACCCTCGCCGCCGGGACGAACCTCGGGGTCGACCCCGTCGGTGCCCGGCTGCGTGGGCTCACGACCTCGGACGACGACCGCACGGACGAGGTGGTCGCGGAGGCAGCGACGCTGGCCACCGAGCTCGGGTGCCGGGCGCTGGTGGTCGACGGCACCGCGGTGCACGACCTCGGTGGCTCCGACGTCCAGGAGCTCGGGTACGTCCTCGCGCTCGGTGCGCGCTACCTGCGGGCGCTGGACGCCGCCGGCATCGGTGCCGACGACGCCGCCGGGCTCCTCGAGTTCCGGCTCGCGGCCAGCGACGAGCAGTTCGAGACCATCGCCAAGCTGCGCGCCGTCCGGCGGCTCTGGGCGCGGGTGCTCGAGCTGAGCGGGGTGGCGCCCGACCGCCGCCAGCTGGTGCTGCACGCGGTCACCTCCCGGCCGATGATGACCAGGTACGACCCGTGGGTGAACATGCTGCGCACGTGCGTGGCCGCCTTCGCCGCCGGCGTGGCGGGCGCGGACGCGGTCACCGTGCTGCCCTTCGATGCGCGGCTCGGGCTGCCGGACGCCTTCGCCCGCCGGATCGCGCGCAACACCTCAGCACTGCTCGTCGAGGAGTCCCACGTCGCCAAGGTCGCCGACCCCGCCGGCGGGGCGTTCGCGGTGGAGAGGCTGACCGACGACCTCGCCGTCGCCGCGTGGCAGGAGCTCGGCCGTCTCGAGGACACGACCGACGGCGAGCTGCGCGGCGTGGTCGCGGCCGTGGCGGACGGGTCGCTCCGGTCGCGCGTCGACGAGGTGGTCGAGACCCGCGACCGGCAGGTCGCCACCCGGGCGCGGGCGCTGACCGGGCTGACCGAGTTCCCGCACCTGCACGAGACGCTGCCGCAGCGTGCGCCGTACGCCGAGGGGGCGCCGCCCGTGCGTCCCTACGGCGAGCCCTTCGAGCGCCTGCGCGACGAGCCGGCGGCGGCCCCGGTCTTCCTGGCCACCATGGGCACGGTCGCCGCACACACCGCGCGCGCGACGTTCGCGACCAACCTGCTCGCCGCCGGGGGGATCGACGTGGTCAACGAGGGACGCCACGACGACGTCGACGCGGTGCTCGCGCACTACGACGGACAGCCCGTGGTCTGCCTCGCGGGCCACGACCGCGACTACGCGGCGTGGGGTGCTGAGCTGGTCGCCGCGCTGCGCCGGGCGGGCGCCCGCCACCTCGTCCTCGCGGGTGCGCCGGTCGACGGCGTGGCGGTCGACGACACCTGCGCCCGGGGCGTGGACGCCCTGGAGTTCCTGCACCGGACCCGCGAGCAGCTGGAGGCGCGATGAGCATCCCGGAGAGCTTCGCCGGACTCCCGCTCGCCGGCGAGGTCACGGCCACGGAGGACGTGCAGGGCGAGCCGTGGGAGGCGCCCGAGGGCATCGAGGTGCTGCCGGTCTACGGTCCGGAGCACCTGGCCGACCTCGACGCCCTGGACACCTATCCGGGCCTGGCGCCCTACCTGCGCGGGCCCTACCCGACGATGTACACCACCCAGCCGTGGACGGTGCGGCAGTACGCCGGCTTCTCCACCGCCGAGGAGTCCAACGCCTTCTACCGCCGCAACCTCGCGGCCGGGCAGAAGGGGCTCTCGGTGGCCTTCGACCTCGCCACCCACCGGGGCTACGACTCCGACCACCCGCGGGTCACCGGGGACGTCGGCATGGCGGGCGTGGCCATCGACTCCATCTACGACGCACGCACCCTGTTCGACGGCATCCCGCTGGAGGAGATGTCGGTCTCGATGACGATGAACGGCGCCGTGCTGCCCGTGCTGGCGCTCTACATCGTGGCGGCCGAGGAGCAGGGGGTGCAGCCGGAGCAGCTCACGGGGACCATCCAGAACGACATCCTCAAGGAGTTCATGGTCCGCAACACCTACATCTACCCGCCGCAGCCCAGCATGCGGATCATCAGCGACATCTTCGCCTACACCGCGCAGAAGATGCCGCGGTTCAACTCGATCTCGATCTCCGGCTACCACATCCAGGAGGCCGGAGCGACGGCCGACCTCGAGCTGGCGTACACCTTGGCCGACGGCGTCGAGTACATCCGGGCCGGCCTGGACGCCGGGCTGAGCATCGACGAGTTCGCCCCGCGGCTGAGCTTCTTCTGGGCCATCGGGATGAACTTCTTCATGGAGGTCGCGAAGATGCGCGCGGCCCGAGCGCTGTGGGCCCGCCTGGTCTCGCAGTTCGAGCCGCAGAACCCCAAGTCGCTCTCGCTGCGCACGCACTGCCAGACCTCGGGGTGGTCGCTGACCGCGCAGGACGTCTACAACAACGTGCAGCGCACCTGCATCGAGGCGATGGCCGCGACCCAGGGCCACACCCAGTCGTTGCACACCAACGCGCTCGACGAGGCGATCGCGCTGCCCACGGACTTCTCCGCGCGGATCGCGCGCAACACCCAGCTGCTGCTGCAGCAGGAGTCCGGCACGACCCGGATCATCGACCCCTGGGCCGGCTCCTACTACGTCGAGCGCCTCACCCACGACCTCGCCGAGCGGGCCTGGGGCCACATCAGCGAGGCCGAGGACGCGGGCGGCATGGCCAAGGCCATCGAGGAGGGGCTGCCGAAGATGCGCATCGAGGAGGCCGCGGCGCGCACCCAGGCCCGCCTCGACTCCGGCGTGCAGAAGCTGATCGGCGTGAACACCTACCGGCTCGCCGACGAGGACCCCCTCGACGTGCTCAGGGTGGACAACGCCAGCGTCTACAAGCAGCAGCTCGCGAAGCTCGAGCGCCTGCGCGAGGAGCGCGACCCCCAGGAGGTCGAGCGCACCCTGCACGCCCTGACCCGCTCCGCGGAGGACGGTCACGTGCACGGCTCCCTCGACGGCAACCTGCTGGCCCTCGCGGTGGACGCGGCGCGGGCCAAGGCGACGGTGGGAGAGATCTCCGAGGCGCTGGAGAAGTCCTACGGCCGGCACCGCGCCGTGATCCGTACGATCTCGGGTGTGTACAAGCGGGAGTCCGGTGCCAGCGAGACCCTGGACCGGGTGCTCGCGGCGACCGACCGGTTCGCCGAGGACGAGGGCCGTCGCCCACGGATCCTGGTGGCGAAGATGGGTCAGGACGGTCACGACCGCGGTCAGAAGGTCATCGTCACCGCGTTCGCCGACATGGGTTTCGACGTCGACGTGGGGCCGTTGTTCTCCACGCCGGAGGAGGTCGCCCAGCAGGCGGTCGACGCGGACGTGCACATCGTCGGCGTCAACTCCCTGGCCGCCGGTCACCTGACGCTGGTGCCCGCGCTGAAGCAGGCCCTCTCCGACCTGGGGGCCGAGGACGTGATGATCGTGGTCGGCGGGGTGATCCCGCCCGACGACGTGCCCACCCTGGAGCAGATGGGCGCCGCCGCCGTCTTCCCGCCCGGCACCGTGATCGCGGAGGCCGCGCTCGACCTGCTGGACAAGCTCGCCGCGCAGCTCGGGCACCCGGACGGCGGATGAGCTCGGTCTCGACGGGCTCGACCGGCGGGACGGGCTCGACCGGCTCGACCGGCTCGACGGGCTCGACCGGCGGGACGGGCTCGACCGGCGTGGACGTCGCCACCCTCGTCGAGGGTGTCCGGGCCGGACGCAGGTCGGCGGTCGCCCGGGCGATCACCCTGGTCGAGTCCGGACGGCCCGACCACCGCGTGGCCGCGCGCGAGCTGCTCACCGAGCTCACCTCCAGCGGCCTGGGCTGTGTGCGGGTGGGCATCTCCGGGGTCCCCGGAGTCGGCAAGTCCACCTTCATCGAGGCGCTGGGCACCCATCTGACCGCCGGGGGCAGCCGGGTGGGCGTGCTGGCGGTCGACCCGTCGTCGGTCCGCACCGGCGGGTCCGTGCTGGGCGACAAGACCCGGATGGCGGACCTGGCGGCCGACCCCGACGCCTACATCCGGCCCTCGCCGACCGCGGGGACCCTGGGTGGGGTCGCCCGGGCGACCACGCAGGCGATGGTCGTGCTGGAGGCGGCCGGCTACGACGTCGTCCTGGTCGAGACCGTCGGCGTCGGGCAGTCCGAGGTGACCGTCGCGGGCATGGTGGACACCTTCGTGTTCCTCACCCTGGCCCGCACCGGTGACCAGCTCCAGGGCATCAAGAAGGGCATCCTGGAGATCGCCGACGTGATCGCGGTCAACAAGGCCGACGGCGACCGCGGGGCGGAGGCGGAGTCGGCGGCCAAGGAGCTGGCCGGCGCGCTGCGGCTGGTGCACTCCGCGGGCGAGGGCTGGGTGCCCCCCGTGCTCACCTGCTCCGGACTGCACGGCACCGGGGTCGACGAGGTGTGGCAGCGGGTGCTGCAGCACCGTGACTCGCTGGGGGAGCAGGGCCTGGCCGACAAGCGCGCCGAGCAGCAGCTCGACTTCACCTGGGCCCTGGTCCGTGACGAGCTGGCCGACCGGCTGCGTCGCTCGCCGGGGGTGACGGCGATCCGCGACGAGGTGCGCCGCGAGCTGCTGGCGGGCCGGCTCACCGCACCCGTGGCCGCCGACCGGCTGGTGGCGGCGTACGACGACGACCGCAACTCGTCCGGAACGTCCTGATCCCGCTGCCGGACGGGCCTCCGCCCACCCGGAATACTGCGGTCCATGAGCGAACCTCCGTCGGAGGACGACACCCGCCGGATCCCGGCCGGTCACGTGCTCCTCAACGACCGGCTGGTCACGCGCGACGAGCTGGAGGTGACCCCCCTGCGCCGGCCGAGCAGGCGCCCGTGGTGGCTGGCGATGGCCGCGGCCGTGCTGGTGCTCGCGCTGGTGGGGGCGCTGGTCCGCTGGATCTCCGCGCCCGCGGACGCGCTGCCGGTCCAGCAGCAGCGCTTCCTCGCGGCCGTCGCCCACGGGGCCGAGCGGGTCCGTGAGGGCAACGAGGTGACGGTCGTGGAGGCCCGCCGCGAGCGGCGCCGGGTGATCTGCGCCCTGCTCGGGGACGCGCCGGTGCGCGACTGGGAGGGCACGTTGAGCGACATCGACACCACGCTCGGCGGCGAGGACGGGATGATCACGGTGCGGGTGGGCGAGGACGCCGAGCTGCGCACCAGCAACCCCCTGCTCGCCGGCGAGGACGAGCGCAGCGTGATCCGGCCCGGCACGCCGGCGTTCACCGAGATCGCCGACCTGCAGGACGGTGACCGCGTCCGCTTCAGCGGCCGGTTCCTGCCCGGCGACGAGGGGTGCTTCGACGAGACCAGCCTGCGCGCCCGCAACAGCATGCTCACTCCGGGGTTCGTCTTCCGGTTCACCGCCGTCGCACCTCGCTAGGCTCTCCCCCGTCCAGCCACGTCTCCTGCTCGGGGGTCCCATGCGTCGTACGCCGATGACGGTCGTGCCGGCGGCCGTGCTGCTGCTCGCGCTGGCCGGCTGCGGTGAGGCCCCCGAGGGTCCCCTGGAGCCGGGCGCCGACAGCTCGGCCGGGGCCTCGTCCACGCCCGGCGCCTCGCCCGGCGCCTCGCCCGGCGCCTCGTCCGGCGGCGATCCGGGCAGCACCGCGCCGGGCACGCCCTTCGACGACGAGGGCCACGAGGTCGTGCGGGGCGAGGTCGAGGCCGACGGGGCCGACCAGGAGGCGGTGGCCGACGCGTGGTTCGCCTACTGGCAGGTGCGCCTGGACAGCTACGGCGAGGCGCGGGTCGACCCGGGGCTGGGTCGGGTGGCCGCGGGGGACGCCGTCAGTGACGTCGTCCAGTACGTCGCGTACCTGAGGGACAACGACCTGACCACGGTCGGCGACACCCGCTTCGACGTCCGCGACATCCGCGTGCAGGGCGACACCGCGAGGCTGCGCAGCTGCGCGACCAACCGCTCCATCGACCAGACCGCGGACGGCGCCCCGGCGGAGCAGCCGGTGCCGTTCTTCTCCGCGGAGGGCACGCTCGTCCAGCGTGGCGGTGCCTGGCGGGTCGTGGAGGTCCCGGTGGAGAAACGGAACGCCCCGTGCTGATCGGGTCCGACCCGTGACCTCGTGTTTCCCCGCGCGTTGGTCCGGGTAGATTTCGGCTCGCACGCTGATCGACCACAGGGGGACTCGGACCATGTCGGCACACCTCAGGCGGCTGCTGGTCGCCGCCATCGCGACGAGCCTGGCCGGCACCGGTCTCGCGGCGGCTCCCGCCGGTGCGTTCAGCGGCGGCGGCTCCTCGACCGACGGCGGCTACGCGGCCCGCGTCCAGGTGTCGCTCAGCGGCGACGTGGACCGCGGCGCGGTCGCGTCGGTCCCCGGCCCGCCGCCCCTGTGCTGGTGGGAGGACCTCTCCGGCACGATGCTCGACAGCGAGAAGGTCGACACCAGCGATCCCAAGGCGGTCAAGAAGTACTACGAGGAGGAGCTCCGCCCGTGGCTGACCGGCCACGCCGCGACGGGCCAGCTCGCGATCCCCTCGATGGACTACTTCCAGGACGTGATCGCCAAGGTCAAGTCCGGCCAGAAGATGACCTTCTACTCGCTGCAGACCCGCGAGGGCGCCATCTCCAGCCGGCCCGGCACCCCGGCGTACGCCGGCGAGGTGCGCGGCCTCGCCGACGCCTGCGGCACCTCCGCCGTGGACGGGCCCTACGGTCCGGTCACGGTGAGCTGGCAGGCCTTCCCCCCGGGACAGCAGCCGCCCCCGGCCGTGGCCCCCGAGGACCTCGCCGAGTACGCCTACGAGGTGATGGACCTCGTGAGCCCCACCCTGGACTGGAACCCCAACCTCGCCTCGGCCGGCGACGCCACCCTGGTCAACCTCCCGACCTGGCTGTGGACCGAGGACCCGGCGGCCGTCGAGCAGCGCCAGGTGACGGCCGCCGCCGCCGGTGTCAGCGTCACGGTGACCGCCGAGCCGGGCGGCATGACGGTGACCAGTCCCGTGGCCGGCACCGAGTGCTCGGCTGAGCAGGCGCGCACCGCCTACGCCGAGGGCGTCGCGGAATCCTCGGCCTGCGTGCTCACCTTCCCGAGCGGCTCGTTCGCCTACGGCGCCGGGTTCCCGGTCCAGTCGACCACCGGCTGGCAGGCCACCTGGACCAGCAACACCGGACCCGGCGGAGGGCTGCAGCCCAAGGTCGAGACCGCGAACACGACCATCCCGGTGATCGAGGTGCAGTCGCGGGTCAGCGGAGTCTCCTGATCCCCCGTCCCGGCCCGGGCTCGGGCTCGGGCCGATACTGTGGTCCGTTGTGACCGCTGCTGCCCCGATCGACTCCGCCGACCTGCTCCGGACGGTGCTCGCCGGCATCGAGGCGCAGTCGGACCAGCTCGTCGAGATCCGCCGCGACCTGCACGCCCACCCGGAGCTCTCGTGGGCCGAGGAGCGCACCACGGCGCTGGTCGCCAAGCGGCTCGACCAGGTCGGGCTGGTGCCGACCATGCTCCCGCGCAACGGCCTGATGGTCGACGTCGGTGCGGGCCCGGGACCCCTGGTCGCCCTGCGTGCCGACCTCGACGCGCTGCCGGTCGACGACCGCACCGACGACCCGTGGGCGAGCACGGTGCAGGGGGTGGCCCACGCCTGCGGCCACGACGTGCACACCGCCGCCCTGATCGGCGCGGGACTGAGCCTCGCCGCCGTCGCCGACCGGCTCCCCGGGCGGGTGCGCCTGATCTTCCAGCCGGCGGAGGAGATCATGCCCGGCGGCGCGCTGATGGCGATCGGCGCCGGGGTGCTCGACGGCGTCTCGAGGATCTTCGGCCTGCACGCCGACCCCGGCCTCGACGTCGGCACGGTGGGGCTTCGGGAGGGCCCCTTGACCGGGGCGGCGGACGCGCTGGACGTGCTCCTGTCCGGCAAGGGCGGGCACACCTCCCGGCCGCACCTGACCGAGGACCTCACCTTCGCCCTGGGCAAGCTGGTCACCGAGCTGCCGGCCGTGCTCTCCCGCCGGCTCGACCCGCGGGCCGGGGTGAGCGTGGTCTGGGGGATCGTCCGCGCCGGGTCCGCGGTCAACGTCATCCCGGCCACCGGCCGCGCCGGGGGCACGGTGCGGATGCTGGACGCCGTCGCCTGGGTGGACGCCGAGGAGCTGGTCCGCGACACGATCGAGCAGATCGTGGAGCCCTACGGCGTCGAGGCGACCATCACCTACGTCCGCGGGGTCCCCCCGGTGGTCAACGAGCACCGGTCCACGCACGTGCTGGGCCGCGCCGTGGAGACCGTGCTGGGCGAGGACGCCCACGTCGCGACCAGCCAGAGCCTCGGAGGTGAGGACTTCGCCTGGTACCTCGAGAGCGTGCCGGGGGCCATGGGGCGGCTCGGTACCCGGACCCCGGGAGGGCCCACCTACGACCTCCACCAGGGCGACCTGCGGGTGGACGAACGGGCGATATCGGTCGGCGCGAAGGTGCTGGCGGCCGCTGCGCTGGGCTCGATGGTCACCGACCGATAACACTTCCGCGGGTCGGCGCTCGGCCCGTAGGAGCGGCCACGCTGCTCGCATAGGGTGTGCCTCCGTACGTGCCGGGGAGCGGCACACCAAGAACGAGGAGGCATCTTGCGCGGGTTCAGCAAGATCGCAGCAGTGGCCCTGGTCAGCGCGCTGACGCTCACCGGGTGCGGGAGCGGCAGTGGCAGCGGCAGCGCCGACGGTGGCAGCAAGGCCAACGAGGACGCCTGCAAGGCGGCCACGGGAGACGGACCCAAGGTCGGCCTCGCCTACGACGTCGGTGGTCGAGGCGACCAGTCGTTCAACGACTCCGCCTACAAGGGCATGGAGCAGGCCATCGAGCAGGTCGGGGCCACGTGCACCGAGGCCAAGGCGGCGCCCAAGGAGAACGACACCATCCGCGCCGAGCGGCTGCGCACCCTGGCCGAGGGTGGCTTCAACCCGGTGGTGGCGGTGGGCTTCATCTACTCGCCGGCCGCAGCCAAGGTCGCGGCGGAGTACCCCGAGACCAAGTTCGCCGTGGTCGACGGCTACAGCTCCTTCCTGACCGAGAGCCCGCTGGACAACCTCTCCGACCTGGTGTTCTCCGAGGAGCAGGGCTCCTACCTCGTCGGCATGGCCGCCGCGCTGAAGACCGAGAGCGACCACGTCGGCTTCGTCGGCGGCACCCCCGGCACGCTGATCCAGAAGTTCGAGGCCGGCTACACCGCCGGCGTGAAGTCCGTGGACCCCTCGATCCAGATCGACGTCCAGTACCTCACCCAGGACCCGGATGACGGTGAGGGCGGCTTCGAGAACCCGACCGGTGGCAAGGACGCCGCCACCGCCATGTACGACGACGGTGCGGACGTGGTCTACCACGCGGCCGGCAAGTCCGGCCTCGGTGTCTTCGACGCCGTCGCCGCCGCCGGTGACGGCATGTGGGCCATCGGCGTCGACTCCGACCAGTACCTCACGGTCGACGAGGCGCAGAAGCCGCACATCCTCACCTCGATGCTCAAGCGCATCGACACCGCGATCTTCGACTACGTCAAGGCCTTCTCCGAGGACTCGGCGCAGCCCGGTGAGATCCGCTACGACCTGAAGTCCGACGGTGTCGGCTACTCCACCTCCGGTGGGTTCGTCGACGACATCAAGGACCAGCTCGACGAGGCGGCGGAGAAGATCAAGAGCGGCGAGATCGTCGTTCCGGAGGACCCCAAGAAGGTCAAGTAACCGCACCACCGGACCGGAGTACACCGGTCCACCGGCAGTGACACCTCTGCGACACCTCTGCCCGGACGACGCGCTACCGTGTCGCCCGGGCAGAGGTCGTCCATGACGTAGGGAGGGACCGTGACCGCGGTCGTCGAGCCACCGGCACCGGCAGCGTCCGGTGACGCGATCGTGCTGCGCGGGATCGGCAAGCGCTTCCCCGGGGTCATCGCCAACCACGACGTCGACGTCACCGTGCGGCGCGGCACCATCCACGCCCTGGTGGGGGAGAACGGCGCCGGCAAGTCCACGCTGATGAAGATCCTCTACGGCGTGCAGAAGCCCGACGACGGCACGATCAGCGTCAACGGGCGCACCCGGAGCTTCTCCTCGCCCGCGGACGCCATCGCCGAGGGCATCGGCATGGTCTTCCAGCACTTCATGCTGGCCGACAACCTCACCGTGCTGGAGAACGTCACGCTGGGCGCGGAGAAGCTGCACGGCATCGGCGAGCGCGCCCGGGCCGAGATCCTCGAGATCTCCGAGCGCTACGGCTTCGGTCTCGACCCCGACGAGCTCGTCGAGAGCCTCGGGGTGGGCGAGCGCCAGCGGGTGGAGATCCTCAAGGTGCTCTACCGCGGCGCGAAGATCATCATCCTCGACGAGCCCACGGCCGTGCTGGTGCCCCAGGAGGTCGACGCGCTGTTCGCCAACCTGCGCCAGCTCAAGGAGCAGGGCCACACCCTGATCTTCATCTCCCACAAGCTCGACGAGGTGCTCGACGTCGCCGACGAGATCACCGTGATCCGGCGTGGCACCACGGTCGCGTCGGTGGCGCCGGACGACGTGACCGCTCACGAGCTCGCCGAGCTGATGGTGGGCAGCGAGCTGCCCTCGCCGGGCACCGACGAGTCCACCGTGACCGACCGCGTGCTGCTCAGCGTGCGTGACCTCGAGGTCCGCGACGCCGCCGGCCGCGCCGAGCTGGCCGACATCGACTTCGACATCCACGCCGGTGAGATCCTCGGCATCGCCGGGGTCGAGGGCAACGGCCAGACCGAGCTCGTGGAGACGTTGGTCGGCATGCGGCACCCCGTCCGCGGCACCGTCCGGATCGCCGGGGACGACGTCACGGCGTGGTCGACGCGCCGGCGTCGTCAGGCGGGCGTCGGCTACATCCCCGAGGACCGGCAGCGGCACGGGCTGCTGCTCGACGCGCCGCTGTGGGAGAACCGCATCCTGGGCCACCAGACCCGGCCACCGTCGGTCAAGGGCGGGTGGCTCAACATCGGCGGCGCCCGCGAGGACTCCGAGCGGATCGTGCGCGAGTACGACGTGCGCACGCCGGGCATCGACACCACCGCCCGCGCCCTGTCCGGTGGCAACCAGCAGAAGTTCATCGTGGGCCGCGAGATGAGCGGCGACCCGGTCCTGCTGGTGGCCTCGCACCCCACCCGTGGGGTCGACGTCGGTGCCCAGGCCCAGATCTGGGGCCACATCAAGCATGCGCGCAAGGACGGGCTGGCCGTGCTGCTGATCTCGGCCGACCTCGACGAGCTGATCGGCCTCTCCGACAGCATCCGGGTGCTGCTGCGGGGCCGGCTCGTGGGGCGCTTCGACCCGCAGACCGTGACCCCCCAGCAGCTCGGCGCGGCGATGACCGGGGCGGGAGAGGAGCGATGAGCCTGCTCCGACGGGCGGCGCTGGGCCTCGCCGCGCCCGCGCTCGCCCTGGCCGTGGCCGCGGTGGTCGCCAGCCTGGTGCTGCTCGCCAGTGGCGACGACGTGGCCGGGTTCTGGAGCACGCTGCTCAGCTGGCCCGCCGACCGCAACATCGTCAACATCCTCAACGCGGCCTCGATCCTCTACATCTCCGGGGTCGCGGCGGCCATCGGCTTCCGGATGAACCTGTTCAACATCGGGGTCGAGGGCCAGTACCGGGTGGCCGCCTTCGCCGCTGCGGCGTTCGCCGGTGCCGGGTTCCTGCCCGGCAAGGCGAACACGATCGTCGCCATCCTGGTGGCGATGCTGGCCGGCGCGCTGTGGGCCGGCATCGCGGGCCTGCTGCGCACCACGCGCGGGGTCAGCGAGGTCATCTCCACGATCATGCTCAACGCCATCGCCGGCTCCCTGGTCGGCTACTTCCTGCGCCAGGTGGGGGAGTCCACCGGCAATGCGCGGGCGACCAAGACCATCGACTCGAGCAGCTGGGTGTCGGGCATCCCCGTGTTCGCGGACAGCCCGACCAAGCTGTTCGGCCTCTCCCTGTTCGCGGTGGTCGTGGGCGTCGCGTTCTGGGTGCTGCTCAACCGCACCCGCTTCGGCTACGACCTGCGCGCCGCCGGGGCCTCGCAGACGGCTGCGGTGGCGAGCGGGGTCAACGTCAAGAAGATGATCGTGATCTCGATGCTGCTCTCCGGCGCGGTCGCGGGGCTGATCGGCATGCCCACCCTGTTCGGCGACGCCCACAACTACGGGTCGTCGTTCCAGAGCGGCATCGGCTTCGCGGGCATCGCGGTGGCCCTGCTGGGCCGCAACAACCCGATCGGCATCGCGTTCGGCGCGCTGATCTTCGCCTTCCTCACCGAGCAGGGCAACCTGCTGAACATCCTCGCCGGCGTCTCGCCGGACATCGTCGCGGTGACCCAGGGCGTGATCGTGATCGCCGTCGTGATCGCCTACGAGGTCGTCCGGCGCTACCGGGCCCGGCTCGAGCAGGCCTCCGTGGCCGCCCGGCTCGAGGCCGGCGGCGCCCCGTCCGCGGAGAAGGAGCCCGCATGAGCGCCGTCCGCGACACCGCTCCCGCATCCGGGGAGGCCGCCGGGGAGCCGACCGAGGCGGCCCGTCCCCGCCGCTCCCGGCTGCTGATCTACCTCGTCGCCGGCTTCGTGCTGCTCTCGCTGGTGCGGATCCTCAGCGGCGCGGAGCAGCTCACCTCCTCGGGGACGCTGACCGTCACGCTGACCGCGGCCATGCCGATCGCGCTCGCCGGCCTCGGCGGTCTGTGGTCCGAGCGGGCCGGCGTGGTCAACATCGGTCTCGAGGGGATGCTGATCCTCGGCACGATCGGGGCCGGCTACTTCACCTACCACTACGGCTTCGTCGCCGGCGTTCTCGGGGCGGTGCTGTTCGGGATGCTCGGCGGTGCGCTGCACGCCCTGGCCACGGTCGTGTTCGGGGTCGACCACATCGTCTCCGGCGTGGCGATCAACATCATCGCCGCGGGCGTCGTCGGCTTCCTGGCCGAGGCCTTCTTCACCGGGCTGCCTGGTGGTGGGCCCACCCAGTCGCCCTCGCTGAAGACCCCACCGACGGTCAACCTGCCGTTCATCGCCGACCCGATGAACGACCTGGAGCAGAAGCACTGGTTCCTCGTCAGCGACCTCGCCGCCGTGGTGGAGATGCTGACCAGGAACCTCTCCGTGCTGACCCTGCTCGGACTGCTGCTGGTCTTCGGCAGCATCTACATCCTCTGGCACACCCGGTTCGGGCTGCGCCTGCGCTCCTGCGGGGAGGCGCCCTCGGCCGCGGAGTCGCTGGGCGTGCACGTCTACCGCTACAAGTTCATCGCGGTGCTCATCTCAGGGGGCCTCGCGGGGCTCGGCGGGGCCTACCTCGCCCTGGTGTCCGCCTCCGGCTTCCAGGTCGGCCAGACCGGCGGTCGCGGCTACATCGGGCTCGCGGCGATGATCTTCGGCAACTGGCGGCCCACCGGGCTGTTCATGGGCTCGACGCTGTTCGGCTACACCCAGGCGCTGCCGTTCCGGCAGGGCACCGTGTCGGTGCACGCCCTGCTGCTCGTCGTCGCCGCGATCCTGCTGGCGGCCGCGCTGTACCAGCTGCGCCGCGGGTCGCGGCGAGCCGGGCTCGGGTCGCTGGTCTTCGCGGGGGTCTTCCTCGCGTGGTACCTGCTCACCGACGTGGTGCCGCGCGAGTTCACCACGATGTCGCCCTACATCACCACGCTGCTGGTGCTCGCCTTCGCCTCCCAACGACTACGCATGCCCGCCGCCGACGGACAGGTCTACCGCAAGGGCTCCGCGGGATGAGCGAGCCGTTCGACTGGCCCGCGCTGACCGCGCGCGCCGTGGAGGCCGCCACGCACGCCTACGCCCCGTACTCCCGCTTCCCGGTGGGCGCGGCGGCACTGGTGGACGACGGACGGGTGGTCACCGGCTGCAACGTCGAGAACGCGGCGTACGGCGTCGCCCTGTGCGCCGAGTGCGGCCTGGTCTCCCAGCTGCACATCACCGGTGGCGGGCGGCTCACCCACGCGGTGTGCGTCAACGGGCGCGCCGAGGTGATCATGCCGTGCGGCCGCTGCCGGCAGCTGCTCATCGAGAACGGCGGTCCCGACCTGCTGCTGCTCACCGTCTCGGGCGTGCGCCGGATGGACGAGGTGCTCCCGGATGCGTTCGGTCCCCACGACCTCGATTGACCTCGGAGCCGACGACGTCGTCGCCGACCCCTACCCGGCGTTCGCCGAGGAGCGTCGCCGTCACGAGGTGGCCTGGCACGAGGCCAGCGGCGGCTGGCTGACCTTCTCCCACGCCGCGGCCGCGGCGGTGCTGCGCAACCGCCGGCTCGGCCGGATCTGGCAGGACCGGCAGCCGGCGGCCTACCTCGAGCCGTTCAACCTGCTGCACCGCAACCAGATGATGGAGAACGAGCCGCCCGACCACACCCGGTTGCGTCGTGCGGTCGCCGGTGCCTTCAACCGCGGCCACGTCGAGCGGATGCGCCCACGGGTGCGGGTGCTGGCCGAGCACCTGCTGGACGAGGTCGACCCGGCGTCCTTCGACGTGGTCGGCCAGTACGCCGAGCCGCTGCCGGTGCTGGTCATCGCCGAGCTCGTCGGCCTCTCCTCCGCCGACGTGCCCGCGCTGCGCGGCTGGTCGCAGGCGATCGTGCGGATGTACGAGCCCAGCCCCGGGGAGCAGGTGACCGCCGATGCCGTCCGCGCCTCGGTGGAGTTCGCCGGCCTGGTCCGCGACCACCTCCGCCACCGGCGCTCCTCGCCGGGGGAGGACCTGACCACCGACCTCCTCCGAGCCGGACTGAGCGACGACGAGCTCGTCGCCGCGGTCGTGCTGCTGCTCAACGCCGGCCACGAGGCCTCGGTCAACGTCTTCGGCAACGGACTCGTCGCCCTGCTCGGTCACGGGCTGCGTCCCGCGGAGGACCCGGCGCTGACCGTGGAGGAGATGCTGCGCTACGACTCGGCACTCCAGCTCTTCGAGCGCACCGCCACCGAGCCGGTCGACGTCGGCGGTGTCCGGGTCGAGCGGGGACAACGGATCGCCGCACTGCTGGGCGCGGCCAACCGCGACCCGGCGGTCTTCGAGCGGCCCGACGACTTCTGGCCGGCCCGGGACCCCAACCCGCACCTGGCCTTCGGTGCCGGGCTCCACTTCTGCCTCGGGGCACCCCTGGCGCGGATGGAGCTGGTGGAGTCCCTCGGGCTCCTGCTGCAGCGCCATCCGGGCCTGGAGCCGGCGGGCAGCCCCGAGAGCCGGGGGACCTTCGTGCTCCGCGGGTTCCGTAGGGTGCAGGTCCGGGACGCCGGAGCACACGCGAGCAGGGGAGACACGCATGGCAGCGCATGACGCCGTCGAGGTGATCGTGACCAAGCGTGACGGGGGTGAGCTCAGCGACAGCCAGATCGACTGGGTGGTCGACGCCTACACCCGCGGGGAGGTCGCCGACGAGCAGATGTCCGCGCTGGCGATGGCGATCCTGCTCAACGGCATGGACCGGCGCGAGATCGCCCGGTGGACCGAGGCGATGATCGCGAGCGGCGACCGGCTCGACTTCTCCGGCCTCTCCCGGCCCACCGCGGACAAGCACTCGACCGGAGGCGTCGGTGACAAGATCACCTTGCCGTTGGCTCCGCTCGTCGCCGCGTGCGGCGTCGCCGTCCCGCAGCTCTCCGGACGGGGCCTGGGCCACACCGGCGGCACCCTCGACAAGCTGGAGTCGATCCCGGGCTGGCAGGCGTCGCTGTCCGTCGAGGCGATGCAGCGTCAGCTCGAGGACGTCGGTGCGGTCGTCTGCGCCGCCGGCTCCGGGCTGGCCCCGGCCGACAAGAAGCTCTACGCGCTGCGCGACGTGACCGGGACCGTGGAGGCGATCCCGCTGATCGCCTCCTCGATCATGAGCAAGAAGATCGCCGAGGGCACCGGCGCGCTGGTGCTCGACGTCAAGGTCGGCACCGGCGCGTTCATGAAGGACCTCGACCGGGCCCGCGAGCTGGCCGCGACCATGGTCGACCTCGGCTCGGGGGCCGGGGTGGCCACGGTCGCGCTGCTCACCGACATGTCCACCCCTCTCGGGCGGACCGCCGGCAACGCCCTGGAGGTCCGCGAGTCCGTGGAGGTGCTGGCCGGAGGCGGCCCCGCCGACGTCGTCGAGCTCACCCTCGCCCTGGCGCGGGAGATGCTCGCCGGAGCCGGTCGCGACGACGTGGACCCCGCCGACGTGCTGGCCTCGGGCCGGGCCATGGACACCTGGCGGGAGATGGTCTCCGCGCAGGACGGCGACCCCGACGCGGACCTGCCTACGGCCCGGGAGACCCACGTCGTGGCGGCGCCGGCGACCGGGGTGCTCACCCGGCTGGACGCGATGGCCGTCGGGATGGCGGCCTGGCGCCTGGGTGCCGGGCGGGCGACCCAGGGCGCACCCGTCCAGGCCGGAGCCGGGGTCGAGTGGCACGCCCGGCCGGGTGACCACGTGGTCGAGGGGGAGCCGCTGCTGACCCTGCACACCGACGAGCCCGAGCGCTTCGAGCGCGCCCTGGCCTCGCTGGACGGCGGGCTCGAGGTGGGCGACGCGGACTCGGCCTTCGAGCCCGGCCCGATCGTGCTCGACCGCATCGGGTAGCCGCGTCGGCTCAGCCCTCCGTGAGGAGCAGCACCACCGTCTCCGCCACGCAGGCAGGCTTGTCGTGGCCCTCGATCTCGATGACGAACTTCATGGTCAGCTGGTGGCCGACCGGGTTCTCGGCGACCTCGCCCACGGTGACGGTGGCGCGCACCCGCGACCCGACCGGCACCGGGTTCGGGAAGCGGACCTTGTTGACGCCGTAGTTGAGCTTGGCGCCCGGGGTGTCCACGCTGAACACCGTGCTGCCGAGGTGCGGGATCAGCGACAGGGTCAGGTAACCGTGCGCGATGGTGCCGCCGAACGGCCCCTGCTCCGCCCGCTCGCGGTCGACGTGGATCCACTGGAAGTCCGAGGTGGCCTCGGCGAACTGGTCGACCCGCTCCTGGGTGATCTCGAGCCACTCGCTGGAGCCGATCTCCTCGCCCGAGGCGGCCTGGATCTCCTCGAAGGTGCTGAACACGCGCATGTACGACGCTCCTCGCCGGACGCACCCCGGTCAGGGTGTTGGATGGGCAGTGTGTCCGAACCTACCCCGCTCACCGCTGACCTGATCCGGGCCGTCCCCAAGGTGCTCCTGCACGACCACCTCGACGGAGGACTTCGCCCCGCGACCGTGCTGGAGCTGGCCGCCGAGGTGGGTCACGACCTGCCGGCCGGCGACGCCGGAACCCTGGGCAGCTGGTTCACCGAGGCGGCCGACAGCGGCTCGCTGGAGCGCTACCTGGAGACCTTCGACCACACCGTCTCGGTGATGCAGCGGGCGGACCACCTGACCCGGGTGGCCCGTGAGTGCGTCGAGGACCTGGCCGACGACGGCGTCGTCTACGCCGAGGTGCGCTACGCCCCGGAGCAGCACCTGGACAACGGGCTGACGCTGGAGGAGGTCGTCCGCGCGGTGCAGGAGGGCTTCGACGAGGGCATGGCCGCCACCGGCATCGTGGTCAAGCAGCTGCTGACCGCGATGCGCCACCAGGCGCGGTCGCGGGAGATCGCTGAGCTCGCCGTCCGGCACCGCGACGACGGCGTGGTGGGCTTCGACATCGCCGGGGCCGAGGCCGGCTTCCCGCCGACCCGCCACCTCGACGCCTTCGAGTACCTCCAGCGCGAGAACGCCCACTTCACCATCCACGCGGGGGAGGCGTTCGGGCTGCCGTCGATCTGGCAGGCACTCCAGTGGTGCGGCGCCGACCGGCTCGGCCACGGCGTCCGGATCATCGACGACATCGAGGTGGACGGCGACGAGGTGCGTCTCGGCCGGCTCGCCCAGTACATCCGGGACAAGCGGATCCCGCTGGAGCTGTGCCCGCACTCGAACATCCAGACCGGCGCCGCGACCTCGATCGCCGAGCACCCGATCGGCCTGCTGGCCCGCCTGCGGTTCCGGGTGACCGTGAACACCGACAACCGGCTGATGAGCGGGACCTCGATGACCCGGGAGATGTCCTCGCTCGTCGACGCGTTCGGCTGGGACCTCGCCGAGCTCCAGTGGGTGACCGTGAACGCGATGAAATCGGCCTTCGCCCACTTCGACCAGCGACTGGAGCTGATCAACAGCCGGATCAAGCCCGGGTACGCCGAGCTCGGTCTCGACTAGCCCACGACCGGCGCGACGGGCCGGGTCCGGGCTAGCCTGATCGGCGAGGTCAGTCCACCGGCTGTGGGGTGAGTGCGATCGCCGGACCGGTCACGATCAACCTGCTCGGGCGCGTCGACGTCACCGGCAGCGACGCTCCGCTGTCCGCGCGGGCGCTGGCGCTGACCGGCTACCTCGTCCTCCACCGGGACGCGGCCCAGCCCCGCGGACACCTGGCCGACGTCCTCTGGCCCGACTCGGACACGGCACAGGCACGCACCAACCTGCGGCGCGAGCTGCACCACCTGCGCGCGGTGCTGGGCTCGACCGGCTGCCTGGAGTCGACCGATCGCACCCTGACGTGGCGCTGCGTCCCGGGCGTGGAGGTCGATCTGGCCCGGTTCACCGACGGCTGCGTCGAGGCCCTCCGAGCGCTGGAGGACGACACCGACGGCGCGCCGCGGCTCGTGCAGCGAGCACTGGACGCCTACGGCGGTGACCTGCTGCCGGGGGTGTACGACGACTGGGTGCTCGAGGCCCGCGCCCGGCTGCACGGCGCCTGCGTGGAGCTGTGCGACCGCGGGGCCGACCACCTGCACCGGCGTGGGCTCACTCAGGAGGCGCTGGCGCTGCTGCGGCACCGGACGGCCCTCGAGCCCCTGGAGGAGGCGGGCTACCGCCGGCTGATGGCGCTCGAGCAGGAGTCGGGGGACCGAGCGGGTGCGCTGCGCACCTACCACCGCTGCGCCTCGGTGCTGGAGCGCGAGCTCGGCGTACCGCCGTCGACGGAGACCCGTGCGCTGCTCGGAGGACTGCTCGCCGAGCGGGCCGCGGGGCACGGGACTTCACCCGGCCCGGGGTCCGGCACGACGACCGGCCCGGGGTCCGGAACGGCGACCGGGACCGGTGCCGGGCTCGACCCGTCGCCGCGGCAGCTGGTGGGCCGGGAGGAAGAGCGCGCACGCCTCCGCGAGCTGTGGGGGTCCACCCCGCACAGCCACGCCCTGGTGCTGGTGACCGGCGAGGCCGGGCTGGGCAAGACCCGCCTCGTGGAGGACCTGGCCCGGACCGTGCGGGCCGAGGACGGTGCCGTCGCGACGGCGCGCTGCTTCGCGGCCACCGCGGGGCTGCCGCTGGCGCCGGTGGCGGAGTGGCTGCGCAATCCGCACCTGCGGGCTGCCGCTGCCCGACTGGAGCCGGTGTGGCGCGCGGAGGTGGAGCGCCTCGTGCCGGAGAGCCGTGGCCCCGGTGCGGCCCTCGAAGGGTCCCGGGCGAAGGTCGACGCGTGGCAGCGGCTGCGGTTCTTCGAGGGCCTCGCCCGGACGGTGCTGACGGTCGACCGACCGCTCCTGCTGGTCATCGACGACCTGCAGTGGTGCGACACCGCGAGCATGACCTGGCTCGCGTTCCTGGTCTCCGCGGCGTCCTCGGCACCGTTGCTGGTCGTCGCCACCGCCCGCGACGAGGAGCTCCCGCAGGCGCGCCACGGCGACGCCCTCGCGGAGCTCGAGGCCACGGGGCGGGCCGTCCGGATCGCCCTCCAGCCGCTGGCCCGCGGGGAGACCGGCGAGCTGGCGGCCGCGCTCGCCCCGGATCCGCTGACCGCCGACGAGCTGGACCTGGTGCACTCGGTCACGGCCGGCAACCCGTTCTTCGTCATCGAGGCCCTGCGCGACCGCACCGACGCAGCCGGTCCGCTCGGCCCCGCGGGGCTCTCCGGGGTGCTGCAGCGGCGGCTGGCCCGGCTCTCCGAACCCGGACAGCAGGTGCTCGGCCTGGCGGCGGCCGTCGGGCGCGACTTCACCCTCGACCTGCTGGCCGAGGCCTGCGACCTCGAGCCGTCGCAGGTGGTCGAGGCGGTCGACGAGCTCTGGCGACGGCGGGTCTTCGAGCAGCACGGCCAGGGCTACGACTTCACCCACAGCCTGCTGCGCGAGGCGGCGTACGACGCGATGCCGCCCACCCGGCGCTGGCTGGCGCACCGCCGGCTCGCCCAGGCCCTGGAGCTGGTGTACGCCGACCGGGTGGACTCGGTGGCCGGCGAGCTCGCCGAGCAGTACGACCGCAGCGGACGACCCGAGCGGGCGCTGCCGTTCTACGAGCGCGCCGCCCGCCAGGCGACGGCGGTGTTCGCGCACGTGGACGCCGTCCGTCTCTGGCGGCGGTGCCTCGCGCTGGTCGCCGAGACTCCTGCCGGCCGGGCCCGTGACGAGCGCGAGCTGGCCACGATCGAGCAGCTGCTGCCGCCGCTGAACGCGTGGCGCGGGTACGCCTCCCGCGACCTGGAGACCTACGAGCGACGGGCCGACGAGCTCGGCCGCCGGCTGGGACTGGTGCCGGTCCAGGCGACGGCATCGATCGCCCTGTTCGCGACCACCTTCGTCCAGGGGCACACCGTGGAGTCCCACCGGTGGGGAGCCCGGGCGCTCGAGCTCTCCGACCGCTCCGCGGAGATGGTCGGTCAGGCGCACATGGCCTACGGCGGCTCGGCACTCAGCCTGGGCAGGACCGAGGAGGCGGCGCAGCACCTGCACCGGGCGTGGGAGCTGGCCGGGGAGAGCGACTCGTTGCCGATCGGCACCAGGCTCGCCGTGCACGCCCAGGGGTGGGAGGCGCACGCCCGCTGGCTGCTCGGGGACGAGCAGGGGGCGCGGGACGCCGCAACCGAGTCGCTGAGCGTGGCCGCGCACGTCGCGCACCCCTACTCCACCGCGGTCGGTCTGTCCTACGCCGCGGTCACCCAGCAGCTGTGCGGGGACCTCGAGGCGCTGGCGACCACCCTGGCGGAGCTGACCGCGGTGTGCGAGCGCTACGAGTTCGCCTACTACCGCGAGTGGGCCACCGTGCTCAGCGGCTGGCTGCGCGGCGGCTCGGCCGGGATCGAGCAGGCGCGGCGCGGGATCGAGCTGCTCGAGCGGGAGGGCTCGCTGGCCCGGATGCCGTACTGGCTGTGGCTGCTCGCCGACCTCGAACGTGCCTCCGGCGCGACGTCGAGCGCCCTCGCTCTGCTGGACGCGGCGCACGTCGTCGCCACCCAGAACAGCGACGTCTGGTGGCTCCCCGAGGTGCTGCGCGTCCGCGCGGGCCTGCAGCCGGCGTCCCGGGCACGGCAGGACCTCGAGCGGGCTCTCGCGCTCGCCACCGAGCACGGCAGCCCGGTCCTGCAGCTCCGGGCTCGCCGCGCGCTCGGGGACTGAGGGACCGTTCCGGGGCCCCGCCGGACACCGGAACGCTGCTCGAACGCTCGCCGAACGCCCCGGTTCCTAGGTTCGGGTCTCCAGCCACAGCACCGAGCAGAGGAGCCCGTCATGACCACCACCCACCCCGGCGTTCCGACCCAGACCCGCGGGTCCGGCGCGACGCCGTACGACGACCTGGCCCCCGCCCTGCGCGGAGTCCTCATCCGCCCGGGCGACCCCGGCTACGACGAGGCCCGTGCGGTCTACAACGGAATGATCGACCGGCGCCCTGCTGCCGTCGCGCGCTGCCGGGACGCCGCGGACGTCGTGGCCTGCGTGCGCTTCGCGGCCGAGCACGGCCTCACCGTCGCGGTGCGCGGTGGTGGCCACAACGCCGGGGGCCTCGGCGTGTGGGACGACGCGCTGGTCGTGGACCTCTCCGAGATGCGGAGCGTCACCGTCGACCCCGAGGGCCGGACCGTGCGGGTGGACGGCGGCTGCGTGTGGCGCGACGTCGACCACGCCACGGTGCCGTTCGGGCTGGCCACCCCGAGTGGCTTCCTGGGCAGCACCGGGGTGGGTGGGCTGACCCTGGGCGGCGGCATGGGCTACCTGACCCGGCGCTTCGGCCTCACCGTGGACAACCTGGTCAGCGCCGACGTCGTGCTCGCCGACGGCTCGCTGGTGCGCGCCGACGAGACCTCGCACCCGGACCTGTTCTGGGCCCTGCGTGGGGGCGGCGGCAACTTCGGCGTGGTCACCTCCTTCACCTTCCGCTGCCACGAGATCGGCGACCAGGGCACGATCTACGGCGGCCCGGTGCTCTACGACCTCGCCGACACCGGGGAGGTCATGCGCTGGTACCGCGAGCTGCTGCCCCAGCTGCCCGAGGAGCTCAGCGGCTGGATCGGCACGATGACGATCCCGCCGGCACCGCCGTTCCCCGAGGAGCTGTGGGGGCGTCAGGCCTGCGGCATCGTCTGGTGCTACACCGGCTCGCTGGCGCAGGCCGAGGAGGTCACCGCGCCGGTGCGTGAGTTCGGGTCGCCGCTGGTGATGGGGATGCACGAGATGCCGTTCAACGTGCTCCAGTCCGCCTTCGACGCGCTGTACCCGGCCGGCCTGCAGTGGTACTGGAAGGCCGACTTCTGCACCGAGATCTCCGACGAGGCCATCGCCGTCCACGAGAAGTACGGCGCCCTGCTGCCGACCGGTCACTCCACGATGCACATGTACCCCGTCGGCGGTGCCGCCGCGCGGGTGCCCTCCGACGCCACCGCGTTCGCCCACCGCGAGGGCGGCTGGTCCTCGGTGATCGTGGGCGTGGACCCCGACCCCGCCAACGCGGAGCTGATCTCGGCGTGGGCTCGCGACTACTGGGAGGAGCTGCACCCGACCTCGACCGGGTCTGCGTACGTGAACTTCCTGATGGTCGAGGGCCAGGACCGCGTGGAGGCCGCCTACGGGCACAACTACGAGCGGCTGACGAGGATCAAGCGCACCTACGACCCGGGCAACTTCTTCCACGTCAACCAGAACGTCGTGCCCGCCGGCTGAGCCGGCCCGCCGAGCTCCGGGCCGGACCCGGACGAACCAGAGAGGAGCGCGCCATGGGCATCCCAGCGAATCCCCGCGGTGCCGGTGTCGGCGCCGGTGCCGGTGCTCGGGGTGGCGCGACCCGGGCCACCACCGGGCCGACCTCGACGCGACCGACCAGCGCGGACCTGATCGCCTGCCCTGAGTGTGGGGTGACCGCCGAGGTGCTCGACCGGTTCACCCTCGACTCGACGGCCGGCCCGGTCGAGCATCTGCGGATCGCCTGCCTGTCGGGGCACCACTTCCTGATGCCGGCCGGTTGACCGGGCACGACCGACGCCGCGGCGCCCCGAGCAGCACCGTCTGCCCGGGGCGTTCGGGCGCTAGCCGGCCATGGCCCGGATCTCGCGGTGGGCGACCTCCGGCGGCACCACCCGGCAGCCGACGAGGGCCGCGCGCGCGACCACCGACCGCTGCTCGCGCAGCAGCCGGACGCCGCGACGGACCAGCACCCACGGGGGCTTGCGGTGCTCGCGCAGGTCGCGGACCAGGCGTCGCACGAAGGTGACGGCCGGGTGCTGGGTCACGCAGTAGGCCTCGAGGAGCAGCCCGCGGGCCCGGCACTCCTCGACGACCTCGTGGGCGAAGATGCCCTCGGCGACGAAGGCACCGGCACCCCCGAGGTGCACGACCCGGCTGCCGGTCCGGGCGCTGGCGGCGATGTCGTAGAGCGGCACCTCGCAGCTGCCGGCGTGGCACAGCGCGTCGACGGCCGAGACCGCCGCGGCCCGGTCCCACGACGCCGGGTCGTCCCAGTCCACGACGGGGTCCCCGCCGGGGAGGTCGACCCACGGGAGCCCGGGGGAGTCGCCGGGGAGGTAGAAGTCGTCGAGGCGCAGGACCGGCAGCCCCACCCGGTCGGCGAGGTGCGACTTGCCCGCCCCCGAGGGGCCGGCGAGCACGACCACCCGGGCGGCCGGCCCGCGACGGCTGCGCCGCCGGGGCGCCGGCGAGGGGTCGTGCCCGGAGATGGTCAGATCCCCGTCGGGTGCCAGACGGTCTTGGTCTCCAGGAACCTCGTCATCCGGTCGAGGGCGGGCGCGGCGAACAGGTCCTCCTCGGCGGGACGACGCACCCGCTTGAGGTTGTCGGCCGCACCGACCTCGAGGTCGCGGGCCAGCTCGGCGTCGTCGACCCCGGTGAGGTCGATGCCGTTGACGTCCATGTGCGAGGCCAGCCACGGCGCGATCTCGGCCTGGGGTCCGGTCAGGATGTTGACCACGCCGCCGGGCACGTCGGAGGTGGCCATCACCTCGGCCAGCGTGATCGCGGTGAGCGGGTGCGGCTCGCTGGCCACGACCACCGCGGTGTTGCCGGTGACGATCACGGGGGCCACCACGCTGACCAGACCGAGCAGCGGCCCGGTCGGCGCGACGACGGCGACCACGCCGCTGGGCTCGGGTGCGGAGTGGTTGAAGTACGGACCGGCGACCGGGTTGGCGCCCCCGGTGACCTGGGCGATCTTGTCGGCCCAGCCGGCGTACCAGACCAGCCGGTCGACGGCCGTGTCGACGTACGTGCGCGCCTTGGCGGCGCTCAACCCCTCGGCGGTGCGCAGCTCCGCCTCGAACTGGTCGCGGCGGTCCTCCAGCACCTCGGCGATGCGGTAGACGACCTGGCCGCGGTTGTACGCCGTGCGTGCCGACCAGCCGCCGAACGCCGCGCGGGCCGCCTTCACGGCGTCCCGGGCGTCCTTGCGCGACGCGTGCGAGGCGTTGGCCAGGAACCGGCCCTTGGCGTCGGTGACGACGTAGGAACGACCCGACTCCGAGCGGGGGAACGCCCCGCCGATGTAGAGCTTGTAGGTCTTGCGCACGTCCACCCGGGTGCTCATCGCAGATATCCTTCCAGGCCGTGGCGGCCGCCCTCGCGGCCGTAGCCGGACTCCTTGTAGCCACCGAAGGGGCTCGCCGGGTCGAAGCGGTTGAAGGTGTTGGACCACACCACGCCGGCGCGCAGCTGGCCGGCCATCCACAGGATCCGCGACCCCTTGTCGGTCCACACCCCGGCGGAGAGGCCGTACGGCGTGTTGTTGGCCTTCTCCACCGCCTCCGCGGGTGTGCGGAAGGTCAGGACCGAGAGCACCGGCCCGAAGATCTCCTCGCGGGCGATCCGGTGGGCCTGGCTCACGCCGGTGAAGATCGTCGGGGGGAACCAGAAGCCGTGCTCGGGCAGCTCGCACGGGGCGGACCAGCGGCCGGCCCCCTCGCTCTCGCCGACCTCGGAGAGCTCGCGGATCTTGGCGAGCTGCTCGGCGGAGTTGATCGCGCCCACGTCGGTGTTCTTGTCCAGCGGGTCGCCGAGCCGCAGCGTCGCCATCCGGCGCTTGAGCCGGTCGAGGACCTCCTCGGCGACCGACTCCTGGACCAGGAGGCGGGAGCCGGCGCAGCACACGTGGCCCTGGTTGAAGAAGATGCCGGTGACGATGCCCTCGACGGCCTGGTCGATCGGGGCGTCGTCGAAGACGACGTTGGCCGCCTTGCCGCCGAGCTCGAGGGTGACCCGCTTGCTCGAGCCGGCAACGGCCTTGGCGATCGCCCGGCCGACGTCGGTGGAGCCGGTGAAGGCGACCTTGTCCACGTCGGGGTGCGCGACGATCGCCTGCCCGGTCGGGCCGGCGCCGGTGAGGATGTTGACCACGCCCGGCGGCAGGTCGGCCTGCTGGCAGATCTCCGCGAAGAGCAGTGCCGTGAGCGGTGTGGTCTCGGCCGGCTTGAGGACGACGGTGTTGCCGCAGGCCAGGGCGGGGGCGATCTTCCAGGCCAGCATGAGGAACGGGAAGTTCCACGGGATGACCTGTCCCGCGACGCCGACGGGCTGCGGGTCGGCGCCGTACCCGGCGTGCTCGAGCTTGTCGGCCCAGCCGGCGTAGTAGAAGAAGAACGCCGCGGCGGTGGGGACGTCGACGTCGCGCGACTCCTTGATCGGCTTGCCGTTGTCGATCGACTCGAGCACGGCGATCTCGCGGGCCCGCTCCTGGATGATCCGCGCGATCCGGAAGAGGTACTTGCCGCGTTCGGCGCCGCTCATCTTCGACCAGACCCGGTCGTAGGCGCGACGAGCGGCCTTGACCGCCCGGTCGACGTCGGCCTCGTCGGCCTCGGCGACCTCGGCGAGGACCTCCTCGGTGCTCGGCGAGATCGACTTGAACGGCGTGCCGGAGCCCTCGATGAACTCGCCGTCGACGAACAGCCCGTAGGAGGAGCGGATGTCCACGATCGCCCGAGACTCGGGGGCCGGTGCGTACTCGAAGATGTTGCTCGACATGACGGTCGGCCCTTCTAGTCGAGGGTGAAGTAGTCGGGGCCGGAGTAACGGCCCGATGCCATCTTGGTGCGCTGCATCAGCAGGTCGTTGAGCAGCGTGGAGGCGCCGAAGCGGAACCAGTCGGGGTCGAGCCAGTCGGGACCGGCGACCTCGTTGACCATGACGAGGTACTTGATCGCGTCCTTGGCCGAGCGGATCCCCCCGGCGGGCTTGACCCCCACCATCTGCCCGGTGGTGGCCCGGAAGTCGCGCACGGCCTCCAGCATCACCAGCGTCACCGGCAGGGTCGCGGCCGGCTGGATCTTGCCGGTGGAGGTCTTGATGAAGTGCGCGCCGGCGAGCATCGCCAGCCAGCTGGCGCGGCGTACGTTGTCGTAGGTCTGCAGCTCCCCGGTCTCGAAGATGACCTTGAGGTGCGCGCTGCCGCAGGCCTCGCGCACGGCCACGATCTCCTCGAAGACCTCGAGGTAGCGACCGGTGAGGAAGGCGCCCCGGTCGATCACCATGTCGACCTCGTCGGCCCCGGCCTCGACGGCGTCGGCGACGTCGGCGAGCTTGATGTCACGCGCCGCCCGGCCGCTGGGGAACGCGGTGGCGACCGACGCGACGTGGACGCCCGAGCCGGCCAGCGTCTCGCAGGCGTGCGGCACCATGTCGGGGTAGACGCAGACCGCGGCGACGGGGGGACAGGTCGGGTCGGCCGGGTCGGGCCGCATGGCCTTGGTGGCCAGCGCGCGCACCTTCCCCGGGGTGTCGGCGCCCTCCAGCGTGGTCAGGTCGACCATCCGCACGGCCAGGTCGAGGGCGAACTGCTTCGCCGTGGTCTTGATCGACCGGGTGCCGAGAGCCGCGGCCCGCTGCTCCGCGCCCACCTGGTCGACGCCCGGCAGTCCGTGCAGGAAGCGGCGCAGGGAGGCCTCGGACGAGATGGCGTCCGCCAGGGCCCCCTGGCTCGACGCTGAGTCCAGGATCGTCACCTGCCCACTCTAGAGACCGCCGCGGCCGGAGGCGAACCCGGAGGCGAACCCGGTGGCGACCCGGTGGCGAACCCGGTGGCGACCCGGTGGCGACCCGGTGGCGGTCCGCTCGCCGGCGCCGGTCGGTCGCGTGGCGGTCAGGACGGACGCGGCCGGGATCCGGCCGGGATCGGGTCGGGATCAGGCCGGGATCGGAGTGGGATCGGGTCGAAGTTAGCGATCGTTAACACAGGGGCGTTAGGATGCCGTCATGAGCTTCGAGCTGTCCGAGGACCACGAGCAGTTCCGCCGCGTCGTACGCGACTTCGCCGAGAAGGAGATCGCCCCGCACGCGGCGGACTGGGACCGGGAGCACCACTTCCCGATCGACACCGTGCAGAAGATGGGCGAGCTGGGCCTGTTCGGCATCACCTCGCCGGAGCGGTTCGGCGGCGCCGACGGTGACTTCACCAGCCTGTGCGTCGCCATCGAGGAGATCGGCCGCGTCGACCAGTCGATGGGCATCACCCTGGAGGCGGGGGTCGGCCTCGGGATCAACCCGATCCTCACCTTCGGGACCGAGGAGCAGAAGGAGCAGTGGCTCCCCGAGCTCGTCGCCGGCCAGAAGCTCGCCGGGTTCGGCCTCACCGAGCCGGGCGCCGGCTCGGACGCCGCCGCGACGAAGACCCGGGCCGAGCTGCGCGACGGCGAGTGGGTGGTCAACGGCAGCAAGCAGTTCATCACCAACTCCGGCTCCGAGATCACCAGCCTGGTCACCGTCACCGCCCGCACCGGTGAGCGCGAGGACGGCCGCCCGGAGATCTCGACCGTCATCGTGCCGAGCGGCACGCCCGGCTTCACCGCCGAGAAGGCCTACGACAAGCTCGGCTGGCACGCCTCGGACACCCACCCGCTGAGCTTCAGCGACGCGCGGGTGCCCGAGTCGCACCTCCTCGGGGAGCGGGGTCGGGGCTTCGCCCAGTTCCTGGCCACCCTGGACGACGGCCGGGTCGCGATCGCGGCGCTCGCCGTCGGGTGCCTCCAGGCCTGCCTCGACATGAGCGTGGAGTACGCCGGCGAGCGCTCCACCTTCGGTGTCCCGATCGGCCGCAAGCAGGGAGTCGCGTTCCAGATCGCCGACCTCGAGGTCATGCTCGCGGCCAGCCGCCAGCTGACCTACCGGGCGGCCTGGATGAAGGACGCCGGCAAGCCGATGAAGGAGTTCAAGCAGGCCGCCGCCGTCGCCAAGCTCTACGCCACCGAGTCGGCGGTCACCGCGACCCGGATCGCCACCCAGGTCTTCGGTGGCTACGGCTTCATGGAGGAGTACCCCGTCGCCCGCTTCTACCGCGACGCGAAGGTCCTCGAGATCGGCGAGGGCACCTCCGAGGTCCAGCGGATGCTGATCGCTCGCGGGCTCGGGCTGCCGGTCGAGTAGCTCGTAGGTTTCCCCGGGCGCCCGGGGATCCCTGCTCCGTGTCACGTGGCAGTGGTGGTCGCGTCGGTGGGAGCACGCTGGTGTGCCAACGTCGGCGGCCGGACCCCACCCGCCCGGTTCAGGGGAGGCGGAAGACGGCGTAGTTCGCGTTCTCGTAGCGCAGGTCGGCGAGGCGCTCCAGGGCGGGTACGTCGGCGCGGAAGCGCTTGTCGACGAAGAGCCAGCGGACGCCGTGCTCGCGACGCAGGCCGTCGAGCCGGGCCGGTGTCGGCTTCCAGAAGGCGCGCTCGTTGGTCATCAGCACGTCGTGCTCCCAGTAGGACAGGAACGGCACCGACACGTCGTACTTCTCGGCGAGCGCGGCCGAGCGGGAGGTGTAGGCCCAGCCCTCGAGCAGCATCTGGCGCTCGCTGTAGGCGCTGATCCAGAAGGCGCGGTGGTCGCACCGGAGCGGCGCCGGGAACCGGCAGTGTGAGTTCGTCGCCACCACGGTGCCGGGGTCGGAGTGCTCACGCAGCCACCGGGCCGCGACGATCCCACCCGGGGCGATCGTCTCGACCGGGTTCTGCGAGGGCACCTCGTCGGCCGGGTCGCTCGCGGGCAGGGCCACCGCGATGCGCGGTCCGGTGAGCAGGCCCAGCCCGATCGCGATGCCGGCCAGGGCCAGCGGTGCCGCGTGCCGCCAGGCGGAGCGGTCCGTACGCCGACCCAGGTACCCGATCGTCACCCCCACCACGACCATCAGGCCGACGACGAGCAGCGGCTGCAGCAGCAGGGCCGCGACGCCCACCCCGTCGTCGCCGCCGAAGTCGCCGGGCGGTCGGGCCCGCAGCGCCACGCTCACCACCGCCCCGACGGCCAGGGACCCCAGCAGTACCCGGGTCGCGAGCGGGACGGGGACCCGCCGCAGGAGCTCGACCAGCCCCCAGCCGGTGGCGGCGGCCATGAACACCGGGACGACGAGCAGGAAGTAGACCTGGTTGCGGGTCGCGCTCTCGAGGAACAGCATCGCGCCGACCCCGCCCACCACGGCGCCGACCAGGAAGTGGGCGTGCGGGTTGCGCCAGACCCGGCTGGTGAACAGGCCGGCGACCGCGACCAGGCAGGTCAGCCGGAGCACCGCGTACAGCGTGCCGAGGGTCGCGCGCAGGGCGAGCGACCCGCCGCTCGCCTGGTCGAGCAGACCGTAGTCGTAGGCCAGGTAGTTGCCGAGGCCGAACGCCACCACCTCGAGCCCCTGGGCCGAGCCGCCGTAGACCACCCGCTGGGCGACGGCCAGCACGACCAGGCCGATCGCGCTCAGCGCCAGCGCCCGGGTGTGCAGCCGGCGCCGTACGACGAGCGCCATCACCACGACGGACACCCAGCCGGCCAGCAGGACGGGGATCGCCGGCCCCTTCGCGCCGGAGGCGAGACCGACCAGCAGGACGGCGGCGACCCAGAGCGTCCACCGTGGACGCTCGCCGGGGTCGAGGATCTCCACGGTCACGGCCGCGCAGCCCACCAGTGCGGCGCAGGCGAACGGGGTGGTCGGGCTGATGTAGGTCGAGGCGGTCAGGAACACGGGGGCGACCTGGGGCCAGAGCAGGGCCGAGCCGCCCGTGGTCAGCACACCGGTGGCCACGATGCCGGCCAGGGGCGAGCGGGCGACCCGGTGGGCGAGCATGGCCGATCCGAGCAGCACGACCCCCACGACCAGGAGCATGTCGAGCCGGCTGAGCAGCACGATCGGCTCGATGCCGGTGGCGTGCCGCTCAGCGGCCACGTGCGCGTGGGTGAACCAGTGGTAGTACAGCGGCTCGCCCTGGACGAAGGGCAGGTCGGTCCGGACGCGGCGGCTCAGCCCGGTGACCAGCGCCAGCTGGTAGGGCAGGTCGACGTAGGGGTTGCGCAACCCCGCCGGGGTGAGGGGCGCGACCGCCCACACCGCGCGGACCATGACCACCAGACCGAGCAGCATCAGTCCGCTCATGGACCACGACCACCACAGCGGCATCGGCGCCGCCCGGCGCCAGACCATCGGCCGAAGGCCGGGCAGCAGGGACAGGCCCAGCGGTACGACCGGCCACACCCACGCCAGGCCGGGTACGCCGAGCCGGGCGGCGACGGTGTACACGCCCAGCTCCACCGCGAGGGCGAGCGTGGTGCCGAACACGGCGTCGGCCGGCAGGCTCGACCCCGGACGCGGCACCAGGACCCGCCAGAGGACCAGCCCCGGCAGGACCAGCCCCAGCAGCACGTAGGCACCGAACCGGACCACGTCGACCACGGCCACGCCGTGGCCGGCTGCGGTGACTCCGGCGGCCACCACCGTGAGCACGGCCGGGAGCAGGCCGGACCGGCCGAGCGCCCGCAACCTGCCAGCGCGGTCGACCGTGCGGGCCTCGGTCAGGACCGGCGTGCTCACGCCGCCGGGCCGTTGCCGGGCACGACGGCCGACGGGGCGTCCGCCGGGGCGTCCGACGGGGCGTCCGACGGGGCGGGCTGCAGCACCCAGGCCGCCTGGTCCCCGCGGCCCTGCCGGTTCAGCTCCACGGACTCCCGGTCCCAGCCGCGCAGCTGAGCCCGGGTGAACGGCGACCGGCGCGACGCCACGAAGTGGCTGTCGGGCGACATCAGCGCCAGACCCTGCCGGGCCTGCTCGCTGCCCCAGAACTGGAAGCTGCTGGAGTCGTCGCAGACGCTGCTGACGGTGAACCCGGACGCGGCGCTGAGCCGCTCCATGCCCTCGCGGGAGAACAGGGTGAGGTGTCGCGGCGGGTCCAGCTGGACCCAGCTGGACCCGTAGCGCCGGTAGGCGGCGCTGCTCACGGTCGGCATGCGCACCAGCACCCGGCCGGCGGGCGAGAGCAACGGCCGGACCTGGCGCAGCACGGCGGCCGGGTCGGGCACGTGCTCGAAGCTGTGGTGCAGCATGACGAGGTCGAACTCGCCGTGCACCTCGGCCAGGTCCGCGCGCCGGATCTCCCCTCCCGAGCTCAGCGTGCGGTCACCGGGGCTGAACGGATCCACGCCGAGCACGTGGCGCACACCGGCCAGACCCAGCGCGAAGACGAGGGCGCCGGTGCCACAACCGACGTCGAGGACCCGGGAGTCGCGCCCCTCCGGGAGGCCGGCGAGCCCGACGGACTCGAACAGCGTGACCAGGGTCCGCAGCTGTCGCACCGGCACCACCGAGCTCGTGGCCCGCGCGACCCGTCCGTGCCGCCACAGGGTCGACCGGCCGAGCAGGGCGACCAGCTGCCGCACGCCCGGGCGGCCCATCGCCACCTCGGGATCGAGGTCCAGGGAGTAGTACGAGCTCTGGTAGTAGTCGGCCAGGTTGTCCGGGATCTCGGCGATGAAGACGCTCGAGCAGCCGGCGCAGGTCAGGTAGGCGAAGGACTCGGCGAGCCCGTACATCATCTCCGGCAGCACCTGCCGCTCGGCGACGTCGGTGGACCCGCAGGCCGGACACGGGCGGGCGGTGCCGGGGGCCCCGGCGGGTTCGCTCATGGCTGCCGCCGGGCCGCCGCCGGCCCCATCCGCCGGCGCAGGTAGACGTAGAGCATCCGGCGCTGCAGCGCGCGCAGCGAGGCCATGGCGTCGCCGATCCGCACGTCGCGCCGGCTGAGCAGGCCGGGATCCATCTCGCTGAGCTGGCGGTGCATCTCCGCTGCGGAGGTCGCCTGGTGCCGGGACAGCTCGACGCTCCACTGGGTGCCGCTGATCCGGAACGCGGCCAGAGGGCCCTTCGTGGTGGTGGCCAGGTCGCCCTCGAAGAGCACGCGGCAGTACGTCGCCTGGTCGATGATGTAGCCAGGAGTCCCGTGCCAGAGCCCGACCTTCTCCAGGATCTCGCGCCGGATCATCACGCACATGGGCTCACCGAAGATGTTGGCGCCGCGCAGCACCGAACGACGGATCGCCGCCCGTCCGTCGACCCGACCGGTCAGCCCGCCCAGGCCGACGTCGCGCAGCACGACGGCCCCGGTCGCGTCGACGATGTCGCGGGCGGAGGTCACCATCACCACGCCCTCGTCGTGCGCGTCGAAGACCGCCACCTGCTGCTCCAGGGCGTCCGGCGCCAGGAGGTCGTCGCCGCAGACCAGCTTGACCAGCTCCCCGGTGGCCTCCTGGCTCACCCGGTTCCAGTTGCGCTCCGCGCTGCCACCGGCCGGGGTGGTGAACAACCGGACCCGGGGATCCGCGGTGAACTGCTGGAGCAGGTCCCAGGTGCCGTCGACGGAGCTGTGGTCGGCGACGAGGAGCTCGAAGTCGGTGAAGGTCTGCGCCAGCACCGAGCGCATCGTCTCCTCGACGTAGGCCGCGTTGTTGTACGTGGGGATGAGCACCGAGACACGCGGACTCACGAGTCGACCGCCTCTCTGGTCGTCGGGTCGGGGGAGGGACTGCGCCGGAAGGAAAACATCGCATGGCCGAAGTACGTACCGACGACCGACAGGCCGCCGGCCACCAGCTGGGCCACGATCACCGGCAGGCCGACCCCCTCCACGAACAGCGGCAGCAGCACGGCGTTGAGGCCGAGCGCCGCGAGGTTGACCAGCTCGAAGCGCGCCAGGTCGAGCCACAGGTGGCCGCGGACCTTGAACACGAACCGGCGGTGCAGGGCGAAGGCGCACAGCACGCTCCACACGTGCGAGATCAGCAGCGTGGACATGTAGCGCCAGAAGCCGTTGCCGAGCACCAGGTGGACCGCCACGAAGGCGAGGAACCCGTTGGCGGTGTTGAAGCCGCCGACGATCAGGAAGGCGACGCGCTGGTCGCGGACCAACCGCAGGAAGGGCCCCGGTGGCAGGGACTCGTCGGGTGCCGGTTCGGTCACCGCCATGCCGACAACTTCCCTTCCACGGCTGCGATGTCCGGGTGACTATAGTCGTCTTCCGTGTCCGCCGATGTCCCCGCCCCGCACGGCGAGCACCTCGTGTCGGTCGTCGTCCCCGTCTACAAGGGCGAGCGACACCTGCCGGGCGTCCTGGCCGATCTCGCCGCCTTCACCGGGCCGCTGACCACGCCGGGCGGCGTGCCCTACCGGGTCGCCGAGGTGCTGATGGTGCACGACTGCGGCCCCGACGGCTCGGCGCAGGTGATGCGCGAGCTCGAGGCGCAGTATCCCTTCGCCCGGGCGATCTGGCTCAGCCGCAACTTCGGCCAGCACGCCGCGACCCTCGCCGGCATGGCCTCGGCCGGCGGCGACTGGATCGTCACCCTCGACGAGGACGGCCAGCACGACCCGGTCTTCATCGCCGGCATGCTCGACACCGCGCTGCAGGAGCAGGCCAGCGTGGTCTACGCCCGCCCGACGAACACCCCTCCGCACTCCGCGGTGCGCAACCTCACCTCCCGCGGCGCCAAGCGCGTGGTGAAGTCCCTGAGCGGGGGCGCCGACGCCTCGGTGTTCCACAGCTACCGGCTGATCCTCGGCGAGGTCGGGCGCAGCGTGGCCGCGTACGTCGGCCCGGGGGTCTACCTCGACATCGCGCTGGGCTGGGTCGCCGGGGACGTCGCGACCGCCCCGGTGGAGCTGCGCGACGAGGGTGAGCGCGAGTCCGGGTACTCCGCGCGCACCCTGCTCTCGCACTTCTGGAGGATGGTCCTCACCGGCGGCACCCGCGGGCTCCGCCTGGTCAGCATCCTCGGTGTGCTCTTCGCCCTGGTCGGGCTGATGCTCGCGGTCTTCCTGGTCTACCGCCAGGCGACCGCCCCGGCGCCGGTCCAGGGGTGGACCTCGCTCACGGTGGTGGTGCTGATCTGCACCGGCGTCATCTTGTTCTCCCTCGGCGTGATCGCCGAGTACGTCGGCGTCGCGGTCAACATGGCCATGGGCAAGCCGCTCTACCTGATCACCCAGGATCCAGGGGACGGGCCGCTTGGCCGCCGGCACGACGCCTGAGCCCCTGCGCGGGCCGGTCGCCGGCCTGGTGGTCGGCGGCTCCGGGCTGCTCGGGAGTGCCGTGTGCCGGCGCCTGAGCACCCTGGCCCGGCCGGTGCGCACCGCGCCGGTGCCCTGGCGGGACCACGGCGCCGCCGTGGACGCCCTGCTGGCCGCCGCGACCGCGATGAGGGGTGACTGGCAGCTGTGGTGGTGCGCCGGGGCCGGCGTCGTCGGCACGGCCGAGGACGACCTCGCCGCGGAGCTGGCGGTGCTCGAGGCCTTCCTCGACCGCTGGCAGGTCGGCGAGCACTCGCGCTGCCGCGGAGTGTTCTTCGCCTCCTCCGCGGGCGGGGTGTACGCCGGCTCGCGCGGGTCGCCGTTCGACGAGGACGCCGAGCCGGTCGCCCTCGCGCCGTACGGACGCGCCAAGCTGCGTGCGGAGTCTGCGGTGGACGCGTTCGCCTCCCGGAGCGGGGTGCCCCTGCTCGTGGGGCGCCTGTCCAACCTCTACGGTCCGGGGCAGGACCTCACCAAGCCGCAGGGCCTGATCTCCCAGCTCTGCCGGGCCCAGCTCACCCGGCGTCCGTTGAGCATCTACGTCTCGCTGGACACCATGCGCGACTACCTCTACGTCGACGACGCGGCCGCCATGACGGTGGCCGGCCTCGACGCCGTGGCCGAGCACGGTGGCCGGCACCTGAAGGTGCTCGCCAGCGAGCGCTCGACCACGATCGGCGCCGTGCTGGGCGACCTGCACCGGATCACCCGGCGCCGGCCCCCGGTCGTCCTGGGCTCCTCGGCCTCGGCGCGCTTCCAGGTGCGCGACCTCCGGTTCCGGTCGTCGGCCTGGCCGACGGTCTCCGAGCACGCGCGCACGCCGCTGATCGCCGGCATGGCCGCGACGCTGGCGGCAGTCGGTGACCAGATGCGCACCGCCGGCAGGCCACGCTGACCGCCCGGGCGCCACGGGCGGCAGCCCCGGCGCTAGATTGCGGGCTCACCGAGAGGAAGGGACGCGGATGCGACTCCTGGTGACCGGAGGAGCCGGTTTCATCGGCAGCCACTACGTGCGCCGGGTGCTCGGCGACGCCTGGGGCGGCAGCACGCCCGAGCAGCTCGTGGTGCTCGACAAGTTCACCTACGCCGGCAACATCGAGAACCTCGCGCCGGTGCTCGAGGACGAGCGGCTGCGCGTCGTGGAGGGCGACATCCTGGACCGGCCCCTCGTGGACCGGCTGATGGGCGAGGTGGACGCGGTGGTGCACTTCGCCGCCGAGAGCCACGTCGACCGCTCGATCCTCGGGGCGGCCGACTTCGTGATGACCAACGTGGTCGGCACCCAGACCCTGCTCGACGCCGCCCTGCACTGCGGGGTCTCGAAGTTCGTGCACGTGTCCACCGACGAGGTGTACGGCTCGATCGAGCACGGCAGCTGGGACGAGCAGCGGCCGCTCGAGCCCAACTCGCCGTACTCCGCCTCGAAGGCCTCCAGCGACCTGCTGGCCCGCGCCTACCACCGCACCCACGGCCTGCCGGTGTGCATCACCCGCTGCTCGAACAACTACGGCCCCTACCAGTTCCCCGAGAAGGTCATCCCGCTGTTCGTCACCAACCTGATCGACGGCGCGGAGGTGCCGCTGTACGGCGAGGGGGCCAACGTCCGCGACTGGCTGCACGTCGACGACCACTGCCGCGGGATCCACCTCGTCCTCGACGGAGGGCGGCCCGGTGAGGTCTACAACATCGGTGGCGGCACCGAGCTGAGCAACAAGGAGCTGACCGGGCTGCTGCTCGAGGCGACCGGCACCGGCTGGGAGCGCGTACGCCGGGTCACCGACCGCCTCGGCCACGACCTGCGCTACTCCGTCGACATCGCCAAGATCGGCTCCGAGCTGGGCTACGCGCCGCAGGTGCCCTTCGCCGAGGGTCTCGCGGAGACCGTCGAGTGGTACCGAGCCCACCGGTCGTGGTGGGAGCCGTTGAAGGCCCGCGCCCAGCTGTCGTCGGGCTGAGGGGCCGGTCCCGTCCGGCCCCACGTCCGGCTCACCCCAGCCGAGCGAGGTCCCTCCGGGTGTAGCGCAGGTGCGCCCACTCCTCCTCCAGGATCACGCGCAGGCAGTCACCGACGCTGGGACGCCAGTCGTCGCCGCCCCACGGGTTGCGGCGCTCCTCCGCGAGCAGCTCGGACGTGGCCGTGGCCAGGAAGTCGGTCACCATCTGCTGGCGCTCGGCACGCACCTCGAGGATCTCCGCGAAGGCCGGCGGGTCCTCGCGGAAGATCGACATGTCGAAGCCCATCTCGCCGGCACCGGTGAAGATCTGGCCGATCTCGTGGAACGGCTGCTCGATCTGCAGGACCCCGCCGCGCAGCCAGGCGTCGGTGGCCAGGACCAGGTGGCGCAGGGTCTGGGCCAGGGACCACTCGTCCTCGACGTGGGCGTCCACGAGGTGTGGTGGTGTGTCCGCCACCGTCGTGGCCCACGCCGCCTGCACGGCGAGCCACCCCTCCCGCAGGCCTTCGGGGGTCTGCGCGCCCTGCAGCTCGCGGCCCGGGAACTGCCGGTTGAGCTCGGCATCCACGAGCGGCACCACGTCGACCCCGTTGACGACGAGGCTGCCGAAGAAGAGGTCGTGGCTGTCGATGTCGAGTCCGTCGAGGTCGACGCCGCGCATCGTCACCCCGCTGACGTCGGAGAAGCGCACGGTGGCGCCCTTGAAGCTGGTCTTGACGAAGGTCGCGCCTTCGAACTCGCTGGTCCCGACATAGGTGGTCATCGCCCCATCATCACCGCTGCCGGGGACAGTCAGGCACCACCGGCCCACCCGGGCGTGGCCGGACGCGCCCGGGCTCGCCCCGCACGCCCGGTCAGGACGTGCGGGCCGCGACGAACGCCTCGGCGTCGGCGAACGTGGGCAGCAGCCCGGCGCGCCGCACCTCGGCGAGCGTCGGGGCCGCGGCGTCCTTGGGGGAGAGCAGCGGGGTGATCGCGCGCCCGTGCAGGTCGGAGGTGGGCCAGTCGATGCCGAGCTCGGAGTCCAGGGGATGGATGCCGTGCTCGCGGCCGGGCGCGTAGGGCTCGGAGCACAGGTAGTTGACCACCGTGCCGTCCTGCAGCGCCAGGAACGCGTGCCCCAGCCCCTCGGGCAGGTAGACCGCCCGCCGGTCGACGTCGTCGAGGCGGACCGCCTCCCACTGGGCGAACGTGGGGGAGCCGACCCGCAGGTCCACGACCACGTCGAGGGCGGCACCGTGCACGCAGGTGACGAACTTCGCCTGGCTGGGGGGCAGCTCGGCGAAGTGGATGCCGCGCAGGGTGCCGGCCACCGACACCGAGCAGTTGGCCTGCGCCAGGTGGAAGTCGTGTCCGGTGGCGCGGGTGAAGGCGTCCTCGCGGAACCACTCCAGGAACACGCCTCGGTCGTCGCCGTGCTGGACGGGGGTGATCTCCAGAGCGCCGGGGACGGAGAGCTCTCGGACCAGCACGCGAGCAGGCTAACAACCTTCTCGCTACGCTCACGCCTGTGACATGGCTGGTGACGGGTGCGCGCGGCATGCTCGGGAGCGACCTACGCCGCACGCTGGACGAGCGCGGGATCGGATTCACCGCCGTCGACCGGGGCGATCTCGACCTGCTCGACGCCCGGGCGGTCGCCGCTGCGGTCGCCGGGCACGAGGTGGTCGCCAACTGCGCCGCGTGGACGTCGGTGGACGAGGCCGAGTCGCACGAGGGCGACGCGTTCGCGGTCAACGCCGTCGCTCCGGGCCTGCTGGCACGCGCCGCGGCCGCCGCCGGCGCCCGGATCGTGCACGTGAGCACCGACTACGTCTTCGACGGCACGGCGTCCACGCCGTACGCCGAGGACACCGTGCCGGCGCCGCGCTCGGCGTACGGCCGGACGAAGGCCGCCGGGGAGTGGGCGGTGCGCGCGGAGGCCCCTGCCCGCCACCTGGTCCTGCGCACCGCCTGGCTGTACGGCGCCCACGGGGGCTGCTTCCCGCGCACGATCGCCCGCCTGGCCCACGAACGCGGCCGTGTCGACGTGGTCGACGACCAGGTCGGTCAGCCGACGTGGGCCCGCGACGTGGCCGCGTTGGCGGTGCGGCTCGTGGAGGCCGACGCCGTGGGCACCTGGCACGCGACCTCCAGCGGGCAGACGTCGTGGTGCGGGTTCGCGCGTGACGTGGTCGCGGCCTCCGGGCTCTCGCCCGAGGAGGTGGTGCGACCGACCTCCTCGGACCGGACCGCCCGCCCCGCCCCGCGCCCGGCGTACTCCGTGCTCGGGCACGACCGGCTGGTCGCCCACGGGATCGACCCGATCGGACCGTGGCGCCAGCGGTGGGCGGCTGCCGCCTCGGAGGTCCTCGCCTCAGAGGTCCTGGGGGAGCGCTGAGTCCTGCCTCCGCTCGACCAGCTCGACCAGGTAGGCGCCGTAGCCCGACTTCAGCAGCGGCTCGGCCCGCCGGCGCAGCTCGTCGTCGCTGAGCCAGCCCTGCCGCCAGGCGACCTCCTCGGGGGCGCCGATCTTGAGTCCCTGACGGTGCTCGATGGTGCGGATGAAGTTGTTGGCGTCGTTGAGCGAGTCGAAGGTGCCGGTGTCGAGCCAGGCGGTGCCGCGCTCGAGCACCTCGACGCGCAGGCGGTCGCGCTCGAGGTAGCTGCGGTTGATGTCGGTGATCTCGTACTCCCCGCGCGCCGACGGCTTCAGCCCGCGGGCGATCTCGACGACCTCGTTGTCGTAGAAGTAGAGGCCCGGTACCGCGAAGTTGCTCCGGGGGCGCTGCGGCTTCTCCTCCAGGGAGATCGCGGTGCCGTCCGCGGCGAACTCCACCACCCCGTAGGCGCTCGGCTCGGAGACCCAGTAGGCGAACACGGTGCCGCCCTCGATGTCGCCGAAGCGCGCGAGCTTCCGGCCGAAGCCGGGGCCGTAGAAGATGTTGTCGCCCAGCACCAGCGCGCTGGACTCCTCGCCGATGAAGTCCGCCCCGATGGTGAAGGCCTGCGCGAGCCCGTCGGGCGAGGGCTGCTGGGCGTAGGTCAGCGACACGCCGAACGCGGACCCGTCGCCGAGCAGCCGCTGGAAGCCCTCGGCCTCGTGCGGGGTGGTGATCACCAGGATGTCGCGGATGCCCGCCAGCATGAGTGTGCTCAGCGGGTAGTAGATCATCGGCTTGTCGTAGACGGGGACCAGCTGCTTGCTGATGCCCAGGGTGACGGGGTGGAGTCTCGAGCCGGTCCCACCGGCGAGGATCAGACCGCGCATGCGCTGATCATGCCAACACCCCGCTAGCCTCGACACATGGGAGCACGACTACGACGGGTCGGGGGCGAGGCGGCGAAGTTCTCGGCCGTCAACGTCGTGGCCACCCTCGTGGCGATCGTGCTGTTCAACGCCCTGGTCCACGGACTGCCGGGACTGTACGCGCCCGGCCCGCTGAAATGGATGCCGGTGGCGAGCTACTTCATCGCCAACTGCGTCGGCATGGCGATCAGCTTCTACGGCAGCCGGCGCTACGCCTTCAAGCACCGCCGGCCCACCGGACCCGGTGGCGGCGCCCTGAACTACGCGATCGTGAACATCTCCTCGTTCACGATCCCGATGGTCTGCCTGTGGACCACCCGCAACGTCTTCGGCTGGGACAGCGTGGTGGCCGACAACCTCTCCGCCAACGTGCTCGGCGCCTCGCTGGCGACGCTCTACCGCTTCTGGGCGTTCCGGCGCTTCGTGTTCAAGCGGCAGGTGGGGTTGATCGGCACCGGCCGGACCTTCCTGTTCGGCCCGGTCGACGACCGAAAGCAGGCCGAGCTCGAGTCCGAGCTCCAGGCCGAGCTCGAGAGCCGGGCGACGCCGTCACCGGGTCCAGAACTCGGTCCAGACGAAGCCCAGCTCCTCGAACATCAGCCGCAGCAGCGGCAGGCTGATGCCCACGACGTTGTGGGGGTCGCCGGTCACCCCGCTCACGAACGCGCCGCCGAGCCCGTCGAGGGTGAACGCGCCGGCGACGGCTGAGGGCTCGCCGGTCGCGACGTAGGCGTCGATCTCCTCGTCGGTGACGTGCGCGAACCGGACCTGGGTGGCGGCCGACCGGGCGATCCACACCTCCCGGTGGGTGTCGATCACGCAGTGCCCCGTGTGCAGCACCCCCGATCGCCCGCGCATCTGCCGCCAGCGCGCCACGGCGTCCTCGTCGCTCGCGGGCTTGCCGAGGATCTCACCGTCGAGGGCGAGCACCGAGTCGCAGCCGATGACGAGCGCGCGCTTGCGGTCGGCCGCGACCGCGACGGCCTTGAGCTGGGCGAGCTTCATCGTGTAGTCGGCCGGGCCGGTGATCGGCACGGTGCTCTCGTCCACGCCGCTGACCACCACCTCGGGCGCCAGGCCGGCGTTGCGCAGGGTGCTCAGGCGCGCGGGGGAGGCGGAGGCCAGGATCAGGCGAGGCGTGCTCGGCATCGTCGACCCGGCCGCTCAGCGGGCGCTCGCGCGCCAGGCACCGGGGCCGTGGCGGTGCGCCGGACGCAGGGACCGGTGGTGGGCGGCCCACTCCGACGGACGCCGGGTGCGACGGCGCGCGGTCGCCTCGGCCGCACCGGCCGCCAGCGCGGACACCACCGCGACCAGGGCGGCGACCTCGTCGGGCCGCGGATCGCCGCGGACGATGCGGAGCAGGGGTGCGGGCTGCTCGTCCTCGACGCCGCTCACAGGGGGATGTTCCCGTGCTTCTTGGGCGGCAGGGTCTCGCGCTTGGTGGCGAGCAGCCGCAGCGCGCGGACGACCTCGATGCGGGTCTCGTGGGGACTGATCACCGCGTCGACGTAGCCGCGCTCGGCCGCGATGTAGGGGTTGGCCAGCGCGTCCTCGTAGTCCGCGATCAGCTCGGCGCGTCGCTGCTCGACGTCGCCACCGTCCTCCTCGACCTTGGCCAGCTCCTTGCGGTAGAGGATGTTGGCGGCCCCCTGGGCCCCCATCACGGCGATCTGGGCGGTGGGCCAGGCGAGGTTGATGTCGGCCCCGAGGTGCTTGGAGCCCATGACGTCGTACGCCCCGCCGTACGCCTTGCGGGTGATGATCGTGACCAGCGGCACGGTGGCCTCGGCGTAGGCGTAGATCAGCTTGGCGCCGCGGCGGATGATGCCGTTCCACTCCTGGTCGGTGCCCGGCAGGAAGCCGGGGACGTCGACGAAGGTGAGCACCGGGATGTTGAACGCGTCGCAGGTGCGCACGAACCGCGCGGCCTTCTCCGAGGCGTCGATGTCCAGCGTGCCCGCGAACTGGAGCGGCTGGTTGGCCACCACCCCGACCGACCTGCCCTCGACCCGGCCGTAGCCCACGACGATGTTGGGCGCGAAGAGCTCCATCACCTCGAGGAACTCCTGGTCGTCGAGGATGTTCTCGATGATCGACTTCATGTCGTAGGGCTGGTTGGCCCCGTCGGGGATCACCGTGTCCAGGGCCCGGTCCTCCTCGCTGATCTCGAGGTCGGCCCCTCCGGACGGCAGAGTGTCGAAGACCGGGGGGTCCTCGAGGTTGTTCTGCGGCAGGTAGGACAGCAGCGCCTTGGTGTACTCCAGCGCGTCGTCCTCGTCGGCGCCCATGTAGTGGGCGTTGCCGGACTTGGTGTTGTGCGCCCGGGCCCCGCCGAGCTCCTCCATGGTCACGTCCTCACCGGTGACGGTCTTGATCACGTCGGGTCCGGTGATGAACATGTTGGAGGTGCCGTCGACCATGATCGTGAAGTCGGTGACCGCGGGGGAGTAGACGTGCCCGCCGGCGCAGGAGCCCATGATCAGGCTGATCTGGGGGATCACGCCGCTCGCGTGCACGTTGCGGCGGAAGATCTCGCCGTACAGGCCGAGGGAGACCACGCCCTCCTGGATGCGGGCGCCGGCGCCCTCGTTGATCCCGATGATCGGGCAGCCGGTCTTGATGGCGAGATCCATCACCTTGGTGATCTTCTCGCCGTACACCTCGCCGAGCGAGCCGCCGAAGACGGTGAAGTCCTGGGAGAACACGCACACCTGGCGGCCGTCGACGGTGCCGAAGCCGGTGATCACCCCGTCGCCGTAGGGACGGTTCTTCTCCAGGCCGAAGGCGACCGAACGGTGCCGGGCGAGCTCGTCGAGCTCCACGAAGGAGCCCTCGTCGAAGAGCTTCTCGATGCGCTCGCGGGCGGTCATCTTGCCCTTGGCGTGCTGCTTCTCCACCGCCTTCGCCGAGCCCGCGTGCACGGCCTCGTCGATGCGCCGGTCGAGGTCGGCGAGCTTGCCCTCGGTGGTGTGGATGTCGATGTCCTCGGGCACCTCGGTGCCGCCGGTCTCCTGGTGGTCCGGTGCTGCGCTCACGTGACGGACTCCTCGCGGTCGTGGCGTTCCTGCGCCAATCTAGTGGGCATGGACGTTTCCGGAGACAGCCGCCCACCCCTCCAGGTGCCCGCCGGGCTCGACGGTGCCGGAGGTGGTGACGAGTCCGGCGACCGGTCCCGCTGGCGGGTCGAGGTGGTGGACGAGGTCACCTCGACCAACGCCGCCGTGGCCGAGCGGTTCCGCTCCGGGGAGCCGGAGGGGCTGGTGCTCGCCGCGGAGCACCAGAGCGCGGGCCGGGGCCGGCTCGACCGGGAGTGGGTGGCGCCGCCCGCCAGCTCGCTGACCGTGTCGTTCCTGCTGGTGCCCGACGGCGCCCCGCCGGAGCGGTGGCCCTGGTTGCCGTTGCTCGCCGGGACGGCGGCTGCGGTCGCCGTACGCCGGGTGACGGGCGCGGAGGTCGCCCTGAAGTGGCCCAACGACGTCCTCGCCGGTGACCACAAGGTCGGCGGCCTGCTGCTCGAGCGGGTCGGGCGCGGGGACGACGCGGCCGCCGTCGTCGGCATCGGTCTGAACTGCGACCAGGGCGCCGACGAGCTGCCCGTCCCGGAGGCGACCTCGCTGAGGTTGCTCACCGGTGCGCCCGTGGACCGCACGGACCTGTTGGCGGCGCTCGTCGAGGAGCTCGCCGCGCGCTACGACGAGTGGCGGGCGGGCGGGGAGGTGCGGACCGCCTACCTCGGGCTGTGCACCACCCCCGGGCGGCAGGTCCGGGTCGCCGTCCCGGGCGGGGAGGTCGTCGGGGAGGCGGTCGACGTCGACGAGGCCGGACGTCTCGTCGTGCGCACGGCGGCGGGCGAGGAACGGCTCGCGGCCGGCGACGTGGTCCACGTCCGGCCCGAGTGAGCCCCGCAGCGGTCCGCCCGTCGGGCGCCGCCGTGGCATCATCGACCCGTGGCGATCTCCCCCAGGCTCCTCAACGAGGGCGAGCACATCGTGCTCAGCACGCGCACGCACGTGAAGGCGCTGGTGCTGCCCGCCGTGGTGCTGATCGTGGTCGCGGGGATCGCGGGCTACCTCGCCAGCCTGCCCTCGGGTGAGCGTGCCGGGATCTGGCAGCTGGTCATCTGGGTGGTCGCCGGCGCGCTGGTCCTCGCGTTCAGCGTGGTGCCGTTCCTGAACTGGCTGCTGACGACGTACACGTTCACCAACCGCCGCCTGATCACCCGGACCGGGATCCTCACCCGGCGCGGCCACGACATCCCGATGAACCGGATCAGCGACATCTCCTACGAGAAGAGCCTCGTCGACCGGATGTTCGGCTGCGGCACGCTCGTGGTCTCCGACGCCAGCGAGCTGGGCCGGGTGGAGCTGCGGGACATTCCTCGGGTCGAGGCGGCCCAGCTGCGCGTGAGCGACGAGCTGTACCGCGGAGCCCACCGGGCCGATGACGGAGCCTGACGACCTCGAGCAGGCGATCCTCGGCGCCGTCCCGGAGCTGACCGGCGAGCAGGTGGCCGAGGCGGCCGGCCTGACCGTGGCCCAGTCGCGCCGGCTCTGGCGCGCGCTCGGTTTCCCGCAGGCCGACGGCGCGACGGCGTTCAGCTCCATCGACGCCGACGCGCTGGCGCGGGTGGCCTCGATCGAGCGCACCGCCGGACTGGACTTCGACACGATCGTGCGGATGACCCGCGCCGTGGGCCAGACGATGGACCGCCTCGCCGAGTGGGAGGTGGCCACCCTCGCCGCGTTCCTGGAACGTGCGCGGGCCGACTCCTCCAAGCGCGCCGAGGCGCTGCGGCTCGTGCAGGGCATCGGCACCGACTTCGAGGCACTGCTCACCTACGTGTGGCGACGGCACCTGCTCGCCGCGGTCGCCCGGGTGGAGAGCCTGGACGGGCTGGCCGACGAGCAGGTGGCCGAGGCGACCGTCGGTTTCGCCGACCTGGTCAGCTTCAGCGAGCTGACCAACCGGCTCGGCGACAACGAGATCGGCGACCTGGTCGAGGTCTTCGAGAGCCGCAGCCACGACGTCGTCTCCCGGCGCGGCGGCCGCGTGGTCAAGACGCTGGGCGACTCGGTGCTGTTCCTGGCGGCCACCCCCGAGGACGGGATCGAGATCGCCTGGGACATCGTCCGGGTGATCGGCGGCGACGTCCGGCTGCCCGACGTACGTGTCGGGGTGGTGACCGGGTCGGTCGTCACCCGGATGGGCGACGTGTACGGCCCGGCGGTCAACCTGGCCGCCCGGCTCGTGGGCGTCGCCCGGCGCAACCGGGTGATCACCGACGTGCGCACCGCCGAACGGCTGCCCGAGGACGGGTTCGAGACCCGGACCATGCCCGCACGCCCGTTGCGCGGGTTCGGCGACCTCGAGCCCGTGGCCGTACGTCGTCGCCGCTGACCGGACTGGATAGGGTCGCCTGCGTGACCCAGCACCGCTCCCCGCAGGCGCCCACGGTGGCGGTGATCGGCGGCGGTCAGCTGGCCCGGATGATGGCCGAGCCCGCCGCGGCCCTCGGGATCCCGCTGCGGCTGCTGGCCGAGGCGCCGGGGGTCAGCGCCGCCCAGGTGCTGCCCGACCACGTCGTCGGCGACTACACCGACCTGCCCACGCTCCAGGAGGTCACCGCGGGCTGCGCCGTGGTGACCTTCGACCACGAGCACGTGCCCACCGACCACCTGCACGCCCTGGAGGAGTCGCTGGCGGTGCGGCCCGGTCCGGACGCCCTCGTGCACGCCCAGGACAAGGGCGTGATGCGTGAGCGGCTGGCCCGGCTCGGGGTCCCGTGCCCGCGCAACGCCCTGGTGACGTCGGTGGCCGACGTGGAGGAGTTCGTCGCCGCCGGTGCCGGCTGGCCGTGCGTGCTGAAGACCACCCGTGGCGGGTACGACGGCAAAGGGGTCTGGTTCGTGCACGGCCCGGAGGACTGCGGCGCGGCCTTCGAGTCTGGGCGGGACATCCTGGCCGAGGAGCTGGTGGACTTCCGTCGCGAGCTCTCCGCCCTCGTGGCGCGCTCGCCGTCCGGGCAGGTCGCGGCCTGGCCGGTCGTCGCCTCCACCCAGCGTGACGGCATCTGCCACGAGGTGGTCGCCCCGGCTCCCGACCTCGATCCCGAGCTCGCCGTCCGGGCCCAGGAGATCGCGATGACGCTGGCGGGGGAGCTCGGCGTCACCGGGGTGCTCGCGGTCGAGCTGTTCGAGACCGACGACGGCCGGGTGCTGGTCAACGAGCTGGCGATGCGCCCGCACAACACCGGCCACTGGACCCAGGACGGGGCCGTCACCAGCCAGTTCGAGAACCACCTGCGGGCGGTCCTCGACCTGCCGCTGGGCGCGCCCGAGGCCCGCGCACGGTGGACGGTGATGGTGAACATCCTCGGCGGCACCCGGGCGACCGGACACCTCTACGACGGCTATCCGCACGCGCTGGCGCGCGACCCGCGGCTGCGGGTGCACCTCTACGGCAAGGAGCTGCGTCCCGGCCGCAAGGTGGGGCACGTGAACGCCTACGGTGACGATCTCGAGGACTGCCTGGAGCGTGCCCGGCACGCGGCCGCCTGGTTCGCCGGCGACCTGGGCGAGTCCTCCACCGAGGACGACCCGAGGGAGGACGCATGAGCGAGGACAGTCCCCGTGTGGGCATCGTGATGGGCTCGGACTCCGACTGGCCGGTGATGCAGGCCGCGGGGGAGGCGTGCGCCGAGTTCGACGTGCCCTTCGAGGCCGACGTGGTCTCGGCCCACCGGATGCCCGACGCGATGCTCGCCTACGGGCGCGAGGCGGCCGGTCGCGGGCTGCAGGTGATCGTCGCGGGTGCCGGGGGAGCGGCCCACCTGCCCGGGATGCTGGCCGCGGTCACCCCGCTGCCGGTGATCGGGGTGCCGGTGCCGCTGAAGTACCTCGACGGGATGGACTCGCTGCTCTCGATCGTGCAGATGCCGGCGGGAGTCCCGGTCGCCACCGTGGCGGTCGGGAACGCCCGCAACGCCGGCCTGCTCGCCGTACGCATCCTGGCGGCGGGCGACCCCGACCTCCAGCAGCGGATGCGCGACTTCCAGGACCGGCTGCGCCTGACCGCCGAGGAGAAGGGCCAGACCGTCCGCGGCGAGTCCGCCCGCCGACTCGGCTTCTGAAGCACCGACCGGAGACCGGTCAGTCGCAGGCGCGTCGTGCGGTGAGCACGGCGAGGACGGCGAGCGCCACGGCCAGCCCGAAGCCGGAGAGGTACGACGTCTGCTGGTCGACCAGGACCCACCGGGCGAACACGGCACCCACCAGACCGGCGGCGATGCTCGTGCCCAGCGCGTCGCTCATCTGGATGGCGGCCCCGCTGTCGCCCTGCCGGCCGGTCGGCGCGAGGTCCAGCGCCAGCGTCGACATCAACGGCGTCGCCAGGCCCATCCCGAACGCCATCACCGCGAACCCGAGGGTCGCGACCGTGCCGGCGACCCAGGGGAGGTGGTCGACGGGGACCAGTGCCGTGCAGACGAGCGTGCCCAGCACCAGCGCGAACGAGCCGGTGCGCAGGATCCGCGGGAAGGTCCCCGGTCGCGCGTGCGTGCCGGAGTACCACGACCCGCCGGCCCACCCCAGCGCCCCGACCATGAGCACCAGACCGCTCAGCGTGGGGCTGATCCGGCTCTCCTCCTGCAGCACCAGCGGCAGGAACATCTCCACGCACGCGAACGCGGCACCGAACAGGCCACGGGTGGCGACCACGGCGGGGAGTCCCGGCCGCGCCCGCCCGGTCCCTCGGGGGAGCAGGGGACCGACGGCGGCCCCCACGACGAGCAGGCCCGTGACGAGCAGCGCGACCGAGCCGAGCCCGTCCCCCTGCCCGGCGAGGTGGAGGGCGAGCACGCCGAGCGCGGCGAGGACGGCGTACGCCGGGCGCCGGCCCCACACCAGCGGCCCCGTCCGTACGGCGAGCCGGCGACCCATCGCGCTGCGGACCGCGACCGTGCTGACTGCGGCGAACACCGCGACCACCAGGAAGACCGAGCGCCACCCGACCAGGTCGACCAGCGCGCCCGCGACGAACGGTCCCGCGATGGACGGCACCACCCACGCCGTGGCGAACAGGGAGAAGACCCGCGCTCGGAGCCGGGCCGGGTAGGCGTCCGCGACCGCGACGTACATCGCGGTCATCACCAGCCCGGCGCCGAGGCCCTGCAGCAGTCGGCCGGCGACGAAGACCTCCATCGAGCCCGCCAGGCCCGAGAGCAGCAGGCCGGCGACGAAGCCCACACCGCCCGTGGTCAGCGGGACCCGGGCGCCGCGGGCGTCGCTCCACGTGCCGGCGACCACCATGCCGACCACCGCGGTGGTGAGCAGCCCGACCACGGCGACCGGGTAGAGCGTCTGCCCGTCCAGGCTGCGCGCCACGCTGGGCATCGCCAGGCTGACCGCGACCGCCTCGAAGGCGATCATCGTGACCAGCGCCAGCAGCCCCACGGTGACGCCGCGGTACCCCGGCCCCAGGACCCGTGCCTCGGGTCGCGCCTGGGTGGTCATGGGACCAGTGAACAACCTCGGAGATCCTCCCCGCCAACGGATAGTCCGTGACGTTCCGCAGGTCGATCGGCCGGAATCACCTGCGAAACGTCGCGGAGTATCCGGTCCGGGCGGGACGGGTCAGTCGCGGACGCGACCGCGCAGCGCCTTGACCTGGGCGCGGCGCTTCTTGCCCTCGACGCGGCGGCGCTGGGAGCCGCGCGTGGGCTTCGTGGGTACGCGGGCCAGTGGTGGGGGTGCCAGGGCCTCGCGGAGCAGACCGGCGAGCCTGGTGCGGGCGGCCGTGCGGTTGCGGTGCTGGGACCGGTGCTCCGACGCGGTGACGCTCACGCGCGGGCCGAGCCGGGACACCGCGCGGGCCCGCTGCGCGTCGTCGAGCGCCGAGCAGCGGGTCAGGTCGAGGACCAGCTCGACGCGGCTGTCGGTGGTGTTCACCGACTGGCCGCCCGGTCCCGAGGACCTGGAGAACCGCTCCTCGAGGTCACCCTCGGGGACGGTCAGCCCCTGCGGCAGACCCGGCCCGGGTCGGACGATCAGCCCGGACCCGGGGTCCAGCGGGGTCATCGGCGGCGCCACTCGATCGCCGGGCAGGTGTCCATCACCATGGCGACCCCGGCGGCGCGGGTACGCGCGAACGCCTCCTCGTCGACGACGCCGAGCTGGAACCACACCCCCTGGGCGCCGATCGCCACGGCCTCGTCGGCGAACTGGCCGGCGGCCTCGGAGCGGCGGAAGACGTCGACCACGTCGACGTCGAAGGGGATGTCGGCCAGGCTCGGGTAGCCCTGCACGCCGAGGACCTCGGGCGCCGAGGGGTGCACCGGGACGATCTTCTTGCCGCGCTCCTGCAGCAGCGCGGCGATGCGGTACGCCGTCCGGCTGGTGTCCCCCGAGAGACCCACCACCGCCCACGTCCCGCAGTCGTCGAGCATGAAGTCGACCGCCTCGCGGTCCTGCCAGTGCGCGTTCACGGTACAAACCTAGATTGACGGGGCAACCCGGCCATCACGACCCCGAGGGGAGGATCCGTGCGCGCTCGCACCGGTCAGGTGACCCCCGCTCCGGGCGGGCCCCACGTCGAGCAGGTCGGCTGGGGCGTGGCCCGGCAGGTGGTCCGGGTGCTGCGCGAGCGAGGCGCCGCGGACCCGCTGCTCGAGCGGCTGCCCGACCTCGCCGAGCTCCCCGGACACCTCGTCTACGCGGTCTTCGCCGATCGCACGGCCACCGCAGTGGCCCACGTGGAGCTGTCCGCCGACCGGACGGGCGCGGCGACGTACGTGGCCGACGTGCTCACCGCGCAGGCCGCGCCCGGCACCCGCGAGGCGCTGGTCGTGCGCGCCCTGCACGACGTCGCCAAGGCGGGTGCCGACTGGCTGCACCTGGCCGAGCCGCGGGCCGACCTGCGCCCGCTGGGCTTCGGTGACGGGTGACTACGATCGGCCCCATGAGCGACTTTCCCGTCTACGCCCTGACCGACGAGCACGAGGCCATCCGGGAGGCGGTGCGTGCGGTCGCGGAGGCGAAGATCGCGCCGTACGCCGCCGAGGTCGACGAGGAGGCCCGCTACCCCGCGGAGGCCGCGGCGGCCCTGCAGGCAGCCGACTTCCACGCCCCGCACGTGCCCGAGGAGTACGGCGGCGCCGGCGCGGACGCCCTGGCCACGGTCATCGTGATCGAGGAGGTCGCCCGCGTGTGCGCGAGCTCCTCGCTGATCCCGGCCGTCAACAAGCTCGGCTCCCTGCCGGTGCAGATCGCCGGTGGCGAGGAGATCAAGAAGAAGTACCTCACCGCGCTGGCCCACGGCGAGGGCGGGTTCTCCTACTGTCTCTCCGAGCCCGACGCCGGCTCGGACGCCGGCGGGATGAAGTGCAAGGCCGAGCGCGACGGCGACGACTGGGTGCTCAACGGCGTGAAGCGCTGGATCACCAACGCGGGCGAGTCGGAGTACTACACGGTGATGGCCGTGACCGACCCGGAGAAGAAGACCCGGGGCGGCATCTCCGCGTTCGTGGTGGAGAAGTCCGACGAGGGCGTCTCGTTCGGGGCTCCGGAGAAGAAGCTCGGCATCAAGGGCTCGCCCACCCGCGAGGTCTACATGGACAACGTCCGCATCCCCGGCGACCGGATCATCGGCGAGGTGGGCAGCGGCTTCGTCACGGCGATGAAGACGCTCGACCACACCCGCATCACGATCGCCGCCCAGGCCGTCGGGATCGCCCAAGGAGCCGTCGACTACGCGCTGGGCTACGCCCAGGAGCGCCAGCAGTTCGGCAAGCCGATCGCCGACTTCCAGGGCCTGCAGTTCCTGCTCGCCGACATGGGCATGAAGGTGGAGGCCGCGCGGCAGCTGACGTACGCCGCCGCCGGGCGCTCCGAGCGCGGCGACTCCGACCTGACGTTCTTCGGTGCCGCGGCCAAGTGCTTCGCCTCCGACGTGGCCATGGAGGTGACCACCGACGCGGTGCAGGTCCTCGGCGGCTACGGCTACACCCGCGACTACCCGGTCGAGCGGATGATGCGCGACGCCAAGATCACCCAGATCTACGAGGGCACCAACCAGGTGCAGCGGATCGTGATGGCCCGGCAGCTGCTCGGCGGGGTGCAGTCCAAGATCTGACCGACGGGGCCTCGTGGCCCCCGGTGGCAGCGGAGCGCGGCTCGGCTGGTTCGCGCATGCGAATGTCGCGCGTGTGCCTGGACGGGCGGTCATGCGTCACTCCCGTTACATCCGCATGCCTGCTGGCCAGCGCCGATCCCGAGGCACGCGGAGGGAGGCCGCGCCGGCCTCCTGTCGTCAGGCCCGGGCGCGCCACTCCTCGGCCAGCAGGGCGTAGCCGAGGCCGTCGAGCCACTCCCCGGAGCGGTGCAGCGACTCGCGGACCGTGTGCACCTCGCGCCGCATGCCCAGCCGTTCCATCAACCGCCAGGACGCGGTGTTGTCGGCGAAGCAGAGGCCGGTGACCCGGCGCAGGCCGAGGTCCTCGAAGCACAGGCGGAGCAGGGCGCCGACCGCCTCGGTGGCCAGCCCGCGCCCGGCGTACGCCGGGTCGAGCACCCAGCCGAGCTCCGCCTGCACGTCCCGGGCGCGGTCGGCGACCTCGAACTGGGCCCACGCGTCCTCCACCTGCACCATCAGGTCACCGACGACCGTGCCGTCGAGCTCGACGAGCAGCGTCTTGGCCAGGCTCGCCGGCTGGTGGAACGCCTCTGCGTGCTCCGCGAGCGTCGCGGGCGCCCGGGTGATCCAGCGGGCGACCTCCTCGAGCCGGCGGTAGTCCCAGGTCGTCTCGGCGTCCTCGGGTCGCGCGGGGCGCAGGGTGAGTCGGTCGGTACGGAGCGGCCAGGTGACCGGCCACGACAGCGGCCCCGGGACAGGCCCTGGGACTGGCCCCGAGTCGGGCCCCGCAACGGACTCGGGCGGCGTCGGCATGGGCCCATGGTGGCAGTCGGCAACCGGGTGTGGGCGCACGGCGCACAATGGGGGGCATGCGGATGATGTTCCTGGTCGTGTTCGTGCTCGGTGGGATCATCCTGCTCATCGTGCTGCTGGCCCAGGTCGCGTTCCGCTCCGCGCGCCGTCCGGCGCCGGTGGAGCGCGGTGGCCACTGGGAGACCCACCACCACGACGTGAAGGGAGTGACCCGCGTCGTGGTGCGCAAGGTCTCGACCCACGGCACCAACATCCTCGACGAGCACGAGGTGGCGACGATCCCGGTCGAGGCGGAGGACTACGACACCCGGTTCCTCACTGCGATGGCGACCGCTCGCGAGCGCGCCGCGCTCTTCGAGTCCGAGCAGGACTGAGCGAGCCGTCCGGAGGGGACACCCCGGGTCAGTACGGTTGCTGCGGGGGTGCTCGGCAGCGAACGTGGGAGTCGCTGACCGAGGGATGTCGTGCTGTCCGATGTCCGGCAGAGGCTTGTCACGATCTCTGGCTCGTGTTATATGAAATCTGTATCGCACGTGAGAGTTTCGGGAGGCATAGTCCGCAGGCCATGATCGCGTCGGCTGCCCACGTCGACCCGCGGTGGTCCACGACCGCAGCGGCAGTCACGCACGGCACCGAGGTGGCCGAGTTCGCCGACCTGCTCGTCGCCGACGAGGAGTGGGTCCGGCGCGAGTTCGACGCGATCGTGGAGGCCGGCTGGGGCGGCGGCGTACCACCTTGCCCTGCACCGTCACAGGGAGCGCACTGGCCGCGTAGGCCGGAGTACGGCCGTCGCCCCACGCCGGTCCCCCCACTCCGCGAGTCCGCCCGCAACCGCAGGCGGCCAGCGCGTCAGCGCGGCCCCCCGGCCGCGGGCCGGTGCCGCCCGGCCGGTCCGAGGACGCAGCGATGACAGCGGTCAGCGCGGCCCCAGGTGCCGGTCGAGGAACGCGTTGCCGAACGTGTCGTCCGGGTCGAGCTCCCGGCGCAGCCGCTGGAAGTCGCCGAGGCGGGGCCAGGCGGCGGCGATCTCCTCGGGCCCGGCGACGAACAGCTTGCCCCAGTGGGGACGTCCGCCGAGGGGCAGCAGCGCCGCCTCGAGGCCGGGCAGCACGGCGGTCACGCCGGGGACGTCGCGGACCCAGGTGAAGTGGAAGCCGACGGTGTCGGTCCCCTCGGCGGCGGAGAGCCACAGGTCGTCCGCCGCGATCGTGCGGATCTCCATCACCTGCAGCACGTGCGCGAACCCGCTGCTCAACCCCCGCAGTCGCTCGATCGCCTCCCGGGCGCGCTCCCGCGGCACGAGGTACTCGCTCTGCAGCTCCTCCCCGCGGCTGGGGGTGAAGTCCATCCGGAAGTGCGGCAGCCGGCGGTCCCACGACCCGGGCTTGCCCAGCTGGCTGGTCACGGCCTCGGTGGCGGCGCCCCGGAGCATGTGCGCCGGACCGGTCGCGGCGGCCGCACCCAGCAGGTCCTCGCCGATCGCGGACGTCCCCTCGTCGACGCGCGCCTTGAGCCACACCTGGGCGACCTCGTCCTCGGCCCAGTGCGTGAACAGGCTGACGCTGTACGCCGCGGCGGTGATCGTGTCCAGCTCGGCGACGGCGACGTCCCAGGGCAGACCGAGGAACACGCGCTGCTCCACCTCGAAGGTGGGCTCGATCTCGAGGGTCAACGCGGTGACCACGCCCAGGGCGCCGAGAGCGACCACCTGCCCCGCGAAGTCGGGCTCGCCCCGGGCCACGGTCCGCAGCTCGCCGTCCGGTGCGACGAACTCGAGGGCGGCCACGACGCTCGCCAGCGACCCCACCCGGTCGCCCGACCCGTGCGTCCCGGTGGCCACCGCGCCGGCGACCGAGATGTGCGGCAGCGAGGCCAATGCGGCGAGGGCCCATCCTGCCTGCTGGAGCCGGGGTGCCACCTCGCCGTACAGCATCCCGCCCGCGACCCGGACCTGGCGCCTCGTCTCGTCGATCTCGAGGACCTTCGGCAGGTCCAGCGTGGAGACCAGGGCCCCGGCCGAGTCGGCGAGATGGCTGAACGAGTGCCGCGACCCGAGCGGACGCACCCGCCTCGCCGACGCCACGATCTCGCACAGCTCCTCGATGCTGCCCGGTCGATGGAGCAGGGGAGCGGCGTACTCGTGGCTCCCGGCCCAGTTGGTGAGCGCGGCCCCCGGCGCCGTCAGGTCCATGCTCATGGGACGGACTCTAGGTCGAGCCACGAGCTCGTTGGCGCTCAGGCGGTGGCCCGCCCCGGGTGGACCACGGGCTTGATCGACGTGGGGTCCGAGCGGGTCACCGAGAGCGCCTCGGCGACCTGCTCGATCCCGTGGTGGCTGGTGACCAGCTCGTCGAGCCGCACCGATCCCGACGCGGCCAGCGCGATGGCGGTCGGCCATGTGTGGGCGTAGCGGAACGTGCCGGTCACGGTGAGCTCGCGCTCCTGGACCGTGCTCATCGGCATCGGGTACTCGTCGCCGCCCATGCCCACCAGGACGACGCGGCCCGCCGGAGCGACCAGGTCGATGGCTGCCCGGATCGCCGCGGGGTTGCCCGAGCAGTCGAGCAGGACGTCCGGGCGGATCCGGCCGGGTGCGGCCTCCGAGCTCCGGGGGTCGAGCGCGGCGGTGGCGCCGAGGCTGCGGGCCAGCGCCAGCCGTTGCTCGTTGACGTCGCTGGCGACCACCTCCGCCGCCCCCATCGCGCGCGCCACCTGCACGACGAGCAGACCCACCGGTCCGACGCCGGTGACGAGCACCCTCGACCCGGCCGTGACCGCGCCCTTCTGGCAGGCCCACAGCGCCACCGAGAGGGGTTCGAGCAGCGCGGCGGCGTCGTCACTGAGGGAGTCCGGGACCGGGTGGGCGAACAGCTCGTGGTGGACGACGTACTCCGCGAAGGTGCCGTCGTACGGCGGGGTCGCGTGGAAGCGCATGTCCTCGCACAGGTTGTACCGGCCCGCGAGGCACGCACTGCAGGTCAGGTCGGGGACCCCCGGCTCGAGGGACACGCGGTCACCCGGGCTCAGTCGCGTGACCGCCGAGCCGACGGCGGCGACGACCCCGGACGACTCGTGCCCGAGAACCATCGGCTCGGTGAGCTCGTAGCTGCCGATCCGCCCGTGCTCGAAGTAGTGCACGTCGGACCCGCACACCCCGACCGAGCCGATCTGCACCAAGACCTCGTGCGGGCCGGGTTCCGGGACGGGGCGGTCCTCGACGACGACGTCGCCGGCTGCCCGCAGCACGGACGCCCGCATCACCTGCGCCTCCGCGCGTGCCTGGTGCTGCTCCTGCTGCTGTCGTGGGCTCATTCGGGGGTCCTCCCAGGGTCGGTTCCCGTGCGTACCTCGATTGTCCGGCTCCCACGGCGCGCTGCCCAGCCCGGTGACCCGATCGGCGTGGCCGAGACGTGCCCGGTCGGCAGGCTGGGCCGGCAACGACTGGCATGGCCACCTGACCGTGCATCGGCCTACTCGCGTCGGTGGAAGGTGATGGTGCCGTCGGGGTGGTGGCGGGTGTCGTAGGTGGGGTCGTGGACCCGGCGATGATGATGCGGACACAACAACCGGCCGGTGGCGACGTTGGTCTTGCCGTCCTTGCCCCAGGGGTGGTCGTGGTGGGCGTGGCACATGCCCGGTGCTGCCTGGCAGCCTCTCGTGGTGCAGCCGCCGTCGCGGACGGTCATGGCCAGGCGCATGGCTTCGGTGTGGAGTCGGCGTCGGCGCCCGACGTCGAGGGGTTGGCTGCGCCCGCCGAGGACCATGGGGATGATCCCGGCCCGGCAGGCGAGCCGTCGGGCTTCGCCGGCGGAGATGCGGGCGCCGGTGTCCAGGGTGCAGACTCCGGCGGTCTCGAGGTCGGCGAGGAGCTGGTCGAGGCGCATGGTGACCACGACGGTGGCGCCGCAGCCGCCGGTCTTCGGCAGGTCGTCGGCGCTGATGGACTCCAGCAGCTGGGTCAGCGCGATGCCGTGGCGGACCGGGGTGGGCAGGTCGGGGTCGATCCCGGAGTCGCGGTCCATCGGCACGGTGCCCTCGGCGGGGCCGTCGGGGGGTTTCGACGGGCTCAACCAGCGCGGGCGGCTGGGTGAGGCCAGGGCGAGGATCATCTTGGTCAGCATCTGCCCGTGCAGCGCCGGGATGCGGAACCGGCCGTGGCAGGTGCCCTCGTCGTCCTCCCACAGCGACAAGGTGGTCCGCCGCAGGGCCTGGGCCTCCTCGCGCTCCAGGGCGCGGCCTTCGAACTGCTCGGCCACCTCGGGGGCGATGACCTCGAAGACGCGCCGGCCGAGGATGCGCAGCTCCTTGGCGTCGTGGTGCGCGGCGAGGTCGACCAGGTGCTTCTCCGCGGCCACCCGCTGCTCGGCGGTGACCGCGTAGGTGCCGGTGCGGGGCAGCCGGTCCAGGGCCGCGACGATCGCGCGCGACTGCGCGACGTTCACCGCCACCGCGCGCCATGGCGGTGGAGAGGACGTCGTGGTGCTCGAGGCGTTGGGCGTGGCGCAGGTCCGAGCGGGCGTCGCGGCGTACCTGCCGGGTCTCGACCGCCACCCAGTCGGCGGCGGTCGGGGCGCCGGTGTGCACGGTGGCCTCGGTCTGCTCGGCGTCGGCCAGCAGCCGCAGCTCCAACGCCTGCAGCTGGGCCTCTGCCACGGGCCAGCTCCACCAGCGCGGCGCGCTTGTCCTCGGGACTCATCGAGAGCAGCGGCACTCCCGCCAATCCGTCGAGGCGACCGGTCAAGCGGCGTGCGAACTCGGCCACCGGGTGCTGCTGGTGGTCGTCGTTCCGGCTGCTGCTCATGGGTGAATTCAAGCACCGACCACTGACAGGCAACCGGCTCTGACCTGCGGTTTTGCTCACCATGCGAGATCAGTGGAAAGAATTTTCGACAGGATCTCCCGCGAGCAGCTGAGCAGCCTCCCTGCAACCGGCGGCGAGGTCGTCGTCGCGGCCCCTGTCGAGTGGTTTCGACAGGCTCAACCAGCGTGGGGTGCGGCTGCTTCTCGGCGTACGGGGTCTCGACTGGGCTCGACCAACATCCGCGGTGGTTTCGACGGGCTCAACCAGCGTGGGGTGCGGCTCGCTTCTCGGCGTACGGGGGTCTCGACTAGCCGCTCCCTTCGACTGGGCTCAGGACAAGCGCTGCTCGACCAGCGGATGGCGGCGGCGGTTTCGGCAGGCTCAACCAGCGTGCGGGGCTCGTTGCTTTCGGCGTACGGGTGTCTCGACGCTGATCGCTCCGTTCGACTGGGCTCAGCGACGAGGTCTCGACTAGTCGCTCCGTTCGACTGGGCTCAGGACAAGCGCTGCTCGACCAGCGCTTCGGCGTACGGGGTCTCAACTGAGCTCGACCCGACATCCGAGGTGGTTTCGACAGGCTCAACCAGCGTGGGGTGCGGTCGCTTCTCGGCGTACGGGGTCTCGACTGAGCTCGACCGGCGACCGGGTGGTTTCGACAGGCTCAACCAGCGGGGCGGGCGGCTGCTGCTCGGCGTCCGCCGTCAGCACCGCCGGCAGCACCGCCGGGCCGGGTCACCTCTTCTTCGGGGGGTGGACCTTGTCGGAGAGGGTCTCCTCGACCCCCTTGCCGCGCTTCTCGGCGCGCTTCTCCTTGATGGACTTCCCGGATTTCTTGGACATGCTCTGCCGCGGCGACTTGTCGCTCATGGGGGTGATCTCTCTGAGAGGAAGCCTGAACGGCTCCGTCCCTCGACACTACGCTCCCGCCCCGGCTGCGGGACGTGGCTGCGGGACGTGGCTGCGCGTGGGTAGTTCGACCCATCGGGCGCCGGCGTGGTTGGGGATCTCGCCCGACGCGCGGCGCGGCCCGGTCTTCCTAGCGTGAGGAGACCGTCACGGACCCACCAGGAGGAGTCATGGAACAGATCGAGAACGTGGTGATCGGCGCCGGGCAGTCCGGCCTGGTCACGGCCTACCACCTCGCGCAGCACGACCGACCCTGCGTCGTGCTCGACGCCAACACGCGGATCGGCGACCAGTGGCGACGCCAGTGGGACAGCCTGAGGCTGTACACGCCGGCGCGCTACGACGGACTGCCGGGACTGCCGTTCCCCGGCGACCCGTGGGCGTTCCCCGGCAAGGACGAGGTGGCCGACTACCTCGAGTCCTACGCCGCGCACCACCGGCTCGACGTCCGGCTCGGAGTCCGGGTGGAGCGGGTGCATCGCGACGCCGACGGCAGCCTCGTGGTCGGCACCGACCACGGCACCTACCGCGCCGCCAACGTGGTGGTCGCGACGGGCACGTTCGGGCGGACGCCGTTCGTCCCCGAGGTGGCCGACGAGCTGGACCCCGGGATCCTGCAGCTGCACTCCAGCGAGTACCGGCGTCCGGGACAGGTCCCGTCCGGGCCTGTGCTCGTGGTCGGTGCCTCGCACTCGGGCTGCGACATCGCCTACGAGCTGGCGAAGACCCACCCGACCACGCTGGTCGGGCGTGACTGCGGACAGATCCCGCTCCCGCTCGAGTCGCGCCGGATGCGGATCGCGTTCCGGCCGATCACCTTCGCGTGGCAGCACGTGCTGACCCGACGTACGCCGCCGGGACGCAAGGCGATGGGCCACCTGCGCGCGCACGGCGGGCCGATGCTGCGCGTGCAGCGAGGAGACCTGGCCGCGCGTGGCGTGGTGCGCAACACCGCCCGGGTCACCGGTGCGCGCGGCGGCCTGCCCCTGCTCGACGACGACACCGTCGTGGAGGCAAGCACCGTCATCTGGGCCACCGGGTTCCGGCAGCGCTTCGGCTGGATCGACCTGCCGCACGCGATCGGGGAGGACGGGTGGCCGCGGGAGGCCCGCGGCGTGGTCGCCGAGGAGCCGGGGCTGTACTTCACCGGTGTCTGCTTCCAGTTCGCGTTCGCCTCGATGCTGATGCTCGGCGCCGACCGCGACGCCACGCACGTCGTCGAGCACCTGCTGCGCCGCGACGCGACCGCGCCTGCGGCCCAGGGCGCCGCAGCCTGACCGGGACCGGCGATCCCGTCCTATCGTGGACCGAGGAGGTGCCGCCATGGACGTGGTCGCCGACCTGGTGCGGGCCCGGCGCGAGTACGAGGAGGGTGCCTGGGCAGCCGCCCTCGACGTCTGGTCGGGGGTGGCCCCCGACCGGATGACGCCGCGCGACTGTGAGGACGCCGGTGAGGCCGCCTTCCTGCTCGGGCGACGCGACGACGCCCAGGCGGCCTGGCAGCGTGCGTACGCCGCCCACCAGGACGCGGGCGACACCGAGGGCGCCGTCCGCGCCGCGTTCCACCTCGCGATGACCTTGACGCTGACCGGTGAGCCGGCCATGGGCGGCGGTTGGGCGGCCCGTGCCCACCGGCTGGCGGACGACCTGGCCGAGGACACCGTCGCTCACGGCTACGTCGCGTTCCTGGACATGTTCGCGGCCCTCGGCTCGGGCGACTGGCCCACTGCCGCGCAGGCTGCCGAGGAGGTGAGCCGGGTGGGTGCGGCGCGCGACCACGCCGACCTGACCGCCGCCGGCGCCTGCTCCCAGGGCCGGCTGGCGCTGTACGCCGGGCGGGTCGCCGACGGGCTCGCCCTCCTCGACGAGGCGATCCTGTGCCTGTCCTCCCCGGACGTCTCGCCGATCTTCTTCGGGCACGTCTACTGCACCGCGATCGAGGGCTGCCAGGAGCTGGGCGACCTCGCCCGGGTCGCGGAGTGGGTCCGGGCCCTGTCCGCGTGGGTCGAGCGCCGACCGGGCCTGCTGGTCTTCACCGGGCAGTGCGCGGTGCACCGCGGCCAGGTGATGTGCGTGCGCGGGGCGTGGGACGACGCACTCGAGGAGTTCACGGCCGCCGTGCACCGGTACCGGCTGGTCCGGATGTCCGGTGCTGTGGGTCTCGCCGCCGCCGAGCACGGCGACCTGCTGCGGCTGCTCGGCCGGGTCGACGAGGCCGCGGCGGCGTACCGGCAGGCGGGCGAGGCGGGCTACGACCCGCAGCCGGGCCTGGCGCTGCTGTGGCTGGCCACCGGGTCCGGTGCGGCCGCACTGGCAGCCGTACGCCGCGTGCTCGGCGAGGCCGCCGACCCCGTGCACCGCGCGCAGCGCCTCCCCGGCGTGATCGAGGTGCTGCTGGCGTGTTCCGAGCTCGCCGAGGCGGCGGCGGCCACCCGGGAGCTGGAGCGCCTGGCCGACGCGATCGGCTCCCCGGCCGTGCTGGCCCGTGCGGCGTACGCCGGGGGCGCCGTGGAGCTGGCCCGGGGCGACGCGTCGGGCGCGCTGCCGTACCTGCGCCGGGCCCGGCAGCTGTGGACCTCGGTGGACTACCCCTACGAGGTGGCCCGCACGCAGGCGTTGCTCGGCCGCGCCCTGGGCGACGTCGGTGACACGACCTCGGGCCGCGCCGAGCTCACGAGCGCGGCGGCGACGTTCCACCGGCTGCAGGCGACGCCTGCCGAGGCGGAGGTCGGTGCGTTGCTGGGACCCGAGTCGCTGCCGGGCGGGCTCACCGCGCGCGAGGTCGAGGTGCTCCGCCTCGTCGCGACCGGCCGGAGCAACGCCCAGGTGGCGGCCGAGCTGGTGCTCAGCGAGAAGACGGTGGCCCGGCACCTGTCGAACATCTTCACCAAGCTCGAGGTCGGCTCCCGCACCGCCGCAGCGGCGTACGCGTACGAGCACGACCTCGTGTGAGAGCAGGAGGTCCCAGGTCATGGAGTTCCACGACGGCAGCCGTTCGCTCCAGGACCGCTACGACACGCGCGCGCTGGCGGACCGCATCGACCACCTGCTCGTCAGCGACACCATCGGTGACGGCGACCGCGCCTTCATCGAGGAGCGCGACATGTTCTTCCTCGCGACCGCCGACGGTGACGGCCAGCCGACGTGCTCCTACAAGGGCGGCGATCCCGGCTTCGTGCGCGTCCTCGACCCGCACACGCTGGCGTTCCCCAACTACGACGGCAACGGGATGTACCTGTCCACGGGCAACCTGCTGGTGAACCCGCACGTCGGACTGCTGTTCATCGACTTCGAGCGCGGCCACCGGATGCGGCTGGAGGGGACGGCGAGCATCGACCTCGAGGACCCCCTGCGTGCGGACTACCCGGAGGCCCAGTTCGTGGTCCGGGTGCGGGCCGGGGCGGTCTACCCCAACTGCCCGCGCTACGTGCACCGCTACCGGCTCGACCGCCGGTCGCGGTTCGTGCCCCGCACGGACTGCCTGACACCGGTCCCGGAGTGGAAGCGCTCCGAGTGGGCGCGAGACGCGCTCCCGACCGAGGACCCGGCGCGCGACCCCGGCGAGCGGGACGTGCTCGGTCGCTGACTTCCGTGCGGTCGCCGGAGGAGGCGCTCTCCCACCCGGAATGCCCGGCTTGACCGGGGTGACGATGGTCACACGCTGCTCCTTGGTAACCGAACGACTTTCGTTTCCTTTCTGATCATTGACCTTTGCTTGCGCCGGTGACAGGTTTCACAGCCATCGGGCCCATCGGGCCCCACCGGAGGAGACCAGCGTGGACGGACTCGACGAGTACGGGCGGGAGCAGGCCATCCTGCTCGAGCTCGAGGCGTCGGGCCGGGTGATGGTCCAGGACCTGGTCGGCCGCTTCGGCGTCTCCGCGGTCACGGTGCGCAAGGACCTCGACGCCCTGGAGCGGCGCGGGCTGCTCCGCCGGATCCGCGGGGGTGCAGTCAGCGCCGGCGTCAGCGACGAGGGTGCCTGGGCGATGCGGGTGCGCCACTCCGCCGAGGCCAAGCAGGAGATCGCCACCGCCGCCGCCGGGCTGGTCCGCCACGGCGACACGATCGCCCTCGACTCCTCGACCACCAGCTACTTCCTGGCTCAGCGGCTGCTCGACCGGCGCAACCTCGTGGTGGTGACCAACGGGCTGCGCACCGCCCAGCTGCTGATGGAGAGCAGCACGGCGATGGTGGTGCTGCCCGGTGGCGTGCTGCGACGCTCCTCGGAGTCCATGGTCGGGCCGATCGGTGACCTGCTCACCGGCCGCGGACGCATCCGCAGGGGCTTCTTCGGGCTCGTCGGCCTGTCCACCGAGCTCGGCCTGCTCGAGGTCAGCGTCGACGAGGCGCACACCAAGGAGCTCCTGGCCGCCGCCTGCGACGAGGTCTACGGACTCTTCGACCACGCCAAGGCCGACCGGTTCGCCCTGCACTCCTTCGTCGCCACCGAGCGGATCACCGCGCTGTACACCGACTCCGGCATCGACTCAGCGGTCGTCGACGAGTGGCGCGGGGTCGGCGTGGACGTCCGGGTCGGCAGCGGTGCCGCGGCCGTCACTCCGATCCGTCCGGACAGCGCATGAGCGCCGGCGTCCGGCGTACGGTGGCCGCCGTCGACCTCGGCGCGGAGAGCGGCCGCGTCGCCACGCTCGGCTTCGACGGCGAGCGGCTGCACCTCGACGTCGCGCACCGGTTCGCCCACGTGCCCGCCGTCCACGACGGGATCCTGCGCTGGGACCTCGACGGCATCTGGAGCCAGGTGCAGGAGGGCTTGCGCCTCGTCGACGCGGGGGAGCGTGCGGTGTCCTCGGTCGGGGTCGACGCCTGGGGCGTGGACTACGGGCTGCTCGACGCCGACGGGCACCTGGTGGACACCCCCACCTGCTACCGCGACCCCCGCAACGTCGCCGCCATGCGGTGGGCGCTGCGCACCCTCGGCCCCGAGGAGCTCTACGACGCCACCGGCGTCCAGATCATCGCGATCAACACCCTGTTCTCGCTCGTGTCCGACGCCCGTGACCACCGTGACCGCCTCGACGCCGCGCGCCGGCTGCTGATGCTCCCCGACGTGGTGCACCACCTGCTCAGCGGCAGCAATGTCACCGAGTACACCGCCGCCTCGACCACCGGAGCCCTCGACATGCGCACCGGCACGTGGGCCACCGACCTGCTCGACCGGCTCGACATCCCCACGCGGCTGCTGCCCGAGGTGGTGTCGCCCGGGACCGACGTGGGTCCGCTCCTCGGCGGGTACGACGCGGCGCTGGCCGGGGCGCGCGTGATCGTGCCCCCGGCCCACGACACCGCCAGCGCCGTGGTCGGCACGCCGTTCGGCGGACCCCACGAGATGTTCATCTCCTCGGGCACCTGGTCGCTGGTCGGCGTGGAGGTGCCGCAGGCCGTGGTCAGCGTCGCCTCCCGGGAGGCCAACCTCACCAACGAGGGCGGGTACGACGGCACGATCCGGCTGCTGTCCAACGTGATGGGCCTCTGGCTGCTCCAGGGCTGCCGGCGGCAGTGGGCCTCCGAGGGCACCGAGCTGACCTACGAGGACATCGCCGACCGTGCCGCCGCCGAGCCCGGTCTGCGCAGCATCGTCAACCCCGACGCCGAGGAGTTCCTCGCCCCGGGCGACCTGCCCGGCCGGATCCGCGAGTACTGCCGCCGGACCGGCCAGCCGGTGCCCGGGTCCGTGGGTGCGGTGGCCCGCTGCGTCATCGACAGCCTGGCCCTGGGCTACCGCAGGGTCGCGTCCTCGATCGCCGAGGTCACCGGACGTCCTCCGGCCGCGGTCGCTGTCTCCGGCGGTGGTTCCAGCCACCGGCTGCTCTCGCAGCTCACCGCGGACGCGACGGGGCTGACCGTCCGCTGCGGCCCGGTCGAGGCGACCGCTCTGGGCAACGGCGCCGTGCAGCTCGCGGCGCTCGGCGAGCTCGACGGTCTGGAGGACATCCGCCGCGTCGTGGCGGCCTCGACCGACCTCGTCAGCTACACCCCACAGACCCTCGCCGTCACCGGGCACGACTGGGAGGCAGCCGCCGACCTGTTCGCCCGGCTCAGACGCACGGACCAGGCCGACACCGGCCTGCTGCGCAGCGCCGACGGCGACGGGGGAGCCGGCGCCCGCCGCTAGCGGCAGGCCGACGCTTTCCGGACAGTCCCGGGCACACCACCCGGGCTCCATCCAGTGCCCGCACCACCCAGCACCACCACCTCACAGGGAGAGACAATGCGTACAACCAGGAAGACCACCGCCCTCGCGGCGTTCGGGCTGGTCGCCGTGATGGCGGCCACCGGCTGCAGCCAGAAGGGGTCCGGCGGGTCCGGCTCCGGCTCCGACTCGGGCTCCGGCGGTGAGACGGCCACGGTGGCCTTCGTGCCGAAGCTCCAGGGCATCCCGTACTTCGAGGCGATGAACGCCGGCGGGAAGGCCGCGCAGGACGAGCTGGGCAACGTGACCTGGCAGTACCAGGGCCCGACCCAGGCGGACGCCGCCGCGCAGGCGCAGATCGTCCGGTCCTACATCCAGAAGGGCGTGGACACGATCGTCGTGGCCCCCAACGACCCCAACTCGATGGCGCCGATCCTGGCCCAGGCCCAGGAGGACGGCATCCACGTGCTGACCTCCGACACCGACGCCCCCGACTCGGTGCGTGAGGCGTTCGTCAGCCAGGCCTCCACCGAGGGCATCGGCCAGGCGCTCACCGACTCCCTGCTCGAGGCCATGGGCGGCAAGGGCAAGTACGCCATCGTCTCCTGCGGCGAGACCGCGGAGAACCTGAACTCCTGGATCGAGGTCCAGAAGGCCTACACCGCGGAGAAGTACCCCGAGGCCGAGATCGTCGACATCGTGTACGCCGGCGAGGACCAGGCCAACGCCACCGACATGGCGACCGACCTGATGAACGCCAACCCGGACCTGACCGGGCTGGTCGGCGAGTGCACCTCGTCGGCCCCCGGCGTGGCCCAGGCCGTGCGGGACGCGGGCAAGATCGGCAAGGTCTTCACCGTCGGACTCGGCACCCCGCAGTCGATGAAGCCCTACCTCGAGGACGGCTCCTCCACCGCATCCATCCTGTGGAACGTCGAGGACCTCGGCTACCTCACCGCCTGGGCCGGCCAGCGCGCCGCCGCCGAGGAGGGCTTCGAGCCCACCGACGACCTCAAGGAGCGGATCCCGGACGTCACCTGGGACGAGGGCACCAAGACCCTGCTCCTGGGACCGCCGCTGCAGATCACCTCGGACAACGTGGACGAGTTCGACTACTGATCGGCACCTGACTCGGTGGTGGCCGGCCGCGGACACCCGGCCGGCCACCACCGTTCCACCCACACCACGGGAACCATCCCGCACCACTCGTCCGCACCCACCCACCCCCAGGAGCCTCGCGTGAGCCAGCAGAGCAGCGGACCCGCCCGGGTCGCGATGCACGGCATCGCCAAGCGCTACGGCGCCGTCCTCGCCATCCGCAACGCCGACTTCGAGGTCCAGCCCGGCACCGTGCACGCGCTCGTGGGGGAGAACGGCGCCGGCAAGTCGACGCTGATCAAGGTCCTCGCCGGCGCGGTGACGCCGGACGCCGGCACCATCGCCGTCGACGGCGAGCCGGTGAGCATCACCACCACCGGGGACGCGTTGAACCTGGGGGTCGCCACGGTCTACCAGGAGCCGCAGCTGTTCGGCGAGCTGACCGTCGCGGAGAACATCTACCTCGGCCGTGAGCTGCGCCGCGGCCCACGCATCGACTGGGCCGCGCAGAACGCCGAGGTCGTCGAGCTCCTCGAGCTCCTCGGCCTGCCCGCCCACCTGACCACCCGCCCCGTCGGCCAGCTCAGCATCGCCCAGCAGCAGCAGGTCTCGATCGCCAAGGCGCTCTCGCGCGACGCCCGGCTGCTCATCCTCGACGAGCCCTCCGCGATCCTCACCGACGCGGAGATCGACGTCCTGTTCGGGGTCGTCCGCCGACTGGCGGCCTCCGGAGTCTCGGTGATCTACATCAGCCACCGGCTCGACGAGCTGTTCCGGATCGCCGACGAGGTGACCGTGATGCGCGACGGCGAGACGATCGGCACCTGGCCCATGGGCGAGCTCGACGTACGCCGCATCGCCGAGCTGATGGTCGGCGGGGTCCTCGACGAGAGTGCGGCTCCTCGCGACGTGCCGCCCGGCGAGCCGCGGCTCGAGCTGAGCGGCCTGGGCCGGCAGGGCGAGTTCCGCGACGTGGACCTGACCGTGCGTGCCGGGGAGATCGTCGGCCTCTACGGCCTGGTCGGGTCCGGGGTGGCCGAGATCGCCCAGACCGTCTACGGCATCACCCACGCCACCGAGGGAGAGATCCGGCTCGACGGCAGCACCGTGCGGCCGGCCAACCCCCGCCAGGCGCAGAAGCTCGGGATCGCGCTGCTGCCGGCGAACCGCAAGGCGGAGGGGATGTTCTCGCACCAGGCGATCAGCTTCAACATCTCCGTCGGACACCTGCCGCTGCTCTCGCGGTTCGGCTGGGTCGCCCGCCGGCGCGAGCGCACCGTCGCCGACGACATGATCGGCCGGCTGGCGATCAAGACGCCGAGCCAGCGACAGAGCATCGGGGCGATGTCGGGCGGCAACGCCCAGAAGGTCGTGCTGGCCCGCCAGCTGGTCGAGCGCCCCGAGGTGCTCGTCCTCGCCGAGCCCACCCAGGGCGTCGACGTCGGCGCCAAGGAGGAGATCCACCGCATCGTCACCGAGCTCGCCGACGAGGGCACCGCCGTGCTGGTGGTGACCTCCGACCTGCCCGAGGCGCTACGGATCGCCGACCGGATCCTCGTGGTCCGCAACGGCACCACCACTCGTGAGTTCCCTCGAGGGGCCCGGCAGGCCGACGTGCTGGCGGCAGCCGCCGGCGCCGAGGACACCACCGGCCAGGAGGCACGCGCATGAGCACCAGCACCGAGGCACCACCCCGCGGGCGCCGGGAGAAGCCCCCCCGCATCATCGCCCCGCCGGTCTCGGGCCAGGAGGTCGTCCTGCTCGCGGTGGTCGCGGCGCTCTGGGTCCTGCTCGGGATCTTCACGCCCGCGTTCCTCACCTCGGGCTCGATCCGGCCCCTGCTGATCGGGGTGGCGCCGATCGCGCTGATCGGGGTGGGCATGACCTTCGTGATCATCGCCGCCGGCATCGACGTGTCCGTCGGCAGCGCGCTGATGGTCTGCGCGGTGGTCACCGCCAAGCTGCTGGTCGACCTGGACTTCGCGCTGGTGCCCGCCGTGGCCGTGGCGATCCTCGTCGGTGCCCTGCTCGGACTGGTCAACGGCGTGCTCATCGCCTGGGGGCGGGTGCACCCGATCATCATCACCTTCGGGACCCTGAACATCTTCCAGTGGGTCGGCCGCCAGGTCTTCGACTCCTCCACGGTCAACGGGATCCCGGGCACGTTCGACGTGCTGGGCCGCGGGGAGGCCGGGAGCACGTTCTCGGTGCCGCACTCGTTCGTGGTGATGCTGCTGATCGCCGGCGCCGCCTGGTGGTACCTCCGGCAGACACCGGGCGGCCGCCACTACTACGCCATCGGCGGTGACCCGGTCGCCGCCGATCTGGCGGGGGTCAAGGTCCGCCGCCGGGTGATGACCGCCTACGTCCTCACCGGCGCGATGGTCGGCCTCGCGGCCGTGTTCACCATCGCCAAGGGCACCAGCACCCTGGACCAGTCGGTGGGCTTCGGCCTCGAGCTCTCGGTGATCGCCGCCGTCGTCATCGGCGGCACCTCGATCGTCGGTGGCCGGGGCTCGGTCCTCGGCACCGTCCTCGGGGCGCTGCTGGTGCAGACCGTCTCCTCGGGGGTCACCCAGCTCGGCTGGCCCAGCCAGCTCTCCAGCTTCTTCGTCGGCGTCTTCGTGATCGTCGCCGTGGGGGCCGACCTCATCCGCGAACGTGCGAGGAGGACCTCGTGACCAGCACCTCACCCCCGTCCACCGGCACCACGGCGAAGGAGCCGGGGGACCAGCCCGAGACCGCGACCCGGCCCGGAGCCGGCGCCCGGATCCTCAAGGCGGTGCTCACCCAGCGCGAGATGCTGCTCGCCGTCCTGCTGCTCGGGGTGGTCGCGCTGTTCATGTACCTCAGCTGGGGCGGCTACCTGACCGCCAACTACGACCGCGGCTACATGGGCTCGGCACTGATCGACTTCGTGCCGCTGGCCATGCTGGCGCTGGCCGAGCTGGTCGTGATCGTCAGCGGCCGCGGCGGCATCGACCTCTCCGTCGGCTCGATCGTCTCGCTGACCGCGATGGTGTTCGGCTTCGCCTACGGCGAGTGGGGCTGGTCGCTGATGGCGGCGATCGTCCTCGCGGTGGTGGTCGGCGGCCTGCTCGGCGGCATCAACGGCGTCCTGGTCGCCTACCTCGGGTTCCCCGCGCTGATCGCCACGCTGGCGACGTACTACGCCTACGGATCGCTGGCGATCGTGGTCAACGACCAGAAGCCGATCAGCGGTGGTGACATCGCCTCGATGTACTCCCTGACCCGCAGCGTGGAGATCCCCGGCCTCTCCGGCGTGCTGCCGTCGATCCCGCTGGGGGTGTTCACCTTCCTGGTGCCGACGGTGCTCGTCGTCTGGCTGGTGGTCAACCGGAGCACCTACGGCCGCCGCCTCTACGCGATCGGCACCAACGACGTCGCCGCGAAGTGGAGCGGGGTGCACGTTGCCCGGACGAGGCTCCTGGCCTACGTCTCGGCTGGTGTCCTCTCCGGCCTGGTCGCGGTGTACCTGACCGCCCAGTTCGCCTCCGCCCGTCCCGACGCGGGCACGAGCGGCAACGGGCTGGCACTCCCGGCGATCACCATCGCCGTGCTGGGCGGGGTCGCCATCACCGGCGGCATCGGCCGGGTCTCCGGCGTCGTCCTGGCCGCGCTGCTGATCACCTGGCTCAACGCCGGCATCCTGCTCTACTTCGAGGGCAACGCGGGCACCCAGTTCCAGCTGCTCGCCCTCGGTGCGGTGCTGGTCTTCGCCGCCCTGCTCAACGCCTGGACGGTCCGTCGCTACGGAGGCACCCGATGACCACCCGCCACCAGCCCGAGCTGGTCGGTCCCGAGCTGCTCGCGCTCACCCGCGAGCTCGGACGACCCGAGCGCGACCTGGTCATCCTGGCCGAGGGCAACACCTCCCAGCTCCTCGACGACGGGCGTCTGGTGGTCAAGGCGTCGGGGGCGCGGATGCGCGACGTCACCGCGGAGGACTTCGTGACCGTCGACGTCGAGGCGCTGATGGCACTGGTCCGGGACCCCGGCGCCACCCAGGCCGACCTGACCGCCGCGCTGCTGGCCCAGGGTGACGGGAGTGACGGTGCCGGCCCGCCCCGGCGCGGCTCGATCGAGACGCTGGTGCACGCGGCCGTGCAGGCCGTCGCGCCGACCGCGTACGTCGGGCACACCCACCCCACCGAGGTGATCGGGCTGCTCGCCAGTGTCCGCGCCGAGGAGGCGTTCACCGACGCGGCGTACTCCGACGAGGCCGTGGTGATCGGACGCCCGCTGTTCGTGCCCTACGCCCAGCCGGGCATCGACCTCGGCCGGGTCTACCACCGCTGCCTGGTGGAGTACGCCGACCGTGAGGGCGCGCTGCCCCAGCTCGTGCTGCTCGCGAACCACGGCATCGTGGCCCTGGCTCCCACGGCTGAGGGCGTGGACGCGATCTCGGAGATGGCGGTGAAGGCCGCGGCGGTGCGTCGGATCGCCTACAGCGTGGGCGGTCTGGCGCCGCTGACCGAGGAGGCGGTGGCGAAGTTCTTCGCCCGCGACGACGTCGCCGAGCGTCGCGGCAACATCGCCGCCGGCAGGCTCTGAGGTGACCGTGCAGCTCAACCGCGCGCTCCCACCCGACCTCGGGGCGGTCTTCCTCGACGTCGGCGGACCGATCTACGACGACGACAACTTCGTCCAGGCCGTGCTCCGCGCCCTCGACGAGATCCGCGCCGACCACGGACGCGGTCCCGCCGACCGGGCCGAGTTCCGCCGCCTCTACGACGCCGTCCGGACGGCCCAGGGCGGGTCGCTGCGCACGGCCCTGGCCGAGGGGCTGCTCGGGGACGCCGCCCTGCGCGGCGAGCTGCACGAGCGGACCCGCGCCCACTGGGTGCACCCCGTCGGGACGATGTACCCCGACGTCCTGCCGTTCCTGCGCGCGGTGCACGGACCGCTGGTGGTGGCGATCGTGGCCAACCAGGAGCAGGCCGTCATCGAGGCGCTGCGGCGCGACGGGGTCGGCGAGCACGTCGACGTGTGGGGGATCTCGGCGGTCGTCGGCCACGAGAAGCCGAGCCCGGAGTTCTTCCGCTGGGCCCTGGCGGAGGCCGGTGTCGACGCCGCTCGCACCGTGCACGTCGGCAACCGGCTGGACACCGACGTGCGCCCGGCCCGCGAGCTCGGCCTCGCCACCGTTTGGGTGCTGCGCGGCGAGGCTCCCGACGACCCGACGCCCGAGCAGCTGGCCGAGCCCGATCTCGCGGTCGAGGGTCTCGACGGCCTCGCCGACGTCCTGCTGCGCACCGGTGCGACATGAGCGTCGTCCTGGGTGTCGACCTCGCCACCGCGCACGCCCGCGTGGTGGCCCTGGACGAGGACGGCTCGGTGCTGGCCGAGCGCGACCACCCCCTGCCCGGCGTGGACTCCCCGGTCGAGGGAGCCCGCGAGCAGCAGGCGGCGTACGCCGAGGTGGTGACCAGCCTGCTCGGCCGCGTCACCGACGACCTCGGCTCCCGCGGCCCCGACGTCCGCGCCCTCTCGCTGACCGGCACCTCCGGCACCGTGGTGCCCTGCGACCGCTCCGGTCGGCCCACCGGGCCGGCGCTGCTCTACAGCGACCAGCAGTCCGGCCACGAGGCCGAGCGGCTGCGTGCCGCCGGCATCGAGGCCACGGCCACCTCGCCGATGGCCCGGATCGGGCACCTGCTCGCCCACGGCGCGGAGCTGGTGCTGCACACCCCCGACGTCGTGCACGCCGCCCTGCTGGGGCAGGTCGTCCCGGCCGACACCTCGCACGCCCTCAAGGCCGGCATCGACGCGCAGCGCTGCGCCTGGGACGAGCGCGCACTCGCCGCGCTCGAGGTCCCCGCGGACGCGCTGCCCGACCTCGTCCACCCCGGCACGGTGCTGGGGGAGCTGGCGACCGCGGTGCGCGAGCAGGCCGGGCTCCCTCCCGGGGTGCGCGTCGTCGCGGGGATGACCGACGGCTGCACCGCGCAGGTCGCGGCGGGCGCGGTCGCTCGCGGGGACAGCGTCGGCGTCCTGGGCACCACGCTGGTGCTCAAGGCCGTCGCCGACCACGAGGTCCGCGGGCTCGGCGGCGCGCTCTACTCCCACCTGGCTCCCGACGGCTCGTGGTGGCCGGGTGGTGCCTCCAACGTCGGGGCTCGTCCGGTCAGCACGGAGTTCGGCGGCACCTCGCCCGCCGCGCTCACCGACCTCGAGGCCGCGGCCGCGGCGGTGGGTCCGGCCGAGTGCGTCAGCTACCCGCTGCGGGGCACGGGGGAGCGCTTCCCGTTCTCCCGCCCCGACGCGACCGGGTTCGACCTGGGCCGGGCACCTGACCGGGCGACCGCCTACCGCGCGTTCCTGGAGGGCGTCGCCTTCGTCGAACGGCTGGCCCTGGACACCCTGCGTGACCACGGCGTCGCGCCCCGCCTGCACCACCTCGCCGGTGGGGGCTCGCGCAGCGAGCTCTGGTCACGCCTGCGCGCCACCGTGCTCGACGTGCCCGTGGTCCGGGCCCGCCGCGCCTCGAGCGCGTACGGCGCCGCGCTGCTCGCCCTCGCCGCCGTCGAGCACGCCGCTCTTCCCGACGTCGTCGAGCGCACCCTGCCCGCCGGCGGCCGGGAGCCGGTCGCACCGCTGACGGGCGAGCGCGACCGGCTGCTGACCAGCTTCCACCGACTGCGCGAGGAGCTGCTGCTCCGCGGGCTGCTCGACCCCCGACCCGATCCCCGGACCGCCTGAGGAGGCGACCATGAGCACCACGAGCACCACGAGCACCGACACCGGCACCGACACGGCCACCGGCACCGACACGGGCACGGACTCCGTCCTGGCCACCCTGGCCCGCCAGCACATCGAGACCCCGTCCTGGGCCTACGGCAACTCCGGCACCCGCTTCAAGGTGTTCGCCCAGCAGGGGATCCCCCGGGACGCGTTCGAGAAGGTCTCCGACGCCGCCGCGGTCCACCGCTTCACCGGCGTCGCGCCGAGCGTCGCGATCCACGTCCCCTGGGACCTCGTCGACGACTGGGCCACGCTGCGCGAGCACGCCGAGTCCGAGGGGGTGCGCATCGGCGCGGTCAACCCGAACACGTTCCAGGAGGACGACTACCGGCTCGGCAGCGTGTGCAACCCCGACCCGCGGATCCGTCGCAAGGCGCTGGACCACCTGCTGGAGTGCGTCGACATCGCCGACCAGGTCGGGTCCAAGCACCTGTCGCTGTGGTTCGCCGACGGCACGAACTACCCCGGCCAGGACTCGATCCGGGCCCGGCAGGACCGGCTCGCCGACGCGCTGGCCGAGACCTACGCCGCCATGCCCGACGACCTGACGATGCTCGTCGAGTACAAGTTCTTCGAGCCGGCGTTCTACCACATGGACCTGCCCGACTGGGGCACCTCGCTGCTGCACTGCCTGCACCTCGGGCCGCAGGCCAAGGTGCTCGTCGACACCGGCCACCACGCGCCCGGCACCAACATCGAGATGATCGTGGCCACGCTGCTCCGCGAGGGCCGACTCGGCGGCTTCCACTTCAACAGCCGTTTCTACGCCGACGACGACCTGATGGTGGGCTCCGCGGACCCGTTCGCGCTGTTCCGGATCATGTTCGAGATCGTCCAGGCCGACGCGCTCGTCCCCGAGGCCGGGGTCGCGTTCATGCTCGACCAGTGCCACAACATCGAGGCGAAGATCCCGGCACAGATCCGGTCGGTGATGAACGTGCAGGAGGCCACCGCGAAGGCGTTGCTGGTCGACGCCGACGCCCTGGCGGCGGCCCGCGACTCCGGTGACGTGCTCGGCGCCAACGCGGCGGTGATGGACGCCTACAACACCGACGTCCGACCACTGCTCGCGCAGCTGCGCGAGGACCTGGGGATCGACCCCGACCCGCTCGCCGCCTACGCGGCCAGCGGCTACCAGCAGCGCATCGAGAACGAACGAGTCGGCGGCGCCGCCGCGGGATGGGGAGCCTGAGATGACCGAGCCCATGGTGGACACCGACCTGCCGGTGGCGGCGCGCGAGCTGCTCGCCCGCTCCAACCGGCTGGGAGCCGACCCCCGGGTGACCAACTACGGCGGCGGCAACACCTCCGCCAAGGTGACCGTCACCAGCCCGGCCACCGGCGGGAAGGTCGAGCTGCTCTACGTCAAGGGCTCCGGCGGCGACCTCGGCACCCTGCGCGCGGCCGGTCTGGCGGTGCTCGAGCGGGACCGGCTGGTGGCCCTCGACGCGGTCTACCGCGGCGTCGACCACGAGGACGAGATGGTCGGCCTGTTCCCGTACTGCTCGTTCGGGCACGGCGGCGCCACTCCGTCCATCGACACCCCGATGCACGGCCTGGTCGATCTCGACCACGTCGACCACCTGCACCCCGACTCGGTGATCGCCCTGGCCTGCGCGGCCGACGGCGAGGAGCTGGTGCGCAAGATCTGGGGCGGAGCCGTGGCCTGGGTGCCGTGGCAGCGTCCGGGCTGGGAGCTCGGCAAGGCGATGGCGGAGGTCTCGGCCGACCCCGACGTCATCGGCGCCGTCCTCGGCGGTCACGGGCTGACCGCCTGGGGATCGACCAGCGACGAGGTCGAGGAGCGTTCGCTGCGGATCATCGCCGAGGCCGAGGAGTTCCTGGCGCGCGAGTCCGTGGCCGAGCCGTTCGGGGCGGTCGTGCCGGGCCGCGAGGCCCTGCCCGTCGAGGAGCGCCGCACCCGCGCGGCGCAGCTGTTCCCGCACCTGCGGGCGATCGCCTCGGCCGACCGGCGGCAGGTCGGGCACTTCACCGACTCCGACGTGGTGCTCGACTTCGTCGCACGCGAGCAGCTGCCGCACCTGGTCTCGCTCGGGACCTCCTGCCCCGACCACTTCCTGCGCACCAAGGTGCGGCCCCTGCTCCTCGACACCGCCGTGGACGCGCCCCTCGAGGAGGTCGTGGCGCGGCTCGAGCAGCTGCACGCCGAGTACCGGGAGGAGTACGCCGCGTACTACGAGCGGCACGCCGGACCGGAGTCGCCGGCGATGCGCGGGGCGGACCCGGCGATCGTGCTGGTCCCCGGGGTGGGCATGTTCTCCTTCGGCGCCGACAAGCAGACCGCTCGGGTGGCCGGGGAGTTCTACGTCAACGCGATCAACGTGATGCGGGGCGCCGAGGGCGTCTCGACGTACCGCCCCGTGTCCGAGGCCGACAAGTTCGCCGTGGAGTACTGGCAGCTCGAGGAGGACAAGCTCAAGCGACGTCCCGCCCCCCGGGCGCTGGCCGGCAAGGTCGCGTTCGTCACCGGCGGCGCCTCGGGCATCGGCCTGGCCACGGCCCGGCTGTTCGCCGAGCACGGCGCGAACGTCGTGGTCGCCGACCTCGACGCGGACACGTGCACGCAGGTCGCCGCCGACCTGGGCGGCGCCGACGTCGCCGTCGGCGTGGCCGTCGACGTCACCGACCCGACTGCGGTGCAGGCCGGGCTGGACGCGGCCGTGCTGGCCTTCGGTGGCGTCGACCTCGTGGTCAACAACGCCGGCATCACCCGCGCCGGCTCGCTGGCGGACACCAGCCTCGAGGACTGGGACCTGCAGTACGCGATCATGACGCGCGGCAGCTTTCTGGTGTGCAAGGCGGCCGAGCCGGTCCTGCGGGCGCAGCGGCTCGGGGGCGACATCATCAACGTCTGCTCCAAGAACGCCGTCTTCGCCGGCCCCAACAACGTCGCCTACTCCTCGGCCAAGGCCGCCCAGGCGCACATGGTGCGGCTGCTCGCCGCGGAGCTCGGCGACATCGGCGTCCGGGTCAACGGCATCAACCCCGACGGGGTCGTGCGGGGGAGTGGGATCTTCTCCGGCGGGTGGGGCGCCTCACGCGCCGAGACCTACGGCGTGCCGGAGGAGGAGCTCGGCAAGTACTACGCGCAGCGCACGGCGCTGAAGGTGGAGGTGCTGCCCGAGCACATCGCCTCGGCCGCGCTCGCGCTGACCAACGGGACGCTGCCGATCACCACCGGACTGATCGTGCCGGTCGACTCCGGGGTCCCGCAGGCGTTCCTGCGCTGACCGGGTGGGCTGACCGGGTGTGCTGACCGGGTGGGCCGACCGGCCGGGTGCCATCGGCACCCGGCCGGTCGGTCCCCCCACCCCGGGTCAGGCCGGCCAGTCGGCCGTGGTGACCGCTCCTCCGGACACCTCCACGCTCAGGGCGATGGCGTCGGACTCCTTGAGCGCGAGGCCGTAGCGGCCTTGCGCGACCTCGGGAAAGACCAGCGACGGGACCTCGCCACCGGCCACAGGGCGGTTGACCACCGCCACGTGCGGGTGGTGGACGTGCGCGTCGCCGGGCCGGTGCCCGGCGGGCCGCAGCTCCACCTCGGCCCCGTCCATGGCAGCCGGCATGGTCACCACGACCGCCCCGATCTCACCGCCGATGTCCAGCAGCACCGCTCCCTGGCCGGCGTGCGGGTTCTCCTCGCCGACGGTCATGACGCCTTCGTCGTGCCGGGCTTGGTCTGGTACCCGCCGCCGGGGAGACCGAGGTAGGGGAACTTCTTCAGCAACGGCGCGTTGGTGTCCGTCGTGCCGTCGGTGATGGCCCCGGCCGCGGCGTCCGGGGTGTACGACGGGTCGACCAGCGGGATGGTCGCCCCGGCGATCGCGCGCAGCTCGACCGTGACGACGTCGTCGGCGATCCGCCGCCCGTTGGGGAAGCCCGCGGCGTCACCGGCGACCAGACCGCCGTTGTTCGGCTTCTTGGCCGGCTTGATCGCGAGGTTGAGCCGGAGCATGTCGGACTCGACCGGGCCGGTGTAGTTCTGGAACCCCGGCACGACACCCGACGGGATGCCGGTCAGCAAGATGGCGTTGAGGTCCGCACGCGGCTTGTCGTAGTCGGCCAGGTTGGGGAACACGCCCGGGTACAGCACCGGCAGCAGCCCTTGCAGCTCGGGCTTGTTGACGTACTTCGCGTAGCGGCTGTCCTCGTCGGGATCCACCCGGTTCCACTCGTCCTTCTCGGCCATCGGCACGATGACCTCGTTGAACAGGGGCATGCCGAGCCGGGAGACCTGCTCCCACGGACCGTGGCTGACGTACCTCTTCTTCTTCTTGTCCCACATCTTCGACTTCCGACGGCTGGCCGTGGCCCACACGCCGATCACCGAGCTGGCCTTGGCCGGGTCGCGGGGGATGTCACCGTTGCGGCTGACGTCGGAGATCGGGAGCTGCAACGCGATGCTGTGCACGTTGTAGGACTGCACCGCGTTGACCCCGTTCATGTTCGGCATCGAGATCAGGTGCGCCTCGTTGAACGGTCGCAGCGCACCCAGGTCGAAGATGCTGCCCAGGTCGACGTGGAAGGCGTCGGCCCGCTGGCCGGCGAACACGCTGCGGTTGCCCACGGAGCGGACGGCCTGGTCGGCCAGTCGCGCGTAGTTCGGCGTGCTGCGGACACCGACGTTCACCGGCGGGCAGGGCAGGCCACTGACCATCCGCTTGCTGCGGCCCCTCTCGAAGCGCGTCACCGAGTAGTACTGCGGCCGGTTCCAGTCCGGGTCGTCGATGTCGGTGATCGGTCCCGTGTTGTAGAGGAACGTCTTGGGATTGCGGATCTTCGTGGTGAACTCGAACCGGTAGACGATGTCGGCCTTGCCGCGACCGCTGTTCGCGATCTTGATGTCGTAGGCGACGTCGTCGCCGAACTCGTAGAAGTTGGGTCCGCCGTTGGGCTGCTGCAGCGGGATGAAGTTGGCGATCAGGGTGACGGTGTCGGGCTTGTCCGGGCTGACGAAGGCGTAGACGTCGGTGCCGTCGGCCACGGGGTCCTTGGCGATCTCGGGGGCTTCGCGGTGGGAGGACATGTCACTGACCTCCGGCCGCGTTGAGGAGCCGGACGACCAGGTCGCGGTCCTCGACCACGACCTCGCGCTCACCCACGAGCAGCGTCACGGTGCTGCCCCGGTGGTCCTCGACGTAGGCGACGACCGTCTCCCGGGCCGACTGGCCCGCGCGGATGCTCGCGCTGGCGGGGACGCCGATGCCGACGACTCCCGCTGCGGCTCCTGCGCCGGCCACGGCGAGGAACTTCCTTCGGTTGGTCTCACTCATGAGCACTGCCTCCAGGGGGTGGTGACGCGGCTCCCTGTGAGCCACGCCACAAAGTCTTCGGTGCGGAGGCTGGATCGGATGCCACGGAGGTCGGGCGGACTAGTCCGCCCGACCTCCGAGAGAGGTGCCGAGGTCAGCCGGCGTCGCCGTCGCGAGGACGGTTGGGCTGGGTCCGCTGGTGGCCGAACTCGCCACCCACGCGACCTCCGTAGGGGCGGCCGTGGTCGGCGTACTCCTCGCGGAAGTAGGCCAGCGAGTGCGGGCCGATGTCGACCCGGGCGCCGGTGCGGAGCACGACCGCGGCGCCGACCAGGGCGCCGTGGACGCGGACGTCGGGGCCCAGACTGGCCAGGGCGTACTCGTCGTAGGCGGTGCGCAGCACGCTGGCGTGGTGCGGTTCGAGACCCGGCAGCACGATGTCGCAGTCGGGCGCGGAGCCGATGACCGTCTCGTCCTGGGAGATCCAGAAGATCGGCTGGCGCTCCCCGGACCACATCGCCTGCTTCTCCAGGATCAGGCGTGGGCCGCCGGTGCCCTCCTGGTCGGTGGTGCCCACTCCTCGCCGGGGGCGCCGCGCGAAGGTCGGCAGCAGCGGGAACATCGTCGGCGGAGGCGTGATGTCGTTGTCGGGCAGTACGGGGGCCCGGTTCGCAGCGCGCGAGCGCAACGAGGTCCAGGCGCCACGCAGGCTGCCGATCCGGATGTGCCGTGAGCCGGTCGCTCGGCGCTGCCACCACGGGGCCTTCACCGCGCCGATGGTCACCAGGTGCACGTCCTCGTGCACCACCCGGATCGCGATCCGGCGCTGGGCCAGCCCGTCGGCGAGCGCGCGCACGGCAGGGGCGTCACCTGACCCCGCGAACATCGCGGGGTTGTCGATGTCGAGGGTCAGGTGCCCGCCGCTGCCGGAGAGGTGGGCGTGCGCCGTCTCGCCGTCCGCGCCCTGCAGGTCGACGGAGAGGTCGGCCCGCACGTCCACCGCGGTCATCGTCCGCTGCCCCCCTCGTTGTCGCTCGTGGTGACGGTGAGGGTCCCGTCGATCTTCCACGTCGCACGCGGGGCGTTGCTGCCCGTGTCGCGGGGGACCTCGATGGCCATGTCGCGGAAGGTGTAGTTGATCGCGGCCTCGCGGCCGGTGAGGAAGCTCCACATCCGGGCTCCCAGATCGGTCCAGTCGACGACCTCGTCCGAGGTTCCGTCGACTGACTGGCTGCTGACTGACATGATCTCTCCTAATTTCAACATTGACTTCAACAAGTTGTTGAGGTTTCCTGATCAGAGAAACACGAAGAGCGCCGAAGCGCAAGACCGGAGGACGAAATTGAACGAGATGGCGACCTTGACGATCGGGGACCTCGCGGAGCGGACCGGGCTGAGCCCGGCGACGCTGCGGATGTGGGAGACCCGGCACGGATTCCCGGTCCCGCACCGGCTGGAGTCGGGACACCGCCGCTACACCGAGGAGGACCTGAACGCGATCCAGTCGGTCGTCCGGCACAAGGACGCGGGCACCCGGCTCGAGCTCGCGATCGCCCACGCGCTCGCCGACGCCGAGCCCGCGGCCCCGTCGATCTACGCCTACCTGCGCCGGCGTCACCCGCACCTCGGCGTGCACCGGTTGAAGAAGACCACCCTGCTCGCGCTCTCCTGGGCCATCGAGGACGAGTTCTGCGCCAAGGCCGACAACGCCACCATGTACGCCGCCTTCCAGCACGAGAAGTACTACCGGCTCGCCCAGCCGCGGTGGACCGAGCTGGCGCGGGTCTCGGCGGGTGCCACCGTCTTCGCGCAGTTCGAGCACTCCGACCCCGACGCGGCACCGGCCGAGGTGGCCCTGCCCCACGACGCGCCCATGCGCCGGGAGTGGGCGGTGGTCTGCGACGCGCTCGACCTGCCGGTGGTGCTCACCGCCTGGGAGCTGCCCGGGCAGGAGGACGTGCCCGAGCGGCAGCGCCTGTTCGAGTCGATGTGGAGCGTCGACGGCGCCGCGGCCCATGACGCCGCGCGGGTCTGTGCGGCGGTGGCGGCCGAGCACGGCGTGCCCACGAGCGTGGGCGCCGGGGCCCCCACCGGCCTGCCGCACACCCCGGATCTCGCGGCGGTGACCACGTTGTTCAACCGGATGGTGGCCTACGTGGACCGGATCGGTGACCGCTGACCCGAATAAAGGCCAAAACGGACCATTTCGTCTCATTATCTGCCACGATCTGAGGTGCTGGACCCGCCTCCACGCCGCACGCGCGGAGGCCGCATCTCGATCGGAGGAACGCCGTCATGGGTCACCCTGCCCGGCACCGGCTGCTGGCCACCCTGCTCGCCGCCTCGTTCGCCCTCGTGGCCACCGGCTGCGGGGAGAACGGCGTGAGCAGCCTGCCGGTCGCCCCGGCCCCCTCGGCCTCGCCGACCCCGGTGGACACCGGGGTGGAGGTGGACGGCGTCGAACCGGAGGACCTCGAGGTCTCCGACGTCCCCGGCATCGCGCCCGGCGCGAACCTGTCGTTCGCCTCGCCGATCTACTCGGTCAGCGCCGCCCAGGAGCTCACCGGACCGACCACCGTCCGCCTGCGCCTCGACAACGCCCTGCCGCGCACCTCGCCGGTGTTCGTGGCGAGCCGCTCCTCCGTCGGTGAGCGGTGGAGCTACCTGCCGGCGCGGCTGATGACCGACCAGGTGCACGTGGAGTTCACCGCCGCCAGGCTCGACGACTTCGGGGTGCTGGTGATGGACGAGCAGGGTGCCCTGCAGACCTTCCGCGACGAGGTGCGCTCCCGGCTCGAGACCGGCGTGGACCGCACGGTGGGCAAGCCGACCTGCGAGGAGACCGCCGAGGCGAAGAAGTCCGGCTACTCGGTGGGCTACTCCCGCGGGAAGGACGCCGTCCACTGGTGCTTCGGGCTCGAGGACGAGCGCCGCGTCGTACGCCTCGTCAACCGGCAGCTGCTGCCGGTCCGCGTCACCCACGGCGACGCCGCCGTGCTGCCGCCCGAGCTGACGGTGCCCGCGGCGTGGCGCACCTGGGCCGCCGCGCTCACCGGTGAGGCGCTCGTGCTCCCGCCCGGACGCACGGTGACCTTCGACGCCGACCTCGAGCCCGAGCAGCGGCTGCTGGTCAGTGTCACCACCGACCCCCGGGTCGCGTCGCTGCGAGCGTTGCAGGCGACCGTCGGCGCCCTGGTGGCGGGCTCCAACAGCTTCGGCGCCGGCAGCGGCAGCACCGGGCGGACCGTCGCGGCGCTGCTGGCCCGCAAGCAGTGCGCCAAGACCCTGGGCCAGGGCAGCGAGGCCATGCTCGACGGGTGCTTCTCCCGTCGCAAGGTGCGCCAGATCTTCGGGACGCGCGGCATGCTGCTCAACCAGCTGACGTCCGCGCGCTCCACGGGGGCGTTCCTGCGCAAGCAGTTCGCCGCCATGTCGGCCGAGGTGACGAAGGCGGGTCCGCAGAACGTGGTCGTACGCCGGGCCAAGCCGGACTTCAGCGCCCTCGTGGGCACGTTCACCGGAGTCGGTCGGACGATGACGGTCAGCGACACCGGCGTGGTCTTCGAGTCGGTGAGCAACGAGACCGAGGAGGGCACCACCCGGGTCGCCAACGTGACCTACCGGCTCTCCGAGCCCGAGGTCGACCGGGACGTCGCCACCGCGGACGCGGTGGTGACGCGGGTCAAGATCTTCGACCGCGAGGCCTTCCGGGGCCGCGTGCCCGCCGTGGGCCAGACCGGACGGTTCCGGCTGGACGAGGGCGTGGTCCGCTCCCCGTTCGTGCTGCGCACCTACTGCGACGCCAAGGCGGCCAAGAAGGGCACCTGCGACTGACCGGTGGCGGGGGTGGAGGATGGTCGCTCCACCCGCGTGAAGGAGCCCGGATGAGCCTGCCCGACTCGTTGACCGACCTCACCGTCGCCGTGCTCGGCGGCACGGGACCGCAGGGACGTGGCCTCGCCCGCCGCTTCGCCGCCGCCGGGCTGCCGGTGGTGCTCGGCAGCCGCAGCGCCGACCGGGCCGCGGCGACGGCTGCGGAGCTCGTCTCCGCGACCGGGGGCGCGGTCACCGGGCTGGCCAACGCGGAGGCGGCAGCGGCCGGTGACGTGGTCGTCCTCGCGGTCCCGTGGGACGGGCACGCCGAGCTGCTGCGCGGCCTGGTCGACGTCCTCGCCGGCAAGGTCGTCGTGGACTGCGTCAACCCGCTCGGCTTCGACCGGCAGGGCGCCTACGCCCTCGAGGTCCCGGAGGGCTCGGCCGCCCAGCAGGCGGCCGCGATCCTCACCGGCTCGACCGTCGTCGGTGCCTTCCACCACGTCTCGGCCGTGCTGCTGGAGGATCCCGAGGTCACCGAGGTCGACACCGACATCCTGGTCCTCGGCGAGGGGGAGGACCGGGCCGCCTGCGACCTGGTCCAGGACCTCGCCGGCACCATCCCCGGCGTGCGCGGCGTCTACGGCGGCCGGCTGCGCAACGCCCACCAGGTCGAGGCGCTGACCGCGAACCTGATCAGCGTGAACCGACGCTACAAGTCCCACGCCGGGCTGCGCGTCACCGACCTCTGAGGCCGGTCAGGCCCCGCGACCCCAGTTGCCCACCACCACGGCGATCGGAGGGAGCACCGCCGCCACCAGGCTCATCACCACCGCTGCCGTGGTGGACCACAGCCGGACCACGTTCCAGGCCAGCAGGATGAGGGCCAGGCAGGTGCCCATCAGCCAGAAGTACGCGTGCTTGCGGTCCACGTCCCGAGCGTAGGCCGCTTCCCGGACCCGGCCCAGCCGGTGAGCGGGGTCGCGACCTAGGTTGGAGCGGTGCCCCCCACGCGAACCCACCGGTGGCAGGACTGGGACCTCGGCGACCTGGTGCGCCGCAAGCAGCAGCTCGGACTGAGCACCACCCTCGTCGTCCCGGCGCGCAACGAGGCGGCCACCGTCGGCGACGTCGTCGGACGGGTCCGGGAGGCGCTGACGGAGACCACCGCCCTGCTCGACGAGATCGTGGTCGTCGACTCCGACTCCACCGACGGGACCCACGCCGTCGCGACGGCGGCCGGCGCAGTGGTCCATCGCTCCCGTGAGATCCGGCCCGACCTGGGCAGTCACCCCGGCAAGGGCGAGGCCATGTGGAAGTCCCTCTTCGTGACCCGGGGCGACCTGCTCGTGTTCATGGACGCCGACCTCGTCGACTGGGACACCCACTTCGTCCCCGGTCTCCTCGGTCCGCTGCTCACCGAGGAGCGGGTGGCGCTGGTCAAGGGCTTCTACCAGCGCCCGCTCCGCGACGGTGCCGGCAACGAGAGCGCCTTCGAGGGCGGCCGGGTCACCGAGCTGGTGGCGCGGCCCCTGCTGGCGCTCGCGTGGCCGGAGCTGAGCTGGCTGGTCCAGCCGCTGGCCGGGGAGTGGTCGGTGCGGCGTTCCCTCTTCGAGCAGCTGGCCGTCCCCACCGGGTACGCCGTGGAGCTGGCCGCGCTCGTCGACACCCTCCGCCTGCGGGGACCGGAGGCGATCGCCCAGGTGGCCCTGGGTCGGCGCGCCCACCGCCACCAGACGCTCGGTGACCTCGGCGCGATGGCCACCCAGATCCTGGCCGCCGCGCACCGCCGCCTCCCCGGCACGGTCTCCTCGGTCCCCGAGCAGGTCGGGCTCGACCAGCACCGGGTCGCCGGCAGGGGGGACGACGAGACCCTGGAGAGCGTGCGCCGTGAGGTCACCCTCCTCGAGCGTCCACCCGCGGTGCGGGTGGGAGGATCGCGACCATGACCCTGCGGCTGGGCCGGCACTCGTTCCCCGACGACCGGCGGCTGATGATGGCGATCGTCAACCGCACGCCGGACTCCTTCTACGACCGGGGCGCCACCTGGGCGGAGGACAAGGCGCTCGACCGGGTGGCGGAGGTCGTGGCCCAGGGGGCCGAGATCGTCGACATCGGGGGCATCAAGGCCGCACCCGGCGCCGACATCGACGTCTCCGAGGAGCAACGCCGCACCGTCGGCTTCGTCGAGCGGGTCCGCGCGGCCCACCCCGAGGTGGTGATCAGCGTGGACACCTGGCGCGCGCCGGTCGGTCGCGCGGTCTGCCAGGCCGGGGCCGACGTGCTCAACGACGCCTGGGGTGGCGCCGATCCCGGACTGGTCGACGTCGCGGCCGAGTACGACGTCGCGATCGTCTGCACGCACAGCGGCGGGGTCACCCCGCGGACCCGCCCGCACCGCATCGAGTACGCCGACGTGGTGGCCAGCGCGATCGCCGACACCACGGCGTACGCCGCGCGCGCCCTGGCCGCGGGTGTGGCCCGGGAGAGCATCGTCATCGACCCGGCCCACGACTTCGGCAAGACCACCGAGCACTCGCTGGAGCTGACCCGGCGGCTCGACGAGCTGGTCGCCACCGGCTGGCCCGTGCTGGTCTCGCTGTCCAACAAGGACTTCGTCGGCGAGGCCCTGGACCGCCCGGTCGGGGAGCGCCTGGTCGGCACCCTGGCCGCCAGCGTGATCTCGGCGATGCACGGTGCCCGGGTCTTCCGCGTGCACGAGGTGGCGGAGACCCGTCAGGTGGTCGACATGGTCGACGCGGTCTACGGCCGGCGGGCACCGCGCCGCGCGATCCGGGGGCTCGCGTGATCGGGTCGGTCCTGGTGCTGCCCTCGCCGCGGGTCCTGCTGCCGGGCCTCTCCGAGATCGACCCGGTGCCGGAGCTGAGGTCGGCCTGCACCGCTGGGGTGGCCGAGCTGCTCGCCGCCGGTCCGCGTCGCGTGGTGGTGGTCGCCGCCGCCGTGGGCGACCTCAACCGGGCTCGGGGCGTCACCGAGCCCCTCGGTCACCGGGTGGCCCGACACCTGCTGGGCGGTGCCCGCTTCGAGGCGCAGGTCGCACCGCCCGCCACGACGGCGTCCGTGCTCGAGGCCGCGTCCGGCGGCCCGACCGCACTCGTGGTCATGGCCGACGGGTCCGCCAGCCGCGGCGAGAAGGCACCCGGGCACCTGCACCCGCAGGCGGTCGCGTTCGACGACGCGGTCGAGCACGGTCTGCGCACCGGCGATCCCGAGGTGCTCGCCGGCCTCGATGCCGACCTGGCGCACGAGGTGTGGTGCGAGGGCGTGCCCGGGTTCCACCTGCTCGCCGAGGTGGCCCGCGGTCGCGAGGTCACCCCCGAGGTCAGCTACGCCGGCGCGCCGTACGGCGTCGCCTGGTGGGTCGCGCGGTGGGACCTCGCCTGACCGATCGTCCCGCGGCCGCGTGGGCCGAGCCGGGTCACCACCCGCCACCGAAGGCCAGCACCGGGACGACGTCGTCGGCCCGCGAGACCACCTCGGCGAGCGCGTCGGCGGCAGCCGTGCCGCGCGCCACCCGGGCGTGCCAGTCCGCCATCGCCTCGCACGCGACGTCGTCGGCGACGAGGACCGGGGACGACAGCACCGTGCGGGCGCCGGCGTGCAACCACGCGGCGGTCGACCCGATCGCCTCCTCGCCCGAGCGCACCGCGACCCTCCCGAGCTCGCACGCGGAGAGCACGACGGTCGCGGGTGGGCGGCGCAGCCGGTCGAGGTCGTAGCCGAACCAGGGACCGTCGGCCAGCTCGATCGCCGAGAACAGCGGGTTCTCGCCGGTGTGCCGACCGTGCCCGGCGAGGTGCAGGAGATCGACGCGCTCGGCCAGCGCCGCGACCGCGGAGGTGGTCGCCTCGCCGTGCCGGAGCACCTCGGCGGCCGGCCACGCGGCCGCTGCCCGGGTGACCTCCTCGGGCCCGCGGGCCACCCGCGGACCCGCGACCAGGCCGGCCGCGCCGGGGGGCGGCGCTCCACGCAGGTCGAGCCAGCGGGTCGCGGACGGTGCGATCACGAGGGGCCGGCCGAGCAGACCCGGGAGCAGCGACCACGGCGTGCCGGCCAGCGCGCCGGACGGGGTCAGCACGAGCCGGCGGTCGGCCAGCTCCGCCAGGACCGGGGCGACCAGCCGGTCGGAGACCGTCCGGAGCCGGGTGCGCAGCGACGCCCGCAGGGGACCCGCCAGGGCGTCGTCGCGATGACCCGCGGCCATCGCCAGGTCGGCGGCGAGCCCCTCGAGGTCCGCACGGAGGGGCGCCAGCGGTCCGAGATCCAGGACCCGGGCACCGTCGCCGGTGCACACGAGGGCGGTGACCCGGTCGCCGACCACCACGTGGGCCAGCAGGGCCGCGTCGTCGTCGGCGAGCACCGGCTGGAGGCGATCGAGCGGCACCGGCTCGGTGACCTCGCCGGCGCCCTCGGCGTACCACTGGCGCTGGCGCACTCGGCGGCGCAGCTCCTCGGCGCGCCGGCCGCCGGTGCCGGGCAGCCGCAGCTCGGTCAGGTCGCGAGCCGTCTGCGCGTCCGCGGGCGGACGGACGGGGGTGACCCGGCCGACCAGGGCCCGGGCGCGCTCGGACCACTCGAGGAGCAGCGCCGGGTCGCCGTCGGCGACGGCCAGCTCCAGCCCCTGCCGGGCCAGGCTGCGACCGTGTCCGACCAGGGTGCTCTGCAGGTCGAGGCTGCCGAAGGAGGACTGCCACCGGTGGAGCTCGTCGAGCCCCGCCCGGACATGGTCGCGGGCGCGCCGGGGGTCGCTCCGGGCTCGGGCGAGCTCGGTGCGCACCTCGCGGGCGAGCAGCCGGGTGGTGATGGGTGTCGAGGACGACGGCCGCACCGCCCCGAGCCGCTCCCGGGCGGCGTCGAGCTCACCGCGGGCGACGCTGACCCGCGCCGACACCAGCCGCAGCACGGTGGCCTCGCGCACGAGGCCACGCTCCCGCAGGGCGGCGGCCACCGCGTCCACGGTGCGTTGCAGCGCCGGCGACCGGTCACCGGCCGCGACCTGCGCCGCCAGGGCGACCGCGTCGGCGCGCAGGGCCCGGGCCGGACTGGCCTGGGCGCGGAAGCGTCGGGCGGCGCGCCGCGCGACGACCCGCGCCCGCCCCGGGTCCTCGCGCAGCAGCGTCCAGGCCAGGGTCAGCTCGCACTCGGCCTGGAAGGTGCGCAGCCGGCGAGAGCCGTACGCCGCGGCGGCCCGCTCCAGCGCGAGGGACGCCTCCCGGGGCCGCCCTGCGGCGGTGAGGATCTCGGCCCGGTCCTGCTCGACGGTCGCCCGGTTGATCGCCGAGGACGCCGTGAGCACCTCGGCGGCGTCGGCGATCGTCGTCATCGCCCCGATCAGGTCGCCGAGGAGCAGGCGGGCGTAGCCCAGGTTGTGCTCGGCCTTGGCCCGCTCCAGCTCGAGGCCGGGCCGGTCCAGGGCGGCCCGGGCAGCGGTGAAGTCCGCGGCGGCCTGGGTGGCCCGTCCGTGCTGGAGGTGGACGTTGCCGCGGTTGATCAGCGCGTACCCCAGGTCGTCGCTGCCGGCCGGCAGCACGGCCACGGCCCGGGCCAGGGCCTCCAGGGCGGCGTCGGTCTCCCCCGTGCGCATCCGGATCAGGCCGAGCTGCTGCCAGGCCTTTCCCTCGGTCACCGGGTCGAGGTCGTGCCGGGCGAGCACTCGCAGGCAGCGCTCCAGACCGCCGCGGGGGTCGCCGGTCTCGGCCTCGACGTAGGCACGGGTGACCTCGGCCCGGGCGCGGACGTACGGCTCCGTGGACGCCGCGCACGCGCGCTCCAGGTAGCGGGTGGCGCGGGCGTAGCTGCCGCCGCTGGCCGCCAGGCGCGCCCGGTCGAGGAGCTCGTCGGCGCGCATGCCCGACATCATGGCGTCAGGTCGGTGACTCCCGTCAACGCCTGCCAGCCGCGGGCGACGGCGGCGGCGCGGTCGTCGTGGGCGGGGTCGATGCGGTCAGCGAGCCGGGCGGCGATCCGGCCGGCGAGGAGCGGGGCGGCGAACGACGTGCCGCTCCAGAGCGCGAAGCTGCCGGTGTAGTCGTCGGGGTCGATCGACTCCCGGACGCGCTGGTAGGCCTCGGAGCGCGCCGCCGGCTCCAGCCCGCCCTGGAACGCCGGCAGGGTGCTCATCACCGCCGCCCCCGGGGCGTGGGCGCGCACCCACGGCCCGGCGTTGCTGAACAGGGCGTCGGTGCCGTTGGGGTTCAGCGCGCCGACGGAGACCACCGGGACGACGTCGGGGCTCACGGGGGCGCCGCCCTGACCGTCGGCCCAGGGTGCGAAGGCGGCCGGGAACATCGGCCGGGCGGTCGCGTCGTTGCCCGCCGAGCAGACCACGGCCACGCCGCAGCTGCCGAGCAGGTGCACGATCTCGTACATCGTCGGGTCGAAGAGCAGGTCCTCCGGCGTCTCGTGGTAGTAGCCCAGCGACAGGGTGAGCACGTCGATCGGGTGCCCGCCCTCCTCGCCGTCGCGGTGCCGCCGGGCCACCTCGGCGATCGCGCCGAGGGCCGAGACCAGGTCGCTCTCCACCACCGGGCCGTCGGAGCCCACCACCCGCCAGGTGACGATGTCGGCGTCCGGGCAGGCCTGGTGGATCAGGCCCGCGATGAAGGTCCCGTGGCCGGCCAACGGGTCGATGCTGCCGTCGAGGGCCCCCACCTGGTCGAACCACCGCTCGGGGTCGGTCTGCTCGTCGACGTAGCCGATCGGCTCCCCGTCCAGGCCGGGGCCGGCCGCGACCACGGAGGCCAGCCAGTCGTGCCGGCCGCAGCCGGTGTCGAGGGTGGCGACCACCGGGCGCCGGCCCACGACGTGCTCGTCGGGGCGCCGGGGCGGTGGTGGTCCGACGTAGGCCATCGGCTGGCGCCCGCCGCTGCCCGGGACACCGTAGGAGGAGATGACCGCGGAGTCCGCGGACCCGGCGGGGCTGGGGGAGTGGAAGGGGCTGGGGGAGTGGAAGGGGCTGGGGGAGTGGAACGGGCTGGGCGAGTGGAACGGGTTGGGGTCGATCCCGCGGATGAGCACGATGTGGTCGAGCCCGACGCGGCGCATGGCCTCCAGGCCGAACCGGGCCCGCGCGTTCTGCAGCAGCACCCAGCCGTCGGGGGCCAGGGTGGCGGCCTCGTCCCGGACGGTCAGGTCGAGCCGGACCACGCCGGGCACCCGGTCGGCCCGGTCGGCCGTCACGTCGGCGGTCCGGTCGGCGGTCTGGTCGGTGGTGCCGACGCGGACGTCCCGGCCGTCCCGGACGGACATCTCCCAGCCGAGCGAGGTGGCCACCTCGGCGAGGCGGTCGAGGACCTCCGGGGTCTCGGGGGTCCGCGCGACGACCAGGCGCGGGCCGACGTACACCGTGCTGCGCGGACGCACGCCCCGGACCGCGAGCGCCGTTCCCGGGTCGAGCACCCGACCGCCGACCTGGTCCAGCACGGGCCGTGGCGGGACGAACGGCTCGCGCTGGGTCGACAGCGCCGACTGGTGCGACTCCGGGCGCGCGGGGTGAGCGTCGTCAGGGGTGGTGGGGCTCATGCGGACCTCAGATCCAGAAGGGCGGGGTGACGCGCGGGCGGGGGTGGTCGCCCGACGGGTCCCGGACGGTCAGCCGGGACGACCCGGCGGGGACGGAGTCGAAGGCGAAGCGCCCGTGCTCGTCGGACGTGGCGTGCAGCGGCTCGGGACGTCCCTCGGTGGTGAGCTCGACGGTGCGCACGCCGCCGGGCACCAGCCAGCCGTCGAGGCGGGTGCGTCGCTCGTCGCGGTCGAGGCGCACGTGGAGACGCAGGTCGGGTGCCTCGTACTCGAGCAGCCGGGTCCCGGTGTCCTCCTGGGCGGGGGAGGTCGCGTGACGGACGCCGGTCAGCGCGCCGTCGGCGGCGACCAGGGTGAGCAGCTCGAGCTCGAGGTCCTCGGCGGCGATCGCGGCGAGGACACCGTCGACCAGGTCCGCGGGCGGCGGGTCGACCTCGTGCCAGACCCGAGCGACCGCGCGCAGCAGCGCGGCGTCGTCGGCGGGAGTCGGGGCGTCGGTCATCAGGCACCCCCCGCCAGGACCAGCTCGCGGCGGAGCTTCTCCAGACAGCGCCCCCGGGTCGGGCCGATGCTGCCCACCGGCATCTCCAGCTCGGTGGCGATCGCGGTGTAGTCGGGACGGGTCTCCGCCGCCACGATCCGCAGCAGCCGCTGGCACCGCTCGGGGAGCCGGCCCAGGCAGGCCCACAGGCGCGTGTTCTCGTCGTCGAGGACGACCTGGCCCTCGGGGGCGGGCTCGTCGGGCAGGCGTCGGGCGATCGCCTCGTCCTCCACCGGGCGCTGGCGGCCGGCCTGACGGGAGACCCGCCACGCCTCGCGCCGGGCCGAGGTGGTCAGCCACCCGGCCACGGCCCGCGGCTCGGTGATGGTGTCCCCGGAGCGCACCAGGGTGAGCCACGTCGTCTGCACCACGTCCTCGGCGCTGGCCCGGTCGAGCCCGGCCGCCCGGACCACCTGCCACAGCATGGGGCTCAGCAGGCGCACGAGGTCCTCCAACGCCCCGGCCTCGCCGGCTCGCCAGCGGGTGAACAGGGTCGCGGCAGTCGTCCACACCGAGGTGGCCCCGGTGTCGGACCCGGTGTCGGACGTGGGGGTCCCGGTGGGGGACTCGGACACGGTCTGCACACCTCCCCAAGAGCCGGACGGACTCCGCGGGATACATCCTGCACCGAGAACGAGCCCGCGGGGGAGACCCGGAGGTCTCGGCGGGGTCAGTACAGCCGGGGCAGGTCGCTCGCGGAGCCTCGGAAGTCGGGGTCGCGCTTGTCCAGGAACGCCGCCACGCCCTCTTTCCCGTCGCCGGTGCTGGCGTGCCACATGGCGAGGCTGTCGGCGCGGTGCGCCTCGAGCGGATGGTCGACGGCACTGTTGCGGTAGAGCAGCTGCTTGGCCAGGCCCAGAGCGGTCGGCGAGCGGCGTACGACGAACGAGCGGGCCAGCTCGAGGGCGGCGGGAAGCAGCTCCTCGGGCTCGTGCACGGAGCGCAGCAGCCTCCCGGCGAGGGCCTCCTCGGCGGTGAGCACGTCGGCGGAGTACACCCACTCCAAAGCCTGCTGCAGTCCGACGATGCGGGGCAGGAACCACGTCGACGCCGCCTCCGGCACGATCCCCAGCCGGCCGAACACGAAGCCGATCCGCGCCCGGGTCGAGGCGAGCCGGAGGTCCATGGCCAATGTCATCGTGGCGCCGATCCCCACGGCCGGGCCGTTGATCGCGGCGATCACCGGCTTGGGCAGGTCGTGGATGGCCAGCGTCACCTTGCCGCCGGTGTCGCGTACCCCGCTCTGGTAGGGCTCCTCGGTGAGGTGGTCGCGCAGTGCCTCGGGGGTGGGGTCCGCGGACTCGTCGAGGCCGAAGACGTTGCCGTCGGCGGAGAGGTCCATGCCCGCGCAGAACGCCCGCCCGGCGCCGGTGACCACGACGGCCCGCACCTCGTCGGTGGCGGCGTCGGTGCGGAAGAACTGCTCGAGCTCGCGCGCCATCGTCACCGTGAACGCGTTCAGCGCGTCCGGACGGTCCAGGGTGAGCGTGGCGACCCCGTCGTCGTCGACGCTCCAGCGGATCGTCTCGTAGGCCTGGTCGTCGGGTGCGTGGTCGTCCGGCGCGGGGTCGTCGGGTGCGTGGTCGTCCGGTGCGGGGTCGTCCGGTGCGGGGGTCACTGGTTCCCCCCGGGCAGTCCCGTCGGGGTGCACAGTCGCTGGGGGATGTCGCCCACCCGGTCCTGCTTGACGAAGCGCAGCAGGGCCAGCGCACGCTCGCGGTCCCAGTTGACCGCCTGGTCGGCGATCGGCATCCCGCAGGTCAGGCCGCTCTCCCCGTCGACCCGGGTCATGCCCAGCCCGAAACGCGCCAGGGCGATCGGCCCGGTGCCCTCGCTGATCCGCAACGACGACGTGGCCGCCTGGTTGACCCGGAAGTAGCGCACCGGGTTGACGAAGGTCCACGGCGACTTCACCTCCGACCCGATCGCGCTGACCACCTCCCGTTGACGGCGGGCGCGGTCGAGGTCGCCGTACTGGCTGACGTAGCGGGACCGGGCGTAGCCGAGGGCCTTGATGCCGCCCACCTCCTGGCACCCCTTGGTGATCCGCAGGTTGGCCTTGGGGTCCACCATCCGCTCCTTCGGGCACACCGTCACCCCGCCGACCGCGTCGACGGAGTTCACGAAGCCGCCGAAGCCGATCTCCACGTAGTGGTCGATGCGCAGGCCGGTGTTCTGCTCCAGGGTCTGCACGAGCAGCTTGGCGCCCCCCGCGGCGAAGGCGGAGTTGATCTTCGTGCGACCGCGCCCGGGCACCTCGACGAGCGAGTCGCGGGGGACGGAGAGGAGCAGGTTCGGACCGCTGCCGGTGTGCAGCAGCATGATCGTGTCGGTGCGCTGCCCGACGTCGCCGACACCGCCGGTGCCCAGGCGTCGGTTCTCGGCACGGGTGAGTCCCTTGCGGCTGTCGGAGCCCACCAGGAGGTACGTCGTCCCGGGCTGCGAGTCGGGCCGGTCGCCGGCCGGTTCGATGTCCACCTTCTCGATGGAGCTCCACGCCCACAGCGGCACGGCGACGAGGAAGGCCAGCCACGCGACGAGCACGACCGTGAGGATCCGACGGACGGGGCGGCGCCGGCGCGTGCGGCGGGGCGGCCGTGGCGGCGGGACCGGCTGGGCGGGACGCACGGGTCGCTGGGGCGGTGCGCCCGCACTGCCCCGGCTCGGCGGTGTGCCCGGGCGGTCGATCTTCGGCAGCATCCGGGTGGGTTCGGGGTCGCCCGCGCCCGACGGCCGGCCGCCGGCGGGGGGCTGCTTGCCGCCGTAGAGCCAGCCGTAGTCGGGCCCCTCGCCCTTGCCGTCGCCGGTGCCGCCGCTTCTCCCGCTTCCAGGCATGGCGCAGACGGTACCGTCCGGCACCCCGGCGCGGCGTGCCAGCCGGGGCCGGTGTGACTGGTGATACTGGTCGGCACCGGCCAGCCTCGCCCCCCTCGACACCCGAGAGGTCTTCCCCCATGCCGCCAGTCCTGACCGCCGACCCGCGTTCCGCGGTCCGCGGACGCTCGAGCGGCGTCCAGTTCCGTCGCGCCCTGGTGCTGATGCTGATGACCCTGCTGCTGCCGGGGTCGGCCCAGCTCGTCGCCGGCCGCAAGCAGGTCGGTCGCGTCGCGCTGCGGATCTGGCTGGGTCTGGTCGTCACCGCGCTGCTCCTGCTCGGCCTGGGCATGGTGTTCAGCTCGTTCGTGTTCTGGCTGCTCAGCAACACGCTGGTGCTGGGCGCGGTCCGGATGCTGCTGATCGTGATGGCCGTCGGCTGGGCGCTGCTGTTCGTGGACGCGTGGCGGCTCGGGGACCCGCTGGCACTGCGGCAGAAGCAGCGGCTCGCGATGGTCGGCATCAACGGCGTGCTCTGCTTCGGGGTCGCGGGGACGCTGCTGTTCGCCTCCCACGTGGTCGCGGTCCAGCGCGACTTCATGGGCGCCATGTTCACCGACGGGCAGGCCTCGGGGGCCACCGACGGCCGGTTCAACGTGCTGCTGCTGGGCGGTGACTCCGGCTCCGACCGCTGGGGCCTGCGCCCCGACAGCCTGTCCGTGGCCAGCATCGACGCCGAGACCGGGGAGACCGTGCTCTTCGGGCTGCCCCGCAACATGTTGAACTTCCCCTTCCCCGAGGGCTCGCTGATGGCCGAGCAGTTCCCCGACGGCTACGACTGCGGACCCGAGTGCGAGCTGAACTCGCTGGCCACCTGGGCCGCGGACCACAAGGGCCTCTTCGCCGGCATCGACAACCCCGGGGTCGAGGCGACCAAGCAGGGCGTCGAGGGGATCACCGGGCTGGAGATCAACTACTTCGCGATGGTCAACCTGCAGGGCTTCCAGAAGCTGGTCAACGCGGTCGGCGGCGTCACCCTCAACGTGCGGGACCGGATCCCGATCGGGGGGATCGGCGCACCGATCACCGGTCACATCGAGCCCGGCGAGCGCAAGCTCAACGGCTTCGAGACGCTGTGGTTCGCGCGCTCCCGGGTCGCGGCCGACGACTACTCGCGGATGGCCCGGCAGAAGTGCGTGATGAACGCGATGCTGCACCAGCTCAGCCCGCAGACGGTGGTGCTGAAGTTCGAGAAGATCGCCAAGGCGAGCCAGGCGCTGATCACCACCGACGTGCCCCAGGGCGAGGTCGACCGGTTCATGGAGCTCGCTCTCAAGGCGCGTCAGCACCCCATCCGCACGGTGTCGTTCGTGCCGCCGCTGATCTCGACCGGCAACCCCGACATCGAGGCGATCCACGCGGCCGTGCAGAAGGCGATCGACCGCTCGGAGGGCAAGGTGGCCAAGCGGCCGAAGAAGTCCGCGGCAGGTGGCGGGGCGACGTCCGGTGCGGGCGCCTCGACCGGCACCACCGGTGGCTCGATCGGCAGCCTCAAGGAGGGGTACGCCGCCAACCAGGCCAGCGACCTCTCCTCGGTCTGCTGACCGCGGACCGCTCCGGGCGCCTCGGTAGGGTGCCTGCGTGCCCGCCCTGACCGACCGACCGACCCGTGTCGTCGCGGTGGTGGTCACCTGGAACCGCTGCGAGCTGCTCGCCGAGTCCCTCGACGCGCTGGCCACGCAGACCCACCGCCCCGCGGCCGTCGTGGTCGTCGACAACGCCTCCAGCGACGGGACCGCCGCGATGCTGGCCGGACGACGCGACGTGGACGCAGACCTCGACGTGGTGAGCCTGGCGGAGAACACCGGTGGCGCGGGCGGTTTCGCGGTCGGCGTCGAGCAGGCGCTCGGGCACGAGCCCGACCTGGTCTGGCTGCTCGACGACGACACCGTGCCCACCGAGGGAGCGGCGGCCGCGCTGGTCGGCGCGTGGCGCGCGTACGGCGACCACACCGGCCGGGCGCCGGCGGTGCTGGCCAGCAAGGTGGTGTGGACCGACGGGCGCGACCACCCGATGAACACGCCGCGCCGCAAGCCCGGCGCGAGCCGGGCCGAGCGGGCCGCGGCCGACCGGGTCGGTGCGGTCCCGGTCCGCTCCGCCTCGTTCGTCTCGATCATGTGCGACGCGCGCGTGGTCCGCGAGCGGGGGCTCCCGCTCGCGGACTACTTCTTGTGGAACGACGACTTCGAGTACTCCACCCGCCTCATCCGCGGGCAGGTGGGTCTCTACGTCCCGGCGAGCGTCGTGGTGCACAAGACCCGCACCTTCGGCTCCACCGACGCCGACCCGGGGGAGCGCTTCTACTTCGAGGTGCGCAACAAGGTCTGGCTGTTCACCCGCTCGCGCGGGCTCACCTTCGGCGAGAAGGCCGTCTACGGCGCGTCCACCCTGCGCCGCTGGGCCCGCACCTTCGCCGGCTCCGAGGACCGGGCCACCCTGCGCCGGGCGCTGGTGCGCGGCCTGCGTGCGGGGGCCGTGGCCGGCCCGCGGCCCAACGCCTCGGTCCTGGGACCGGCCGGCTGGACGGGCCCGGGTGACACCCCTCGACGACTGGCGGCGGGTCAGCCGTTCGCGCTCTTGATGAGCACCTTCGCGGGCGACCGCGCCGACTACCTGCGCGAGGCGTTCGTCTCCTCCGTGCACGAGCAGACGCGGCGCCCGGCCCAGGTGGTGCTGGTCCGTGACGGCCCGGTGCCCGACGAGCTGGCCGCGGAGATCGACGGCCTCGTCGCCGAGAGCCCGGTGCCGGTCACCCTGGTCGCGCTCGAGGAGAACCAGGGCCTCGGTCCGGCGCTGGACGCGGGGCTGCGGGCCAGTGCGCACGAGATCGTGGCCCGGATGGACGCCGACGACGTGAGCCTCCCCGACCGGTTCGAGAAGCAGCTCCCGCTGATCGAGGCCGGCGCCGACATCGCGGGGTCCGGGCTGTGGGAGTTCGGCGCGACGGTCGACGACGTGGTGGGTCGGCGTACCCCTCCGGTCGACCCCGACGAGATCCGCCGGGTGGTGCGCTTCCGCGACCCGTTCAACCACCCGACGGTCGTCTACCGGCGCAGCGCGGTGCAGGCGGCGGGCGGGTACGCCGACCTGGCCCTGATGGAGGACTACCTGCTGTTCACCCGGATGGTCGCGGGCGGCGCGGTCCCGGCGAACCTGCCCGACCCGCTGGTGCTCTACCGGGTGGGCGACGGCGCCTACGCACGCCGCGGCGGCCGCAGGCTGTTGCGCTCCGAGCTCGCCCTGCAGCGCCGGTTCCGGACCCTCGGGCTGACCACGCGGCGCCAGTACCTGCGCAACGTGGCCGTGCGCGGCGGGTACCGGCTGGTGCCCGAGGGTGTGAGAAAGGTCGCCTACCGCCGCTTGTTGGCCAACCGATCGGGGTCGGGCCGCCGCTAGACTGTCTCGGTCCCGCGCGCGGGAGCGCGCTACGGTCCCGCGTGGCCCCCCAGCGAGGAGAAGAGTGAGCTGTTGAACTCCGGACAGAAGCCCGACCTGGTCGTCGTCGGATCAGGGTTCTTCGGACTCACCGTCGCCGAACGGTGCGCACGTGAGCTGGGCCTCCGGGTCCTGGTCCTCGAGCGGCGTCACCACCTCGGTGGCAACGCCTACAGCGAGCCCGAGCCCGAGACCGGCATCGAGGTCCACGTCTATGGCGCGCACCTCTTCCACACCTCCAACGAGAAGGTGTGGGAGTACGTCAACCGGTTCACCGACTTCACCAGCTACCAGCACCGGGTCTTCGCCAAGTTCCAGGGCCAGGTCTACTCGTTCCCGATGAACCTGGCGCTGATCAACCAGTTCTTCGGCCGCAGCCACACCCCCGACGAGGCGCGTGCGCTGATCGCCGAGCAGGCGAGCGAGATCGCCACCGAGGATGCGCAGAACCTCGAGGAGAAGGGGATCAGCCTGATCGGGCGACCCCTCTACGAGGCGTTCGTCAAGGGCTACACCGCCAAGCAGTGGCAGACCGACCCCAAGGAGCTGTCGCCGGACATCATCAGCCGGCTGCCCGTTCGCTACAACTTCGACAACCGCTACTTCAACGACAAGTACGAGGGACTGCCGGTCGACGGGTACACCGCGTGGCTGGAGCGGATGGCCGACCACCCCAACATCGAGATCCGGTTGGAGACCGACTTCCTCGACCCGGCCAACGGGCTGGCCGAGGAGCTCAAGGGGACGGTGCCGATCGTCTACACCGGACCGGTCGACGAGTACTTCGGCAACTCCGAGGGCCGGCTCTCCTGGCGCACGGTCGACCTCGAGCCCGAGGTGGTGCACGTCGACGACTTCCAGGGCACCTCGGTGATGAACTACAACGACCAGGAGGTGCCCTACACCCGGATCCACGAGTTCAAGCACTTCCACCCCGAGCGCACCTACCTGCCCGGCAAGACGGTGATCGTCCACGAGTACTCCCGGTTCGCCGAGGAGGGTGACGAGCCCTACTACCCGATCAACACGGCCGCCGACCGCGAGAAGCTGCTCAAGTACCGCGAGCTGGCGAAGAAGGAGCCGATGGTGCTCTTCGGAGGCCGGCTCGGCACCTACAAGTACCTCGACATGCACATGGCGATCGGCTCGGCGCTGACCATGTTCGAGAACAAGCTCAAGCCGCACTTCGTCGACGGCTCCGAGCTCACCTCCGGAGGAGTTGACGAATCATGACGGCGCTCTCGACCGATGCGACCGGGCCCGCCAGCGGCGCGGACACCGTGCGCAAGGTGCTGCAGCGCTTCGTGCTGCCCGCCGACCGCGACCTCGACGTCGTGCCCCTCTACATCGACACCGAGGCGGCGGTGCTCGATGCCGACAAGGGGTCGATCGGCTCGAGCAACGTCGCCAAGAACATGAACCGGGCCGCGCTGCGGCAGTCGATCTCGACGGGGACCTCGCTGCACCCCGAGGCGATCCTCGGCCGGCACCGGCTCCGGGTCGACGGTGGCGAGCGGATCTCGGCGGGCACCTACTTCAACGGCTTCGCCGCGGGGTACTGGCGCCGCTGGACCGTCGTCGACGAGGTCACCCTGGACATCACGGTCAGCGGTCCGGGGGCCACGGTCACGGTCTACCGGTCCATGGCCAACGGTCGCTCCCAGCGCGTCGACGCCGCCACGACCGAGGGCAGCGAGGCCACCAACTTCACCTTCGACCTCTCGCTCACCCCGTTCGTCGACGGCGGCTGGTACTGGTTCGACGTCGTGGCCGGCAACGACGACGTGGTCGTCGAGGAGGCCAACTGGGTCGCCGACGTGCCCGCGGACCGGGAGCAGCCGGGCACGGTGACCGTCGGCATCACCACGATGAACCGGCCCGACTTCTGCGCCAAGCTGGTGGGGCAGGTCGGCTCGGACCCCGACGTCACGGCGCTCATCGACGAGGTCCTGGTGATGGAGCAGGGGACCGACAAGGTCACCGGCAGCGAGTTCTTCCCGGCCGCCCGCGACTCGTTGGGCGAGAAGCTGCGGGTCATCGAGCAGGGCAACATCGGCGGGTCCGGCGGGTTCGCCCGCGCCCAGTTCGAGACGCTCAAGGCCGACCGCTCGACCTACGTGCTGTTCCTCGACGACGACATCGTCGCCGAGTCCGAGAGCATCCTGCGTGCGGTCACCTTCGCGGACCTCGCCCGGCGGCCCTCGATCGTGGGCGGGCACATGTTCAGCCTGTTCTCCAAGTCGCGCCTGCACAGCTTCGGCGAGGTGATCAACCGCTACCGGTTCTGGTGGACCTCCCCGTCGCACGTGGAGACCGACTGGGACTTCGCTGCCCGCAACCTGCGCAGCTCGCGCTGGCTGCACCGACGGGTCGACGTCGACTTCAACCCGTGGTTCATGTGCCTGATCCCGATGCAGATCGTGCGCGAGATCGGCCTGAGCCTGCCGCTGTTCATCAAGTGGGACGACTCCGAGTACGGCGTGCGGGCGCAGGCGGCCGGCTACCCGACCATCACCATGCCCGGCGTCGCGGTCTGGCACGTGCCGTGGACCGACAAGAACGACGCGCTGGACTGGCAGGCGTACTTCCACCAGCGCAACCGCTTCGTCGCGGCGCTGCTGCACTCGCCGTTCCCCCACGGCGGCCGGATGGTCCGGGAGAGCTTCAACCACCAGGTCAAGCACCTGCTGGCGATGCAGTACTCGGTCGTGGAGCTGCGCCACCGTGCCCTCGAGGACGTCCTGGCCGGTCCGGACCGCCTGCACGACGACCTGCCCCGCAAGCTCGCCGAGGTCCGCGAGCTGCGCAAGCAGTTCACCGACGCCCGGCTGGAGGCGGACCCCGACGCGTTCCCGCCGGTGCGCCGGGCCAAGCCCCGCAAGAAGGACCTGGACTCCGAGATCCCCGGGCGTGCCTCGCAGTACCTGAGCGCGCTCAAGGGATCGCTGCGCCAGTTCGTGGCCACCCGGTCGCTGTCCCGCACCCACCCCGAGTCGGCGCTGCCCGCGATGGATGCCAGCTGGTTCCGGCTCGCGACGCTCGACTCCGCGGTGGTGAGCATGCCCGACGGCACCTCCGCGGCGCTGTACCAGCGCGAGCCTGCCCTGTTCCGGGAGCAGCTGCGGCGCACCGTGGAGATCCACGAGCGGCTGCACCGCGAGTGGCCGCGGCTCGCCGAGCTCTACCGTGAGCAGCTGGGCGAGGTCACCTCCCCGCAGCGGTGGGAGAAGACCTTCGCGGCCTCCACGGAGAAACGCTGATGGCCACGGCCGACAAGCGCACCGAGGAGATCGACAGCACCGAGTCCGGACGCCGCGCCAACGCCGCTCGCCGGGCCCGACGTCTGGCCGCCAACCGGGCCGACGAGATGCCGGTGGTGGACGCGAGCGGACCGAAGCGGGAGCGGGTGGTCTCCGCCGACCTGGTCGAACCGGCCCCGCGCGGTGGCCTGCGGGAGGCACTGTCCCAGCCCTACCTGCTCCGCCTGATCGTTCGGCGCCAGCTGGCCCAGATGTACGCCGCCTCGCTGCTGGGTCTGCTCTGGTCCTACGTGCAGCCGGCCATGCGGTTCGCCGTCTACTACGTGGTCATCGGCTTCGTGTTCGACCTGCACAAGGACACGCCCTACTTCGCCATCCACCTGTTCACCGGGATCGTGGTGGTGCACTACTTCGGCGAGACCTGGGGCGGCGGGACCCGCTCGATCTGGCAGAACAAGGCGCTGGTCAAGAAGATGCGGATGCCGCGGGAGATCTTCCCGGTGGCCTCGATGCTGGTGGCGGCGTACCACACGATGCCGCAGCTGCTCGTGCTCGTGCTGGCCTGCGTCGTCACCGGCTGGTCGGTGGGCTGGGTGGCGGTCGGGGCGGGCGCGCTCGGGGCGGCGATCCTGATCACCTTCGCCCTGGCGATGGCCCTGATCTTCTCGGCGCTGAACGTGTTCTTCCGCGACTTCCAGAACATCGTGACCACGATCATGCAGTTCATGCACTTCCTGGTGCCGATGATCTACCCGTTCAAGCGGATCTACGACATGCACGAGAGCCACCCGATCCTCTACGAGATCTACAACGCCAACCCGGTCACCCAGGCGGTGCTGCTGATGCAGCGGCTGTTCTGGTACCCCCTGATGGACGAGGCGGACCAGCGGGCCGAGGTGCACTTCCCCCCGGACATGTACGAGCGCGGCTTCATCACCCTGGCCGTGTGCGTGCTGCTGCTGTGGCTGGCGCAGAGGTTCTTCACCCGCATGGAGAACAAGTTCCCGGAGAGGCTGTAGCCATGACGGTCTCGATCGACGTCGAACACGTGACCAAGCAGTTCACGATGCAGTACCACCGCACGTTGAAGCAGATGGCGGTGGCGACGGCGCGACGGCTGCCGCTCCAGGAGAAGTTCACGGCCGTCAACGACGTCTCGTTCACCGTCGAGCAGGGTGAGTCCGTCGGGCTGATGGGCCTCAACGGCTCCGGCAAGAGCACCTTGCTGAAGGTGATCAACGGGGTGATGCGCCCCGACGCGGGCACGGTCCGCACCCGGGGCCGGATCGCCGGCCTGATCGCGACCGGCACCGGGTTCCACCCCCAGCTCACCGGCCGGGAGAACCTCTTCCTCAACGGCGCGATCCTGGGGATGGGCGAGGCCGAGACCAAGCGCAAGTTCGACGAGATCGTCGCCTTCGCCGACATCGGCAAGTTCCTGGACACGCCGGTCTCGCACTACTCCTCGGGCATGTACGCGCGGCTCGGGTTCTCGATCGCCATCCACGTCGACGCCGACATCTTCCTCGCCGACGAGGTGCTCGCGGTGGGGGACCGGCCGTTCAAGAAGAAGTGCATGGCCAAGATGCAGGAGATCCGCCAGCAGGGGACGACGATCTTCTACGTCAGCCACGCCACCGCCTCGGTGCGGGCCATGTGCGACCGAGTGCTGGTGCTGGAGTCGGGACGGCTGAACTTCGACGGCGGGGTCGACGACGGCATCCGCTACCTGCAGTACGACGACCCGGGCGACTCCGAGGAGAGCATGGCCGACGCCGAGCTGGGCTCGGACGTCTGACCCCGGGCCGGCGCGCCCGCCCTTTTCTGCATTTCCCGCCTAATGCCGAGAAATACAGTCATGTAATTCGTGAAATACAGGTTTGTAATTCGGGCAAATCCTTGCGGACGCCTATGTAACTGGTGTGAAACTTGGTACTCGTGTGACTTTCTTCCCCTCTCACATGGAGCGCCTTCTATGCCTTTCAGCCGTGCCCGCTACGTGACGTTGTGCCAGCAGTCGCTGGTCACGGCTGCTGTGCTCGCGGTCGGACTCTCCGCCGCGGGAGTGCGCACCCTCGACATCGTGCCCGCGCCGGGCACGCCCGCCGAGACCCCCACCGGCACCGCCTCCGGGGCGGCGCCGGCACAGCCCGGGGTCGCCGAGGTGCGGGACCGGACCGAGGTCGACGTGGCTCCGGTGACGCCCCGCGTGCGCGAGGTGGCGGTGACGGGGGCGCGCCCCCAGGAGAAGACCCGGGAGGGCCCAGCAGGACACCCGCCGGAGCGTCCCGGGTGCGCGGCAGAGCGCGCCGGAGGCACGCAACGACGTCCCGCCCACCTCCGCGGCGCGTGAGGTGCGTCCCGGCTTCGTGGAGTCGACCCCCCAGCAGGTGCGCGGCTACGCCACGGTCGGCGTCACCTGGCGACCCGGTGTGGAGGTCGACGAGGACCAGCTCGCGATCGAGGTCCGCACCGAGGAGTCGGGCTCGTGGTCGAGGTGGAGCCCCGTGGAGTACCACGACGACCACGGCCCCGACGGTGCCGCGGCACCGGTGCGGAGGCGGCTCGGGAGCGCCCCGGCACCGACGCGATGGTGATCGGCGACGTGGACCGGGTGCAGATGCGGGCCCGCACCACCACCGGCTCGCTGCCCGCGGACCTGACGCTGGCGATCGTGGACCCCGGCACCGGGGAGCAGGCCCGGAGTGCACCGGCCATCGACACCGCTGCCCTGGACGGTGACCAGCCGCAGGCCTCCGGGACTACGACGCTCGAGGGCGACGGGGTCTCGGACACGGTGAGCCTGAGCGCGATGACGCGACCGGCCAAGCCGCAGATCTACTCGCGGGCCCAGTGGGGGGCCAACGAGCGGATGCGCGACCAGTCCGCGCCCGGCTACGGCACCGTGAAGACCGGCTTCATCCACCACACGGTCAACGCCAACAACTACAGCTCCGCGCAGGTGCCGTCGCTGCTGCGCGGGATCTACGCCTACCACACCCAGTCCCGCGGGTGGCGCGACATCGGCTACAACTTCCTCGTCGACCGGTTCGGCCGCATCTGGGAGGGACGGTACGGCGGGGTGCAGCGCTCGGTGGTGGGCGCGCACACCCTGGGCTACAACGAGGTCTCCTTCGCCATGTCCGCGATCGGCAACTTCGACGTGGCCCGGCCGCCCGCGGCCGTCGTCGCCGCCTACGCCCGGTTGTTCGCCTGGAAGCTCGCGATCTACGACATCCGGGCCAACAACCCCCGGGTCTCGGTCAAGGGCCGGACCATGCCGGCGATCAACGGCCACCGCGACGCCGGGCAGACCGCGTGCCCGGGTCGCTACCTCTACTCCCGGCTGTCCTACGTCCGCAACCGGGCCCGGGAGATCCAGCTGGCTGCCCAGAAGGGGGGCAAGGCACCCGCGAAGCCGGCGCCCGCACCGGCGCCCGCGCCCCCGACGTTCACCTCCCCGACCCAGGAGCCGCAGCCTGCGAAGGCGCAGCCCGCGACGATCTCGTTCCCCCGGTCGACCAACCTCGCCGCGTCGGCCTTCCCCGACATCGTGCTGAAGTCACGCAGGACCGGGGCGATCCGGGTGCTGCCGACGGGCGGGCAGACCGGCTTCGGCGGTGCGGTGCAGACCCGCGGCTCGTGGTGGGCGATGAGCCTGCTGACCGCCGCCGGTGACCTGACCGGTGACGGCAAGGGCGACGTCCTCGCCCGCTCGAAGCGCACCGGCCTGACCCGCGTCTACCGGGGCGACGGCGCCGGACGGGTGACGATCTCGGGCATCAACGCCACCCGGCGCTTCGCGGCCGCGGACTTCGCCGCCGCCGCGGGCGACTGGAACCGGGACGGCAAGGCCGACGTCTTGATGCGCACCCGGACCAGCGGGTCGCTGTACGTGATCCCGGGCACCGGGCGGGGGACGTTCGGGCAGCCGCGCCGCCTCAGCCAGGCCTGGGCCGGCTACACCTCCACAGCGGTCGCCGGCGACCTCACCGGCGACGGCAGGTCGGACATCGTCGCGGTCAAGGGCGGCGACGTCCACGTCGCCGCCGGCACGGCCGACGGAGGGCTCGCCGCACCGGTCAAGCGTCAGTCCCTCGGCGCCGGCAACGACACCCTCGTCGGGGGTGGCTCCGACCTCAGCGGTGACGGCGTCGGCGACGTCGTCGTGCGCCACCGGGACGGGTCGCTGCGCATCCTCACGGGTCGCCGGGACGGGACGTTCGGTCCGACGCTCGGGCCCTTCGCCGGTGGAGCGGGTCTGCTGCGGCTCTCGGCCGGTCAGCTCGCCGGCGGTGCGACGCCCGACGTCATGGGCACCAACGCCACGGGCACCCGGCTCGTGGTGGTCCCCAGCAACGGACGCGTCAACACCGCCGCGTCGCTGCCCAGCAACCTCCGGGTCACCGGCGCCACGCAGCTGCTCAGCGCCGGCGACTGGAACCGGGACGGCAAGAGCGACGTGATCACCCGCGAGGACGGGGGCGACACGCTGGTGCTGCGGCCCGGGCGTGGGGACGGGACCTTCGGCGACGGGATGCTGATGAGCAAGGGCTGGTCGAGCTTCACCCAGCTCGCCGCCCTCGGCGACGTGACCGGCGACAAGCTGCCCGACCTGGTGGGGCGGGCGGGCAACGGTCCGGTCACCATCTTCCCCGGCAACCGTGGCTCGGGCTTCAAGGCACCGGTGCTGGCTCCCGCGTCGCTGCGGACCTTCAACCAGATCGGGTCGGGGTCCTGGAAGCCCGGGAGCATGCCGGGCTCGGCGTTCGTCGGCTCCGACGGGTCCTTCGTCCCCCATGCCGGGTCCGGACCGACCGACCTGGCCGGCTACGACTGGGTGATCGGGCCCGGTGACCTGGACGGCAACGGGGTGGCCGATCTCGTCGTCCGCGACACCGACGGCACGCTGTGGCTGCTGCCCGGCACCTCGCGGGGCTACCTCGAGCGGCGCTTCCTCGCTGCCGGGTACGCCGGCTACTCGCTGGGCGGCTGACCCGCACGCACCACGGCCGTGGCTCGCTCGTCCTCGCGACGAGCGGGCCACGTCTGCTCCTGCGGCTCGCGCAGCAGCACCAGCGATCCACCCTGCACGAGGGGGCCGAGGAAGGCCGGCACGCCACGGTCGGTGGCGGGGTGCAGGTCGGTGAGCAGCCGCACCCCGGGCTCGTGTCCGAGTCGGCCCGCCGCCTCCAACAGGTCGGCGTGGGTGCTCGCCTCCCGCTGCTCCAGCCACGCCACCGTGTCCGGGGTCGGGGGGACGACCGGGGCGAACACGTCGCTCTGCCCCGGCCACAGCAGGCCGTAGTCCAGGACCCCCGGAGGGAGCGGGTCGGTGAACCGCACCGCGAACGGCCGCAGCGAGCACGCCAGCACCGTCGGTGCCGAGTGGGCGGAGACGCCCTGCGGGCCGACGACGACGAGATCGTGCGGCACGCCGGGGTCCGTGGTCACCGACATCCCCGAGCTCCACGCCGCCCCGAGGAACACCGGCACCAGCCAGTGGGCCGGCAGGTCGAGCAGCACGGTCTCACCCTCCAGCAGGCCGAGCTCGTCGGTGAGCAGGTTGGCGGTCTTGCTGACCCAGTTGGCGTAGGTCGTGGCCGAGAGCTCGGTGCGCTCGCCGGTCGTCTCGTCGTACGCCGTCAGCAGCGGCCGGCCCGGATCGGTGCGCAGCCGGGTCGCCAGCAGCTCGGGCACGGTGCGCGCAGAGGCGGTTCCGGTACTCACCGACGCACCGTAGCGCCGCCACCCTGCGCGCCCGCGGACGGGCCGTCGCCCCGGGTGGCAGGATGCCCGCCATGACCTCCTCCGCCGTGGACCGGCTGTGGGCCGTGGTCCCCGCGGGCGGTGCCGGGACCCGGCTGTGGCCGCTGTCGCGCGCCCGGACCCCGAAGTTCCTGCTCGACCTGACCGGGTCGGGCCGGACCCTGGTCCAGGCGACCGTGGGTCGGCTCGAGCCGGTGGTCGGCGACCGCGTCGTCGTGGTGACGGGCGCGGCGCACGAGCAGGCCGTGCGGCGCCAGCTGCCGCGGGTCGACCGGGTGCTGCCCGAACCCAGCCCGCGTGACTCCATGGCCGCCATCGGCCTCGCCGCGGCCCAGCTCGAGCGTGAGGACCCCGATGCGCTGGTGGGGTCCTTCGCCGCCGACCATCTCATCGACGACGAGCCGGCCTTCGCCGCGGCCGTGCGGGAGGCCGCCGAGGTCGCGGCCGCCGGCTGGCTGGTCACCATCGGCATCGAGCCCAGCGTGCCGGCCACCGGCTTCGGCTACGTGCGCGCCGGCGAGCCACTCGACGGCTTCGCCACCGCGCTCGCGGTCCGGGAGTTCGTCGAGAAGCCGGACGCGGCGCGCGCACGGGCCTACGTGGACTCCGGGGAGTACCGCTGGAACGCCGGGATGTTCCTCGTCCGGGCCTCGGTGCTGCTCGACCTCCTCGGGGAGCGCCATCCCGAGCTCGCCGCCGGCCTGCGCGAGATCGCCGCCGCCCCGGCGTCGTTGGAGGCGCTCTGGCCGGGGCTGACGCGCATCTCCATCGACCACGCCGTGGCGGAGCCGGCCGCCGCCGCCGGCCGGGTGGCGATGGTCCCCGGCAGGTTCGGCTGGGAGGACGTCGGCGACTTCGCCGCGCTCGGCGCGCTGACGGCCCCGAACCCCGACGGGGTGCGGATCCAGGGCGACCCCGCGCTCGTGGCCACCGAGGACGCCAGCGGGCTCGTGGTGCCCCACGGCGGCCGGATGATCGCGGTGGTCGGGCTCGACGACGTGGTCGTCGTCGACACCGGCGACGCCGTCCTGGTCACCACCTACCAGCGGGCCCAGGACGTCAAGGGCGTGGTCGACGCCCTGCGCAGACAGGGCCGGGTCGACCTCACCTGACGGTGCGGGCCCGATCAGGGCGCCCCGGGCTCCGGTGCGTTGTTGGCCGGGTACTCCTCGACGAAGCTCTCCACGACCGCGCCGCTGGGCGCTCCGCAGTACTGCGTGACGCCCTGCTGCTCCTGCGGCCCGGTCCAGTGGGTCAGCGCGACGTGCTTGCCCGACGGGAAGGGCTCGCCGTCGGACTCCATCCACGGAGCGGCGATGAAGTAGTCGCCCTCCTCGTACTTCGCCGCGATCGCCTGGACGTCGCGGTAGGCCTGCGAGCCGGGCTTCACCGTCTCGTCGTACCAGAGGATGGTGTGGCCGTGCTCGAGGCTGTGCACCAGCCGCTCGACCTCGGGCCGGTCCTCGGCGGTGTAGAAGCGGCGGATCTCCGAGCCCTGCAGGAAGTTCGGCCAGTGCGCACCCGACGAGGGCGGCGACTGCTCGTAGGGGATCGACTGCGGAGGGTTGAGGTGGTCCCCGGAGCCGGTGGCGTCCTTGGTGGCCACGGGGTCGCAGTCAGCCTCGCCCCGGGCCACGCCGAGGTCGGCGAGCGGGGTCCCCTCCGCCTCGCGCTCCGCGCGCAGGTTGTTCACGTAGGGCACCAGGGCTGCGGTCAGCAGCCCGAGCACGACCACCACCGCCGCCCCCAGGATCAGCAGGCTGCGCTGACGTTCCTTGCGCGCCTGCTGCTTGCGCAGCGACTCCGCGACCGCTCGTCGCTGGTTCTCGCGCTCCTTGTTCTTCGCCACAGTCCGCCTTCCCGGGGTGTTGGGGGCGAGTGTACGGAGGGCCGGGTGGCGGGCGCGGGTGGGCTCGCGGCGCTCGGCACCCCGGGCCCGGTGAGCTGTCGGTGGGAGCGACCGGTGTGGACTACCGGCGTGTCGTCGCGGGCGCGGGGGAGAGGACCAGCAGGTCGTCCGCGGAGTCGCTGTGCGCCTGCCACCCGTGCGCGTGCGCGACGACGCGCACCCGCTCGGCGTCGGCAGTGGCTGCGGGTGCGGACGTCAGCCGCACCTGCACGAGCGTCCCGTCCGCGCTCGGCCGCCAGTCCGCAGGACACCAGCGCCGCGCGTACCTCCTCGGCGGACGCCGGAGAGCCGAAGCAGTCCGGCTGCTCCCCGCGTACGGCGGCCAGCACCGCCTCGCGGGCCCCGAGAGCGAACAGGTCCTCGTCCCGGGGGCGCACCATCGACCGCGCCCCCGGACCGTGCCCGCCGGGCGGGAGCACGCGCTCGGCGAGGCCACGGACCACGGAGACCGGCCGGCCACCGAGCTTGCCGGACACCAGCTCGGCCACGCCCGCGAGCTCGTCGGCGACCGCCGGTGCGGTGACGGCCAGCTCGTTGCCGTAGTCGTCGCGACGCCCCGCGAAGCTCTCCAGGGGGTCGATCCCGGCGACCCCGACGGCCAGGTCGGTCTGCCCGGTGCGCCAGGCACGTCCGGCGGTGTCGGTGACCACCACGGCCACGTTGCGCCCGGTCGCGGCGTGCACGCGTTCCCGGAGGTCGCGGGCGGAGGCGTCGGGGTCCTGCGGCAGCAGCACGCTCTCCCCGGCCGGCACGTTGGAGGAGTCGACCCCGGCCGCGGCCATCACCAGGCCGAGCCGGTTCTCGACGATCGCGGTCGAGCCCCGGGTGGCGAGCACCCGCACCGTCTCCTCACCGATCCACTGCTCGCGCGGTCCCGGCCGCACCCGGCCCTCCGCCTTGCTGACCACCTTGCTGGTCACCAGCACGACGTCGCCGTCGCGCAGGTCGAGGTCCGCCACGAGTGTCGCGAGGTCGGTCTGCGGCGTCACCTCGCCGATGCCGGCCACCGACCAGGCCTCCAGGTGCGTCATCGGACGAGAGCGATCGCAGCGGCGACCAGGTCGGCGGTGGCCTCCGGGTCGGACATCCACAGCGGCACCGCCTGGCAGCGCAGGCCGGCGGCGCGGACGCGGTCCACCGACGCGGCGTCGCCGGTGTCCACCAGCCACCCGTCCAGCACTCCTCCGCGACCCCGGGCGCCGTAGTGCTCGGCCACGCCCGCCGCCGACACCTCGACGCCGATGGTCTCGAGCAGCTGCCGCGCCATGCCGTGGACGTGGTCGCCGCCGATGATGCCGGAGACCCCCACCACGGGGGCCGGCGTCGCCTGGAGGGCCTCGCGGATCCCCGGGACACCCAGGATCGTGCCCACCGAGACGACCGGGTTCGAGGGCGGGACCAGCACGACGTCGGCCGCGGCGATCGCCTCCAGCACCCCCGGTGCGGGGGTGGCCTCGTCCAGGCCGATGGGCACCACGGCGTGGGCCGGGAGGGCCGCCCGGTGCCGGACCCAGTACTCCTGGAAGTGCACGGCCCGGCGCTCACCGGTCTCCGGGTCGTCGATGACGACGTGCGTCTCCACCCGGTCGTCGCTCATCGGGAGGAGGTCCACGCCCGGTTCCCAGCGGCGGCACAACGCCGCGGTCACGGCGCTGAGCGGGTAGCCGGCGGCGAGCATCTGGGTGCGCACCAGGTGGGTGGCCAGGTCGCGGTCACCCAGGCCGAACCACGTGGGCTCGACGCCGTACGCCGCCAGCTCCTCGCCGGCGTGCCAGGTCTCCTCGGTCCGGCCCCAGCCCCGGTCCGCGTCGATCCCCCCGCCGAGGGTGTACATCACCGTGTCGAGGTCGGGGCAGACCTTCAGCCCGTGCACCCACAGGTCGTCCGCGGTGTTGGTCACGACCGTCACGACGCTGTCCGCGCCGGTGCGCGCGAGGAGGTGGCGCACGCCCTGGAGGAACCGCGCCCCGCCCACCCCTCCGGACAGCACGGTGAGGCGCGCAGGCGGCGACTGGTCTACTGAATCGGGCGTCTCGGACATAGCTGCTGAGCGGGAAGGCATGGCGCACAGTGTGGACCAGTTGTGTCCAATACCAGACTTCCGCTTGACTTCCCGGGTACGACAGGCATGTAATCACACCAGTGTGATTAGCAACTCGGTCCGTCAGGATCGAAGGGTCGAAATGGGGCGAACACTGTGCGCGAACTGTATCTGCTCGACGGAGCCGGGGACGAAGACGGCGGATGGCAGGAGCGCGGTCTGTGCGCTCAGACCGATCCGGAGGCCTTCTTCCCCGAAAAGGGTGGCTCCACCCGGGAGGCCAAGAAGGTCTGCCTGACCTGCGACGTGCGCCAGGACTGCCTGGAGTACGCGCTGGCCAACGACGAGCGCTTCGGCATCTGGGGCGGGCTCTCGGAGCGGGAGCGGCGCAAGCTGAAGAAGCGCGCGGTCTGACCCGTCCGTTCGGGTCGCCGTTCGGGTCGCCGTTCGGGTCCCGTTGGGATCCCCGGCCGGCCGGGTCTAGGGCTCGTAGTCGGGGTGGACCTCGTCGGGGGAGACCCCGAGGTAGTCCGCGAGCTGCTCGACCACCACGGTCAGCAGCAGCGCCTCGAGGTCGGCGCGGGTCTCCGCACGGTGCTCCAGGGGCCGCCGGTAGAGCACGAGACGCGGCGGCACGACCGACGTCGCCGGCACCAGCGAGGCGAGCGGCACGCGCGGCGCGACCCAGGTCCGTGGCAGCACCGGGATGTCCTCCACGGCCAGCTCGACGTCGGCGAGCTCCTCGGGCCAGCGGGACTCCACCTCGGCCATCACCGCCAGCGCGACCTGGTCGAAGCGCTCGCGTCCGGTCAGGTGCACCGGCACCCGGCCGGCGGGGAGACCCGGCCCGAAGGCCGGTCCACGCATCCCGCGACCCCGACGGTCCTGGGGGCCACGCCTCGAGCCGGTCACGACCGCGAGCCTACGGCCCGTCGGCCCGCGTGCGTTGTAGCGTCCTGGCGTGGGTCTCCTCCGCCGTTGTTCACGCACCGCCTGCGGGCGGCCCGCGACCACCACGCTCACCTACGTCTACGCCGACATGACCGCCGTGGTCGGCCCGCTCGCCACCTACGCCGAGCCGCACGCCTACGACCTGTGCGAGGCGCACAGCCAGCGACTCTCCGCGCCCCGCGGCTGGGAGGTGCTGCGGCTCTCCACCGACGCCGACCAGGGCCCCTCCGCCGACGACCTGCTCGCGCTGGCCGACGCGGTGCGCGAGGCCGCGCAGCCCCGCCCGGTCGAGCAGCCCCCCGCACCGCTGCCGCCCGCGACCGGAGTGCGCCGGGGTCACCTGACCGCCCTGCGGTCCGACGACTGATCGGGCCCCCGCGACCCCGGCCGGATGCGTAGGGTCTGGCCCATGTCGACCAGCGACCCGGCCACCCTGGCCGCGACCTTCAAGGCCTACGACGTCCGCGGGACCGTGCCCGACCAGGTCGACGAGGACCTCGCCCGGCGGGTGGGCAACGCGTTCGTCGCGGTCACCGCAGCCGAGGCCGTCGTGGTCGGGCACGACATGCGCCCGTCCTCCCCGGCGATGTCGCGGGCCTTCGCCGAGGGAGCCGCCGTGGCCGGAGCCTCGGTCACCCTGATCGGCCTGGCCTCCACCGACCAGCTCTACTTCGCCTCGGGGTGGCTGGACCGGCCCGGAGCGATGTTCACCGCCAGTCACAACCCGGCGCGCTACAACGGGATCAAGCTGTGCCGCGAGAAGGCGGCGCCGATCGGCCAGGAGACGGGGTTGGCCGACATCCGGGACCGGGTGGCCGGCGGGGCGACGCTCCGCGCGGAGACGGCGGGCGAGATCCACGAGCAGGACGTGCTGGACGAGTACGCGGCGTACCTGCTGGCCCTGGCGCCGGTCCGCGGCCGCCGGCTCCGGGTGGCGGTCGACGCGGGCAACGGCATGGCCGGTCTGACCGCCCCCGCCGTGCTCGGTCGGCTCGACGTCGAGGTGGACGCGCTGTACTTCGAGCTCGACGGCACCTTCCCGCACCACGAGGCCAACCCGATCGAGCCCGCCAACCTCGTCGACCTGCAGGCGCGGGTCCGCGAGACCGGCGCCGACATCGGCCTGGCCTTCGACGGCGACGCCGACCGGTGCTTCCTGGTCGACGAGCGCGGCGAGCTGGTCAGCCCCAGCACGCTGACCGGCCTGATCGCCGCCCGCGAGCTGGCCAAGGAGCCCGGTGCGGCCGTCATCCACAACCTGATCACCTCCCGCGGCGTCCCGGAGATCGTCACCGAGCTCGGCGGGCGGCCGGTGCGCACGCGGGTGGGGCACTCCTTCATCAAGCAGCAGATGGCGGAGACCGGCGCGATCTTCGGGGGCGAGCACTCCGGGCACTTCTACTTCCGCGACTTCTGGCGGGCGGACTCCGGCATGCTCGCGGCCCTGCACGCACTGGCCGCGCTGGCCGAGTCCGACGCCCCGCTCTCGGAGGTGCTGCGGCCCTACGCCCGGCACGTCGCCAGCGGGGAGATCAACTCTGCGGTGGCCGACCAGCAGTCGGTGCTGGCGGAGCTCGAGGGCCTCTGGGGTGGTCGGGACGGAGTGGTGGTCGACCACCTCGACGGCCTCACCGTCACCGCGACGGACTGGTGGTTCAATGTGCGCGCCTCGAACACCGAGCCCCTGCTGCGGCTGAACGCCGAGGGTCTCGACCGTGCGACCATGACCGGGGTCCGGGACGACGTCCTGGCCGTGATCCGAAGGAGCGACCGATGAACCTGGACCGCCACCTGCTCGACGTGATCGTCTGTCCCGCCTGCCGGCAGTCGCTCGCCGTCGACGAGGCCGCCGAGGAGCTGGTCTGTGTCGGGTGCGGCCGCGCCTACCCGGTGCGCGACGACATCCCGGTGCTGCTCGTCGACGAGGCCCGTACCCCGGCCTGAGCAGGCGTGCGATGACCTTCGACGACGGCCTCCTCGACGACGAGACGGCCCTGGCCCGGGCCGACGTACGCCTGCGGTACCTCGCCGAGAGCGGCGCCCGGGTCCGCCGTGAGGCGGTCGCGTCCGAGGACGCCGTGGCCGAGGCCGTCCAGCGGCTCTCCGAGAGCCAGCCCCGGGCGGTCGTCGCCGCCGGTCCCGACTCCCGGCTGCTGCGCGCGGTCCTCGAGCCCGTGTGCCCGGTGCCGTTCGTGGCCTGGCCGGCGCCCGGGCTGCCGGGCTGGGCCGGCAGCCTCGACCTCGTCGTGGTGCTCGCTCCCCAGGGCGACGACGTCGGCACCGCAGCGGGCGTCGCCGAGGCCGTCCGTCGCGGCTGCCAGCTGGTGGTCGCCGGCCCCGCGCACTCGCTCGTGGCCGAGCACGCCCAGGGGCGCTACGCCACCGTGCTGCCCACGCAGACCGGCGACCAGCTGGCCATCGCGGTCGTGGTGCTCGACCTGCTCGACCGGGTCCACCTCGGGCCGCCGACCCGCCCGGACGTGGTCGCCGACGTCCTCGACGAGGTCGCGCTGGCCTGCGGCCCGCACCGCGACATCGCGGTCAACCCGGCCAAGATCCTGGCGATCGGCATCGCCGACGCCAACCCGGTCCTCTGGGGCGGCACCGTGCTCGCCGCCCGCGCCGCCCGCCGGGTGGCCGAGTCCGTACGCCGCGCCACCGGCCGCACCGCCCTGGCCGCCGACGCCGAGCACCTGGTGCCGGTCCTGCAGGCCACGGCGCCCGCCGACGTCTTCGCCGACCCCGTCGCCGACGGGGGCGTCGAGCGCCGCCCCGCGCTGGTCGTCCTCGACGACGACACCGGCGACCCCGCGGTCCGCGAGACCCGGGAGCTGCTCGAGGAGACCGCCCGCACCCACGGGGTGCGCGTGGAGAGCATCTCCTCCCACGCAGACGGCGACGTGGCCCGCTACGCGGGGTTGCTCTCCACCGGCACCTACGCGGCGGCGTACCTGCAGGTCGGCCTCGACTCCTGACCCCGCGGATATGCTGCTCGTCGTGCCACGATCCTGCAAGCCTGCCGCCAACCCGTCCGGGGAGCTTCGTTGAGCGCCGGACTCTTCGGCCTGCTCGATGACATCGCCGCCCTGGCCCGCCTCGCGGCGGCCTCGGTCGACGACATCGGGGCAGCAGCCGGGCGCGCCGGCCTGAAGTCGGCGGGCGTGGTCGTCGACGACACCGCCGTCACCCCGCAGTACGTGCACGGCGTCGCCGCCAAGCGCGAGATCCCGATCGTGAAGCGGATCGCCGTGGGCTCGCTGCGCAACAAGATCTTGTTCATCCTGCCCGCCGCCCTCTTGATGAGCCAGTTCACCCCGTGGTTGATCACACCGCTGCTGATGGTCGGCGCGACGTACCTCTGCTTCGAGGGGGCCGAGAAGGTCTGGGGCGCGCTGCGCGGCCACGAAGAACACGGCAAGCCGGCGACCATCGAGGGGCCCGACGCGGAGGAGAAGGTGGTCTCCGGGGCGGTCCGTACCGACTTCATCCTCTCCACCGAGATCATGGTGATCGCGCTCAACGACGTGGCCGACGAGCCCTTCGTCTCCCGGGCGCTGATCTTGCTCGTGGTGGCGATCGGGATCACGGCGCTCGTCTACGGCGTCGTCGGCCTGATCGTGAAGATGGACGACGCCGGCCTGCTGCTCAGTCAGCGGTCGTCCCCGGCGGCCCAGAAGGTCGGTGTGGCACTGGTCCGGGCCATGCCGCGACTGCTGTCGGTGGTCTCGGTGGTCGGGATCGCCGCGATGCTCTGGGTGGGGGGCCACATCCTGCTCGTCGGCAGCGACGATCTGGGCTGGCACGCGGCCTACGACCTCGTGCACCACCTCGAGGAGGCGGCCCACGACGCTGTGGGCTTCGCCGGTGGCCTGCTGGGCTGGTTGGTGAACACGGCGGCCTCGGCCGTGGTCGGGCTGGTCGTGGGCGCCGTCGTGGTGACGCTCATGCACCTCCTGCCGTTCGGACACGGCACGCCCCCGGTCGCCTCGCGCGCCGACTGAGCCGAGGCGGAAGGTCCGCCCCTCCTGAGGCGTGTCGCCGCGGTTGGTCGCCGCTGGACCAGCGCCTAGACTCGGTTCTGCGCCTTTCGCACGAGATCGTGGTCAGACGCCGCGCTTCCCGCGCGCCTCCACGACACCGCCTCTTCTTCGCTGACAAGGAACCCACGCATGGACTACAAGGTCGCTGACCTGACCCTCGCCGGCTACGGCCGCACCGAGATCACCCTGGCCGAGCACGAGATGCCCGGCCTGATGGCGATGCGCGAGCGCTACGGCGCCGACAAGCCGCTCGCCGGGGCCCGCATCGCCGGGTCGCTGCACATGACCATCCAGACCGCCGTGCTGATCGAGACCCTCGTCGAGCTCGGTGCCGACGTCCGCTGGGCCTCCTGCAACATCTTCTCCACCCAGGACCACGCCGCGGCCGCCGTGGTCGTCGGTCCCGAGGGCACCCCCGAGGAGCCGCAGGGCGTGCCGGTCTTCGCCTGGAAGGGCGAGACGCTGGAGGAGTACTGGTGGTGCACCCAGCAGATCCTGGCCTGGCCGGGCGAGGAGCACCCCAACATGATCCTCGACGACGGTGGCGACGCCACCATGCTGCTGCACCTCGGCGTGCAGGCCGAGAAGTCCGGTGAGGCCCCCGACCCCGCCACCGCCAAGAGCACCGAGCAGCGGATCGTCTTCGAGGCGCTGCAGGCCCAGCTGGCCCAGAGCACCACGCACTGGGGACCGATCGCCAACTCGGTCAAGGGCGTGACCGAGGAGACCACCACCGGCGTGCACCGCCTCTACGAGATGATGCGCGAGGGCACGCTGCTCTTCCCCGCCATCAACGTCAACGACTCGGTCACCAAGTCGAAGTTCGACAACAAGTACGGCTGCCGGCACTCGCTGATCGACGGCATCAACCGGGCCACCGACGTGCTCATCGGCGGCAAGGTCGCCGTCGTCTGCGGCTACGGCGACGTGGGCAAGGGCAGCGCCGAGTCGCTGCGCGGACAGGGCGCCCGGGTCGTGATCACCGAGATCGACCCGATCTGCGCGCTGCAGGCCGCGATGGACGGCTACCAGGTCGACACCCTGGAGAACTCCCTGCCGGTCGCCGACATCATCATCACCGCCACCGGCAACATGAACGTCGTCACCGTCGACCAGATGAAGCGGATGAAGCACAACGCGATCGTCGCCAACATCGGTCACTTCGACAACGAGATCGACATGGCCGGTCTCGAGGCCGACGGGGTGGCGCAGCGGACCAACGTCAAGCCGCAGGTGGACGTCTGGACCTTCCCCGAGGGCAACGCGATCATCGTCCTGTCCGAGGGCCGGCTGATGAACCTCGGCAACGCCACCGGCCACCCGTCGTTCGTGATGTCGAACTCGTTCACCAACCAGGTCCTGGCGCAGATCGAGATCTTCACCAAGACCGAGGACTACCCGGTGGGCGTGTACGTGCTGCCCAAGCACCTCGACGAGGAGGTCGCGCGGCTGCACCTGTCGGCGCTCGGAGTCAACCTGACCACGCTCAGCGACGACCAGGCCGCCTACCTCGGCATCCCCGCCGAGGGCCCGTACAAGTCCGACCACTACCGGTACTAGGACCAGAGGCGCGGGAGACCTCGTGGCGCAGGCGGAGGTGGTCGAGCGGCCGCGGGTGCTCGTCGTCGACGACGACGCAGCACTCGCGGAGATGCTCACCCTCGTCCTGCGCAACGAGGGCTTCGCCAGCCAGATCGTCACCCACGGCGACGAGGCCATGGCGGCCTTCCGGGCGTTCCGTCCCGACGTGGTGCTGCTCGACCTGATGCTGCCCGGCCGGGACGGGATCGCGATCTGTCGTGACATCCGCGCCGAGTCGGGGGTGCCGATCGTGATGCTGACCGCGCGCAGCGACACCGTCGACGTGGTCGTCGGCCTCGAGTCCGGGGCCGACGACTACGTGGCCAAGCCGTTCAAGCCCAAGGAGCTGGTCGCCCGCATCCGGGCCCGGGTGCGCCGCTTCGAGGTGCCCACCCCCGAGGCGCTGCAGATCGGCGACCTCACCATCGACGTCGCCGGGCACGAGGTGACGCGGGAGGGCACCCCGATCGCGCTCACGCCCCTGGAGTTCGACCTGCTGGTGTGTCTGGCGCAGAGCCCCCGCAAGGTCTTCAGCCGCGAGGTGCTGCTCGAGCAGGTGTGGGGCTACCGGCACGCGGCCGACACCCGTCTGGTCAACGTCCACGTGCAGCGCCTGCGCGCGAAGATCGAGGCCGACCCCGAGAACCCGATCATCGTGGTCACCGTCCGCGGCGTGGGCTACAAGGCGGGCAGTGCGGATGAGCCCGCTCGCGACTGACCGCCTCGCTCGCGGTTCGACCCGGTGGTGGTCCCGCGTGCGGGGGGCGCCGCGCGGGGTGCTGACGGTGTGGCGCCGCTCGCTGCGGCTGCGCGTGGTCACCGCGATCGTCGTACTCAGCGCGCTCGTGGTCGGCTCGGTGGGCTGGCTGGCGATGCGCCAGATCGCCAACGGTCTGGTCGACGGCCGGGTGGACGTCTCGCTCGCCGAGGCCCGCACCGAGACCGCGACGGCACGGGAGCGCCTCGGGTCCGCGGGCGGCAACGACTTCGACCCCGAGACCCAGCTGCGGCTGCTGGTGGAGAACCTGGTCGCGCGTGGCGAGGTGAAGGGCTTCGACGTCGTGGTGCAGGGCCCGCTGGGCCAGGGGGGTACCGCCGGCGGTGTCCGGACCACGCCGGCCGTCGACACCGACAGCGTCCCCGCCGAGCTGCGCGAGGCCGTCGAGGGCGACGAGGACGACATCGCCTGGACCTACACCCGCATCCGGTACACCGAGACCGCCAGCGGCTCGCGCCGCGCGGACCAGCCCGGGGTGGCCGTCGGGTCCACCGTCGTGCTGCCCTCCGACGGGGGCACCTACTCGCTGTACTACCTGTTCCCGATGGTCGAGGAGCAGCGCACCCTGCTCCTGCTGCGCGGCGTCCTGCTCTCGGCCGGGGTCCTGCTGCTGCTGCTGATCGCGGGGGTCGCCACCCTGGTCACGCGGCAGGTGATCACGCCGGTCCGGCTGGCCCGTCGCGTGGCCGAGCGGATCGCGTCCGGCCGGCTCGAGGAGCGGATGCACGTCTCCGGCGAGGACGACATCGCGCGACTGGCGATGTCGTTCAACCAGATGGCCGAGGCGCTGCAGTCGCAGATCCGCAAGCTGGTCGAGCTCTCGCGGGTGCAGCGCACGTTCGTCTCCGACGTCAGCCACGAGCTGCGCACGCCGCTGACCACGGTCCGGATGGCCGGCGACGTGCTGCACGACGCCCGATCCGGCTTCGACCCGGTGACCGCCCGCGCCGCGGAGCTGTTGCAGACCGAGCTGGACCGCTTCGAGAACCTGCTCTCCGACCTGCTGGAGATCAGCCGCTTCGACGCCGGCGCCGCCGTGCTCGACCTCGAGGACACCAACCTCGGCGACGTGGTCCACCGGGTGGTGGGCAGCGTCGAGCCGATGGCGACCCAGCGCGGCGTCACGGTCGCCGTGGCCGACGCGGGCGCGTTCATGGCCGAGGTCGACGTACGCCGGGTGGAGCGCATCGTGCGCAACCTGCTCGCGAACGCCATCGACCACGCCGAGGGCAGCGAGGTGACCGTGCGCCTGGCCAGCGACGGGGAGGCCACGGCGCTGACCGTGCGCGACCGCGGCGTCGGGCTGCAGCCCGGGCAGTCGGCGATGGTGTTCAACCGGTTCTGGCGGGCCGACCCCGCGCGTGCCCGGACCACCGGCGGCACCGGCCTGGGCCTGGCGATCGCTCTCGAGGACGCCCGCCTGCACGGCGGATGGCTGCAGGCGTGGGGGACGCCCGGCGGCGGTGCCCAGTTCCGGCTGACGCTGCCGCGGCGCGCCGGTGAGCCGCTCACCCACAGCCCGCTGCCGCTCGTGCCCCGCGACCAGCCGCACGACGTGCCGGAGAGCGTGTGATGCGCCGCGTGACCGCACTCGTGGCCGCGCTGCTGGCGCTCCTCACCGGGTCGACGCTCGCGGGCTGCACCAGCCTGCCCGAGTCCGGACCGGTCCAGCGCCAGGCCGTGAAGGCCCCCGACCCGGCGGTGGACGCGCCGTACTTCAACCCACCCGGCCCGGCCGAGGACGGCACCCCGGCCGCGATCGTCTCCGGCTTCCTGGTCGCGATGCAGGCCAACCCGCTGAGCACCTCGGTGGCCCGCTCGTTCCTCACCCAGCGCGCGCGGGGCGCCTGGCAGCCCAACCGGGGGACCATCGTGTACGGCGCGTTCAGCGTCACGCCCATGACGGGCGGAGCCAAGGTCCGCCTCGCCGACGTGCGGCGGCTCGACGCGCGGGGCGGCTGGATCGGTGGCAAGCCCGGACGCGCGGAGATCCTGGACCTGCGGCTGCTCTCCGAGAACGGCCAGTGGCGCATCGACAACCCGGTCGACGCGCTGGTGGTGCCCACCTCGTACTTCGACCGCAGCTTCGCCCGGTTCAACCTGTACTTCTACGACCAGACCAGCCGCGTGCTGCTGCCCGACCCCGTGTTCATCCCGCGGGGCGAGCAGACCGCCACCAACCTCGTCCGCGGCCTCCTGGCCGGACCGGGGCGGTCGCTGTCGGAGATCACCCGCTCGGCGCTGCCCTCGCGCACCGACCTCGAGCTCTCCGTCGTGGTCACCGAGAGCGGCGTCGCGGAGGTGCCGCTGTCGCGCGAGGTGCTCCGGGCTCCACCGGCCGAGCTCTCGCTCGCCGTCGACCAGCTGGCGTGGACGCTGCGCCAGGTGCCCGGCATCGAGCGCATCCGGATCACCGTCGACGACGCCCCGGTGCCGCTCTCCGGCGGCCGGATCGACGCCCCGGTCACCAGCGGCACCGAGTACGACGCCGCCGGTCCTGCGGACTCCGAGCTGTGGGGTCTGCGCGGCTCCCGCATCCTCGACCTCAGCGACTCGGTCGGCAGCGCCACCGGTGGACCCCTGGGCGGTCCGGGCTACGCGATGCGCAGCTTCGCGGTCAGTGAGGAGCCGCGCCGAGTCGCGGCGGTCTCGGGCAACGGCAGCACGCTGTTCGTGGCCCCGGCCGAGGGCGGCGACGCGGCGGCGGTCACCAGGCCCCTCACCGGGGCCACGGACCTGCTGCGCCCCTCCTTCGACATGTTCGGTGACCTGTGGGTGGTGGACCGCACGCCCCAGGGGGCCAAGGTCTTCGTCGTCCGGGAGGGGCGGGTGCGCGCCGTCCGCGTCCCGGGGGTCACCGGCACCGACGTCGCGGCCTTCTCCGTGGCCCGCGACGGCAGCCGGCTGGCGGTCGCCTTCGCCGGCAGCAGGGTGCCCCTGGTGCGGGTCACCGACATCCTGCGGACCGACGAGGGCATCGTCTCCGGTCCCGGGCGGTCCCAGTCGTTCCCCACCGGCGGTCGCGACGCGACCGGCCTGGTCGACATCGGCTGGCGCGACCCGGGCACGCTGGCCGTGCTGAGCCGGACCTCGCCGGAGACCAGCCAGGTCAGCTACGTCTCCTCCGACGGTTCGCCGGTGGATCCGGACCTGACCGAGCCGAGCGTCTTCCGCGGCCAGGCGCAGGCCATGGTCGTCGCCCCGGACGTGGACCTGCCGCTGCTGCTGATCACCCCGGACGACCGGCTCTACACGCTGAGCACCAACGGCAGCTGGCCGCGCACCGACTCCCGGATCGCCGCGGCGGCGTACGCACGCTGAGCGCGCGTCCACAGGCCGCGGCCCGCCGCACCCGAGCGTGCCCGTCGCGGGGCAGGCTGGCCGGGTGATCGACGCCTGGCTCGACCTGGTCCACGGCGGTCGCTGCGTGGGCTGCGGGCGTCCGGGCAGGTCGCTGTGCCGCGGCTGTGTGGGCGACCTGCCGGTCGGCGGGCACCGGGTCACCCCGGACCCCTGCCCCGAGGGGTTGGTGCCCTGCTTCGCCGCGGGGGAGTACGCCGGCGTGCTCCGCAGCATGCTGCTGGCCCACAAGGAGCACGCGGTGCACGCGCTCGCCACCCCGCTGGGGCTGGTGCTCGCCGCGGCCGTCGAGCAGACGACCCCGGCCGGGGTGACCGTCCTCGTGCCCGTCCCGTCGCGGCCGGAGGTGGTCCGGCGTCGTGGCCACGACCCGCTCTGGCGGCTCACCCGGTCCGCGGCTCGTGTGCTCCGGCGCTCGGGCCGGCAGGTGCTGGTCTCGCGGTTGCTGCACAGCCGCGTACCGGTGCTCGACCAGGCGGGTCTCGACGCCGCCCGACGCGCGGCCAACCTGGCGGGGTCGATGGCCGTCCGCCCACGGGGGCGCGCGGTCCTGGCCCGGTCGGGGGTCCCGGTGTCGCTGGTGGTGTGCGACGACGTGCTGACCACGGGGGCGACGGCCCGGGAGGCCCAGCGTGCTCTCGAGGACGGCGGCGTGGCCGTCCGGGCCGTCGCGACCGTGGCGGCGACCCGGCGACGCCGGCCGTCGGGTGCCTCACCCGGGTCCGCCCTACCGCTTTGGGGACAGGCCGACTAGCGTCTCCTCATGGAGACCCGCCGAGTCCGTGCCTCGAGCCGGATCCGGTCGGTCGGCGCCCGTCCCGGCGCGCCGTGCGCCCCACCCCTCGTCGAGGAGCTGCGACTTCGCGCCCGCTCGCGAGATGGCGCGCGTCCCCTGACAACCAGATAGTCACTCGGTTCGAACGAACAACGGGAGGTCTGCAGTGGATGTTGTCGTCAGCAGCCGGCACTGTGAGGTGTCTGACCGGTTCCGCGAGCACGTCGAGGAGAAGCTCGCCAGGCTCGAGAAGCACGACCACCGGATCATCCGGGTCGAGGTACTCATCGAGAAGGAACCCCGCCCCCGGGAGCCCGAGCGCACCGTACGGGTGGAGCTGACCGCGAAGTCCAAGGGCCCGATCGTCCGGGCCGAGGCCTCCGCCGAGGACAAGATGGCCGCACTGGACGGCGCGCTGGACAAGATGGCCGCGCAGATGCGCCGGGCCGCCGACCGGCGCAAGGTGCACCGGGGCCACCACAAGCCCGAGTCCGTCGGTGAGGCGATGGCCCGCAGCATGCCGGGCCCGTCGGCCGTCGAGGAGGAGACCGAGCACGTGGCGCAGCGCAAGGTGGGTCCGGTGACCGTGACCGGTGACGGGCCGCTGGTCGTCCGGGAGAAGACCCACGCCGCCGCCCCGATGACGCTCGAGCAGGCTCTCTACGAGATGGAGCTCGTCGGCCACGACTTCTACCTGTTCGTCGACAAGGAGGGGGAGCGGCCCTCGGTGGTCTACCGCCGGCGCGGGTACGACTACGGCGTCATCTCCCTCGACGTCAGCTGATCAGGACGTGTACCAAAAGGTCTTTCCTCTGCCATAGTGAGCAAATGGTCGCTGACGCCGTCCCCCCCGGTGAGTCGGTCCGTGTCGTCGTGGTGGACGACCAGGAGCTGTTCCGCCGGGGTCTGACGATGCTGCTCGAGGTCGAGCCGGGCATCGAGGTCGTCGGCGAGGCCGGTGACGGGATCAGCGCGACCGACCTGATCGTGGCCACGGTGCCCGACGTGGTGCTGCTCGACGTCCGGATGCCCAAGCGGTCCGGGCTCCAGGCCTGCATGAAGATCAAGGAGCTCGTCCCCAGCGTCAAGATCATCATGCTGACCGTCAGTGACGAGGAGGGTGACCTCTACGAGTCGGTGAAGAACGGTGCCTCGGGCTACCTGCTCAAGGACTCCTCCATCGACGAGGTGGCCCAGGCCGTGCGCGTCGTGGCCGAGGGGCAGTCGCTGATCAGCCCGTCGATGGCGGTCAAGCTGATCGACGAGTTCAAGGAGATGTCCCGCACCGACCGGGAGCAGGTGCCCACGCCGAGGCTGACCGAGCGCGAGCTCGAGGTGCTGCGTCTGGTCGCGACCGGGATGAACAACCGCGACGCCGCCCGGGAGCTGTTCATCAGCGAGAACACGGTCAAGAACCACGTGCGCAACATCTTGGAGAAGCTGCAGCTGCACTCCCGCATGGAGGCGGTCATGTACGCCGTGCGCGAGAAGCTCCTCGACATCCCCTGATCCCACGGTGACCACCGAAGAGCTGTCGCGGGCCCAGGCCCGGCGCATCGCCGTGGTCGCCCAGGGGTTCCGCGACCCCCGCCACGCCCGGCCGACGATGCGCACTCTCGACCGCACCCTCGCCCGCACCGGGGTGCTCCAGGTCGACTCGGTCAACGTGCTCCAACGGGCCCACTACATGCCGCTGTTCTCCCGCATGGGCCCCTACGACACCGCGCTGCTGCGCCGCGCGGCCGAGCAGCACCCGCGCCGCCTGGTGGAGTACTGGGCCCACGTCCAGGCGTTCATGCCGGTCGAGCTGTGGCCGGTGATGCGGCAGCGGATGGACGCCTATCGCGACAGCCCCCGGTGGGGGAGCTGGCTGCGCACCAACCCCGGCCTCGTCGGCGAGGTGCACGCCCGCGTCCGCGACCAGGGCGCCTCGACCGCCCGCGACCTCGACGACGGGGCCCCGCGGAGCAAGGTCGACTGGGGCTGGAACTGGTCGGAGGCGCGCAAGGCCCTGGACTACCTCTACCTCGTCGGCGACCTGGCGATCGCCGGTCGCAACTCCGCGTTCGAGCCGGTCTACGACCTGCCCGAGCGGGTGCTGCCGTCGGCCGTGCTGGACGCCCCCGTGCCCAGTCGCCCCGACGCCGTGCGCGAGCTGGTGCGTCGTGCCGCCCGCAGCCACGGCGTCGCCACGTTGCGTGACCTCACCGACTACTACCGCCTGCAGTTGCAGCGTGACGCCGGTCAGAAGGCCGCCCGGGTCGCGGTCGAGGAGCTGGTCGAGGACGGCGAGCTGCTCCCGGTCTCGGTCGAGGGGTGGGCCCGGCCCGCGTGGCTGCACCGCGACGCCGAGCGCCCGCGCCGGGTGCAGGCCCGGGCACTGCTGAGCCCCTTCGACCCGCTGGTCTGGGAGCGGGAGCGCACCGAGCAGCTCTTCGACTTCCACTACCGGATCGAGATCTACGTGCCCGAGGCCAAGCGCCGGTACGGCTACTACGTGCTGCCGTTCCTGCTGGGGGACCGGATCGTCGCCCGGGTCGACCTCAAGGCCGACCGGGCGGCGGGGACCTTGCTGGTCAAGGCGGCGTACGCCGAACCCGGTGCTCCGGAGCAGACGGCGGCCGAGCTGGCCGCGGAGCTGGGCGAGCTCGCCCGGTGGCTCGGCCTGACGGACGTGCTGGTGCACCCGCGTGGCGACCTCGCCCCCGAGCTGGCCGCCCGGTGGGCCAGACTGGCCGGATGAGCGACTCGACCGTGGCCCGGCACCCGCTGTTCGCGCGCGTCTACAGCCGCGTCGTCGCGCCGGCCCTCGCCCGGCACGGCGGCGACCGGGTGCGCGGTCGGCTGCTCGCCGGACTGCACGGCACGGTGGTCGAGGTCGGTGCCGGCGACGGCGCGAACTTCACGCTGTACCCCGACACGGTGCGCCGCATCGTCGCGGTCGAGCCCGAGGAGTACCTGCGCGAGAAGGCCGCGGGGCACGCCGACGAGCGGGTCGAGCTGCGCGACGCCGTCGCGGAGCACCTGCCCCTCGGCACCGCGGAGGCCGACGCCGTGGTGGCGTGCCTGGTGCTGTGCTCGGTGGACCAGCCGGCTGCGCTCGCGGAGGCGGCCCGGGTGCTCCGTCCCGGCGGCGAGCTCCGCTTCCTCGAGCACGTGCGCGCCCCGCAGCCGGGAGCCCGGCGCACGCTGCAGCGGGCGCTCGACGCCACCGTGTGGCCGCGGCTCGCCGGCGGGTGCCATCTGTCCCGCGACACGCTCGGTGCCATCGAGGCAGCGGGCTTCACCGTCACCGGGGTCGAGCAGATCACCCTCCCCGAGGGCGGGCGCCGAGCCGGGTCCACGGCCGTGCTCGGCAGCGCCGTCCACGGCTGACCCGCCTGCTGCTGCGTCCGGCCCCGGACCGGTGGCGATGCCCGTTACGATGGTCGGCGGACGACGGCCCCCCGCGTCCAGCCAGCACACCCGATCCCCAGGGAGTAGTCCCCGTGTCCGTCATCGACAAGGTCTTGCGCATCGGCGAGGGCAAGATCATCCGCCAGCTCGAGGCCATCTCCAAGGCCGTCAACGCCATCGAGGACGACTTCGTGTCGATGTCCGACGAGGAGCTGCGCGGGCTGACCGACGAGTTCAAGCAGCGCTACGAGCAGGGGGAGTCCGTCGACGACCTGATGCCCGAGGCGTTCGCCACCGTGCGTGAGGCGGCCAAGCGGGTGCTGGGCCAGCGACACTTCGACGTCCAGATCATGGGCGGTGCCGCGCTGCACCTCGGCAACATCGCGGAGATGAAGACCGGTGAGGGCAAGACGCTGGTCTCCACGCTGCCCGCCTACCTCAACGCCCTGACCGGCAAGGGCGTCCACGTCGTCACGGTCAACGACTACCTCGCCCGCTACCACGCCGAGTGGATGGGCCGGATCCACCAGTTCCTCGGCCTCACCGTCGGGGTGATCCTTCCCGAGATGCGGCCCGAGGAGCGTCGGGAGGCCTACAACGCCGACATCACCTACGCCACCAACAACGAGCTCGGCTTCGACTACCTGCGCGACAACATGGCCACCGCGCTCGAGGACTGCGTCCAGCGCACCCCGCACTTCGCCATCGTCGACGAGGTGGACTCGATCCTCATCGACGAGGCACGGACCCCGCTGATCATCTCCGGGCCCACCCAGGACGAGGTCGAGTGGTACGCCGAGTTCGCCAAGGTCGCAGCCCGCCTCGACAAGGAGACCGACTACGAGGTCGACGAGAAGAAGCGCACCATCTCGATCCTGGAGCCCGGCATCACCAAGGTCGAGGACCACCTCGGCATCGAGAACCTCTACGAGTCGGCGAACACGCCGCTGATCTCGTTCCTGAACAACTCGATCAAGGCCAAGGAGCTGTTCCGCAACGACAAGGAGTACGTCGTCATGGACGACGAGGTCCTGATCGTCGACGAGCACACCGGTCGCATCCTCTCGGGACGGCGCTACAACGACGGCCTGCACCAGGCGATCGAGGCCAAGGAGGGGGTCACGGTGCGCGAGGAGTACCAGACCCTCGCGACGATCACCCTGCAGAACTACTTCCGTCTCTACGAGAAGCTCTCCGGCATGACCGGCACGGCGATGACCGAGGCCTCGGAGTTCGGCAAGATCTACAACCTCGGCGTGGTGCCGATCCCCACCAACAAGCCGATGGCGCGCGTGGACGAGAAGGACCTGGTCTACCGCACCGAGGACGCGAAGTTCGCCGCCGTCGTGGAGGACATCGCCACCCGGCACGAGAACGGCCAGCCGGTCCTCGTCGGCACCACCTCGGTGGAGAAGTCCGAGCTCCTCTCGGGGCTGCTGCGCAAGCGCGGTGTCCCGCACTCGGTGCTCAACGCCAAGCAGCACGCCGACGAGGCCAAGGTGGTCGCGCTCGCCGGCCACAAGGGCGCGGTCACCGTCGCCACCAACATGGCCGGTCGTGGCACCGACATCATGCTCGGTGGCTCCACGGAGTTCCTCGCCGACCAGGAGCTGCGCAAGCAGGGACTCGACCCGGTGGAGCAGCCCGAGGAGTACAACGCGGCGTGGCCGAGCACCCTCGAGCGGATCACCGCGCAGGTCCAGGCCGAGCACGACGAGGTCAAGGACGCCGGGGGCCTCTACGTGCTCGGCACCGAACGGCACGAGTCGCGCCGCATCGACAACCAGCTGCGCGGTCGCTCCGGGCGGCAGGGCGACCCCGGCGAGTCCCGGTTCTACCTCTCCCTCGGCGACGACCTGATGCGGTTGTTCAAGTCCGACTGGGTCGAGCGCGTGCTCGTCGCACTGAAGGTGCCCGACGACGTGCCGATCGAGAACAAGTCGGTGACCAAGTCGATCCAGTCGGCCCAGAGCCAGGTCGAGGCCCTCAACTTCGAGTCCCGCAAGAACGTGTTGAAGTACGACGACGTGATGAGCCGGCAGCGTGAGGTCATCTACGGCGAGCGCCGCCAGGTGCTCGAGGGCGCCGACCTGCAGGACCAGGTCCACCAGATGATCGACGAGGTCGTGCACACCTACGTCACGGCCGCCACCGAGAGCTTCCCCGAGGAGTGGGACCTCGAGACGCTGTGGGCCGCGCTGAAGGCGATCTACCCGATCTCCCTGCGCCACCAGGACCTCGAGCGCGAGGCGGGCGGCCGTGACGGTCTCGACCGCGACACCCTGCTCGCCGATCTCCAGGCCGACGCGCAGAAGGCCTACGAGGCGCGCGAGGCGCAGGTCGGCGCGGAGGTGATGCGCGAGCTCGAGCGGCAGGTGATGCTCTCCGTGCTGGACCGCAAGTGGCGCGAGCACCTCTACGAGATGGACTACCTGCGTGAGGGCATCGGCCTGCGCGCCTACTCCCAGCGCGACCCGCTGGTGGAGTACCAGCGCGAGGGCTACGACATGTTCAACGCGATGAAGGAGGGCATCCGCGAGGAGACCGTGGGCTTCCTGTTCAACCTCGAGGTCGAGGTGGAGGAGGACGAGCCGGAGGTCGAGCCCGAGGTCGACCTGCTCGTCGGCGCCGACACCAGCGGCGCCTCCGGCCTCGCGGACGAGGAGCACCACCACCCCCACGTCGTCGCCAAGGGGCTCCAGCCGGCCAGGGCACCACAGCACCTGACCTACTCCGCGCCCAGCGAGGACGGGGAGGCGGAGGTCCGCGGCGAGACCGTGACCAAGGGCGACGACCCCTTCGCCGAGGCCGGGCGCAACGACCTGTGCCCCTGCGGGTCGGGCAAGAAGTACAAGCGGTGCCACGGAGCCCCCGGGGGGCCCACCGACCTCAAGGCGCGACCGGCCGGCTGAGCCGACAGACCCTCGGGCCGACCCAACGGTCCACCCGCTGGCCGACCCGCTGGCCGATCCGGTCGGGGGTGCTCAGCCGCACTCGAGGGCGGTGCAGCACCAGCGCCTCTCGACGAGCTCGAGGCGCGCCGCGATGGCGTGCGAGCGCGCACCGGTGCGCACGTGCACGCTGAGCTCGACCACCTGGGGTGAGGGGCAGAACAGGTGCACGCTGCGCACCTGGCTGCGCAGGCGGCGCACCCGCCGGTCCGAGGGTGTCGTCGCGGCCAGCAGGGTGGCCCGCTGCTGGAGCTCGGCGTAGACGCCCTCGCTGGTCCACCGCAACAGCTGGCTGGGCCCGCGGTCCCCGCCGAGCACCTCGACCACCGCGCGCGCGAAGCGGTGGGCGAAGGCCTCCAGCTGGGCGCGACCTCCCGGGACGAGCCGCAGCTCCGGTGACCCCTCGGCACCTCCCGGAGGCGGGGAGTCGAGGGCCAGGGTGCCCTGGACGCTGGTCGTCAGGGCCGTGGGCGGCGTGGTGGTCATGGCAGCTCCGATCGGGGACAGGGGGGACGAGACGGGCGATGCGGTGGGGGGTCCGCGAGGACGAGCCGCTGCCCGGGGCGGACCAGGTCGGGGTCCGCACCGATGGTCGACCGGTTGACCCGGTGGGTCCGGGCCACGGCCTCGACGAGCTCGGCCGGGGAGGCGCCCGGATGTCGGGCCGCCGAGAGACCCCAGAGCGAGTCGCCGGCCCGGACGACGACGAGCCGGCCGCCGTGCTGCCCCCCGTGCTGCCCCCCGTGCTGACCGCCGTGCTCGCTGGTCGGCCGGCCCGCCGGAGGCGACGGGTCCCCGACCGGCCGGGCCGGCGGAGCGAGGGCGGCGTCGCCGCGGCCGGGGGCGGCCTCGGTCGCCGCGGCGGGAGCGCCCAGGGCCAGCACCGTGCCGGCGCCGGCGAGGAGCAGGCGGCGGAGCCGCCCGCGGCACCCGAGCCGGACCGTCATCGCCACGCGGCCGTCGGTGGCGACCTCGAGCAGGGCGGCGGTCGCCACCAGGAGCGTCCAGGCGACCCCGAGGCCCAGGAGCCACCCGGCTCCGGTGAGGAGCAGGTCGGCGAACGTGGCCGGGGACGCAGGACAGCAGGGCCTCATGATGTCGTTTACTTTCGGTTGCGTCTGTTTGCCTCAGACAACGCCCATCGAGCCCCGACGTCAAACGTTTGTCCACAGCCCGGTTTGGCCGGGCGGCCCCTCGGGCATGGGGGAGGTCATGAGCTGGGAAGAGTCGATGGCGGGAGTCTTCGACGACCTCGAGCAGCAGGCCCAGGGCCTGCACCTGCTCGAGCGCGACGCCGAGGTCGCGGAGCTGACGGCGGCCGAGTACGCCGAGGTGCCCCTCGCCGGACGCTTGCACGCCTCGCTGGGCCACGACCTGCGGGTGCAGCTGCGCGGCGGTGAGGTCGTTTCGGGCCGGTTGGCCCGGGTCGGCGCCGGCTGGTTCCTGCTCGTCGACTCCGCGGTGGAGTGGGTCGTCTGCCGCTCAGGGGTGGGCTTCGTCGCCGGCCTCTCGCCACGGGTCCGTGGGGAGGCTGTCTGGTCGGCGGTCGACCGGCTCTCCGTGCGCACGGTGCTGCGCCGGCTGGCGGAGCAGCCCGGCGGCTGCACGCTGCACCTCGTCGACGGCCGTCGGGCCGACGGCCGGGTCGGACGGGTCGGTGCGGACTTCTTCGAGCTGCGGGTCGGTGAGGGGTCGGGCGAGCGCGTCCTCGCCGTCGAGACGTCGGCGGTCGCCGCACTGCAGGGCCGGGTGGGCTGAGATGCGCACGGGAAGACAGGTCCGGGTCTCAGTCGGCGGGAGTGGCCGGCCCCTCGACGAAGGGGTGGTCGCGCACGAACTGCTCGGCGTCCGCATACGCCCGCTCGATGTAGGCCTCGAGCTCGCTGGCCTCCACGCGCCACTGCCCGCGACCACCGATCTTGATCGCCTTGAGCTCCTGGCGACGCACGAGCGCGTAGACCTGCGCGCCGGAGATGTTGAGCACCTCGGCGACGTCGGCCAGCTGCAGGAAGCGCGGCGTCGAGGTCATGGAGCCCACTGTGCCACCGGTCGCGTCCGGTTGCGACCAGTGGCCCCGGCGTGCCTGTGGACGGGTGCGGTTGGTCACAGGACCCGGTCGTGAGCGCGCCGGCTGCCGACCGCGCCCGGGTGGTGGCCTGGTGGCGGCGGCCACGGTTGCTGGTCGGCGTCCTCCTGGTGGCCGGGTCGGTGGTGGCCGGTGCCCAGCTGATGTCGGCGGCCGACGACACCGTCGCGGTGTGGGTCGCCGCGCGGGACCTGCCCGCCGGCGCGACGCTGGGCTCCGGCGATGTGGAGCCACGTCGGGTCCGCTTCGCCGACCGCAGCACCGCGTCCGGCTACGTGTCCGCGACCGCACCGCTACCGAGCGCCACGACCCTGGACCGACCGGTCGGCGCAGGGGAGCTGCTGCCCCGCGAGGCCGTGCTCGACGACGAGGGTCCCGACCTGGTGGAGGTGCCGATCAGCGTCGCCGCCGACGACCTGCCGGCGACCGTGCGTCAGGGGTCGGTGGTCGACATCTGGGCCTCGCCGCAGGTGGCCGACGAGCCGGGTGGGCAGGTGCGCGCCGTCGCGGTGCTCACCGACGTCGTCGTCGTCGCGGTGCCGCGGAGCACCGACACGCTGGCCCCCCAGGCGACCCGGCAGCTGATCGTCGGCGTCCCGGCCGCGGATGCCGCCGAGCTCGGGGTCGCCCTGGGCCGCCTGGCCGACGGCCACGTCGTGGTGGCGCGGAAGCGGTGAGCCGTGAGTGACCAGGTGAGCGTGCTCCTCGCGGCCGGTGGCGAGCCCTGGGAGGCCGCCGCGCTCCGCCGGCTCGGTGACGGCGGGGTGGTGGTGGTCAAGCGGTGCGTGGACCTGCCGGACCTGCTGGCCACGGCGGCGACGGGGGCGGTCGAGGTGGCCGTGGTCGCGGGGCGCCTCGTCACCCTCGACGCGGATGCCGTGGGACGGCTCCGGGCTCACGACGTCGCGTGCGTGGCCGTGGGCGGCTCGCCGGCCGAGCTGGGCCGGGTCGGGGTGGCCGCGGTGCTCCCCGACGACCTCGGTGACGGCAGCGAGCTCGCCGATGCGGTGGTGGGCGCGGCTCGACGTGTTCCGGCGACGGAGCACGTGGCGCAGAGCGGGTCCGAGTCGTCGACGCCCGCCGGCGAGCCGGGCCGGGTGGTCGCGGTGCACGGCCCGGCAGGCGCTCCCGGCCGGACGACGCTCGCGCTCGGCCTCGCCGCCGAGCACGCCACGAGGGGCGCGCCCACCGTCCTGGTGGACGCGGACCCCTACGGCGGTGCGGTCGCCCAGCACCTCGGTGTGCTCGACGAGGTCTCCGGGCTGCTCGCGGCCGCGCGTCTGGTCGGCGCGGGTTCGCTGGACCCCGTCTCCTTCGCCGCCTGTCGCCGAGAGGTGGGCCACCGGCTGGAGGTGCTCACCGGGCTGCCGCGCCCCGACCGGTGGGTGGAGGCCAGGCCGGGAGTGCTCGACGCCGTGGTCGCCTGCGCGGTGGAGGTGGGTGACGTCGTGCTCGACACCGGGTTCAGCCTGGAGGACGACGCCTCGCTCGGGCGACCGGTGAGCCGCAACCAGCTCACCCTCGAGGCGCTCGCCGTGGCCGACGAGGTGCTGGTGGTGGGCTCGGCCGAACCCACCGGCCTGGCCCGGCTGGCGCGCGCGCTGGTCGAGGTCCGCGACACCACCTCGGCGCCGCTGCGGGTGGTGGTCAACCGGATGCGTGACTCCCTGGGCTGGCGGCGCCGCGACATCGTCGGCATGGTCGAGGGCTACGTCCGCGCCACCGGCATCCACTTCCTGCCCGAGGACCGGGCGACGACCGACCGGGCCCACGTCGCGGGGCGCTCCGTCGTGGAGCTCGGGGACTCACCACTGCGGCGCGCACTGGCCGAGGTGCACGACTCGGTCTTCGGGGCGGTCGTGCGCGGGACCCCGCCCGTCAGGACCCTGCACCCATGAGCAGGTAGAGCCCGCCGGCGGTGTAGGCCACCATCACCACGAGCAGTCCGAGCTGACCGGTGACGTGGTGACGGGCCGGTAGCAGGCGGATCGCCCGGTCGTGGGCGGCGACCACGCCCAGCACGTGGCCGGTGACCACCGCGAGGACCTTGATCACGGCGAGCAGGGTGGGGTGGAAGGACAGCCAGTACTGCACCGAGAGGTCGGCGGTGCCGAGCAGGTTGTCGCCTCGGACCAGGGGGTCGCTGAGCTGGATGATCGTCGCCTGCCCCTGCTCCAGCAGGTAGCTGAGGTAGTGGGCGGTCATGTAGCCGACGATGATCGGGATCACCGAGTGCGCCATCAGCCGGGGCAGCATCCGGCGTTCGACCGCGTCCGGTCCGGAGGTCGCGACCCCCGTCGACCGGGCGGCCACCGAGAACGAGACGCCGACCACGAGGCAGAAGCCCAGCATCGCGACCGAGTTGACCAGCACCGGGTCGAGTCCGAGGTCGATCACGAACCGCTGCCAGGTCAGCGTGTCCCGGTAGCTGTCGAAGGCCGTTGACCCGAACAGGACCGCCACCACGGCCACCAGTCCCGGTCGGGGAGTCAGCGTCGCCAGGTTGGCCAGCGGGCTGCGCAGCACCAGGGCGGCACCGTCGCGCCCCCAGGGGGAGAGCCGGGCGAGCAGCGAGGAGTACACCTCGAACGGGTCGGCCCGCTCGAGCCACACGTCGCCGAAGACGGCGGCACCGACCAGCATCAGCGCCAGGTACGCCGCCAGCCACACCCGCACCGACCCCAGGTAGGCGCTCTGCGGGTTCACCAGCTCCTGCCACACGAAGGCGAACAGCCCCCCTGCGGCCGGCCAGTAGCCGAGCACCTCCGGGTAGGTCGTCAGTCCCCGCCGTGGGTCGCCGCCGGTGACCTTGGCGAGCAGGAGGTTCAGCGTGCGCACCGGGCTGACGGCACGGACCACCGGCCCCAGGAGCAGCGACGCGGGGACCAGGCCCACCCAGACCAGCACGTAGAAGGTGCCGAAGACGGGGTTGGTGACCACGTCGGGTCCGGCGACCAGCGGCCAGAGGAGGTAGAGCGCGAAGGCGAGCCCGAGCAGCCGCACTGCCCAGGCGGCACGGGGGTCGTCGACGAGCCGGCCGAGAGCCGGGAGCGGGCGACCGGGGCGCGGGCCCTCGTAGCGCGGTGCGCGCCAGGCCAGCACGAGCACGCAGAACGAGACCACCAGCGCCGCCGAGCCGCCGGCGATCGCCAGGTTCACGGGCAGGGGCAGGTCCTTCGCGCCGCCGAGCCCGTGCAGGGGCAGGAGGGCCGGGTGGACCAAGTCAGCGCACCTCGAGCTGCATGATCAGGACCTCGAGGGTGTGCGACTCGACCTCGACGACGCCCGGCTTGTCGATGGTCAGCGACTTCTCGGTGGTGCCGGCGTCGTACTCGATCTCCTGCTCGGGGGAGCTGTGCACGTGGATCTCGCCGGGGCGGTCCGCGGTGATCCGCAGCACCAGCGGCTCGCCCGCGGTGGCCTCCACCCGCTCACCCTGGGGCGTCACGGTGTCGCCCTCGAATGTCACCTCGACCGTCTGCGGCTGCTCCTCGTCCGGCGTGCTCAGGTCGCGGGGAGTCTCGGTGGGGGTGGCGTCGGGGGTGCCGGTCGGGGTGCCGGTCGGGCTGCTCGTCGGCTCGGGACTCGCGGCGTCGGGTTCCTCGGTGCCGCACCCGGCGAGCGCGCCGAGTCCCATCACAGCTGCGGCGAGCAGGCCGCCGGTCCGAGAGCGGGTCATCGAGAGGCCTCCGGGGGTCAGTCGTCGAGGATGGTGACGTGCTCTGTCAGAATCCCATGAGCCACCACCCGACGACGAGAGGGGTTCGTGGATGAGCGAGCGGTTGCGCGCGAACGACCTCGCCCTGCTGGCCGACGAGCGACCGCAGACACCGATGCACAACGCCACGCTCGAGATCTTCGACCCGGCCGACTCCGGCTTCGACTACGACGCACTGCTGGCCCACATCGACGACCGGATCGCGTTCGTCCCCCGCTACCGTCAGCGGGTACGACGGATCCCGGGCCGGCTGGCCAACCCGGTCTGGGTCGACGACGAGAACTTCGACCTCGGCTACCACGTACGCCGCTCGGCGCTCCCCGGCCCGGGCAGCCTGGACCAGCTGCGCGAGCTCACGGCGCGGATCATGTCGCGCCGGCTCGACCCCGACCGTCCGCTGTGGGAGGTCTACCTCGTCGAGGGGCTCGAGGACGGCCGGGTCGCCCTGCTGTCGAAGTCCCACCAGGTCCTCGTCGACGGGATCTCCACCGTCGACCTCGGCCAGGTGCTGCTCGACGTCGACCCGGGGCCGCGCCAGCTGGTGCGCGACGACTGGACCCCCGCGACCGAGCCGACCCCGGCCCGGCTGGTCGGCCACGCGCTGGTCGACTCGGCTCGTCACCCGCGCGTCGCCGCGAGCACGGCGCTGAGCAACGTCGAGGCGCTGGGCCGCACGGTGGGTGCTGCGGCGACGCGCCTGGGGGCCGTCGCCGGTGCCCTGACCACCCGGCGCTCCGCGCCCGAGTCCCCGTTCAACGTCGACCCCTCGGCGCAACGCCGGGTGGTGCTGGTCCGCACCTCCCTCAAGGACTACCGCAAGGTCCGCCGGGTGCACGGCGGCACCGTCAACGACGTCATCCTGGCCACCCTCGCCGGCGCGATCCGTGCCTGGTTCATGACCCGGGCCGAGTCGGTCGCGGCGGGTCGGCGCCTGCGGGCCCTGGTGCCGATGAGCGTCATCGACGAGGAGCTCGAGCCCACCTCCCTCGGCTCGCAGGTGGTCGGTCACCTGGTCGACCTGCCCATCGGGGAGGGCTCGCCGGTCGTGCGACTGCACCAGGTGTCCTACGCCCTGCGCGTGCACAGCGAGACCGGGCGCGCGGTGGCCGCCGACCGGATCGCCGGGGTGGCCGGCTTCGCGCCGACCACGTTCCACGCGCTCGGCTCCCGGGTCGCCTTCGAGGAGGTCGGCAGCAACGTCAACCTGGTGGTCACCAACGTCCCCGGTCCGCAGTTCCCGATGTACCTCGCCGGAGCGGAGATGGTGGAGACCTACCCGGTGCCGCCGCTGCTGCCCGGGTTCTCGCTCTCGGTCGGCGTCACCTCCTACGACGGCGCCGTCTACTACGGGATCAGTGCGGACCGCGATGCCCTGCCCGACGTCGACGTGCTGGGGTCCTGCGTGCGCGAGTCGCTCGACGAGCTCGTCGACAGCGCGAGCGAGAGCCGGTTGCGCGCCCCACGGGGCCGCCGGCGCCCGGCGTCGAACGACCCGCCCGAGGAGGCACCCGGTCCACCGTCCGGAGGGACCGGTCCGTGACCGTGCGGATCTACGTGCCCGCCACCCTGGCCCGGTTGGCCGGCTTCGTCGCCGACGGTGGCATCGGGCCGGCGCCGATCCGGGGTCGGGCCGTCACCGTGGCGCTGCGCGAGGCCTGGCCCGAGGCCGACGACGAGCAGTGGGAGTACGCCGCGCTGATGGCCGCTGCGGACGACTCGGCGCTGCTGCTGGCGCCGGAGGACACGCCCCGGCGGGTGGTGCTCGCCGTCGACGTCCCCGCCGTGGTGGAGACGACCGGCAGCCTGGTCGAGGTCGACTCCGCGTTCGGGCTGCACCTGGTCCGGGCCGTGCACGCGGACACCGCCGACGTCGTGCTCGGACCGGGGTACGACCCCGAGGACCTCGGTGACCTCGGCTGGTACGCGGTGCAGGAGATCCCCGACCTGTTGGCTGGTATTTCATAGTTTCTCACCATTTGAGACGTATGTCCGTTTACGCTGTCCGCCTACAGAGGCGGAGACCCCATGACGACACGGTGGCCCTGGGTGGCCGGTGCCCTGACGCTCGCGTTGAGCGTCCCCACAGCAGCGGTCGCGGGCGCCCCGGTACGTCCGACGCCCACCGACGACCCGAGCCCGGTCTCGCAGCCCGACCAGGCGGCCCGGCAGGCGCTCGCGGAGCTGCGCGCCGACGCCGAGGAGCCGGTGCGCGTACGTCGCGACGCGGCCGGTGAGCTCAGCTTCGTCGGCTCCGTCGACGGGACCGCCCTGCTGGACGGCGCCACGACGGCCCGCGGCACGGCGGCGGCGGTCATCGACGAGTACGGCGCGGCCTTCGGCCTCGACGGAGCCTCCTCACGGGCCGTGGTGACCCGCTCGCTGCCGGCGGCCGGTGGCGCCACCATCGTGCGGGCCGACCAGGTCCTCGACGGGGTCCCGGTCTTCGGCGGCCAGCTCGTGCTCAGCCTCGACGCCCAGCAGGACCTCGTCTCGGTGGTGGCCGCGACCACGGATGCGGTGGCGGTGCCGGCACCGGTGGTGCCCGAGGCGACCGCCCGACGGGTGGCGTTGCGGGTGGCGGCACGCACCCATCGCACCTCCGCCGAGGCACTCACCGTCCACTCGCAGGGGCGCCGCGTCTTCGACCCGGCGATCGTGCACGTGGACGATCCTGCCGGGGTGCGCCCGGTCTGGCAGCTCGAGGTGACCAACGGCAGCGACGTCCGGGAGACCGTGCTGGTCGGCACCTCCCGGGGCGAGGTGGCGCTGCACTTCAACGACGCGCCCGACCTGCACCGCCGAGTGTGCGACAACAACAACCTGGCGATCAGCGACGGGCGGACGCCGGTGCCGGTCTGCGCGAGCGCGGCCCGCAGCGAGGGCGGGGCCGCCACCGGCAACGCCGACGTCGACCAGGCCTACGCCAACCTCGGGAAGACCGCCCAGGCCTACGCCGACCTCGACGGGATCGACCTGACCGAGCTCATCGGGACCACCGTCGCCGGCACCAGGACGCTGCAGGCGACGGTGCGGTGGTGCTTCTCCGACGAGGCCTGCCCCTACCGCAACGCGTTCTGGGACGGCACCCAGATGGTCTTCGGGCAGGGCTTCGCCGCGCCGGACGACGTCGTCGCGCACGAGCTGACCCACGGCTTCGTCGAGCGCACCGCCGGGTTGTTCTACTTCCACCAGAGCGGCGCCCTCAACGAGTCCCTGGCCGACGTCCTCGGTGAGATCGTGGACCACCGCAACGGAGCGGACAGCGACGCCGCGTGGACGATCGGCGAGGACCTCCCGGGCATCGGGGCGATCCGCAGCCTGAAGGACCCGACCCTGTTCGACCAGCCCGACCGGATGACCAGCAGCCAGTACGTCTCGGCCGACGTCTGGTACGACAACGGAGCGATCCACGAGAACGACGGGGTCGGGAACAAGACCGCCTACCTGATCTCCCAGGGCGGGACGTTCAACGGTCGCACGGTCACCGGGATCGACCAGGGTGACACCGGGCTGGCGAAGACCGGGCGGCTCTACCTGGAGACGATCCCGCGGTTGACCTCGGGCGCGGAGTTCGCCGACCTGGCGCACACGCTCGGGACCACCTGCGACCAGCTCGCGGCGGGCGGCACGGCCGGGTTCACCTCCGGTGACTGCGCGTCCGTGCGCGCCGCCACGGCCGCCACCGAGCTGGCCTCGGCGCCGGCCGACCCGACGGCGGCCGCGCCGGAGGTGGCGGCGAGCTGCCCCACCGGCCACGAGTACGCGGAGACGGCTCGCGACGACGACGGGCACACCGACCAGCTCGGCTGGACGTTCGGTGCGCTGTGGCAGCGCACCCCCGCCAACGGCACGCCGGCGTACGCCGCCGAGGGCACCTCCTCCCTGTTCGCCTGGAACCCCGATCCCACGCTCGGCGACCCGACCCGCAGCGACCTCACCGGTACGGCGTTCCCGGTGCCCACGGGGGAGCGCACCTACCTGCACTTCCGGCACGCGTACCTGATGGACTGGAGCCCGGAGGACGACGGCGTGCCGCTGACCTTCCACGACGGCGCCCAGGCGCTGGTCCAGGTCCTCGACCCCGTCTCGGGCACCTGGGCCACCAGGAGCGGGCTGCCGTGGGTCAACGGACCCGACCGGACCCTGGTGTCCGACCCCGCGCCGGGCTGGGCCGGGGACAGCCGCGGCTACGGCTCGAGCCGGGTCGACCTGACCTCGCTGGCCGGTCAGACGGCCCGCATCGTGCTGCGGGTGGTCGGGGACTCCGAGGGGTCGCTGCTCGGCTGGTGGGTCGACGACCTGCGCCTGTTCGGCTGCACCCCCCACGCCCCGACGTCACCGCGCAGCCTGGCCGCGGCCTCGACCCGGACCGCGTCGACCGTGACCTGGACCCCGCCGGCCCAGGTCCCCGGCGGGCTGCAGCACTACCTGGTCACGCGGGACGGGGTCGCTGCCGCCACCACCGCGGGCACGTCCTTCCGGCTGGCCAAGCCGGCGGGCACCCGACCGGTGACGGTCTCGGTCCGTGCCCAGGACCGGGACGGCCGGACCAGCCCCCCGGTGTCGCTCACCCTGACGTCCACGACGACGGCCAGCAGCGTCACCACCAGCAAGGTCAAGACCAAGCTCTACGTCAACGTCAAGGGCACCGTGCGCCGCGTGGGGTCCGGCACACCGGTGGGTTCGATGCCGGTGCTGCTGATGCGGTCCTACAAGTCGACCGACCCCTGGCAGGTCGTCGGCCGGGGCACCACCGCCTCGACCGGCGTCAAGACCTGGCGGGTGCTCCAGACCAGGTCGGCGCGCTACCAGGTGCTCGCGGCCGGGCGGAGCACGCTGTTCGGCTCAGGCGGCCCGGTCACCCGGGTGGCGATGCGCTGAGCCGCAGCCGGGCCGGTTGGTCGCGCCGTGCGTCGTCTGAGAGCATCGCGAGCATGGACGCGATCACCAGCCCGCCGGTCCCCGTCAACGAGCCCAACCTCGACTACGCGCCAGGGAGCGCCGAGCGCGCCTCGCTCGAGGCCGAGCTCGCCCGGCAGGGGTCGCAGGGCCCGCTGGACCTGACCGCCACCATCGGCGGCAGCAAGAAGATGGGCGGCGGAGCGGAGATCCCGGTCGTCCAGCCGCACGACCACGCGAGCGTCCTGGGGGTGCTCAAGAACGCCACCAAGCGCGACGCCCAGGCCGCCGTCCAGGCCGCGACCGCCGCGGCTCCCGCCTGGCGGGCGATGTCCTACGACGACCGCGCCTCGATCCTGCTCAAGGCCGCCGACCTGCTCGCCGGGCCGTGGCGGGCCCGGGTCAACGCCGCCACGATGCTGGGCCAGTCCAAGACGGCCTGGCAGGCCGAGATCGATGCCGCCTGCGAGCTCATCGACTTCTGGCGCTTCAACGTGCACTACGGCCGCGAGATCATGTCCGAGCAGCCGATCGCCAACAGCCGCGGCGTGTGGAACCGCACCGACCACCGGCCGCTCGAGGGCTTCGTCTACGCGGTCACCCCGTTCAACTTCACCGCGATCGCCGGCAACCTGCCCACGGCCCCGGCGCTGATGGGCAACACCGTCGTCTGGAAGCCGTCGCCGACCCAGCAGCTCGCCGCGCACCTCACCATGGAGCTGCTCGAGGAGGCCGGGATGCCTCCGGGCGTGATCAACATGCTGCCCGGCGACGGGCTGGAGGTCTCCGAGGTGGTGCTGAACCACCCCGACCTCGCCGGCATCCACTTCACCGGCTCCACCCCCACCTTCCAGACGCTCTGGGGCACGGTCGGGGCCAACCTGCCGACCTACCGCTCCTACCCGCGCATCGTCGGCGAGACCGGGGGCAAGGACTTCATCGTGGCCCACCCGTCGGCGGACGTGGACGTCCTCCGCGTGGCGATGATCCGCGGGGCGTTCGAGTTCCAGGGGCAGAAGTGCTCGGCGGCCTCGCGCGCCTACGTCCCGGCCTCGGTGTGGAAGAAGCTCAAGGACCAGCTGGTGGCCGACACCGAGGGCCTGTCGGTGGGCAACGTCACCGACCTCTCCCACTTCATGGGCGCCGTCATCGACGACCGGGCGTTCGCCAAGCACAAGAAGGCGATCACCCGGGCCAAGCGCTCGGCCAAGCTGGACGTCGTGGCCGGAGGACAGGTCGACGACTCGGTCGGCTACTTCGTCCGGCCCACCATCGTGGAGTCCACCGACCCGACGGACGCGATGTTCAAGGACGAGTACTTCGGGCCGATCCTGTCCGTGCACGTCTACGAGGACCGCCGCTTCGAGTCGGTCGTGGACCAGATGGAGTCGTTCGCGCCGTACGCCCTCACCGGTGCGGTCATCTCCCAGGACCGCGAGGCCGTCGCCTGGGCCAGTGAGCGGCTGCGGTTCGCCGCCGGCAACTTCTACGTCAACGACAAGCCCACCGGTGCCGTCGTGGGTCAGCAGCCCTTCGGTGGGGCGCGGGCCTCGGGCACGAACGACAAGGCGGGTGCCCCCGTCAACCTGCTCCGCTGGAGCTCGCCCCGGTCGATCAAGGAGACCTTCGCGCCGCCCAAGGACCATCGTTATCCCCACATGGGCTGACGGTGGGATGACCCTGCTGCACCTCGGACCGGTCCACGCCGTGGAGCGGCTGCTCACCCTGGTGCTGGCGTTCGGTCCGTTCGTGCTGCTCGCGGTGACCGTCTGGTGGAGCCGGCGGCGCCACGCGCGTGCGGCGCCCCCGGGTGGCCCACGAGAAGGCCAGCCGGACGGCGGGCGAGACGGCCAGCCGGACGTCGGACCGGACGGGCTGCGAGACGGCCGGCGAGACGGGCACTGCGACGGGGACGAGCGGCACCCCTAGGGTCGGGGCATGGAACGACACGACCCTCCCACCTCGGGCTCCGAGGCCGAGCTGCTGATCGCCTTTCTCGACTTCCACCGCGACACGTTGCGGGGCAAGACCGAGGGGCTGGACGCCGCTGCGCTGGACCAGCGCCTGCCACCGTCGGCGATGACCCTGGGTGGGCTGCTCAAGCATCTGGCCCAGGTCGAGGACTGGTGGTTCGGCCAGGTGTTCGCCGACAACCCGCCCGCCGAGCCGTGGGCGTCCGTCGACTGGGACGCCGACGCCGACTGGGAGTGGCACAGCGCCGCCCAGGACACCCCGGAGGAGCTGCGGGCGCTGTTCGACGAGGCGGTCGCCGCCTCCGACCGGATCCTGCACGACGCGCTCGCCCACCCCAGTGCGCTGGAGTCCCTCTCCCGGCGGACGTTCCGCTCCGACCCGAGCCGCACGCACAGCCTGCGCTGGATCCTGCTGCACCTGGTCGAGGAGTACGCGCGCCACAACGGCCACGCCGACCTGCTCCGTGAGGCCGTCGACGGTCAGGTCGGGGAGTGAGCAGCGAGCGGGCCGAGGCCTAGTCGGCCAGCCACTCGACGCCCACGCGGTGCTCCGCGCGCAGCGCCTTGCGGAGCAGGTCGGCGATCAGCCCCTCGATCTTGCCGCCGACCAGCGGGATGTTGACCGTGACGCCCAGGTCCACCGACTCGGTGGTGCCGGCCGCGTCCTCGACGAGCACCGCGGTGCCGGACATGTCGCCGGGCTTGCCGGGGATGGTCACCTCGATGGCGCCCGACTCCCTTGATCCCCAGTCCTCGGACTGGACGATGTTGATCTCGTCCCCCACGAACTTGCGCGCGAACCCGGGCACCCCGTCGGCCGCCTGGACCTGGTCGACCACGACGCGCATGCCGGTGCCGTCCCGGTCGATCCGGACCGAGTGCCGCAGGACCCCCTGGGCGTCACAGACCTTCTCGCGGAAGGCCGGGTCGGCCAACATCGCGTGCACCTGCTCGAGCGTGGCGCCCTCGTAGCGCAGCTCCTCGCTGACCTTCTTCACCCGGGCTCCTTCGTCCAGCGTCGGTCGACCGACTGCCCAGATCATGCTGCATGGGGTGGCGGCGCGCGGCACCGGGCACGCATAGGTTGAGCCGTATGGATGAGGAGAACTTCGTGTCCTTCGGCGAGGAGGGAGCCGCGCGTCGCGCCCAGCTCACCTACGGCAGCTACCTGCGGTTGCCGCAGCTGCTCGACGCCCAGCACCTCGAGTCGGACCCGCCGGCGCACGACGAGCTGCTGTTCATCACCATCCACCAGGTCTACGAGCTGTGGTTCCAGCAGCTCCTGCACGAGGTCCAGGCGGTGCGCGACGCCCTGCTGCCCGCCCCGACGGCCGGCGGTCCGGAGGGGAACGGGGCCGGAGCCGGCGACGGGACGGGTGCGGGGGCGGGTGACCGGCTGTGGTGGGCCCGCCACCTGATGAACCGCGTGCACGTCATCGAGCGGGTGCTGCTGCAGCAGGTCGACGTGCTGGAGACGATGACGCCCCAGGACTTCCTGGAGTTCCGGCAACGGCTGGCCCCGGCGAGCGGGTTCCAGTCGGTGCAGTTCCGCGAGCTGGAGTTCCTCTCGGGCGCGAAGGACTCCGGCTACCTGCGCCGCTTCCGCGGCCTCACTGCCGAGGAGGAGCGCCGCCTCGAGCTGCGGCTGGAGGAGCCGTCGCTGTGGGACGCCTTCCTCGGCCTGCTCGAGGGTCGCGGGCTGGCGACCGGCGACGAGGAGACGCTGACCGCGTCGCTGCGGGTGGTGGCCCACGACCGGGCGCGGCACGGGGACCTGTGGGCGATGGCCGAGGCGCTGATCCTGCACGACGAGCTCGCCGCCGCCTGGCGAGCGCGCCACGTGGTCATGGTCGAGCGGATGATCGGCGCCAGGACCGGCACCGGGGGGTCCACCGGTGCGACGTACCTGCGCAGCCGCCTCGGGTTGAAGTACTACCCGGTGCTGTGGGACCTGCGCTCCGCGCTGTGACCGCGTCGCTGCGCTGAGCCCCGCCCGGACGCTTTCGCCGAGCTCGTGGGGGCGCGCCCGTGGGGTCGCGTTGCCCGGGAGGTGCGGGGGTCATAGTGTCGAAACCGTGACGACGCTGGAGCAGAGCAAGTCCGAGCTGATCACCCGGCTGAGCGACTACGCGAAGTCCAAGGGAGGCTCGGCCCCGGACGGGATCGATGTGCTCGCGGTGCTCAAGGAGTTCTACCGGCACGTCGCCCCCGAGGACCTCCTCGAGCGCGACGCCAGCGACCTCTACGGCGCGGTGATGGCGCAGCTCCGGCTGGCCTCCGACCGACCGCAGGGCAAGGCAGCGATCCGGGTGTTCACCCCCAGCATCTCGGTCAACGGCTGGTCCGCCGGTGGGCACACCGTCGTCGAGGTGGTGACCGACGACATGCCGTTCCTGGTCGACTCGGTCTCGATGGCCCTCGCCGAGTCGCAGCACGAGATCCACCAGGTGATCCACCCGCAGCTGGTCGTCCGTCGCGACCTCGGTGGCACGCTGCAGGAGGTGCTGGAGGACCAGGCCGAGACCGACCCGCACGACATCTCCCGCGAGTCGTGGATGCACCTGGAGATCGACCGCGTCGCCGACGACCAGCTCGGCGAGATCACCGAGCAGCTGACCAAGGTGCTCACCGACGTCCGCGACGCGGTCGAGGACTGGGCCAAGATGCACAGCCAGGTCGACCGCATCATCGAGGACCTGGGCCAGAATCCGCCACCGTTGAGCGAGCAGGAGATCGAGCAGGGCACGTCGCTGCTGCGCTGGCTGGCCGACAACCACTTCACCTTCCTCGGCTACCGGGAGTACCGGCTGGAGTCCGAGGAAGGCCGCGAGACGCTGGTCGCCGTCCCGGGCACGGGCTTCGGCATCCTGCGCGCCGACCAGGCAGCGCCCCGGGTGCTGCCCGAGGCCGTCGCCGTCCACGCCCGGGACAAGAACCTGCTCGTGCTGGCCAAGGCCAACTCGCGAGCCACCGTGCACCGACCGGTGTTCCTCGACTACGTCGGGGTGAAGAAGTTCGACGCGGACGGCGAGGTGGTCGGTGAGCGGCGGTTCCTCGGGCTGTTCTCCTCGGCGGCCTACACCGAGTCGGTCAAGCGGATCCCGGTGCTGCGCGAGAAGGCGGCCGAGGTCATCGACGTCGTCGGCCTGGACCCGATGAGCCACGCCGGCAAGGCGCTCATGGACGTGCTGGAGACCTATCCTCGCGACGAGCTGTTCCAGACGCCCATCGAGGACCTGGTGCCGATCGCCGCCCAGGTGATGTACACCCGCGAGCGGCGGCAGCTGAAGCTGTTCGTCCGCCGGGACCGCTACGGCCGGTTCCTGTCCTGCCTGGTCTACCTGCCGCGGGACCGCTACAACACCACCGTCCGGGAGCGGATCGCGACGATCCTCAAGGAGCAGCTGCACGGCGACCACATCGAGTACACCGCGCACGTGGGGGAGTCCTTCGCGGCACGGCTGCACTTCGTCGTCCGGCCCGCCGAGGGTGAGCAGATCGGCGATCCCGACATGGCCGACCTCGAGCGCCGCTGCGCCGAGGCCGCCCGGTCCTGGCGCGACGACTTCACCAGCGCCGTGGTCACCACCTACGGCGAGGAGCTCGGCAGCCGCTACGTGCGCACCTACGCCGGCTGCTTCCCCGAGGCCTACAAGGAGGACTACCCGCCCCAGACCGGTGCGGTGGACCTCGGGCGCCTCGAGGCGATCGAGGCCGACGTGGGCATGACCCTGTCGCTCTACGAGGACGTGGCGGCGCCGCCCGGCGAGGCTCGGCTGAAGGTCTACCGGATCGGGCCGCCGCTGTCGCTGTCCGAGGTGCTGCCGATCCTCTCCACGACGGGCGTCGAGGTCGTCGACGAGCGGCCCTACGAGCTCGAGGGCCTCGAGCGTGAGTCCTACATCTACGACTTCGGACTGCGCTACCACCGGGCGCTGCCCGACGACGCCCGGGAGCTGTTCCAGGACACCGTGGCCGCGGTGTGGAACGGCTTCAACGAGAGCGACGGGTTCAACGCCCTGGTGCTGGCCGCCGGGTTGAGCTGGCGGCAGGCCACGCTGCTGCGCGCCTATGCGAAGTACATGCGTCAGGGCGGCACGCCGTTCGCGCAGGACTACATCGAGGACGCCCTGCGCAACAACGTCGACATCACCCGCTACCTGGTGCAGCTCTTCGAGGCTCGCTTCAACCCGGGACGCAACGGCAACATCGCGGCGGACAGCGAGGCCCGGACGGCCAAGTGCGCCGACCTCGAGGAGCGGATCCAGCGCACGCTGGACGAGGTCTCCAGCCTCGACCACGACCGGATCCTGCGGTCCTACCTGACCCACATCCGCGCGACCCTGCGCACCAGCTTCTTCCAGACCGACGAGCAGGGTCAGCCGCTGCAGCGGCTGACCCTCAAGCTGGACCCCTCGGCGATCCCCGACCTGCCCGAGCCGCGGCCGAAGTTCGAGATCTTCGTCTACTCCCCGCGTGTCGAGGGCGTGCACCTCCGCTTCGGCTCGGTCGCACGCGGCGGACTGCGTTGGTCCGACCGTCGCGACGACTTCCGGACCGAGGTGCTGGGCCTGGTCAAGGCGCAGATGGTGAAGAACACCGTGATCGTCCCGGTCGGCGCCAAGGGCGGCTTCTTCGCCAAGCAGCTCCCCGACCCCAGCGACCGCGACGCCTGGATGGCCGAGGGGGTGGCCTGCTACACCACGTTCATCTCCGGGCTGCTCGACGTGACCGACAACCTGGCCGACGGTCCCGACGGGCGGCACGTGGTGCCCCCGACCGCGGTCGTGCGCCACGACGACGACGACCCCTACCTGGTGGTGGCCGCCGACAAGGGCACCGCCACGTTCAGCGACATCGCCAACCGGATCTCCGCGGAGTACGGCTTCTGGCTCGGCGACGCCTTCGCGTCCGGAGGGTCCGTCGGGTACGACCACAAGGCCATGGGCATCACGGCTCGCGGGGCCTGGGTCTCGGTCCGTCGGCACTTCCGGGAGATGGGGGTGGACTGTCAGCGCGAGGACTTCACCTGCGTCGGCGTCGGGGACATGTCCGGCGACGTGTTCGGCAACGGCATGCTCTGCTCCGAGCACATCCGGCTGGTGGCGGCGTTCGACCACCGCGACATCTTCATCGACCCGGACCCCGACTCCGCGAGCTCCTTCGCCGAGCGCAAGCGGCTCTTCGACCTGCCCCGGTCGTCGTGGCAGGACTACGACACCTCGTTGATCTCCGAGGGCGGCGGGGTCTTCTCCCGCAGCGCGAAGTCGATCGCGATCACCCCGCAGATGCGCGCGGCGCTGGGCATCGAGGAGTCCACGACCACCAAGGGCCGGATGACTCCGGCCGAGCTGATGCGCGCGATCCTGCTGGCCCCGGTCGACCTGCTCTGGAACGGCGGCATCGGGACCTACGTCAAGGCGGCGTCCGAGACCCACGCCGAGGCGGGCGACAAGGCCAACGACGCCATCCGTGTCGACGGGCGCGGGCTGCGGGTGAAGTGCGTCGGGGAGGGCGGCAACCTGGGACTCACCCAGCGCGGCCGGATCGAGTACGCCGCAGCCGGTGGCCGGATCAACACCGACTTCATCGACAACTCCGCCGGCGTGGACACCTCCGACCACGAGGTGAACATCAAGATCCTGCTCGACCGGGTGGTCGCCGACGGCGACCTGACCGGCAAGCAGCGCAACGAGCTGCTCGCCTCGATGACCAACGAGGTCGCGGAGCTGGTCCTCGCCGACAACTACGACCAGAACGTCGCCCTGGCCAACGCGGTGGCGATCAGCCCGGCGCTGCTGCACGTGCACGAGGACTGGATGCGTTCGCTCGAGCGCAGCGGGTTGCTCAACCGCGAGCTGGAGGCCCTGCCGAGCCGTCGCGAGGTCAACCGGAGGCTGGAACGCTCGCGCGGGCTGACCGCCCCCGAGCTGTCGGTGCTGATGGCCTACACCAAGATCGTGCTGGCCGACGCCCTCCTGCGCAGCAATCTGCCCGACGACGCGTTCCTGCGTTCGGACCTGTTCTCCTACTTCCCCGCCAAGATGCGCCAGGGGTACCGGGCCCAGATGGAGCAGCACCAGCTGCGCCGCGAGATCGTGGTGACCCAGGTCGTCAACGAGCTGGTCAACAACGCCGGGATCACCTACTACCACCGGCTGGTCGGGGAGACCAACGCCGACGTGGCCGACCTGACCCGGGCCAACTTCGTGGCCCGCGAGATCTTCGGCTCCGACAGCCTCCAGCAGGAGATCTCCGACTTCGACAACCAGATCAGCGCCGAGGTGCAGACGCACATGCGCCTGGAGAGCCGGACGCTCGTGGAGCGCGCGTCCCGCTGGCTGATCAACGCCCGCAGGATGTTGGAGGAGACCGAGTCGGTCGTCGACTCCTACGAGGTGGTCGTGCAGAAGGTGATGGCCGAGCTGCCGTCGCTGATGTCCGGGCGCGAGCTCGTGGCCTTCGAGCAGCGGCGGGACGCGCTGGTCGCGCAGGGGGTCCCCGAGCAGCTCGCGGTCAAGGTGGCGGTCTGCCCGCCGGCGTACATGATCCTGGGCATGGTCGACACCGCGGCGCGCGACGACCGCGACCCGATGGAGGTGGCCCGCGCGCACTTCGAGGTGGGCGAGCGCCTGGGTCTGCCGCTGCTCGTCTCGCGGATCCTGGCCCTGCCGCGCGAGGACCGGTGGCAGACGATGGCGCGGGCGGCGCTGCGCGACGACCTGCACGCGGTGCACGCGCAGCTCACCGCGGCCCAGCTCGCCGGCGACCCACCGCCGGAGCAGGAGGCCGACCGGGCCGTGAAGACCCTGCAGGAGATCTGCTCCGACGACGACACCGACCTCGCCCGGCTCTCGGTGGCCCTGCGGGTCGTGCGGACCCTCCTGTGACCTCGCGTGGCCGACCGACCGCGCCGGACGGCCGTGCCGGCTGACCCGCCCGCGGTGCGGGTTCTCGACCTCGTGAAGGCCTACGACGGGGTGCGGGCCGTCGACGGCGTCTCCTTCGAGGTGCCGGTCGGCGAGGTCTTCGGCATCCTCGGTCCCAACGGCGCCGGCAAGACCACGACCCTGGAGACGGTGGAGGGCCTCCGCCGTCCGGACGCGGGGACCGCCGAGATGCTCGGGCAGCCGTCATGGCCCCGGGACACCCGGCTGCTGCGCCGGGTGGGCGTGCAGCTCCAGGCGTCGGCGTTCTTCGAGCGGCTCACGGCACGCGAGCAGCTGCGCACCTTCGCGGCCCTGTACGACGTCCCCACCGACCGGGCCGACGCGTGGCTGGAGCGGGTGGGGCTGGAGACGAAGGCCGGGACCCGCACCGACGATCTCTCCGGCGGCCAGAAGCAACGGCTGGCCATCGCCTGCGCGCTGGTCCACGACCCCGAGATCGTCTTCCTCGACGAGCCCACCGCCGCCCTGGACCCCCAGGCCCGTCGCAACCTGTGGGACCTGTTGGCCGGGCTCAACGAGTCCGGTCGCACGGTGGTGCTGACCACGCACTACATGGACGAGGCCGAGCACCTGTGCGACCGGGTGGCGATCATGGACGCCGGCCGGATCCTCCGCCTCGACACCCCGGCGGCCCTGCGCGCCGACCTCGAGACGCGCCGGGCCGGCGCGTCGGGGCCCGCCACCCTGGACGAGGTGTTCCTGGACCTGACCGGTCGGGAGTACCGCGCGTGACTGCGCAACCCGGTCTGACCGCCTTCACCGCGATCGCGCTGGCGATCCTCAAGGGCTTCCTCCGGGACCGCGCCGCGGTCTTCTTCGCGCTGGTCTTCCCGCTGATGTTCCTGGTGCTCTTCGGCGGGCTGTTCGCCGACCCGACCCAGTCCAAGGTCGACCTGGTCCAGGTCGGCTCGGTGCCGCTGGTCGAGGACCTGCCACCCGAGGGTGCCGAGGCCTTCGCGCAGGTCTTCGAGGTCACCCGCACCCGGGACCGGGACGCGGCCCTGGCCCAGGTCCGCGACGGTGACGCTGACGTGGCGATCGAGATGTCCGGGACCCGCCTGGTGGCGCACTACACCCAGACCGACCAGGTCAAGGCGGCGATCACCCAGGGTGCTCTGCGCGCGTTCGTCGACGCCGCCAACGTCGCGGCCTCCGGCGAGCCCCCGGCGTTCACGCTGGCGACCGAGCGGGTGGAGGACGAGTCGCTGCGCACGATCCAGTTCGTCACTCCGGGCCTGCTGGGCTGGGCGGTCGCGATGAGCGCCACCTTCGGGGCCGCGGCGACGCTCCAGGGCTGGCGGCAGAGCAAGCTGCTGCGGCGACTGCAGCTGGCCCCCGTGTCGACCCGATCGGTGGTCTCCGCCCGCGTGGTGGTGACGGTCGCGGTGGCCCTGGTGCAGCTCCTTGTGTTCGTCGGGCTCGCCGCCGCACTCTTCGGGCTGACGCTGCGGGGTGCCTGGTGGATGTCGGTGCCGCTGCTCGTGGCCGGCACCCTGGCGTTCATGGCGCTCGGCCTGTTGGCGGGAGCACTGGCCCGCACCACCGAGGGCGCGGTCAACCTCGCCAACTTCGTCGTCCTGCCGATGGCGTTCCTGTCGGGCTCGTTCTTCCCGCTGGACGCTGCCCCGGGATGGTTGCAGACCGTCTCGCAGCTGCTGCCGCTGCGGCACCTCAACGACGGGATGCTCGACGTGCTGGTCCGCGGGCAGGGTGCGGGCGCTGCCCTGGCCCCGATGGGCATCCTGCTGGCCTTCACCGCCGTCCTCACCCTGCTCGCGGCCCGGCTGTTCCGCTGGGAGACCACCTAGACCCTGCTCGCGGAGCGTGCCACTAGCCTCACCGCATGAGCGCCGAACCGACCGATCGCCCCCTGCCCGATCCGCGACTTCCCGAGCTCGGCGTCGCCGAGCTGGTCCGGCGTACCGGCTCCGGGGAGCTGAGTGCCGTCGAGCTCGTCGAGGCGTGCCTGGCGCGGATCGCGGAGCGCGACCCGGGCCTCAACGCGTTCTCGGTGGTGCTCGCCGCCGAGGCCCGCGCCGAGGCCGCGGCCCGGGACCGGTCCATGGCGACGGGAGCCACCCCGGGCCCGTTGCACGGCGTGCCGGTCGCGATCAAGGAGGAGATCGACGTCGCCGGGTGCGTCACCACCTTCGGCGGTCGGGGCAACTCCACCCCGGCAGCGGCGGACGGGGAGCTGGTCCGCCGGCTGCGCGCCGCAGGAGCGGTGATCATCGGCAAGACCCGGATGCCCGAGTTCGGCCAGTGGCCGTTCACCGAGTCCGTGGACGGGGGGATCACCCGCAACCCGTGGGACCGGCGTCGTACCCCGGGCGGGTCCAGCGGGGGCACCGCCGTCGCCGTGGCGGCCGGCATGGTGCCGGTCGGCATCGGTGGCGACGGCGGCGGGTCGATCCGGATCCCCGCGGCCTGCTGCGGGCTGTTCGGGCTCAAGCCCGAGCGCGGCCGGGTCACCACCGCCCCGATGGAGCACCTGTGGTGGGCGTTGGGTACGGCGGGCCCGCTGACCCGGTCGGTCCTCGACTCCGCCCTCGTCTACGACGTCATCCGCGGCACCACCGCCGGCGAGCTGTTCTCCGCCGAGGAGCCCGCGACCGGCTTCGCCGAGGCCGCCCGCACCGAGCCCGGCCGGCTGCGGATCGGCTGGTCCACCAGGTCCGCGATCAAGGGGCTGCGCCCCGACCCGGCGCACGTCGCGGCGGTCACGCAGACCGCGCAGGTGCTCAGCGACCTCGGTCACGAGGTGGTGGAGGTGGACCCGCGCTACCCGGACGCGACCCTGGCCTTCCTGCCGCAGTTCTTCGCCGGAGTGCGCACCGAGAGCGACGCGGTCGAGCACTACGACCGCCTCGAGCGGCGCACCCGGGAGACCTACCGCCTCGGTGCCTGGGTGCGTCCGGGCGTCATCCGCCGCGCCCTCGCGGCCGGGGAGAAGGTGGGAGCGCGGGCCAACCGCGTCTTCGAGGAGGAGCGTCTCGACGTGTTGCTGACACCGGTGATCGCGCACCGTCCCCCCGAGGTCGGGGTGCTCGACGGCGGCGGCACCGTCCGTGCCGCCCTGCGCTCGCAGCCGATGATCGCCTACACGGCACTGTGGAACGTCACCGGCAACCCGGCCGCGTCGGTTCCGGCCGGGGTGGCCGAGGACGGGCTGCCGCTCGCGGTCCAGCTCGTCGGGCGCCGGCACGACGAGGCCACCCTGCTGAGCCTGTCCGCCCAGCTCGAGGCCGCGCGGCCCTGGACGATGCCGGTGCTGGACGACGTGCGGTGAACCTGCTGCTCACCCCGCGCGCGCTGCTGCGCCGGCACGTCGTGGCCCCGGTGGCCCGGGCCGCGGGGGCCCCGCTGGCCAGCCCGTTGGCGGGTCGGGTGGTGCTGGTCACCGGTGCCTCCTCGGGCGTCGGCGAGGCCACCGTCCGCGAGGTCGCCGCGCGCGGGGCGAGCGTGCTGTGCGTGGCCCGGCGTGGGGCGGAGCTGGACCGGGTGGTGGCCGCCGTCGAGGCGGCCGGCGGGTCGGCGTACGGCTACGTGTGCGACCTGACCGACGCCGAGGCGACCGACGCCCTGGTCGCGCAGGTCCTGCGCGAGCACGGCGCGGTCGACCTGCTCGTCAACAACGCCGGCCGGTCGATCCGCCGTTCCCTGGAGTACTCCTACGACCGGGTGCACGACTACGAGCGCACGATGGCGGTGAACTTCTTCGGGCCGGTGCGGCTCACGCTCGGGCTGCTGCCCGCGATGCGCGCGCAGCGCTTCGGGCACGTCGTCAACGTGGTCACCTGGGGGGTGCAGCTGAAGGCACCGAAGTTCAGCGCCTACATCGCCTCCAAGACCGCGCTCGACAGCTTCTCCCGGATCGCCGGCCGCGAGACCTGGTCGGACAACGTGACGTTCACCAACCTGCGTCTGGACCTGGTGCGCACCGAGATGATCGCGGCCACCGACGCCTACCGCCGGGCGCCGGCCCGGAGCCCGGAGCAGGCGGCGGCGCTGGTGGTCCGCGCGCTCGAGGACCGGCCGGTCACGATCTCGACCGCAGTCGGTCGGGCCGGCGAGGTGGTCAACCTGCTGGCACCCCGGCTCAGCGACGCCGCCATGGCGCTGATGGCGCGGCGGGTGCCGGACTCCCGGGCCGCGCGGGCCCACGTCGCACCGGAGGGGTGACCCTCAGGACTGCCGGTCGCGGACCCCGAGCGGCACGGCGAACGCGACCACGTTGCTGTCGTACTCGCGCCCGTCCCAGCCGCTGCAGGTGACCAGCACGAGCCGCTCGCGGTCGCGCTCCTGCCCGAAGAGCTGCTCGGCCCGATCCGCGAGCTCGGCCTTGGTCCAGGTGACCACCCGGGTGGTGCGGTAGACCATCGTGCCCTCCGCGGTGACGACCTTGACCCGCTGGCCCCGGCGCAGCGAGGCGAGGTCGTCGAGCACCCCGCCCCCGGTGTGCACCGTGTGCCCGGTGAGCACGGTCTGCCCGACGTCGGCCCCGGGCCGGGCGCTGCGCTGCCACCAGCCGATGTCGCGCGCGTTGCGGGGCGGGTCGAGGACCCGCGCGCCGTTGACCTCGATCGGGGTGATCGGGGCCCGGATGTCCAGGGCGGGCACGACCAGCCGCACCGGGGCCGCGGCGGCCGACATCGGCCGGAAGCCCGGCCGCTCCGGCTCGCCCGGCCCGGACGGCAGGAGGAACCCGACTGCGAGCAGCAGGCCGCAGAGCACGACCAGGCCGGTGCCGAAGCCGCTGCCGGTGGAGTCGGAGGTGCTGGCCATCGTCGGGATCCTGCCCTCAGGTCCGCAGCCGACGGAGCACGGTGAGGGCCGAACCGGCGCCGACCATCAGGGCGAACGCCGCGAGGGTGACCGCCCCGGTCGGCCCGGGCCGGGCGGCCGCGACTGGCGCCGAGGCGGGCGCGCTCTCCAGGCCGCCGGAGACGCCGGTCGGCAGGGACGAGGACGGTGCCGCGGCGGGGGCGGCCACGGCGACGCCGCCGTTGGGACCGCAGACCACGTTGCCGATCTGGATACGCGCCAGGGGGGCGTCGAGCTCCTCGCGCGCTGCCGGCAGCACCGAGAGGTCGACGGCCGAGACCCGGATCTGGTCCGGACCCGTGCGCGTCTGCTTGTTCAGCACCAGGTCGAGGACGTGGTCGCCGAGCGGGGCCAGCAGCTGCTCGCGGGTGGCCTCGACCAGCGCCTCGACGACCTGGTCCTGCAGCTCCTGGGGCAGGGCCGCCAGCGGCTCCAGGGCGCCTCCGAAGGACCCTTCGAGCTGGCGGCGCACCGCGTCGACGATCGCCTGGGTGGCGGCCTCGAGATTGACCGGCACCCGGGTGTTCGGCTCGGGCCGGGTGGGCAGCTCGGCCAGGACGACCTGCTCCTCGGCGACGGTCAGGGTGATCCGGGCGTCGGTGAGGTGGGCGTCCCCGCTGGCGGTGCCGGGACCCGCGGTGCAGGAGCCCGCGACCGCGTCCAGGCTGCCGGTCAGGCCGGACTCGCCCAGAGGCGTCTGGGCCACGGCGTCGGCCAGCGGCTTGGTGACGTCGCCGAGGACGGCCTGGAGGGGCGGGTTGGCGTCGGCCAGCGGTCCCAGCGCGGACTCGGGGTCGATCACCAGGGTGTCGCTGAGGTCGAGGTTGCCCAGGGTGAGACCGAGCGAGCGGCCGGGGCGCAGGCACTGCGAGCTGCCGATCTGCACCTCCGCGCCGCCGCTGCCGGTCAGGCCGGCGCAGGCCCGTGACCGCCCGAGCCCGTCGCGCACCGTGGCCGTGGCCTCCTGGGCCAGCGCACCGCCGCGGAACAGCTGCTGTCCGGTGAGCACGGAGACCGGGGGCGCGGTGTCGCCGGTCACGGTCTCCGCCGACCCGTCGTGGGTGGCGGTGACGTTGCCGGTGCCGTTCTCCTCCCCGGCGACGCTCACCGTGAGGGCGTTGGCACCGGACTGGGCGACGGGGGCGGCCGCCAGGGCCGGCGTAGCCAGGACCACCCCGAACGCCGCCACCCCGACGGCTGCTGCGAAGCGCACGGGCACGCGCATGGATCGTCCTCCCCAGGAATGAGCACGGGGCGCGCCGGCACGGCGAGCCCCCTGCCCACCTCAACGCCCGGGGGGAGGCGTGGTTACGCCGGCACCCTCACTGGAGGACGATGCTGAAGCTCAGCGCCCGGTTCGTCACGGAATTCGCTGTCGCGGTGAGGCCACCGGTGCTGCCGGAGACGTCGGCCTCGCTGTCCACCAGCAGCCCCGAGACATGTCCGCTGGAGGTCCCGGACCGGCTGCTGCGGAAGGTCTGCCCGTCCGGAGGAGTCCAGCCCGTCGTGCCGCTGGACTTGTCGGCCCAGTAGGTCACCAGCCAGCCGCTGCCGTCGGGCGCGGTGACGGTGGGGGAGGTGTGGGTGGCGCGGCTGACGTTGTCGAGGGCGCCGGCGCTGGCCGCGATCGGGTCGGCCGGGTCCGTGCCCCGGTACGCGGCGAGGGTCAGGTCGGACTTGGCGTAGCCGCTCGAGGTGATCTGCACGGTGGACCCGAGGTCTGCGGCCGTGGCCACCTTGGTGAACGCCCGGCCGACGAAGCCGCTGCCGTTGAGCGCCTCGACCTCGGTCCAGCCCGCCGGGTAGGTGTAGGTCGGCGTGGTGGTGTTGGTGGCGAAGAACAGCAGCAGGGCGTCGCCCTCCTCGGTGCCGTCCGGCACCGCCACCCGGTGGGCGGTCCGGTTGGCGTTGGTCTCGTTGACCCCGACGAAGGTCACCGGGCTGACCGTGTCGCTGGGGTTGAAGGCCTTCACCGCGACACCGGTCGCGGCCTCGTTGTCGGTGACGGTCAGGGTCACCGAGCGGGGTCCGGGGGTGTCGTAGGTGTGCGTGAAGCCCGGCTGGTCCGAGGTGACCCCCTCCCCGGCGTCCCAGGCGTAGGAGTCGATGGTGCCGTCGGTGTCCTCGGACCCGGTGGAGCTGAACGTGCAGACGAGCAGTTCGCACGTCACGGTCGCGACCGCCTGGGGCGGCGAGTTCACCGGGGGCGGCGGCAGCTGCGGGTTGATGTCCACCGTGGCGGAGGTGCTGACGCCGTCGTTGTCGGTGACGGTCAGGGTCACGGTCCGTTCACCGGGGGTGAGGTAGGTGTAGCTGCCGTCCGAGGACGAGGTCACGCCGCCGTCGTCGTAGTCCCAGAGCCGGGAGACGATGCTGCCGTCGTCGGAGCTGTCGGTGGAGACGAAGCTGCACGTCATGTCGGTGCAGTCCACGTCGGGGACGGCCACCGGCGGCTGGTTGGGCTGCTCGCCGGCACCCTGGTAGACGAACAGGGCGCGGGAGGCACCGGGCTGGCCGGAGCCGCCGAGAACCGGGGTGATCGTCCCGGCCACCGGGGCGTTGTCGGCCCAGTCGGCCCGGTACATCTGGCCCGCCGAGGTGACGTAGTAGAACTTGTTGCCGGCCACGAAGGCGCCGCGCAGGGTGCTGAACGGGATGCCGCTGACCGAGCCGCTGCTGAACCGCTGCTGGCCGACGACGTCGCTCTCGGTCTCGAAGCCGCGACGGAACAGCGTGTTCTGCCCCGACCGGGTGAAGTACATCCGGCCGTCGACGTAGAACAGGCTGGTCATGGTGGGGATGTCGGTGTTGTGCCAGCCGGCCTGGTACATCAGCTGGTCGGCGGCGTCGACCGGGGTCGCGGGGCCGTAGGACGAGCCGTTGAAGGTGCGCTTGGAGAAGGACCCGTTGCTGGAGGCGGTGTAGAGGGTGCCGTTGGCCATGAACGCGCCGACGGTGCTGCCCCAGGGCACGGTGCCGTTGGGGGCGTCGGAGGCGGAGCCGGTCGTCGACCCGTCGAATCCGCGGCGGGTCAGCTGGGAGCCGTTGGTGGCCACGCCGTAGACCGACCCGGGCAGGGTGGGGTTGACCATCGGCGGCAGGTCCTTGCCGCCGGAGAGCGGCATCATCGCGATCCGGGCGTGGTACTCGTAGTTGCCGATCCGGTCGGTGTCCGAGCCGATCCACAGGCCCTGGCTGGTGGCCAGCATGTCCTGGATGCCGACCCCGCGGGTCCGGGTCGGGTTCCAGGTGTAGGCCATGCCGTTGGCGGGGTTGAGCGCCGCGATGCCCGTGCGGGCGACGGCGCCCTCACCGATCTTGTCGCCGGCGTTGGGGTTGTTCTGCCAGCGCTGGTGCCCGCCCGCGTAGACCACGTTGTCGGTGACCTCGACCGTCCAGGTCGTGTCCCCGCCGGTGTAGGCCGTCCACGTGGCTCGGTTGGGGTTGCCGGTCAGGCCACGCTCCCAGCGGGCCACCACGTCACAGCCGGAGGTGCCGTTGTTGCTGCCGGTCTGGCCGCCGTAGGCCCCTCCGGTGGAGACCACGAAGAACTGCCCGTTGGGGGAGTACTCCACGTCGGAGAGGTAGGTCTCCCACTTGCTGGAGCAGGCCTGGGTGAACAGGTTGGTGTTCCACTCCGGCACGGCGTACTTGGTGGGGCTGGAGATGTCGAGCTTGACGATCTGGGCGCGGGACTGGCCGTCGACGCTGGTGAAGTTGCCGACCGCGACGAGCTCGGTGTTCTGCGGGTCGCTGGAGATCTGCAGCACGTTGGTCTGGTCGTACTGGTAGCCGATGCGGTGCGTGCCCGCCATCACGCCGTCGAAGTAGGCGTCGTAGGCGCCGGTGGTGGCGTTCAGCGTGCCCAGGGCCTTCTGCGCCCGCCCGCCGATGTGGGTGAACTTGCCGGCCACCCACAGCCGGCTGCCGACCACCTCGAGGTCGCGCACGGTGCCACTCAGGGTGGGCGGGGTGAACTGGGTGACCACCTGACCCGTACCCACGTTGATCTTGAACAGGTTGCGCCGGGCCGCGCCGCCCGCGCTGGTGAAGCTGCCGCCGATGTACGCCGAGGTGCCGTCGGTGGCCTCCTGGACCTTGTAGACGGTGCCGTTGGGCGAGGGGTTGAAGCTGGTGCTGATCTCGCCGGTGGTCGCGTTGAACGCGAACACGCGGTTGCGCGTGAGCACGGTGCTGTTCGTCGCGCTGCGCACCTGGGTGAACGAGCCGCCGACCACGACCATGCTCCCCACCTGGACGATCGAGTAGACGGTGCCGTTGAGGATGTGGGGGGTGAAGTTGGCCGGGTCGTCGCTGACGATGCGGCCCGACTGCGGGTGGGTCAGGCCCGCGCTGGCGGCCTGGGCGGCCGGGGTGAGCCCGACGCCGGCGACCAGGGTCGCGAGCACGAGCAGGACAGCGAGCACCAGGCGCCGCACCGAAAACATCCGAAATCCCCCACAGGATTTAATGCCACGAAGAAGTCCGCCCCTGCGGACCTAGGGGGAGTATGAGCACGCATTCGGGAAACGCCTAGTTTCGTCCGGAGATTCGTGAGACGCACGCCTGTCTGGTCTAGTCTCAGGGGGTCGAAACGGGTCTATCCGGACGCCCTTCAACTGGCCTTCTTGGCTGCCGACTTCTTCGTCGCGCGCTTCTTGGCAGGCTCCTTCTTGGCGCCCTTCTTGGCGGAGCTCTTTTTGGCCGTCTTTCCCGATTTAGCGGCACTACCGGAATCGTCGGAATCGGCGCTCTCCCCGCGGGCGGACCGGGCGGCATCGACACTGCGCTGCAGGGCGGCGAGCAGGTCGACGACCTCGCCGGAGGACTTCTTGGTCTCCGGGGTGCGCTTGACCTCACCGCCCTCGATCTTGGCCTTGACCAGCGCCTCGACCGCCTCGCGGTAGTCGTCCTCGAACTCACCGGCGTCGAAGTCGCCGGCCAGCGTGTCGACGAGCATCGTGGCCATCTTCACCTCGGCGGGCTTGGCCTCGCTGGTGTCCACCGACCCGAAGTCGGGTGTGCGGATCTCGTCGGGCCACATCATCGTCTGCAGCACGATCACGTCGTCGCGGACCCGGAGGACGGCGAGGGAGACGCGGTTGCGCAGCGCCACGGTCACCAGCGCCATCCGATCGGCTGCCTCGAGCGCCTCGCGCAGCAGCGCGTAGGGCTTGGCACCGGTCTTCTCGGGCTCGAGGTAGTAGGACTTCTCGAACAGCATCGGGTCGATCTGCTCGCTGGGCACGAACTTCTCCACGCTGATCTCGCGGCTGCTGTTGGAGGGGAGCTCGGCGAGGTCCTCGTCGGAGAGGATCACCATCTCGCCGTCCTCGGTCTCGTAGCCCTTGGCGATGTCGGCGTACTCGACCTCCTCGCCGTCGATGCTGCAGATCCGCTGGTACTTGATCCGGCCACCGTCCTTGGCGTGGACCTGCCGGAAGGAGATGTCCTTGCTCTCGGTGGCGGCGTAGAGCTTGACCGGCACACTGACCAGGCCGAAGGAGACGGCACCCTTCCAGATCGCACGCATGCACTCAGGATGCCCGTTCCTGCCCGGTGCACGCCACCCGCACGGCCGGCGGCTGCCAAGATGGCCGCGTGCTGCCGATGCTCGCGACCAGGGGCGACCACGTGCCGACGGGCGCGCAGTGGGTCCACGAGGTGAAGTGGGACGGCATGCGCGTGCTGGTCGACGTGACCCCGTCGTCCGGTGGTCGAGCCCCGTCGTCCGGTGGTCGAGCCCGGTCGAGACTCCAGGTCCACTCGCGCAACGAGAACGACGTCTCGGTGTCCTTCCCCGAGCTCCAGGGACTCACCGCGGTGCTCGACGACGCCCTGCTCGACGGCGAGGTGGTCGCCCTGGGCGAGGGAGTGCCGTCGTTCGGGGCGCTCGCGGACCGGATGCACGTGCGTGACGCCACCCGCGCGCGGCGGCTCGCGGAGCGCAACCCGGTCACCCTGATCGCCTTCGACCTGCTCCGCCTCGACGGGCGCGACCTGCTGGACCTGCCGCTCTCCGAGCGCCGCGAGCTGCTGCTGGGCCTCGGTCTCGACGACGTGGCCTGGCAGGTCCCCCCGACGTACGACGACGGCGCGATGCTGCTGGCCGCCGCCGAGGAGCAGGGCCTCGAGGGCATCGTCAGCAAGCGGCTGTCCTCGCGCTACCGGCCCGGCCTGCGCAGCCGCGACTGGCTGAAGTTCCCGATCCGGCCCACCGCGTCGTTCGTGGTCGGCGGCTTCCGCCACGAGACCGGATCTGCCTCGCGCCTCGGTGCCGTGCTCGTCGGGGAGCCCACCGCGACCGGGCTGACCTTCCGGGGCCGGGTGGGCAGCGGGATCGCCGGCCGGGCCGGGCGCCTGCTGGCCGACCTGCTCGCCCCGCACGTCGCCGAGGCGTCGCCGTTCGACGCCGAGCTGCCCCGGCTCGACCGGCAGGGCACCGTCTGGGTCGAGCCGGTGCTCGTCGTGGACGTGCAGTACCTGCGGATCACCGCCGACGGACGGCTGCGCCAACCGGCGTACCGGGGCGTCCGCACCGACCTCGACGCGAGCGGGCTGGGCCGCTGATGCCGCGCGAGACCCGGACCGAGACCCCCGTCGAGGTGGACGGCCACCAGCTGACCCTGGTCAACCTGGAGAAGGTGATGTACCCGCGCACCGGCACCACCAAGGGCGAGGTGCTCCACTACTACGCCCGGGTCGCACCGGTCCTGCTGCCGCACCTCGCCGACCGTGCCGTCACCCGGATCCGCTGGCCCAACGGGACGGGGGAGCAGTCGTTCTTCGAGAAGAACGTCCCGGGCGGGACGCCGTCGTGGGTCCGCACGGCGAGCGTGCCCACCACCGGGTCCCGCACCGGCTCGCGGGAGGAGGGTGAGCTGGTCTTCCCGGTGGTCGACTCGCTGGCCGCGCTGACCTGGCTGGTCAACCTCGCGGCCCTGGAGCTGCACGTGCACCAGTGGACCGTCACCCGTTCCGGTCGGCCGCGGCCGCCGAACCGGCTGGTGGTCGACCTCGACCCGGGTGAGCCGGCCGGCCTGGGGGAGTGCGCGCAGGTCGCGCTGCTGGTGCGCGAGCGGCTGCGCCGTGACGGACTGGAGTGCACCCCGGTCACCAGCGGGTCGAAGGGGCTGCACCTCTACGCCGGCCTGCCCACCGACGGGAGCAGCGCGGCCGGGCGGAGCTCCGACGACGTGCGCGACTACGCCAAGGCGGTCGCCGAGGAGCTCCAGGCCGAGCACCCGAAGCTGGTGCTCTCGCAGATGACCAAGGCGCGGCGCAGCGGCAAGGTGTTCCTGGACTGGTCGCAGAACACCGGCTCGAAGACGACGATCTCGCCGTACTCGCTGCGGGGGCGGGAGCGGCCGACGGTGGCGGCGCCGCGGACGTGGGCCGAGGTGGAGGCGGGGGCGGACGACCCGCTCGCGCTGGAGCACCTGCGGTTCGAGGAGGTCCTCGAACGGGTGGAGGAGCACGGGGACCTGTTCGCCGTCGAGGGGTGAGCCGGCCCCGAGCGCCGGACTCCCGCGAGACCCCGAGCGTCCGCCGCTCCCGAGACACGGCGGACGCTGTGAAACGCACCACTCTGCTCGAGCACGCCGTGAACAAGGATGCCCCCAGCAACCATCGTGAAACGTGAGAACGCTCGCACCGTCCACTACGTGGGACGGCGGCGCGTGCCGCCCGTTGCCGAACCGAGACCGGCTCGTTGGTCGCAGCAGAGCCGTCTCCCGACTCGGCTCGGTGAGGAGCGCGACCCATGTCAGGCCCCAACCCGGTGACCGGTACGACGATGCGTCGCCGCACCCTGCTCGGCGGCGCCGGGGCAGGCGTCCTCGCCTCCGGCCTGACCGGGCCCGCGGAGGCCGCCACCACCACGAGGACCCTGCCGGGCGCCGTGGACGTGGTCGTCGTCGGCGCCGGGCTCTCCGGTCTCGTCGCGGCGCGCCAGGTGGCCCGCACCGGCCGGTCCGTGCTGGTGGTCGAGGCCCGGGACCGGGTCGGCGGCCGGGTGCTGAACCACCGCCTGCGCTCGGGTGACGTCGTGGAGTCCGGGGCGGCGTTCGTCGGCCCCACCCAGGACCACATCCTCGCCCTGGCCGACGAGCTCGGGGTGGCGACGTTCCCGGAGTACAACGAGGGCCTGAGCGTCTACAACTCCTCGGGGCCGCTGGGCCGACTGCCCTACTACGGCACCGTGCCGCCGGACCCCCTGGTCCTGCCGGACGCCGGCCGGCTGCAGTACCAGCTCGACGAGTGGGCCGCCGAGATCGACGTCGACGCCCCGTGGGCCCACCCGCGGGCGAAGGAGTGGGACGCCCAGACCCTGGGCGCCTACATCCGCGCCAGCACGGTCAACCCCGACGGCATCGAGAACCTGATCAGGGCCTGGACTCAGCCGGCGTTCGGCGCCGACCCCGACCAGCTGTCGCTGCTGTTCGTGATCCACTTCATCGCCTGCTCGGGCAACGAGGAGAACACGGGCACCTTCGCCCGCAACTCCGACACCGCCAACGGCGCCCAGGAGCGGCGCTTCGTCGGTGGCTCCCAGCTCATCCCGCTCCGGCTCGCGCGTCGGCTCGGCCCCCGGGTGGCGCTCCGGGCCGCCGTCACCGACATCCACCAGGACCGCAACGGCGCCCGGGTCCGCACCACCCGCGGCGCCGTGGACTGCCGCCGGGTGATCGTGGCGGTGCCCCCGGAGCTCTCCCGGGCGATCCGCTGGTCACCTGCGTTGCCCGCCCGGCACCGGGCCCTGCTCGAGCGGTGGGACATGGGTGCGCTGATGAAGTGCGATGCCGTCTACGACGAGCCGTTCTGGCGCGCCGACGGTCTCAACGGCTTCGGCATCAGCGACCACGGCGCCGTGCGGGTGGCCTTCGACAACTCGCCCCCGGACGGCACCCCGGGCGTGCTGCTGGCGTTCGTCGGCGGGTCGACCTGGAAGCAGTACGGCCTGACCACGCTGGCCGCCCGGCGCAGGGCGGTGCTCGAGGGGTTCGCGGAGATGTTCGGCGACCGGGCGCTGCGCCCGGTCGAGTACGTCGAGCAGGACTGGACCAAGGAGCGGTGGACCCGGGGCAGCCCGGTGGCGATCATGGGCCCGCACACGATGACCCGCTACGGCCCCACGCTCCGGCGGCCGCACCTGCGCACCCACTGGGCCGGCACCGAGACCTCGGACTACTGGAGCGGATACATGGACGGCGCCGTGCGCGCCGGCAAGCGTGCCGCCGCCGAGGTGCTCGCGCGACTCTGACCCGGACCGCGCCGGTGCGGTGATTGCGCCCCCCGCGACCCGGTGGGACGGTGGAGGTCCCGGCACGGGGAGGGGTGGCATGGCGCTGGACCGACGGTCCCGCTGGGGCCTCGTGGTCGCGGTGGCGGCGTACGTCGTCGCGATGGGCGCGGTGGTGTTCACCGGCGCCGACCGGCACCCCCGGGTGGTCGTCCTGGCCGCCGTGCTGCTGCTCGTGGCCGCCGGCGTCGCCGACATGACCGTGCGCCGGGTGCGAGTGCTGCGCCAGCTGCCCGCGTGGCAGCGAGCGCTGGTGCCCGGCGTCCTGGCGGTCGTGGCGCTGGGACTCGCCGTGTGGTTCCTCCGGCGCGGGGAGACCAACGGCTTCGGGCTGTTCTTCCTCGTCGGGGCGTTCATCACCACGGGCCACCTCGTGGGCGAGCTGCGCAGCTGGCGACGCACGCGACTTCCCCTGGGGCTGGGCCTGCTGGCGGTGGTGGCGGTGCTGGTCGTGGGCGGCGTGTGGGTCGGCGCCGACGACCCGACCGGTCTCTTCGTGGCCCTGGGCGCGCTGCTGCTCGGACCGGTCGGCCTGACCCTGCTCTCCGCCGCGGTGCTGCGCACCGGCGACGTGCGTCCGGTGAGCAACTTCGTCGTGGGTGCGGCCGCGCTCGCGGCGGGAGCGGCCTGGCTGGCGCAGTCGGGCGTGGACCGCTACTTCGTCGTCATCGTGGTGGTCGTCCTGCTGGTCCTGGTCACCGCGATCGCCGCGGACACGCAGAGTGACGTGGTCATCGTGGCCACCCTGATCGCCCTGGTCTGGAGCGTCTACCCGCGCACCGTGCCGCTCGACGACGACGTGGTGGCGACCCCGGTGACCGCCGCGTCGGTCGGTGGCCAGGCGGTGCTGGTCGCGCTGGGCGACTCCTACATGTCCGGGGAGGGCGCGCAGCGCTACTACGAGGGCACCAACGACCCGACGGGCGACCGGCCCAACGAGTGCCGGCGGGCCCCGACGGCGTACGCGCACCTGGTGCTCGAGGACCCGGCCTCGGCGGACTACGGGTCGAAGCTCGGCTTCCTCGCCTGCTCCGGCGCGTTGGCTGTGAACCTCGGGGACCGGCCGCAGTACGCCGGTGAGCCGGTCGGCGGCGACCCGGCGACCCAGCTGCAGCAGCTCTCGCGGCTGGTCGAGGCCGGCGCCGAGGTGCCGTTGGTCCTGGTCAGCATCGGCGGCAACGACGCGGGCTTCGCCGACGTCGCGGTCACCTGCCTGGCGCCGGGCAACTGCGTGGCCCGCGGCCAGGCCTGGCTCGACCGGCTGCAGGTCGTCGCGCAGCGCCTCGACACGGCGTACGACCGGATCCGCGCGGTCGTGGGTGACGACGTGCCCGTGCTGGTCGTGCCGTACCCGCAGCCGATCACCCCGGACCGGAAGGGGTGTGGCTACTCGCTGCTGGAGGACGAGGAGCACCGCTTCCTCAACGGCTTCGTCACCCAGCTCGACAACGTGGTGCGCACCGCGGCCCGGCAGCACGGGTTCTACTACCTGGCGGCGATGAAGGACGCGCTGGCCGAGCGGGGCCTGCGCATCTGCGACGACGGGGAGAACCAGGACAACCTCGGGGTCAACTTCGTGGCGATCAGCGACACCGAGGGCCTCATCGACCAGCTCGGCAACCCGCTGGGCTGGCTGCACAACAGCCTGCACCCCAACGAGCGGGGGCACCGGGCGATGACCGAGGTGCTGGCCCGCTGGATGGAGGCACGGCCGGTGCCGCGCGCGCTGAGCGACGCACCCGGCAGCGAGATCTACGACGTGGTGTCCCTGCCGAGCGTCATGGGGCCTGACTTCACCGGGTCCTACTGCGGGCAGGAGGGCTACCAGCCCGAGCGCTGTGCCCTCTCCGACATCTCCTGGACCCTCACCGAGGTGGCCCGCTTCGTGCGCGGCGTGCTCGGCCCGCTCGCGGTGATGCTCCTCGGCTCCTGGCTCGTCGGGCTCGCGGTGCTGACCGCGGTGCACCCGCTGACCAAGCGCGTCCAGCGCTGGCTCAGCATCCGGCTGTTCGCGCTGCTCGGCCGGATCCCGTGGTGGTGACCCGGCGTCGGGTCACTGGTCGGTGGAGTCGACCCGCAACGTGGTGGATCCGGGCCCGAACCACAGGGTCCGCTGCGGGAAGGGGATGGTCACCGACGCGTCGTCGAAGGCGCGCTTGACCGAGACCGCCACCGCGTTGCGCGTCCGCCACCGCGTCGCGTTGTCCGAGGCGTGCCAGTAGCGCAGGGCCACGTTGATCGAGGAGTCGGCGAACTCCTCGACCCAGGCCTCTGGCGGCGGGGACTCCACCACTCCGTCGGCCTCGGCGCAGGCCGAGAGCAGGATCGACCGTGCCTGGTCCAGGTCGGTGTCGTAGGCGACCCCCACCGTCAGCGTGGTCCGGTTGAGGTCGGTCTTGGTGTGGTTGACGATCGGCGACTGCAGGACCTCGGAGTTGGGCAGGTAGACCGTCACCCCGTCGTAGGTGTTGATCCGGACGGTACGCAGGTTGACGTCCTCCACCCGTCCCTCGTGGTCTCCGCTGGCGATCTCGTCACCGACGCGGAACGGGCGTCGTACCTGCAGCAGCACTCCGGCCACGAAGTTGGACAAGATGTCCTGCGCGGCGAACGCCAGGGCGATCCCGCCGATGCCGAGCGCCCCCAGCATCGGGCCGACTTGCAGCCCGGCGAGCTCGAGTGCGTAGATGCTGCCGGCCACGACGATGACCACGCTGGCCAGGCGTCCCACGAGCTTTCCGGCGTGGCGGTCGGAGTCACCGCGACCGAGACCCGTGACCAGCACCCGGCGGACCACCACGGCGAGGACCAGCGTGAGCCCGAAGGCGATGGCACCGACCACGATCTGCTGGGTGTCGAGATCCTCGCTCATCGACTCATCCTGCCTCACGGGCAGCGGGGATCACGTGACCAGGAGGGGGCACTGCACGCGGTCACGCCGATCGGCGCGGCTCGGAGCGGTAGCCACCGCGCTCGGCACCGCCGCACGGAACCGCGCGCCGACCGCGCTGATCGCGTAGGTTCCGGCCCGGACGATCACCCCTCGGGAGGAGCGCCATGCGCATCGACGGACTCGACCACGTTGTCCTCTACTCGACGGACATCGCGCGCACCGTCGACTTCTACAGCACGGTCCTCGGGATGACCCACGCCGTCTTCGACGACGGCTACCACGCGCTGCACTTCGGTGACCACAAGGTCAACCTCCACGACGCGTCGGCGCCGTTCGCACCACACGCCCGGCGTCCCGTCGCCGGCGCGCTCGACGTCTGCCTCCTCACCCAGACGCCGATCTCCGAGGTCGTGGCGCACCTGTCCGCCCACGACGTGCAGCTCATCGAGGGCCCCTGCGCGCAGACCGGTGCTCGGGGACCGATGGTGTCGGTGTACGTGCACGACCCCGATGGCAACCTGATCGAGATCGCCAGCTACGAGGCGGCTCCGGACGACTCTGCCTAGGGAATGCGGGGGCCAGGTGCCCGCGTCTCGCCACCGGTTCGGGAGCATCGGGCCGGCATCGACCCGCGATGCGGTCCATTCACGTGGGCTGCGTCACCTTTGTCCGAGTACGTCGTTGGGGGTGCCAGCAGTCTCGGGACGCTGACCCCTGCGGTCCCGACCCTTCCAGGAATGGAGCACCGCATGCGGTCACCCCGCAACCGGCGTGCGCTCGTGGCAGTCGTCACGGCGCTCGGCACCGCGGCCGGGCTCGCCCTCACCGGCACCGCCTCGGCCGTCACCCCCGACGTCACCTCGTCGTCCACCTCCCCGGCCGTCGCCACCGACAGCCGCGTCGGCGCCCTGGTGCGCCCCACGGCACAGCAGCTCGATGCCGTCACCGCGGTGCTGAAGGCCAGTCCCGGCAGCCGCGTGACCTGGGACGGCCGCTTCGGCACCCCGCGCACGATCGTCCCCGCGCAGGGCCGCACGCTGGCCGGCCCGGCAGCGGGCTCGGCAGCCGATGTCGCCCGCGCCTGGCTGGACCGCAACCGGGGCGTGCTCGGACTCACCTCCGCCGACGTCGCCTCCCTGCGGGTGACCCGCGACCACGTGCTGCCGGGCACCGGCACGCACGTGCTGCGCCTCGTGCAGACCTTCGGCGGGGTGGAGGCCGGTCGCGGCGGCACCCTGAGCGTGGCCGTGCAGCAGGACGGCTCGGTGCTCAGCTACACCGGCGAGACCAGCCGAAGCGGCGCCCTGCTCGGTGCGTTCGCGCTCTCCCCGTCCGCCGCGCTGGTCAAGGCGGCCGGGCTGATGGCTCCCGGGGTCGCGTTCACCCCGAAGAAGACCGGCACCCAGGCGGGGTACGACACCTTCGACCGCGGCCCGTTCGCGGCGTCGTCGTACGTCAAGAAGGTGGCCTTCCCGACCGCGACCGGGGCCCGCGCGGCGTACTCGGTGCTGTTCGTCAAGGACCTCGACGCCGGCTGGCAGGTCGTCGTCGACGCCGTCACCGGCAAGGAGCTCTACCGCACCAGCCTGGTGCAGCACGAGAGCTCGGGCGGCACCGTCTACCCGAACTACCCGGGCGCCCCGAAGGGCGGTGACCCCGAGCACGTGTCCTTCGACGCCACCGAGGAGTCGCCCAACGGCTACGTCGACCTGACCGGTCTGACCGGAGCCGGGGTGACCACCTTCGGCAACAACGCGAACTCGCACGCCAACTGGTCGAACTTCATCGGTCCCGTCGACCCGGGCCCCCGCCCGGTCGAGCCGGACGGCCAGTTCGACTACCGGTTCGCCGACCACTGGGGCACCTCGCAGTGCGACCCCACGTCGTACCCGAAGGACCAGGAGCCGTCGTCGACCAACCTGTTCTTCCACCACAACCGGATCCACGACGAGTTCTACCGCCTCGGTTTCACCGAGTCCGGTGGCAACTTCCAGGTGGACAACTTCGGCAAGGGCGGCAACCCGGGTGACGCCATCCAGGGTCTCGTCCAGGCCGGTGCGGTCAGCGGCGGCGCCCCGACGTACACCGGGCGCGACAACGCCTACATGCTCACCCTGCCCGACGGCATCGCGCCGTGGAGCGGCATGTTCTTGTGGGAGCCGATCAACGACGCCTTCGAGGGCCCCTGCGCCGACGGTGACTTCGACGCCGGCGTGATCGAGCACGAGTACGCGCACGGCCTGTCCAACCGCTACGTCGGCTCCGAGGACGGCGCCCTGGGCAGTCACCAGTCCGGGTCGATGGGTGAGGGCTGGGGCGACTGGTACGCCCTGAACTACCTGCACCGCGAGGGCTACCAGGACGACTCGGTCGTCGGTGCCTACGTGACCGGCAACAAGAACCGGGGCATCCGCAACTGGGCGTACTCGGAGAACCCGACCACGTTCGGTGACATCGGCTACGACCTCGGCGGCCCCGAGGTGCACTCCGACGGGGAGATCTGGACCGCCACCCTGTGGCAGATGCGCCAGGCCCTGGTGAAGAAGTACGGCGAGCAGGAGGGCGCCTCGATCAGCGAGCACCTCGTCACCGACGCGATGCCGCTGAGCCCGAACGACCCGTCGATGCTCGACGAGCGCACCGCGATCATGCTGGCGCTGGACAACCGCTACCACCGGCGCAGCGACTTCGGTGCGCTGGCCGACACGGTCTACACGGCGTTCGCCCAGCGGGGCATGGGCCTCTCGGCCTCGACCGCGCAGACCGAGGACGACCCGACGGGCGGCAACGACGTCGACGCCGTCCCCGGCTTCGACCACCGCAACCCGGCCCTGAACGGCACCCTCACCGGCGTCGTGCGCAACGCCTCGACCGGCAAGCCGGTCGAGGGGGCGCGGATCATGATCGGCGAGTACGAGGCCCGCGCGGTCCCGGTCGCCCGGACCGGCTCCTCCGGTGGCTACCGGATCCCGGCCGCCGCGGGCACCTACCCGGTCACCGTCCAGGCGCGGGGCTTCGGCAGCCGCACCTTCGACGGGCTGGCGGTCAAGGCCGGCGGGACGCTGCGCAAGGACTTCACCCTCGCGCCGAACCTCACCTCCAAGGCCAACGGTGCCGAGTCGGTGAGCGGTGACGCCGGCAAGGCGATGGACGACACCGAGGCGAGCACCTGGCGCACCACGGAGGGCTCCAACGCGGTGATCAAGCTGGCCAAGGAGTCGAAGATCTCCTCGGTGCAGGTGAGCGCCTACACCTCGCGACGCTTCCAGGGGCTGAAGTCGTTCACGCTGCAGACCAGCCGCGACGGCGTGAACTGGCAGACCCAGCCGATGGGGGAGAACGCCTTCGGCTACGAGGCACCCCGCCCGATGGCGCCGGACCTGCACTACAAGTCCTTCGACCTGGCCACCCCGGTGACCGCGGGCTTCGTCCGCTTCTGGGCCGACGAGGCGCAGGGCGACACGGTGGACCAGGTGCAGGTCGGCGACGTCCAGGTGTTCGGGTCGGCGAAGGGCGTGACCCCCGGGCCGCCGCCCCCGCCGGACGCGCCGGTCAGCGACTCCTTCGTGATCGCGGCGGGCAACCCGGGCAACCTCGAGTCGCCCGGAGTGACCGGGACCGAGCTGGAGAACACCTGCGCGGCGCCGCCGGCCAGCCAGGACGTGGACGGTCACGTCACCGTGCTCGAGGGTGAGCAGGACGACGGGCAGCACGCGTTCAGCCTGTCCTCGGGTCCGAGCAACATCGACGCCGACGTGTACATGTACGACGCCGACTGCGCCCGGATCTCCCAGTACGCCACCGAGGCGGCGCTGGAGGCGGGCACGATCCCGTCCGGGACGGCGTACATCCTCACGCACCTGTACCTCGGTGCGGCGGCGGACATCACGCTGACGATCACCGACACGCAGTAACGCACCACCACGCCGCGGGGCCCCGACCACACTCGGTCGGGGCCCCGTCGCGCGTCCCGCGAGGTGGTCAGTCGCCGAACCCGGCGTCCCGGGCGCGGGCGACGGCCTCGGCCCGGGTCGCGGCGCCGAGCTTGCCGAGGATGCTGGACACGTGGTTGCGGACGGTCTTGGGGCTCAGGAAGAGCGTGCCGGCGATGTCGGCGTTGCTCCGGCCCCGGGCCAGCAGGGTGAGCACGTCGGTCTCCCGACTGCTCAACCCGGGGAAGGCGGCGGCCGGGCCGCTCGGCGCCCGGCCGGTCGCCTGCGCCAGGACCGCGGTGGCCATCTGCTCGCCGAAGACGACCTGGCCACGCGCCACCGCCTGGATCGCCCGGGCGATGTCGTCGGGCTCGGACCCCTTGACCACGTAGCCGCGCGCACCGGCGCGCAGCGCGGCCGCGAGCACCGGCGGGTCCTCGCTCATGGTCAGCACCAGCACCGAGGGCGCCGGCCGGAGCGACTGGAGGCGGCCGATCGCGGTGATCCCGTCCATGCCGGGCAGCGCCAGGTCGAGCACGACCACGTCGGGACGCTCCTCGGCGGCCCCGGCCAAGGCCGACTCCGCGTCGGGGTGGCTGCCGGTCACCGCGCAGTCCGGCAGGCCGCCGACGAGGGAGACGATCGCCTGGCGGTACAGCGGATGGTCCTCGACGACCACGACCCGGGTCACAGCGCCGCCTCCGGCAGCCACAGGCGCACCGAGGTGCCCCGCGGCGTACTGGTGATCGTGGTCCGTCCACCGAGCTCGTCGGCCCGCTCGCTCATCGCACCCAGGCCCACTCCGGCCGGAGCCGCCGGATCGATGCCGGCACCGTCGTCCTCCACGCTGCCGAGCAGGCCGTCGTCCCAGCGCAGCCGGATCGCCACCCGGCTGGCTCCGGCGTGCCGGACGGCGTTGGACGTGGCCTCCATCAGCACCCGGTACGCCGCGACCTCGTGGGCGGGCGGGAGCGTGGGGAGGGGGTCGGCGTCGACCTCCACGGCGGGTCCACCGAGGGAGCTGAGGCGCGAGGCTGCGTCGGCCAGGGCCGTGGGCAGGCCGAGCTCCTGGAGGGCCTCCGGGCGCAGCCCGTCGCAGAGCCGGCGTACCTCCACGACCGCCCGCTGGACCTCGTCGGCGAGCGTGGTCACCACCGGTTGCTGGTGTGTCGGCACGTCGTCCTGGAGCTGGCGCAGGCCCAGGCCGATGGCTGCCAGGGAGGGGCCCAGGCCGTCGTGCAGGTCCCGGCGCAGTCGCAGCCGTTCGTCCTCGCGCTCGGTGACCAGGGCCCGGCGGGACGCACGGACCTCCTCCAGCCGGGCGAGCGCGTCGCGCTGGTCGAGGAGGCGGTGCTTGACCACGGCGCTGGCGACGGTGGCCGGCAGGGCCGCACCGGCCGCGAGCGCCATCACCACGTGGACCGCGGTGTTGCCGTCGGGCAGCGCGGCGAACCCGACCACGAGCAGCCCGGCCAGCAGGAACGCCCCGATCTGGCCGCGCAGGTCACTGCCCGGTGGGGCGTGCACGAAGCGCACGACCAGCGAGACCAGCCCGGCGGCGGCGCACACGAGCAGCAGCCCGGAGCCGGCCGAGCCCAGGATCGGCCAGAACGCCGCGCGGGTGGCCTCCAGCGAGTTGAGTGCGTTGGAGCCCGCGAGCAGGGCGACGGCGACGACCCCGCCGACCGGCGCCGGCCACCAGCGCCGCCCGGGGAGCTCGCCGTCGGGGTAGAGGACCAGGCCGACGGCGAGCAGCGGGGGCGCGCCCAGGGCCCAGACCCAGTCGCCCACCCAGGCCGCGGCGGCGGCTCCCGGCAGGTCGGCCCCGGCGTTGGCCCAGGCGTGGACCGGGAGGACGACTGCCGAGGCGAGCCCGACGACGGTGTAGAGGCTGCCGAGCAGCCGGAGCCCGCGGGTCTCGGGGCGGGTGGCCCAGATGCCGGCGGCCACGGTGCTGAAGCCGAGTGCCAGGGGCACGTTGACCAGCGCCTCGACGTTGCGTCCGAGGTCGAGACCGGTGGCCGCCCCCAGGAACAGGCCGCTGGCGACCATCGCGCTCGCCGCGGCGGGCAGCAGCAGCCACGGCCACCACGCGGCGGCCGCGGCTCCGCGGCTGGGTCGGTTCACGGCGTCATTGTGTGGCCCCGGCGGCCACCGGCGCCATCGTCAGCGGGCGTCGGACCCCGGCGACCCCGAGCGCGATCAGCCACACCAGCAGCAGCAGGAACGGGATCGGCACGTACGCGGCGGTCACCAGACCGATCGCCGCGGCCAGCACGCCCAGACCGCCCATGACCGTGGCCCACCAGGCCAGCCACGCCGGCAGGACCTCGGCCCGGAGCAGACCGAGCCCGGCCGCACCGAGCGCCAGCGACACCAGGAAGCCGTAGAGGGTGAAGCCGGCGACGTCCATGGCCACGAGGACCTCGGCGGTGCCGGGTTGGACCACCGCGGCGGTCTCGCGCAGGGCCAGACCGGTCTGCACCTCGGACAGCTTGACCGCCACGGCCGCGGCGCCGGCGACCGCCACGACGCCGGCGAGGGCCGGGGTGCGACGGGCGATCACCGCGGCGAGCACCCCCAGCACCACGACCAGGGCCACGAAGCCGACGAGGAAGAGGACGATCGCGACGGCCCCGGCGGCGGTCTGGCCGGCACCGGCCTCCGCGAGGATCGCGGCACCGCTCCCGGGGCCCTCGCCCTCGAGTGAGTTGGCCACCAAGGGACACAGGCCGGCGAGAAGGGCGGCGGGGACGAGACTGCGCGGGATCGTGTTCATGCGCCCACGGTGCCGGGACCTGGTGTCCCGGCACCTGAGCCCGGTGTCCCGATCGTGCGGGACCGTCAGCGGCGCCGCTCCTCGCTGTCGCGCTTCAGGTCGCGCTGGATCCGGGTGGCGCGCTTGCGCTCGTAGAGCAGGATGAACAGCGCCACCGCGACGAGCACGATCGCGGTCAGGATCACCTCGAATGCACTCATGAGGTCGTCACCTCCTCCCCTCCAGCATGCCGCACACCCGGCGGACTCGGTCTCGGAGTGGCCCCGGCGCACCGATCGACAGGCAGTTCAGCAGCGTCGGCCGCTGGGCCCCGCTCACCTCGGTCGCTCGACGAGGACCAGCAGCCCGACCTGCCTGTCCACCCGTCGTCAGCCCGCGCCCGCCGTCTCGGCATCTGGCCGCTCTGCGTGCTGCAAGTGACCTGGTGTGACCGGTGTGGCGGCCTTGTCCACAGGTCGGGAAGCACGGGTTTCCGGCCGCGTCGAGCGGGGGTAGACCTGCCTCATGTCGGTGGACCTCACGGGAGCCCCCGCAGGGGCCGGGCCGCGCGACCTGGTCGGTGTGCTGGACGAGCAGGTGCGCGCCGCCGTCCGCAGCGAGGGTGTCGACCCGCAGGTCGAGGTGCTCCGGGTGCGCCGGATCGCCGAGGACGTGGTGCGCGCCCACGACGAGCGCAGCCTCACCGGCGTGGTCACCCCGGTGCCCGACCCGGTGGCCGTGGTGGGCGAGCTGGTCGCCCGGGTCTCGGGCTTCGGGCCGCTGCAGGCTCTGCTGGAGGATCCGGAGGTCGAGGAGATCTGGATCAACGAGCCCAGTCGGGTCTTCGTGGCCCGCAACGGCCAGCACGAGCTGACCAACGTGATCCTCGACCGCGTCGAGGTGCAGGAGCTGGTCGAGCGGATGCTGAAGTCCAGCGGCCGGCGCATCGACCTGTCCCAGCCGTTCGTGGACGCGATGCTGCCCCAGGGGCATCGCCTGCACGTCGTCCTCGAGGGGATCAGCCGCGAGTTCGCGGCGGTCAACATCCGTAAGTTCGTGCTCAAGGCGGCCCGGCTCGCCGACCTGGTCCGGCTCGGCTCGCTGCCGCCGGCGGCAGCGCGGTTCCTCGAGGCGGCGGTCCTGGCGGGCCAGAACATCGTGGTCGCCGGAGGCACCCAGGCAGGCAAGACGACGATGTTGAACTGCCTGGCCGCGGCGATCCCGGGTGGCGACCGGATCGTCTCGGCCGAGGAGGTCTTCGAGCTGCGCTTCTCCCATCCCGACTGGGTGGCGATGCAGACCCGACAGGCGGGACTGGAGGGGACGGGCGGGGTGTCTCTGCGCGACCTGGTCCGCGAGACACTGCGGATGCGGCCCACCCGGATCATCGTGGGGGAGGTCCGGTCGGCGGAGTGCCTCGACCTCCTGCTGGCCCTCAACGCGGGCCTTCCCGGGATGGCGACCCTGCACGCCAACAGTGCCCGCGAGGCCCTGGTCAAGCTGTGCACACTGCCGCTGCTCGCCGGCGAGAACATCTCGGCCCGCTTCGTGGTGCCGACCGTGGCCAGCTCGGTGGACCTCGTCGTCCACCTCGGCATCGACGCGGGCGGCGTACGCCGGGTCAACGAGATCGTCGCGGTCCCGGGACGGGTGGAGCAGGACATCGTGGAGACCGAACCCGTCTTCGTCCGTGCGTCCGGCGACCTGGCGCCGGTGGGCGGTCTGCCGACGCGGTTGGAGTCCTTCGAGCGGGCCGGCATCGACGTGCACCGCATCCTCCGGGGGGCCGGCTGATGGGCGCGGTTCTCGGGCTGCTGTTCGGCGTGGGCGTGGTGCTCGCCTGGTCCGCCTTCGGTCAGCCGCCTGCGCGCCGACCCGCAAACCCTCGGCTGCGCCCCCTGCTGACGTCCGCGGGCCTCGGCGGGGTCAGTGTGGGGGGCTTCGTCGCAGTGTCGGCGGTGTGCGCGTGCGGGGCCGCCGTGGTGGTGCTGCTGGCCTCGCGCACGGCTCCGGTCGCCCTCGTCTTCGGCGTGATGGGCGGGTACCTCCCCTTCGCGGTCGTCCGCGGGCGGGCACGCCGACGGCAGCGGGAGCTCGCCGAGGTGTGGCCGGAGGCCGTGGACAACCTGGCCAGCGCGGTGCGGGCCGGGCTGTCGCTTCCCGAGGCTCTGGGGGCGCTGTCCGAGCGCGGTCCGGAGCCCCTGCGTGCGGCGTTCGCCGGCTTCGCGCTCGACTACCAGGTCAGTGGTCGGTTCGGGGAGGCGCTGGACCGGCTCAAGGACCGACTGGCCGACCCGGTGGGCGACCGCGTCGTGGAGAGCCTGCGGGTGGCGCGCGAGGTGGGCGGCGGTGACCTGGGCCGGCTGCTTCGCAGCCTGTCCGCCTTCCTCCGCGACGACGCCCGCACGCGTGCCGAGCTCCAGGCGCGGCAGTCGTGGACGGTCAACGGGGCCAGGCTCGCGGTCGCCGCACCGTGGTTGGTGCTGTTGTTGATGAGCCTGCAGCCCGAGGTGATCCAGCGCTACGCCAGCCCGGCCGGGGTGGTGGTCCTGACCGGTGGCGCCGTGCTGTGCGCCCTGGCCTATCGGCTGATGGTCCGGATCGGGCAGCTGCCGGTCGAGCACAGGATCCTGTCGTGAGCCCGGTGCTCGGCGGGATGCTGGGGGCGGCGGTCGGCCTCGGCCTGTGGTGGGTGGCGACCACTGCGCTCGACGCGCGGCGTACGCCGATCTCGGTGCGGGTGCTGCCCTACCTGCGCGACCTGCCCCGTCCTGACCAGCCGGTCCCGCCGTCGAACGCGTTCGTCGGCGTCTTCGGACCCTGGCTCGGCACCGCTGCCCGGGCGGTTGAGCGGGTGCTCGGCGGTGCGTCCTCGGTGCGCCGGCGACTCGAGCGGGCCGGTCTGGAGACCGACGTCGCGGGCTTCCGGGTCGAGCAGGTGCTGTGGGGGCTGGTCGCGTTCGCGGTCGTCGCGGTGCCCTCGGGGTTCGTGGCGCTGGCCTCGCCCGAACGGGCGGTGCCGCTGCTGATCTTCTGCGCGATCGCGTTCGCGCTCGGGGTGCTGCTGCGCGAGAACCGGCTGACCGCCCAGGTGGCCCGCCGGGAGCGGCTCATCCTCCAGGAGTTCCCGACCGTGGCCGAGCTGCTCGCCCTGTCGGTGGCGGCGGGGGAGAGCCCGGTGGCCGCGCTCGACCGCGTCGTACGCCGCACCCACGGCGAGCTCTCCGCAGAGCTGGGCCGAGTGCTCGCCCAGGTCCGCACGGGCACTCCGCTCGCCCGGGCCTTCGACGAGCTCGCCGCCCGCTCCGGGCTGGCCGTGGTCGCGCGCTTCGCCGAGGGGGTGGCCATCGCGGTCGAACGAGGCACCCCGCTTGCCGACGTCCTGCACGCCCAGGCCGGCGACGTCCGCGAGGCCGGGCGGCGCGCCCTCATCGAGTCCGGTGCCCGGCGCGAGGTGCTGATGATGGTCCCCGTCGTCTTCCTCGTCCTGCCCGTGGTCGTCGTCTTCGCGTTCTGGCCGGGCCTGGTCGGCCTGCGCCTGGTCGTCCCCTGACCCACAGCTCTTCTCGCAAGGAGGAACACAATGAGGAAGCTCGAACACATCCGGCGCCGCGGTGAGCGCGGGGACGTCCCCGGCTGGGTGCTGATCACGGTGATGACCGCCGGGCTGGTCGCCGGGCTCTGGGCCGTGGCCGGCTCCCAGCTCGGCACCATGCTGCGTGAAGCGCTGGCCTCGGTCTCCGGCTGAGCCGCGCCGCGACGAGCACGGAGCCGCGGTCGTCGACTTCGTGCTGGTCAGCCTCGTGCTCGTGCCGTTGGTGCTCGGCCTGGTCCAGGTCGGGCTGGTGCTGCACGTGCGCAACACGCTCACCGCTGCGGCGACCGAGGGGGCGCGGTACGGCGCCACCATCGACCGGGGGCCCGCGGATGCCGTGGCCCGCACCCGCCACCAGATCGACGGCGCTCTCGCGGCTCGGTTCGCGCAACGCGTCACCGCGCGCCGTGAGCGCCTCGGTGGGGTCCCGACCGTGGCGGTCACCGTGTCCCGCTGCGGTGCCGCCGCTGGGGTTGTGGGGTCCGGCCACGGGGCTGTCGGTCACCGGGCACGGCGTCCAGGAGACGGCGCCGTGAGGACCCGTCGCGACGAGTCCGGCACGGCGCTGGTGGAGTTCGTCTGGCTGGCGATCCTCCTGCTGGTGCCGATGCTCTACATCGTGCTCGCCGCGTTCGAGACCCAGCGGGCGGCGTACGCCGCGTCCGCGGCCGCACGCTCGGCAGGGCGCGCCTTCGTCACCTCCCCCGACCAGGCGAGCGCCCAGGCGCGGGCCCACGCCGCAGCGGTGCTGGCCTACCGCGACCAGGGCCTCGACGCCTCCCCGCAGCTGCGGATCACCTGCCGGCCGGACCCACACCGCTGCCTGACCCCGGGTTCGGTGGTCCGTGCCGAGGTCCACGCCGTGGTCACTCTGCCCCTGCTCCCGGCCGCGCTGGGCTCGAACACCCCGGGCATCCGGGTCGACGCCGGGCACGAGGCGCCGTACGGCACCTTCCGCGAGGCGCGGCCGTGAACCGCGTGTGGTCGAGTCGGTCGAGAAGCCGGCGGAGCGAGCGCGGGTCGGTGACGCCGCTGATCATCGGCTTCGCCGTCGTCGTGGCCATGCTGGTCGCCGTCGTGGTCGACGCCTCCGCGGCGTTCCTGCGCAGGCAAGGACTCAACGCCGCCGCCGACGCAGCCGCCCTGGCAGCCACGGACGGGCTCCAGGGCGAGCACGTCTACACCGAGGGTCTCGGCGAACGGGCCGACATCGACCCGGTGGCCGCACGCCGCTACGTGGCCGAGCACCTCGCGCGCACCGGGCTCGCTCGCCGCTACCCCGGTCTCGACTACACGGTGCGGACCACCGAGGACACCGTGCTGGTGCGGCTGGTCACCCCGATGGACCTCCCGCTCCGCGTCCCCGGCGTCGGCACCGATGTCCGGGTCACCGGCACCGCGGCCGCCGTGGTGGTGGTCTCGGACTGACGCGCGCCGCCGGAGGCGCACACGGCACGACTGCGCACACCGATCAACAGGCAGTTCGCCGAGCTGGGTGATCCGGCCCCGCTCACGCAAGCCGATGTCGGAGTCCGCGGGCGCGAACTGCCTGTCCATCCGTTGCCCTCAGACTGTGGCCTACCCGGCGGTGTGGGCCACGAGCTCGGCGACCACCAGGTCCCAGAGCGGCGGCGGCGGAATCTCGTGGCCGACGCCGGGCAGCGGCACCAGCCGGGCGCCGGGGATCTCCCGGGCCAGGGCCTCGCCGTGACCGAGCGGGAACAGCGGGTCGTCGGTGCCGTGCAGCACCAGGGTCGGGGCGGCGATCGAGCCGAGCCGGTCGCGCTCGCTGGACCCACCTTCGGCGAGGAAGTGGTTGGTCATGCTCGCCGCCATGTCGTGGGTCCGGTCGAGCTCGGCCGCCGCGAGCCGGCGGACGCGCTCCTCGTCGAAGCCCAGCGACCCGACGTAGGCGCGCTCGGCGTCGACGCGGTAGCGCAGCACCGCCGCGCGGTCCGACCAGTCGGGCTCGGGATCGGGGTCGGTGAAGGTCGCCATGACGGCGGGCGTGATCGGCGGCAGCCCGTTGCTGTCGTCACCGGGTCCCTCCGGGCTCGTCGAGACCAGCGTCAGGGTCCGGACCCGGGCCGGGTGGTGCACGGCGAGGTGCTGCGCGATGCCCCCGCCCATCGACATGCCCACCACATGGGCGGCGTCCACGTCGAGCGCGTCGAGGATGCGCAACGGGTCGGTGGCCAGGTCCTCCGCGGTGTACGCCGGAGCGCCCACCGGGCTGGTCGTGGAGCGGCCGGTGTCGCGGTGGTCGTAGCGCACCACGTGGCGGCCGGACTCGGCGATCCGCTCGCAGAGGGCCGCCTCCCACCAGACCATCGACTGGGCGCCGCCGGCGATCAGCAGCACCGTCGGATCTGCGGGTTCACCGAAGGTCTCGACGCAGAGCTCCACCCCGTCGCAGTCGAGAACGAGCTCGTTCGTGCCCTGCTCAGGCGTGCGCTGACGGTCCACCGGTGCCTCCGAGATCGCGGTCGAGCCGGTCGCCACCGATCGTGGTCGCGACCCGGGGTCGAGCCTAGGAGACGGGACTGACAGGCACCGGTCCGCGCAGTCGGCGGGTCAGCGGACGGTGCGGATCAGCTTCTTGTTGACGAACTCCTCGATGCCGGGCCGGCCGAGCTCTCGCCCGAAGCCGGAGCGCTTGACCCCGCCGAAGGGCAGCTCGGCGCCCTCGGCGCCGACCCCGTTGACGAAGACCATGCCGGCCTCGATCCGGCCGGCGACCCGGTCGGCCTGCGCGGGGTCGGTGGTGAACACGTAGCTGCCCAGGCCGTACGGCGTGTCGTTGGCGACCCGGACGGCCTCGTCCTCGTCGTCGACCGCGAAGACCATCGCGACCGGGCCGAACAGCTCCTGGTGGGCGATGTCGGACGACGGGTCGAGGCCGGTGAGGACCCCGGCGGGGAAGTGGGCGCCGTCGCGCTCGCCGGTCGACACCAGCCGGGCCCCCTGCGCCACCGCCTCGTCGACCTGCCGGGCCAGCGTCTCGGCGGCCGCCACCGACGAGAGCGGTGCCCCGGTCGCCCCGGCCAGCAGCCGCTCGGTGAAACGCTCGACGAAGTCGTCGTGGAGGTCTCGGTGCACGATGAAGCGCTTGGCGGCGTTGCAGGCCTGGCCGGTGTTGTCCAGGCGCGCCGCCACGGCGGCGTCCACGGTCGCGTCCAGGTCGTCGGTGGAGAGCACGACGAAGGGGTCCGAGCCGCCCAGCTCCAGGACGACCTTGGTCAGGTGGCGTCCGGCGATCTCCGCGACCGCGGCCCCGGCACGTTCGGACCCGGTCAGCGAGACCCCCTGGACCCGCGGGTCGGCGATCAGGTCGGCCACCTGCTCGACGGACGCACGCACGTTGACGTAGCACCCGGTGGGGAACCCGGCGTCGCCGAAGATCTGCTCGATCGCGGCGGCGGAGGCCGGGCACTGGGGCGCGTGCTTGAGCAGGATGGTGTTGCCGACCGCCAGGTTGGGGGCGGCGAAGCGGGCCACCTGGTAGGCCGGGAAGTTCCACGGCATGATCCCGAGCAGCACGCCCCAGCGGACGTCGTCGGACGACCGCGCCGCCGTCCCCGGAGGTCACCTCCAGCACCTCGTCGGCGAGGAACTCCTCGGCGTGGTCGGCGTAGTAGTCGTAGATCTCGGCCGAGAAGTCGACCTCCGCCTCGGCCTCGGCGCGAGGCTTGCCCATCTCGGAGACGATCGTCGCCGCCAGGTCGTCGGAGCGCTCGCGGTGGAGCTCGGCGACCCGGTGCAACAGCGCGGCCCGCTCGGCCACCGAGGTGTCGCGACCCCACGCCGTCGCGGCGTGGGCCGCGGCGAGCGCCTCGGACACCTCGGCGTCGGTCGCCTGGGCGAAGGTGGAGAGCACCTCACCGGTCCGCGGGTCGGTGACCGCGAACGTCGCCGGCGTCACCGGGGGTCCTGTGCCGACGGCGGAGGTGGATGCCGACGTGGACACCGGGGCGGGCGTCGTGGCGTCGGGCGACGTCCCGGCCAGCCGGGAGGTCCACTCGTCCATCACCGCGGCGTCGGTCGGACGGGTCAGCAGGCTGACCACCACGTAGACCAGCGCGCTCGCCGCGAGACCGAAGTAGATCGGCTCGTTGGCCAGCACGTCGCCGACGACCGCCATGGTGCCGAGTGTGACCACCGTGCCGCTGGCCATCGACCAGAGCGCGCCGGCGGCGGTGGCGCGACGCCACAGGAAGCCGCCGAGGATGGCCACGAGCAGGCCACCGACCAGGATGTCGTAGGCGATGGTCAGCGCGGCGACGACGTCGTTGAGCAGCGAGGCGAGCACGATGACGACCGCACCGAGCACGACGACGTAGAGGCGGTTGGACCGTACGTCGTGGGCGGGGTCGACGTCCTCCGACGGGACCGCCCCACGGTTCGCGCCTCGACCGACACCGGAGAGCAGGGGGACGACGTCGGCGCGGGCCACCGTCGCGGTCGCGATGAGCGCGCCCGACGCGGTGGACATCATCGCCGCGACCGCGGCGGCGAGCACCAGACCGGTGATGCCCACCGGCAGGATGGTCTCGGCGAGCTGGGCGTAGACGTCGTCACTGGACTCGACGTCGATGAAGGTGGACGCGGCGGTCCCGATGAGCGCGCCGGCCACGCCGTAGAGCAGGCAGTAGACGCCGGAGGCCGTGCCGCCCCAGCGGGCGACCTCGGAGGAGCGTGCGGTGAACACCCGCTGCCAGATGTCCTGGCCGATCAGCATCCCGAAGGTGTAGATGACGAAGAAGGTGATGATGGTCCCCGTGCCGATCGAGCCGAGGTCGAAGACCGTGTCGCCCGCGCGCTCCCGGATGCCGTCGAGGCCGCCGGCCTCCTGCCAGGTGAAGGGCAGCAGCAGGACGAAGACGCCGAGCGTCTGCAGGAGGAACTGCACCATGTCGGTGATGGTGATCGACCACATGCCGCCGATCGCGGAGTAGGTCATCACCACGGCCCCACCGACGATGACCGACATCGTCCGGCCGGTGCCGAAGAGCACGTTGAAGACGGTCGCGTACGCGATGGTCGAGGTCACCGACAGCATCAGCGTGTAGGCCACCATCACCAGACTCGAGGCGCGGGTGGCGCCGGCGCCGTACCGGAGCTGCAGCATCTGCGCGACCGTGTAGATCCGCAGCCGCTGGATCCGTCCCGCGAACACCTGGCTGAGGACGAGTACGCCGACGGCGATCGCCACGACGAGCCACATGCCCGACAGGCCGTAGGTGTAGCCGAGGCCGACCCCGCCGACGGTGGAGGCACCGCCGAGCACGAGGGCGGACATCGTGCCGGTGTAGAGGACCGGGCCGAGCCGACGGCCGGCGACGAGGAAGTCGTCCGTGGTGGTGGTGCGGGTCTTGCCCCACCAACCGAAGGCGAGCATGGCGCCGAGGTAGACGACGATGATGGCGATGTCCATGGCGGACTCCTAGGGTGCGACGGGAGGGCCGGACGGCTCCCCGTGGGTGGGGGCGAACATGCGCAGGTGGGCGGGAAGGACGACCACGGCCGGGCCGTGGTCCGCGAACGTGGCGGCGAGGACCTCGCCGACGGTCTCGAGGGTGGCCTCCCGGGCGGTCACCCCGAAGCTCGCGGCGAGGGCGGTGAAGTCCGGACGGGCGAGCTCGGTGGCGGTGGCGGCCCCGAAGGCACCGGTCATGTAGTCGCGCAGGATCCCGTAGCCGCCGTCGTCCACGATCAGCCAGGTCACGTCCACGTCGTGCTGCTTGGCGGCGGCCAGCTCGGCGATGGAGTACATCGCGCCGCCGTCGCCCGAGACCGCCAGCGTCCGCCGGCCGGTGCCGGCCGCGGCGCCCAGGGCGGCGGGGAACGCGAGACCGAGTCCGCCGGCCGCCTGGGCGGAGTGGAAGCCACCCTCCTCGGGGTCCCAGCAGGACCAGGCCCAGTAGCCGGCGATCGTCATGTCCCAGAACGTGTCCGCGTCGGCGGGTACGGCGGCTCGCACGTCGGCGAGCAACGTGCGCTCGACCCGGAGGTCCTGCCCGGCGAGCCGCGACTCGACCTGCGCCTCGAGCCGGCTGGCCTGCTCGGACCCCGGCACCGCCACCTGCGCGACGTGTCCGGCCTGGTCGAGGGCGGCCGTGAGGTCGTGCAGCGCCGCGGCGGCGTCGGCGTGGAGGCCGATCACCTCGTGGTTGGAGCCGAGGACGCGTGCCTCGGCGTCGACCTGGACGACGCGACCCCGCGGCGCGAACGTGTAGTAGTTGCTGGTCACCTCGCCGAAGGACGTGCCCACCGCGACCAGCACGTCGGCCTGCTCCAGCAGGTCGGTCGTGTGCCGGTCCTCGATCCACGACCCGGCACTGAGCGGATGGGCGAAGGGGATCGCGCCCTTGCCGCCGGGCGTGGAGACGACCGGGGCGTCGAGACGCTCGGCGAGCTCCACCAGGGCGGCCGGTCCTCCGGCCGAACGCCGCACCCCGCCGCCGGCGAGCAGGACCGGGCGCTCGGCCGCGCCGAGCAGGCGGACCACCTCGGCCACGACCTCGGGCCGGGGGTGACGGGGAGTAGCCGGTGCGGCCGGCAGCGCCGTCACCGTCGGCACGTCGGTCGCACCCCGGAGGACGTCCTCGGGGATCTCCACCCACGTCGGTCCGGCCGGCGCCTGCTGCGCCAGCGCCCACGCGTCGGCCAGGGTCCCGGGGATCTGCGCGGCGTCGCGCACGACGGCCGTCGACCGGGTGACGTTGCGAGCGCTCGCCTGCTGGTCGTCGAGCTGGTGCAGGAAGCCCTTGCGGGCGCCGCCGAGCCCGGCGCGCGGGATCTGGCTGGTCACCACGAGCAGCGGCACGCAGGCGGCGTACGCCTCCTGCAGCGCGCCGAGCGCGGTGAGCGCACCCGGTCCGGTGGAGAGGAACACCACGCCGACCTCGCCGGTGGCCCGTGCGTACCCGTCGGCCGCGAAGACCGAGTTGTTCTCCACGCGCGAGGAGACGAAGGTCAACGGGCTGCGACGGATCGCGTCGAACAGTCCGAGCGCGTGCTGGCCCGGGATGCCGAAGACCCGGGTCGCGCCGAGCGCGGTGAGGCTCTCGACGACCACGTCACCGCCGGTGCGAGCCTCAGCCACGGGTGTCCTCCGCGGTGTCCTCCGCGGTGGCGGTGGCGGTGGCCGCGTGGCGCAGGGCGAGCAGCGAGACCAGGTCGTAGGCCACGTGGGAGGCAGCGACCCCGGTGAGCTCGGCGTGGTCGTAGGCGGGCGAGACCTCCACCACGTCCGCCCCGATCAGGTCGAGCCCGGCGAACCCGCGCAGGATCTCGAGGAGCTCGCGGCTGGTCATGCCTCCGGCCTCCGGGGTGCCGGTGCCGGGTGCGTGGGCGGGATCGAGGACGTCGATGTCGATGGAGAGGTAGACCGGGCGCCCGCCGATCCGCTGCCGGAGCCGGTCGACGACCTCGTCGACCCCCTGGCGGTAGACGTCCGCGGAGGTGAGGATGCCGAAGCCGAAGCGGCGGTCGTCCTCGAGGTCCTTCTTGCCGTACAGCGGACCGCGGGTGCCGACGTGGCTGAGCGCCTCGGTGTCGAGGAGGCCCTCCTCGACGGCACGGCGGAACGGCGTCCCGTGGGTGTACTCGGCGCCGAAGTAGGTGTCCCAGGTGTCGAGGTGGGCGTCGAAGTGGACCAGGGCCACCGGCCCGTGCCGCTCGGCCGCGGCGCGCAGCAGCGGCAGCGCGATGGTGTGGTCACCGCCGACCGTCACCAGGCGGGTGCCGTCGCCGGTCAGGTCGAGGGCCGCGGCCTGGACGGTGTCGATGGCCTCGCGGATGTCGAAGGGGTTGGCCGCGATGTCGCCGGCGTCCACCACCTGGGCGGTCTCGAACGGGGAGACGTCGAGGGCCGGGTGGTAGGGGCGCAGCAGCCGGGAGGACTCCCGGACGTGGGCCGGACCGAACCGTGCACCGGGGCGGTAGGAGACCCCGGCGTCGAACGGCACCCCCACCACGGCGATGTCGGCGTGCTCCACCTGGTCGAGGCGGGGGAGCCGGGCGAACGTCGCGGGCCCGGCGAAGCGCGGCGTGGTCGAGCTGTCGACGGGGCCGAGCGGGCGGGGGGTCGGGTCCGTGGTGGTCACCGGGTCTCCAGGTGTGGCGGCGGATGAGGTGCGTCACACTAGGAGGGTCTGTGGTAGGGCACAAGCACTTCGTTTTCGCTGATGGAGCCACCTGTACCGTTTCGCCTGACGCACGTGGCGGTCACCCGTCTTCCGGGCGGCTTTGGGGGTGTTGCATGACTGTTCTGCCCGAGGGGAGGCGCGTAAAGAAATGGCGGAGAAGTTGGTCGGGACCGTGCTCGACCCCACCGACGAGGCGATCGTCCGGCTGCTCGAGGGTGACGGGCGGCTGACCCATCGGGAGATCGCGTCCCGGATCGGGCTCTCCCGGTCCGCTGCGGCGGCTCGGGTCCACCGGCTGCTCGCCGAGGGCCACATCGAGGTCCGCGGCGCGGTCCACCCGGCCGTGCTCGGCCACGGCGTGCTCGCGCACGTCTCGCTCGCGGTCACCGGCCCGGTGACCGCGGTCGCCGACGCGCTGGCCGAGCGACCCGACACCACCCTGGTCTCGCTGACGAGCGGGCGGTACCCGCTCGTGGTGGAGCTGAGGGCGGCGGGCGTCGGCGACATCGAGGTCGCCGTCGCGGAGCTCCGGGGCGTCGAGGGCGTGGACGCCGCCGAGACGCTGATCTACACCGAGGTGCTGCGGGACGTGGCCGGCCCGGTCGGGGAGGTCGTGGTGCAGCCGGACGACACCGACCTGGCCCTGCTCCGGGTGCTGGAGGCGGACGGACGCGCCTCCTTCGTCGAGCTCGCCGAGGCGGTCGGGCTGTCCGCGCCGGGGGCTCGGCGCCGGGTGCTGCGGCTGCTGGAGGGCAACGTCGTCCGCATCGGTGCGGTGGCGCGGCTCTCGGGCCGGGAGCGGCGCGGCGCCACGGGTGTCGGGCTGAGTCTCGACGGCGTCTCCCGGGAGCTCGCGGCCTCGCTGGCCGAGCTGCCGGACGTGACCTTCGTGGCTCGCACCCTGGGCCGCTTCGACGTGCTGCTCACGGTGAGCACCGCGACACCGGGGGATCTCGTCGACGTGCTCGACCGGCTGCGCGGCCTGCCGGGTGTTCGCCATGCCGAGACCTGGAGCCATCTGCGGTTCGTCAAGGAGAGCTACACCTCGCTCCGGCTCGCGGGGTCGTGACCGCACGGCCGCGGGCGTCGGCGGTCGGTCAGACCTCGCCGGGCTCGGTGCGCACGACGACGGCGTAGGAGCCGACGCCGACCAGCCGGTCGGCGCTGACGTCCTCGCCCTCGCGCAGCACGATCGTGGTGAGCCGGCCGGTCTCGGGGTCGAAGTCCACGTCCGCAACCTCGCCGAGCTCGTCACCACGGGAGGTCAGCACGCGCTTCTTGAGCAGGCGGCGACGCTTGCCGCGGAACGGCTCCAGCTCCTCGTCCTTCTCGATGAGCGCCGAGGAGTCGGCGACGGTGACCGCGTCGACACCGAAGGCCGTCAGCTCGGTCCAGCGCAGGAGGTCGCCGTGGTCGGTCTTCTTCAACCGCAGGGCCACCACGGAGCGCGCGGAGGGGTCGACGAGGAAGCTGCGGACGCGTCCCACGGTCGCGGCCCGGCTCGCGTCGACCACCTTGTGTCCCATGGCCTCGGAGAACCTCATCGCTGCTGTCCCCTCAGCTGCGCGCGGAACTGGTCGACGGCGGCCCCGAACCCGGCGAGGTCGTGCCCGACGAAGTCCTTCACGCTGGCCGGCACCATCAGGTGCTCCCCGGAGGCAGCCATCGTGTCCGGCAACGGGATGAGCACCTTCTCACCGGGGTTGCTCATCTGGTCCGACGCCTCGATCTCGTAGCCGACGACGTCGCACTGCTCGACACCGTCGACGGAGACGATCACGTCGTGCACCGTGCCCAACCCGACCCCGTCGTCGGTGAGCACCTGCGAGCCCAGGATGTTCCCGCGCGAGCCCGCGCCGCCCTGCGAGCTCCCTGCCACCGAGTCGATGGGCTCGAGCGAGTCCGTGTCGGCGATCATGACCGCGTCGGCCCCGAGGCCCATGACCGAGGTCCAGGCGAGGCCCTCCTTGAGCGGTCCGGCGAACACTCCGCGTCCGGCGAGCGTGAAGCCGCGGACCGAGCCGCCGTCGGCGGCGTACACGATGTCCTTGACCTGGGCGACGTCGTCGCCGGCCAGCGTGACGACCGGCCGCTGGGCGACGTCCGAGCTGCGCATCAGCCTCATCGGGTGTCCCCCGGGTCGGGTCGGGAGCCGTCGATGATCACGCCACCCCTACGTCTGCGCGCCTGGACGGCGAGCACCGCCCCCACGAGCAGGGCGACCACCACCAGGACGAGGATCAACCAGCCCCACCACTCCATGCTGCCTCCTCGGCCACCGTTTCTCGGCTGACTTCAACCTACCGCGCCCGCGCACGGCGCCCCTGGCTCGGCTCCGACCTGGCGACGCTGATGTCGCCCTAGCCGGCCGAGTCCCCACCGATGTCCCGCGCCAGCAGCGCGAGGTGCAGTGACGTCCGGGTCTCGGCGTCGTCGAGGTCGCGGCCCAGGACCTGCTCGAGCTTGGCCAGCCGACCGTAGAACGCGGGACGCGACAGGTGGGCCGCCGCGGCGGCGGCGGACTTGCTGCCGGGGTGGGCGAGCAGCGCGCGCAGCGTGGTGGTCATCGTGTCGCGGTCGGGCTCCGACAGGTCGTCGAGCGGCTCCAGCTCGCGGGTGGTGAACGTGCGCAGCCGCGTGTCGTCGGAGAGCAGCGAGAGCAGTCCGCGCACGTGGGTGTCCTCCAGGCGGTGCACCCGTGGGCCGGCGGCGGACTCGGGGACGGAGACGACGACGTGCTGGGACTCGCGCAGCGTCTGGTCCACCCGGGTCGGGTCGAGCAGGGCGCGACCGGCCCCGACCACCACCTCGTGGCGGCCGGCCAGGTGCGCCGCAATGCGGTCGACCGCCCTGGTCTCGCTCGCTCGCCGGGGCAGCGCGAGCAGTGCCCGGACGTCACCGTCGATCACGCAGACCAGGGCCGGGACGCCGACCTCCTCGCAGGCCGCGAGCAGCGTGGCCAACACCTCGTCGGCGGTCGAACCCCGCTGCGGGCGGGCGCGCACCACCGGCCGCACGGTCACCCCGACGAGCTGGCGGCCCTCCAGCGGCACCCCGGCCAGCTCGCTGCGTTGACGGGTCTCGCTGGAGGCGGGGTCGGTGAGCAGCCCCATCAGCACCTCCTGGTGCGTACGCCGCAGCGCGGTCGTCCGGTCACGGGCGTGCAACCGGTGCAGCGCGAGGGCGGCCGCCGCGCGCTCGGCGACCACGTGGTGGTGGTGGGCCGGCTCGACCGGGGAGTGGAGCACCAGCCGACCCCACTCCCGGGTCCGCGGCCCCACGCGCGCGATCAACCAGCCGTGGGCCGCGTCCCAGCTGGTCCGTTCCGGAGTCGGCACCCGCCGCGACCGGTCGTACCAGTCGTCGAGGAAGCCCTCGTCGTCCTGACCGGCGACGAAGTCGATCACCCGGTGGTGCTCGCTCTCCAGCACGACCGTGGCGCCCACCAGCCGCTGGGTGGCGTCGAGGATCTCCAACGGCCGCGCCTCGGCCAGGGTGAGTGCGGTGAACGTGTCGTGGATCCGCTCGGAGAGTCGCAGCTCGGCCAGCTGGTCGTCCACGATCCGCTCGCCGACCACCTGGGCGACCGCGGCGAAGCGCACCTCGCGGCGCAGCGCGACCAGCGGCAGGCCGACCTGCTCGCAGGCGCCGACCAGGGTGCCCGGCAGCTCGTCCCACCGCCGGCCCAGCTCGATCACCAGCCCGGCGGCCCGGGCCGCGACCAGGCTGACGGCGAACTCCCCGGCTCCCGGCGCGTCGTCGGGCAGGGCCAGGCCGGTGCTCAGCACCAGCTCCCCACCCCGCAGCAGGCCGGCGATGTCGCTGAGCTCGGTGGTGTGCACCCAGCGCACCTCGCCGCCCAGGCCGCGGTGTCCGGCCACCACCTCGGGCCGCGCGTCGCGGACGACGGGCAGCGCGAGCACGTCGGTGACGGTGAGGTGGGCCATGTGCGCTCCGGAATCCGACGAAGTGTCAGTCTCGACAGCGTACACAGGACAGATCGTCGGTGCCGATCATCGTGGCACCGAGGGATGATCGGGAGGACACACCACCGTTCCCCACCAGGAGTACGCCGATGCCGCACGCCATCACCCACTGGTCCGACGGGGCCCCCTTCGCCGGGGACTCCGGCCGCACCGCCGACGTGACCAACCCCGCCACCGGCGAGGTCACCGGACAGGTGAGCCTGGCCGACGACACCGACGCGACCAGGGTCATCGAGGCCGCCCAGCGCGCCTCGAAGGCATGGGGCGCCACGTCCCTGGCCCGGCGTACCCAGGTCGTCTTCCGCTTCCGCGAGCTGCTCAACGAGCGCAAGGGCGAGCTGGCGGCGCTGATCTCGGCCGAGCACGGCAAGGTCCACTCCGACGCCCTCGGCGAGGTCAGCCGCGGCCAGGAGGTCGTCGAGTTCGCCTGCGGCATCGCCCACCTGCTCAAGGGCTCGCACTCGCAGTCGGCCTCGACCGGGGTCGACGTGCACTCGCTGCGCCAGCCGCTCGGCGTGGTGGGCATCATCAGCCCGTTCAACTTCCCGGCCATGGTGCCGATGTGGTTCTTCCCGGTCGCCATCGCAGCCGGCAACGCCGTGGTGCTCAAGCCCAGCGAGAAGGACCCGTCCGCGTCGCTGTGGATGGCCCGGCTCTGGCAGGAGGCCGGCCTGCCCGACGGCGTGTTCAACGTCCTCCAGGGCGACAAGGTCGCCGTCGACGCACTGCTGACCAGCCCCGCGGTCAAGGCGATCAGCTTCGTCGGGTCGACCCCGATCGCGGAGTACGTCTACAGCGAGGCCAGCCGCGCCGGCAAGCGCGTGCAGGCCCTCGGCGGGGCGAAGAACCACATGGTGGTGCTGCCCGACGCCGACCTCGACCTGGCCGCCGACGCCGCCGTCAACGCCGGCTACGGCAGCGCCGGCGAGCGCTGCATGGCGATCAGCGTGCTCGTCGCCGTCGAGCCCATCGCCGACGACCTGGTCGCCCGGATCGCCGAGCGCACCCGCACCCTCGTGATCGGCGACGGCACGACCGGGGCCACCGGTCAGGACGCCGAGGGTCGTGAGGCCGACATGGGTCCGCTGGTCACCCGCGAGCACCGCGACAAGGTGGCCGACTTCATCGGCCAGGGTGAGGGCGCCGGCGCCAAGGTCGTCGTCGACGGCCGCGAGGTGGCCGCGCGTGGCGGTCGTGACGGCTTCTGGCTCGGCCCGACGCTGTTCGACCACGTCACTCCCGAGATGTCGATCTACACCGAGGAGATCTTCGGGCCGGTGCTCAGCGTGGTCCGGGTCGGCAGCTACGACGAGGCCGTCGAGCTGGTCAACGCCAACCAGTACGGCAACGGCACCGCGATCTTCACCAACGACGGGGGAGCGGCCCGCAAGTACGAGGACGAGATCGAGGTCGGCATGGTCGGCGTCAACGTCCCGATCCCGGTGCCGGTCGCCTACTACTCCTTCGGCGGCTGGAAGCGCTCGCTGTTCGGCGACAGCCACGCCCACGGGGTCGAGGGCGTCAACTTCTTCACCCGCGGCAAGGTGGTCACCTCCCGGTGGGCCGACCCGGCCGCCCGTCCGCAGGGTGGCCTCGAGCTCGGCTTCCCCCAGAACAGCTGAGAGGCACCGTCACGATGAGTTCCGCACCGCTCAGCAACGAGTCCTGGAAGAGCGACCCGCAGTACGCCTACGACGAGGACCGCGCGCACGTGTTCCACTCCTGGTCGGCCCAGGCGGCGCTCGACCCGATGGTGGTCACGCGCGCCGAGGGCTCCCACGTCTGGGACGCCGACGGACGCCAGTTCCTCGACTTCACCTCCCAGCTGGTGTTCACCAACCTCGGTCACCAGCACCCGGCGGTCGTGGCCGCGATCCAGGAGCAGGCGGCCCGGCTGTGCACGGTCGCGCCGTCGCACGCCAACGGCGCGCGCTCGGAGGCCGCACGGCTGATCACGGGTCTGCTGCCCGACGGGCTCGACCGGGTGTTCTTCACCAACGGCGGGGCCGACGCCAACGAGCACGCCGTCCGGATGGCCCGGCTGCACACGGGGCGGCACAAGGTCCTCTCGCGCTACCGCTCCTACCACGGCGGCACCCACCTCGCGATGAACATGACGGGGGACCCGCGTCGGTGGGCCAACGACCAGGCCACGGCGGGCACCGTGCACTTCTTCGGTCCGTTCCTCTACCGCAGCGAGTTCCACGCGACCACCGAGGCCGAGGAGTGCGAGCGCGCGCTGGCCCACCTCGAGCAGGTGATCGCCCTCGAGGGCCCGCAGACGATCGCGGCGATCGTGCTCGAGTCGGTCCCCGGCACCGCCGGGATCCTGGTGCCGCCGCCCGGCTACCTGCGCGGTGTGCGCGAGCTGTGCGACCGGCACGGCATCATGCTGATCCTCGACGAGGTGATGGCCGGCTTCGGCCGCACGGGTCGCTGGTTCGGCTTCCAGCTCGACGACGTGGTGCCCGACCTGGTCACCTTCGCCAAGGGCGTCAACTCCGGCTACGTGCCGCTGGGCGGCGTCGCGATCAGCGACCCGATCGCCCGGACCTTCGCCGAGCGGGCCTATCCCGGCGGGCTCACCTACTCCGGCCATCCGCTGGCCTGCGCCGCCGCGGTGGCCACCATCGACGCGATGGTGACCGACGACGTGGTCGGCCACGCCGACCGGCTCGGGCGCGAGGTGTTCGGCCCGGCGCTGCACGACCTGGCCGGACGGCACGACTGGATCGGCGAGGTGCGCGGCACCGGCGCCTTCTGGGCGCTCGAGATGGTCTCGGACCGGGAGACGCGCGCGCCGTTGGCGCCGTACGGCGCGAGCAGCCCGGAGATGGGTGCGGTCGTCGCCGCGTGCAAGGAGGAGGGCCTGCTGCCGATGGCGGTCTTCAACCGACTCCACCTGGTGCCCCCGCTGACCACCAGCGAGGACGAGGTCAGGGAGGGGATCGAGATGCTGTCCCGGGCCCTGGAGAAGGCCCGCGCCCAGTTCTGAGCCGCGGACGCCCCCAGCGGTGCGGCCCCGGGACGTCATACGAGGTGGTCGTCGGGGCAACCGGATCGTATGACGTTGGGCGGTGCGGCCCCGGGACGTCATACGAGGTGGTCGTCGGGGCAGCCAGGATCGTATGACGTTGTGCGGTGCGGCCCCGGGACGTCATACGAGGTGGTCGTCGGGGCGGCCGGATCGTATGACGTTGTGCGGCGGCCATGGCACCCACACTATCGAGCACCAGTTCGAAGACTGTGGGATCATGCAGGGATGCAGGGCGGCTACGGCACCGGACGGCACGGCACCATGGCCGAGCGCGTCGCCGCCAGCGCGGGCCACGCCGAGCCACCGAATGCTGCGCCCGCGCCCACCCGCACGCCGCCGGCCCGGCCATCCCACCGAGCCCGGCCCGGCACTGCCACGTCGCCGGCGAGCCCAGCCTGCTGGTGGAGTGGCGGCGCACCGCCGTGGGTGGGAGGGCCGGGTGCTCACCCTCGTCTGGATGGACGCCGTCGGCTGGGTGACGCTGGAGCGCTGGCTGCCGGCCGCCGACATCTGGCCCGGCTGAGCCCGACGGGGCATGCTGCTGTCATGACGCTGCAGGTGGGTGACGTCCGCGCGGCGTACGCGCACGGTGGGTGCGCGCGACATCGAGCTGTTCACCGAGATCAGCGGTGACCGCAACCCGCTGCACTACGACGAGGACCTCGCCGCGCGCTCGCGCTTCGCCGGCGATCGTCGTGCAGGGCGGAGTGACCTCGGCGCTGCTCAACGCACTGGTCGCCGAGGACCTGCCGGGTCCGGGCAGCGTCTTCGTGGAGGTGGCGTGGCGGTTCCTGGCCCCGGTGCGACCGGGCGACGTGATCACCGCCGAGGCCCGGGTGACCGCGGTGCGGGACGACAAGCCGATCACCACGCTCGCGACCACGATCACCAACCAGGACGGTGTCGTCGTCCTGGACGGGACCGCCGTGGTCTGGCGCGACCCCGTGGTCGCCGCGGCAGGCGACTGACGCGTAACCTTGCCCTTGTGGCAGCCACCGACTTCGACTCCGAGATCAAGCAGCTCCGGGCGACGATGAAGACCATCGGGTCCGTCCTGGACCTCGACGACATGCGCGCGGAGATCGCCGACCTCGGGGGACAGGTGGCCGCGCCGGACCTGTGGGACGACCAGACCAACGCCCAGCGCGTCACCGGGCGCCTCTCGGTGCTGCAGCACGACCTGGACCGCTACGAGGACCTGCAGAGCCGGCTCGACGACCTCGTCGTGCTCGTCGCAGCTGGCGCAGGAGGAGGGTGACGCGGAGACCCTGGCCGAGGCCGAGGCCGAGCTCGGCAAGCTGCACAAGTCGGTCGAGCAGCTCGAGGTGCGCACGCTGCTCTCCGGTGAGTACGACGCCCGCGAGGCGATCATCTCGATCCGTTCCGGGGCCGGAGGCGTCGACGCCGCCGACTTCGCGGAGATGCTGATGCGGATGTACACCCGGTGGGCCGAGCGCAACAAGTACCCCGTCGAGGTCTTCGACACCTCCTACGCCGAGGAGGCCGGCCTGAAGTCGGCGACGTTCGCCGTGCACGCGCCCTACGCCTACGGCACGCTGAGCGTCGAGGCGGGCACCCACCGGCTGGTGCGGATCAGCCCCTTCGACAACCAGGGCCGGCGGCAGACCAGCTTCGCCGCCGTCGAGGTCGTGCCCGTGCTCGAGCAGACCGACGAGATCGAGCATCCCCGAAGAGGACGTCCGGGTCGACGTCTACCGCTCGAGCGGACCGGGTGGCCAGTCGGTGAACACGACCGACTCCGCCGTCCGGCTCACCCACATCCCGACCGGCACCGTGGTCTCGTGCCAGAACGAGAAGTCCCAGCTGCAGAACAAGGCCAGCGCGATGGTGATCCTCAAGGCCAAGCTGCTCGGCGCTGAAGAAGGCCGAGGAGAAGGAACACCTCGACGAGCTGCGCGGCGACGTCCAGGCCAGCTGGGGCGACCAGATGCGCAACTACGTGCTGAACCCCTACCAGATGGTCAAGGACCTGCGCACCGAGTACGAGGTCGGCAACCCGCAGGCCGTGTTCGACGGTGAGATCGACGGCTTCCTCGAGGCCGGGATCCGCTGGCGGGTCGGGGCCGA